>NZ_JBLEQP010000002.1:0-1427019 GCF_047345725.1 Bdellovibrio sp. HCB2-146
GCGAAGCTTTCGCGAAAAAATGCCTTCCTGGCGTTTTTTTGTCCTGAATTTGGCTTAAAACTCTTCGAACTTTGGTTCGAGTTTCTTTTAGAAATTTTGGATTTTTGAATCTTCTTGAATCATTTTTGTGTGTAGGCAGTTGATGTTGGCGGCGAAGATGCTTTCCGTCTGAATCATTTCGATTCTTTTTTCATTAAAAAATGCGTTTCAAAATGACGCATTCAATAAACTTCAGTTTGATTGTTAGGGTGCAAAAAGACCTCATTTTAAACTGTGTGTCTCATCGCTAAATATGCGAAATCTCTGTATTATAAAAGTTTAGTCGAGTCGCTGGAGACTTTCGGGGTAGGGCTGTGGTATTCTAGATATATCAAATACAGGAACTAATTTTCCTGTTCACTTTTTAAGTCTTTTTGGTCTGTTCAAAAAAGATTCTTCTCGGGGACTCGCCCGAGACACGGGGATAAAAAAACTGAATACGAGAGAAAGGTCAGCAATGAAAAGGGTGCTTTATGGCATATCTGTATCTAGCAGCAGCAATTATTTTTGAAATTTTAGGAACGATGAGTATGAAATACTCGGAGGGATTCACAAAGGTGGTTCCATCCATACTGATTTTCGTCTGTTATGGAATCTGCTTTGTGGGGCTCACGCTGGCATTGAAAACTCTTCCAGTTGGTCAAGTTTATGCAATTTGGGCCGGAGTCGGCACTGCGATCATGGCAGTTGTTGGTTTGGTTCTCTTTAATGAACCTCTTCCACTGCAAAAAATTCTTGCGACAAGTTTGATTATTTTGGGTGTGGTGCTTTTGAATCTCAACAGCAACCATGGTCATCAAGAAGAACAAGTGGCAAAAGTTGAAGAAAAAGAAGTGAAGCAACCACGCGTGCCTGCTGAGGTTCGTGTTGTCACGGAAACTCCACGTAATGCCGGCTGAAAGATTTCTCGCTCTGATTCAGAATTCTAGTTCAGAAAAAATTTAAATCAATTTTCGCAACAGCCTCTAGTGCTGTTGCGGTGATTGGTGGATTTGTTCCTCTAAAAATTCATCTAAACGTTCAAATGGAAGATTTCTGCCTTCCGCATATTTGAGAAAACTGTCGACGACACCTTTCAGGCGTTCTGTCTGCTGAGGGTCTTTCAGATGTCCTTGTTCATCGAAGGCTGTTTCTGCTTTTGCTAAGCCAAAATAATCGGGATACGTATGAGCTTTGAGAGCTTGCAGGGGCACTCGTGCGGCGATTTGTCCTCTCATGCCTGCAAATTGACCAATTGAAGCGCCTATCAGGCAAATGTGCTTATTTTCTAGCGGCACGGGTTTAAGGCGAGAGAGCCAATCAATCGCATTTTTGAATGTTCCTGGAATACTCCAATTATATTCGGGCGAAGAAATGATGATCGCATCCGCTTCTTCAATTTTCTTTGCCAGACGTTTTACGCCGTCGGGAATTCCTTTTTGTATTTCTAGGTCACCGTCGTACATCGGCATCGGGAATTCGTTGAATTCAACAAGTTCCGGCGTGCAGTTTTGTTGTTCAAGGAGATGGCGATAAACAATATGAATCAGTTTTTTATTAAAAGAGCCTTGGCGCAGAACGGGAGCAAATAGAAGAACTTTCATTGGTGATCTCCTTTGAAGACTTCATTTTTCCAAGTTTCAAAGAAGGAAAGAAGATATTGAGAAAAGTTTTGTTAACTTACACGCCCAAGATACTTGGAACCTGTTAGAGGAGGGCGTTGGCGATTTTTTCTAGGAGGGTTGGATCGAAGTTGCCGGTGTTTTGGTTTTCTGCTTCCCAGATTTTTTCGCGGAGGAAGCGGAAGCCGACATTGGTTTCTTCCATTGTCGTGCGGGCTCCGCGATCGATCAATGTGGCAAAGCGGATCAGCGAGGCTTCAACTGGGATTTTTTCTGCAGGGACTTGATTTGGGAAGCCTTTTCCGTCGAAACGTTCCTGTGTTGTTACAAGAATGCTTTTTTCGTTTTCTGACAGTGGAAGATTTTTAGCCAAACTTCGGTTTAAAGAAGTCATCGGAACATTTTCAAAAGCCTTTTTTTCTTCAGTGCTGAAATCGCGCTCGCCCGACGCAATGTATTTTCGGAAGGTTTCCGCTGGAAGATCGATCAAACCGATAGAACTAAAGAGACCTCCGATAAGAGTTTCCTCAGGGTTTCCTTGGCCGCTTTTAACTGAGATCGTCGCTGCATAAATGGCGATCCATGGTTCGCGCCAGAGTTTGAAAATATGATTATGGCTAGCGTCTTTGAAAGTCTCCCAGAGATTTTCTTCGGCTTGTAGAAGTTCGACTATTTCTTTGGCGGCAGCTCTGACATTTTCAAAACAAATTTTTACCTCTTCAGTTGGAAATGTTTTGTAATCGAGAATTAAATAATCCAGAAGTGTAAGCCAGCTTGAAGTAAGGGCGTAGAAAAGCGAGCGGGCACGCTTTTTCAGAGAAGCGCCGGATTTGTCGTAATAAGTCGCAATATACTTGTGATATTCTTGCGATTCTGTGGCTGGGATCAATAGGCCCGGCGCCCGAGAAATTCTTTCCAAGCGTTCTTCTGTAAGGACTAGTTTTTTAAACAGAACAGCGAGATAGCGTTGATTCAAAGTCAATTGTACGAACGCGGTAAAATCAATCGATGTCATCGGAAATAAGTCGCTTGCCTGAATTGCGAAAAATTGAGAGCGACTTTTTGCTAGAACAATAGATTCAAACTTAATTGTTTTAAAAAATTCGTGTTGCGAAAGAGGAAAGACGCGAGGATTGGCGGTGCCCTCTAAATTTTCTTTCAACGATGAATCATGCAGTAAAGTGATGATCGAGGACTTTGGAAATTCTGTTAACAATCGATCCACATGACCGGAAAGATCCTGAAGAGATTCATTTTCTTTTTGTGAGATAAAAACGACAGAGGGGCGTTTGAGCTCTGAAGATTGAACCGGTAGCGTGAGTTCGGCTTCATTAAAGTGGCGAAACGTCAGATGATGAAGAGAAATAATTTCGCGCACATGAGAGAGCACAGCTTCGTCCCCAGTGAGGAGAAGAAGCTCGAGTTTCTGGCGAAACAGAGTTTGTTCTTCAGGTGAGCGATTTGTCTCTGACATTCTCAATTCCTTCACTCAATAGTAAAGGAGCCCCCTGTAATCAGCAATAAAACTTTTCCGAGTTGACATTTCGAGGTCTGGGAAAAATCCTATGAGAGCTGTTACAAAAGGAGACATATGAAAGCGCTTACGATTTTTACTACTTTTATTTTTGCTTCATCTTGGGGCTGGGCTGCTCTATTAACTCCAGAAGGTCAGGGTCAGAAAGTTGAGCAAATCACTCTCTCAACTGCTGCAACAACAAGTATCGGCGGTGAGACACTGAAGCTCACATCCGTAGGTGGTGGTTTGCGCGCGAAAAAAGTCGTTTTTGTGAACGTAAAAGTTTATGTTGGTCAGTTGTACGTAGCATCGCCAGAGAAGTTTGTTAAGAATGACGCGGGAGCTCTTGTCTCTTTGAAAGAGCAAAAGGCGGTTGCTATGCAACTTCATTTCCTTCGCAGTGTTGATGCTGATAATGTTCAAAAATCTTTTAAAGAAGCTTTGGCGGCAAACTCTGTGAATGTTGAAGATGCCAGTGTTCAGGAGTTCTTAAGTGCTGTTGCTAAAGGTGGTGAGGCAAAAGAAGGAAAGTCGCTGACTGTTTTAGGCACAAAATCGCCGGATGGTTCTGAGCGCATTTCTTATGAAACAACTTCGGGGCAAGTAACTGACATCAAAGGCTCAGCAGGATTTATCGAAAAAGTTTTTTCAATCTGGCTTGGAAAACCTGCTGATGAGGGGGTCGCTCAACTTAAGAAATCAATCTTAAAGTAAATTTCTAAGGGCAGATTTCCACATAACTGCCCATCTCAACTGACGCATAGATTTGTTCAATCTGTGCGTCTGTCACGGCCATGCACCCGCGTGTCCAATCTTCTGGATGATTAATAAATTTTCTTTTGTACCAACTGTTGGGCAACCCATGGAAAAGAATGTCTTTGCCAGGATCTTTGATTCCTTTGCGGAGAGCTTCTTCGATGTCTGCTTTATTCGGATAATTGATCTTGAGCCCTAGGTGATATTCGCTCTTGGGGTTTTTAAGTTCAATAAAGTAACGGCCCTCGGGTGTTTTGTTATCACCCTCACGAACTTTATCACCGACCGGAGACTTGCCTAGGGCAATGCGATAGCTCGCAATAATCTGTTCGTTGTGAAGCAGATGAAGCAAGCGACGGGATTTATCAACGACGAGAACTTCGGCTTTCCCAATGGCACCTTTTGGAGGTTTCACACGATTTTTTGCAAGCTCGGCCGTCATCGGGCAGTAGCTGGGCCATTCAGAGGCGGCAATACCTTCTTCAAGATAAGATTTTTGCTCTGGCGTGAAGTACTCAATACCTTCTTTAGAAATCAGACCGTGTGAGGGAAGAGATAGGAAAATACCGGCAATTGCGAACAGAAAATTCATGTCTTTTTCTCTCACAAATAAGGTCTTTTTTAAAGTTATCTGCAGATGATTTATGACACCGCTCGTAAGTGCGGAGAATCCTTTTGCGCCTCCGCGTTCTTTTGCATTTAATAAAGGGGAATTTTTATTAGGAGATTTGAAATGCTTAAAAGATTAGCAGTTGTTCTAATTCTATCAGTTGTGAGTTTTTCTGCTCATTCCAAAGAACTTGTAAACCGTTTGGGTGTGGGTGTGAAAAGTCACTCTGCTTTGGATTTGGCTGAGTTGGCTGCCGTTTATTATCCAACAACAGATCTTGCATTTGCAGCCGGTCTTGGTGTGGATACACAAGAAGATCAATCAAAGTTTGCTTTCAATGCGGCTTTGCGAAGAATTGTTTTTAAAGAAGACAATTTGAACTTCTATTTGGGTGGTGAGCTGGGTTTGGTGAACTACGAAGCTCTGGATGAGACTCAATCGGGTTTTGAGTTGAATGCTCTTTTTGGTGCGGAGTTCTTTTTCACGGGTTTGGATTCTCTCGCTTTCACATTTGAAGGCGGCGTGGGAATTCTTTCTACAGACAATGTTCGTTTCAGAACAATCGCTGACAGCCCGTTTAGTGCTGGAATCATTTTCTATTTCTAGGAGTAATCACAATGGCTAAAAAAGTTATTCATACAGACAATGCGCCAAAAGCAGTAGGTCCTTATTCACAAGCAATTCAAATGGGTGATTTGCTTTTCTGCTCTGGCCAGATTTCTATTGATCCAAAAACCAACGAAGTCTTCACTGGCGATATCAAAACTCAAACTGAGATGGTGATGAAAAACATCGAAGCTGTTTTGGGTGCTGCTGGTTTGAACTATGGTCACATCGTAAAAACGACGATCTTCCTGACGAATATGTCTGATTTTGCGACTGTGAATGAAATCTATGCAAAAGCATTTAAAGATGCTCCTCCCGCACGTTCAACTGTTGCAGTTGCCGGTCTTCCTAAAGGTGTAAACGTGGAGATCGAGGTCCTTGCGCACCGTTAAGAAACTTATCAGGTCGCGTTCCTTTTGGGCCTTGCTGTTTCTCGCAGCAGGGCTCGGTTACCGTTTCTTTCATGAGTATCGGTCGATCGAAAATGAAAATATTCAGTCGTGGGTGAAGACTCCTTCTGCAGACTGTGCCATCGTTCTGACCGGCGGGCCGGGCAGGGTACGCGAAGGGTTTGATTTACTTGCCAATGGAAATGTGAAGAAGCTTGTGATTTCTGGTGTCTACTCCAATGCTCGCTTGCGTGAGATTATGCCGTTATGGGCCCTTTACGGAAATCTGAGCGAGAATGATGTGGTGTTGGACCGTCGTTCTGAAACCACCTATGGAAATGCTCAGCAAAGTCTTCCCTTGGTGGAAGCGTTAAAGTGTCGTGATGTCTTGCTAGTCACTTCGCGACTTCATATGTATCGTTCGTTTCGAACCTTCCGAGCGACCTTCCCTGAAAATATTTACGTTGAAAAGCATTCCATTGTGGGACCGCGCTATGAGGCTTCCGTCTGGGAGGTCTCATTTGAGGCCCTGAAATCACTTTTCTATTCTCTTTGGGCCTATTAAAAATCGAACAAAACAAGACCTATGTCTATAGGAGTATTGTAGGGACTTTCCGATAAGAAACTGAAGGTTTTTATCGAAGGTAGGCCCATGACTTTCTTGTTTTCACAAATCGACTCTTTAGGAAGATTTGTTACAAAGAATTTGGAGTACACAGTCCGTGTTCTCTTGATGGCCTATGTTTCATTGCGTGCGACGATTTTAGATCGCGCCCAGGGCTTTCGCCAAATCGTCGGCGTTATTTCCGCACAAATCTATTTCACAGGTTGGCAAGCTCTTCCGTTGGTGACGGTTTTGTCGTTGGCGGTGGGAAGTATTTTAATTCTCCAAGCGTTGAGCAATTTAACTTTGCTTGGTGGAACGCAGATGATCGGAAGTTTTTTGATCATCATGGTGGTGCGTGAGGCAGGTCCTTTGTTAGTGGCTCTGGTTGTAATTGCCAGATCGGGAACGGCTGTTGCGTCAGAAATCGGGAACATGCGCGCCAATCGCGAAATCGAAGCGCTTGAAAGTATGGGAATTAATCCTCTGAGTTTTATTGTCTTCCCGCGTGTGCTGGGGGGCGTGATCAGTGTTCTGTGTTTGTCTTTTTATTTTAACTTTGTCGCTCTTTTTGGCGGGTTCTGGGTCACACGCTTGATTCAAGAAATGCCTTTTGCATTTTATTCCGATTCGTTGATGCGTGGTTTTGCGAAGGAGGACTTTTTGATGTTCCTTCTTAAAAACAGTTTCAGCGGCATGATTATTTTCGTGGTGTCTTGTTACCAGGGTCTTTCAGTCAAGAAGAGTCCGCATGAAGTTCCTCAAGTCACAACTCAAGCGGTTGTGAACAGTATTATATTCGTTGTTATTTTCAACCTCGTTGTCACAGCTTTGTTTTATTTAAATCAGCTGAGAAGTTTGGGAGTGGTCTAATGAAAATCGAAAGTTTGAAATTTGAAGGTGTGTCGTTCACTCACGAGGGAAATGATCCTGTTATTCAAAATGTTGAGTTCGATTTTCCGATGAATGAAATCATCTGGGTCAAAGCTGAAGAAGGGGCGGGTAAAAGTTCGCTTTTACAAATCCTCGCGGGATTGCAAATTCCACAATCGGGTAAGTACCTCATTAACGGTGAGAACGTGACGGAAATGTCTTTTGAAGAGTTTTTGCCCTATCGAATGGAAATTGGTTATGCTTTTGACTTTGGTGGTTTGATCAACAACCGCACGTTGCGCGATAATTTGTTATTGCCGCTATTGTATCACAAAACAGTTCCGCAAAAAGAAGCTGTTGAGCGTGTGGAAGAGCTCATTAAACTATTTGATATCGCGAAATATGCCAATGAAAGACCGGCGCATGTGCCGGGTCGCTTGCGTAAGCTGACATGTCTTATGCGTTCTTTGGTGATGCACCCGCAAATGCTTTTGCTTGACGATCCAAGTGTTGGACTTGGCCAAGACAGTATCTATACGTTCGTAGACTGCATACATAAGCTTCGTAAAGAAGGTTTTGCGAAGCATTTATTCATTAGCTCTTACGATGAGAAGTTTATGAATCTTCTTGATTACCAAATTATTCATTTGGATGAAGGCCAGTTGTTTTTCCAACAGGTCGATCCGGAAAAACGCGTGGTTCATCTATGATGAAAATTAAGTTCAATAAATTTGAGCGAATTGCAGGGTTGTTCGTCTTAGGAGCTATCTTGGGCGTGGCCTTGACGGCCTTGACCGTTGCAGTTAAGCAGGGTTGGTTTGATGCCAAAGTCCGCTATACGACAAGTTTTGAATCCGCAGATGGATTGCATCAAGGAACATTGGTGCAAATGTCAGGTCTGCGTGTGGGTGCAGTCGAAGAAATTGATCTTCAGGCGGATAATAAAATCCGCGTGACGTTTTATGTTTTAGGTAAATTCCAAGATCGCATTCGTGAAGATTCTATCGTGCAACTGATTCGCCCCTTTATTATCGGGGAGCGTGTGATTGATATTTCTGTGGGGACTGAAGCTCGCCCAGCTGTCGCTGCCAATGGCAATCTTGCCTCTGTTGAAACCATGGATTTTATGACTCTGATGAGTGGAAAAAAGCTCAATGCCTATTTGGGTAAATTGGGTGGAATTCTGGAAAATATGCAAATTCTGGTGGAAGCCTTTGCCGATAAAAGCCGTGCGGAGAGTTTGGTTCGCATCTTTGACCGCTTAGATCCATTAATGAAAAACATGAACAATATGTCCAATGAAGTTATTAAGCTTTCGCGTCAGGCCACTCATGATGATGGTGTGCAAAAGCTCGTAGCTAATTTGGCGGTGACGACCAGTGAGATCAACCGCATCTTGCCAGAGCTCAATAAAGAAAACCCTCAAATGGCGAAGGACCTCGCGGTCATGACGCAAAACTTAGCAGTTTTAACTCGCGCATTAGGCCCTGCCGTGAACGAAGTGGGGCCTGAGCTTCCGCAAGCCAGCCGCCGTATGGTCGAAGCTCTGAATGAAACTGTGGTCGTTTTAAAGGCGATGCAAAAGAGTTTCTTCATGAAGAGCAACGTCAACGAAGTTCGCGAAGAAGAAGCTTCGCAGCGTCTTCCTGCCAATCATAAATAGCTTGAATCCCAGCTGAAGGCTCCTAAAATGGAGCCATGTTGGTTGGTCATCTCTTTAGTCATTTTATATTCTCAAAGCGCGCTGGTTCCCTGATTCGCCGAATTGCTTGGCTGTCGGTGATTGGTATTTCAGTCAGCGTGACGGCTTTTTTAGTTGTGCTGTTTGTGATGAATGGAATGAATGACTCTATCAAAAAACGCATTCTGGGATTAGAGCCGCATTTGTATATTCAAGTCCCGGCCGTGCAAAACATAACAGTTTTGGAAAATCATCCGGTTCTTCAGCGGGTGTTGGAGACTCCAGAAAATAAAGCCGCTGTCTATGAATCCATGGATGTGATCATTCGCACCCAGGACGGTCAGTTTCGCGGGGGGATCGCCCGCGGAATGAGTAAAGAGAGTCTTGAGCATTTCATTTCTCAACTCCAAAAAATGGATCAGAAAAAACAGGGCAATCAGTCTTCGGTGTATTTCTGGGATCCAGCCGATATACCAGCTGAAGGCGAAATTGTGATGGGAATTGATCTTGCGCATTCGCTCGGAGTTTTTGAAGGCGATTTTGTCACCATGGTGGCACCTACAGGATTGCTTTTACCGCCAGGTGAAACTCCCAAATTTGAACGCGTGCGAATTAAAAGAATCGTGACAACGAGTCTTGCTGATATTGATGCTCAGTACATTTTCTATCAACGTGGAAAATCGCTGCGTTCGTTTTATGATGATGCCAGCCGTAAAGTGGGCATCGAGGTGTGGTTGGGCGATGATTCAGCCATCAATAAATACAAAGACGATTTGCAAAAATTTGATGGAGTTGTTGTTGAAACTTGGATGGATCGCAACTCGGCTCTTCTTTATGCTTTGAGACTTGAAAAGCTTTCGATCGGAACTTTCCTGGGCCTTGCCGGAATGATTGCCGCAAGTTCGATTTTAACAGTGCTTGCACTATTGCTGTCACAAAAACGCCGCGATATTGCAATTCTAAGAACATTGGGTTTTTCAGGTTCTCAGACGGTGAAAACCTTTACGCAAATGGGCTTTATACTCGCAAGTATCGGCGTGTTGACTGGCGTGATTTTGGGAACAGGGGTCAGCCTTTATATTCAAGCCAATCCTATTACACTTTTCCAGTCGGATATCTATTACGACTCGAGCATTCCCGCTCTTGTGGACTGGTGGCTTGTCTTTGGAGTTCTGATCGTGAGTGGTTTTATTGCGTGGTTCGGATCGTATCTGCCAGCAAGAACCTCTGCGGAAGTTTCTCCATCAGAGGCTCTGCGAGTAAAGTAACTTATACGCTCACTTGATAGTCGCGGAGGGCGTCTGTCAGTGAGGTTTTAAGGTCTGTGCTTGGTTTTCTTTTTCCAATGATCAATGCGCAAGGAACGCCGTAAGTTCCAGCTGCGAAATCTTTCATTTGAGTACCCGGGATCACGACACAGTTCGAAGGAACGCGTCCTTTGTATTCCACTGGTTTTTCGCCTGTGACATCGATGATTTTTGTACTGGCAGTGATTGTCACACCGGCACCGAGAACGGCACCTTCTTCGATCACGGCACCTTCAACCACGATACAACGACTGCCGACGAAAACGTTGTCCTCGATGATTACGGGACTTGCTTGAACAGGTTCTAAAACTCCACCGATACCGACGCCACCCGAAAGGTGCACGTTTTTACCGATTTGTGCGCACGAGCCCACTGTTGCCCAAGTGTCTACCATTGTACCAGCGCCGACATAAGCGCCGATGTTCACGTAAGAAGGCATTAAGATCGCCCCTTTTTCGATAAAGCAGCCTTTGCGAGCAAGTGCGTGAGGAACGACGCGAACGCCCTCTTCTTCGCTCCATTGTTTCACAGGGATTTTATCCCAATATGTGAAATCTCCGGCCTGCATCACTGTCATTTTTTGAATGCGGAAGTAAAGCAAGATGGCTTTTTTAATCCAGTCGTTTGTTTTCCAGCCGTCAGCAGTTTTTTCTGCGACACGAAGTTTTCCGCTGTCCAGGCCTTCAATCACCTCAAAGACATGTTTCAAATCGTCTGTTGAAAACTGATCAACTGATTTGCCGTTTTGAACGTCGGCGTAGATTTTATTAACTTCATTTTGCATAGGAAACCTCTTTACTCCAAAACTTTCAGGGATTCTAAGATAGCGGGAACATGGATCTCGATGATTTTTTCAGCTGAGAGACCGCGTTCAATCTCATAAGTTAGTGTCGGACTTTTTCTTTCAAGTCCAGCGTATGTACCTAAGCACCCAGGTGTTGGGTAACCGATATCATCATCGATTTTATAACCTGTCATACGTGCGAGAACTTCAGCTACAGCTTTACAATCGCCGTTCACATTCAAAACAGGGTGCCATGAATGTAAAGACAAAATCAGCTTCGGAGATTTTTTCTCGATGTATTCGATCAAGCCTTTGTTTTCGTTTTCGCTGCCAGCAAATGGTCCCGGATGATAACGGGGAGTTTTCACTTCAGGCGACCAATCTTTTGTCGGAAGGTTGCGATTCAAATCATAGCCATTTCCGTTCCCGCGGGTTTTGAAAACCACGCCTTCAAGATTGAATTGGGGAACAAGAGTGAGGTTTAGTTTGTAAGGGAAGGACTTCATAAAGTGCTTCAAGAGCTCTTGAGCTGCGATAACGCCTTCAACCTCATCACCGTGGACACCACCCAAAATTAGGACTTCAGGTCCATTGTTTTGGAATTCGTAGGCGACAACCGGGAGGCCCTTGGAAGTGTAAGTAAAAATCGAAGTTTTCATGACAAATGTTCCTTGATAAGTCAGAATGATAGTACGAGGTCCTGGTGGAATATATCAATAACGAACTTGTCTTCGGCCCCTATAAAAAACCACTTTTGCCATTGTGTGCAAATTATGCGCGTCCCATTTACGTGTATGATCTGCAATTTTTAGAGCAAAGATACCAAAAGATGAGTGAGGCACTAAAAGGCGTGCGTCTTTTTTATGCGATGAAGGCCAATTCGCATCCGCAAGTTCTGCAGAAGTTGAAATCCATGGGGGCAGGGGCGGATGTCGTTTCCCTAGGTGAAATTAAGCGAGCCTTAGAGAGTGGCTTCGGCCCCGAGGATATCGTTTATAGCGGCGTCGGAAAGACACGTTTTGAAATTGAAGAGGCTTTGCGTCTTGGAATTTATCAAATCAATGTGGAGAGTTTGCCCGAGCTTGAGCGTATTGGGGAAATGGCCGCTGCTAAATCGATGAAGGCATCTATTGCGCTTCGCTTGAACCCTGACATTGATATTAAAACTCACCCTTATATCGCAACAGGTCTAAAAGATAACAAGTTCGGTATGGAACTTTCTTTGATTCCAGCTTTGATCGCTTGTTTGCAAAAGTACAAATCTTCCCTGGAGCTAGTGGGTGTGAGTTTGCATCTTGGTTCGCAGATGTTGGAGTTTGCGGGCTATCAGGAAGCGTTGTTGCGTCTTAAAAACGTGTATCGGGATCTTCAAGCGCAGTTTCCAAGTCTGCAGCGTTTTGATTTCGGTGGCGGCTTAGGGATTTTTTATGATCGCCAGGATTTGGCTCTGGAAGAATCACTTTTGCAGGAATATGCGCAAATCACATTGAGTACGTTGACGGATCTGAACGCCTCTTTGCAATCCGAGCCGGGCCGCTGGTTGATGGGGCATTGCGGAGTTTTGATTTCTCAAGTTCAGTACATCAAAAAAACTTCACAAAAGACTTTTGCTATTATCGATGCCGGTATGAATCACTTGATTCGTCCTTCACTCTATGAAGCTCATCATGAAATCATACCACTGGTTAAAAAATCAGGAGCGATGGTGTGTGATATCGTGGGACCTATTTGTGAGTCTTCGGATTTCTTTGCCAAAGATCGCTCGATCACAGGCGTGGCAGAGGGAGACTTCGTCGCTGTGATGGATTCCGGAGCTTATGGCTATTCGATGGCAAGCCAATACAACTTGCAAGATCTGCCTCTCGAAATTTGTATTTAATTAAATATCAACAGTTCTAAACTCGTCAGCTTTGACGGGTTTAAGAATTCGAATGGCCATTTCTGAAAAATGCGCTGACGAATCTGTGGTCGTCACATCAATACGGCGAGGTGTTTTATCTTCACGTCGGTGGAGTCGGCCTGTTGAAAAATCTTTTTCAATCCATTGGGCAATCGCTTCACCCGAATCAACGAGCTCTATGCTTGAACCCGTTACGCGTGCGATGGAATTTTTTAAAATCGGATAGTGAGTGCAGCCCAAAATCAAAGTGTCGATATGATTTTGCAAAAGTGGATTGAGGTATCGGAAAACGATCAAGTTTGTAACCGGATCTGAATCCCAGCCTTCCTCTGCGAGCGGAACAAAAAGCGGGCAGGCTTGATCGAAAACCTGCGCTTTAGGATTAAATTGCAAAATCTTTTTGGTGTACGCTTGGCTGTTAATCGTCGCACGTGTTCCCAGAACACCGATGCGACCTGCCATTGAAGTTTCCACGGCTTTTTGCGAGCCCGGTGTGATCACATTATAAATCGGCAGACCATCAAATTCGCTTTCGGGAACTTGAGTGGATGCCGAGTTGCAGGCTATCACGATGGCTTTGACGTTTTGTTTTTCAAGGAACTGAATATTCTGTTCTGAATAACGACGAATTGTGCCGGGAGATTTGGATCCATAAGGGAGGCGCGCGGTGTCTCCAAGATAGAGAAAATTCTCCTGCGGGAATTGCAAGGCAAGTTCCTTGAGAACTGTAAGTCCTCCAATTCCCGAATCGAATACACCTATGGGGCGCGCGTCTGATGGCATGATGACTATTTCACTCCGTGAGCTCGAGATTCAGAAATACCATTAGTGGACATTTCCATAAAGAGGGCTTTGTCTTTAATCTCAGCAATGCTTGTTGCATTGACATAGCTCATACCGCTGCGAATACCGCCAGTCACTTCAAGGATCACATCTTTTACGTGTCCTTTAACAGCAACTTGAGTGGATTCACCCTCTGGAGCCATACCCTCTGGTACGCCACCTCTCCAAGAATCTTGAGCGGCACGCGAAGCCATACCGCGGTATTGCTTCTTACCATTTTTGATTTCTCCCGGAGATTCAATTGTTCCTGAGAGCATGCTTCCTAGCATCACTGTGCTAGCGCCCGCTGCGAAGGCTTTCACCATATCACCCGATGTACGGATACCGCCGTCGGCGATAACAGGAACGCCATAGCTTTCTGCAATTTCAGAACACAGAGCAATAGCCGTGAGTTGAGGGACGCCACAACCCGTGATGATACGAGTTGTACACATCGAGCCAGGACCAATACCGACTTTGATGGCGTCAGCGCCAGCTTCGATCAAATCACGAGCGGCATCTGGAGTTGCCAGATTTCCTGCGATCAATTCGATTTTTGGATAAGTGTCTTTCAACCACTTCATGGTTTCCATCATTTGGATAGAGTGACCGTGAGCGATATCAATCGTGATCACATTAACACCTGAATCAATGACGGCTTTTGCGCGTGCTTTGAATTCTTCGCCAACGCCCACGCTGGCAGAGATGATTTTAACACCGGCATCACGAAGGCGAGCTGCTTGTGTGGCTTGCTCTTCGATGGTGTAGAAGCGGTGAAGAATGCCAGTCGCACCCAATTGGTTCATTGCAAATGCCATATCGTACTCAGTCACAGTGTCCATGTTGGCACTGATGATTGGAGTTTCGATGGTAAGATTTTTCGTCAGCTTCGACGTCAAGCGCGGGTCGCGACGAGAACGAATATCTGATTTGGCTGGCATGATCAGGACGTCATCGAAAGTCAGTCCTTTGCCGCGGTTTTTAATGTCTTTCCAATTAAACATGAGACTCATGGGCAGCTACCTCGCTTCTAAAAATTCGGAATAAAATCTGTGTCGATAAAACTAATAAATAAGTGTCGATTAAATTAAGTCCCAAGCTTGCCACCGGAGTTTTCCAGAGCAGGCGATAGGCATCAAAGAGTCCTGTCAGGACCAAGGGAATAAAAATATGAAACAGTAAAAACAGGCCTAAGATTTTTCCCCAATTTTTGCGGAAGACTTTTGCTGAAGCTTGAAGTGCGTCTTCGTGACCCGCATCGTATTTTTCAGACGACGTCACGACAAAAGGAACCAACGAGTACTCGAGAAACTTCCAAAGACCTGGAAGAATAAATAGAAGTCCCCAGAGGAGCATTTTCCCCCACGAGCGCAGGCTTTCGATAAAGATCTGATTGATATAGTAATGGAAAAATTCGCCAAAACTTTTTTGCACGCCTTCAAGCGAGCGAAGGGCGTAGATCGCCATGGTAAAGAGGACGACAGGAAAAACAATTCCAGAAATTAAAGACAGCACGCCGAAAATATAGAGAGAACTTGTGATACCCATCGGATCGCGAAGGACTTGTTCCATGCGCATATTTAGGTACTGGTCTATATTGCTCGATAAAACGACGAGGAGAAAAAGAGGCAAGGCTATCAATTTAAAAACCTGAAGGTTTTCTCTGAGGAGTTTCACCATGACAATAGATCGAGAAATGAAAGGCGAGTCAAGGCGCTGCTTAAAATTAAGGCATAAAGTAGCGTGCTGCCTTGCGAAAGAAGGGGCCTGAAGGCCCCTTTTGAGTTTTTACTTCAAAAAGCTCGCTTTATTTTCCTGAAGGAAGGCTCGGAGACTTTTTGGCTGATGACCTGTGTACTTGAGAACGGCTTCGGAAGGTTGATTCAAAAGACCTTGTTTGGCCGTCACATCAAAAGAAACATATCCATCGGCCCAGATTTCTGGAAGGCCTGATTTCATCAAAGCTTGTTTGAAATCGGCTTCTGACATATCGACATATGGAAGTTTGTGACCGGCAATTTCTCCTGCAATCCCCGCAATTTCTTCATAACTTAAAGCTTCTGCGCCGGTGATGTCGACGACTGTATTTTTACTTTCACTTGAAGCAAGAGCGCCGGCTGCGGCATCTGCACAATCTTCGCGCGTGACGTAGGCAATTTTCCCTTTTCCGGCAGTGCCGGCAAAGGCTCCCATTGCAAAAGCAGTGCTTAATTGTCCCAAGAGGTTATCGGTATAAAGATTGTTGCGAAGAATTGTATATGAGAGCCCACTTTTTTTAATAAGCTCTTCAGTCGCGATATGTTCCGGTGCTACGAACGCCGGTGATTTATCAGCATGAGGGAATGACGTGTAGATGAGGTGTTTCACTCCCGCTTTCACGGCCGCTTCAATGGCATTTTTATGTTGGTTAAGGCGAGATCCGATCGCGTCGGTACTAATCAACAATAGACGATCCGCCCCCGCGAATGCCGTCGTGAGAGTGTCGACCTTGTCAAAGTCGGCAGCACGCACATCGACACCTTGAGTGGCGTACTTGGCAAGTGTTGCGGGCTTACGCGTGGTTGCGATTATTTTGCGACCTGGTTGCTGCTTAAGAAGGGCGTTTAGGACGAGTTGGCCCAAGTGACCGGAAGCGCCTGTGACGAGAAGTGTTTCGTTTTTCATATTTCTACTCCTGAATGAGATTGTTTAATCTGACATGATCAGGGTAGTGCTAAAAGAAGCTCTTGATTAGATAGTAAAATATGGAAATATTTTACGGATAACCGTATAATAGGGTTTATATGAATTTAGATGGAATTGATGTCTTTGTAAAAGTAGTCCAGGCCGGAAGCTTCACTGTGGCGGCCCGCCAATTGGGAATGCCTGTTACAACCGTGAGTGGAAAAGTGGCGGCTCTCGAAAAAAGGTTGGGTATCACTTTGATTCACCGAACGACTCGCAAGCTGAATGTGACCGAGTCCGGAGAAGCCTTTTATAAACGCTGTGTGCGAGCACTAGCCGAGGTGGAAGCTGGTGAGAAGGAACTCACCAATGCTCGAAGTGAACCGGAAGGTGTCCTGCGATTGACGGCGACGGCCGATGTGGCACGAGTGCTTTTAGCACCCATCATCACCGATTATCTAAAGGCTTATCCGAAAGTTCGTGTGGAAATTATTGCGACAAATCGCCTGGTGGATTTAATTGGTGAGGGTGTTGATTTAGGATTTCGCTTTGGTTCTCTCAAAGATTCAACAATGATCGCAAGAAAATTTATTTCGACGGGAGCTTCGTTGTGGGCGAGTGCTGCCTATATTAAGAAAAAAGGAGCTCCTCGGCATCCGCGAGAATTAAGTAAGCATGCCGGTGTTTCTTATTCCTCGATGGCATTTGATAAAATTCGCTTGCAGCGTGAGGGGGAGGAAATTGAAGTTCCTTTTCAAGGACGACTTCTTGTTGATGATATGGAAGTTATCAAAACTTTTGTTATGCAAGGGCAGGGTATTGGCCTGATTCCGGATTTTTTGTGTGAAGATGAAAGTCAGATGGGAAAGTTGGTTAAAGTCTTACCTCAATGGGGTTGGGGAAGTTTTCAATTGTCTTTCGTCTATCCAGCCCAGCGGTTTATTGCGCCCAAGGTCCAGGCGTTCATTGAGTCCGCTCTCAATCATCTACGAAAGTAAAGAGAGGGCTTCACTTACGATATGCTGGACTCAATATAAAGACTCGCGTTGCCGATAAAAAGTGCAATGCAGTCACTCTATCGAACTTTCTTCATAGTACTGAGTTTCTTGGTCTTTGCCGCGTGCGAAGACAAGCAAGAGCAGCAGCAAGTTGCTGCAGGAACGACTCAATGGGTGACAATGCTTTCTGCAGAGAGTGCATCACCTATGACGTTGCCGGAAGCGACTCAGTATTGTGCCCAACTCGCAGACCCTTGTGAATTCAAATTAGATAAAACGGCATGTGATCCTGCGACGCCAGAGTCGGGATGGCGAGTTCCCAATCAAGCAGATCTTTCGTTGTATTTAGGAGTTACTCAAACCAGTAACAACCTCTGGACACGTTCCGCAAACCCAGCAGTCCAAAATACTTATATGTTTTTGAAAATTTCGGATGGCAGCTGGGGATATGACTATGCATACAGTCCCTATATTTACGTTCGTTGTGTGAAATAGGCGACACATCCTAAGGACTTCGAATTTAACTTTTCTTGTCGAGCGTAGGCGTTGCTGTTAGTTTCGCGAGCCTATGTCACCAGCATTACTTTCCGTTCGTCATCCTATTTTTATTTTTTCAATCGTGATTCTTATGCTCACTCTTGGTGCAATGGCGCTGAAGAGTTTGCCTATTGATCTTTATCCCGACGTGAGTTTGCCGACCGTTGTTGTGCAAACCACTTACCCAGGAGCGGGACCGCAAGAGATTGAAACCGAAGTTTCAAAAGTCTTGGAAGATCAGGTCGCGACAATTTCGGGAGTGCAAAAAGTTTCTTCGCAAAACATGGAGAGCGTAAGTGTTTTAACGATTGAGTTTTCAATGAAAACGAATTTGAACTTTGCCGAGCAAGAAGTGCGCGCCAAAGTTTCAAATGCGATGCGCGATTTGCCAGATGATGTCGATGAGCCCGTGATTCGTAAAGTGAGTCCGTCCGATGCGCCGATTATGTATATTGCGTTGCAGGCGGATATGCCCGACGGAAAACTCTACGATCTTGCGAAAGAAGTGATTTCTCCGCAATTCGAACAGGTTTATCAAGTGGGTCAGGTCGAAATCCTAGGCGGTCGCAAACGGGAAATTCACGTGAGTTTGGATCGAGATAAATTAAATGGAACAGATATTTCTTCAAGCTCGGTTGCGGAGGCTCTTCGTAGTGGTGGGCGAAATGTTCCGGCTGGTAAAATCGAAGATGGGGCGACTCAGTATTCTTTTAGAACTTTAGCGCAGTATCAAAGCAAAGAAGAAATCGGATCTACGGTGTTGCGGTTGGCTGACGTGTATCATCCCATCACAATCAGCAGTGTCGGTAAGATCGTCGACACCTTAGAGGATGAAACGACTCGCAGCCGCTTCAATGGAAAGAAGGCAATTAACTTTAGTATCTTCCGTCAATCGGGTGCGAACTCTGTGAAAGTTGCTGACGATGTACGCGCCAAGGTTGATAAAATCAATGCGGAATTTAAAGCTCAGGGTATCCATGCCTCAATGAAAGTCGTTCAAGATACAAGTAATAAAATCCGTGCGAACGTTTTTGACGTTTACGAGTCGATTTTCTTTGGGGTTCTATTAACGGTTATCGTGGTCTACTTCTTTCTGGGAAGCATGAAATCAACTCTTATTACGGGATTTGCGTTACCGAACTCTTTATTGGGAGCTTGTATTGTGATGGGAATCTTTGGGTTCTCGATTAACATTATGAGCTTACTCGCGATGAGTTTGGTTGTAGGTTTGTTGGTCGACGATGCCATCGTTGTACGGGAAAATATTTTTCGCAAACTCGAAGCAGGTATGTCTGCGAAAAAAGCAGCAGTAGTGGGTACGAACGAAGTGACTTTGGCGGTTATTGCAACGACCTTGACGATCTTGGCGGTTTTTGGTCCGATCGGAAATTTGCAAGGCATCGTAGGTCAGTTCTTCAAGCAATTTGGTCTCACAATTTGTTTTGCAATGATCGTGAGTCTGTTTGATGGTCTTTTTGTAGCGCCGGCATTGTCGGCGTATGTGGCAGGTGAGCACTCGCATAAAGAGCCCACTTCGAAATTCGGTCGCTGGAATAAAATCGCTCTTAAAAAGTTTGATCTATTCCAAACCTGGCTTGAACAAATTTATGTGAAGACATTGAAGTGGTCGCTTGAACATCCGCTTAAAACTATTGCGGGTGCGATCGGGATTTTTGTCTTTTCGTTGTTTATTGCGACTCGTGTGCCGTTCACATTCTTACCAGCACAAGACAATGGAGAGTTTTTCGTTCTTTTTGAATTGCCCCCAGGAGCCAGTTTGGATGGAACCGATGAAGTGGCGCGAGAAATTGAAAGTCGTACGAAAAAATTTACGGAAATTGAAGATATCGTAACTTTTGTCGGCTCATCTAATTCAGAAGCTCATAAGGGAAGTTTGTTTGTTCGCCTCGTACCTTCAAAAAAGAGAAATAAAAACACCACGGAAACAAAAGATTCCCTTCGTGAGGCGTACAAGGGTCTTGAAAAATACAATATCATTGTTACCGATAATCCAGGACAGCAGAATAGCCGCCAGTTTAACTTAAATATCGTGGGTCAGAATATGGATGACCTCGTGAAGTATTCGCAAAAGGTTTTGGAAAAACTAAAGACAAATCCAAGTTTGCAACAGGTGGATAGCAGCTATCGCGAGGGAAAACCTGAGTTTCAGATTAAGCTGAAATCTGAAGTGGCAAAAGCGTCGGGCGTAACGGTGACGGGAGTGGGCAATGAGCTTCGCACTTTGATTGAAGGCCAGACGCCTGCAATTTATCGCGAGAACGGTGTGAACTACGACGTGCGCATTCGTTTGCAGCCAGATCAGCGAGACCTCCGTGAGCAGTATCCTTATTTGAAAGTTCCAAACTTAAATCAGCGTTTGGTTCCTTTAGCAAATGTGGCGGAGCTCAAGGAGGCTCAAGGTCCTTCGGTGATTTTACGTGAAAATCGCAATCGCTATATTCAGTTGTCCGCTGATATCACTCCCGGTGGAAAAGGTTTGGGGGGTGTTATGAGTGAAATCAACAAACTGGGCGCGACAGAATTAAAACCACCACCTGGCGTCACGTTTAGTTTCGTTGGTGAGGCGGAGCGTTTTGCTGAATTGATGACAAATATCTTAGTTTCTTTAGGGCTCGGCGTGATGTTTATCTTTTTGGTGTTAGCGAGCCTTTATGGTTCGTTTATCACTCCGTTTACGATTATGTCGGTGATTCCGCTGGCAGCTTGTGGAGCTTTCTTGTCGTTATTTGTTGCGCGTTCTAGCTTTGACCTTTTCTCTATGATCGGGTGTGTGATGTTGATGGGGCTGGCGACGAAAAACTCGATTCTTTTGATTGACTCCGCGATGGAGCGACAAAAGGAAGGTGTGAGTCGTAAAGAAGCTTTGATTAAAGCGGGTGAGACTCGTCTTCGTCCGATTATTATGACAAGTTTAGCGCTTATTGCCGGAATGGTTCCAGTTGCCATCGGTTTGAATGAAGCTTCTAAGTCGCGTACAAGTTTAGGTATTGTTGTGATTGGTGGTACAATCAGTTCGACATTGCTGACGTTGTATGTGATTCCAGCTGTGCATTTGTACGTCGATCGTTTCCAGGATTGGTTTATGGTGAAATACCGCCAGATCTTTGGTCACGATGATACTGTCGTGTAATCTTTTAGTTAGGCCGAGATGCTCGCGAGCAAGTTCTTAGAACTTGCTTTAAAGCTTTGGGCCTCGCCTCTCATGCGTGCGATTTGAACGCCGCCTTGTATGCTGGCAAGAATCAGATCTGCGGTCTCTTCAATAGCCAGATTCTTTTTTAGGGACTTTTCTTGTACACCTTGAGTGAGGGTTTCAATCAGCCAATTTCTTTGAATGGTGTGAAACTCCAAAAGTCTTTTTTTCATTTTAGCTGAGAGACTGTTAAAATCTGCACTTAAACCACCTGCGGGGCAGATTTTATTGTTGTCGAGTGACATCTTATAAAAAATCTTAAACATCTGTTCGAGCTTTTTATGTGCGGAAAGTTTAGCGACACTGGCCGTCCATTCTTCGTAGGCCTTACGGTATTCTTCTAAAAGGGCGATCCCAAGGTCTTCTTTTGAGGCAAAATAGTAATGCAGACTCGCTTTTCGGATCCCAAGGGAATCGGCAATAGTTTGGAAACTAAAGCCATTAAAACCCAGGGTTTGGAGATAATGGCGAGCGAGGTCAAGGGCGCGAGTTCTTGTGTCCATTCAATTTATCCTTAAGGCGGGTCCTTGCAATTCGTTGAGAACTCCCTTATTATCTACCTATCGGTAGGTAGATAGCAACATCTTTTAGGACTCTTTTAAAGGAAACTGTATGAAAAGCAAAACTATGAGACCCGTCGCGATTTTAGGTGGATCTAGAACTCCATTCACGAAATCTTTTACAAACTATTCTCGCACGTCAAATCGTGAATTGATGCAAGCCACTCTTAAAGACTTAGTCGCAAAAACCAATCTTATTGGCGAGCAGGTCGGAGACGTATCTACTGGTGCGGTGATGAAAAATGCTTCTGACTGGAATATGACTCGCGAGAGCGTTCTCAGCTCGGGATTAGATCCACATACTCCAGGTTACGATGTACAAAGAGCGTGCGGAACCGGCTTGGAGACGGCGGCTCATATCGCCTTGAAAATCGCGGCCGGACAAATTGAGAGCGGTATCGCCGGCGGTACAGATACAAACAGTGATATCGTGGGGACTTTACCTCATGAGTTGTCATGGCTTTTAACTGAAGCCAATATGGCCAAAACGCCTTTGGAAAAAATCAAAAAATTTACGGAGATCAAACCGGAATATTTAAAACCGCGTTTTCCGAATGTGCAGGAACCCCGTACAGGTTTGTCAATGGGACAGCATACGGAATTGATGGTCAAAGAGTGGAAGATCACGCGTGAAGCTCAAGATGAATTGGCTTTTGCCAGTCATCAAAACGCTGAAAAAGCTTACAAAGAAGGTTTTTACAATGACTTGGTATTTGAATTTAAAGGTCTGAAAAAAGATACCTTTGTTCGCGGCGATACAAGTCTTGAAAAATTGGCGAAACTCAAACCTGCTTTTGATTTCTCGGGAACGGGAACATTGACTGCGGGGAACAGCACGCCACTTAGTGATGGTGCTTCCGCAATTCTTTTAGGTACTGAAGAGTTTGCACAAAAAAAAGGTCTCCCAGTCATGGCCTATCTTGTGGATGTAGCTTATGCGGCCGTCGACTATGTCGGTGGCGAGGGTTTATTAATGGCGCCGACTCGTGCTGTGGCTGAAATGCTTCGTCGTAATAATTTAAAACTACAAGATTTCGATTTCTATGAAATCCATGAGGCTTTTGCGGGACAAGTGTTGTGCACGCTTAAAGCTTGGGAGTCGGATGAGTACTGCCGCAAACATTTAGGTGAAAGCAAAGCTTTAGGTTCAATTGATCGCAGTAAAATGAATGTGAAGGGCGGAAGTTTGGCTTTAGGACATCCATTTGCGGCGACGGGTGGTCGTATCCTCGCAAGTTTGTCTAAAATTTTGATGCAAAAAGGATCAGGTCGCGGACTTGTTTCTATCTGTACTGCAGGTGGTATGGGTGTGGTGGCGATTGTAGAAAGACCGTAGTGATGGAAATGAGTTTGACTAAAAAGATGATGGTATCATCGCTGCGATATCTGTCGCCGGTGATACCTCGAGTGGCAGCGAAGTGGGCGGAGGATTTATTTCTGACGCCTGTTCGAGTGCCTCGCCCTGAGAGCGAAAAAGCCTATTTTGATTCAGCTAAAAAATATTTTTTAAAGAACGGTATTGCGGCCTACGAGTGGGGGCCGGCATCGGGACAGCTTGTTGTTTTAGTGCATGGCTGGAGTGGTCGGGGCACACAAATGGGTGCATTTGCAGAGCCTCTGGTGCAGCGTGGATTTCGTGTGATTGCCCTCGATGGCCCTGCGCATGGGAGTTCCCTTGGCGAGCAGACCAATGTTGGAGCTTACGCACAATTTTTAATTGATGCTCAAAGAGAGCTAGGTCCGTTCAAAGCAGTTATTGCTCATTCATTTGGAGCGGGTTGCTCCGTGGTGTCTGTGTCTCGGGGACTCAAGGCAGAAAAATTGGTTTTGGTTGCAGGACCTTCGCGTTATGCAGTCGTTGTTGGTCATTTTACTAAGATGATTGGTCTGAGCGCTGCGGCGACAAAAATTTTTAATAAAAATTTAGCAAAAAAAGTCGGAATGAAAGCTGAAGATCTCAATATCGGCAATATTGGCAATAGCATTCATGTGCAGGCAATGATTGTGCATGATCGCGAGGACAAAGAAGTGACTTTTGCTTCAGCGGAAGACATGAAACAATCCTGGCCTCATGTGCGATTGCTGGCTACACAAGGATTGGGTCATCGTCGTATTCTTAAAGATAAAAACGTGACTGAACAGGTCGCCCAATTTATCAGCGAATAGTTTGAGAACTAATTGCCTTCGCGAAGCTGGCGATTTTTTCGTAGTGAGTTGATGACGCCGGAAGTTTGATTTTCTGGAACTTCTGGTTTGGACGAGCCGCCGAGGATGTAGTTAAGTCCGATGAGTCCTGTGAGGTTGTGATCGGATTTATGTAAGGGGCTCGCGCGATTGGCAGAGAGATCATAGGAACTCAGCATGGCTCCTAGATTGACAGAGAAGCGACCTGACTTAAAATTCTGGAAATAACTGATGTTGTAACTGAGAAACCCATCGCGTGCGTCGAAGGCGGGGCGTTCGGTGGTGGCATCCTTATCGGAAACTTCAAAATAAAGATTCTGAAACTCTTCGCTTCCGCCTTTCATTGAAAAAGTCAGCCGTCCTGTGCTTGCGCCAGGTTCTTGAAATGGACCGTATGCGGCGAAGGGATAATCAAAATGATAGGTCACGCGACCCTCAAAGATCGCTCCAGAAGTGCGGGTCATATCGAAGTCCGTCGTCAATGCTTGATAAGCACCGAGACCAAATTCGAAATGTTCAATTGTGCGAGAGACGATTTCTGGTCCCAGAGCAATCAACCACGGGAGATCTTCCATGCCTTCGCGGGCCGCATTATTCGAAGAGTCGAGCGCTGGATAGCCGGCCCCTGCAAGCTCGATACTAAAAGCAGTTCCTTTATAAAGATAAATATGAGCGCCGTCTTTATCGTCAGCACGAACGATCTTTCCACGATACTGAAACGTCGGAGCTGGAACCGCCAGAAATGAAAACTGATTCGAAGCTGGATATTGTTCGTAATAGACCGCGCCTAAACCGATACCATAATCCCAATAAGCGGGGCTTTCGGTTTCTTCTTCAGATTCCTGAGCGAATGACAGTGTTGAAGAGAGCAGAATGCAGGCAACAAGATAAATATAGAATCGCATGTCATTCTCCTCCTCTGAAATTCTACGAAGGACATATGACTGTGTCAAAGCATTGGCCACAAGACGGGTGTTAGAAGTTATTTTGACCCTACGAAAACTTTCTTCGTAAATGTGGATGGAGGTTAAAGATGAAAAAAAATTTTCTGATATTAATGTTTTCTTTGATCGGAATGATTGGGTTAGGGATTAAAGTCTATGCCGAAAGAAATCCCGTTCTGCCACCACCCTATGAAACTCCTTCTGTTCCAAATCCATCGACAGTGATTGGTTGGCCTGAGGGAAAAATGCCTGTTGCACCCGAAGGATTTATGGTTTCGGTTTTTGCCGAGCTTGCTAGTCCACGTTCACTTTACCTGTTGGAGTCTGGTGATGTGGTTGTTTCGCAAGCAAAGCGAACTCCGGATGATGGGGGAGCTGAATCTCCAAATCAAATTACATACTTTAAGATGACAGGATCCCAAATGGAGAGCTCTTTCGTCCTTCTGAAAGATTTGAATTTTCCATTTGGTATGACTGTTTGGGAAAATGAATTTTATGTCGGAGAGCCTGAACGTGTTTTAGCTTTTCCGTTTGATGGTGAGAAGATAACAGGACCAAGTCGACTTGTGGCTACGCTGCCATTTCCTGAGCCAAAGCGCCATTGGACCCGCCATCTTTTAATGGCAAATGATGGTAGCAAGCTTTATGTCTCTGTCGGCTCAGTCTCAAATGTTGGGGAAGCGCCGGATCCATTAGATCCTCGCACCGCTGCGATTTTGCAGATGAATCGTGATGGCAGTGGAGAGAAAATATTTGCCGGTGGTTTAAGAAATGCCGTCAGCATGGCGTGGGAACCGAAAACGGCAAGGCTGTGGGCGGCTGTGAATGAGCGTGATGAGTTGGGAGATTTCGTCCCGCCAGATTACATCACGCATGTGCAAGAAGATGGTTTTTATGGTTGGCCTTATGCTTACTGGGGGAAAAACGAAGATCCCCGTCGTAAAGGAGAGCGTCCTGATCTTGTCGAGAAATCTATTCAACCTGATTTTTCCGTGGGGGCCCACACGGCAGCCTTGGGTATAACGTTCACAACGGGAACTAAAGTTCCAGCACCGTATAACGAAGGAGCTTTGGTGGCACTGCACGGATCATGGAATAGCTCTTCTCTCGTAGGTTATAAAGTTCTTTTTGTGCCATTTAAAGATGGAGAGGCCATTGATGGCGAAAAAGATTTTCTGACAGGGTTTATTGCGGACCTCAGTAAGAGCACTGTCTATGGCCGACCTGTGAGTACCTTGGTTCTAACAGATGGATCCATTTTAGTGGCCGATGATGCTGGAAATCGGATTTGGAAAGTAACACCTCCGCCAGAGAAGAAACGTTAGTGCGAGTCGCCTTGTTTTCGCGCAAAAAGTTGCATAGAGTGAATCCATGGCGAAAGAACCACAAGAACTTAAATGGATTGAAGATCTATTACCAGAAGACGACTACCGCCGAAAATCGATGTTCGGCGGTTTTGCTTATTATCTGGGTGAAAAAATGATTCTCGTGCTTTTTGAAAAGGGTGATAAGAACTGGAATGGTTGTATGTTTCCTGTTGAAAAAGAATTCCAGGATCAAGCCCGTGCGCGATTTCCTGAATTAAAGCCTCATCTGATTTTGCCGAAGTGGTTGTATTTACCAATCGCCACAGAGGGGTTTGATGATATTGTTTCCGAGGTCATCCCTCGGGTGATTCGCAGAAATAGCTTTTGGGGAAGTATTCCAAAACCTAAAAGTAAAAAGAAAGATGTAAAAAAATCTGTTAAAGAGGATAAAACCTATGAGAAAATTGATACTCGTAGGCCAAGGTTATTTTCAGATGAACCGGCAGAAGAAAAATTGAAAACTGCCAAGAAGATTTCAGATCTTAAGAATCTGGGTTCGGTCACAGAAAAGCAATTTGCGAAAGTCGGAATCACCACGGCGGCTCAATTTATCAAGCTTGGCTGGAAGAAAACTATGGTGAAATTAGTTGCCGCGAATCCCAAGCATCGTCACTCCATTTATGCTTACGCTCTCATTGGCGCTCTTCAGAATGTCGAGTTCAACCGAATTTCTGATTCTGAAAAGCAAGAAGCGCGAGAGTTTGTGAGATCTCTCCCTGTACCAAAGAAGAAAAAGAAGAAATGATGATGGTATCTTCCCATGTGTGTTGTCGTGCGAGTTACTGACAAACCTGTTATTGCGCACTGATGCTTTCCTAGGTCTTGCGTGTCCCATGAAAACTTCATCCAATGAAGGAGGGGGTTTTCATGGAGCCTATCAAGCAACCTGTCGAAAAAATCACACCTTTGACTCCTGGTTTTCCTGCACTGTATATTCCAGCATTTTCGCAGTTTTTAGATCTCGCCAACCGTGATCTGAAGGTTTTAACCTTGGAAAGTGGCCAGAAGGAAGTTCTGGAGGAACTTCGCGCGCGGGGTTTTCACCCAGTCGGTATTGAATCAGATCCCGAAACTTGCAAAGAGCTTAAAGAGAGTGGTTTCGAGGTTGTCTGTGCCACTACTAACAAATTAGCAATGATCAAATTGCCAGATAAGATTGGGTCGGTTTGGGCTGGTGGGGCTTTTAGAAATACGGACCTTCAGAATTTCGAACTGCAGCTCAATATCATTCATTTAATTTTGCCAGACAAAGCACCTTTTTATTTTTCGATTCCTTATGATCGTCCCCCTGATGCCGTTCCATCGAGTTTAAATGATTTGGAAAAGCTCCTGAGTGCCCGGGGCTTTGGTGTCTTAAATGAATGGGATGAAACCGATTTGGAAGGCAATAAGTGGTTATGTATTTTGTGTACAACGCGAAGTGAAGGTGGAAGTGATGACCAAAAAGAGAATCAACACTGAAGAAACTCCAAAGACGGAACAGATCAGTAAAAAAGTTTATCTCAAAGAATTAAAAAAGCTTCACGGCGAGTTGGTTCACTTGCAGCGCTGGGTTGTTCATAAAGGCCTTAGAGTTTGTATTATTTTTGAAGGTCGTGACGGAGCGGGGAAAGGTGGAGCAATAAAAGCCATCACAGATAGAGTCAGCCCTCGCGTCTTTCGAGTCGTGGCATTGCCCACCCCTTCTGATCGTGAGAAAAGTCAGATGTATATGCAGCGATATATTCGTCATATGCCTGCCGCAGGCGAAATTGTGATCTTTGATCGTAGCTGGTACAATCGCGCCGGCGTCGAAAGAGTGATGGGATTTTGCTCTGACAAAGAGGTAGAGCGTTTCTTAAAAGATGTGCCGTTTCTAGAACGTGCTATTACGGACGCGGGTATTATTTTATTAAAGTATTGGATGGAAGTAAGTCCTGACGAGCAGGAAAAGCGCCTTCGTGATCGGGTTGATGATGAAAGAAAAACGTGGAAACTTTCTCCGATAGATGTGAAATCTTTTGCGCTCTGGGATCAATATACCAAAGCTCGAGATGAAATGTTTGAGATGACTGATACAGCTTGGGGTCCTTGGTTTGTGGTGAATTCAGATCACAAAGAAAAAGCTCGATTGAACCTGATCCGACATATTTTAGAGCAGATACCATATAAAAAGCTTCCCCCAGAAGAAGTCAAATTTCCAAAACGGAAGATTTCTGCCTCTAAAAGCAAACATAAGTTTAAATATATTCCTGAGAAATTTTAATTCGACTTGCCGCAAGTGCTGAGGCATTCATAGTGTAAAGGAAAACTCGATGTGAATTCCCAAGATTGAGGTAAGTTTTTTTGGAACCACGGATGGTTTAAAATTTCTGAAGCTGTATGGTGATGGAGGGAGTTGAAACTCTCATCCATAGATTCAAAATGCTTTTGGTGAAACCGTCTTTTTGCGGCTTCGCTTGAGTACTTCCAGCCTGCGATCCAACAGCAAGGCCACAGTCGTCCGTCAAAATCCAAGAAGACAGAAGAGGTCTGGCAAACTTTGCAATCAATTTGAATCTGCTTTCGGTTCTCAGGCGTCACCTCATATTGGGCCTGTGCAGATGGAGGATAAGATTCCGAGAAGAGTCTTGATTCACCTTCTGGGAAGTAATTGGGCACGGTTATAAAACGAGCAAAACCGAGTCTTTGAGAAAGTTTTTGAGCTTCCACGATTTGATGCTTGTTGTGGTCGAAAACGACGAATTTCCAAATGGCGCGCCCGCCGCCTCTAATAAAGGTCTCTGCGTTCTCGAGAACTTTTTCCCATTCAACGCCTTTGCGATAAATTTTGTTGGTGTCGTGAAGTCCATCAATAGCAAATTTAACAAAGCGTCCCTGGCCGCGAAGTCGTAAACTAAGCTCTTGCCATAGCTGTTTGCTTCCAAGGCTGCCATTGGTGTGAATATTAATTCCCATTTCGGGCCGCAGTGAAATAATCGCATCGATGATCGTTAGGAGGTGAGGACTTGCTAGTGCGTCACCAAAGTTTCCGCAGAATAAAACCTCTTGTAGATTTTGAAACGCGGGGTCCTTGAGGCCGTTCATAAGCAAATCCTGATCTAAGTGAACGTTTTTTGGGTAGTGAGGTTGAGGATGACCAAGAGAGTCTTGGCGAAAGCAGAAATGGCATTGGGCATTGCATGTCGAGACCAAATCGACTTGTAGAATTTCTGGGCCATTTTTGTAAATCATTTATCTAGACCTTGGTAATGTGTATCTCCACGCTAGAAAACGAGAATGATCTTGTCAAGAATACGGAAAAAGTGCCGGACCGATTTCGTGGAAATGACATTCCTGTCTCGAGGTGAGGCGCAGTGTCTTTGGTGTCTCAACTAATCTCCTGAAAAGCCGATAAATTCCTCGATTATCATGTCGAGGATGAATAATGAACTGGCGTATGACGGTAATATCTCTTCCGGCTGTTTTTGGAATGATTTTGATATTCCAAAATTGTACTATGTCGGCGTCCTTTCCTTCCTTCCAAGCCAGCGCCATTCAAGTTGACGAACAAAAGATCTCCCTTTCTCCTATTGAGGCGAACCCCGGCACGCGTGATCTGATTCTTTGTGTGGATCAATGGGACGGTCTTACGAATGTGAATGGTACCGGAAGCTATTTGGAAGTAGTTAAAAAGGTTTATGAGCCACAACTTAAAGTAAAAATTAAATTTCTTCCGTGGGCGAGGGCGCAAGCCGAGTTTCGCAATAAAAAATGTGATGGTCTGATTGCTGAAAATGATATCGATGAGGCCTTCGTGAAACCGCATATTATCTTGGATGCTCTCGAGCTTGAAGCCTATTATTTAAAGGGTAAGTTGAAGTTTAAAGGTCAAGAAAGTCTAAAAAAAGAACGTGTTGGCTGGTTGCGTGGATATGGCTTTAACAAGCTGGTTCCTTATTCTATCTCGTTTTCGGAGGTCAACGACGTGAAGGCTGGATTTAAAATGTTAGAAGGAGAAAGGTTCAATATCTTTCTGGACTACTCCTATACCTTCAAAGATGAGTGCCAGACCTCCGGTGTCGATTGTAGCAAGATCACCAGTAAGCCAAGTGGTGTGATTGAAAGAGTGTGGGTGGTTTTTCATAATTCGCCGCGTGGAAAAGGTCTGGCTCGTACCTGGGATGATAAAATGTCTGATCTTATCAAGGCCGGAGTTCCCCAAAAAATTTTCGAGAAGTACGGTCAGAAGTACCCGGGACCCTATTAAGCTATCCGAAATAGTTCGTAGACATCATTTGTTTTCCTGATCTATCCTAGTCAAAATAGGAGTTGGATCAGTGAAAAACGTTTTAGTACTTGCGATTCTTTTGTTGTCATCGACGGTCTATGCCGGTCGTCCTCTTGAAAAAACTGATATCATTGTTACAGCGAATGTCTTTATCTATGAATCAAAAGTTGACACGTCTCCAGGTGGACCTTCCGAAACAAAGGTGACTATTTATGATTTTAAAGGTGGATACCTGGTTTCTAAGGGGTGGTACGTCGGTGCGATCTATACGATGCGAAGCACACAAAATGGTTCCGGAGATGAATCAGGCACAGCACTAGGTGCTTCCGGTGGTTACTACTTTCAGAATGGATTTTACGTGGCTGCACACTATATCTTTGATGCCAAGTTAGGTGACTTCAAAGAAGGCTCTGGTTTTCAAGCGGATTTAGGTTACATCACATCGGTTTCGGGTTCACTCTATGTTGGCGTCGAGTTAACTCATCGAAACATTTCCTACAAATCCAGCGATACGATTGTGTTTGATAAACACACTGTCACCGAAATGATGCCGATGTTGACGGTTGGGGTTCGCTTTTAATATTTTTCAGCACATTTAATCAATATGTCTTAAAGGCCTTCATGAGAAATTCAAGGAAGGCCTTTTTTCTTTTATCGATCAGGATTTGTTCATGGCAGACCAAGTAAAGTGTCTGCGCCTTTTTATCTTTTTCAACAATTTCGACCAGTCCCTTTTCGACAGCAGGTTGGGCGCTCGAGAATGGAATAACGGCCATCCCTTGGCGTGCACGAACCAAATCCACGATGGCTCTGTGAGAATTAATGCTTGAGGTGTAGCGAACTTTTTTAAGCTCGGCTTTGCTAAAGTGTTTTTGTAGAAAGCTTTTTAAATATGTGTCGTTTTCGCGGTAGGAGATAAAATTATAAGACTGTTGTTTCTTCCAATGGGTGGCCGTTTTTTTATCGGCAATCATCACTGGTAGATCTGTTGTTAATGGGAACGCCTTCATTGATTTGCGATCGCTCAGCATATAAACGAAACCAAAATCCAATAATCCCTTAGCCACTTGCTCAAGGATATTCACTGACGACATTAGCGAGAGGTGTACGTTCGATTCAGGATGAATCTCAAGAAATTGCGATATTTTGGGAAAGAGTAAAAGTTCTCCGGCTTCGTACATACTTCCGATTTTGATGTCAACTTTGAGGAGCGCAGACGTTTCTTTGCGGTCGGTAATCAGAACTCGTTTGATTTCTTCAACCAGTGGACCGAGTTTTCTTTTTAGCTCTAAACCTTCCGGTGAAAGAGTGACGCTTTTTTTGGTCCGAAGAAAAAGAACGTAGCCTAAGTTGTCTTCAAGAGTTTTGATTTGGCGAGAGATAACCGGTTGGGCCGTGTTTAAGATTTTCGCCGTTTCGCTGAAATTCAGATTTTCAGAGAGGACGACAAAGGTTTCGAGAAAATTCCAATTCAACACAAGACGCTCCCGCGGTTTGAATTAGTTATATCAAAAATAGATAAAAACAAAAGACATAGGCTAAATGAGTATAAATACTACAGGTGGGGATTGAGATCTAAAATCAGGCGGTAGCTAGTGCGTACACTCCGTAGAGTCTTTAAAACAGCGTTGGCGGCTGTTGCCGAGGGGCGATGCTGGTTAAAGGAGGCGATAAGGCCTTCAGACGCTTCATTAAATCCAAGGGGAAGATAGCCTGATAACAGTAACAACCAATCTGCCAGGATCACCGAGGTTCGGCCGTTAGCATCCTCGAAAGGATGAAGACTCACCAGCCAAAAACGAGTCAGCGCAGCCCCCAAGAGCGAGTGCTTGTGCTTGGATTGCGGAAGGATCTCGTCGCAAAAATATTGAAAGGCCGCGGGTAATTTTTCGGCATCTATGGCTTTATGTGGACCTAGGAAGACATCTCCGGTTCGTAGAGGAGCTGTGGGAAGAGAGCGTAAAAGAGCATTCAGGTGAAAGATGTCTTGGGCAGAGGGAGGAGTGTCTTGCGCGATTTTTTCGGAGGCGTAAGTGTTTGCGGCAATCCAGCTTTCTGATTTTCCGCTACGAAGTGACCCTGAGAAGGCGAGGCGAGCAGGGCTTAATCGTTCAAGTCCTGTTTGCCATTGTTGAGGCGTCAGGGACTCGGTTTGAGTTTTCAGGTCCTCGATGTCTTGAATCAGAGACTGCATGTTTGCGGTCTCTGATTCGGTGAAAACGGTTTTAAGGAATGAAAACTCAGATGAATTCAAGTCGCACCTTAATCTGTGATTTCAATTTCTTTCAGGCCAAGGTTGCGTCCACCCGTGATCCAATTTTTTTGAACTTCCACTTCGACGCCAAGATCCTGTGGAATATAGAGGTTCATTTTGACCAGATCATCTGTGCGGAAAAAAACTTCAGTCGTTGTGGCGTCACAATAAGTTAGAGTTGAGTTGCAACCATAGAGTTGATAGGTACGGCCGTTTTCCTTATCTTTGTGAATAAGATCCAACAGACCAAAACCATCATCACCCATTAATGGAACTGAGGTCTTGTATTTGCGGTCTCCCCACGTGTTTGTATAGTCGTCGCTTTCAAAGTAAAGGTAACCCGTCATTTCTCCGTGGATTTGATTTTGTTCCGAAGGTGTGAGGCGTTTTTGTTCGATTTCAAGGTAAATGCGACCTGCGACGTAGGTGCCGTCGTGATTTTTATATCGTGCTGGAACATCTAATTGAAGGCGGAATTTTTGTTCGAAGGATTTTTCGGCCTTATATGTGGATTGTGCGAGAGCGTAGTGCGGGAAGCTTACAGTGCTGGCCATACCTGCAGTGACAGTCAGAATGCTTGCCATGAATTCTTTTTTCATTTGAGTCTCCGTGAATAAAGTTATCGAACCCGCACTCTATGTATCGTATTTATGCCTTATTTATAAATATTATTAATCGTAAGGTTATATACGTTTTTGATATGTATTTTTAGGCAGGGGCTCAGTGTTCGGAGCAGTTCATCCCAATTCTCGTGTCTCTTAGGTAAAGGATCTGGGCTTCCTTCTGATCGTAGGGGGAACCCAGCTGAATGGCGACATCAAGAGATCCGGAATAATATCCAAAGTAGGTCACATCATCGTAGTAGATCGCGGCTGCTTCGAGGACTTGTTCGACGCCGGTTGAATCTTTTTTTGTAAAACTGATAAGGTAATCAATGTCGGTAATCTCTGTAACGGTAAGGCCCTGGAGCAGTTCGGTGGGTTTGATGGGCGTGCACGTATAGAGGACTTTGGATTCTGCTTGAACAGATGGAGTTGTAAAGATCGCTGCAACGAATAATAATGCAATTTCTTTCATTAAAATGTTCCTTTCAGTTAGGTTTAGAATTCATCCCATAAAAAAGTCATTTTGCTAATGAATATTAATTCATATTATGTATTCGTTTTGTTATATAAGCTTCCATGCCGAAAATACCTGTTTATCTTATCGAAGCTTTTATAACTTTCTGTCAAACGCAGCATATGCAAACGGCAGCAAGCCTGCTTGGTATTTCGCAACCCGCGCTTTCAAAGCAACTAGCGGCTTTAGAGAAAATGCTCCCTCAGCCGATTTTTACGTTTCGTGGGCGAAAGAAGGTGCTCACAGCCTTTGGAGAAGAATTGCAAGTTCAGTTGCAAGCAAGGCTCAGTGGACTGCAAGAAGTCATCGAGCAAGCAGCCCTGAATCACGCCGATCCTTCTAAATCTTTTGTGCGTATTGCTTCTCGTCGCGAGATTTTGGATCGCTTTGCCGATAAACTGAATTTTCCAGGTATGGTTCAACTGATTGAGTCGTCAAATACTCCGACGATTACAGGAATTATCAATCGAACGATTGATTTCGGTATTGTCCATCAAGTTCCAAACACCAGCGAGTTGATTGCAAAACCTCTGTTCCGCGATCATTTTATGCTCGTCATTCCCAAAAAAATGATGAAAACACCCCCAGCGAAAAGCAAAGATCTCTGGAACGAGCTCAGTCATTTGCCATGCATCTGCTACAAAAAGCCGGACGAAATTTTAAGTCAGATTTGTGAAGCCAGCGGTGTGGATTTTGGAAAATTTCAAATCACTCGCGTAACAGCAAATTATTTAAGTGTTGCAAAACTGGTGAACGCGGGAATAGGGTGGGCCGCCGTGCCGACACATATTTCAACTGTCAGCGCGAACAATCATATTATTCCTGTATCGTTAAAAGCTTTCCCGCCACGCCAATTTTACGGAGTCTTTAGGCCCGAGTTAAAAAATGCTCCATGGTTGCGGTTGCTACTTGAAGAACTGAATATTTGTTTTGCTGATCAGAAGTAGGCCGGAACTAGCTTTATTAAAGCCTTTTTTAAGCAGAAAATAGGGATAAGGCTAGATCGGCATCCAGTTTCGAAAACAGCTCTTTAGCCTCAGCATCGAGTTCGAATTATGGCATAAAATGAGAATCGAGCGTTGCATATTTGCGGCACCTTCTTTCTGTTGCATCTAGATTGTAAAGTAGTTCATCACTTGTAAAATTCAGTGTTTTCATACGAGATTTTCCGGTGGGTCTACTTTACTAATCCGAGTAATCTTCCGATAATTTAGCTGGGGGAATGCCGATGCCACAACTAAATACCCGCTTTTTAAAAACGACTCAAGCGATCCTGGCTTTAACACTCGCAACATTTCCATTCCAAAACTGCGGCCCACAATTTCAACTTGATCCGAGCGCCGCGGATATGAATTCCGCAAGTTCGGATCCTTCTGATCTCCTGGCTCCTGCTGTCGCCATTCTTGCTCCACTTGAAGGCGCCTATGTTAAATCGGCATTGATGGTTACTGGGGCCTGCGAAGCTGGCTTACCGGTTCAACTTAGCATCAATAGCGGAACTCCACAAAGTCTGGTCTGCAACGGGGGAACGTTCAGTTCCAACATGAATTTGAGTCAAGCTGACGGTCCTATCGAATTCAAAGTTGAACAGATAGATGCTGCCGGAAACAAAGGATCAAAACAGGTCACAGTTATCAAAGACACAATGGCTCCTGCCTTGCAGTTTTTGGCTCCTGCCGCGAATGCACAACTCACTTCTCAAGCAATCACTGTTTCAGGAAGTTGTGAAAGCGGGTTCAATGTTACGATTTCGGGTAATGCATTAACTGCACCTGCTCAAGTGGCTTGTGTGAATTCAAGCTTCCAAGCTTCCGTGGGGGGAGTGAGTACTAATGGTACTTATACTTTAACCTTGCAACAAACAGACGCTGCTGGGAATCAAGGAAGTGCGAGTCGTAACATTACACTCGCTTTACCTGCGGGAACACCGGTCATTAAATTTTCAACTCCGGCTGCAAACACTCTTACTAAAACTGGCATTACGATCACGGGTACTTGTGTGACTGATTTACCTATTCAAATTTCAGGAATGGGAATCAGCCAAACGTCGCAAACGACGTGTACTGCGGGCGCCTTTTCGAAAGCAATTAGTTTTTCGAATGGAGATGGCACTAAAAATATTATTGTGTCGCAGACCAATGCTCAAAATCAAACGGGTCAGGATTCAAGATCTTTTATCTTGGATACAACAGCTCCAGCAGTGAGCATTCTTAATCCAGCTGCGGGTACCCAAAGCGATACCGGCCTGACTATAGGTGGAAGTTGTGAAACGGGACTGAATGTTACGATTTCAGGAACGGGGATTGCGGCCTCGGGAAGCGTTTCCTGTGTCGCGGCGACATTTCAGGCAAACATTAACTTTTCATCCGGCGCTGGAGTGAAAACGATCACTGCCTCGCAAACTGATGCTATCGGAAATGTCGGAACCAGCTCTAGAAATTTTGAGCGAATTGAGCCCATTTTAGATGGAAAAGTTTTATACGCAAACAACTGTTCTTCGTGCCATGGTGCTCTTGCAACCAGCACGAAAATCAACCGCACAGCTCAACAAATTTCCAGTGCGATAACCTCACAACCTCAAATGAATGCGATTCGATTATCTACAGAGCAGATCGCAGCCATTGCGCAAGCTTTGTTCGTCGAGCCACCGACGACTGCAGTTAACTATGCTTTGGATGGCCTGAAGGTATCTTGCAACGTGGCTGGTGAAAATCAGGCCTATCACACTGTGAAACTCCTCAGCGATTTTGAATTGAAAAATACGTTGAAAGATATTTTTACGGTGAATTTGTTTAATGTGATATTTGAAGTAAGTACTGATCCAACAACGCAACTTCAAACTTCCACTTTAGATGCGATCCCTCCAAGACGGATCCAGGACTCGTTAACAGCACCGTTTTTATTTAGCAAAGGCGCAACAACTGTTACGGCTGAGTTCTTAAAGACATACGATACGACTATTTGGAATGCCGTTCAAAAAATAAAAACTTTGAGTTCAGCACAACGAAGTCAGCTCTTTGGCAGTTACGTCGCTTGTTACAGTGATACGGCTTTGACGGATGCCTGTCTGGATCAATTTATTAGTTCATTTGGTCTAAGCGTCTATCGTAGAAAAATTTCGACGACAGAAGTATCACAATTTAAAGCGACCGTGGCTAATGAAAGCTCTGCCAACAACAAACTCTATTACATCATCTACGGAATGTTGATGGCACCAGACTTTATTTATCACTATGAAGTCAATGGTACGAACTCGGGCAATATGCTGGTGTTGGATCAATATGCCATTGGTTCACGAGTCTCTTATTTGATCACGGGCTCTACTCCAGATAAAAAAATGTTGCAACTTGCGGCCGATGGCAAGTTAAGTACAGCAACTGATATCAATTCAGCCGTGGACTACCTCGTCGCGACATACCCAGCCAAAGTGAAAGAGAATATTTGGCAGTTCGCTTCTGAATGGTTGCGACTCACAAATTCAAATTTTCCAAATTCACCAAGAGCGAGTGCTATTTCAAATAGCTTTATCAATTTAGCTGGTGGTGAGGGCAGCACTTTCAGAAAGGCCGCCCTGCAAGAGATGAAGGATATGTTTGGATATTACACTGTCGACAAACCAGGGTCATTTACTGATCTACTGACCTCAGACAAGTCATTTGCTTCCAATACAAAACTGGCCCAGGTCTATGGCACTTCGGTGTGGTCACCAGGTCAGACACCACCGACAATCCCAAGCACTGAAAGCAGATTGGGTTTCTTAACCAAGGCGGCAATGACAATTCACGGTGGTGACAGAAATAATCCATTCGCGACGGGCGGAACAATGTTCAAACATGTTCTTTGCCGACAGTTCGCTTCGCCAGGCGGAATTTTTACACCTGCAGCTGTTGACCCTGCGATCGTGCGCACGACTCGCGAGCATTATGAGGCCCTCGTTCCACGGGGAAGTTCGTGTATAGGTTGCCATGGACAACTTGAACCCTTCGGAATGCCGTTTGAACAATACGACATCTTTTCACGCAATCGAAAAAATGTTGAAAAAATCTATGACGATAGCGGCAAGTTCTTGGCTGATAAGGCAACCGACACAACTCATTCTATTGTCTTGGGAAGTCAGACTGTCAGTGTCGACAACGCAGTCACACTGGTAAATAGAATTAATGAAAGCAAAGAAGCACACGTTTGTTTTGCGACGCAAATCTATCGCAATCATTTCGGCAGAGTAAGTACTGGTGATGATGCCTGTATGCTGAGTCGAATAGCAGAGAAGGCGTCTGCGAATAGCAGTATTTTAGATATTCTGAAGGCATTGGCCATTGATGCCGGTTTTAGACAAAGACGTATGAATTAATAGGTCGCGGGGGAAGATCAATGAGTAAACGAAATAAAATGAGTTCATCAAATGTTGATGCAGTTTCCTTGGATTTAATCAATCGTCGCATGTTCATAAAGACGGCCGTAGGATATATGGCGATTCCATTTTTATCTTCGTTGATTCCGCGCGAACTCCTGGCACAAGTTGCCGCCTCGCCAAGACGTTTTATCGGAATCGCTACCTCGGATCAATTTCCGCAACAATTGCTTTTTCCCACCGGCTTTGTCGGCAAAAATAACACGGCACCCTACAGTACAAATACGACGGCCTTTCAAGAGGGTGGATTTAACTTTAGTGAAACCCTTCTCTCATCAATCGTAAGTCAAAACGGATCGATTTCAGGTGCACTCGATAGTAAATTCAATTCCTATGTTTCAAGAATGGTGATGCTCGGGGGCTTAGACTTTCCGGGCCGCTTAGATCACGGCTCGCAAGGGTGTATGGGTAATACGGCTAACTCCAATTTAGGGTCGGAGTTATCGATGAACAGTAATTACACTATAGACCGAGTTTTGGCTCGCCAATCACAGATTTATTCAGGCGCAACGGACACAGCACCAGGCATGGCACTAAGACTTGGTGATAAGAGTTGCTCCGGCGAAAAAACTGGCGCCGGTGGACGTGGGCAAGAAGTTGGCACTATGGAGTTAAGTTTAAATGGTAACTTAAATCAGATATTCGCAACTTACTTTAAAGCCAGCACGGGTTCTCCGGGCACGACGACGACAACTGGAGATGCGACTCGAAAAGGTATCATTGATCAAATATATAATAGCGCAGTTTCTGTACGGGGCAGCACGAAAACCAGCGCCCAAGATAAAGCTCGTTTAGATGAGTACTTACAAAATCTTTCGGAGGTTTCCAAGTCGTTGACTCCACAGACAACAACAACTCCTGGAAGCAACTCATGTCCTTCAGTTGCAAATGATTTCACTAAGATCGCTAGAAGTGGAAGTAACGATATCGCCACGGGCAGCAGTGCTGTTGCCAATACATCCACTTACTATAAAGATGTGGTTCGCTTAATCACCCTCTTCATCAAATGTGACTTATGCCGTGTCTTTAACGTCGGCTTTGCGTCGGCATTGGCTTCTTCGACAGAAGCAATTAATTTTTATACTGAACCACGACCATGGCATTTAGATTATGGTCACACAAATAACTATCCGAAGTTATTAGGTGCACAGAAATGGGTTTTAGATAACGTTGTTTATGAACTGATGAAAAATTTGAATACAACGGAGTCTGCGGAAACTTATCTTGATAACACTTTGATTTACTATTCTCCTGAAATGTCGTTCGGACATTCTGGAATTAATATGGGGAGTTTATTGATTGGTGATAAACGTCTGAACGGCGGAAGAGCTCTCAACTTTGCTGACTACGCAAAAGGATTCGGAAGCGCGAGCTCATATGGTTCTTATGGGAACCTTAAAATGGAGCTCGGTGCCGGCCAACCCATCAATCGCCTTTGGGTCACAATGATGCAAGCCTATGGCATTCCAACCTCAGCTTATTTCGGCAAATACGGTTCGCGCTCAGATACTTTCGGCAATTGGGTGGACTATTCTGGCTTAGGTGATTTCGAATCGCCATTCAAAACTGTTCAAAGAACTCAATTGATCGGATCGGTCCTACCAAAGGTTTTGAAGTAGGTTGAGAAGTGGTGCCCCGGGCCGGACTTGAACCGGCACGCCCCTGTAAAGGAAGCCCAGGATTTTAAGTCCTGTGCGTCTACCAGTTTCGCCACCGGGGCACGCAGAAGAAGAATTCAATCACTTCTTAATAGAAAGGTCAACGGCAAAGGCCTGCATATCTTCAGGCATCGGGCTCTCGATGCGAATCGCCTTGTGAGTAAAGGGATGTTCGAATTCCAGCGCGTGTGCGTGCAGCATCAAACGCGGAGGTTGCGGAATTTTTAAGCATGGATAGATGTCGTCACCGAAAATCCCCATATGCGCTTCCGCCAAATGGACTCGGATCTGATGCATACGACCGGTGCGAGGTTTGGCTTCAATCAACATTCCACGTGCATAATCTTCGAGCAATCTGAAATCCGTGATCGCTTTTTGACCACCAGAATTCACCGAGCGCATGCGGATTTTTTTTAGTTTTGGATCGCGGTATTCAGCTAAGAAATTTTCAACCTGCCATTGTGGTGGCATTTTTCGACGCGAAGTCAGACACAAATACGTTTTTTGAATACGGTGAGACTTAAATAAATCTGCCAGGCTGTCATTCGCAGCTTTTTGTTTTGTGAAGATCATAACGCCGGACGTATCGCGGTCTAAGCGGTGATGGAGACCCAAATAGTTCAACGAGTGGGGAGGCTCTGAGACTTGCTTTTTAAGCGACGTAAAGAAGTCAGGGCGCTTTTTATCGACAGTGGGTTGCGAGGGAAGTCCCGCAGGTTTTTCCGCAACGAGAAAGTACTCGTCTTCAAAGAGGATCTTAAAACTCATCGGTTCTGCATACAGAACTCAAGATTGTCGTTAATATTATTACGCTGATCTTCGAGTTGTTTTTTTGTGAAGCGGAAGTCTTTTGGATTACAGTTGTAGTTCACCACAGTTTGATGAATCGCCTGAACCTCACTTGGAGTCATATTAAGTCCCCAGATCAGTTTCACGGCCAACCAGTTTCTTAGGTACGTGCAACGATAAGCCAAATTCGGTGGGATGTATTTGTCTGGTGCTTTATCGCCCTTCGACATATTTTCGTGGGCATCTGAGGAAATCAAATGATCTTTAAAGCCCGTGTAGTTCGCATACAAGCAACGGGTTTTGTAGTCCCATTGCCAAGCGCCTGACATATAAGCGTTCTTTAGCGGAACCATGTGGTCGATTTGGATTTCTTTCGACGTTGTGACTTGTTTGCCAGCGTAGGGATCATTCCAAAGACCTGTATCCACGATACATTGTTTGCCATTGCGGAAGGTGAGGTCGCCCAGATTGTCGCGCACTAAAACGCGAGCACGCGTGTTCATGCAAGTGTCATCACTTGGATCATTGATCCAACGGCCAAAGTGAAGTTTGCGCATGTAACGCTCTGGTGGCTCTTGCACAAGCTCGTTATGCAGAGTCCAGCGGAGCAGGTTGACGACTAGGACTTTCACAGCTTGTACAAATTGATCAGCTGAGAACATTGGGGAAAAAGCCATCACATGGCCGTATTCCGGACCGGCTGTCGTTGCAGACTCGAGGTTGTCTTCATCAACAGTAAAGAATTCTTTGTAGTTATAAACGGGCGCTGGCGGTTGTTCTTGAGTATCTGAGGGTTCGACTGTTTGTGCGAATGTAACCGACGAGCATAGGCATAAAAGACACAGTCCTATGATCCATTGTCGGAATTTCATGATACTCACGAAATCCATAAAGTCTCCCCCCGAAGATTTGGTCGCCATTAAGCCGTACTTCGGACGGAGATTCAACAAAACATTCTGTCAGATTTCCGTTAGTTACGGAGCGCGCCGCGTTAATCTGCGAGTGATTCTCGGTTTGCTTAAGAAGGCATCAGATGGCGCAGTACATCCGTGCGACCGCGGTAAAATTTCGCAAAAAATCTGAGGAAAAGCGCGAATCTTATCTTGGCGATGCAGGGACACATCATTAATCTGTTTAGAGACGTTTTGACATACAAAGGAGTGTTCATGTCATTCAAACAAGTACTTATGTCCGCTATGTTCCTTCTTGCCGTTGCAGGATGCGCTCATAAATCTGAAAAAGCTGCATGTGCATGTGGCAAAGAGACAGCTCACAAATGTGCAAGCGGTCACTGCTCTCACGAAGGTGAAGCAAAGGGTGGCTGTGAAGATTGCAAAAAAGGCGGCTAATAGTTCCGTCTCTTAGTTCATCGGGTGAAGGCAGCTTCAGAAAGGGATCGTGAAATGAATCAAGGAGTTTTGGGAATTCTACTTTTGCTTTTGTGGCAAACTCCTGTTTCTGCAATGACTTTGCAGGAATATCTTAAAATTGTTGAGAGCAAACATAAGACTATTCAATCATTAGATGTTTCGAAAGAAGCTGCCGACCTCCGTGAAGAGGCCGGTGACATTGAGTTGGTTCCAACTCTTGTCGCAGGTGTGAATTATCTCAGTGACAAAGCCCCTCTCGGGCAATTCGCACTTTTCGGTGCGACAGAATCGAGAACTCTTTCTTACAATTTAGGTTTGGGGAAAAAGTTTTCAACTGGAACAACGGTTGGCATTTCTGCAAATACTTCGGAAACCGAAAACACGGGAGCTATTGCAGATCCGCGTTTCGTAAAATTCGGAATCGGTACACTCGCCGTGTCTTTAAATCAATCCCTGTGGAAAGATTCATTTGGTCACGCCACTCGTTTGCGTTGGGACCGTCAAGAAGCCGCAACTGAGGCGGAAAAAGGCTCCTACGATCTGCAAAAGAAATTGTTGCTGATCAATGCCGAAGCCTCATTCTGGAATTACTTTTTTGCTAACGAAGCTCTGCGCATCGGGCGTGAGTCGTTAGAACGTGCGAAAAAAATCGAAGGTTGGACGAAACGTCGCGTGGGTGACGGGATCAGTGATCGCGCCGACCTTTTGGAAACTCAAGGTTTAGTGTCTGTCCGTCAATTGCAACTCATCACAGCGCAAGACGATCTTGAAACATATAAACGTGAAATTCGCGATGCAATGGAGCTTCCGGATTCGGAACCTTTTCCAAAACTAGATGGTGATATTTCCCAAGCCCGTACTTTGAGTTCAATGGTGGACGGAAATAAAAAAGGCCGCGTGGTTTCACTAGAGTCTTATCTGGCGTCGCTTGATGCAAAGGCAAAGATGTTCTTAGCAAAAGAAGTGGAAGACGCTTATCGTCCTGATTTAGTTCTTTCTGGATCTTACGCCACGAACACCCTGAAATCAGATATGTCGGAAGCGACTTCAAATTTGACCAATACCGACCTGCCAACGGCAAAAGTGGGTCTGAATTTGGTTTATATGTTTGATACGGACGTTAAAGATGCAGCACAAAATGCAGCGAAGAAAGATGCGCTCGCAGCAAAACTTCGCAGCGAAAGGAAAATGCTCGACAGTGACAGTGCATGGTTAGAACTGAACCGTCGCTACGTTGAAATGACAAAACGTGTGGAAGCCGCAACTGAAACTGTGCGCATTCAATCTGCTCGGCAAAAAGCACAAGTGGATCTTTTCAATAAAGGTCGCTCCATCACGTTTAACGTCGTGAACTCAGAAGAAGATGTCGCGACAGCTGAATTAAATCTTTACCGCCTAAGATCTGAACAGAGAAAGATGGAGTCACAAGGACGCCTCTTTATCACTATTGAGGAATAGTAGAGTATGAATTTACCTGGCTTATCGATCAAAAGACCGATTTTTATTTCTTGTATCGTTCTCTTGATGTTGATCTTGGGAAGTTTTTCGTTAAATCGCATGCCCGTGGATATGTTCCCGGATGTGACCTTCCCCGTTTTATTTGTGCAAATTCCGTATCCAGGGGCATCGCCACTGGATCTTGAGAAACAAGTTTCAAAACCTATCGAAGACGAAGTGGGAAGTCTTTCCGGACTTAAAACTTTGACTTCGAGCAACCTTGACGGTGTGGCAATCATCATCATCGAGTTCCAGTTGGGGACCGATATCAAAGAGGCCGAGCAAGAGGTGCGAAATCGGATTGGAAATATTCGTAAGGATCTTCCGACAGAGATTTATGAGCCTGTGATCCGCCGCTTTGACCCTGCCGATCAACCGATTGTGACTTTGGCACTGACTTCGGATCTGCCGGAGGGTGAAGCTTATGACTTAGCCAACGAAGTGGTGAAGCCTCAGTTCGAACGTATTCGCGACGTGGGCCAAGTGGATATCTTTGGTGGACGAAAGCAAGAGATTCACGTCCTGATTGATAAGAACAAACTGCAAGATCGTAAAATCTCGATGTTGCAAGTGTCTAGACGTGTGATTGAAACTTCCAAAGATATTCCGATCGGAAAAATCGAAAACCCGCTAAATGAAATCAATCTGCGCACACGTGGGGAATTTGATTCTTTGAAGCAAATCGCCGAAGTGAATGTGAACTTTATTGGATCCGACCGTGCGGTATTAATCGAAGATATCGGCCGCGTCGTGAAGAGTCTTGAGGATCAAAAAACGATTGGTCGTATTAAAGGACAGGCTGCTCTTTTGATGAACGTTTATAAACAGCGTGGAGCAAACACTGTTGAAGTGGCTCAAAATATCAAAAAACGTATTGAGCGCACCAATGCAATGCTAAAAGAAAAAGGTCTGCATGGGCAGGTTTCTCTGGTGCGTGATACGTCTCGTCCGATTGAACTAAACGTTTATGACGTCAAAGAGTCGATCCTGATCGGTATTCTTCTTTGCGTTGTGGTCGTGTTCTTCTTCTTGGGATCTGCACGTTCGACGTTCATCACAGCTATGGCACTTCCGAACTCGCTCTTGGGTGGATTTGTGATCATGTATGCGATGGGCTTTACGATTAACTTGATGACCTTGCTGGCTTTGTCATTGGCCGTGGGGCTCTTGATCGACGATGCCATCGTGGTGCGGGAAAATATTTTCCGTCACTTGGAAATGGGGAAAAAACCGAAAGACGCCGCTTTAGAAGGAACAAAAGAAGTGGCCATGGCCGTTATTGCGACAACACTTGTTGTGATCGCCGTGTTTGGTCCAATTTCTTTCCTCCAAGGTATTGTGGGGCAGTTCTTTAAGCAGTTTGGTCTGACCGTCGTCTTTACGATGATGATCTCTTTGTTCGACGCCTTTACGGTGGCACCGATGTTGTCTGCTTACATGGCTCACGCCGATGAGCATAAGCGTGGCACGGGAATTGTGGATCGTATTTTGAATGCGTTTGATCGATTCCAAACCGGACTAGAGAATAAATACGAAAGTGCACTGAAGTTTACTTTGGTTCATCCTAAAACAGTGTTATTGGGTGGAACGATTATCTTTATGTTGTCGCTTGTGACAATTGCCTTCATTCCGAAAACATTCTTGCCCGCGGCAGACAACGGGGAGTTCATGGTGAATATTGAACTTCCAGTGGGTTCTTCGTTGACGGCAACAAGTGACTTTACGAAAAAAGTGGAAGCCCTTTTTGAAGGTGACAAAGCCGTTGATATGGTTCTCGCTATCGTCGGGACGACAAATAACGAAGCCAATAAGTCGTCTTTGTTCGTGCGACTGGTAGAAGCTAAAAAGCGTTCCATGTCGACGACGGATTATAAGGAAACTCTTCGTCAGAAGCTTCCGCAGTTTGAAAAAGATGCTATTGTTTCATTAGGTGATATTGATGCTGTGAACTCAGGTGAAAAGCCACTCAATATCAACATCACGGGTGAAAACTTGGAAGAACTTAACGCTTATGCCGAGAAATTGGTCGAGCGTATGAAGAAGATTCCGGGTCTGGTTGATGTCGATACAAACTTCCGAGCAGGTAAACCAGAATTCCACGTGGTCTTTGATCGTAAGAGATCCGAAGCCCTTGGCGTATCTACTGTGACAGCCGGTGCCGAGCTTCGTAACCGTACGGAAGGAAATGAAGAAGCGATTTATCGTGAAAAAGGAATCGACTATAAAATCCGCGTTCGTTTCGAAGAAGGCTTCCGTGATCTCCGCACGCAGTTTGCTTCGACCTTTGTTCCAAATGCCAATTTGAATATGATTCCTTTGCCTAGAATTGCAAAGGGAGAAGAGTCGAAAGGCTATTCCCAGATCAATCGTCAGAATAAGAGCCGTTATATTCAAATATCTGGAAACTTAGCAAAAGGTGGAGCGCTCGGTACAATTTCTGCTGAAATTGAAAAGATTGTGAAAACAGAATTGAAACCACCTCCAGGAATTGAGTACGCGTTCCAAGGTCAAGCGGATGACTTTAAAGAGTTGATCGCAAACATGTTGCTTGCAATCTTTTTGGGCGTGACTTTCATCTATCTGGTTTTGGCGAGCTTGTATGAAAGCTTTATAACTCCGTTCTCAATCCTTTTGGCTTTGCCACTGGCGATGACGGGTGCATTCTTGGCACTCTTAATGTTTGGTAAGACGATCGATATCTTCTCATTGATCGGTATTGTTCTCTTGCTGGGTGTTGTGGCGAAGAACTCAATTCTTTTGGTGGATTATACAAATCAGTTGATCCACGAAGGCCTTGAGCGAAATGCGGCCTTACTAAAGGCTTGCCGCACGCGTCTGCGCCCGATCTTGATGACATCTCTGGCATTGATTGCCGGTATGATTCCAATTGCGATTGGCCTAAATGAGGCATCAGCGATGAGAACTTCAATGGGTATTGCGATTATCGGTGGACTTGTGAGTTCAACGCTCTTGACGTTGCTCATCGTTCCGGCGGCCTTTGGCTTTATCGAGGACTTTAAGTTCTGGTTCCGAAACAAGCTTGCGAAGATCTCAGGATATCAATCTCACTAAAAAGAAAAACCCGACTGATAAGGTCGGGTTTTTAATTAGTTCAAGCTGTCATCACCGATTCGTACGCGGCGTGGGAATTGTTCGATACGACTGATCGTAGGCATATTAAAACGTCTGAAAACTTCAGCTGTCGCCTTTTCTAAAATTTTTAAGCAATCAGCGGCATTGGCGTCTGTAAATTCAATTTTTACTATTTGCTTCCAGTGAAAGTTAGGTGCTGTTTCTTCAAGAGCACTTTGTGTGCCGAAGCTGGAGTTATAGTTGATAAAGCTCAACGATACCATCGCCGACGAATAGTAGAATGTGCTGGTAATGGATGTTGTCGTTTTAAGCTTTTCTGCGATAAGACGGCAAAAACCTTCGTCTAAGCCATTGTTACTCACAAATTGACTGTGGATATTGAGGACATCGTCACCATTGGCGATCTTCCAGCTGAGAATATTTTGCGTCAGTTCATAAGTGTGTTTATCAACGAGTTTTGAGAGTCCCCACTGAACTCCGGTGAGATTTAGAAAGGCTTGGGCCCCGCGAGATTTAAACTGTGGCAGGAAAATATAAGCCACACGATTTCTCACCGCTGCGATATCTTGGTTGAACAAGTGCGGTTGCCCCGGAACTTTCGTTAACTCAAGAGTTGCTGAAATCATTTCGTGAAGAACTAACGCCACACGGTTGGAGGATGGAAGTTTATTCCAATGCGTTTGGTTGATGCGAACATAAGGACCATAGCGATTTGCTAATTGCACAAGCTTGTTATTCACTTCAACCGGCGATGCATCCGGGAGCAACGTCAAAGGTGTGCTTACCAAACGCCACACATACTGATTTGCCGCAACCACAAGTGAGTCTGCATATGAAGGTGCAAACTGACGAACCTCTGTGAGTTTGATCGCCAAAAGTTTGATTTCGTGAGATGTGAGAATATCGAGGTTTAAAAGAGCCGTGACATACTCAGGCAGTGGTTGCACCGACTCATCAATCAGGGGATTGGTGTTGTCGACCTCGTAAAGATCTAAAAGATAAGGCACATCATCGATCAAAACACCGGTGCCGGCATTTCCCACATAGCGAACATCGGCTTGTGCGAGCGATCCAAGAAAAATAAAGATGATCAGAGGAAAGGTTTTAAACAAGCGTTTCATGATTGGACCTTTTTTGTGAGGCTGAACATTTGCATGCTAAGACAGTAAACTTCGTCTTTGGTGTTATTTTTAGAAAGTTGCAGCGCAAGTTTTTGGCTGAATTCACGAAGAAGCTGTTTTGCTACCGGGATGTCTTCTGGAGATAACGCGAAAACAGTCGAGCTGATATCGCGCTCATCAATTGCTTGCTCCTCAATCGCATCGACACCTTTGGCAATGAGCTGTTTGTGATAATAGCGAATAGCGATTGAAGCGAGTTTAGATTCGACAGACGTAAAGCTTCCAGTTGGTTTCCAGTTGTTGTTTTCATCACGAATGACCATATCCAAACGTTCTAAGCGTTCGATAGATTCCGTGATCACGTCTTCATCAAGACCTAAGCGTGCTGCGATCCAAGCTGTGTCAGATTTAAAGCTCGCTGTTTCCATCAACTCGAGTAAAGCGAGATGCTGCCATTCGGAGATCGTGTCGAATTGATCGCGGCTGAGTTCTTGCATTTTTTGAGTCAGACGTTTTTCAATTGCGATGCGCGCACGTTCGCGCTCGCTTTGGTTGTGACTGTGTTGAACTGTGATCAGATCGCAGAAGTGTTGTTGGTGCACGTCACTGAGGCGCAGGCGCGAACTCACATCGCGAGATTTGCGGGTGGAGAGTCCGTATTTTCCCTGCAAAACTTCTGAAAGAGTGGAAGCGCCAATTCCTAAATCACGCGCAAATGCACGAAGCGAGTAATTTGGATTTTTAGCGATACGAAGTTCAAAAACTTCATTCAGATAGCGACGATAATCTTCATAGAATACGAGAGCTTCTTTCATGTGAGCTTGGTATCATTCGGGTCGGACAAATCACAACTAATTCGGAATCCGAGTATCAATTACAAGAGCGAGATGTGTTCGGAAGCTTTCGAAAACTAAAGGGCGCGGTGCGTCACGATAATCTCTAGCTTAGTAAACGCCTCTGAAGCTGCGGATATGCGCAAGTTTCTGTTCAAACATTGTCCAGTCATCCTTCTCAGCAATCGGGGCCCAAATGCTTTCCAACTCGTCGATCAAAAGAGCGCAAGGGCGGGTGTTGGTAAAGTAAGGGTGGCGCATGACGTGCTCGTCCAAAACTTCAAAGCTATCTAAGGTATTTTCTAAAGCTTTGAATTCAGGAATTTTGTAAAGATCAGCTTGCGGTGAGCGGGTGAGTCGATCTGGAGCAACTCCTGAATGCAAATCAAAAAGAGTCTGCTCAAAGAGCGCTTTTGATTTATCCAAAAACTGAAACAGATGCATGATCAACTGATGCGTGAGTTGTTGCGAGCCCGCTTCGTCAAGCAGTGGATTTCGTAAATTCAAACGCTTAAGAAAACGCGTTTGTGTTGCGAAATTAAAAGCGTCACCAAAATCAGCCAGGGCTGCTTCCACGTCCAATTGCGGGGAGGCAAGCTTAAGAGCGGTGCCGAGTTGAAAGAGATTCCAGAGGACCGAGCTCGGCTGGCGACCGTAAGCGTACAACCCTGTTTGGTCGAAATAGGCAGCGGTAAAATGCGGATCATAGTGGGGAAGAAAGCGATAGGGACCATAGTCAAAACTTTCTCCGGTGATATTCATGTTATCGGTGTTCAGCACGCCGTGAACAAAGCCCGCTGTCATCCAGCCTGCAGCTGTATCGGCGGTTCTTTCTGAAACTTTTTGTAAAAACAAAAATATTTGTTCATCTTCCGAGTACGACGCCAGTTCTGGATAAAAATGTCGAATGCAGTATTGAACAAGTTTTTTGACGTTTTCAGCCTCTCCTAAGAAAGCAAAACGCTGAAAAGTTCCGAAGCGAATATGACTGTGACTGAGGCGGACTAAAACCCCTGCCCGAGTCGGAGAAGGTTCATCGTGGCGAACTAAGGATTCACCGGTTTCAAAAACGGAAAAAGTTTTACTGGTGTTGACTCCGAGAGACTCGAGCATTTCGGTTGCGAGAATTTCGCGAAAGGCTCCTTTTAGTGTTAATCGGCCATCGCCACGGCGAGAGTAGGGAGTTTGGCCACTGCCTTTTGTGCCGAGATCCAAAAGTTTTCCATCACGAAGAAATTGTGCAAATAAAAATCCGCGGCCATCGCCGAGATCAGGATTGTAAACTTGAAATTGGTGGCCGTGATAACGCAAAGCCAGGGGCTTTTTGATGTTTTGAGGAAGGCTCTCGAATCCCCAAAAATGCTTTTTCCACGCCTCTTCGCTCAGGTCTTGTAGGTCCAATTGAGTTGCGGCATCCTGATTGCGATAGCGTAAAATCGCTTTGGGAAAGCTTGCAGGTTCGACTTCATTATAGAAATCGGGACCTAACTCATAAATGGCGGGGAAGGCTTGAGTACTCACGTTCTTTTTATGGGCTCTCTTTGTAAGAAAGGCAAGCCCGGACCTCTTCTGACACTCCCACTAGTTGACAATAACTTGCATTTAGGCGAAAACCTTTAAAGACAAAGGTGGTACTTGTGAGTGAAGTCGAAATGGATGCACAGCAAACGGCAGATGCATGTTGTGAAGTGAATCATGCAGAGCATGCCAATTTCGTTGAAACGACGGACAATTGGGATCGTTGGGGAATTGTGCTTTCCACTCTTTGTGCAATTCACTGTCTTCTGACACCGGTGCTGTTGCTTTCATTGCCAGTGCTGGGTTCTTATTTTGATAACGAACTTGTGCATATCATTATGGCTTTGTTCGTCGTTCCTGTGGGCGTCTTTGCTTTCTGGTCAGGCTATCGCCACCACAAGAAAACTTATCTTGTGGCATTGGGTTTTGTTGGGTTGTCCCTCGTAGGCGGAGCACCTATTCTTCACGACGTGGGAATTGAAGTCGTAAATCCTCATTTCATGACAATCGTCGGAAGTTTGCTTTTGATTGGCGCGCACATTCTCAATCGTCGCGCCTGTCAGTGTGAATCTCACGCGCACTAGTTTCTTCAAATGGCCGCAGCATATTGTTGCGCGCTAAAAAATGTAATTGAAAGCCAAATGAAAATTAGTACTATGGGTGAAAGATTTAACTGAAGGAGACATCCATGGAAAATACTAATATGAATCGTCGCCGCTTCTTTACCCAAATTTTGGGTGTAGGTGGTCTTGTTGCTCTTGCTCCAGCACTTTTAAAATTGAGCTCAGCGAAAGCTCAAGAAAAAAGAAGAAGTGCAGCTCCGCCAGCAGCGGGTGGTGCAATGCCGATGGTTGATCCAAAGGATCCAGTAGCAAAAGCTGTTAAGTACGTTGAAGACTTTAAAAAGGCGCCTGAAGCGAAGGGCAACCACTGTGCGACTTGCGGTTTCTATGCAAAGAAAGAAACACGCAATGGTAAAGAAGTAGGAACTTGCACAATCTTCGCAGGCAAATTGGTTTATGCCGATGCTTGGTGTGCTTCTTGGAATAAAAAAGCCTAAGCGTGACGCTTAGGCCTTGTTCTCTTCACGAAGAGCTCGTCTGAGGATCTTGCCCACATTTGTTTTAGGCAATTCTGTGCGGAACTCAACGAGCTTAGGGACTTTGTAGTTCGTTAAGCTTTTCTTCGCGTGTGCAATCACTTCTTCTTTTGTGAGATTTGGATCTTTCTTTACGATCACAGCTTTCACAAGTTCGCCTGAGTGTTCATCAGGAACACCAATCGCAGCCACTTCCAAAACGCCCGGATGAGAAGCAATCGCTTCTTCCACTTCATTTGGATACACATTAAATCCTGAAACTAGGATCATGTCTTTCTTGCGGTCTACGATGCGGAAGAAGCCATCGTCATCAACTGTTGCGATGTCACCTGTGAACAACCAACCATCACGCAAAACTTTTTCTGTTTCTTCTGGTTTGTTCCAATATCCCTTCATCACTTGAGGACCTTTGCAGCAAAGCTCTCCAGCTTCGCCCTTTGCAACCTCGTTACCGTTGTCATCGACAAGCTTCACGTCTGTGCTTGGGAATGGAAGGCCAATGCTGCCTACGCGGTCTGTGCCATCGATAGGGTTGCAGCACACAACTGGAGACGCCTCTGTCAGGCCGTAACCTTCAACGATCAAAGATTTTGTCAGTTGCGTCCACTTCTCAGCCACAGGACGTTGCAAAGTCATGGCGCCAGCAACGCTCACTTTCACGCGGCTGAAATCAACGCTGGTGAATTCTGGATTGTTCATCAAACCGTTAAAGAGTGTATTAACACCTGACATCACCGTGAACGGTGTCTTTTTCATTTCCTTGATGAAAGCCGGGATGTCGCGCGGATTCGTGATCAACACGTTTTCAGCACCCATACGCAGGAAACCCAAGCAATTCAGCGTCAGAGCAAAGATATGATAAAGCGGAAGCGCTGCAATCGCGATCTCTTCACCTGGGCGAAGTTTAGGCATCATCCATTCATAGATTTGCACCATATTCGCAAGAACATTGCGGTGAGTGAGCATCGCACCTTTAGAAACACCTGTTGTTCCACCTGTGTACTGGAAGAACGCCACATCTTCTTGAGTAGAAGGAACATAAGTGGACGGTCTCATGGCACCGAGCTCAAGAGCTTGGCGGAATGTGTAGCTGTGTGGAAGATTGTAAGCTGGAACCATTTTCTTTACGTACTTCACAACGGAATTGACCAAGATACGTTTCGGAGTCGGGAAGAGGTCCGCAAGTTCCGTCACAACAACGCTCTCGATGTCGGTGTTTTTAATGATTGTTTCAAGAAGGTGAGCATAGTTGGCCATGATCACAATGGCTTTCGCGCCAGAGTCCTTGAATTGATGTTGCATTTCTTTGGCCGTGTAGAGCGGGTTTGTGTTTACGATAGTAAGACCGCAACGAATCGCTGCAAAAGCAATCACTGGGAATTGCAGAAGGTTTGGCATCTGAATCGCAAGACGGTCGCCTTTTTTAAGTTTCAATTCGTTCTGCAAGAACGAAGCGAATTTTTCAACCAACTGATCCAATTGCCCGTAGGTCAATGAGACGCCCATATTCGTGAAAGCTTTTTTCTCGCGATATTTTGCGACAGCTTCTGTGTAGATGTCGTAAAGAGAGGCGTATTTGGAAAGATCAATTTCGGCTGGCACTCCTTTGGGATAGTGTTTTAGCCAGATTTTTTCCATATGTAGCCTCCTGGTAGTCGTACAATGTGAGTTTGATGAAATTTTAGAGTAGGAATTCAATCTTGGTAAAGGAAATTCTTGTTTTCATTGGGGCAATTTGCAAAACTAGTTCTATGCATTTCTCTTCTTTTTTCCTTACAGCGATGCTATTCCTAAGTCTTGTCGCGTGTACGGCGAAGGAAAATAAAGCCCCCGTTGCAGTTGTGACTCCCAAACCTAGCGTGATCGCTCAAAAACCGAGCACTCCAAAGGATGCTGTGGCGTCTCACTTGGCGAAATTGTTCGCGCAGGCGGACGGTGTGCATCGGGAAGCATGGTGGGTTCTCTCGGAAACTCGCAATCCCATCAGTAAATCTCCCTTCGGAAAAGTGGAACGATCATTTTTGACCGCACAAAATTTAAAGCTTCCGAATAAAAGCCTCTTCCGCTGTGACCGCTATACGATGAAAAGAGACGTGAAAGGTGTGAGTGGATATCCTCAGACGGCTGAGATCTATGAGAAATGCAGTGAGAAAGCCAGTGCAAAGCGCATTGCTTACGTCACCGCTCACAATGAGCAAAACGTCAGCGTGATTTTTTATCCGGATAATTTGGAAGAAGTTCTGGGGATTGGTCCTGCTATTCTAAATCGCACTATGGAGTGCACTCTCAAATCTCAGGATGGGCATCTAACGGAACTCAACTGTAAAAACTGGGTACAAGATCGCAGCAAAGAACATATGATTCGGCTGGATGAATATCACTATGTCAAAGCTGGGAAAAATCTAATTAAGTTGCGCGGGAAAGTCTTTGAAAACCTCACCGAGACGCGCAAAATTGTTGCCGATGTTCCGATGGAAGGAAAGATCATGGTGGTGGAAACGGAGCTATATGCTCCAGCCCCATCGCCATCTCCGGCTCCGACGGCAGTGACAACCAAAGGACGTAACGGTGAAGAAATCACAACGGTGGGGAAAGGTCCGGTTCAGTTGCCAGCGAATCAAATTCCACAACCGGTGTCACCACCAACAGGAGCGGGACCCATGGGAGCACCTGAGTCTGCACAGAATGCAAGACCGGTGGCACCTGCTATTGATCCCGACGTCATTCGCCAGCGTGATGCCTTTGAACGAGGAGAAACAGATGAGTTGCCATATGTGGAAGGCATGATGGCAGCGCCAGATCCTCAAGCCGGAGAGGCAGCCGCCGCCGCGGCCGCACAAAGACAACAAGAACAACAACAGCAAGCTGGACAAGGCGGGGAGCAAGATCCTTCGCAGATGCAAGAAGTGCCTCCACCTCGTGAAGAAGTGATTCAGCGAAATGAAAATGAAGGAGAATACCATGCCCGCTAAAGTGTCATTGGGAAAAAAGGTTCCCGCTTTTAGCATTGCCTCATCTAGTGGTGAGACATTTTCTTTAACTGCGAATAAAGGTAAAAAGATTGTGCTTTATTTTTATCCGAAAGATAGCACGCCTGGTTGCACGACGGAAAGCATCGAGTTCAATGAACTTTTACCGCAGTTTAAAAAGTTGAATGCGATTGTGGTGGGTGTTTCTCGCGACAGTTTGAAGTCGCATGATAAATTTATTTGCAAATACGATTTCAAGTTTGAATTGCTCTCGGACGAAGAGGAAGAGTTGTGCAATTTGTTTGACGTGATTAAAGAGAAAAACATGTACGGCAAAAAAGTGATGGGTATTGAGCGTTCGACATTTGTGATTGATGAAGATCAAAAACTTGTTGGCGAATTTAGAAAAATCAAAGCCCAAGGCCATGCCAAGGAAATGCTTCAATTCGTAAAGGGATTGTAGTTTTAGAGTGAGAATAGAAAAAAGGCTCTGCAGTGTTTTGCAGAGCCTTTTTATTTTTATCAATTAGTGTTTTGTAGACTCTGCCGCTTGCACCATAAGGGCCGCAATCTGTTGAGAGAACTTCACAGGGTCTGGCAGATTAGATCCCTCAGTCAAAAGTGCTTGAGCGTAAAGGATTTCCGCCCACTGAGATTGCTGCTCAGGGGAGGCTTTCATCATTTTTTCAAACACCGGATGATTCGGATTGATCTCCATAATGCGCTTCACTGGGTTTTTATACTGTCCACCCATTTGTTCCATTAAGCGTTGCATGTGTGCAGACGGATCATGCGCTGAAGACACCAAGCAAACCGGAGTGCTTGTCAAACGATCTGAAATTACAACGTCTTTCACGTTGCTATCCAAAGTCTTTTTCAAAGTCTCAAGAACTGGTTTTAAGTTCTCGGTTTGATGTTTGCGCTCTTCTTCTTTTTGTTTCTTTTCGTCTTCGGTGTCGAGTTCCAGTCCTTCTTTCATAATAGACTGCAGGGTTTTTTCTTTGTAGTTCTCAAGAGAGCCCACAACCCATTCGTCCACAGGATCCACGAGCAACAAGACTTCGAGGCCTTTTTCTTTGAGGCGCTCAAGATAAGGGCTGTTCGATACCTGCGACAAGCTGTCACCCGTGATGTAGTAGATGTGTTTTTGATCGGCTTTCATGCGCGACACGTACTCATCCAACGTCGTCATCTTGTCTGAAGACGTCGTGTGGAAAAGAAGCAAGTCTTGGATTTTTTCTTTATTGGCTGGATCGCCCGGCATGCCTTCTTTCAAAGTCGAACCGAATTCATTCCAGAAAGATTCATATTGGTTACGATCTTTTGTCAGCATGTCTTTCAGAGAAGCCAGAACCTTGTTCACAACATTTTTGCGAATTTGCGTAACCTGACGATCTTGTTGTAAAAGTTCACGAGACACGTTGAGAGAAAGATCCGCGCTGTCGACCAGACCTTTTACAAAACGCAAGTAAGGCGGCAAAAGCTCTTTGCAATCAGCCATGATAAAAACACGCTTGATGTAAAGGCTCAGACCAAATTCCGTGTCGCGTGTGTTGTAGTTAAATGGCTTTTTGTTCGGAAGGTATAAAAGCGCATTGAACTCCATTGTACCTTCAGCTTTGTAGTGAACTGTTTTAAGAGGTTCATTCCAATCGTGAGTGAGATGTTGGTAGAACTCTTTATATTCTTCTTTAGTGATTTCAGAAGGGGATTTTAACCACAAAGCTTTTTGTGAGTTCAGAGTTTCTTCTTCGCCCTTGTCATTTTTCATTTTGATCGGGTAGGCGATAAAGTCTGAATATTTTTTAATGAGAGATTTTAAATTCCAAGCATCAGTGAAGTCTTGAACTTCGTCGTCGGTTTTGAATTCTTTTAAGTGAAGGGTGAGAGTTGTACCTGTGCCATCTGGACGAGGAACACTGTCGATAGAGTAAGTGCCGTCTCCTGTTGATTCCCAAACAGTTCCCTCAGACGTGCCTGCTTTTTGCGTGTGCAAAGTCACTTTATCAGCGACCATGAACGCAGAATAAAAACCCACACCGAACTGGCCAATGAGTTCAGGTTTTGATTTCATTTCTTGAGAAAGTTGCGCAAAAGCTTTCGTCCCGGAACGAGCAATCGTTCCGATAAACTCCGTCACTTCTTCCTGTGACATTCCGATACCATTGTCGATAATTTTCAAAAGACGTTGTTCAGGATTCGTTTCCAAGCGAATCGCAGGCGCCCAGTCAGCAGGTAGAAGTGTCGGGTGAGTAAGAGATTGAAATTTGAGTTTATCAATTGCATCTGATGCATTCGACACCAACTCACGCAAAAAAATCTCTTTATGCGAGTAAAGAGAATGAATCACGATATCCAAAAGCTGTTTAATCTCAGCATTAAAATTCTGAACCTGCTTCGCCATGTTTCCTCCAAAAGGTGCCCGGTGACTTTTCCGGCCCACGCTGCGTCATTTGCCCGCGTTTCGCCCCGAAATCCGCCACCCGAATTCCAGTTTAATCTGGGGTCCCAACCAGGTTTTGGCAAGGTCGGGTATGGCAAAATCTTATGGATAAGCTAAAAATAATCGATTGGTAAAGCTTCCCAGAGCTGAGATATGCTTAAAAAATGGAATTCGTGTCCAAACTTCACCTTATTCAAAGCCTTCAATCGACCACCCCGTAGGGGTTTTCATTCTTTATTGCTGTTTTTTAAACGGCACCGACACCCTGTATTTTTATTTCTAAAATTTGAATTTTAATCGCCCCAGGAAACGGGTGCAGAGGATTTTATGTCTTTCGATAAGAAAAACGGAAAGGCCGAGCCATGTCTTGCGCCTTACGATCACCGAGAATTGAACAACGAACACGAGTACTATCATTTTGATGAAGCCATAGGCGCTGGATTACCCCTGTGGCTGCCAGCAGGAGCGGTCATTCGCGAAGAGCTTGAGAAGTTGATGAAGGAATTGGAGTTTTTAGGCGGGTATCAGCGCGTCTCAAGTCCGCATATCGCCAAAGAAGAACTCTATAAGCAGTCCGGGCATTTGCCGTATTATGCCGATTCGATGTTCCCGGCTATGGAACTTGAAAACTTAAGTTATCGCATGCGACCGATGTGTTGCCCTCATCACCATAAGATTTTTTCAATGCGCCTGCGGAGTTATCGAGAGCTTCCGCTGAGACTTGCAGAATATGGTCAGGTGTATCGCTATGAGCTATCAGGCGCGCTCTCCGGACTGATGCGTGTTCGCGGTCTTTGCCAGAACGATGCCCATATTTACTGTCGTGTTTCGCAGGTCAAAGATGAAATTAAAAAAGTTTTTGAGATGTATCAAGAGGCCTATCGTGTTTTAGGAATTTCAAAATATAAACTCCGTCTTTCGAAGTGGAATCCCGACGATCCTTCGAGCAAGTTTGTTGCAAATCCTGAAAAGTGGGTTTGGGCCGAGCAAGTTTTAAGAGAAATTCTCGACGAAAATGGCTGGCCTTATGAAGAAGCGCCTGGTGAAGCCGCATTTTACGGTCCCAAGATCGATATTCAAATCAGTTATGGGAATGGCAAAGAGGAATCTGTTTCTACTGTCCAACTGGATTTTTCCAGCGCCGAACGAATGGATTTGTCGTTTATAAATGAAGAAGGGCAGCAAGAAAGACCTTTGATTATTCATCGCGCACCTCTTGGCTCGCATGAGCGCTTTGTGGCTTTCCTGATTGAGCATTATCGCGGAGCTTTCCCGTTGTGGCTGGCACCAGAACAAGTTCGTATAGTACCGATTGGAGATCGTCACCATGAGTATGCTGAGAAGCTGCGCTTGCTGTTACATAATGCTTTTGTGCGAGTGAGTGTTGATGAGCGTGTCGAAAGTCTTTCCAAGAAAGTTGCCGAAGCTTGGGCCGCCAAAGTGAATAGAGTGATTGTGATTGGCGATCGTGAGGTTGAAGAAAATCAAATCTCAGTTCAAGAGCGCGGAGGAAAAGAAAAAATCAAAATGAATCCCGAAGAATTCCGAGAGCAAATGCTCTTGCAAATCAAAGATAGAAAAATATAAGTAGAGAAAAATTGCGTAGAAAAAGAGGAAGACTTCCGTCCCGCCCATCGGGCGGGAAACAGCTTTGAAAGAACGAAAGAACTAACGTCGCAATAGTTACAGCTTTAAATACTTCAGCCTTTATGTGCTGAACGCCAGAAAGGTACGGCGTACCTTTCTAGTAGTGGAAGCCCATTTTTGCGGAAACGGATTTTGGCAAAGCGGGGACTTGCGAACGTGGGATAAAGAATGTTGTGAGGTTGAAGAAGTCTCCAAAGATTTTGTGCTTCGCTGTGGCTTCAGCCAAGTACTTGTGACCACTGGAGCCGCCAGTTCCGATTTTTTGTCCCAGCATACGCATTGCCATCAAGGCATGGCGGTAGCGCCATGTTGTCATGATTTCGTCGATATCAAGCAAAGCTTGGATAATACGGAATGGAGTTTGCAAAATCGGTTGGTCGCGGTGGATTTGAATCAACAAGGCCGCGTGCAAGGCTTTGTAGCTCAAGCGGAATTGGCCGTTTTTACGAAGTTCTTCAAAAGCTTTTTCGTCAAAAAGAGCATCGAAGCTTTTCAGTGCCGTTTGCAGGCCTTCGATGTTTTTCTTTTTGTCTTCGTCTGATAAACGCGGATTGTTTTGAACCGTGTTGATATCGCCTTGGAACATCGCTGTGACAGCTTCTTTGTAAGAGTCCCAGAAATTGAAATTCTCACCTTGAAGGAACGGCGTCCGTTCTAACCACTTTTGAACAGAGTCAAAAAGCGAATCCTGATCCAAAGTTTCCATCATCAGTTTTTGTTGATCTTCACTTAATGATTTGTAAAACGGAGCTTGGTTGTAACTGAGACGATCCCCCAAACGCAGGCCGAGTTTTGTTTCAATCAAACGCCACTGAAAGCTTTGAAATCCAGATGCTGGATAAAGCATATCGCGGAAATCAAGGAAATCGAGCGGTGTCATGGTTTCAAGAACATCAATTTGATTGATGATCATTTTTTGAATCGCCACCACGCGCTCTAAGCGCGCACAAGCTCGTCCCATTTCAGTTTCAGCAATTTGATCTTGCTGGAATGTTTTAAGAACCGCGTTCAATTCAAAAAGAATTTGCTTAAACCAAAGCTCATAGGTTTGGTGAACAACGATAAAAAGCATTTCATCATGCGCGTGCTTACCGTACTCATCACTTTTGAGATGTTGAGCGGCAAGAATTTTATCAAGTCCTAGATAATCGTGATAATGAACTGGAGGGTATTTCATCGCGCAAGCTCCTTGAGCAATTTAACAAAAGTATGAATATCATCAGCTGTTGTATCCCAAGAGGTCATCCAGCGACATTCGAAAGTATTTTCATCCCAAACATAAAAGAAATAATGTTCCCGCAAAGCTTTCACCCAAGCTTGGGGAATTTTCGCAAACACAGCGTTACCTTCCGGAGCACAACGAATCTCAACGCCGGGAATATGGCGAGCTTCTTCATAGAGCAACCGGGCCATCCCAATCGAATTTCCAGCGATGTCCTTCCAAAGATCATTTTGAAAGTAAGCTAAAAATTGCGCGGCGATAAAGCGGCTCTTAGAAGGTAACTGCGAGCTTTGTTTGCGGATGTATTTGAAGTCTTCAGCCAAGGTCTTATTGAAAAAAACCACAGCTTCACCCATCATTAAACCGTTTTTCGTGCCACCATAGGAAACGACATCGACACCCAAGTCTGCCGTGATTTCCCGCAAGCTTTTTCCAAGATAATAAGCGGCATTGCTCAGGCGAGACCCATCAATATGCACCCATAATTTTTTAGATTTCGCCCAGGCGATCAACACGCGAAGCTCATCCATCGAATAAGTTGTTCCGAGTTCTGTCGGTTGCGTGATGCTAAGAGCTTGAGTCTGGGAGTAGTGTTGATCCCCGCGACGAATAAAAGCTTTTTCAAGCTCTGCTAGTTGCAATTTTCCATTCACGGTTGGCAAAGGGATCAGTTTGCAACCGGCCATTTGTTCCGGAGCTCCGCACTCGTCGACGTTGATGTGGGCTACATCAGCGCAAAAGACTGATTGATAGGGGCGTGTGATCGCTCGTAAGGCCGTCACGTTGGCAGCTGTCCCATTAAAGACAAAATAAACTTGAGCGTCTGGACCAAATTGGCGACGGAATTCTTGATTGGCTTTTTCAGTCCACTCGTCTGTGCCGTAAGACGGTGCATGCTCCACGTTAGCCGCCAGCAGAGCTTCCATAATCCGCGGATGAACACCCGAATGATTATCACTGCCAAAGCCACGTTTCATGGATTATCCTTTAGAGAGAGACGAAAAAATAAAATTGTGCGCAATAAGAGCCGCTAGCTTGCTTGTCCGATTGTCTTGATCCAAAGGCGGGGAGACTTCGTAAAGACCCAAACCACGAACATCAAAATTCGCGATCAACCATTTGAAACATTCAAGAAATTCTTTGGTATGTAATCCCGTAGTCCAAGACTGTGAACAGCCCGGTGCTTCGCTTGAAGTGAAGGCATCAATGTCGACACTCAAAAAGACTTTTTTGTTCTCTTTGCCGGACATGAATTCTTTTAATGCAGCAGCAAGACCTTTTGCATTCACTTCATCCAAAGTAAATACGCGTGCACCTTTGCTTTCAGCCCATGCAATATGAGATTTAGAATTGCATTGGTTTTGAATACCGACCTCGGCAAAATCCACCATGCCAGTGAACTCCGAAAGAATGCGGTGAAATGGAGTGCCGGAATTAAAACCTTTGTCAGTCGGGCGCACATCCATATGAGCATCAAAGTTGATGATCACGGCGTCGTTTTTATAAACATCTAAGAAGCCAGCCCCGTCGCAATATCCATAATCGTGACCACCACCAAGAGCGATCCATCGCATGTCGTTTTGGCAGAAGGTGCGAGTCATTAAACGCGCTTCTTCGTGGCGTTCAGCGAGGGGACGCTCTTTATCGACCAGATCACCCATATCCAAAATCTGCGGCAGGCGTTTGCTTTGCAGATGCGGAGTCATTTTGTAAAGATAAGTACGGATTTCTTTCGGTGCATTTTGCGCACCGACGCGACCCCCATTCAGGGAAATGCCTTCGTCATCCGGATAACCGATGATCGCCATATCACATGAATGATTTTTGAGAGTGCTTAGGTCGGCTTTGGGGAAGAGTTGGACACACTCTCCGAGACGAGGATCTTCTTTGTCGTTACGGGTGAAAAGAAGATGCTTGTCGATAGGATGCAACCAACTCATTTGCTAACGCCACCCCACTTCGTCAAACGAAGGGTTTTGATAACGGTTCCGTTTTCGGAATCATAAATTTTCATGATTGCGGAACCTTTTGATACAGAGATTGTTGCGAATAGAGTTTTCTTGCTGTCGGAAAGGAAGAGAACCCATTCCTTACCTTCACTTGGAGTGATGCTATAAACATAGTCCACAGGGTAAGGAGAAATGGCTGTTACTCCCATCGTGCCGGTTGGAGCGCGATCAAGAGGGTAGAAGCTCAAAGTTTTGAAATCTTTTACTTTAATGAGGGCTTCAGAGCTCAACCACATACCAAGAAGACGGCGAAGACCGACGTAATCAACAGATGTGATGCTGGCAGAGCAATCGACTAGATTTTTTTCACCAGTTCCTGTGACTTCGTCACCAACACTCAGTTTTTTAAAGTGAGTGAGAACTTCAAAATTTTGTGGGGAAAGAGAGTATCGTGCGCAGAAATTATCACCAGTGATATACAACTGATTGTTCTCATAGCTCACGATACCGGCAATAGGTTGTGCCGATAGAGCCACAGTCGCAAAAACAGAGGTGAGGACGAAAAGCAAAATTCTCATGCCACACCTTGTTCCATGGCTCTTTTGTTCGGTCAATAGTAATCCTACTCTAACTTTTGACAAATAGAGTCAACTGCTAATTTAAACAGCACTTTTCCATGCTCTTCAGAGGAGAGCGCAGGATTTGATCCCATTCGGCCATCAGGAAAAGTTTGTCGAAACTCAAACGGCGCCATCGGCCAATGCGGACGATCTTTCGTCGGTTCAAAAGTCATCTTCGGAATCTTGCTGTAAGCTTCAGGATGCGTGAACATCGTGACTGAAATTTCTCCGCAAGTCGCGTGGAAGCCGTTTTGATCACCATAGATGGTTTTCTCATGAGCCGTTACTTCCGGCAGATGCCACCAGTTGATCAGTTGGAGGTTGCAAGTCTCACGACCTTGCTTGGCTTGGCAGAACGCGGTTGTAAGCGGAGCGATGTTGCCACCATGGCCGTTGATAAAAGTGATTTTCTCAAATCCGTGCTGTGTGAGACTTTGAATGATCTCAGTGATCACTTGCACATATGTTGCAGGACTTAAAGTAATGGTTCCAGGAAAAGCCATGTGATGAACGGCCATTCCGAAACACAGGGGTGGTGCTACAAGTGTGTTGGTTTTTGCACCCACGGCGCGCGCGATTTCCCACGCCGAGAGATAATCAATTCCAATAAGGCCGGTCGGCCCGTGTTGTTCAGTTGAACCCACAGGAACGATGATGGATTTTTTTGATTTCAGGTATTCTTCTACCTGAGGCCAGGTTTTTTCTTCTAGATTCATGGACATATCTTGCACCTCTGCTTAAAGCACCTTTATGATAGTAACAAATGTCCAATCATAGTGAAGGCACTCTGCTGCAATTTCCGTTTCAAGGGCCTGAACCCACCTCCGATGTCGTGATTATACGGGATATCGAGGTGGCGGGAGTCGGGGCGTTACGCCGTCGTCAGTTAGAAAACCTGAGTCAGAATAAGAAAATCATTCTCTGGACCTATGAGGATCTGATCCCGGAAGATGTGAAGTCGATTTATGAAGGTGAATTGTTGCGAACTTTGCAAAGTTTGCGTCCTTTTAAGACTGAAGCCGGACCGATGATCGATTTGGAACAAGAGCACAAGCGCATGTTTGTCTCTCTCTTTCCATTGACGAACCGATTTTTGGGGCTTGCTGCTAACAAGATTCGCGACGAATACATCCGTGAGATGAATTGGAGCAGTTGGCTCTTACAAGATCATTGGCGATATTTTTCTGGATTCCTTCGTCAGAAATTCCCCCAGAACCGCGAGATTCAAGAAGTTGGTCAGTGGGAATGGATTCAAGCGTGGCTGGAAACACAAGCTTTTGAAACGACGGGGTTGGGAGATTCCGGCACTGTGGTTGTGAATCCAAGTTTGCAGTATGTGAATTTAGAAAATGCAGTGCCAGCGTTGAATCGAGATGCGGGCCTTTATGCATTTATTTATAGTGAAACAAAAAATAGAATCGTTGAAAGCAAACTCGATGCGCACGATGCTGAAGCGATTGATTTTTTAAACGAAGATCGCAAGTTCACTCAAGATCAATTGATTGAGATGCTGGTGACGAATTCAGAAAATCGGCAATCTCTGACACGAGAAGAGTGGAAGAATAAAGTGGCTGCGCTCATTCAGCGAGATTTTATTCTTCCGATTCCATAAAGGGCTACATGCCCTTCATGATTTCATTTAAAAATTGCAAATGATTGAGAGGATGACGACCCACGTGTTCAATCATCATTTTCTTTGCCGCTTCTGCTTGTGGAACACCCTCAAACGTAATCAAGCGATCCAAGGCGTTGGCTGAAGAAACAATTTGCGCCAGAGGGTCTTGGTCTTTTTCTTTCAAACCCAAAGGTCCGACACCATTAATTGTTTCTTCGTGCTGGGCAATGATGTTTAGAACAGTTTGATCAAAGTGTTTTTTGTCTTGCACGCGTGCGGCACCTTCTTGAGGATGACGCTTCCAAGTTGCCAGGTCTTCAGGGCTCATTTTGTTAAGTGGTTGCGACAGATTCAGGTTGCTGTGGTGGTGGCCATAATCGTGCAGCAAAGCGCCTAGAGTGAGAAGTTGCGTCTTTTTTAGATCATTGATCCCAAGTTTGCTGGCTAGAGCAATTGAGAGTGTTGCCACTGTCACACCGTGATGGGCGATGTTCTTGTCGCTGTTTTCAACTTTCATCACGGCCTGCATCGCTTCTGCATTGGTCATGATAAAGCTGACATATTTTCCTGCCGCATCTTTGGCGTAATTGTAGCACTCGACATTGTCTGGATTTTCAAAGACTTCTTCAGTGTTACTTTGTTGCGCGCCTTGAATGACTTCAGCACGTGTTTGAATGTCTTTGTTTGAGTTGTTGTCGTAAGCCGTTTCAATATTTTTTTGCAGATAATCGCGGTAGCTTGCTTCCTCATCGGTGAGGATATACATCTTGCGGAGTTTTTTCTCTTTCAGACGTTTGAGGCGGTCGCCTTCGAAGCTGTCGCCACGACGAAGGTAGAGGATCATCTTGTCGTTGATTTTAACGTAGGCGTTGAAATCAATTTTTTGATCCCCACGAAGTGTACTCACGCGAATAGAAACATAATCCAATTGCCACCCCATCCTTAGGTTGTTATCGTGGATTTCATGTCGATAGATAAAGAAATTGTAGAAGATTTTGTGAGCGAGTCAAAGACCTTGATTGAAGAACTCATCGAACTTTTGGAAAGTATTGAAGGCGACTTTTCGCAAGTCCAAAAGCTAGCCGACTATGGCAACAATGTGGACCGCATTATGGGTGGAGCAAAAAGCCTCGCCCTGATGGCACCACCTGAGCATGCCTTGCATATGATTTCCGATTATGCGGCCCTCTGTAAAGCTGTCGGTTATAAAGCGTCTCAAATCACTGAAAACGAACAATTCTACGATATCAGCGTCGCTCTTTTGTTAGATGCGACGGAAACGCTGGAGATTCTGTTAAACAACATTCACGAAAATTCAGCGACTTTAAAAGAGAATATTCCTCAGGCTTTTATCGAGCGTCTGCGCTGGGTTTCAAATCAGTTTAGTGAAAGTTTCGCAGCCAGTGTGGGAACGGGTACCGCTCCGAAAAAGATGGCACAGTCCGAGATCGACGATCTTCTCAAAAAATTGGGGCTTTAGATTTTACTCAAGGCCCAGCTTGCCAGCTCGCCCAGCTTTTCATGCTCAAGCAAAGATTCAATTTCGACTTTAAGTTCATGTAAATTTTGATTTGCTGAAACGATAAGTGCATTTCTTTTGAGTCCGAAAGAGCCCGCACGCGCCAAAGGTGTTCCTAAGAAATCACGGGAGAGCTGCTTTCCTGAAGCTGTCAGAATATAACGCATGTCTTTGATTAAAGATGTGCGTTGATCCTCGCTAAGAACTGTTTTTTTCTCAATCGACAACTGTCCTTTGAAAACTTTTTGATTCCAAGGGCAAACGGTTTGGCATAGATCGCAGCCAAAAAACCAATCGCCAATTGCTTCGCGCAGATTTTCTTCAGGGAGTTGTCGCGATTCAATTGTGAGATAAGAAATGCATTTGCGCGCATCCATTTTGCGCGGCTCTAGCAAAGCTCCGGTCGGACAAATATCAATGCAGCGAGTGCAAGTACCACAAAAATCAGGGAGAGGTTCGAAATCCGTTGTTAGCTGAAGGGATGTGTAGATCTCACCAATAAAAAACAGACTGCCTTTTTTAGGGTGAATCACACAGGTGTTTTTGCCCACCCATCCTAAACCGGCACGACGAGCAAGATCTCGCTCTAAAATGGGACTGCTATCGGTAAAGGCTAAAAACTCTTCTCCCGGAAACTGTTCAGAGAGTTGGGAGCAGAGCTTTGTCATGCGCTCTTTAAACCAGAAATGATAATCCATGCCTTGGGCATAAAGACTCACGCGAGCCGAAGAAAGTTTTTGAGTGGCAGCAGGCTCGGGGTGAGGAAAGTAAGGAATGGCAAAAACCAAAGCGCTTTGAGCGCGGGGCCAGCGAATTTGTGGTTCCGCTTTTGTAGGGGCGTGCTCTGCGAGATACTTCATGTCTCCATGCAGTCCTTCTTGCAACCAGCTTTCATAGAATTCAAAACTTAAAGGACGTTGCAATGGGCTCCATCCGAAGTGGGAAAACCCCAACTCCTGGGACGCTTGCTCAATGCTTTCTCGAATACCCTGAATCGACACGGGTTGTCCTCATTCCTTTTGCTATCTTTCGCCGGTATCTTTTCTTACACTAAAGGTCATGAAGTCGGTAGAAGAGATCTTAAAAAAACACGCAGAATGGGGGGCGATTGCCACCATTTTTCATACCTTGGAGCAGAAGGGGCATTTAGCCTACCTGGCTGGGGGCTGTGTCAGGGATGCTCTTCTTGGAGTTACGGCCCATGATTTGGACATTGCGACTGATGCGACACCGGAACAAATCGAAAGCTATTTCGACAAAGTCGTCAGTGTTGGTAAGTCATTTGGTGTGATGCGAGTTCTTGTGGATGGCCAAGACATCGAGGTCGCGACCTTCCGTACGGATGGTCAATACAAAGATGGTCGTCGTCCTGACGCGATTCATTTCAGCAGTCCCGAAAAAGATGCTCAACGTCGGGACTTCACGGTGAATGCGCTTTTTTATGATTTGAAATCTCAGCAGATCTTAGACTTTGTAGGTGGAATACCGGATCTTCAAAGCCGGATTTTAAAAACTGTGGGACAAGCGGAACGTCGCTTTGCAGAAGATCATTTGCGTCTTTTACGTGGCGCTCGGTTTGTTGGGCAGTTGGGATTTAAGCTCGACCCAGAAACTTTTGCGGCTATCAAAAAAGAATCGAAACTCATTCGTTCTGTTAGTGGTGAGCGTGTTCGTGACGAGATGGGAAAACTTTTAAGGTCCACCGAGGTAAATGACGGTCTTGAGGTGATGTGGCAAAGCGGATTGATGGACGAGCTTTTTCCTGCGCAAAAAAAATCGGTATTTCCCGGTGGGCGCACGCAAGAACTTTGGCAGAACCTCGCACTGTTATTCCGAGATCTTGGCAAAGAAGACCTTTTAAGAAATATGATGTTTTTGCGATTGTCCGTGAAGGAACAAAAAAATATCGAAGAGTTTTGGAAGGTTTGGCAAGCGCCAACGACGTTCTTGGATAAAAGAAAAGGCGAGCGTTTGCAGCTTTTTCAGCATGAAGGTGTGCGTTGGGCACTTCGTATGATTGTGCTGGATCAGGCGGCTTTTGCTGTAAAGGCGCAAACAGCGATTGACGAGGCTTATCAGCAGGGTGTTTTGCCAGAGCCACTTCTAAAAGGAAATGATCTCAAGGGAAAACTGAGTGGTCCTGATATGGGAAAATGTTTAAGCGAAGCCTATATTCAACAGCTCGAAAAATCTTGGACCTCACATGCGGAAGCGCTTTTATGGCTGCAAGAATATTTGCAGAAAGGTTCCTCTTAAATGGATCAAATTTACGTACCTAGCACTTGGCGCCGTTTAGGGGCGAATTTTATCGATCAGGTTTTAAGCCTGCTCATGTATTTGCCATTCGGCGGAGTGTTCTTTAAGTTATTTTTTACCGAAGAAGATGTTTTCATTTCCATCTTCCAATTGATCATCTTGTTTTTTATTCCGGTCATTTATGATTTTATCTTTTTGGTATTGATGCAGGCCACACCGGGAAAATGGATGTTGGGTTTAAAAGTCGTACCCCGTGAAAATCCGGTCCAGCCGCTTGAGGTTGCTCAATGTCTGTTGCGTCCGTTGACGGGGAGACTCAGTTTCTTTTTTGGTTGGGCGATTTATGCGCTTGCATTTTTTCGTTATGACCGAACGCATTTGTGTGATTGGGTTGCTGAAACGCGCGTGGTTCAGTTTCAACCACGCCCTGAGCGCACACGTCTTCGTTGGTTCCTAGGGCTTCTTTTTGTCATCAGCTATGCTTATGAAGGACTGGTGTCTTCAAGTCATATGCTTCAACAGGTCCAATGGGCGAACAATCAAGTTAACTTGCGCGCTTTAGTGCCAGAGAGTGCGATGGACGTTGATTTTGATGAAGGGGAGTGATGTCGCTCGCCTCATTTAAGTTCTCATCTTCATGGGAGCCTTCTACCATTGTTTTAAGATCTACTGTGACCTGTTTCATCAAACGTGATTGATTGCGGATTTCTTCTGAAGTGGCGGCAATTTCCTCTGACGATGCGGCATTGGATTGCACGGATTGATCTAAATCCGACATCGCTTTTGAAATCTGCTGGATTCCGACAGATTGTTCTTCTCCCGCGGCCGAAATCTCGCTATTTAAATCAGAAACTTTTTTAACCGATAGCACGATATTCTTAAGAACTTCTCCTGAACTGTCAGCTTTTTCAGTTACTTGTTCGATTTTTTCCACCGAGTCTTTAATCAGCGCCGAAATATCTTTGGCAGCGACGGCGGAACGTTGTGCAAGACCACGAACAGCTTCGGCCACCACGGCAAAACCGCGCCCTTGCTCGCCGGCACGAGCCGCTTCAACAGAAGCGTTGAGGGCTAATAAATTTGTTTGGAAGGCAATGTCGTCAATCACGCTGATGATCTCTTCAATTTTTCGAGAGGCATCAAAGATTTCATGCATGGATGCATTCAGAGCCTGAATTTCTTGCTCCCCTTGAACGGCGGCTTCCGTCGAGGTCTTGGAAAGCTGAGCGGCTTGGCGGGCATTATCAGAATTCATTTTCACCATTGAAGTCATTTCTTCAAGTGATGCCACTGTTTCTTCAAGGGCTGCGGCTGAGGAGCTTGAGGAGTTCGAGAGAGATTTTCCGGCAATGGAAAGTTGTTCGATAGAATGATTGACCGTCAAAGCCGATTTTTCAAGTTCCGCTGAATGGGCCGCAATTTTGAGACTGATTCGACGGGAAATCAAGAACACTGTCAGCCCAAGCGAGACAATCCCAATGACTGCCACAATCCCCTGAAAGATGGAAGTCTCTTGAGCGGCTTGTAAAACTTCTGATGAGGGCGTGCGAATAATCAATGCCCAAGGGCGTTCGGTTTTTCCAACTGTGAGAGGTGAAACCGTGTAATAGTACTGAGTGTTACTAGCTTCATCGACACCTTGAATTTGCAGTTCCTCACCTTTTTGAATACCTTCGAGAATTTGCGCTGAGCTGAACAGGAAACTGGCTTTTTTGGTTAATTGCGCACGATCTGGCGTAGAGACATAGTTTCCGTCAAACGAAACGAGGTAAGCGGTGCTTCCGGGATAAGGTTTGATCTTTTGCACTTGTTCTTGGATGGAGTTCAAGCCAATGTCGACAGCAGAAACGCCGACGAAGTTGCCGTCGCGAAGAATAGGGACCACGATCGAAGTCATCATCACGCTGTGGCCATTGACCTCTTCGGCGTAAGGTTCGACCAGAGTTTCTTTTTTACGCTGCTTCGGGACGTTATACCACGGGCCCATTTCTGGCGTTTTATCGCTCAGAAGAGTTTCGTAAACCAATTCACCCTTGGAGTAAGCCCACCACGGAATAAAGAGGCCGGTTTTCTCATGATACGGTTTATTTTTATATACCAAATCCTGGCTGTCATAAGCATTGGGCTCATAACCCATCCACACTGAAAGAAGCTGCGGATTTTTCTCAAGAGTGTCACGCAACGTAAAAACAAAACGCTCGCGGCTTTGTTGATGGCGTTTAACATCCGACTCGCTTTGCGCGGCAATTAAGCGCGCAACAGCGAAGGCGCTTTCAAGTTCGAGTTGAATTTGGTTGGAGTGAGAGCGGGCAGTCAGTTGCAGCTTTTTTTGTGCATCGTCCTTCGCAAGGCCTTGCGTTTTCCAAGTTGAGAGAAGAGTCATTCCCGCAAGGGTAAAGAGAGAAAGTCCAAGAATAGGAATCGCGAGTTGTTTATTAAGGGTCCATTTAATTTTGGGCATGAACTTCATTCGGAGCAAAATGACGAAAGATTGACTAGATAAAGACTCGCAATCGTAAACACGAGGCGGGCGCGAATATCATTTTAGGAATAATACGATTAAGGCTTGAACTTTTTAAAGATGGCTGTTGCCGTGATTAAATCAATGTCGCCATTTCCTGTCATGGCATTATCACGAAGCAAAGTCACAGCCTGGGCGGGAGTTGCTGCTGCGCGATTGTCGTGAAGAGCTGTCATTTCATGAAAATGATAGGCCACCATCATCAGTTTTCCGATTTCAGAGATGTCTGGGCCTGTGAGTTTTTTAGGGAAGCCAGAGCCCCGCATGTTTTCGCGATGTTGGCCAATACCTTCGGCAATGATTTGATCTAAAGGTACTTTTTTGCTTTTCACCATAACTACAGAGCGATCCGGGTACTTGTGATATTCAGCTAGTTCTTCGGCCGTCATTTCCTTGGGCATTTTATCGCCAGCCGCAGGAGGCAGCTGTGAAAGACCAATGTTGTGCAGAAGTCCCGCAATGGCTGCTGCTTCACGCTTTTCAGCGGGCCACCCCAACAGCTGTGCAAAGTAGGCGCCGTAGGCCGACATACAAATACAGTCGTGGTAGTAGGTCCGTAGGTTACCAGAGAAGCGGCAAATCTCGTCAACAAGTTCGTTGGGGGCGAGATCTTTCGTCAGTTCAAAATCCGCAATAATGGCTTTGCATTTTTCGTAAATCAGTTTTCCCTCTTGATAGTCGGTGCTCGCACCATTCAAGAATTGAGTCATGATTTCGTAGATCGCTTTTTTTGAACGATGAAATTTTTCGGTCATCGAAATCGGGAAGGGAATATCTCGCATCGACATCACGGTGCGGGCATATTCAAAGAACTGCTTGAGCTGAGTTTTTTTAATATACATCTGTTGTTTCATTGTATGAAACTTTTCAATGTGGCGGGCGTCAATGCAGTCGCCAGCTTTACGAAGAACCACAGAGCGGTGATTGGCATGAAGGTGCGCATAAACGTCAAAGTTAATTGAAACGCCAGCTTCGATGTCGCGCAAGTCAACAGGAGTCAGGGCTGTGATCGGAATCTGATCGCCTTCCATATCAATTGGTGCTAGTTGTAAAATCATGTCAGAGATAAACTCTCGGTCAAAGTTCAAATGCATCACTTCGTCCGCGCCATTTTTTTTCACAATGTTGAAATCTAAAGGTGCGGCGGCAGAATGCAGAACGATGATATGGCACTCGGGATAGGACATTTTTGTCGACTGAACCCATTCATTCGTAGCTTGGGTGCCATCCTGACCGTCAATAAGGGCTAAGATGGGTTTGAATTCAGAGTTGGAAGTTTGTTCGAGAAGGGTGTCGACAGATTTAAAAGGCTGAAGTTTGTACGGATAATAACCCTTCAGGACGACTTTGACGGTCTCATAAAAGGAATCGCGAGGACTCCCGATGAGCACGTCAACAGTCTTTCCCAAAGTAGTGGTCATTATTGCACCGTAATCTCCACGTAGAAAGTGGATCCATTTGAAAGATTAAATGGGATAACCAGAGTAGCACCTTTGTCAGCTTGAGTGATTTTAAAGTCACCCGAGATAACAGTTGGAATTGCCATTTCAAAGTTATAACCAAGTTGGTTCAGAGTTGTTTTTGCTGATCCGTAGATCATGTTGGTCAATTCACCAACTGCATCTGAAACTTCTTGATTCAATTCAGTGTATTTTTCTCCCAACATATTCTCAAGAACTTGGAAGATGGAATCTTTTTTGTAAGAGATAACCAAAGTACCTTTGAGTGGGGGAGCAACCATACCCACCATGCCAGCGATTTCGCCCTTCAGAACGAATTTTGGCTCGATGAATGGTTTACCTGGAGTCGCATCAGTCGACGCCATTGTTTTAAGAGTTTTCACCACGCCATCGACAAACGCTGAAATCAGACGTTTATCGAAAAGCGGATTCATTGCTTCAACTTTTGGTGCAGCAGACATTTAAAGTACCTCGAGATTAAGACGCTTTAGCGGCTGGTTGAGTGTTGTGCTTAGCCCAAACGCGTTCCATTTTGGCTTTCAAGGTCGCTGAGTTGAATGGCTTCACAACGTAATCAGAAACACCGGCCTTCGCAGCTTCGAGGATATGTTTTTGCTCAGACTCTGCAGTCACAAGCATAAAAGGAACAGACTTAAATCGAGGGTCTGCTTTGCAGGCTTTCAAAAGATCAATTCCTTGCATGCCTGGCATATTCCAGTCCGAAATGATGAATTGGAAAGGCTGGCCTGCATCATGAGCGGCTTGGATGACCGGGAGGGCTGTTTTACCGTCGTCCGCTTCCTCAACGTTGGTATAGCCTAGCTCGTTTAGCACTTTTTTGATGATTTTTCGCATAGTTGCGAAGTCATCGACGACCAAAAACTTTGTATTTGTGGGAAACATAATAACTCCTCGAAAGGTTTAAACCTGTAAAATCTCCATCCTTATCGGTCTAGTTTTTTAAAACTAGAGTCCAAAGCTATTGCGAATTTCTAAAATTGTTGTCAGACTTTGTTACAGGTGGTCGTGCTTTTCATGGACATGAGTCCTAGGAAGCGTAGAGATTTTAGACTTAGATTTTAAAACTAAAAACAATTTAGCGGGAGGGAGCAAGGATGCTCAGAGATGTCCTGATTCAAAAAGGTCTTTCAAATAGAGAGGCAGAGGTTGCTGAACTAGTTTCTAAAGGCTTGTCCAACAAGGAAGTTGCGAACCAGCTTTTTGTCACTGAAAAAACAGTGAAGTTCCACCTCACAAACATTTACAAAAAAATGAACGTTAAATCTCGTGCACAGCTTATCGTGTGGTGCTTACCTCACCTTGGCTTCGTCGAGAGCGAAGTTCGCGCAGAAAATACCAACCAAGGTACAGCTGCTGCAACTGCATACAATAGCAATGCAACTCAGACAATTCCTGCAGGCTCTGCTACTGTTGCTGGTGCAACAACTCTTCCTGGTGGCGGAATGAACCGCAATGGCGGAAATTCTGATATCGGTATCTAGTTTATCGCTTCAAGCGATTGACTGAGCTCTCTTCGGAGAGCTTAATTAAAGGCATAGCAAGAAATTGCTGTGCCTTTTTCTTTTTCTGGATCTGTTTTCTAAGGAGCAAAGCTGATGGCTGACGCTAAACCTGTTTCTTCCTCTCGTGTTGTAATGACCCAGCTTGTTCTTCCTTCCCATACAAATTCTTTAGGGAGCGTTTTCGGTGGCACGGTGATGTCGTGGATCGATATCGCAGCCGCTATTGCAGCTCAACGTCACTCCAATAAAGAAGTCGTCACTGCAAGTATTGATCGTTTGGATTTCGTGGCGCCGGTCTTTAAAGGTTGGGTGGTGAATTTGCGCGCCAGTGTGAATTACACATCTCGAACTTCGATGGAAGTGGGTGTGCGCGTTGATGCGGAAAACCCGAAAACGGGAGAGACCTTTCATACGGCCTCTGCCTATTGTACTTTCGTTGCTTTGGGATCGCATGGGAAGCCGGTGGCGGTTCCTGAATTGATCTTAGAGAATGATGAAGACCGCCGTCGTTTTGAGGCTGCTAAAATGCGCCGTCAAAGACGTCTGGAAGCAAAAACCAAATAATTTATTTACAGAAGATTTTGAGCCAGTCGAGCGCGATCTGTGCGTCTTTGCGCAGCGGTGCTCCTTCGTCACGTCCTTGAGCATCGGCAGAACGAATTTTAAGTTCCGTGTTCGCGCATTTGTTCGGATTCTTTTTTGTGTCTTCGATATAGTCAAAGACGGGAAGCAGGTTGTAATACAAAAGATTCACCTTGCTCTCGTCAGGACCGCCTTTATCCGGATCTTGATTTTGATATTCCGTGCGAGTTTTTTCCAGGCTTTCTTTGAGGGAAAGCAGTTGCGCTGTCTGTTCTTTCTCGTTTTTGGCCGTCTTCGCAATCTTCATAAGTGTGTCTGATTTTTTGTAGAAATCGTCTACTTTGAGAGGGGCGGCAGAGCTTGCAAGGCTTACGAATAAGAATGTCGCGAAGACTAGTTTGTGACGCACGTGTCACCTCGTTTTTCGTTGCGTGTAGGTTCTTCGCTGTTTCCTTTGAGGAATCTGAGGAGCTCTTTTTCAAAGAATTCATCTGATTCGCGCACGTATCCAGCGGCTTTGATTTTGTCAGTCGCGGCAGTTGGTCCGATTTTTTTCACACGAATCGAATCTAAAAAGTCAATTGCGCCATTGGGACCACCGGGGCCGTAGGCAAGCAGTGTTGCATAGTTAATGAATTGCTTGTCGATTAAGAACTCTTTCGGAAGGCGATTTTTTCGCACATAGTTTTTAATGTATTCTTCGCGATTGTAGACGTAGTAGCCGAGGCCATAGATCAATGCGCGAGCAAAGCCTTCATTTGTTGAAACATAGTCACACACGTTTTTCGCCGGAGGAATGGGTGGCGGTGTTTCGAGATCGCTTTTAACCACACTTTGAAACGGTTTGCAGGCAGGGTCTTTGCTTGCGGCAAGGTCTTCAAGAATAGAGCGAGCATTTCCTTCATTCTTTTTTTGGCCTGCGATATCGCGCACGGGATATGACGTCGATTGACCGATGCCGGTGCCACCACCTGACGAAAGGAAAAAGTTAAACCCTGATTCTCCATTGATTTTTCTGAGGATGAAGCGAGCATCAATTGGATCACGAATACTTGAAAAGCATTTGAGAGCCAGGTTCACCGAAAAGTGAATGTAGTCGACCGAGTATTGGTTTAAACAAGGTGTTGAGTTTTCTCCCGTGTTCGAGAATTCTTTGGGGCGTTCGCCTTTGCACACGTAGCCCTTTTGATTGATATCGCGTTGAAGAGACGCTTCAATGCATTCTTTCTTGATAAACGTCGTCGCGGGCTTTGTAAGTGAAGAAGCGAATTCGCCAATCGCCGCGAAGGCTTTACCTACTGTTAGGGGCGAATCGGAGACATTGGGATCGCAGAGATGCATTTGATAATCCTGGAAGGCTCGAGCGAGTGGATCTTTTGCATCGCGAATAGCGATATTGACGATCTGGCTGCTGGCTCCTTTGTGTCCGTCTTTATCGTTTATGCACAAATTTACGCCACCGTCTTGAGCGCGCGCGAGATTTGAAAGCATAAATGTCAGGCTAATCGCCAATAAAAAAGCCAACTTCATCTAGACTGTTATCGGCAGTCCAGACGGGGGGCTTAAGATACAAATGTATGGAATCCGGAATCAATTGGTAATTGGTCCTGTAAAACTATTTGACGATGTAGTCTTTCCAGCGATTGATCAAGCTTGGAGTGAGCTGCGTATAACAAACAGTCCCCTCGGTCGCCGTCTCTTTTCGCGAAATTTGTGCTTCACGACCCAAATCAAATATTTTGTATTCCTCTGATCTTGGGAAGTAGAGCTGCACATCGGTTTGCATTTCGCTCACCATTTGCGCCATCATCTTTTTAAGCTGTTCAATACCCTGTCCTGTCATCGCGCTCACAAAAACGCGAGGGTAGTGCTTCACGCGGAACTGGCGCTCAATCGGAGCAATATCAGACTTATTAAAGACATGGATGATTTTCTTATCACTCCAGTTAAATTCTTTAATTAGCTCTTCAACCACTTCAATTTGTCGTTCCATGTTTGGAGATGAAAGGTCAATCACATGAAGAAGGACGTCGGCCTCAGCAGATTCTTCAAGTGTTGCTTTAAAGGCTTCAATCAATTGCGTAGGAAGTTTGCGGATAAATCCTACCGTGTCTGTCACAACGGCAGGTGGTCCGTCAGTCAGAAAGATTTTGCGAGTTGTAGGATCCAAGGTCGCAAAGACTTGGTTTTTCGCCATGACTTGCGCGCCCGTGAGTCTATTTAACAGAGAACTTTTGCCAGAGTTCGTATAACCAATAAGTGCAAACGATGGAATCTCATGACGACGACGAGATTGTCTGTGTTGTGCGCGGTTTTTACGAACACCATCTAATTTCTTTTTAATAATTGCGACGCGCTCACGAATACGACGACGGTCGTTTTCCAGGGCCGTTTCACCGGGACCTCGAGTGCCGATACCACCACCTTGACGGGAAAGTGATTCCAACCAAGCGCCAACCATACGAGGCATTTGATCCAGCAATTGTGCAAGTTCCACTTGAAGTTTTCCTTCAAAGGTTTGTGCACGTTGGGCAAAAATATCGAGGATGAGTTGATTTCGGTCAATCACGCGGACTTTAACAGTTTGCTGTAAGTTCCGCTGTTGAACTCCGGAAAGCTGATGATCCATCACAACTAAGTTGGCGCCACTATCGCGCACCATCTCGGCGACTTCATCGACTTTCCCTGTTCCGATCAGGGTTGCTGGATTCCAGGAAGGTAAAACTTGAATAATAGAACCCACGACTTCTCCGCCTGCAGCAGAGACGAGCTCTTCAAGTTCCAGCAAATTTTCTTTGATTTCTCCAACGGGCTCTGTTTTGAGTCCGACACCTATGACAATGGCACGATCTTGTGCATTTACATGAGATTGGTAAGTCAAATCTTTTGACCCTCCGTTTGTCTTAATTCTAACGCTTTTTCGGGGATTTACCTAATTATTTTTTCCTCGGTTTCGGATCTTCGGCTCTGTGCGGCTTTTACGCGTCTTTAGAAGCCTTTTACGGGGCGACCTTGACGATTCAGCATTCAGATACATCTTTAAGAAAATCTCTGCCTCATTTGGCGGAGGAAAGGTCTAGCATGTCTTTCGTATCCGGGTATTTACCCGTTATTCCTTTACGAAATGCTGTCTTGTTTCCCGGAATCAGTATGCCCCTGCGAGTTGGCAGGGAAAAAAGTGTTCAGGCTTTGCGCCAGGCAACCGCCGGCCAAAACTGGGTCGTGCTTTTAGGGCAGAAAAATCCTGATACAAGTATAGCTAAAATAGAGGATCTCTATTCTGTTGGTACTCTTTGCAAAATTGAATCGCAGCGCAAAGAAGACGACGGAAGTTTTAGTGTGTTTGTGCACGCTCATCAGCGTGTGCGTGTGATTAAATCCCGTGAAGAAGAGGGTGTGTTCCAAGTCTTAACCGAAGGTTTGGAAGACATCGGTCAGCTCGATGTAAAAACAAAAGAAGCTCTTCTTGAAAGTTTAAAACAGATCTCGCTTGAGACATTAGATCTCTTAGGTGGTCATGTTCGTCGCGTGAAAACTTGGATCGGAGAAATCAACGATCTTAGTACGCTCACTAATGTGTGCGCAGGTTACGCGGACTTTGAACTCAAAGAAAAACAAGCTCTTTTAGAAATGCTCGATCTGAAAGAACGCGCTTTGCGTATTTTGGATTTGTTGCAAGAGCAAAAAGAACGTCTGAAAGTTCAAAACGATATTCGTGAAAAACTGACCGACAATATTAATCAGAGTCAACGCGAAAGTATTTTGCGCGAGCAAATGCGGGTGATTCGCGAACAGCTGGGTGATGACGATTCAAAAGGTATTGTTGAACAATACGAAGCAAAAATCAAAGATGCACAAATGACGCCGGAAGCTTTAGAGCTTGCGACTAGTCAGTTGCGACGTTTGGAAAGCATGAACGCCGCTTCGCCTGAGTATCAAATTATTCGAACGCATTTGGATTTGATGGTGTCTTTGCCGTGGAGTAAATCTTCGGAGCATAAAGAAATTGATTTAGAAGAAGCCGAGCGCATCTTAAATGAAGACCACTACGGTATGGAGAAAATTAAAAAAAGAATTCTCCAACATTTGGCCGTCATGAAGTTACGCAAAACTCATCAAGGGTCTATTTTGTTATTTGTCGGCCCTCCAGGTGTTGGTAAAACATCGCTGGGTAAGAGTATTGCGCGTGCGTTGGGTAAAAAATATGTTCGTGCGGCTTTGGGTGGCGTGCGAGATGACTCGGAAATTCGTGGTCATCGTCGTACTTACATTGGTGCCTTGCCGGGACGAATTATCTCATCCATTAAAAAAGCCGGTGAAAATGATCCGGTTTTTATCCTGGATGAGATCGATAAACTTTCTCGTGGATTCAGCGGCGATCCAGCAAGCGCTTTGCTGGAAACCTTAGATCCAGAACAAAACGGAAGTTTCCAAGATCATTATTTGGATACGCCTTTTGATTTATCGAAAGTGATGTTTATTGCGACGGCAAACAGTCTTGAGACAATTCCGGGTCCGCTTTTGGACCGTATGGAGGTTATCGAGTTAACTGGATACACAGTTGATGAGAAAAGACAGATTGCGAAAAACCATCTCTGGCCGAAACAGCTTAAAGAGCATGGTATCGAAGACTCGCAATTGGGTATCACAGACGAAGCTCTTACAAGTGTGCTTACGCGATATACGCGCGAAGCTGGTGTCAGGGAGTTGCAACGTAAACTCGCAACAATCTGTAAAGCGATGAGCTTGCGCATTGTGAAAGCTGCCGGTCAAAAGCTCACAGTGGATGTGGGAGATCTGGATGAGATCTTTGGCGCTGAAAGATTTAGTTCTGACATGATCGAAAGTGTCTTGCCACCAGGAGTGGTGACAGGTCTTGCGTGGACCCCAGTTGGTGGAGATATTCTCTTTATCGAAACAGAAGAAATGCCAGGTAACGGGCAATTGCTTCTAACGGGTCAGCTTGGCGAAGTGATGCAAGAATCCACGAAGATTGCCTTGAGTCTTTTAAAGGCCCGATTGCCTTTGTTAGATCCAAACATCGATTTTTCGAAAAAAGAAATTCACGTTCACGTTCCCGCAGGAGCGATTCCGAAGGATGGACCTTCAGCGGGCGTAACGATGTTAAGTTCGATTGCTTCAAAACTCTTGAAGCGACCGGTGAATCCAAAGCTGGCGATGACAGGCGAGATTTCTTTGCGCGGCAGTGTTCTGCCAGTCGGAGGAATTAAAGAGAAAGTCATTGCGGCTCACCGAGCGGGAGTGAATGAAATCATTCTTTGTAAAAAGAATGAGAAGGATTTGCGAGAAGTTCCAGAAAGCATCAAGAAGGATATTAAATTTCATTTCGTTAGCAGTGTGAATGAAGTTTTAAAAATCGCTCTTGGGGTGGATCTTCCACAGATCTATATTCCGACTGTCGGAGGGTCTAGCCCAATGGAATCCGGTGCTATAAATTAGTCCATATTCGGTGAGAGCATCTCGGCTGTGCTTCTATTTTGTTTTCTTCCATTACAAAATAAAAGACGGCTGAGGTGCTTTTATGCGTTTGTTGCTCGTTGTGTGTCTTTTGGTCTTGTCTGGTATCGCTCACGCTCAAGTTGATTCTTCGAAGTGGAATTCTCTTTTAAATAAAATTACATCTGAGGGCCGAGTTATCGATTCTTACTACGGCGTCTATATGTCCTTATCCAATCACGAACAAATTCAAGACGGGTATCTGGCGGACTATATCAGTACTGTCGGTGGTTATGATAATCAAGGGCAGTACCAATACAGTCATATTGAATTGGTGTCGGAGGATTGGCGTACTAACGCTGATGGCAATTGGGATATCAATCAGTGGATTTTCGTGGTTGAAAAGGATCAGTCACTGCGTCGTGCTGCGCATATTCATCTTGTCGAGGATGCAACGGGTGGTATCCTTGTGCACGAACGACTTCCTGTACAAGAAGGCGAGGCACAAGTGAAGATGAATGATGAGGTCTCAGCATGGTTTCTTCGCCCTTAAAAAGTCTTTGCCTTGTTTTCCTTAGTATCGCGGTTCTATTTCTTTCCGCTTGTGTGGCGGGGCCGAGTTTGGTGCGCTCTTCTGAGCGTCAGCCTTTGCCGTGGGCGCCATACGATGTGATTTATGTGGAAATTGTTGATCCCAATGTTCAGGTTTATGCAAGATTGAACCTGAAATCAGGCGAAACATTTATGGTTCCTAAAAAACCTTTGCGAATACGTTATGCCGATGGGCAAGAGGTTGAAGTTCCGATCAAGATTTCATCCCTGCAGGTCAAGACGGAACCCTTTATCAAGTACCCAACGACTGAAGGATATCAATATTCCAATACGTCGACACAACAAGTTTGGACGATTCAGAAAGCCAAGAAAGTTGTTTGGGGAGTCATTGTTGATGCAGATCAATTTATTTATGACGGCAGACCTAAAGAAGAGTCTTTGGAATTAGGAGCAACACATGAGTTTAAAGATCCCGAAGATGCCTTTGCTGAAAGACGAATCGAATTGCGGGCAGATTTCCCGAATAAGAAAATGAACGTCGAAGTTGAAGGTTTTGAGGTTACAGTAGAATCCACTTCATATCCTGCGAAACGCTACAACTACGACTATCAAACTTACCGCTTATGGTAACAGGTCTGCCTTAGCGCTGATCTTGATCGATGATACATTGTTGGATTTGCTGACACTGATTGATCAAATTCCATCTTTGTTCAGTTGAAATTCCAGATTCACGCGGGGATAGAACGGCGAATGTTTCCGGATGCCAAGTTGTATCCAAGTCGAAATTATGAAATCCCAAAATCATTCCATTCGCATTGTGAACCGGCAGATGAACACGCAACCAAGCGTGACCTGTGCCACCCGGTGCGCCTGTGACGACTTCAGAGCTAAAATCTTTTTCGCTCAGTCCGCCTTGATGAGAAGACGGATGACGAGCGACTTGCAATAAGCTCCATTGAAGGAGTGACGCGAACTCACGGCAAACACCGGCTGTTCCGTATTTCTTTTTGCTGTTTAAAAGATTTTCTGGAGTCTCGGCAAAAAGGACTTTGCCATTTTTCCATGTGCGAAATCCAAGGGTCTTCTCATCGTAGTAACCTTGATGAGAGGCTGCAAGATAATACACCTTGCGGATGCGTTCCATTGGGTTGTCTATTTGGCGAATTTCATTCAGTGCTGACATGTAAGCGATTTGCTCAGGCGTTCCATCCATATCTGAAAATGCGGCAGCTCCATGACCAAACATAACTCCAAAACCAAGAAAGTTACTTGCTGTCATAAAAGCTTTCATGATCACGCCTTGTTTTTTATAAAGGTCAGGTTGGGTCAGTTCATAACAAGTCTTTTTAAGACCGCTTTGAAGTTCGCGTGGGTTCGAATTTAAATAAGCATAAGGCGTAAAGAAGGCATCTCGACCTTCAAAGCAGGAGTTTTGGGCATGCGCCGGTAGGTTTGAAAAAAGCACAGAGCAGAGACAAAAGACGGCAACGAGCTTGTTCACGGATAACTCCTATAATGGCTTTCAGCCAGAATAGGAGTCCGAATTGCAATGGGTATGCCCCTCGTGGGGTGTTTACTGCTCGCGGTTACAATCAAATGTGTGATGGCTGCAGGTGAACCCGAGGTTTTTAAGAGAAGCAGCGCGGGCTTCGGCCTCTGTTGAGCCTGATCCAAAGCCGACATTACCAAGTCCTTGGCAACATGCTTTCATAATATCTCCTATTGTGAGGGTCGGCATTGTGCCGTCCATGTTGGAGACAGTTTTAAAGCGGAGTGGGGTCTGAAACGATGAACTTTTGTGAACTTTTAAAAGAAAGAGCGCTTAGTTACTCTAAGCGCTCTTTTTAAGGTCGATTATTTCTTTTCTTGGCGTTTTTTAAGTGCTTCTTTGATGAACTGAGCTTCCAAAGCCGTGAAGACAACAGAGTTGACGATGCCGTCGACAGTTGTTGTTCTTTGCAGAACGTTGGCAGATCTACGAACACCCATCAAGAAAGGTCCAATCACTTCGACTTTACCGATTTGTTGGATCAATTTGTAAGCGATATTTGAAGATTCCAAGTTCGGGAAGATCAATACGTTCGCGCCGCCTTTAAGGTCGGAGAACGGGAAAAGTCTCTCCATGATTTCAGCGTTGACAGCTGTATCGGCTTGCATATCACCATCAGCCATAATGTCTGGGCGCATTTTCTTTAAAATCTCAGCGGCTTTCTTCATTTTGCATGGTGTGCCTTCAGCACCGCTGAAATTTGAGTAAGAAAGCATCGCCACGCGAGGCGTGATGCCGAAGTACTCCATGATTTTAGCTGCTTGCAATGCGATTTGCGCACATTGTTCTGCTGATGGATTGAAGTTTACAGTCGTATCGGAGAGAACCAAGAACTTATCTTCAAGCAAGATAAAGTTTAAACCCGCCGGAACGCCACCTTTGTAAACACCAATCGTTTGAAGGATTGGTTTTACAGCGTCAGCGTAATTGATCGAAGCGCCAGAAACCATTCCATCTGCTTCACCCATTTGTACCATCATCGCGGCAAAGTAATTTGGCTCAGCGAGGAGGCGCTCTGCTTCGCGCAGATTAATGCCTTTACGCTGTCTCAATGAGTACAATTCTTCAACGAAAGTATAATACTTCGGATGATTCGACGGATGAATAACCGGAACGTCTTTCAAAGCAGGAATATCTAAAGCTGCGATTTTTTCTTTCACGCGCTCAGGGTAACCAAGCAAGATCGGTTGGCAGATTTTTTCTTCAACCAAAGTTGCAAGGGCTTTCAAAACCTTTGTGCTTGTGCCTTCTGGGAAAACGATTCTTGGAAGTTCGCCGCCATTGGCTTCAGCATTTTGGTGAACACGGTTGATAGCATTACGGATAAAGATTTTAGATGGACCTTGCAAAGCCTCAAGTGCTTCACGGTACAAATCCCAGTCTTCAATTTTAAGTGTTGCAACACCTGTATCCATCGCGGCTTTTGCAACTGCTGGAGCAACCCACAAAAGAACGCGTGTATCGAATGGCTTTGGAATCAAGTATTCGCGACCGAATTTAAAGCTCTTACCACCGTAAGTAGCAGAAACATGTTCTGGTACGTCTTCACGAGCCAAACGCGCCAAAGCTTGAGCAGCAGCGAGTTTCATCTCTTCGTTGATTTGCGTTGAGCGCGTATCAAGAGCCCCACGGAAAATAGACGGGAAGCCTAAAACGTTGTTCACTTGATTTGGATAATCTGAACGGCCCGTTGCGATAATCGCGTCAGGACGAGCGGCGCGTGCTTTGTCTGGAGTGATTTCTGGCTCTGGATTTGCCATCGCGAAGATAATGGGATCTTTCGCCATGTCTTTGAGCATCTCAGGAGTCAAAGCACCCGCAACTGAGAGGCCCACGAATACGTCAGCGCCACGAAGGGCTTCCGTCAAAGTGCGTGCTTCCGTATCAGCAGCGAAGAATTCTTTGTATTTATTCATGCCGTTTGTACGGCCTTTGTAGATCACACCTTGAGAATCGCACATGATGATGTTTTCTTTGCGTGCGCCCAAAGAGATGAAAATTTTCGCGCAAGAGTTCGCAGACGCACCAGCACCGTTCACGACGATACGGATGTCGCTCATTTTACGTTTCGTGATCTCACACGCATTGACCAACGCCGCACCCGATACGATCGCCGTTCCATGTTGGTCATCGTGGAATACAGGGATCTTCATTTCTTTTTTCAGGCGCTCTTCGATTTCAAAACACTCAGGTGCTTTGATGTCTTCAAGGTTGATACCACCAAATGTCGGTTCAAGCGGGCGAACCGCGTTACAGAAAGCATCGATGTCGGTCGCATCGACTTCGATGTCAAAGACGTCGATACCAGCAAATTGCTTGAACAGAATACCTTTTCCTTCCATCACAGGTTTTCCTGCGAGAGGTCCGATATTGCCAAGACCCAAAACCGCCGTTCCGTTTGAAATTACGCCAACCAAGTTGCCTTTGGCAGTGAAGTCGTAAACACGCTTGGGATCTTTCGCGATCACTTTACAAGGAGCTGCCACACCTGGAGAGTAAGCAAGGGCTAGGTCTTTCTCAGTTGTGCAAGCTTTTGAAGAATTGACTTCGATTTTCCCCGGTTTTGGGAACTGGTGATAGTTCAACGCTTCTTGATCGAAGTTGTTGGTCGCGCCGTGAGTGCTTGCGTTTTTCGTTTCCAAGGATGCTCCTTTGTTGCATTCATGTGGAAGATCTTCGAGAAATGTTTGGCCGCCTTTTTTCAGAGGCGATTCGGATCTTCTTTTGTAAGGCCTTACTCTACAAATTCAGAGGGAAAGGGTCAATGAATGGGGGACTTAGTGCGTGGGGTAAAGTCCAATTGTGGGCTTGCTCTTTTAGAGTTTTTAGTCTAGAGGCGGCGGACTCAGTTCGGCCTCCTAAGAGCGACTCTTTCTCTGATCTAGAGTAGCACCTCAATAATTCCCGCTTCCTTAGAGTTCTCAAGTAGTTAGAAACATTGTGTTTTTCTGTCCTCATTCGATGCGCTTGGGCTAAACACCTAGACCCCTCTTTTTATTTTGGTGGAAGTGCCGAAAAGGCATATGATTTTAAAGGCTTATCAAATAAGGAGAATTTGAATGAAATCACCACGTGACGTCGTTCTTGTTGAAGGTGTGAGAACGCCATTCACAAAAGCAGGAACAAAACTCAAAAAGTTGCACCCTGCGGATTTGGGTAAAACGGCATTGCAACAGCTCATCGCACAGACAAACTTGGATGTGAACAGTGTCGATGAAGTTATTATCGGTAACACTGGAAATCCTTCGGATGCTGTGAACATTTCGCGTGTTGTGGCTCTTGGTGCAGGTATTCCACAAAAAACGTCTGCTTACACAGTTCACAGAAACTGTGCATCAGCACTTGAGTCGATTTCAAATGGCTATGAAAAAATCAAATCAGGAACAATGGATGTTGTCCTTGCGGGTGGTACAGAGAGCATGTCGCAAATGCCGACTCTTCATCCGAAAAAATTCCAAGATATTTTCGATCAGCTTTTCGCTGCGAAGGGTCCGAAGCAAGCATTGCCACTTTTGTGGAAGCTTTTCAAAGCAGACTTGAAGCAGATCAAAGCTTTACTTCAAGGCAATATGCGTGATGAATATTTCCCGATCATCTCTGTGATGCAAGGTCTGACAGATCCTTTTGTCGGCATCAATATGGGTCAAACAGCTGAGATCTTGGCAAAAGAGTGGGGTCTCACTCGTGAAATGCAAGATCGCTTTGCGTTGCGCTCGCATTTGCTCGCGGCAAAAGCCATGAAGGAAGGTCGCATGAAAGAGGAGATCACTCCTGTTTTCTTGGCACCTGAATACAAAGAAGTGATCTCTGAAGATATCGGTCCACGTGAATCGCAAACAATTGAAGCCTTGGCAAAATTAAAACCGTTTTTTGATAAAGCAACAGGTTCTATCACTGCGGGTAACTCGTGTCCGATTACAGATGGCGCTGCGATGGTGCTGTTGATGTCACGTGAAAAAGCCGAAGCCGAAGGTTACAAACCTCTGGCAAGAATTCGTTCTTACGGTTTTGCGGGTCTTGAGCCTGAGCGTATGGGACTGGGCCCTGCGTACTCAACGCCACTTGCGTTGAAGCGTGCAGGTCTTTCATTGAAAGATATCGGATTGGTTGAATTGAATGAAGCTTTCGCAGCGCAAGTTATGGCCTGCCAAAGAGCTTTGGATTCAGACACATTCGGAAAAGAAAAATTGGGATTGTCTGGAAAAGTCGGAACAATTTCTGATGATATCCTAAACGTCAACGGTGGAGCGATTGCATTCGGTCACCCAGTGGGCGCGACGGGAACTCGTATTGTTCTAACTTTGGGTAAAGAAATGAAACGTCGTAATGTTCAATTCGGTCTTGCAACACTTTGTATCGGTGGCGGTCAAGGTGGATCAATGATCCTAGAAAATGAACAATAAGATTTGCAGCTAAGATTAAGAGGTAAAGATGAGCATCCAAGAAAGCATTAGAATTGAACCTCAAGGCGACATCGCCGTTGTAGTTTTTGATCTGGTTGGAGAGAAAGTTAATAAATTCTCAACTCCAGTGATGATGAGATTTAAAGAAGTGATCCAAGACTTGAAAAAGTCTTCTTACAAGGCTGTGATTTTCAAATCTGCGAAGCCAAGAATTTTTATTGCGGGCGCAGATATTGAAGAAATCAAAGCCATGACGACAAAAGAACAATACGAAGCTGCTGTTGGTGGCGGTCAAGAGATCATGAATATGGTTGAAGACCTCCCAATGGTGACGATTGCTTCAATCAACGGCGCCTGCATGGGTGGCGGTTGTGAATTTGTGATGTCGTGCGATTATCGTATTATCAGCGAAGATGCGTCTTCGAAAATCGGTCTTCCAGAAATTCAATTGGGTATCTTGCCAGGTTTTGGTGGTTGCGTTCGCATGCCACGTATCATCGGTTTGCAAGCGGCTTTGGATATTATTCTTGCTGGTAAAGCAGTGAACGGTAAAAAAGCATTGAAAATCGGCTTGGTCGACAAAATGGTTCATCCAAATCTTTTGGATGGTTTCACAATGAATTGGGCCAAGGAATTGATCGCGGCGGGTGGAAAAAAACGTCGTAAAACATTCCATGCAAAAGGCCTTGTGAACGTGATTTTGGAAGGTGTCGGTCGTGGTGTAGTTTTCAAAAAAGCACGTGAAGGCGTGATGAAAGCAACCAAAGGTCACTATCCAGCACCTCTTGAAGCGCTGAGCGTGATTCAAAAAACATACGGCATGAGTGATCGTGAAGCGGCTTTGCGCATCGAGCGCGAAGGTTTCTGCAGACTTGCCGTGACTGATATTTCTAAAAACTTGATCCACGTTTACTACCTCACTGAAATGGTGAAAAAACAAACGGGTGTGACAGGCGTTGACGTGAAACCACGCGAAGTCAAAGCGATGGGTATCTTGGGTGCAGGAACAATGGGTGGCGGTGTTGCCTATGTTGCGGCCGACAAGGGAATCTTGGTTCGCATGAAAGATTTAAATGCGGATGCTTTGGCAAAAGGTTTAAAACACGCCAGCGAACTGTGGATGAAGTTGGTAAAACGTAAATCCATCGACAAATATCAATACCAACAAAAAATGGACCGTGTGAGTGCAACGACTGATTACTCCGGTTTCAAAAACTTGGATGTTGTTGTTGAAGCCATCGTGGAAGACATGGGTATTAAACAAAAAGTCATCGCTGAGTGTGCGGGTCAAATGCGCCCAGACGCTATCATCGCAACGAATACAAGTTCGTTGTCTGTGACTGAAATGTCCAAAGGTCATCCGCGTCCTGAGTATTTCGCAGGTATGCACTTTTTCAATCCGGTCAATAAAATGCCACTTGTTGAAGTGATCCGTGGTGAAAAAACGTCTGACGAAACAATCGCGACTATTTTCGAGCTAACGAAAAAAATGGGCAAAATGCCGGTTGTTGTGAAAGATGGTCCAGGCTTTTTGGTGAATCGTTTGCTTTTGCCTTATATGGGTGAAGCGGCGTTCTTGCTTCAAGAAGGAATGAACATCGAAACTGTGGATAAGGCTTACGTCAAAGAATTCGGTATGCCAATGGGTCCATTTGAATTGATGGATGAAGTCGGTCTTGATGTGTGCGTGAAGGTTCTAAAAATCTTCAAGAAAGCATTCGGCGAGCGCATTGAACTTGCTCCATGTATGGAAGCTTTGGAAAAATCCGGTCGCCTGGGTCGTAAAAACGGCAAAGGCTTCTACACTTACGGTGAAGACGGTAAGCGTGGAGCCGTTGATCAAACAGTTTACGGCGCATTGGGTTTGGGCCAACCAACAAATCCATATGACTCGAAAGAGTGCATTGAGCGCGGTGTGTTTGCGATGGTGAACGAGTGTTCTCGTGCTTTGATCGAAGATCGCATCGTTGAAACAGCTCATGAAGTGGATCTTGCAATGATCATGGGAACAGGCTTCCCACCATTCCGTGGTGGATTGTTAAAGTATGCTGACTCGATCGGTACTCAATACATCGCCGATCAATTGGCGATGTATTCTTCAAGCCGCAAAGCCAATCGTTTGAAGCCAGCCACTCCGCTGACAAACTTGGCAAAATCCAACGCTAAATTTTATAAGTAGTTTCACTGCCTAAAATTTGATGAATATCAGACCAGGAGTTTAAAAGACTCCTGGTTTTTTATTTAAGGGAACATCAGATGGGGCGTGTCGGGTGCAAGCCAAAGACGGGCGCTATTTAAAACGGCAGCGGCTTCGGTCTTTGGAAGATATTTAAATTGGTCCGCAATTAATAATGCCATAACGTAGCGAAGAGATTCGGAAGTTTCAGGTTCCCCAAATCCGATGGCGATTCTATACAGAACTTCGTGCGCGATGATGATGCCCCGTTGAGTAGAGGACATCCATTTCCAGGCATCTTGATTTAAAGTATAGAAATGTGCTTCAGTTCCTCGCAACGGCGGGCGTTGCACGGCCACTTGTATGATCTCACACACATCCGGAATATAAAGATGAGTTCCGCCGTCCATTGTCGAAGGCATGCTGCCTGCGGGAACAAACTGTGTTTCAGCGTAAAAACGTGTCAGCAAGTCCAAAGCCAAAGGTGGAACGTTTGGTACTCCTTGCAAACGGTTGATCAATACACGTGCGATTTCGATATCGTTCTGGATTTCGAGTTCGGGTAAGTGGGGTTTTAAGCGGTATCGAGTCGTGGTTTCGTAAAAATCAAGTGCTTCATAATTCGTCACAAAATCAGAAACACAAAACAGACCTTCTCCGCCGTTACCGACCTCTTGCCATCCGTTTGAGTGAGCAGTGGGGGAAATAAAAAGAAGTGCAAAAACTGAGATGAAAAGATGCATACTAAATCTCCTGATTTGTGTTTACGGAGAGGGGGAATAGTTGGAGGTTTAATGAATAGACCTCGGTCGGCCCACCGCGACTCATGGTCTCAGCCAGTGTGCGACGAAAATCGATAATCATTTTTTTAGCGACTTCCAGGTTTTTTGGATCAGCGGGGAAGGTGATACTCGAAAAATCACGTAACTCGACAGGCACCTGGTTCATGCGTTGAACAGCGAGCTCCATTTTTTCTCTGTGCGAGTGTCGAATCATCTCGGATGGTATGTCAGTTTCTGTAGCAATTTTTGGTTTGCCGGCAATCCATTTTCCATCTAGTTCATAAATCATTTTGAATTGTTTTAGCTTTTCAATGCTGTCGGAGGCTTGCTGAAAGCTAACTCCCAGCCGAGTCGAAACATTCTCAGCTGAAAGATGAAAGTCGCGAGTCATTAAAAGCGAAACAATAGCGTAGGGAACCCAATCGACGATCAGGTGAAGATCTTGCTCTTTCAGAACCACATCTGCTTGATGAAGCAGACGTTGTTTTTTGTCTTGTTCAGCCGCTATGAAGAGTTCGCGACGTTGGATTTCCGATAGCTTCAGAGAAGTTGCAATTTTTTCGAGTGTTTTAATCGTCGGGATATTGGTCTGTTGTAAAAGTTCAGTCAGGCGCCCGGGAGAAAGTCCTAGATCCTTTGCAAAGGAACGCAGAGAGTACTTTCCATCTTTCTGCAATTTTTGATGTTCGTAGTGGAGGGTTAAAATGCTTGCTACGCTTCGATTTGAATCGTTCATTCCGCTTCCTCCAAATGCGTGCTGAATAGACCATCCTATCGGTGTTTGCAAGTGATTCAGCTATGGAACATGTTCCGATTTTTTTCAATTTTGTCGGAACATTTGAATCCCTAGAATAAAACCTATGCAGGTGACGTTCCGGTTGAGGTTCTTTAAGGCGCGAGCTTTAGTGGGAGCGATGCTCTTTGTGTTCTGCTCGTCTGTATTCGCATTTAGCAGCGTCAAAACCAAAAAAGCCAAAAGACAAGACGGTTGTTTTCGTCCCAATCCCACAATTGGAGAAACTTGTGAGGATGGAACTATTTACATTGGCCGTGACTCGTTAAATAGAAAGTTGGTCACCGCCCCCGGGAATTGCTCGCATGAGCCTTCAGGGACACATTACACAACTCCGACCGAGCCTTTTACTCCAACTTGTAATGGCGTGACGGATGCTTCCGTAGCAAAAGCTTGGGGAGCATATACTTTCACCACGGGATTAACGGGGACAACGGATGGTCGTACGCACACTTTGAATTTGGCGCTCAACTACACAACAACCCGGGCTGCGAAGTATTGCTACTACAATAGATACGGTGGTTACTCCGATTGGTATCTTCCGGCAAAAGGAGAGTTGAATTTATTTTGGACGAATCGAGTTGCCATCAATGCCAATCCAACTGCAGGAGTTAATACGGGCGGATCCTATTATTGGAGTTCGACGGAATACAGCGCTACTCATGCATGGGTTCAGAAGTTTAATGATGGTCAGCAGTTTAATGGCGGCAATCGTGACAATACAGTTGCAGGAAACTTGGTCCGTTGTATACGGCGACATCCTTAGCGATTCGGCGTTTTTTTATGTCTGTCTTTTATGAATAATAAAATTTAAGAACAGAATTCGTATTCAGGGACGGTCGCGTGTATAACCTGCCAAACCCTGGAGACTTTATGAAATTTTTAATGACGTTGGTGGCAGGTCTTTTCGTAGCAGGAACAGCGATCGCTGGTCTGGAAATTATTTATATCGACGGCGCTGATTCCATTCAGCAAGTTCGTGAAACGCCTGCTTTCAAAAAGCAGCATATAACGACAAAACTGCCTGTCGATTATTGGTCACTCATTGCGGCAGTTCATTCTGACGCCGAAACGTTTCAGTGCGAAGATGACGACATCAAAAAAATCAAAGTCGTGTCACCATCTGGTTATGTGTTTTACATGATTTACACGATGGAAGATTATTGCGACGGCGGTAACACTCTCGGCATTCTGTTAGACAGCCAATTCACAGCAATCGGCGAAATCCACGACGGCGCCTTCTACAAAAACATAAAATAAGGCGCCCGGTATAAAAAGGTGCCCGGTGACTTTTTCGTCACGCATCTGCTAACGGACCCGTGTTTCGGATAATTGAAAAAATATCGGACGCCAGGATAACCTCCTGGCGTTTTTATTTTCTGGGTACGACAGCTGCGTTCGTAACACCCCGAGCTCCCGCAAACAGCGGAAGCTAGCGGCTAACGATCTCATCTAGTTCTTATTATTGACTTGCACCGATTGAACCGAATCCAACACTTTATCGACACTGTCGAGTACCGATTTAAAGTAAAGAAGATCTTGGTAAGGCTTCAAAAACATGCTCGGCTTTTTCGCGGCCAAACGTTGATAGTGAGGCAGAATAACGTCTGGTCCTTCTTTCATCATCATGTGCATGGCTTCAAAGCTCGTTTTGTTGATGGCATGGTGATCAACGATGAGTTTGGAAAGAGCGAGAGTTTGTTCAAGGCTCATCGACTGAATTTGTGTGGGATTGGTATCAATTTCTTTTTGTGCAGGTAAGAGTACTGGGGAGAGGAAGTACACGCTGCCACCCGCACGTGTTGCTTCGCTGGCATAGACATTTGATTCTTTTTGCGCCAAAGAAGGACCGTAGTATTTGCTATAGAGAGTGCGCAGGATACTGCGAGGTGCGCCTAATTTTTTGAGTCTATGACGCTGGAACAACATAAATAAAGCATTTGTCTCTGCAAAAGCTTCTGTGAGGTGAAGGTTGTGAGGAACAACTTCAAATTCATTAATTGCAGCAATATAGTTTCGATCCAAGCAGTGAGAAAGCTCGTGATACAACGAGAAGAGTTGAATTTCTTCCTGGGATAAAAGACTCATCGCTTTTTCAAAGTTGAAATTCTTGAAAAGCTCCGGATGAGTATCAGCTCCGGTAATGCGTTTGATTTCTTCAAGTGGCGTATTGTTGGTAACACTTGGAATGACCACGCAGTACTTCATTTGATTAAAGCGTACTTTTTCCGTATAGAAGGGTTGGGCAGAAGCATCTTTGTTGGTCGGTCTGAAGCTTGGCGCTAAAGTGCCCGCTTCTTCAGGAAGCATTTGGTAGCCATGTTTTTGTTTTATGTAAGTAAAAAGACCACGAGCGAGGATGTCTTCGTTGTCGGTGTTTTCGTATCCGTGTTTTGCCAGAAATTTTTGGAAGTCGGGTTTGTCGACGATAATGATCGGATATCCCAATGCGTTTTTGAATTCACTGTTCAGCTTTTCAATCTCACCAGTAAGGTCGACAGCGTGAGCAACTGAAGTCGTTCCTAGCACAGAAATAACAGCAAGTGATAGAGAAAGAACATGTCTCAAAATGGATCGTTTCATGGGGGCACTCTCCTCAAGATTTAAGAGAGTGCAAGCCAGGTGCCCCAAGACCGTGAAACTGGCCCCGTTGACCGAGTAAGGTTTAGACGGGGGCCGTTTTTGGGAAGACGGTCAGTTTAATCTTTCGAATCAGAACTCTTTCAAGCTTCTTGCATTTTGCTCGAATGAGTTGGCGGTGTTGGTGTTGGGGATCCACTCGATTGATGACTCAAAGAACGAGTCAACACTCGGTTCGTCACCACAAACAAGACTGCTGGAACCAAACCAAGAGCAGCTAAGTACAAGAAGAAAGTTTCTTTCGACATGGTTTCATAGTTACTGCCGATAATTCCCGACAAGTGACCACCAGCAAACGAAGCCAAAAACCAAACGCCCATCATCATAGAAACGATTTTTGCCGGAGCGACTTTCGTTACCAACGATAATCCGATAGGAGAGATGTAAAGCTCACCCAAAGTTAAAAGGAATGTTGAGCCGAGAAGCCACATCACAGTGCCTTTGCCTCCGCCAACTACGTAAGCAGCACCAAACATAATGAGCAAGGCAATACTTCCTAACAAACAACCAATCGCCATTTTAATCACAGTACCAGGTTCTGATTTGCGACGAGATTGCCATGCCCAAACGCGGTCCATGATCGGAGCAAAGAAGAAGATAATGAATGGATTAAAGCTTTGGTACCAAGTTGATGGAATTTCCCATCCAAAGAAAACCCAGTCGGTGTTTTGGTCGGCCCACAATTGCAACGTGTTACCTTGTTGTTCGTAAACACCCCAGAAGAAAATCGTCACAGCACACAGGAATGTTAAACCAATTGTGCGTTTCCATTCTTCGGCCGTCAGCGGAGTTTTTGCTGTCGCTTGAACTGTCGAGTTTGGTTTCGAGAATTTCAAGTCTGTATCAGGCAAGCCTTTGTGACCCAAATGATAGATCAAAAGAGAAATCAACATGCCCACACCAGCGGCGCCGAAACCCCAGTGCCAGCCGACTTTTTGTCCCAAGGTTCCGCAAACAAGAGGCGAGAAGAACGCACCTAAGTTGATACCCATATAGAACAAAGTAAACGCGCGGTCGCGACGTGAATCGCCTTGTTGGTAAAGACCGCCCACCTGTGTAGAGATATTTGGTTTAAAAAAACCATTGCCGATAATAATGAACAACAATGCCGGGAAGAAAAGGTTCTCAATGGCCATCAGGAAGTGACCAATGGCCATGACCACCGCGCCGACATAAACGGAACGCTTTTGTCCCAACCAACGGTCGGCAATAATGCCCCCGAAAAACGGTGTAAAATACACAAGGCCCACATAAAGACCGTAAATATGCGACGACAACGCTTGAGTCGTCAGCTCTCCATAAGAGCCCTCAAACCATGCCTTGATGGCACTAAAGCCCCAAGGCTCTCGACCGGCCTGCGCCTCAACGAACAAATACTGAGTCATATAGAGCACCAGAAGGGCTCTCATGCCGTAAAAAGAGAATCGTTCCCACATCTCCGTAAAAAACAGAGTGAAGAGTGGCCGTGGATGGCCAAAGAAGGTCTTTTCAGCGCGTGTATTCATCGAGTTCATGCTCCTGTCGATGGTGTTGACGATCGTGTACATTTCACAGGGAAGACCCTGCCTTTTTGATCTTTCCGGACTTTTGTCATAAATGCATCTTAAATTTGAGCTATTGGGGGAGGTTTTCAATGGCTTTTTGGGGTTCACTTGCGCGTGTGGGCGTGGCTACTGCATTGGTTTTGTCCACGGCCGCTTGTACTAAAGAGACGATCATCGAGAAAGAAAAAGCAGCTCCGAAGAACATGCATCAGTCCTTCAGCACGGTTTCTTTAACGAATGCCTGTGATACTGCGACCTGCATCAAAATTCAAAAAAGCTCCCTCGGGAAGATCTTTCTTCTGATGGCTTCAGGTGTGACCCTTGGCAGTGCGCCTCAGTGGTATGACTTAAAGCCGCTTGTCGTAAGCTTTAAAAAGAACAACTCCAGCGTGGCCTTGGTGGGTGAAAACTACACCTCAATCTACAATGAAATCCAAGGTGTAAACCTGATCCAAAGCTTCCGCATCGTCGAAGAAGACGAAACATCCATCACGTTTGATTGGGGTAAAGGTCTTTCAAGCTTTATCGCCGACAGTCCCTATGATGTTGATGCTCCTCGTGGCAAAAAAGATCTCACGGAAAACTCCATGAAATCAATCCCCGTGATTGATTCCTTTGTCGAGAATGTGAAAATCACAGATAGCAATATCGAGCTTACGCAGCTTTCAAAAATTCGCTCAACAGTGGGGCGAGTTGGTCAAAATCAAGTTTTGACCAATGAAGAGCGTGAAGAATCATTAACCATGAATATTCAAATCCGCGCTTATAACTTGGGTGCCGATTTTAAAAAGAAGGAATACGACAAATCTCGTCGCGTGGGTTTCTTTGTTACAAAAGTTTCTAAACCCAGTTTGAGCCAAGATCTCACGAACCTCATCACGAAATGGGATATTTCTCCTTCAAAAGGACCGATCCGCGTTCGTATTTCAAATGCCGTTCCAGCGGAATACGTTCAAGCTGTTGTTGAAGGTGTGAACTACTGGAATAAAGTTTTTGGTCGTGAAGTTCCAGGCCAAGAAGCCTTAGTTGCTGTGACAGGGGTTGATCCACAAGCAGGTCCTGAAGACCGTTCGATCATGATCCGTTGGATTCCGTGGTTGGACGCGGGGGCGGCCTACGCTTTAGGACAATCCGATCCATTAACGGGTGAAGTTTTGCGTGCGCAAGTCTTTATGCCCGCAGTTTTCACCAAAGTAGGTTCTTCTGATTTAGTTGAACTTAACGATCGTTCACCAGTTGCGGCTGTTAATGGCGCGATTGCTTGCGATTTCTCAGCGGCCGTTCCGAAATTAGAAAAACTTTTGCGTGAGGCACCAGAATCAGCAAGACTTCGTCTGGCGCAAGACAGCGTTCGTTCAACAGTTGCCCATGAGTTGGGACATGCTTTAGGACTTCGTCATAATTTCGCAGGTTCGTTCTCTTCGAAAGTGACGACAAAAGAGCTAAATGCCGCGACCAAAACGTATTTGAAAGATCTCAATCATCAAGGTCTTGAGACTTCGACAAGTATTATGGATTACGTCGGTGGAGTTGATAATATCTTGATGGCCGCGCGCTTGAAATATCAAGCACTCACTTACGACAAGATGGCGATGGAGTGGGCCTACTCGGATAACGACACTTCATTGGACGAAAAGAAATCTTTGTATTGCACAGACGACGATATCGCGTTTGCGAATTCCAACGGCTTGGACGTCTACGGTTGTGAGCGCTTCGATGCTGGTAACAACCCATTAGCTCGTAAATTTTTGGATGCCAAAGACGACAAAGACACGATGATCCCGGTTCTTTTCGCTTCGATCATTGGTCGTTTGTATCCCGGTGATCAACCCAACGTCGTCAATAACTTAGACCAAGTTTTAGAAGACACGAAAAAGTGGGCTGTTGTTAGCATGGCGCCACTTGATTTCGTTGCTGCTGTTTTGCAAGACCGGGTCAAAAACGGCTCTCCGGAAAATAAATTTGCTTCTCTTAAGAGCGTCAAAACTGGACAGGCTCTTTACTCAAAATTCGGCATTGATCCCGCTTTAACGGCGCAAAAAGCCCAAGATCTAAAAGCCGCTGAAATCGGTGGCTATGCCAATATCTTCAGAAAGTTAGCGATCAATTCCGAAGGAGAAATCGATTTCGGTTGGTACCGCACGCAACTTGAACTCTTTAAGCAAAGTGCTTATCTGAAGTCAGGAAAAACCCTCGCGGGTCGTGAATACACTTTGAGTGATGAAGATCAGAAAAAAATCGTTAAGTTTTTTGAAGGTTACGCTGAAAGCAATGAAAAAGCTTTGCTTGAGGGCTTGACTGCTTTGGTTCCAAAAATCGACGCTGAAGAAAAATCAGGAAACATAGCCGCGAAAGTTTCTACGTTCGTAGGAGCGGGTCTGATCACAGAAACAGATGCTCAAAACATCACAGGCTTCGTGACTTCATTGCTGACTGTCTCGACAGAACAAACAGTAAAAGCAGGGGAAGGCTTACAAAAAGAGATTAAAATTCCTCTTCGCAAGTTAAGCACCGAAGATCGCTTGAAGTATGTACCACTTCTTTCAAGCGTCTCAATGAAAGCTCCCATGCTTCCAGCTAAAAACCTCCTTCGCCAACTCATTTTAGCAGACATAGTTGCTTTCGTAGGCCAAGCGGATCCAACAGTAAACGTCCCAGCACTCACTCCTGAAGACCTCGGAAAGCTCGCAACAAACTTGCAGCAAAAAGGCGTAATCGAAGTCAACGGTGCGAAGTGGTTGAACGGAGAACTAAAACTGATTAGCACGCTCGACAAACTCAACTAATAAGCTCAGTAAACAAAGTAAAAAAATAAAAGTCCGAAGCCAACAGCTTCGGATTTTTTTATGCCCAAAATCCCCCGCGCATAAAAAAAGCCCCGACTGTTTCCAATCGGGGCTTCAAATTAAAAGCTAAATTCAAAAGAACTATTTAGAGAATTGCGCCATCGCTGAATCGATGAATTCTTGTTGTGTGCCGATCAATCCATGGAATGACCATTCAGAGCAATAAGTGTTCTCGTCTGGACCAGAAACGCGACTCGCGATTCCCCAAGCAAGCATTTGACCATCAACTTCGATGAAAGCGGGTCCGCCGGAGTCGCCTGAGCAAACGCCGTTGCGATCTTTTTGGTTAAACGCGATTTCTTTTTCGTTCAAAAGACCTGCGATTTTCACGTGGCCTTTGCGAAGTTGGTCATTTGGAGTTTCAGTTCCGTCATCGATACGGCCGTAACCCGCAACGATAATATCAGATTCAGCGGACAAGATATCGTGCTTATCTGGAGCTAGGAATTTACCCACTTCATAACCAGTTGGCATTTCGCCTTCGAACTTCAACATACCGAAATCAGAGTTGCCTTCGCTCTCTGGCATTTTCTTTTTCCAGTTTTCGTGAATGGCGAAATCAACAACCTTACGAACTGTTTCTTTCGAAGCCGCATTGATGTCCGTATCGAAAATGATGAAAGCCGCACGTTTGCCACCAGCAGGGGCCACCGGAACACAGTGAGCCGCTGTCAAAACCACGTTCGCAGCATACAAAATACCCGTGCATTTGAATTGGTTTTCAAGGCCGGTTTTATCTTTAGTCACACCGATAATTGCGACAGTGACTTTCGCAATTTGGTCTTCTTTAGGAATTAAAGTTCCGTTGATTATAGAACCGTTATGAGAGTTATAGGAAACTTGAGAATCTTTTGAAGCAGGTGAGCAAGCTGTGAGGCCCAAAGCTGCAGAGACGAGTAGTGCCTTCGTAGTAAGTAATTTTTTCATGACTGTTCCCCCTCTAGACAGGCACCTTAAACACCAAAATGGAACCACCCTCAACGAATTTCTTCACACCATTTCAATTTTTTAAATGAACAGTTGCTCTACAGTCGTTGCCCGTAAAAGGCACTTTCCCTCTCTGAGACAGCTCTTGTCTCATATTGGCTCCCTCAGATCGAATAGGGGCGTTCTCAGTGGTCCCATCCTTGCCATATCTAAAGACGGAGGCTCTTTATGAACAAAGCGATCTTTTCAAAACTTGCTGTGTTGATCTTGGTGATTTCAACATCGGGTTTGGTGGCGTGTTCACAAGGGGACCGAAGCATGTCTCGCACGGCGAGCTCTGGAAACCAAAACACGGGGTCAGGAAATAACGGCACTGTCGGTGGTGGGTCGAATACTTGTCCAAGCACATCAACTGTCGGAAAAATCTATGGCGGCGCTAACTTTGAGGCCCAGGTAAAAGCTTTCGTTTCGGCGACTCTGAATCCAAGCGCCTTGGGAACGGTGAGCGGCGATATCAATGCGTCTACGGGAATCGACTTCACTGCCTCATTCGCATTTGATTCTGCGGGAAACCTCAATGTTGCAAATTCCAGCGTGAACATGAAAATCTATGACTCTTATGTGGGCACAGTTTACAACGGCCAAACCATCACACCTTACTCTGTGAATTTTAGCACGGCTGCCGCCGGAAATTTGAACAGATCAACAGGTCAATTCCAAGTTCGCTTCTCTGATGCTTACGGCGACATTGTGTTTCAAGGTACAAAGGGCTCAAGCCTTACAGAGGGGACTGTAACTTTCCAAAACAAGACCGCAGTGAGTGGCTACTCTCCAGCGAGCGGCACTCTAGGCAGCTTCAAAATTTACAGCTGCGTTCTTTTTAAGTAAGCGCTGCGTCTTGCTTAGGCCTCATCTCAGTTCGAAAATAACCCCATGCCTCAGCGTTTCATATTCGACCCGTCTATTTTGGAATCGGTAGTCGGTGGCCGATCAGCTATCGATATTCCGCGATTGAACATTCACTCTCATGAGGCGGCGACAGCTTTTTTAATGAGCTATGGCTTTGATATCAGCAAAGAAGAAGATCTTGAGAAGCTTTGGTACTACCACCGTCGTGCCTTGGTTTTGATGTTTGAAAAACTGAGTTTCAAAGATGAAGAGCTTCCGCCCGTTTTCCGTGACCGCAAAAGTTTGGGCGACATTCGTGAGTTGTTGCTGATTGCAAGTTCGACAAATCAGGCAGAAGTGGAATTGCAAAAATGGGCCTGTGCGATCTTAAGATGCATGCACGTTTTTGTTCATGCTGAAAACGATCTCTTCGGTACATTTGCAGAAGAAATTCAGTCTCAGATCCTCACAGCTTTTCAAAACTGCATCGTGCATGACAGTTCTCATCGTGCCTTTTTAAAAAGCTCGATGGAGGGACATGACTCTGTTGAACTGCTTGGTTTTGAAGTCAAACCGTTTAAAACATCTTCTAGTACCGTGATCAAACTTCTTGCGAAGCCCGATGCTTTAGCGATGAAGATTTTTGATAAACTCGGTGTGCGTTTTGTGACGAGAAATCTTTTTGATACTTTCCGTGTGATCCGTTTTTTGGTTCGCGAAAATATCATCAGCTTTCCGCATATTATGCCAGACCAAAGCTCGAACAACCTTTATCCGATTGATCTCTTTATGGAGGTCTGTGGGGAGCTTGCGCAGCGTTTGGATATCATGACGGATGAGGTGATTCAGGAGGCCTTCGATGCGAAACTCGCAGAAAAAGGTGACACTGTAAAATTCCTGCGTAAGGAAAACTTCTTCTCCGGCGAAGACTATAAATTTATTAAATTCATCTCGCGCAAACTGATTCATATTCGACCTCAAGGTGCGCAAGAAGCTTTTTCATTTTTCTATCCATTTGAGGTTCAAATCATGGATCAAGGAGCGCACGATCGCATTTTGTCGGGACCTTCTGAGCATCAAGCCTACAAGGAACGTCAAAGAAATGCGGCTCGCCAGCGTCTGTTTCCGGAGTTAAAAAGTAAATGATTTTTAAATGGCTTTCTTATCCACGTTCTTTGATCGCAACAATCATTTTTCCGATCTATACGGTTTTATGTGCGATCGCGGTTATTTTCTTAAGCTTCACCATTCGTAAGCGCTGGCTGGAAGATCAAGTCGTCTACGCTTGGGCCAAAGGCGTTTGCTGGATGTTCGGTGTGCGCGTCGTTGTAAAAGGAATGGAAAATATTCCTCCCGGTGGTTGTTTGTTCGTTTTTAATCACACTAGCTTCTTTGATATTTTTGCGATGTCAGGTTGGCTGGGAAGTTTCCGTTTTGGCGCCAAGATTGAGCTCTTTAGCATTCCTTTTTTTGGAGCCGCGATGAGACGCGCTGGTATCTTGCCTATTGCGCGCAATCGTCGAGATGAGGTGTACAAGGTTTACTCTGCAGCGGAAGCGCGCATCAAGGCAGGAGAGCGTTTTGCACTTTCACCTGAAGGCACACGCCAAAGTGAAGAAATTCTGGCTCCCTTCAAAGCAGGTCCTTTCGTTTTTGCGATCAATGCCAAAGCGCCTCTGGTTCCAGTGATTGTAAAAGGGGCTCTTGCGGTGATGCCGAAAGGTCGTATTGTGCCGAACTGGGGCTCGTGGAAAAGAACGATTACCTTAGAAGTTTTGCCTCCCATTTCTACAGAAGGTCATGTGATTGACGAAAGAACGCGTCTGCAAGAAGAGCTTCGTAAAGCGATGGAGCCGTATTTTTCTGGTGACGGATTTTAATTTCTAAAGAGATTTTGAGAGATCGTAAATCTCTCTCAGAGTTGTAACTTCTTTCAAAATACTTTCAAGCGATGACATTGAAAGTTTCATCAATCCCACAATCGGATTTCCGCGGGCCAAGGGTGGGCAGAGTTTATTGTTGGGAAGAGTTTGAATCATATCGAAATAACTTTTTAGAATATCTAGAATGAGGGGAATCTTGTCGGAAGCGTATCCCTCAATCTGAGCGATATCACACGAGGCCAGAGTCTCCTCGAATATTTGGCGAGCTTTGCTTTTTGAGTCTTCACTTTTAAACAAGTTCATTCCTCGCAAAGAAAATAACAACAAACAATTGTATATTACATGCCTGGAAAGTGAGCTCAAGAGTTAATTAAACAAAAAATGAATTGTAAGGAAAGTCTTAGCGAACGACGTTCCAGGTACCGCCAGCAAGGGAGCTGCGCAGTTTGACCTGTTTAATACCGGTATCGACGTGGATTTGAACCTGCGCATTTGGCAGGGCATCGATTTGGGTCAGTCTTAAAATTTTAGGATTGCGGTGAAATGCGGATTCAATGGCTTCGGCAATTTGATCCCAGCGGATAAAGGGTTCAAAGGAAGCACCTTTGTTGGTACTGCGGAAGGATCCCACGTACCAAACGCCGCTAGGGTGAATGCTCACAGGATAATTTTGTTTTCCAAACTGCGGAATTTCCGTCCAGGTTAGGCCGTCTTCCGTGCGATAAACTCCTTCAGCAGAAACGACACCTTTGACTGAATTTTTACTCTCAAAAGCGATCGAATAAATTTCTCGCTTCATAAGTTCATCTGTCGTTAACGATGACTTTCCGAGGCTTGTTTCAGGTAGTAAAAGATCTTTCATTTTCCACCAAACTTCGCCGTGTCCATCTAAATTGGAAACGCCCCAGATGCAGGCATCGGTTTTCGTGATTTCAACGCGAGAACGCAGTTGTGGACCGTAAGCTTTTTCTGCGCGAACAACAATGCCTCGAGTTCCGTTGGTCACGTAACCTTTGATTTCAGAGAGAGGCAACAGACTGCCTTTGGGTGTCACCGCAAAATCATTGTTGCGATGAAGAATGGGAAGCCATCCTTTTTTCGTGTGATAGGCAAGATTGGCGAAGTCAGCTTTACCGACGAAGTGATTGATGTCCGCATAGCCGATGTGATCTTCATATTTTACTTTGAGAAAACCTTTTTCAAACGAGAGCGGTTCAATGCGACGAAGACGGGGAATGGTTGTGATCACAACCGAAGGTAAACGCGGTTCTGTGCGCAGAAATGTGTCGATGACGTTGATAAAAATTCCGGTATCGTCATGCAAAGCTTGTAGGTGATGCAGTGGCATCCAGCCTTGTTCTTTTTTATCTTTCACTTGCACGCGGGCCCAATAGCTATCGGTATCTAGAATTTCAACTTGGGTTTTTGCAGCAAGCATCGCAACCGGCATAGCATCGCGACGGTTCATGCTTAAAATTTGCACAGAAGATTTTGTTTCCGCGTTTTTCGTAACTTGGATATCGCGGAGAATTTGGTCACCTTGCAGTTGAAAAGTTTTATGGTCCCAGCTGGTTTGAAAAGAAAGATCCAACTCTGCGCGGGTGGTTTTAGATTCCAGAGAAGTTCGACTCACCTGGCCAGAAGGGAATAAACTCAGGGAGCTGCGGTAAAAAGAGACGGCTTTTTCAGCATCGGTTGATAGCGCCGCGTGGCCCTGAAATGGGAGAAGAAGTGTCGTAAGAGCCAGAGCGGACAAAACATGCTGCATCAGTCTATTTTCGCGTGATTTTTAGAGTGCTCTCAAGACCAGAACTTTTGACCTCAAGCCTAAAGGATAGTAGAAATCGGGGGTTCTTTTTAAAGACAAATTAACGCGGAGTATATGGATGAATATTCAATTGGTTGGTGTTGTTGGTGCGGGACAAATGGGGAATGGAATTGCTCAGGTTGCGGCACAATTTGGTTTCAACGTCATTATGACGGATGTCAGTGGTGCGGCTCTTGAAAAAGGGATGGCAACAATTTCTGGAAGCTGTGACCGTCTTGTTAAAAAAGCAACGATGACTGAAGCTGACAAAGCGGCTCTTTTGGGTCGTATCAAAACTTCTCAAGATCTTTCTGCATTGAAAGAATGCGATATCATCATTGAAGCGGCGACTGAGAACATTGATTTGAAACTGAAAATCTTTAAAGACCTTGATGCCGTTGCAAAGCCAGCAGCACTTTTGGTTTCTAACACGTCTTCAATTTCCATCACGAAAATCGCGGGAGCGACAAAACGTCCAGAGCAAGTTGCTGGTATGCACTTCATGAATCCAGTTCCGTTGATGAAATTGGTTGAAGGTATCCGTGGTTTGCAAACTTCAGACGCGACTTTCACAGCCGTTCGCGCTTTGGCAGAGAAAATGGACAAGACTTTCGTTGAGTCTACGAAAGACATGCCAGGCTTTATCGTGAATCGTATTCTTATGCCGATGATCAATGAAGCGGTGTATACTCTTCACGAAGGCATTGCTTCCGTTGAAGCGATCGACAATGCCATGAAACTTGGAACAAACCAACCGATGGGCCCACTCACTTTGGCTGACTTTATCGGTTTGGACACTTGCCTTGCGATTATGAACGTTTTGCATGACGGACTTGGTGATTCAAAGTACCGCCCATGCCCACTTCTTGTGAAATATGTTGAAGCAGGTTGGATGGGACGTAAATCAGGACGTGGTTTCTATAACTACGCTGCGAAGTAAGGATTATTGAGATGAACTTTTCGTATAAAACATTATTACTTGAACAAAAGCCGAATGGCGTGTGGTTGTTAACAATCAACCGTCCTGAAGCTTTGAATGCTTTGAATTCAATGGTTCTCAACGAGATGGGCGAAGTGCTTCGTCAAATCGGTGAAATGCCCTACGAAGACGCTCGCGCTCTTGTGATCACAGGCGCTGGCGAAAAAGCTTTCGTCGCAGGTGCTGACATCAAAGAAATCTCTGAACTGGATGAAGACAAAGCGTTAACATTTGCTCAACGTGGTCAAAGCATTTTCCACGAATTGACGTTGCTCAAAATCCCTGTGATTGCAGCCGTTAATGGTTTTGCGTTGGGTGGTGGTTGTGAGCTGGCGTTGGGTTGTGATTTCATTTACGCTGCTGACAATGCAAAATTCGGTTTGCCAGAAGTGAGCCTCGGATTGATCCCAGGTTTTGGTGGTACGGTTCGTATGGCCCGTGCAATTGGGGCTCGTCGTGCTCGCGAGTTGACATACACAGGCGGCATGATCACTTCTGATGAAGCGTTCCGTATGGGTCTTGTGAACAAAGTTGTTCCAGCGGCTGAATTGATGTCGACAGTGATGAAAACTGTGGATGCTATTTTGTCAAAAGCTCCTATCGCTGTTGGACAAGCAAAAAAATCCATCAACCAAGGTTGGGATATGGACATCGATGCGGCTCAAAAAAATGAGGCGCAAATTTTCTCTGAACTCTTCACAACTGAAGACGTAAAAGAAGGCACAGGTGCCTTCATCGAAAAACGTAAAGCTCAGTTTAAAGGACACTAGTACTCGATATGGCGTATACTCCGAAGCATCCTATTCGCATTGTCACCGCGGCCTCTCTTTTCGACGGGCACGATGCCAGTATTAATATCATGAGACGTATCATCCAGGATATGGGTGCAGAAGTGATTCATTTGGGTCACAATCGCTCTGTTTCTGACGTCGTTAAAGCGGTTTTGCAAGAGGGTGCTCAAGGGGTTTGCATCAGCTCTTATCAGGGCGGCCACATGGAGTATTTCAAGTATATGCGCGATTTGCTGAATCAAGCAGGCGCAGGTTACGTGAAAATCTATGGCGGTGGCGGTGGTGTGATCGTTCACGAAGAAAAGCGTGAACTCGAAGCTTACGGTATCGCGCAAATCTTCCATCCTGAGGACGGTCGTCGTCTGGGGTTGGAAGGTATGATTGAAATGATCATCAAAGGTTGTGACTTTGATTTGAATGAAGCAGCGGCCGCTCTTCGCAAACAAGGAACAGCAACGGCCAATGTATTCCAAGGTGACAGCGTTCCTTCTGTTGAATTGGGTGTGGCTTTAACGGCTATTGAAAATGGCAAAGCTGATGTCAGCCTGCCAACTTTTGGTCTTGAGAAATTTAGAAACAAAACAAAACAACCTCTGGTTCTTGGTATCACGGGAACGGGAGGAGCTGGTAAGTCGTCATTGATTGATGAACTTGTTCAGCGTTACTTGAATGCGTATCCAAACAAAAAAATCGCTGTGGTGTGTGTCGATCCGTCGAAGCGCAAAACAGGTGGCTCGTTGTTGGGTGACCGTATTCGTATGAATTCTTTGTCGCGTAATCGCGTGTATATGCGTTCTGTGGCTTCTCGTGGCTCAGGTCGTGAGATTGCGTCTTCATTGCCGCCACTTCTTGATTTCATGAAGCAGCTTGATTTTGATTTGATCATTGCTGAGACATCGGGAATCGGTCAGGGCAATATGGCGATCACTGAAGTCAGTGATTTCTCTATGTATGTGATGACATCGGATTTCGGTGCGCAATCACAGCTTGAGAAAATCGATATGATCGATTTCGCTGACCTGGTTGCAGTAAATAAAGCCGATCGCCGTGGTGCAATGGATGCTCTTCGTGACGTGACAAAACAATACAAACGTTCACGCAAAATCTTTGATCAAGACACGCAAGTACCGGTGTTCTTGACTCAGGCGTCTCAATTTAACGACGGTGGTGTTAATAAATTGTTCTTCCAGTTGGCAGACACTCTTGAGGCGAAGCAACCGAAAGATTGGCAAGTAGACCCGGCGTTCAAAGCGAACATCTTGTCGGCTGAAGAACACGTGATCATTCCAGCGGATCGTCAAAACTATTTGGCAGAGATTGTTGCGACTGTTCATAAGTATAAAAAACGCACAGAAGACTTGGCTGAAAAAGCTTCTCAACTGGGTGGCTTGAAAAAAGTCGCTCCATTGTTGGGCGCGCCTGCTGATAAGGTTCAAAAAATTGAATCGGAACTCAGTGCAGACTTCACTCAGGAAGAATTAGATTCATTAAAAACTTACGACAAATTGTTAGAACGTTATTCTGGTGACGAATTGGTATTCCAAGTTCGTGACAAAGAAATCCGTCAGCCACTTGTACGTGAATCGTTGAGCGGAACAAAAATCCGCCGTGTTGTGGTTCCTAAGTTTAAAGACTGGGGCGATCGCTTCCGTTACTTGAAACTTGAAAACGTACCAGGGGAATTCCCATTCACAGCGGGTGTGTTCCAATTAAAACGTACGGATGAAGATCCAAAGCGTATGTTCGCGGGCGAAGGAACTCCCGAGCGCACGAACCGTCGTTTTCATTATTTGACTAAAGGCGAAACAGCTCATCGCTTGTCGACAGCATTCGACTCTGTGACTTTGTATGGTCAAGACCCTGATCAGCGTCCTGATATCTTCGGTAAAGTCGGGGAGTCCGGTGTGAGCATTTGTACTTTGGATGATATGAAAAAGCTCTATGCGGGCTTTGATCTGATCAATCCAAATACATCTGTAAGTATGACAATCAACGGCCCAGCGCCGATGATCTTGGCATTCTACTTTAATACTGCAATCGACCAACAAGTTGAGAAAAAAGAAAGCGAATTGGGCCGTAAACTCACTCAAGAAGAGTGGGATCAAACAGCTGCGTGGACTTTGCAACAAGTTCGCGGAACGGTTCAAGCTGACATTCTGAAAGAAGACCAAGGGCAAAACACTTGTATCTTCTCTATCAACTTCGCTTTGAAAATGATGGGTGATATTGCGGATTATTTTGTGAGATCAAAAATCCGTAACTTCTACTCTGTGAGTATTTCGGGTTACCATATTGCGGAAGCGGGTGCGAACCCGATTTCTCAGTTGGCGTTTACACTTTCTAACGGCTTTACATTCGTTGAATACTATTTGGCTCGTGGTCTTAAAATCGACGACTTCGCTCCGAACTTGTCATTCTTCTTTAGTAACGGTCTAGATCCTGAGTACTCAGTATTGGGCCGCGTGGCTCGCCGTATTTGGGCGGTGGCGATGCGTGACCTTTATAAGGGCAACGATCGCTCGCAAAAATTGAAATACCATATCCAAACTTCCGGTCGTTCATTGCATGCTCAAGAAATTGACTTCAATGACATCCGTACGACTTTGCAGGCTTTGATCGCGTTGTATGACAACTGCAACAGCTTGCATACGAATGCGTATGACGAAGCGATCACGACTCCAACTGAGGAATCAGTCCGTCGTGCGATGGCCATTCAATTGATCATCAATAAAGAATTTGGCATGACGAAAAATGAGAACCCAATGCAAGGTTCTTACTTCATGGAAGAATTAACGGATTTAGTTGAAGAAGCAGTCTTGGCTGAATTCAAACGCATCAACGAACGCGGTGGCGTTTTGGGTGCGATGGAAACTCAGTACCAACGTTCAAAAATTCAAGAAGAGTCGATGTACTACGAGCATCAAAAACATGATGGCACATTGCCAATCATCGGTGTGAATACATTCATCGATCCAAAAACGTTGGCTCCGGATTACATCCCGCCAAAAATTGAATTGGCACGTGCTTCTTACGACGAGAAAAATCAGCAATTAACGAATGTTCACAAATACCAAGAGAAACACGCTTCTCAAGGCGAAAAAGAACTGCAAAAATTGCGCGAAACAGTTTTGAACGGTGGCAACATCTTCAAAGCCTTGATGTCAGCCGCAAGACACTGCAGTTTGTACCAAATGACTCAAGCCTTGTACGAAGTCGGCGGCCAATACCGCAGAAATCTGTAGGTACCTGCTTCCTTTCGTGTCGAAAAGGTACCCGGTTCTTTTTCTCGACAAAAAGAACCGGGTACCCGTCTAGCGAGTTAGCATGCGGGCGATAAAGAGGACGATCATTGCGCCGAGGACTGAAGCGATAAAGCCGGCGGGTTCTCCGACTTGATAGAGGCCGAGAGCTTGCCCGATATAGGTTCCGACAACGGAACCTATGATTCCCAGAATGGTGGTGAGGATAAAGCCACCTTTGTCTTTTCCCGGCATCAAGAATTTAGCAACCAATCCTACTAGAAATCCGATCACAATCGTTGCGATAATGCCCATAGGTCCTCCTTGGTGAAGACCCCATTTTATCAGGCACGCGAAGCGATCCGCAAAAGCCGAGCGGCTGAATTGTTAAAACTCAGAGGAATTATTTCGATGTTCGAAGCATGATATCAAGCATTTCATGATCCGGTGTTAAAGAGCTTTTCTTGAGGTTGTCGCAAACGGATTTGAAATCTTCAGACTCGCGGTTTTGATTAAGCTTGAATTTTCCGTCAATCGACTCAATCTGAATTTTGAGTCCGACAATATGTTGAAGTAATTTATGTCTTTGCTCTTCCGGCGTCTTGTATTGCCAGTTGGTTTGATTGCTTTTTTCAAACTGGATCGTGGATCGATCGAGAATCAAATCGACCTCCTGTGAGTCTTGAATCAAGCTTGCTTTTCCTCGCACTTGAACGGCGGTGTAATTCCAAGTGGGGACTTGGTTTGTGGTTTTATACCAGCTCGGTGAAATATAGCGATCTGGTCCTTGAAAACTAACCAGTACTGGGGCGTCGCCTAGAAGCTTCGTATGCGGGTTCATTCGCGCAAGGTGAGCTGTTAGGATTAATTTTCCGTCTTCCTCTTCAAGCAGAAAGGGCAAGTAGTTCATCATAATCCCACCCTCGTGGTTTGAGACGAGCGTGCCAAGAGGATAATTGATAATCAATTCTTTTAGAAGATCGATATCATCAACTTTAAAGCGCTGGGGACGATACATTGTATTTCTCCAAATATCCTAAAAGTGTTGTTTTAATATTAGGCCATTCTGAATCTATTATCGAGTAAGAATGATAGTCGCGCTTCCGGCCATCAGGAAGTTTTAGATAGTGACGAATTTCACCTTCAAATCTACCGCCAATCCGTTTGACCGCACGTTGCGAATTAAAATTCAAAAAATCGACTTTAAATCCCACGCGAATGCAGCCTAAAGTTTCAAAAGCATAAGTCAGCATTAAAAGCTTCGCTTCGGTATTCACATAGGTTTTATGCCAAGAGCGACCAATGCGCGTACGTCCGATATCGACACTCAGTCGATTGCGATCCATGTACAAGAAATTGGAGTAGCCGACGGCCTCGCCGGAGGCTTTATCTACAAGCGCAAAGCCGTTTTCTAACCGGTCGGCTCTGCGTTTCATAGAGCTGCGGACTTCTTTTTCCACATCATCCCGGTTCATGCAGCCACCAAACTCGGTCACGAACTGCCTGTCAAAAAGAGCATGGCGAGTCAGGCTTTCCATGTGCTCGAGCCCCAGGGGTTCTAAGCGCAACTTTTGGCCTTCTAATATCACTTCTTTTGTCCAAAGATCTGTCTGTAATTCCATGATGCAAGTATGGTCTTTTTCTGGTATAGTAAAAAGGACCAGATTCGAATAAACATATAGACCAGATGTCTAAAGGAATTTCCGATGAAATCCGTCGTCTTAAGTCTTCAAGACAAGAAAGCCCCCAAGTACGAACGCATCTATGCGGCCTTTTTATTGGCTCTGAAAGACGGTGTATTAAAGCCAGGTGATAAAATCTCCTCAACCCGAGAGTTGGCAAAGACTTACAAATGCCACCGCCTAACAGTGATGAATGCCCTGCAAAGTCTGGTTTCAGAAGGGTGGCTCGAGTCTCGAGAGAAGTCCTATTACTACGTCTCAGAGAAAACACCGATCACAGCATCTCTCAAAGGTAAACCTACACGAAAAAAATCCGCGCAATTTCAACTTGTGAAAACTGCAGACGAACTCCTAATCCAAGAGAGAACACGGCATAAAATTGAGTTTTGGGGAGGACAACCCGATTTACGCCTTTTTCCGAAGGACGAGTTTCGCAAAGTTCTTTCTGACTCCATTAAGTTCGCAAAACCGGATGTTCTCAACTATGGCAAGATGGAAGGTCTGGATGTCTTTAAAGTTCAGATCGAAGAATATTTTCGCCGCACGCGAGGAATAGTAGATCGCGATTACATTGTGACGAACGGTTCGCAAGAAGGAATCTATCTTATTGCTCAAGCATTCCTAAAACCAGGTGATGCTGTGGCAGTGGAAGGAAAGGGTTATCCTCCTGTTTGGCGTATTTTAGAAAACATGGGTGTTAAAGTCGTACCAATCTCAGTTGATCAAGAAGGATTGGTCACGGATGAACTTGAGTTCATCATTCGCAAAACCAAAATCAAAATGATTTACACAACTCCGCTACATCAATACCCCACGACAGTGACACTGAGTCCGCGTCGTCGCCAAGAGTTGATTCAAATCGCGGAAAAATATCAGATCCCTATTTTAGAAGACGACTACGATCATGAATTCCATTACTTAAGCCCACCACCAGCACCTCTGGCGACGCAAACTCCGTATGCAATTTATATTGCAAGCTTCTCTAAAATCGTTTTTCCAGGTTCAAGACTTGGTGTGATCGCGTGCCATGAAGACCTCATAGATGTCTTAGCGACCCAAAAGTTTTTACTGACAAGACAAACGGATTCCCTCAATCAACTAGCTCTCGCACGATGGATGAAAGAGGGCGGATTTGAAAAACATCTCCGTCGCATGACTCGCACCTACGAAAAAAGATTTCATCTAATGGCCGATTTATTCAATAAGCTCGCCGAGGAACATAATATTTCTTGGCAACAGCCCAATGGTGGCATGTGCTACTGGCTCAACGTAAATCGAAACTCCAAAAAGGTTGCGGAAGAAGCAAGCAGAAAGGGCGTGTTCTTTCAGAATGAGAAAACCATGAGTTACGACGGAAAAGAAGGAACACATCTGCGAATTGGGTTTGCCTGTGTGAATGAATCGGAAATTCAAGAAGGCTTAAGCGTGCTCAATCAAATCTTAAAGAAGAAATAGAAACTTATTTGCGACGAGTCCCTGGAAAAAACGCCAACCAAATCCACATCAAAGGACCAAGTCCGATTAAAACCCAAACGCTGTACTTCACCGGGTCTTTCATATCCGCTGAAACCGCAGCGATCTCATTGATGCTTTCGGGCGAGCGATCAGGTAAGGACGGTTGCGCCGGTTTTTCAGTGCTAGCCGCCATAGCAGCCAAACGGGCTGGATTTCTTGTTGCGAATGCAAATGCCTGCGGAGCAGCGTAACCTGAGCACGCTATGAAAAGAGTCAAAATGGCTCCGCAAAGATGTCGTATAAGCATAAAATCCACCCTCCAGCAGATCTAACCAGAGGGATTGCAAATGCTTTGCCAAACAAAAGTGGTGTCAGGACAAGCCCGATTTTATTGAATCTGAGAAATTATCTGTTCTGCGATACGGATGCCATCACAAGCAGCTGAAGTGATTCCTCCCGCATATCCAGCACCTTCACCCGCCGGGTAAAGACCTTTGTGGGAAATACTCTGCAGGGTTTCGCTATCGCGAGTCACGCGAATCGGGCAGCTGGTACGTGATTCAATTCCATAAACTTGCGCTTCTTCGGTGATGAAACCCTTCATGCTGCGTTGGAAGTTTTCAAAACCTTCGCGAATACGTTTCGTCATATGCGACGGCAAGATTTTATCAATACGGATATTGATAGCACCAGAAGGTGAAGATCCCGGTCGCAATGCACGAGGGCCTTGATCCTTTTTCTCGCCATACAAGAAATCCATTAAGTTTTGTGCAGGCAATTCCTTCGTTCCACCAGCCGCCAGAACCGCTTGATACATTTTCGTTTCAAGCTCACGACGGAATTTCATGCCACCGAATACGTCATCGCCAAAATTCTTTTCGTGATCGATACTGACAACAATTGCAGCATTCGCATACGGAGAGTTACGTTTGTAGTTACTCATCCCGTTACAAACAATGCTGTCGGCTTCAGTTCCAGAGGAAAGAACGTAACCACCTGGACACATACAGAAAGAATAAACACCGATGCCAGTTTTATCGTCATGATGAACAAGTTTGTAGTTCGCAGCACCCAATTTTGGATGCTCTGAAAATTGACGATATTGAATTTTATTAACGGCCGCTTGCGAGTGTTCAACGCGCAAACCCATCGCAAAAGATTTTCCATCCAAATGCACGCCAATTTTATGCAAGTGATTGATCATGTCTTCAGCGGAGTGGCCCGTTGCTAGAACAACATGCGGAGATTTAAATTCTGTTCCGTGTTCTGTGCGAACGCCTGTCACTTGTTTTCCGTCAGTCAGAATTTCTGTCACTTGAGTGTTGAAATGAATTTCGCAACCGTTGGCTTTTAGGAATTCACGCATTTTTGGAATCACGCGACGAATACGATCTGATCCCACATGGGGGTTCGAAAGCCATTGAATCTCTTCGGGTGCTCCAAATTGCACCAAGCGATTCATCACGTAAGGGATATGTGGAGATTTAATACGCGTGATCAATTTTCCGTCTGAATAAAGACCGGCACCACCTTCGCCATAACAAACGTTATTACGAGGATCGAGTTTTCCGTAACGCCAGTATTGATTGATCCCTTTGATGCGTTCACCACTGTCAGAGCCGCGCTCAAAAAGCACGCAAGGAACTCCGCGCTCCACAAAACGCAAAGCTGCAAAAAGTCCCGCCGGACCGGTGCCCACGATCAACGGCTTCACGCCAGGCGTTTTTATTTTCTCTAAATCAAATTGCGGAAGTTCAAGATTTTCACCCTTTGCTGCGACCTCGACAGAATAGACGAAATGCGGGGAGTGAGCGCGTCGCGCATCCACACTTTGACGAAGGATGCGGTACGGACCATGTTCGGGCATCAGCCACTGGAGTTTTTCTTCAAGGTCCTGATCAATGGGGATTTCGATATTATTGAATATTTTAGGCATATGTTCCTTAGGGCGGGTGTTAGACGCCAATTGAGAAAACTTATACCAAAGGAGGCCTCGCGTGACAAAGGTGTCTTCCTAGGCTAGAGTTTTTTCCATGTCTGCTATAACTCGTCTACTTCCTAAACGCCGTTTAAGCCGCTTTGTCGGTAAACTCATGCACTGGCAGGGTCCTTCCCTGTGGGCACGCTTTTCGATTAAGGCTTTTGCTAGTTATTATAACATCGCGATGGATGAGGCTGAAAAGCCCTATACCGAGTATCCCTCAATTGGGGAGTTCTTCGTTCGTCGCCTCAAGGCTGGTATTCGCCCAATCGCGGCTTCTTGGGCCGTGCACCCCGCAGATTCTAAAATCACGCAGGCGGCTCCGATTGATAACGGAACTTTGATTCAAGCCAAAGGGCACACGTATAAACTTTCTGATTTCACGCAAGATCCTGACTGCCAAAAAAAATGGGCGGGTGGATTTTTCATGACTTACTATCTTTGTCCAACGGATTATCACCGTGTGCACTCCCCAGTTGATGGTGAAATCACAAACGTGCGCTATATGCCGGGAGAGTTGTGGCCTGTGAACGAATGGAGCACAACGAATGTTCCGAATCTTTTCTCTGTGAATGAGCGTGTGCTTGTTGAAATTGAAACAGATTTGGGACCTGTGGGTGTCGTATTTGTCGGTGCCACAAATGTGGGTCACATTGTCTTAAGCTTTGATCAATCTATTCAAGGAAATCAAAAAGGCCCCCATATTTTCACTCACAAACGCTATGAACCTGAAATTCCGGTTCATAAGGGGAGTGAGCTTGGAATGTTCCGCATGGGCTCAACCGTGGTGATGTTGTATCCACCGATGTTCCGACAAAAATTTGAAAAAGAATTGAACTTGGGACCTGCCGTTCGAGTGAACGCAGCTCTTATTAAAAACTAAACTATTTCATGCGGTAGCGGATCACGATTAAACCTTGTGCTCCGTTACTTCCAGTCGTGAGATCTTTCCCAGAACCACCGCCGCCGGCGCCATAAAGTCCACCGTTTGCACCTTGGCGCTCACGGCCGCCACCACCACCGCCACCACCAGCCCCATAGCCAGCTGTAGATCCGGTAATTCCTATATCGCGACCGGCACCTCCGGCTCCACCGTTCGACGCTCTGTCGGAACCACCGCCACCACCGCCGCCATTTGACCCTGCATTTGCCGCACTTCCTCCGCCCGTACCAAATGGACCCGCTCCTCCAGCAGAGCCAGTTGAAACTCCTCCAGCAGTTCCTGCGGCACCACTCGCTCCACCGCCGCCACCGCCACCGCCGCCACCGGTGTCTCCGCCAGCGCCGCCGTTCCAGCCGTTACCGCCAGGTCCTGCGGCACCACCGCCACCACCACCAGCATCATTGGCGGCAGTACCACCAGCACCACCGGCAAAAGTCGCAAGATTTCCCACACCAACGGCACCACCAGCGCCACCATTTTTTCCCGTACCAACACCTCCGCCTCTCGCAAGTAAAGTAGCAGAGTTGATAAACCAAGTATCTCCCCCGGCAACCGCAGGTGTGCCACCTGTGCCGATTTGGTAGTTCACTGTTGTTCCAGGAGTCATTGTGAAATTATTCCCTCTTGAGTAACCGCCACCGCCAGCACCACCAGTTCCATCGGAACTGTTACCAGGGCGAGCGCCGCCGCCACCACCGATCACTTCGACGGTGAAATCTGTTTCATCAAAATTCATTGGAATAAGCCAAGATGTGACAGACGTGTTGGTGAGAGTAACGACACGATAACGTGTGCGACTGCCTCTTGTGCGAGCCGCATTCAGTGCGAACAAGCTTTCTGAGACCAAAAAGCTAACAATGATGATGGTCAGTTTTAGCTTAGCCAGTAAACTCATCAAACGTTCCCCAAGAAGTTACTAAAGATCGAAATATGAAAAAACATTCTCATATTACTTCTCGGCAGAATCCGTGGAGACCCATGGGAAAGAACGCTTAGATTTCAGCTACTTAATACGATAGTGTTTCAAAAAATACAGGCATCATATCATACGTATGACGTACTAGGTGGACGTGTCTTGTTTATAAACTGAAAGTAATTTTTAGAGTCGGGTTTGTTTCAGAATGAGAAGATCGAGGACCGTTTTGAAACTAGAATCGACCGCCGAAGTACCATCCTACTTCTTGAGAGGCGATACTCAATTTTGTATCGGCCATTTCTGCAGTGACGGTGTGAGCATGTGCAATCAGGTTTGTGTAGTAGTTTCCCCAGTCATACCCAACGACACCTTTGAGATGTGGAAACCAAGTGAGTTTTACTTCACTCGAGTTTCCAGTGGTGCGTTCGTACTGCTGCCATTGGGGACCGGCTTGCAGGCTCATCAGTCCGGCCATGTACCAGTGGCTCCATTGCCAGACGTAAGAAGCAGCAACACCACCAGTTGCCGTCAGATATTTTCCTTGGGTGAGTCCGCGATCTTCTACGATCATCGAGAAGTTTTGTGGAAGAAACGGTCGAGGACTGGAAAACTCTGTTTGAGAAACAGAGCTGATCACATAAAAACCGGCGCCATCCACTTGGGGTTTATCCCAAGAGGCACTGAAAAATTCCAAAGCGCTGTGTCCTTTAAAGGCCCAGTCAAACTGCATGGCGTAGTTTTTTACAATTAAATCAGGTTGATATTTTTCAGAGTCACTCATCAAAGAATAGTCGTTCGCTCTATCGGCGATGGCCTCAAACCCGCGGTAGTCTTGATAAAGAAGCTCAAAGCCGATGTTGTTGTTGAAATAGCGAAACTGATAATCTTGATCGGTAGATTGAATTTTCTTTTTCTCATCTTCGTCAGATCGGCTTTTTCCAAGACTGACAGCAAACGCAATTCCGAGTTTTCGGTTTGAATATCCGAGACCGAATGACGTTGGGGTGTTCGGTTCATAGCGAACATTTTCGCTGGATTCATACTGCGCACTGATGCCAAGGTTCTTTTTGATAAAACCTAGTTGCAAAGTGTGTTGATAGTTCGGCGTTGAAACGGTTTCGAGCGAAGTTTTAGATTGAGTAGTAGGATTTGACGTCGCCATTGCAACAGTTTGAAAAAGTAAAATGGCAACGGTGCATGAAAACGCGCGCATTCTAAAACCCTCTGTGAGTGAAGGCGTGAGAATAGTGGAAAGTGAGTGGGTTTTCGAGATTTCTAAAGGTGACTAAAAAACTTCCAAGCCCTGTCTAAAAACTAAACAGGGTAAGAGCATTCCGTAAGGGGAGTTTCCGCGATACTTACGCGAACCAATTGTGGGAGGCTTTTGCGGGAGTGATCATAAACCCATTTTGCAAGAAGTTCAGAGGTTGGGTTTTCAAGGCCTTCGACTTCGTTTAAAACGCGGTGGTCGATCTTTTCAAGCAGGGGTTTCATCTTATCCTGGATGTCGTTGTAATCGATCACCCAGCCAATTTTAGGATCTAACTCACCCACAAGAGTCAGGACGATCTTAAAACTGTGGCCATGCATACGAGAGCAAGGGTGGCTTGCTGGTAGATGTGGTAAAAAGCGGGCTGATTCGATTTGAAAATGCTGCTTGAGTTCGAATTTCATGCTACATATATAAACACTTGAGGTAGCTATGTCCACGACGACCTTGCATTTAGCAAAACAAAATTTCAAATTTTCAGCAGCACACTTCCTTATTTTTGATGAGAAGCATGCCGAGCGCCTGCATGGTCATAATTACCAAGTCCAAGTCGACATTACGGCTCCTTCGGAGGAAGAACTTCACGGTGAAGGTTACTTTATGGACTTTAATGTCTTTAAAAAAACCATCAAGGCGCGCTTGGATCAATGGGATGAAATCGTCCTGTTGCCTGAGAAGCATCCAGATATGAAGTTTAAAGAAAGCAACAAGGGGCTAGAGGTCACATTCCGCGATCGCTTTTATGTTTTCCCTCGTAATGAAGTGATTTTGTTGCCGATCACCAACACCAGTGTCGAGCAGTTGTCGCGTCTTTTGGCAGAAGAATTCTATGCGAATTTCAAACAATATGGTGTGCGCAAAGTGCAAGTGACTGTGGAAGAAACCGCAGGACAGGGTGCCTCTACCGTCGCTCCTAAATAAATTATTTTAGTTTTCCGGAGCGAACTTCTTCTGGACTGAGTTCGCGTATGACTCGATAGCGCCAAAAGCAAATTCTGCCACCTTCAGAAAGTTTCTGTTCAAGGCGCTCTTCGGTCAAATCAGGGGAGCCGTCGCAATCAATGTGGGCGAAATCTGCAAATGCATCGACTCTGCTAACCGACCATGAATAGGGCGCTTTATCGCGAGCTTTAAATGCGCGATTGAACCCACCGTTACCGAGTTCGATTCCTGCTACGATGATTTTTTCTAGGAGTGGATTTTGAATTTGTTCTCGGGCTGTTGCAATTTTTGAAGGCTCATCAAGGGCGATTACAAAGGCCTCATCAGCAGCAGCTGATTTTGTTGATACCAGGAAATAAACTTTGTCAGATGACGGAGAGAGTTTCGCGACCTGAGATAATCCTGGGCTTTGTATTTCCTGATTGTTTTGAATATAGAAAACATCCGAGTGGAGTCGTTCGGTTCCAACGACATCAATGCGTGAAACATCCGAAGATAAATTCCACTTTAAGCTTTCTGTATCATAAGACTTTTCAATCGTAATTTCTTTTTCTGCCACCACGTTTTGAGCCTTATCGAACGCGCGCAAAGTCACCTTTTGTGACTGAAGAAAAAGGTTCTGCAGATAAATTTTGAAACTGCGAGCTTGGGACGGAACATAGTGACTGACTTGTGGGGACGTCGAACTTGTAAGTGTCCACGTGAGACCCTCAGTACACTTCACGGTGAAACGAAACGCTTGATTATTCAACGGCTTAACGGAGAAATATTTCATCTCGCTTAAAAATTCGGATGATTTGATTTCAAGTTTTTCTTGAGGTTTGACGTCCCACTGAATTTCATCGACATAGCCTTCAAGTCTTACTTGAGTCCACGCGCGTTGGGGAGTGCGAGTGAGATTTTGCATCACCAAAACTTGTTTCTCTGGTTCACACAACGATGGACTGTGAAAAACTTCTGCCGCAAAACTCGGCAAGCTGGTAAAAACTGTGATAAGAATCCCGATTGAAGTCTTAATACTTAAATCCATACAGACTTCAGATCGGTATTTAGAAAATGGACTTAACGAACGGCCTGGCAAACTAGACGTTGGTGAAGTTTGTTGAAGTCTCCGCCTCAAGGTGGAATAAGAGTGAAGAATCCTCAAAATCTGCAATATTTTCAGGCATTTTAGCGAGTTTAGCTGAGAGTCCTTATCAACTCGTTTTCATCATCCCGACAGGAGGCGCCGGGACTTCCCTTTATGCGGACTTCCCCTTAACACAGAAGGATTCAGGGGAGTTTATGAAGTTAACCGATTCATCAGTTAAGACGGGCCAGTCCTTTGAGATCACTGGTTTTGATGGCGACGAGCTTTATCGTGAGCGTTTGCACGAGATGGGTCTGCGTAAAGGTATGCTTCTTACAATTCTGGGTCGAGCTCCCTTTAATGGTCCGTTGCTGGTTCGTTTTCATACCAGCTTCCTGGCTTTGCGAAATGAGGAAGCGGCATGCACGCTAATCAAACCGAAGTAAAACTGAAATCCCTTGCTCTTGTTGGTGCGCCAAACTGTGGAAAGACAACTCTTTACAATTGGCTGACAGGATCGCGTTTTAAAACCGTGAACTATCCAGGTGCTACCGTTGAGTTTTCAATCGGTAAGCTTGCGTCTCATTTAGGCGAAGGCATGATTGCCATGGACACGCCAGGTACCTACAGTCTGCATCCCAAGAGTGCTGATGAAGTGGTGACCTTAAAAGCCATTTACGAAAATCCAAAAATCGGCGGTCGTGTTGATGGCATCGTTGTTGTTGTTGATGGCACGCAAATGTCTCGTCATCTTCAGTTGGCCATGCAAGTGAAAGAAACGGGTTTTCCGTTTATGATCGTGATCACGATGGCGGATCTTTTGCGCAAGCAAGGTATCGAGATCGATATGGATTACTTGCGCAAAACGTTTGGTTGTCCTGTTTTGCAATTTGATGGTGTTCTTGCTGGTGGTCTTCGCGAAGTTGTTGCAGAAGCGCAAAAGCTTCATTCAGATAAAGAACCTTTAAAGCCTGTTGTTTGGAGTTTTGATTTACTTGATCAAAAAATGCGTGAATGCGAAAAGATCGCAACAGAGGCCTTAAATCACCGCACTGAAAAAGCTGAAGAGAAATTGCAAAAAATCGTTCGCAACACGGAGGTGTTGGATCGAGTTTTGTTGCATCCTTATCTGGGCATGGTTTTGTTCTTGGTTATTATGGGTGGATTGTTTTCGTCGATCTTTTGGTTGGCGACTCCGTTCATGGATTATATCGATGGTTGGTTCACAAGTTTGAACGAACTTGTAGCTGGCATGGGACCTGGAACTCTGTGGGCTGATTTCTTAGCCAACGGCGTGGTATCAAGTTTCGGTGCGGTGTTGGTATTTGTGCCGCAAATCTTTATCTTGTTCTTTGGTATTGGTTTATTGGAAGGATCTGGATACTTGGCTCGTGCGGCGACTTTGATTGATCGTCCGTTTTCAGCCCTTGGTATGAGTGGTCGTTCTTTTGTTCCTATTCTCTCTGGTTTCGCCTGTGCGGTGCCTGCGATTATCGCCACTCGTAATATCCCATCTGCGCGCGATCGTTGGATCACATCGTTCGTGGTGCCTCTGATGGCGTGCTCAGCACGTTTGCCCGTTTATGCAATCCTGTTGGCCTTCTTATTCCATGGTGAAGCAGCGTGGAAGCCAGGTATGGCGCTTGCGGCCCTGTACCTTGGTGCCTTAGTCGTGGGAGCCATTGCAGCGAGCATCGTGAATAAGTTTATTCCGGAAAAAGACAAGTCGTTCTTTATGATGGAATTGCCGATTTATCGTCGCCCTAAATTCCGCGTTCTTTTGCGCCAAAGTTTGACTCGTACAATGTCTTACGTAAAGCGTGCCGGTCCGCCAATTTTTATTTTCGCGGTTTTGATCTGGGTTGGGACTAACTTCCCGAACTATCACAACGAAAATGCCACTGAAAAGTTGCAACAAAGCTACGTGGGCCAATTGGGACATATTATTGAACCCGTTGTTCAGCCCATGGGCGTTGACTGGCGTGTGGGCGTTGGGTTGATCTCCGCTTTCGCCGCACGTGAGGTGTTCGTTTCTTCGTTGGCGGTGACTTTCAATATCACAGATACCGATGAAGATTCTCAACAGCAGTCTTTATTAAGTCAAATGGGCACAGCTGTGAATTCCCTGGGACAAAAGATCTTTACAACCAGCAGCGTGATCGGGCTTATGATATTCTTTATGATAGCCCTTCAATGTATGTCGACGGTGGCTGTTCAAATCCGTGAAAGCGGATCTTGGAAGTTTGCAGTTGGCCAACTGATCGCCTTTAATCTTGCCGCTTACGTGATAGTCGTGGTGTTGGTGCAAGGTTTAAGAATGCTGGGAGTTTCATGATTTACGATTGCTTTGTATTCTATGACGAATTGGATCTGCTTGAGATCCGCCTAAATGTGCTCGATTCTGTGGTAGATCGTTTCGTCATCGTTGAAGCAACAGAGACTTTTTCCAAAGTTCCTAAAAAATTATTCTTCGATGAAAATCGTGAACGCTTCCGTCAGTTTCAGGATAAAATCATCCACGTCGTCGTCGATGATTTTCCAAAGTTCAACTGGAAGAAGCTTCGTCCGACACGGAATTGGGATCTGGAAGACTTTCAAAGAAATGCGTTGAGCCGCGGTCTGGTAAATTGTAAGCCGGATGACATTATTATTTTCTCAGACGTGGATGAAATTCCTCGTCCCGAAAAAGTTCTGGAATTTAAAAACACGCCGGGTATTAAAACCTTCTATCAAGAGCTTTATTACTACTATTTGAATTATCTGGCTGTCGATCATACTGAGCCGAATGAATTCTACAAGGGCTACAAGCCTTGGCATGGTTCGGTGATGGCAGAATATCGGTACTTTAAAAAGTCGCCGAATGATATGCGCACTTATCGCAGTCGCAAAGACAGCGAACATACCATGGTCATGGATGGTGGGTGGCACTATTCATTTATGGGCGGAACAGACATGATTCTGAAAAAGATGAAGGCTTACGCTCATACCGAATATATGACTCCAGACATGTTCACCCATGAGTGGATTGAAAAACAAGTGCAAACGGGTAAAGACATCTTTAATAGACCGATGGTCTTTAAAAAGGTGGATATTCAAGAGCACGCACCGAAGTACGTGCTAGAGAATCGCGAAAAGTTCGCGAAATTGATTCTATAATTTCTGATAAATTTCGACGGTTTTTTGGAGTGTCGTCGGCCAGTTGTGTTGGCTTAGCACCCATGTGCGACCGATTTTCCCTTGAGTCTCTGTCAATGAAGGATTTTGAATATAAATTCGCATGCCTTCCGCAAGGGCTTTCGCGTTTTTTGCTTCTACCAATGTTCCGCGTTCGTTATGGCCAATTTGTTCGGGCGTGCCGCCTGCATTTGTACCAATAACGGGTTTTTCCATGAGCATGGCATCGAGGATGCTCAGTGAGTAGGTCTCGTTATAAGAAGCCAATGCAAACACATCCAAGGCATCAATATAGGGAATATATTCCTTTTGGAATGGAATGCGCACAAGATGACCTTTTAGACGAGGTTCCGCGATCTTGCGATCAATCCAGTCGGACAATTCCTTGGAAGGGCCTTCGTAGTGAATGCTGCCGTCAGGATTTTTACCGACGATGGTAAGATCACCAACGATCCATAGTTGGATTTTTCCGATTTCTTCGTCTGTTAAATGATCGAGTGCGGAAACGAGTTCGCGCACACCTTTGCCTGGATCAATACGGCAAAGAGTTCCAAAGACGATTTTACCTTCGGCATTGTATTTGGAACGAATGTGTTCGCGTTTTTCAGGCGCGTGCACGTATTGATCGGTTTTACGACCATAGCGGATTAGATGCAGTTTTTTTGGTGCGATTGGAAAATTCTTTTTCGCATCATCTAGAATATTTTGCGAAGACGTGCAAAGAGCGTCGACTTTAGAAAACAACCACTTATGAACGAAATCCTGTTTCGGAAGAGCATTCATATAGAGATTGTAAATGTGCTTGATTCCGCCTTTGTTCCACTTTGCAAGAGCACAGGCCCACATATCAAGACGTGTGTGAGAGTGGAGGTGAGTAAAACCCTTTTCTTTGATAAATCGGCGAATCAGACGCGCGTGAGCGAACTTTGATATTCCTGCCGGAAGTTCAAAAACCTCAACTGACGCTCTTTTTAATTCATCTGCCGCGCGAGACCCAGGAATGCAAAGGGCTGCTTGCTTCAGACCATTTCTCTGAAGCTCGATCATCAATTCAACGCTATAGATCTCAAGCCCGCCCCAGGAAGGGGCGTTCAGGCAGTGTAGGACTTTTATTTCGCCCATAGATTGCGATAGTACTCAATCGTGCGAAGAAGTCCGTCTTCTTCAAAGCGAACTTTTGGAGACCACTTCAGTTCCTTTTGCGCTTTTGAATAATCAATCGCATAGCGGAAGTCGTGGCCTTTGCGGTCTGTGACGAATTGAATCAGACTTTCTGGTTTACCAAGATGTTTTAAAAGCAATTTTGCCACATCCAAGTTTTGTCTCTCAGAATTGCCACCAAAGTTATAGACTTCGCCCGCATGACCTTGAGTAAATGCCGCCCAGACACCTTCATTGTGATCATCAACAAAGATCCAATCGCGAATATTCAAACCTGTTCCATAAACTGGAAGTGGCTCGTTTGCGAGAGCACGCTTGATCATCAAAGGAATAAATTTTTCCTCAACCTGCAGGGGACCATAGTTATTGGAGCATCGAGTGATCACGACAGGAAGCTTAAATGTTTCAAAGTAAGAGCGACACAAAAGATCTGCACTGGCTTTTGAAGCACTGTAAGGGCTGTTGGGTGCGATCGGAGTTTGTTCCGTGAAAGGAGCATCTTCCATGCCCAAAGTTCCATAAACCTCGTCTGTGCTGACTTGGAGATACTTAAACGAAGGTTTTTTCTCGAAAATTGCCAGGCTTTCTTTCAAAAGATTCAAAGTTCCCAAAACATTTGTTTCAACGAAAATATTCGGGCTTTCGATGGAGCGATCCACATGTGATTCCGCGGCGAAGTTCAAAACGCCATCAAAGTTGTACTTTTTAAAGAGCTCATGCATTTTTTGGGAATCACGAATATCGGCATGAATAAAAGTCAGGTGCGAATGTGTATCGAGTTCTTTTTGAATGTTTTCTTTTCGACCTGCGTAAGTCAGAGCATCTACGAATACGAAATCGTATTGAGCTTTCACATCTTCGCGGCAGCAAATCGTTTTAACAAAATTAGAACCGATAAAGCCGGCAGAACCGGTCATCATTAATACTTTTTTCATACTTCCTCAGAGATCACTTTTTCAAGATAAGAGCGGTAAGAGCATTTCGGCAAACCTTCGGTGATGCCGCGTAGCTGTGTCAGTGTGATAAATTTCATGCGGTAAGCGACTTCTTCAAGGCAAGCCACTTTCGTTCCTTGGCGCTCTTCAATGGCTCCGATGAAAGAAGATGCGTCCAGTAAAGACCGAGGCGTTCCGGTGTCGAGCCAAGCCACACCACGGTACATTGTTTGCACACCAAGTTTATCTTCGTTGTGGTAAGATAAGATCAAATCCACAATTTCAGTTTCACCACGAGGAGAAGGTTTTAAAGCCTTCGCACGAGCTGAAACTGTTTTGTCGAAGAGGTAAAGACCTGGAATCGCATAAGACGACTTCGGTTGTTTTGGTTTTTCTTCGATGGATTTTACTTTTTTAGTTTCTTTATCGAACTCCACAACACCGTAAGCAGAAGGGTCGGCAACGTGATACGCAAACACGCGCGCATTCATGTTGTTTTTCTTATTCAACTGATCTTCAATTGCTGTTCTGAAAAACGTCAAATCGCCGTAGAACAAGTTATCACCCAAGATCAAGCACACGTCATCGTTGCCAATGAATTTTTCACCCAAAACGAAAGCTTCTGGCAGTCCGTTTGGTTTATCTTGAATCACGTAAGACAAAGAAATACCAAATTGTGAACCATCACCCAAAAGCTTTTGAAACGTGGGTTGATCTTCACGAGTTGTGATCATCAAAACATCTTTGATTCCACCGAGCATCAAAATACTCAAAGGGTAGTAAATCATTGGTTTGTCATAGACCGATTGCAATTGTTTGGTCATGACTCTTGTCATTGGATAAAGGCGAGAACCTGCGCCTCCAGCTAGAATAATACCCTTCATGAACGACCTCGATAAAACTCGTTAACAGTGTCAATAACGTACTGAGCTTCTTGCTCAGAGAGTGAATAATATAGTGGCATACGCAGCAAGCGTGCGGATTGGTCATCAGTAACCGTCATCGGTCCCGCTGTGCGCGAAAATTTCTGTCCCGCAGGAGCAGAGTGGAGGGGAACGTAGTGGAAAGTCGCTTGAATGCCTTTTTCTTTCAAATAGCCCCACAAAATAGATCTTTCATCGGCCGTATTTGTGAGGAAGTAATAAATATGCGCATTCGCTTTGCAATCAGCAGGGATTGTCATGCGAGTGAGTTGGCCTGACTTTTCAAGACCCGCAAAAGCCTGATGATATTGTTTCCAACGATCTAGACGCTTTTGTGTGATCATCTGACCGTTTTCAAGCTGTGCATACAAAAATGCTGTTGCAAGTTCTGATTGCAAGTACGAAGAGCCTTTATCCTGCCATGTGTATTTATCCACTTGGCCGTTTAAAAACTGCTGACGATTCGTTCCTTTGTCGCGAACGATTTCTGCACGCGCCACTAGTTTTGCATCGTTAATAATTAAAGCGCCGCCTTCGCCGCAAACGATGTTTTTCGTTTCGTGAAAGCTAAAAGCCGCCATATGGCCCCACGCGCCCAAAGCTTTGTTTTTATAAGAAGCAAAAATACCTTGAGCGGCATCTTCGACAACTAAAATACCGCGAGGGTTGGCAAGATCCATGATCTTATCCATTTCGCAGCCCACGCCCGCATAATGAACTGGCATGATAACTTTCGTTTTTGACGTGATTGCTTTTTCAATGGCGCTCACAGAAATATTCATGGTCGCTGGATCAACATCCACGAAAACAGGAGTTGCCCCATACAACGCGACAACGTTCGCTGTTGAAGTAAAAGTGAACGAAGGCATGATAACTTCATCACCGGGACCAATGTCAGCAAGAACCATCGCCATTTCAAGAGCAGATGTGCAAGAAGGAGTGATAACAGCGAGAGGACAACGAAGATTTTCTTTAAACCACTCTACGCATTTTTTATTGAAAGCACCTTCGCCAGATAATTTTTTATTGGCGATGGCTTGGGCAATATATGCCTCTTCTTTTTGGATATGGGGCGGAATATTAAATGGGATTTTCATCCACCCCAGACTAGCAGAGAAGAAAGCTTTTCGGCAATGGATTAAAAGCCGTCTGTTGTCCCAACTTTACGGTGAGGAACGTCGTCATCAAACGGAATGACTTCAGAGCTGGATCCCTGTGCTTTTTTCTCCACTCGACGCGGAGCTGGTGCTGCTTTTGTTGGCTTTTTAAGTTCGATAACGCGAGCAGGTTTTGCTTCTGGAGCAGGGGCTGCTTCTTCGTTTGATCCCGCACCCAGAACCAGTGAATTAAGCTCAGAAACCAGCTTTTTCATTTGGAACGCCTGGGCGTTGATTTCTTCCGCAGAAGCGGCGATTTCCTCAGAGGAGGCGGCATTGGCTTGCGCACTTTGATCCAGTTGGTTCATCGCCTTGCTAATCTGTTGAATGCCGTTTGTTTGTTCTGAGCTTGCAGACGAAATTTCGCTGTTAAGATCAGAAACTTTTTTAACCGACGTCACGATATTCAGAAGAACTTCGCCAGAGCGATCGGCTGTTGTTGAACCTCGTTCTACTTTTTCCGAGCTATCGCGAATCAGGCCGGTGATATCTTTGGCTGCTGACGCGGATCGTTGAGCAAGTGCGCGAACAGCTTCTGCAACCACGGCAAAGCCTTTTCCTTGTTCGCCAGCGCGGGCCGCTTCAACGGCAGCATTTAATGCCAACAAGTTCGTTTGGAAGGCGATATCATCAATCACGCTGATGATTTCTTCAATTTGATGAGATGATTTAGAAATATCAGTCATCGAATCAATCAAGTTTTTGATTTCAACCTGGCCCTTTTCAGCAGCGTCTTTTGAGGTTTGCGACAGCGTGGCTGCCTGATGGGCGTTATCCGAGTTCATGCGCACCATCGATGACATTTCTTCAAGAGAAGCGACTGTTTCTTCAAGAGAAGCGGCTGACTCTGTTGAAGCTTGTGAAAGAGTTTGTCCGGCACTCGTCAATTGGTTGATCGCGCCTGCAACTTGGTTTCCTGCACCTGTGAGTTGTTCAGTGATCAGGCGGATTGAGTTTGAAACTTTGAAAGCAATCCACATAAGAATAGCGAAGAGACCAATGCCAGAAGCCAGTGCTGTCAAAAGAACCAACTGAGTTTTAAATTTGCGCTCCGACGCTTGAGTTTCGTTTTTTGCTTTAGCAAGCTCTTGATAAATTTTTGTATTGGCTTGAACGGCTTTACGAATTCCAATCGACATCTTGTGCCATTCACCACCATTGAGGTACTTTAAAACTTCAGCATCGTCCTCGGGAGTGTTCTTGCCCAGATGCTTGATCATCAAAGAAGTCAGTTCATAAAAACGTGCTTTTTTCTCTTTCACATCGGCGTAATTTTTTTCAGCCTCTGGAGTTGTTGAGCTGCCTTCATAGGCGTCTTGCGCAACTTTAAAACGGTCAAAAGCTTGTTGAGCTTTATCAACGAACTCCGCGTTTTCATTTGCATCTTTAACGCCGATTGCAGCCCACATAAAGTAACCAACACTGGCGCGCTCGGTTGTGATTTGACCTAGAGAATCGGTATTTGGAATCACGTGTGTGTAGGCTTCATTAAGATAGCTACCGAGCTGATTCATCGTGGAAATCGACAGCCAAGTGAGGACAGAAAATGCGATAAGTGGGAGACACGCTGAAAGAAGAAGTTTTCCCCGTAAACCTTTAAACCATGATCCAAATTTCATACCGATCCTTTCACGTGAGAAGTTTTCATAAACTAGTTCTTATTTCGACGCATTCTTTCAATTTCTTAATGCTAGGAAGTGTTAAACATTACTTCGATGCATTGTTTCACAGATAAATGATTAATGTTTGAATTTGGCCGCATCATATTGATACGATTTTTGGAACGTCTAGACTCAAGGAGGGGTAGTCATGACTCTTACGACAATTCGTCGTGCGGTAACGGGGCTTGCATTGATCGCAACGCTTGGTTTCACGCACCATACAGCATCTGAAAAAACACTTTGTGCGGGATTTCTTCCGCCAAACAATATGAACATTCCAGTGGGGTTGTTCTCTACAGGTGGTATCTCTGAACAACAATTTAACGATGTTTTGGATCGTATCGAAAAGATCTATAAAGCTGATGTTGAAAGAAAAGGCGATACACTTCGTATCAATCGTCTTTGGTCAGACGGTACTGTAAATGCATCTGCGCAAAGAATGGGTAACACTCAAGTACTTAATATGTACGGTGGTCTTGCTCGTCATCCGGCTACGAACATCGAGGGCTTTGCTCTTGTTGCCTGCCATGAATTCGGTCACCACAACGGTGGAGCTCCGAAAACTGCTGGCTGGTTCGGCGGCGGTTGGGCAACTAACGAAGGTGGCTCTGACTACTTCGCGACTTTGAAATGTCTTCGTCGTTTCTTTGCTGAAGACGATAACGAAGCAATCTTGAAAGGTTTGGATTTGGATCCAGTTGCATCTGCAGCTTGCGAAGCGCAATTCACAAACAGACAAGATCAATTGCTGTGCCTTCGTTCATCTTTGGCAGGTCAATCTGTTGCAAACCTTTTCCAAGCTTTGAAAAAGGAAACAACACCTCCAACTTTCGGAACTCCTGATAAATCAGAAGTTCGTCGCACAAATGACAATCATCCAGCGACTCAATGCCGCTTGGATACATACTTTGCTGGTATGCTATGTGTAGCTAAAGAAAGCGAAGAACCAAGTAACTCTGATTACAAACAAGGTTCTTGCTATGCGCCACGCGACACTGCAGGCGTAAGACCACGTTGCTGGTTCGCACCACCAACAAACTAAGATCACAAGATCAAAATAAAAAAGGAGGCGCTAAGCCTCCTTTTTTATTTCCACTTTCCGACTGACGGGTCTAGGCTTTAATGATGAGCAATCGTCGTCGTCTTATCATCCCTGTTGCAATTGTTATCCTTATCACTCTTGGTCTTGTTATTAAGCGCATCTTTTTTCCCAGCACGTTTTATTATGCTGGCACAGTTGAAGTCACAAAAGTCGATGTTCCCGCACGTGTGGCTTCGGTGATTAAAAGCATCTCAGCTGATGAAGGTATGACGGTTGAAAAAGATCAAAACCTTGTGACGCTGGCTTGTGAAGACATTCAAGTGGCCTATGATTTAGCGAAAAAGAATTACGGACGAACGGGAAAACTTTTGCGTGGCGATGGAGTCTCACAAGAAGTTTACGATCAATCAAAAGCCAAAAAAGACGATCTTGAAGTGCGCATCTCCTGGTGTGATGTACGGTCTCCATTAAAGGGAACCATTCTGAGTAAGTATCATGAGGTCGGTGAGATGGTCGGCCCTGGAGTGAAACTGATGACCATCGGAGATATCGAAAGACCTTATGTTTATTTTTATCTCCCGCATGATCGCTTGGCTGGTTTGCAACTGCGCCAGAATGTCAAAGCACGCTTGCCTGAATTAGATGGAAAAGTTTTCGAAGGAGCTATTGAGTATATTGACCCGGAAGCAGAGTTCACACCCAAGAATGTGCAAACTCGCGAAGAGCGCACAAGGCTTGTATACGGAGTGAAAGTTCGTTTTCAAAACCAAGACGGTATTTTAAAACCAGGAATGACACTGGAGTGGGCTGATAAGGATTAGCGCCATGCAAGAGCTTTCTCTTCAAGTTCAGGATCTGAAGAAGAAACTTAAGAGCACCGAGGCGCTAAAGGGTCTGTCGATGTCTTTTCGTGCAAGAACTTTGCATGGGATTATTGGACCGGAAGGGGCGGGGAAAACCACGTTTTTACGACACCTGATGGGACTTCTGAAGGCAGACGCAGGTCGTATTTCTTATTTCAGTGAAGGGCAAGAGCAGGCCTTTGCGGATGTTCGACCTTATATGGCGTACATGCCGCAATCACAAAGTCTTTACGCTGAGTTGAGCATTCACGAGCATCTGGAATTTTTTAAAACTCTTTACGGGTTAAACGAAGATGCATATCGCAAACGTCGTGAAGAGCTTTTAAAAATGGCCCGACTCGAGCAATTCACCGAGCGTTTAGCAGGGCAACTCTCTGGAGGAATGTACAAAAAGCTGGGTCTTATTTGCTCCCTCTTGGCTTCACCGAGGGTTTTACTTTTAGATGAGCCGACAAATGGCGTGGATCCCTTGAGTCGTCGCGATTTCTGGTCTTTGCTTTATGAGCTGCAGGAAAAAGAAGACATTTTGATTTTGATCACCACCTCCTATATGGATGAAGCACTGAAATGCCAAGAAGTTCATCTTTTATTTGATGGACGAACTCTTGAAGAAGGCACACCTAAAAAAGTTTTAGAAGATCACAATGCTGAAAATTTTGAAGCTGTGTTTTTGCGCTACGATCAGGAGGGCTTGGTATGAAGTCCGTGATTGTAGAAAATCTCTCGGTGCAGTTTGGTGATTTTTTTGCCGTTCGCGATGTCAGTTTCAGTGTTGAAAAAGGAGAGATCTTTGGTTTTCTCGGCGCGAATGGAGCGGGGAAGACGACGACTATTCGTGTGTTGTGTGGATTGTTATTGCCGTCAACGGGACGAGCAGAAGTCGTCGGGCGAGATGTTCTGACTCAGGCTTTTGAAGTAAAAAGTCAAGTCGGCTATATGTCGCAGAAGTTCACTCTCTATGAAGATTTGTCGGTGGGCGAAAATTTAGCTTTTACGGCCTCTCTGCGAAAAATGGATAAAAATAAATATCGGCAGAGACAAGATGAGCTTTTACAATTTATTAAATTCCAACAAAGTTTAAAAACCATGGTCAAGGATTTGCCGGGAGGTATTAAGCAACAGGTCAGCCTCGTGGCTTCGATGTTGCACGATCCGGAAATTGTTTTCCTGGATGAACCAACCGCGGGTGTGAGTCCAGCCTACCGTCAACGTTTTTGGAATCTGATTCGGGATTTAGCGGCCAAAGGTAAAACCATGTTTGTGACGACTCATTATATGGATGAGGCAGAACAATGCGGTCGTATTGCCTTGATGCGCTCTGGTGAGCTGATTGCTCTAGATAGTCCGTTGAATTTGAAAAAACACAGTCTGCCAGATCGGGATCCCAAAACAGTTTCTTTGGAAGAAGTATTTATCGCGCAAGTGGAGGGAAAACCGTGAAAAAACGCTCCACAATTTGGGCGATTGCCAAAAAAGAAATTTTCCATATTGTGCGCGATCCATTCACAATGGCCTTGGCTTTGGCGATGCCTGTGATCATGGTATTTATCTTTGGTTACGCAATTGAATTTAACATGAACAATATTGGACTTGCGGTTTTTGATGCGGATCATACGGAAAGTTCGCGCTCTTTAGCGAGAGTTTTTACCAGTTCCAGTTATTTTCGTCCGTTGAATGTGAAAAGTCCGTCTCAGGCGTTGCAGGCTTTGGATGAGGGGAAGGCGCATGCCGCTCTCGTCATACCGCCCCGTTTTGAGGCTCATTTTCGCCAAGGATCTGAGGCGACGGTTCAAGTTTTGGTGGATGGGGCGGATAACTCTTCAGCGGGTTCGATCATGGGCTATCTCAACGGCATTCAACGTATGAGTCTTGAGAAGAAATTCGGTAAAGAAAATATCAAAGAGCCGGTTGAGATCGTTACAAGGTTTCTTTTTAATCCGGAGCTAAATAGCCAATGGTTCGTCGTGCCTGGCTTGGCCGCCGTGATTATTGCGATTCTTTCAATTTTACTAACTTCTCTGACCGTCGCACGGGAGTGGGAAAATGGCTCGATGGAGTTATTGCTTTCAACACCTGTAAGTCCAATCGAAATCATCATTGGTAAATTGCTGCCTTACTGTGTGCTGGGATTTTGTGCCGTGATATTTGTCTTTCTGATGTCACAGATCGTTTTTATGATTCCGTTTAAAGGATCACTCCTGCTTTATTTTTTCTCATGTCTCGTATTTCTGCTGACTTATTTGGCGCAAGGTTTGCTGATTTCAGTGGTGACTCGCAAACAGCAAATGAGTATGCAGTTTGCGATGATTTCAGGCCTTTTACCGACGATTTTACTTTCGGGTTTCGTTTTTCCAAATGAACATATGCCGAATTTTTTTTACTATCTGACAATGATTTTGCCGGCTCGTTGGTTTATTCAGATTAGTCGTGAGCTGTATTTACAAGGTGCCGGCCTTCGGGATATTTTGCCAGAGCTTTTCATGTTGATCGTTCTGTGTTTTATGATGCTGCTTTTGGCGACCAAGAAATTTAAAAAGGACGTGGAACCGTGAAGACGCTGATGGGTTTTATGAAAAAAGAACTTCTTCAGACATTGCGTGATCCACGAATGCGGATTTTATTGTTTCTTGCGCCTTGTATTCAGCTGACGATTTTTGGAACAGCTCTTTCTACGGAAGCGAAACGCATTCGACTGAGTATTGTGGGGGCGCCGACAGAGACCTTTATTCAAGATGTCTATCGTCAGAGTCTGGCTTCAAAATGGTTTATTCCGGCTAAGGTCACAAGCTCAGATCCATTTGAGCAAATACAAAAAGGTGAAGCTGATGCGGTTGTTCTTTTACCTACAGGCGGTCTGGATAAGGCCCTGGGGCGCGATGATGGCAAAGTGCAGTTGTTAATTAACGCTGTGAATGTGAATCGGGCGCAAAGTATAGAGCGGTACTTTATGAATATCGTGTATTCTCAGTTTGAGCGTGACCTGCCGCTTAAATTTGATGTGCGCGTGCTTTACAACCCGGCGATGGAAACTGCTCTCTTTTTGATTCCTGGTGTGATGAGCATGCTGGTCTGTTTGATCACAATTCTTCTGACCAGTATGTCGATCACCAAGGAAAAAGAACAGGGGACTTTTGAGACTTTGATTTCTGCTCCGATCATGCCCTCTGAGGTGATTCTTGGAAAGACTCTGCCTTTTGTTCTTTTAGGTGTCAGCAATATCCCCCTTATTGTGGGAGTGGCGATGTTCTTGTTCGGAATGCCACTACGAGGCTCGGCGCTTGTTTTGATGTTGTCAGCTTTGATTTTCGTATGTTGTACAGTCGGAATTGGACTTCTGATTTCGACCCTCGCGAAAAATCAACAGCAATCCATGATGGGCGGATTTCTTTATCTTTTTCCCTCTGTCTTGCTCAGCGGTTTGGTTTTCCCGATTGAAAATATGCCGTGGGCACTGCGGATATTTGCCTACATCAACCCACTGACTTATTTTATCGAGCTGCTTCGCAACATAATGCTTAAAGGCGGAGATGTGCGATTGATTTTACAAAATAATTTGATTCTTGCCGCGATGGCCGCTCTTTTTATTACGATCAGTTGGCGTCGCTTCCGCACAACTCTTTAGTTTTCAACAGAAACTGATCCACGAGTGTGTGCTTCGGGCGAGGTTTGGGGGCTGGGTTTTGGAAATTTCCAAGGCTTCGCGACACGGCATCCGGCCTCTGCTGTTGCCCACCTTCGGTGGGTTCGTGCCATCCAGGCACCAACAGAGGTCGCTACGTCTTGAAAATCTCCAAAACCCAGCCCCCAAATTTGCCGAACCTCAAAGCTCGGATACAATTTTCTATTTTAAAAACGCAAAGTTGTTACTCTTCGCAATATATAGATAAAGACCTAGCTCTAAGTGCTCGGGCTTTTTAGTCGTGCACCAATTTCTTCTTGTAAGTCGTTTGATGTGATATCGTAGTTTGGCGCAGGTGTGATTGATTTTAAATAGTGGATCGAATTTACGTTTGTTGTGGTTGAGATATCTTTGTTCTCTCGTCTTTTCTTTTTTATCGTCAGCTAAGAATGTTAAGTGTTGAGCTTTGGGAAAAGCCTTACTTAAGACATCGGTCTTAGCAAGAGTGCCGAGCCAAACCCATCGGGTGTAGGCTGTTTTATAGTTGCAGCCCACAATTCTAGCGGCCTCTCTACTACTGGTGCCCGGATATCTTAGGAGTTGGGCTGCGCACACAATTCGGGATCAGTTTCCTTGACTCTCTATGAAAAGCGAATAGGGTTGGTGTGCTTTACGAGGAGATTTTATGAAAGCTTCTGTTGTGACCCTTTTTCTATCTCTGGCATTTTCATTTGTGGCAAAGGCCGAGTCTTTTTCTTACGTCTGTGAACCTAGTATGAGCAATCCAGATCGCGTGCCTTATATTTTACAAGTGGAAGGTGAATCCATTCGTGTCGGGCAAAGTCTTGAAACCTTGAAAGCTGGAGAGAAAACTAAAAACAATCACTATGGTTATCTGGTAAACTATTTGGCTTACAAAGGTGAGTTGGAATCTTGGTATCCTGAGCGCCTTGTCAGATTGTACATCAAGCCGGAGCTTCTCGCGGGTGGTGCAGCGTTGTCAGACGGTGGTATGGGCGGATGGATGGTTCTTTTCGTCAATGGCTCAGGCTATTATCGTTTAGAAAATATGTATATGTGCCGTCGCTAAATAGGCAAACGGATGGGGCGCTCCAGGGGCGCCTCGGGATTCTTTCGCCAACGGAAATGATTGACGTTCAAAAGGAAAAATCCCATTCCAATATGAATGTATCCACCCATTGTTAAAAAATCGCGAACCAGTGAAGACATTCCATCCTGCATCGGGCTTGGAACCAGTCTGTTCAATATATAGAAAAACATTCCGGAACCTAATGCGAGTACGACATTCATGCCGAAAAAGCGCGTTGAAGCCTTTGTTCCTTCACGCCAGTGCAGTCCCACCACGGGAAGTAAAATCCAGTAAATACAGTGATAGAGATCCAACATAAAAAAGTCGAATTTCAAAACATCGTAATAAGCCATCAGTGCCAGGAAAATAAAAAGCCCGTCGCTGATAAAGAGATTGTCTTTGCTACGGTCCGGAAGGCGACTGAACATCACAACTGCCAAATACAAAACCGACATCGCACACAGAGCGATAAAAATATCTTCGTGAGAAATAAAGTCCATCATCCCAGAAGTTTTACTTAAGTGAGCATAGACCACCGAATGAAACGCAAAGCGGATCATAAAGAGGCTGCGTGTGGATGAAATCGAATAGTGGGGAAGTTGTTTTTGTAAAACCCAAGTTTCGGAAAGACTGTGATGCAAACCAAAATAAAACAGCAGCCCTGGTTGTTGAAAGCGGAAGCTAAAATAAACCAAAAGAATCATGCCGAGAATATTTAAAAGACCTCGGCGGGATTGAAACATCCCTAAGAGAGCGGGGGCGGAATAGTACAAAGAGCATATGTAATGTGTAAGAGTCATGGCCGCGACAAGGACCATAAAGCCTTCAAGCGGTAAAAGCTTACTTAAAAAGAGTACGAGAAGCAGACTGACTGTCTGAATAAGTCCAATGCTGACTTTCTGTAGGTTCATAGCGAAGTATCTTTCTCAGTGCTTTTGTGAGAGAGGCTTTTAGCAGTCTGCTACACAACATGCGAGCGAAAATGTAAGGATTCATCGAGATTTGGTCAATCTGACAGAAACTTAATACTCTGAACAGCACCGAATATACCCAGCGCTAGTGTTCACGTGAACCAATGGAACATCTTAGCCTCTTAAAAGAGGCCTTCGCAGGTTAAAATAGCATTCAGATCGAGTGGTTTTGGTGGTGGGCGAGGAATGGAGTTTCTCTTCATCGCGATGTCATAGACAGTTCCGCGCGAATTCGAGCGGAGGTACTCATAGGCCCCCATGAGTACGTCTGTGACCTGTTCATTTCGCATGATCACGATTTGCTCGTTATTACTTTCCGCATTTACGGAGTAATTAAACGAAGTTCCCGGGGTTGTGATGGCGAAATCAGGAATGATCATTATCTTATGGTGAATTTTCGAACTAATTTGGTGAGCTTCACCGTTTACGCGTAAGGTTTTTTCGCCATAAATTGCAGGTGCTGAGTATGTTTGAGCGCGAGTCTTTTCCAGCTCCTCTGGCGTTAACAATTGATTATAAACGCCGTTTGGATCCACTGAGAAAAGACCCGTGACCTTATCCTGAACCAGTCCATCCAGAGTTAAGAAAGAACTAAAATCACGATGCGTGAAAGATTGATCACCCAAGCCACCAATGTCAGCGACATAAGATCGACCTTCTGCGGCCGCCTGTTTTTTCTCGTTCGAAATGCGCAGAGCGAGAGCATCAGTCACGACCTTAGATGAAAATGCAAACTGCAAAAACCGCACGGGTCCCGTCGTCGTCAGGATGACTTGTTTTAAAATATCCGTGTTGATATCGCCCATGCCGCCATTTGGAGAAAATGAGAAAATCATCCACGGATTTTTAACGATCTTCCCGTTCGGCGTAGGAGCTGAAAAGAATTTATAAGCGCCGCCGATTGGAAAACCTGCATTGCCTTTTAAGAAAGCCGCAGTTCCACGGATTTTCATCTTTAAAACTTTATGCAATTGATGGCGGGCAAAGATGGCAGGATAAGTTCCTTTTACTATAATGGCGTGATTGGCGTTGGGAATTGATTCCTTTGGGCGAATCTCAGGCGGAAGGTTTTTTAAATCGCCTTCTTTTCCGATACAAGACTGAGTTAAGTTTCCAGATAAAAACATAACCGCGGCATTGGGTCCGTTTGGATCCCGCACGATCATTTTCATATGGTTAAGTCCCACAGAACTCACACGAACAAAATCAAGACCGGCAGACTTTTGCGATTCAAGAAATTCAGCGACTGCTTTTACTTCTGGTCGCGCTTCGACGACGGCAGAATCCACACCCACACTGACATCGACATTTTCTTTGGCCTTAGCAGCAAATGTTTCGGCCACGTCCATCAAATCGAAATCATAAAAATTGGCCCAAACTTGAGATTGAGCTCCGTTGATAAACTTAATCACTTCGGCTTTTAGATCAGCCGCGGGAAGTGTCTTTTGTTCAGGTGTCCCATAACCTAAGACAATCGGATGATTCACAAAAGTTTCAACAGAAGTCATTGCGGGCTTATTTCCGGGAGTTGTGACAGTGAAAGCTTGAGTCGGATCACTTAAAACTTTTAAGCGCGCCAAAAGATCGGGATTATTTGTCACGAAAAATTCAAATTCTTTTTTCATTTGCGCACGAAGTTCAACGACAGCAGGTTCGCTGGAGTTGGTGTAAGATACTTGTGCCATGTAAGATTCCACGCGAGTCAGAAGCTCGGGAGCATTTTGCAAAATGGCGACAAGCTGACTCTCAGACAGACCTTTACTCTTAGGTCCCCACTGGAAAAGGGCTTGTTGGGCGGGGCTAATTTCTAAGAGCGGAGCCAGCTCAATATTGAGATAGTCATAAAGCAATTTATTGGTTTGAATTTGCGTGGCGATATTTAAAAGCTTGTCGTAATCATAACTGAGAGTTGAACGGGATGGAGCAATCTGGGCCTGCGCTACTTCGGCGCCCATCTGTCCAAAAGATAGACACAGAATAAGGGTCAGTCCTAACCATTTCCTCATAAAATCTTTATGAACTCTTGTCGTTTTCATACCTTTTTGGTTTGCATAAGGGAGGCCAAGGATCTTGTTAAATTTAGACAAATCGGTCTTTGATTTGCAGAGAGAATTTCCGGATTTCTTAGAGCACTGCCAAGTGCGTGGAGTTTGCAATGAGAGCTATTTGGATGTCGATGATCTTATCATCAATGGCCATTTTGGGGCCGTCGATATCTATTGCCAGTTCTGACATTTGCGCTCAGGTTTTGGATGATACTTTTGATTTTAACGGTCGTATTATCGTCGAAGAAAAAGCCCAGCGAGGCCCTCGTCTCCAGGAATATCAAGAACGTTTGATGCTAGTAGAGTCCCTGCTTGGAAATCTAAAGCGTCCCACGGAGACCCGTGTAACCGTGGGCCACCTGACGATTTTCAGTGTGTTTGATCGAAACGATTTTAGCGTTTATGTAGGTATTCAACCGCAAACGGCTTCCTGGAAAAGAAGCAAAGTGGATCTTGATACGCTTAACCATGAGTACGCTCATGCGATCTTTGAGAAAAATCTGCTTGCGTCGATTCCACAGTTTCGTGATCAATATGCGGCCATTGACGCTCGCGCCCGAGAGAATGATCCCGCGGTGATTTTGTATACGGCCCTTCATGAACTCTTCGCAGATATTGTGACTGTGGTGACGACGAAAAATCCAGACACCTTTCCGGAATTGTTAGCTGCTTCGCCAGAAGCATTGAAATCTTTTGAGCTTGGCGTCCAAGATTCTCACCGCGAGTTTACTTTCGAAGAACTTAATTATCGAAGCATGACTCTTGGAGCTCATCCAGGTGCGCTAAAGAGTTGGTCGTCTCTGCTTAAACAAACCGAATCCAAACAGCATCCTTATTTTTTACTTCTTCCGGCGCGTTGGAAGTTTTGGGGTCTTGTGCGAAACAAAATTTCCTCTGCTTCCTATCAGAAACAAATTATTGAACGTGTTTTCCCCATCTTGAGTCAAGAGGTGGAGCGAATGCTAGAATTCTCTCAAGATTCGTTAAGTGAAGCCGACGTTCAGGCTCTTAATTATCGCCTTATGAAGAGTCTGGAACAGGTCTTGTAGCTGCAAAAATGACTGGCCTCACAAGCTGGCTCAGGTTTCCCACGACTTTGTTAGATCACATTGAAATCCTTAGTTCGCAGAATTCTCGAATGATTTAAAGTCATATCATTGGAGAAAATATGTCAGAACCCTTAAGCTCCAACTCTCAGGCCGAGCTTCGTTACCGTACCATCTACGAATCCAATATGATTGGGATTGTGTCGACAAACTTAGAAGATGGTTCGATTTATGATGCTAATGATTATTTCCTCAAAATGCTCGGTTACAGCCGCGAAGAACTGCTGCGTGGTGATTTGAACTGGCAAAAGCTCACCACACCTGAAGCTGCAGAAGCCAGCCGGGAAGCGCAAAAAACCATCTTACGGTCGGGATCGGTCCAAACCTTTGAGAAAGAATATTTTCATAAAGACGGTCATCGCATTCAAGTTTTGATCACTCTGACGCTGTTTCAAGATGGAACTGTGATTGGTTTGGTCATGGATATTTCTCATCGCAAAGCCGTTGAACGACAACTCGAAGAGGTCAATCTGAAGCTGGAAGATATGGTTTCACAAAGAACCATGGAGTTGCAGCAGTCTGAAGCTTTTCTTGGTGCCATTATCGAAAATATTCCCAGTATGATTTTTGTAAAGCGTGCCCGCGACTTGCGCTATGTTCGCGTGAACCGGGCCATGGAAAAACTATTGTCGATTTCTCGAACTGAATTGATTGGAAAAACTGATTACGAAGCTTTTTCTTTCTCACGCTCACAACGATATGAAGCTGAAGATCGCAGGGCCTTGATGACGGGAAGGGCCATTGAGACGCCGTTGGAAGAGCTTGAAACCGAGCGAGGACTTCGTTGCATTCATACTATGAAAATTCCTATTCTAAATAAAGACGGAAAGCCCGAATATCTTTTGGGAGTTATCCATGATGTCACAGAAATGAAGCAGGCTGAGGAGCAAAGTTTAGCTCTTTTACAAGAGCAAATTATGCGGGAAGAGGCTGAGATTCGCGCACGACAAATGAGTTTTCTTTCAGACATGAGTTTTTTGTTATCATCTTCGTTTGATCGCAAAGAATTGATGAAGCTTTTTGCTCAACGTGTGATTTCTTCTTTTGCCGATGTCTGTGTGATTGAAATTTTAGATGAAGAAGCTCTTGATATTGTGCTCGCAGAAGTTGCGGCAGCAAAAGTCGAAGACGTGGAAATCATCAAGCGCTGGCGACAGGCTCACCCCATGCGTTGGGATTCACCGACTGGATCTGCTCAGGTTCTGCAAAAAGGCGTTTCCACAATTATCAATCAAGCTGAATTGAGGGAGTATGTCGCGAACACCTTTGGCGCAGACATTTCTGATTTGGAATCCAATCCGCTCTCAGTATCCTCGTTGTTGCTCGTTCCACTCAAAATAGGCGAAAAAAAGCCGGATGGCGTGGTCGTCTTTGTTTCGCGTAAATCAGGATATCAATTTTCGGATAATGATAAATTCGTGGCAGAAGAAATCGTCCGTCGTCTAGCGGTCGCGTTGGAAAATGCCAATCTTTACTTGAAAGCCCAAGAGGCGAGTCATGCAAAGACATCTTTCCTGGCTAACATGAGCCACGAGATTCGGACCCCTTTAGGTGCGATGTTGGGTTTTGCTGAAATCCTCTGCTCGGATACAAATTTAAGTTGTGAGCAAAAAGAAGCAGTAGAAACCGTCGCGCGAAATGGGCAACAGCTCTTAAGAATTGTCGATGAAATTTTGGATATTTCAAAAGTTGAATCGCAGCATATATTAATTGAACAAATTCCTTTTTCTCTTCCTTTGTTATTAAAAGATATTTCTCAATTGCTCCGCGGTCGGGCTGAAGAAAAAGGTGTGGATCTTGAACTGCATTGTGAGCAGCTTCCGGAAATCATTGTTTCGGATCCAACAAGATTGCGCCAAATATTGATTAATGTCATTGGTAATGCGATTAAGTTTACGGATCACGGGCGAATCTCAGTGGAAGCTAGTCAAATGAGTTCACCAGATGATTTACAAAAAGGTCGATTGGAGTTTCGTATCTGCGACACGGGCGTGGGAATTTCCCCTGAGCATCGGTTGCAACTGTTTCAAGCCTTTGTGCAGGCCGATAGCTCCACCACACGACGGTTTGGCGGAACAGGATTGGGCTTATTTTTATCAAGAAAGCTTGCGCGCCTTTTAGGTGGTGATGTCATTCTTGAATCCAGTACGCTGGGTGAGGGGAGTACTTTCGTGGTAACAACTGAATATACGAAAGCATCAAAAGAGGTGATTGAATGCGTAAGGGAGCATTCCCGTGAACCAGTGCCATTGGCGCTGACCAAAGGATCTCGCGTGCTGATTGTGGATGATGCTGCAGATAATAGAGAATTGTTCCGTCACTTCCTCAAAAGGGCGGGTATTTCTGATCAACAAATTGATACCGCTGAAACTGGCAAAGAGGCTGTGGAAAAAGCATCTCGCGAGGCATACGGAATTATTTTAATGGATATTCAAATGCCCGAGATGGATGGTTATCAAGCACTGGCTGAGTTGAAACGCCGCCATTATCAAGGTGCGATTGTCGCTCTGACGGCCCATGCAATGAAGGGGGATAAGGAAAAGTGTCTGCGCGCCGGATTTGATGGATATTTGCAAAAACCCTTAAAACTAGAGGACCTGCAAAGAACGCTGGGCTTTATGAACAATTCGCATCCAAGTTGACGTCGGGTCCATTTCACTGCCATAACTGATTCATGATGATTTTAATTGCTTATCTTTTGTCATGCTATCTTCTGCTGATCAGCGTGTGGGTGTATCGCCAGCCACAATTGGGTTTTGCTTGGACCAGCTCTCTTTTTGGTTCGGTTTTTCCACTTTACTGTGTTTTGGTTTCAGGACTTTTGAGCTTTTGGGAAGTCATGCAAGGGCCTCCGGTATTAAGGCCGTTTTTTCTGGCGATGAATTTGTTTTCCGCAGCTTTACTTCTGCGCCCGGTTGTATATTTTCTTTTTTCGCCATCCACTTTTGATCAAGACTTACAAAGTGTGTTTCCGGTTCCAGAGGCAAAGCGCTTTCAACCTCAATTTTTAAAACTTTTCGGTTTGCAAAATTGGTCGCGCTCGTCAGGGCCGCAGCATGTGGTGCAGAACCGTCATGGTCATGATCTTAAAATTCAAATTCACCATGCGCAAGATCCCCAAGCTCCCTGTGTCTTTCAAATTCATGGTGGCGGATATTCTCGCGGAGATTTTGAACAACTCAATAACTACAATCGTTTTTTAAATAAGCTGGGTTATACGGTTGTGACCACGAGCTATCGTTTTATTCCTGATCATGCGTGGCCGGCACAGATTGAAGATGTCCTGGATGTTTATAATATTCTTTTGGAACGCGCGAGTGAATTTGGCGTGAATACATCGCGTATCGTTTTTTCGGGGCGTTCAGCGGGAGGACATCTGGCATTGCTTGCGGGTCTTCGTTTGCAGGATCCACGAATTGCCGGAATTATTTCTTTTTATCCTCTCATTGATTTTGAAGTCTTCTATCGCAAAGGTTTTGCGGGCGATATTTTGGATACGCCTAACCGAGTGATGCAATTATTAAAAGCAAAACCTGATGAGAACCCGGCAATCTATGCTGACATTAATCCGATCCGCTATTTGCATGATAAAGCGCCGCCGATTTTCCTTGTGCATGGAGATCGTGACTCGGTGGTTTCTATCGAGCATAGTTGGATTTTCCGCCAAGCCTTAGTCGCGAACAAAACGCCTCATTATTTGCTGCAGCTGCCGTTTGAATCACATGGTTTTGATGTGAATTTGAACGGGCCCGGCGGGCAAAAATGTGCGTTCGCCATTCGCCAGTTTCTCGCCTCTGTTCTTAAGTAAGTGCCGTAATAGGGCCCTCTGATACAGGCCTTAAACAGTCAAAACGAGTATAAGCGTATTTAAGTCGGGAATAGCCGTTGCAAGGACCGCCGAGGGTAGTAAATTCTACATGCCCAATTGGAGAGGTTTAATGAAAGCACGTAACTATATTCGGGCCGTTCCGCGTTCGATTTTGACTGCGGGTCTCGCATTATCATTAGTTATTTCAAGTGCGGGTCATACTCAGGACCGTACAGAAGGCACTTCGGCAGGGATCAGTGCAGTCGTTCAAGATAATGCCTTTTTGGAGCGTGTAGAATCTTTTCGTGGCTCTATAGCAATTCAAGTTCTCCAAGTTTTTAATCCGATCGTGCAAGAAAGCCAAATTTCAGAGAGTGATAAAGAATCGCTCAAAAATATGGCAACTGAGTTCTTGCGCGCTTTGGATCGCCAACTGCTCCAGTATAAAGCTGACTATAGAAGTGAATTTATCACTCTTGAAAAAGTCGACGGTGCGAAAGAGCGTTTGATGAATGCGGAGTCAGATATCAAGTGGGCCGTTGAGAAAACTTTAAACGCCATGGTTCAGCTTTTAGATACTCTTGCGGATGGCAAGCCTGTCGCAAAAACCAAAAAATACCAAGATCTTATTGTCGAAGTCACACGCCGTTTAGACGCAAATGAGCGCATGTCGACAACTCCCATGGATCTTCTTAAGAATTTAGCTCCGGTTAAAAAAGGTTTGGTGCGAACTCTTTGCTCGGTTGTTACTCGTCTTTGTATGAATCAAAATGTCAGCAAGGTGCTTCGTGAAATTCCTGAATCTGCGTTTTCCCGTGAATCTCTTCAGGATATGAAAATTGAAGTGGTCTCCAAAACGGGTCAAGTTTTGCCAGGTTTGAATCTGCCAAACAATGCGGCCGTGATATTTGCCATGAACCATGACCACGCTATTTTGGATCTTAAGAGTATCCAAATTCTAGCAGAGAAAATGGGTATCGACCGCAACATGGTTCTCACAACAACGGATGCCTGGCCTCAAGCGAAGTTTATGAAAAACCATGATCCCAACATCATGTACATCCAAGAAAAAGGTCTTGCGCAAAAAGTGGTGCAAAATATGAAAGATCATAAAGGCGCACGTCCGATTGCTTTTACGATCTATCCAGAAGGGCAATTGCCATTTTGGGGAACTCAGTTCCCACTGTATGCGAAATTTGGCGCGTTTATTATTGCTCGTAAGGCAGCCGTGGCTTTAAAGGCCGAGCGTCCGGTTTATTATATCGAAGTTCACTCCAACTTCTTAAAAAGTATTACGTCTGAAGCCTCTGTGCCGTTAAAACTTCAAGTTCTCGAGCCTCAAATCGTACCGACTGAGCCTCTCACTGAGCGTGATGCCTGGGCTGAAAAAACTCGTTTTGAATTTGAGGAAAGAGCAAATACGGCAGAAAAACGGGGTTTGCAATACGACTTGATTGAACGTCGTAAGATCCCGGGAACACTCATCAATACGACTACGCAAGTGAAACCTTATCAGGTTCGAAGCTGTGAAGGAATGTTCTAGGGTCAATTAGGGGCAACTGTCGAATGCCCCGACAGATTTCTGTTCTGAAATGCAACCTATTGAGTCTGTGGTTGCATTTAGTTTGCATAGCAAAGTGCTCGTGTGGAGGATCTTGTGGAGCGTAAATTGTTAGGTAGCCGTCTAGCGGTGAGTAAAAACATGATTGCGATGTCTCTTTTGGCGCTGGTGCTTTCAGCCGGTGTAACGCAAAGAGCTCATGCAGCTGAGATCTGTGCTGATCAATTCAGTGATTCAGTTGCCTCCGTTAAAATACCTAAAATTTCAGAAAAGGCGTCTGACAAGAAGTCGTCCGAAAAAGCGGCAAAGGAAACTGCGAAAGAATCCACCCTTAAAGAGCTTCGCGACAATTACGATGCCAATAACAAAAAACTCGCAGAACGCTATCCAAAATTTGCTTTTGCGTTTAAAGATCCCGAGGCTTTCGTTGCAGAGATGAGATCTCGCTTTGAAAAACAAAAAGCGATCACCCCTGAAGATCCAAGACAGTTTGACTTCCCAGAAGCTGCAGAGTCTTTAAAATTTATCGTGGACGATTTAGCAACGTTCCGCGAAGAATTGATCAAAGACTTGCAAAAAGAAAAACGCACTCTTTCAAATCGCCTTTCGCATGCGGTATTTAACGAGCGATCTAAAAAAGTTGAGAACATCACAAAAGCTCTTTCATTTGTGAATCGCTTGCAAGGTGATATCACGAAAATGATCGAGTCGAATAAGTATCCTTATATTGATACGGTGAATGCGACATATTTCTATTCACGTATCAGAGGTTATTTCCAGTTTGCTGAGTTGAATACGTACTACACCATTGCGAAGTACCTTGATATGGTCATGCATGGATACCGTAAAAAGAGCATGGATCAAGAGCTTGAAATGTACAAAAAGGCCGAGGGTGCCATTGTGCAAGTCCGTAGCGGCAAGATCGCAACTGAATTCCGTATTGCTGAAGTTCCATTTAAAAATGCTTTCGAGCGCAAAGACTACCTTGAGTATGTTGTGATTCCATCTGTCCACGCGATGGGCGAGTCGGCATTCATGCACGTGCTCCCGCACAATATTCATATTTTTGGTGCGACAAATACACCTATTGCTGCTGATGGTTTTAACAGACCAGGTGGCTTATTCTGGTCACATGATGTGCGTCACGAAGCAGACCGTTACATGAAAGTGCGCGGCTACGTAGAAGCGCAAAAGATGACCGAAGAACAATGGTCGACAATGAAGCTTTACATGCACAAATGGCAAAGTGAATTTTTGGAACTTCGTAAATCCATTCAAGATCCGGATTTGCAGGCTTCTGTAAAACACTATCATTTTTATACTCATCATGATGTCGGTGTTCCGTTGACGCCAAGTATGTTCCTGAATCTTCATAGAAATGGGTTGAAGGTTTATTACGGCTTCTTGATCCACAAAAAATTCTCGAAACAGGGGCCAGGCTTTAACAAGTGGATTGAAAATACCAATAAAGCCCAAGAGATTCTTGAAAACTTCTGGAAGGAAAGACTTCCAATTGAAAGAGCGATTCTTGGTCACGAGCCTGTAAAAGTCAGCGAGTGGGCTAAGATTTTTCCTGAAGGCGCAAATTAATTTATTAAGTATTCAACTGAGGAGTTGGAAATGTTGAAATCAGTAATTTTATTCGCAGTGGCTTCGGTTGGATTGTTTGCTCATGCAGGTACGACGGTGACTTGTGCAGAGATGTCGGCTCCGGTTCCGCGCTATGTACAAGTGAACCTTGAAAAACAAGAGTTCTCTTTTTCAAAACAATCACCTGGCCGTATTTCTCGTGATCATCTTTCGAAGTCAGCTCCTGGTATTATTCAAATCGCCAAAGGGCAGGCAAGTGTTGTGGATTCTAATGAGAATTCATTGGTCGTTGGGCTTTTTGAGGGCGATGTTCAAGTTGGAACTTTGGTCGCTTCGAAAGACTCCAGTGCCTATTCAGTGCTTGAGTTCAAGGCCAGCAAAATTTCTTCTCTTTCTTGCGTGATCCGCAACTAATTCCTGAGATACATCCTCCGCTCACATGGCACCCGGCTTGCTTAAGCTGGGTGTTGCTGTTTATCCATCGTTCTGGGGGGGTTAGTGTCGCAAACCAAACGCTATCTTGAATATTTTCTAGGATTCTCAAAAAGTTTAACGCTTTTGTGTTTTCTAGCTGCGTGTTCGCAAGGTGCTGAGAATTCAGTTCAGGACGGCGATAGCTCTGCGATTATCGGGGGGACGGCTGCGACGTCTACGGATGCAGTCACCCAGTCTACTGTAGCGCTGGTGATGGCTAAGAGTGATATCTTAAAAGAGCAATGCACAGGAACTCTGATTTCTTCGAATCTCGTTATAACAGCGGCGCATTGCTTAGAGAAACTTCGTCCGACCAACGTGTGGGTTCATTTTGGGGCTACATTGCCAAAGCCCTATTATCTCAACCAACTGACTCAAGTTGCTGACTTTATCACACATGCTGAGTTCAGCCCGGTTTATGCCGATGATTTTCCTGAAACTGAACTCAATGATATCGCCGTTCTTTATTTAAAGACACCAGCACCGAAAGGATTTGCTCCGGTTAGTATCAATCTTGGATTGCCTGTGAAGATCGGCGATAACTTGTTGGTTGCCGGATACGGTCATATCAGCGACGTGAATACGGTACGTGCAAAAGGTCTCAACTACGCACGCGTGCCCGTCAGCAAGCTATGGCGCAGTTTGTATGTCCTCGATCAAACTTCCAAATCAGGTGTTTGTCATGGCGACTCGGGTGGTCCTGCTTATTTAGAAACTGAAAGCGGCCTGGTCTTATCAGCACTGACTCGTGGTGCTCATAACAAATCATCCAACTGTCATTCTTATACAGAGTTTACTAACACCAAGTTCTTTAAAGAATTTATTCTGGATGCTGCCCATGAGATGGGTGGGGAGTTGCCACGTTTTGTGGAATAAAGCGTGAGGCGAACCTCACGCTTCTAAAATTACTGACAATAGTTTTCGAGAGAAAAAAGAAATTCTTTGGCGGCTTTTTTACAAGTCGGACGAAGATTGCCAAGTTCATTGGCATCTGCAGTTTGAGATTTCTCATTAAATGCATCTGCATCCGTTTCGCGAATCATCACGGAAATATTCTTTCCGTCGGCTGTGAGTTTGGCTGATTGCGGTTTGACGTCACACACAGATTCGGATTCGGAGATGGCGATCTTTTGCCAATTTGCTTTTCCCTTTGTACAGCTGACTTTCAATTCGAGCGTATAAGGAAAGCCTAACTTCTCTTCTTCTTTGCGAGTTGTGACCAAAGCTTCACCCTTAGAAAAGGTGATTTGCTTTTCGCCGACGATATCGGTGCTGGCCGCAACAGGGATCGTGATAATAAATAATGAAGCAATTAAAAGATATTTAAGCATAGTTTTTACTTTCATAAAAGTTACCCCGCACACGTCGGAAAAGAAAGATGGATGTGATCGTTGTGCAGGCTGTTTCCACCCAAGGCTGACTTCGGAATGCCAATGGAGCCGGTATATTCGCGTTGGCCTGGTCGACAGCGTGAAGGCATGGTTTCTTTCCAACACTGGCGGAATGAATTGTAGAACTTCACAGTGGAACCTTTAAAGTCTTTCACGTTCGTACTGATCTGCACACTCTTTCCGTCACGATCATAGACAACGAATTTCACGATATCAATGGCACGCGCTAAAGCATGCATACTTAAACTCGAAGAGCCTCGTGCGTTTCGATTCACATAAGTTCCCCAGTGAGTCAGAAAGACGCGATCAGGTTGTCGCATGTCAGCGGCGCGTGCAGCAGTCTCAACGCAGCCAAAGAAATATTTATTCAAGTGAACGGCAAAGGCGGGATGCAGAGTTCCGTTACCGCACTTTGTGGTACTGCCATAGCCTCCCATAACCGTGGCTTCTTTATCGCAGCCGTTCCAGGTTTGGCCCGGGCCGTGAGCGAGCTGTGTGATTTTAGATAACATCGAAAAATGAATATCGGGTGAGGGGGCTGTTGGCGGAACGGGGCTTGGGGTTTCGTCGATAACCGGTGGTGTTTCGACTTGGTTATTGTTGTCTCCTTGGGTGCTATCGGGCTCTCCTGAAGCCCACTCTCCATCTCCCGAAGCTTGGGCGCAGTTGATCAGTGTCGACGTGAGAAGTGCTAGAACTGCGATTGAGAAAGCTCGAGAGAAGAAAGAGAAATGAGTTGATTCTTCTGCGCGAATAATTTGGTTGGTAGACGTTTGTTTTGTCATTGGATCGAGTGTTAAGTAACAAACACTCGATAGGAAACCCGTCTGGCTATCTTTCTAGACTATCGATAGCCATTTTTCTCTCTGACGGGAGGAGTATTCACAACAGTTCCGAATATACTCTAGTTCATCCGTAGCAACACAGTCTCAAACATTCCAGAGAAACCATCCTGGCAATTGTAAATTGTCTGTTTTCTGATGAGATTTCTTCCCGCATCAAGCAGAAGGCTTTCTTGGCGATATTCGCACGAGCCATGCTCATTGGTGGTCGTCCATGCTTGGTCGCGAGAAATTTCGATTTCGTCAGGGTATATTTTTCCTGTCACACAAGAAGCTTTATCGCAGGTTGGAGCTCCGTCCAGAGTTGTGCTGACGTTTGCTTTGTACCAATCGATTCGTCCTACATCTTGAATCTCGCCGTTGGAAATTTTGAGGGTTTTGCAAGCGAACTGGGTGATACGAACGGCTCTGACTCCATCAATGCGATACACACCGTTGAGGTCTAAGCAGGAATCTTCAGCATAAGCACAGACAGAGAATAAAAAAGCTAATAATGCGACAAGCGTTTTCATATAGACCTCTCACTTCTTTGAAGGATGCTAGCGTCTTTTAGAGAGAGGAAGGGGTCAATAAGAAACGCTCTGGGTTAGACGGACACCAAACTGTGTTCGGCGCCGTTCTTTGGTTATTTTGCCGTTCTAGGATCGTCAGAAGGATTGATATATGTAATCCCCCACGGACCAATTCCGTTTATTTGTACGATCGCTTCTTTATCAGCACGTGCAAAGTGGTGCGTGCCAGCCTTCATGCGAGCAAAGCTTCCGGCCTCAAGTGCTGTTGCTTTGGCTTTGGCATCGTCGCCAATTCCCATCATAAAAGTCCCTGAAATCACCGTGACGTTTTCATCCTGCGGATGAAAATGCGGGCCGATTTTATATTTTGCTGGAAGTTTAAGGCGCATCGAAAACGGTCCTGCTGCAGTTGGATCGCCGTACAAGATCGCCGCTTTCGCTCCTGCAGGTAGAGAGGGAGGAGCATCCGCCCATTTTATTTCTTTGGGTCTCATCATCACATGATCTGCGTCGTCCATCGCAAACGACGGGCTCGCGAACAGAAAACAGCACGAAAGAATAAGATTTATCATTCTTCAACTCCGTTAAATTTTAATAGTTGAGATTAAGATAAACTAAATGCACAACGTCGTGGATAAGTGTCTTGACAAGTTTTCGCAGTGGGTGTGCGCTTAGACATCGACGGGGGATTTATGCGCTTTATTATTCTATCAATCGTATTGTTGTTCGCTCACTCTGCAGTTTTCGCGCAAAATCCAGGAAGTGGTTTTGAAGGCACGTACAAAGTCCAACGGGTGACATCGACAACAGGTTCATGGAAAAACTTTTGGGCGCGTCCTGATGTTAGTAAGCTTCAAGAAGTCACTCTTGAGAAAGACAGCAATAATCTCTACGTTGGCCTCCAAGATTCAGATGGAATGACTTGGTCCGCGAACTACGGCGTTTGTGAAGGTCATCCAGGAGAGTACTGTAACGCTCGCAAATCAGCAGATGGTCAAACGTTAGAAATTGAATTCTTTGCGGATTGGTCGCAGTCACATCTTGTGATTCGCCTTGGACGACAAAAGGGTGAATTAGTTCTCACAAGCGAAAAAGGCCCCGCAACTTTAGTGTTCGATCACTCCATGTGATGTAAAAAAATTCGTAATTTCTCTATTGCTGATTGATGAAGCATTCGCTGCAAAAATGCAACGAAGCAGAAAGAAACAAAAGCGATGACTAGGTTCTTGTCGCTCATCAAAATATCGACAAAAACTAAATTGGAAAAACATATTAAGTACTTGAAGGTATTTTTTCGAATTCTTTTAAAGGAAGTTACAAATTCTAGAGAAACTTCCACGTGAATAAATTTAAAAGATAACTGAATAGCGTTCCCAGAAAATAGACGGCACAAGGTCTGCATCTACAGTTCATAGCGATTGCATCAATTTAAGACTCCGGGGGAATGTCTATGAATGGGAATCTTCTATTTGCGTTTTTGACCGTGTTGTTGACTGTGACATCTGCTCGAGCGGATTTCATCATTGAAGCTGAAAACGCTCAACAAATTGTTTCGCCGTTTACGGTGATGACAAGCTCCAGTGCCTCGAATGGGAAGGTCGTCGTTAAGTCAAAGGGAAGCAGGGGGCGTGGCAAGGCTGTTTTTAGTCTTTCGGTTCAAGCAGCTTCTTCTTATACTCTTCGTGCGCAGGTCTATGCACCTTCAAATAAGTCCAACAGCTTTCTTGTTCAAGTTAACAATGGAAGCTTAGTTGCCTGGCAATTGCCGGTGAAAAATGTTCTGCAGATCGTTCAATTTCAAAATGTCATCAGTTTAAATGCAGGTGTTCAAAGCCTGACTATATATGGCGACGAATCAGGGGCCATGTTAGATCGTGTTGAATTAATTCAAATTGGACAGACACCCACACCTACACCAACACCTTCGCCAAGCCCGACACCAAGTCCTACTCCATCAAACCCTGATCCAGTACCGCCAACATCCGGTCAGAATGCAAATCTGGGTGTTAATTTAGAAGGATTAAATGATTGGGCTGCCAGTAACATGTTTACTGATCTGATGAAAACTTCTCGTCATTGGGGAACTGTCACTGCGCCTTGGGAAGGACAAGCATCAGTCGACAGCAATGGCTGGCCGACTCAAGATGCTGGCGTATTGGTGGCTGCGGGCCTCGGTCCGAGCACTGAAGATCCAACAGCGGCTTACTTAAAATCTGGTATTTATAAACTTTCCTTCGTTGGGAAAGCGACGGTCTCACCATTCTCTTCGGATCCGGTGACTGTTACGAATTATATTTATAACTCAGCAACGAATACTTCAACAGCCGATGTTGTTGTTCCAGATAAAATCAGTATGTTGATGCTTAACTTTACTGGAACCGTGGGTGGCGTTAAAAATGTTGTGCTCATGCGTCCTGGTTATCAAGGAACAGGTAAAGTCTTTACTGATGAATTTTTAGCGGCCATCGCTCCTTTTAGTACTTTGCGTTTCATGGAGTACTTATCCGTTAACGATAGTACTCACAAAACATGGAGCCAGCGAACGACACCAAATTCTGCAACTTATGCGGGATCGAACGGTGGGCCTTACGAAGGTGCTATAGCCTTAGCAAACCTTACGGGTAAAGACATCTGGTTGAATATTCCACTCGGAGCAGATGATAACTATGTTGCTCAGTTGGCAACACTGCTGAAAAATACGTTATCTCCGAATATTCATGTGTATATCGAATATAGTAATGAAATCTGGAACTCGATGTTTCAGCAAACTCACGACAACTTTGACATGGCTGTTGCTGAAGTGATTGCTGGAGACACTTCGTTGACTCTGGGTACTCAATGTACTGCTGCCATGTTTGCTTCTAGTACGGGAAATTGTAATCAATATTGGGCAGGATATCGTCGCGTCGCTAAAAGAACTGTGCAAATTAGTAATATTTTTGCGCAAGTCTACGGAAGTGCCGCAATCAATACGACGATCCGTCCGGTGTTAGCGACGCAATTCGCTTACAAAGCCATCGGCGAGCAGCAGTTGAAATATATGAATACCTACCATGGCGCTCCAAGCCGCTTCATCTATGCCATTGCGGGAGCTCCATACTATCAGTTGGAAAATTCAATTTCGAATTCGATCAATCTGACTTTGGAGCAAATCTTTGCCTCATTCGATAAATCACTGTTGGAGTTAAATCCTTACTTTAGAGCGGATATCCCTTACAATGGCAGTGATTGGTCGGGTGCGACTCAGCTGGCTCTGGCGAAGTATTACGGTATCAAGAGCTTCGCTTACGAAGGCGGTCCAGACTATTTGCAGAACTCTGCGAGTTTGGTTGCGAAATATCAATCGAACTTTGATCCGCGAAGTTACACACAGGTGAGTGGTCTCTTGCAGCAATGGTTTGGCTGTAAGAACGATTTATTTATGTTCTTTAATTTAGCCGGAACTTACGGCCAATACGGAGCTTGGGGAGCGACAGACAATATTAACAATCTGAATACTCCAAAAATGAAAGCGCTCAGAGATATTGCAAATACTCCAGTGGAAAACTTTAACACATGTAAATAGCTGATTGGATTCACAGCTGAAGCGAGTCCTTGATTCGTCGGAGCTGAGGAGTTGAAAAAACAAAACCCCTAGTGATTTCTCGCTAGGGGTTTTTTAATTTTTTAAACTGTATCTTCAGTGCGGTTTCTCCAAAATTCTCTGAGAAAAATTTGGAGCGGGAGACGGGGCTCAAACCCGCGACCTATGCCTTGGCAAGGCATCGCTCTATCAACTGAGCTACTCCCGCACTCGAAGAGAAGACGAAATTACAGTTGCATGGCATTCTTGTCAACGGGTAAAGTTATAAAAATGCGACAACAAGTGACCGGCCGACTGAAAAAATGGATGATATTTGCCCTTATAGGCTGTTCTGCTTATTTTGCGGGCTACATTTGGGGACAACTCAAGTTGAACCCCGAAAATTCTGCTCAAGTTCCCAGCATTCAAGAAGATATCTCAGGAAAATAGCCTACTTAGCGTGCATGATTTTTTAATGCATTGCGCAGATGTAGTGGGGTTTTTTGCCATTCCAGGGAACAAATAAATCATCCCACACCAGAAAAAATGTGACTTCCGGATCGACTCGCGAGGAAATCAAAGAGGCCGTAAGGCCAACTCACGGAGGTCTCTATGAAGCATCTTTCTGTTGTCGGTGTTTTGCTCTCTTTGATCGTCACGCAAACCTCATTCGCAAAAGTTATTCAATGTGACTACGAAGCCTCCTTCACCTCCGAGCAAGGTGTTCTTGCTTTTGAGGTCGGAACTAATTTTATCAGCATTCAAGGTTCCCGCGGAACGATCGCAATGGAACACGGGCGCAATGTGATCTGCGGGGAAGATCAGGCGGATCTACGTGCGCTTTCCTGTCAGGCGGAACTCACGCAATCAAAAAACGAAATCAATTGGTGGGGAGCGTGTCAGCGCGAAAGCGGAGCAAATATCTGGCGCAATTTTTCAGACGCAAAAATTAAGTTAGATATGAATTCAAAGTCAGGCCTCTACAGCTGTAAAAGTCTTTTGAAAGAAGACTCTCGCCGTCAGTACTACACTCTTACAAACTGTCGTTAATCTCAAAATGAGACATGTGCAATCAATGGGCGCATGTCTCTGATTCAAGCCCTAATTTGTCGCTTGAGAGAATCTTAAATCCTTAAAAGCCTTTAGATTTGCGGATTTCTGGAACGCATCCTGCAGTTCTTAAGAGTTATGATGAAGTTCATCTTTGCCACTTTATTGTCGATTACGCTTATGGGCCCTCTGGCTCGGGCGCAAGGTCTATGTGGTGAACTTTTTGGTCGCGATATTTTTGAAAGTCATCATCTGCGTGAAGCGGGTCTGCGCACGAATCTTTTGTCTTGGGACGTGATTCTTCTTGAGCGCAAAACTTTTCAGAAAAAACAATTTCTGCGTAAAGCTCGTTTGGAAACTTATGAGTGGTCTGATTTTAAAATCAATCCGGATAAGCCCGGTGATATTCGTTGGGGAGTTCAGTTTCTTCCTGAATCACTTCGTACTTTGATGGGACTTGAGTTTTTAAATCAACAAGGACAAAAAATTTCTCTGCATGACGGCGATATTCACTATGTACAAGTGCCGACGCCGGCGACAATCCGGAAGGTGATGGAGCTTCTTTCTAAAAAGTTTAAAGAGCGAAATGCTGAGTATGATTTGATGAACTTTTATGAAACCAGCAATGCGGTCTTAAGTGGAAAGTCTTATTTAGAAGGAATTGCTAAAAACGGTGAAATGCCTTTAGCGGGGCAGGGGCATCTTTTTGAACACGATTTAAATTATCATGTGTACTCGGGTCTGGTGTTGCCACCCTATGTTTTAAAAGCCATCCGAGATCGCGCAGAGCTATTGCTGGGCTTTATTAAATTCGTCGAGAAACATCCTGCCGCGCAAACAGGTTCGTTCAAGCAACATGTGAACGAGGCTGTCGTCCACAATATGGTGGAAAGCATTGATATTGCGACGGGAAATCTCTTTAAGGTCACGATTCGCTCCGACAATGAAAAAATCGGTGATGTCATGCATGAGGTCCAGGAGTCGATTGATTTTTTGTTTCATCGCCAGAAGTCTCCGTATGATTTCTTCGTAAAATTTATGATGGCGCATCCTCTGAAGCCTGAAAGTCGCGCTCTTGTAAAAGAGTATGCGGACAGTGTGGCTGCGCAATATCGCAAAGAAGACCTTGATGGCAAGTTTCTTGAGAATCCCACTGAACTCTATAACGATGCACGGGCTCAGCTTAGGTATTTAGATGCGCTTGCAAAAGAGATCATAAACGAAAGAACTCGCTAGAGATTTTTTAAAAAATCTCCCATAATATCGAAAGGGGGATTTTCGTGCGTATCTTATTATTTCTGCTTTCAATAACTCTAGTTCAGTGTTCGCTTTTTTCATCGAAATCTCCTCGCCGTGAAACCGCCGCGACAAGACTTGTTCTCGATAAAAGTGGATATCAATATGACCCGCAAGATCGTTCTTGTGATGGGTTTCCTCGTGTGCAGGTTGAAACGATGCCAGGAACTTGTTTGGGAATGGTGCTCCCCCGTGATCGCGCTCTTGATGTTGAAACTCAAAAAGGATTTATCAAACCTCGCACGATTCTTCAGTTAGGTACGAGTAAGCAATTTCTTGTTGTTGATATGGGCGGATGGAGCCCGCAAAATGGCCGTTTATTTTTGTTAAAGCCGTCTGTCTCGGGTGCTTATGAAATTAAATTGATCAAAGCAGCCCTTGAAAATCCCCACGGTTTGGCGTTGGGACCTGACGGATTTTATTATATCGGCGAACGTACGCGTATTTCGAAATTTCATTTCGTTGATGGCAAAATTCAGGATTGGCAATTGGTGATAGGTGATCTTCCGCGCAAAGAAGGTTACATGCATCCGCTCTCTCAATTTGTATTTGATCCACGTAATGGCGATCTCTATATCAACTCAGGCTCACCCAGTGATCACTGCGTGGTTGCGGGAACTGGAGCTTATAAAGCGTGCCCCGAGGAAGCCGCCCAAGGAAACGGGGCGATTTATCGCATTCCTGGAGAGAAACTTAAAAATATTCCCAAAGGTGGATTGAAATACTACGAGGTCGCAGCAATGGGTTTACGCAACTCCATGGCGATGGCTGTTTCAGATGCAGGGTTTTTAATTCAAGGTGAAAACAGTCGCGACTTTCCGGAATTGGAAGAACCTTATGAAGAAATCAACGTGATTGATTTAGATTACGGTCGGGGTTTTCACTACGGCTGGCCGTATTGTTATGATTTTCATGCGACATCGCCTGAGTGGTTGTTCCCTGAAAATAAAAACTTGCCGTTACATAAGCAATTCTCAAAACCTGTGAACTGTGCGCAAGTCAACCCGCAAGCGCCAGGCGAATATCAAGCTCCGTGGTTACTCATGCCACCCCATGTGGCGCCACTGCATATGGCTTATTATAAAGGCCAGATGTTTGGTGATATTTTAGGTGGAAAGCTTTTGGTGACGTGGCACGGGTATCAACCCTCGGGTCAGCGCCTGGTGGCATATACGGTGGATGAAAAAGGACGTCCTCTCGCAAAAGAATCCAATTCAGTTTTTAATTTTAATCAAGCGGGTGGATGTCCCACACAAAAATCTTTTCAACCGCATGGCGGAATGGATCGTCATGGCTCTTACCTTGAGGTGATTTCGAAATGGAATGAAGTTAAAGGTGTTCGTCCTAAAGGAGCGCCCGTGGCGTTTACCGAGGCGCAGGATGGCTCCTTATGGATTGTGGAAGATCGTGAGAATCGCACGATCCTACGTCTGGCAAGAACGCAAACGGCAAACTATCGCGAAAACTGTGATCGTCGTGCGAATGATGCTATCGACCCGCAAGTGACGTTGTTAGCTTGGCGTTCGTTGGTGAAGGACAATCCTATTCTCGATGAGGGCTATCGACGTGTGCAAAGTGAGCTGATTCAAAAGCACTGCACAGGCTGTCATGGGAATTTGCAGGCTCAAGATATTGCCCAAGATCGCTTTAGTCAGTTGGACTTCGTTGTGAAAAACGAATGGATTGTGGCTAAGAATTTAGAGAAAAGTAAAATGTATGGAGCTGTTGCACGCGTTGAAGGTTACACGCCGATGCCTCCTGCTGACAAAGAACAATTCTTTGGAACATCTGAAGGCGAACGCCTCAATAAAATTCTCGCGGATTGGATTCAAAGTATTCCTGACGACGTTGCGGAGTCATATTCTCGCGTTAAGATGACCGATAAGCGCAATGTTCGCCAGCAAGCAGGAACAGCCGCGAAGGTGTGCGGGCAAGTCCAGTCAGGCGATGTGGTGTATGTGGATCCTCGACCAGCGAAGGTGATTACAAAAGATGGATACCAATGGAAGAGAATCTATCTTGTTCCAGCGCACAGCCGCTTGTTTAAAGAAACCTGTGTCGCACCTGAAGATGGCGTTTATTATATTGTTCTTTAAAAACTGCTAGAAGTCAGATCTGTGTCTTATCAAGGAGAGGAGTCCGCTTTTCTCCTTTGTGTCTGTCTCAGTCACAATAATCCTTATGCGTATTTCTGATGTTTCCATCCGCAATGCAGTCTTTGCGTGGATGCTCTTCTTTGCATTTATAATCTTTGGCGGTATTTCATTTTACCGTTTGGGCGTCAGCCAATTACCGGATGTGGATTTTCCAGTGGTCAACGTTGCTGTGACCTTGCAGGGTGCGGCCCCTGAAATCATGGAAACCAGTGTTGTCGATCCGATTGAAGACGCCTTGTCGTCGGTGGAAGGCGTTGAACGCATCAGCTCCACAAGCAAAACAGGGATTGCCAATATCACAATTGAATTTGAGCTGGATCGAAGTATCGATTCGGCACTTCAAGAAGTGCAAACCAAAGTCGCTCAAGCACAAAGACTTTTGCCAACGAACGTGGATCCGCCAGTTATTTCCAAAACCAATCCTGACGATCAACCGATTATTTGGCTCGCTCTGACTTACGAAAAAAATGATGCTTATTTCTTGATGAGTTATGCCAAGGATTATCTCAAAGACCAATTCACTCTGGTTCCGGGAGTAGGTGATATAATTTTAGGTGGATACACAGATCCTGCCATGCGTGTTTGGCTTCGCTCAGATAAGCTGAATAAAAATAATATTTCAGTCGGTGACGTGCTGGAGTCGATTAATACACAACATTCTGAAATTCCCGGTGGGTTTATTCAAAACCCGCAAAATGCATTTAATGTGCGAACCTTGGGGGAATTTAAAGACGCCAAGGGTTTTGATCAGCTTGTGATCAATCGTCGTGCGGGGAAGGTCGTTCAAGATCCCTTCAACATCGTTCGGTTAAAGGATCTGGGTTTTGCCGAAGAAGGTTTAGCTGAAGTTTATCGCATCTCCAGATTTGATGGAACACAAGCTCTGGGGCTCGGAATTAAAAAACAATTGGGCTCAAATGCGGTGGCCGTCGCCACCGCAGTGAAAGAGCGTATGAAGGAAGTGCAACAACAACTTCCTCCTGGGATGAAACTAAATATCAATTTTGATTCTTCACGCTTTATTAAACAGTCCATTAATGAAATGGTGAAGCATCTCACCTTAGCTGTGATCTTGACGTCGTTGGTGTGTTGGATGTTTCTGGGCAGTTGGACTGCGACGCTTAATGTGTTGTTGGCAATACCGACTTCGATCATGGGTGCGTTTATCGGAATTTATTTTTTCGGTTTTACACTTAATACTTTTACTTTGCTGGGTTTGACTTTGGCGATTGGTATCGTGGTCGATGATGCGATCATGGTACTTGAAAATATTTTTCGCTATAACGAAAAAGGTTATGATTCCATCGAGTCCTCTATTGTTGGAGCCAGAGAAATCACGTTTGCGGCCTTAGCTGCCAGTGTGGCGGTTCTGGCTATTTTCTTACCTGTTGCATTTATGAAAGGCGTTATCGGTAAATTCTTTTTACAATATGGTGTGACGATTTCTCTTGCGGTAGCTCTTTCTCTGTTAGAGTCCCTGACTATTACGCCCATGCGTTGCTCGACATTTGTTCATCAGGGTCATCGGACTTCAAAAATCGGTCAGGCATTTGAGACTTTCATGGAACGCTGGAGAGAGTTTTATTCGCGAAGTTTAAACTGGACTCTTCATCATCGCTGGAAAGTTTTTATTGGTTCTATTATTTTTGTCGCGGCTTCCTTTTATTCTTTAAGTTTTTTAAACCGCGAAATGACACCTGTTCAGGACCAGAGTCTTTTTATTCTTCGCTATATGCTGCCCGTGGGAAGCTCCTTAGCGGTGACTAATCAAAAAGCGATGGAAATTGAAAAATGGCTGCGCAGTCGCTCCGAGTTGAGTCATTTGTATGTGGCGGTCGGTGGGACAGGCTCCGGGGGAGGAAGTGATGCCAACACGGGCTTGATGTTTGTGACGATGAAAGACCGCGGCGAGAGAGGTATTGATAAAGCATCTGGAAAAGAACTTTCTCAGCAAGAATTTATGGCTGTCGCCAGAAAGGAGCTCAGTCGCCTGAAAGACGTAAAAGTCTTTATGATGGATTTATCCAGCCGGGGATTTTCGACAGGTCGGGGGTATCCAATTGAATTTATCTTACAAGGGCCGGATTGGGAGAAGCTTGCGGAATACAATGAGATGTTAAAAAAGGAAATGCGCAATTCTGGAATGATGGTGGATGTGGATTCCGACTATCTCGAAGGAATGCCGGAAATTCAAATCGTGCCAAAACGTGATCCCGCAGCTCTTCGCGGAGTGAATGTCCAGGATATTGGAAATACCATTCAGGCTCTTATTGGTGGCGTGAAAAATGGTCAATACACCAAGGGTGGGCATCGTTACGATATTTACGTACAATTAGAAAAAACCACAGATCCGCGAAAGGAATTTAATTCTTTGTATGTCGCGAACGATATGAGTAACTTGATTCCGCTATCTCAGATCACGCAAATTGAGCAAAAACCAAGTCTGCAGCAGGTCACACGCGTGAATCGCCAGCGAGCGATCACGATGTTTGCGAATCTCGCCCACGGAGCATCTCAGGAAAAAGCCCTTTCCTTAATTCAAGAAAAAGCAAAAGTTCTTCCTCCGACGTATTTTATTTCTCAGTCGGGTGCTGCAAAAACCTTTCAAGAGTCTTTCAATAGTTTGATCTTTGCTTTAGTTCTGGGAATCATCGTCGCCTATATGGTTTTGGCGAGCCAATTTAACTCCTTCTTAGATCCGATCACAGTACTCATGGCCTTGCCGTTTAGTTTTAGCGGCGCTTTCTTTGCCTTGGTGTTAACGGGACAGACAGTCAATATGTACTCGATGATTGGTATTTTGCTTTTAATGGGTATCGTAAAAAAGAATTCTATTCTTTTGATTGATTTTACGAACTCCGTGCGAAAACGAAAAGATGTCAAAGCAGATGAAGCGCTTAAAGAAGCCTGCCCCATTCGTCTTCGTCCCATCATCATGACTTCGTTTGCAACGATTGCTGCTGCGATTCCGTCAGCAATTGCGACGGGTGCGGGCTCAGAAACATTTAAACCCATGGCCATTACTTTGATTGGTGGTGTTTTTGTTTCGACACTTCTGACGTTGTATGTGGTGCCTGTGGTTTATTCGCTTTTAGAGCGCTTCCGCCATCAAGATGTCAGGCGAAAACAAGTGGAACACGCCTTTGAAGTGGTGGGTAATGCCACCACGCTTACATTTAAGGAAATGCCAGATATCATCGAAGATGAAACCTCGGTCGCGAAGCCAGAGCCGACGGTCTCAAATCCTTCAACTCCAAATCCTAATCCTAATGCGGATTCGTCTTACAAGGATCGTCGGCGACCGGAGCGGGAGCTGTGACTGTAAAGTCGCGACAAACCTTGGTGCTGTCTTCCAGATTGTAATAACGATTGAAAGCCGTTTTGAAACATTCATCGCTGCTGACGCCCTGGCAAAGGCTTGCTGCTTTTTCCAAGCTTTGCGTTTCGCGTGCTTTGTTAAAACAAGCATCGCTGATAACTCCGCGACAGGCATCGGCTGCTTTTTCCACGGTCAAGGATTGGTAAGCCTTGCTAAAACAAGAGTCGCTTCCCACGCGCGCGCAAATATCGCGGGCTTGGCAAAAGGTTTTCGTGTTATGGGCGATGCGAATGCATGAATCTCCTGCATAAGCCAGAGCAGGTAGGTATAAAAGGACAAGAGTCATTACAATTCGCAACATGGTTTTCCCCTTGAATAGGTGTCTGAGGTCAATTGTAAGGGCGGGGGATAAAAGTGCAAACTATAGCGACACTGCGTCTAAAAAATGCCTCTTCACAAGAGACAAAAAGGAAAAGCTGAGCAAGGACAAATTGTTTGTTCAAGCGGCAATTTCGGAATAAAACTAAGGTGAAGGTTAGGGAAATCTATGAAACGATTCTTGGTTATGGCGGCCTTATTTCTCAGCCTAGGCCCCTCTGTTCATGCGGAATCATTGCGATTAAGTGACGCTCTTGATGAGGGACTTAAAAACTCACCGCGCGTGCAAAAATCAGAATCTCAATGGAAAGAATCGGAGTGGAAAAAGAAAGAAACCTACTCAGGATTTCTACCCACATTGACAGCAACGGCCAGTTATCTCTTCGACAAGAAATACGTGACCAGCGACGCTGTTTTTATGGGAAATGTTTTTACCATTGATCAAGTTGTTCCCACAACAACAGCCTATATTACCGGCCAGTGGTCGATCTTTGATGGATTTGCCAGTACCAATCGTTTCGACAGCGCAAGTTCAATGGAAAAGGCAGCAAAAAACGAATACGATTGGAGTCGTTTTCAATCCGAGCGTGAAATTGCAATTCTTTTTTATAAGGCCATTGCCGCTAAGGAATTAAAAACCGTCGCAGAACAAAACGTCAAAGCACTCGAAGATCATCTTAAAGATGTTCGTCTCTTTAAAAAGGTCGGAGTTTCAACGAACTTTGATGTTTTGCGTGTTGAAGTGCAGGTCAGCGAAGCTCGTTCTGAGTTACTAAATTCAATCGATAATGTGGAAGTGTCAAAGGGGCGCCTCAGTGAAGCTCTTGGAAGAGAAGCTGATATCGAGGAAGTTCAAGGTGCACTTCCTAAGCCGAATAAAGATGTGATTGCAGCTCTTGCGAAAACAGATCTTTCCAATCGTAAGGACTTAGTCGCCCTTCGTGAACGTACTGAAGGATTTAAATATCAAGAAGACTCGGCCGAACGATACTGGGTGCCGCGGTTTTATTTATTTGGTCAGTATCAGTATTACAACAATCGTAATGACGAAATTGCCCAATGGGATTCTTTCCGCGATGCCTATCAAGTTGGTATTGCTCTGACCTGGAATATTTTTGATGGCATGACTTCGATTGCGCGCTCCAAACAGTCTATTGAGCAGCGCTTTCAAACAGAAAAAACTCTTTATCAGGCAGAACTTAAAGCGAAACGTGATTACGATGTGTGGAAAAGAAAATTTTTGTACTTCTGCAGTGTCTATGAAGCGCGCCTAGGTGATGTTTCAAAATCCGAAGAAAGTGTGCGATTAGCTCGTCAGGGACAAAAAGCAGGCTCTCGTACTAACACCGACGTGCTGGATGCCGAAGCCGAACTTTATCGCGCCAAAGCCGGTGCCGTAAATGCACAAATGGGGGCTATCGAAGCACTTGCCAACCTCGAACTGAGCACTGGACAACAGCTGGTTCAGTATCAATAAACTTTAAGGGAAAAGTTGTGTGATTTGGGCAGGCGCTGAGAAAAATGCGGGCGCCTTCTGATGCTTTACAGAAGCAATCTTCAAATAGCTGCTCAAAAGAAGCGCTAGGAAGATAAAGAACCAATTGCTTGGAGACAAATGGAGCAACATAAAGCCCTTAGCCTTTTCGGCTTTTTAAGTAACCGTAGTAGTATTCAATACCGCTTGTTATACTCAAAATGACGCTCACCCACAAGACCCCGTAGCCAATTTTGTCTAAATAGGGCAGGTAGGGTTCCATATTTCCAATAATTACAATAGGAATGGCGACCATCTGCATAGCCGTCTTCCATTTACCGGCAGGCTTGGCGGCAATAATAATTTGATCAGCCGCAGCAACGGAGCGGATCCCCCCGATAAAGTTGTCCCTTGCTAGAATAATAATCACCATCCAGGCATCAATTTTACCTTGCGCCAGCAGCATGGCCAGCACACTTGTGACTAAAATTTTGTCAGCGATCGGGTCCATGAATTTCCCGAAATTGCTGACAGAGCCGTATTTGCGGGCAAAGTGTCCATCGTAGTAGTCGGTTACAGAAGCAAGCAGGAAGCAGACGGCCGCAGCAATATTCCAAGGCAGTGTATTGGGCCACATTAAGCCAACGACAACTGGAACCATAAAAATTCGACTCATGGTGAATTTCATAGCGAGAGATTTCTGAAACTCAGTTGCCTGCAAAGGAAGCTCCTTTTAAATTCATCTGGTCTTACCCTATCAATTTAGGTTAGAAGGAATCAATGTTTATTCATCGTCATAAAGTGCAGTTTTACGAAACCGACTTAATGGGTATTGTCCATCACAGCAATTACCTCCGTTTCTTTGAAGAAGCGAGGGTGGGGTGGGCCCATGACCGAGGTTTAATCGACTATCAAAAACCGGAGTCGGCTAGTCAGTTTGCTGTTTATGAAACGCAAGTGAAGCACATAAAACCCACTTTTTTTGGCGATGACCTCGAGATCGACGTGCAGGGGCGGGTGGAAGGAAACCGATTGGTTTTCCAATATCGTTTGCGCGGTCGTGGCGGAGAGGTCTGTGCACTTGGTAAAACCGTGCACGTTTCATTGAGTCGAGAATTAAAATTATTGAGAATGCCGGCCGAAGTAAAGGTCGCAACGGAGAAAGAACAATGGACAGAAACCTGGCTTTAGAATTTGTACGCGTGACCGAAGCAGCAGCTCTTGCATCCGCTCGTTGGGTGGGTCGTGGTGAAGAAAAACCGGCTGACGCCGCCGCCGTCGATGCCATGAGAAAAGCTTTCGATATCATCCGTATGGATGGCACTGTTGTGATCGGTGAAGGTGAACGTGACGAAGCTCCGATGTTGTACATCGGAGAAAAAGTGGGAGCAAAATCTGACGACGCTCCTTCCTTGGATATCGCTTTGGATCCTCTAGAGGGAACAACGATCTGTGCAACAGGTGGTGTGGGTTCGATCTCTGTGATTGCGGTTGCTGAAAAAGGTAATTTCCTACATGCGCCTGATACTTATATGGATAAAATTGCGTGTGGTCCTGCGGCTCGTGGTCAAATCGATATCGACTTGTCGCCAACTGAAAACATCAAACGTGTGGCAGCGGCTTTAAATAAACCAGTGAGCGACATGACAGTTGTGATTTTGAATCGCCCTCGTCACAAAGAATTGATTGAAGAAGTTCGTCGCACGGGCGCTCGTATCAACTTGATTGGTGATGGTGACGTGTCGGCGGCGGTTTCTGCAGCTTGGCCTGATTCTGGTATTGATTTGTTAATCGGTATCGGTGGCGCACCAGAAGGTGTAATCTCAGCAGCAGCAATGCAATGCTTGGGTGGGGACTTCCAAGGTCGTTTGAAATTCAGAAATGAAGAAGAAAAAGCGCGCGCCGTGAAAATGGGCCTTAAAAATCCGGAACAAAAATTCACGATTGATGAATTGGCTTCAGGTTCTGTGATGTTTATCGCGACCGGCGTGACGGACGGTCCGTTACTTCGCGGAGTTCGTTTCTTGTCCAACGGCCAGGCAAAAACACATTCTATTGTGATGAGATCTGCGACTGGTACAATTCGTACTATTGAAGCCCATCATGATTTGGGCCGTAAGCCGAATTTGATGAAATAGGAATTTAATCGTGGATACAAAGCTCGTTTGTTTTAGCTGCAATAAAGAACTGACGTTTACGGGATTGATTGGACGCCGTGAAGAGTGTCCACATTGCCGTGCCGATGTTCACGTTTGCAAAAACTGCGAGCACTACGATTCCAAAGTCTACAACGAATGCCGCGAAACCCAAGCAGACGTCGTCCGCGAAAAAGACCGCGCCAATTTCTGCGACTATTTCTCTCCAAGAAAAGGCGGCCCCGGCACCATCGATAAAGCGGCGGCATTGCGTGCTGCGGCCGAAGCATTGTTTAAGAAGTCCTAAAATTCCATAAACAAGCATTTGAGCTAATATTAATAATGTCTTGTTTTTTAAAATCCTAAAAGGTGCCCGGTGACTTTTCGGGGACGCATCGCGCCGGTCCGCCGAACCTCGGATTAACCCGGCATGGGTGCCTTAAAAGGTGCCTTAAAGGTGCCTGGTGACTTTTCTGCGACTCATCGTATGGGTCCGCCGAATTTCGGAAAAATTGAGATTTGTAACGGACTTTAGGAATAAGATTTTTGGATTTCAAGCAGTAACCTAAATCAGCTGCCGCTTCTTTTTTTTGAGTCCGGCCTTTTCAGCTGCCATAAGGTTATGCGTTCGGCAGTATACTCTAAGATTCCCAATTTCATTTGTTCCACCTAATGCAACCGCCTGAATATGATCGGTTTGAAGCTGAAATTTAGTTCCGCATTTATGACCTGTTTGCGGATTTTCGTATTCACAGCAGTGTTGTGCTTTATTTAGCAAAAATCTTTTTGTATGAACGGAAATATATTCTCTGCGATTTTTGTGTTTTTCTGATTTCTGAGAATGAACCCTCGTAGCGATGACGGGTTGAGTTGATCGCCCTACAAGTTTCTTCTTATTAAAGTTTGCCGCCAAAGCCGAAATCACGTCTGCCCAAGATCCGTTCGGACAACTGTGTGACATAAGACTTTGCGCTTGCTGAAGTTCTGCGAATTGCTCGGCTGTTAAAGTAACTTCAATACGAACAGAGTCGTCTTGTTGAGGTTTGATTTTGTCGTGAGTTTGTACAGGTAAGTCCATCTCAATAGCCAACGTTTTCTGGGTTTCGAACGAATTCTTATTCTCAAGCTTCTCTAAAACTTGAAGTGTTTGGGTTTGAGAGATTGCTGCGCCATTTTTGATAGATTCAGAAACACACTTCTGAACCTGAGTCAGTTGTGTTAGGTTCAAGCTGCCATCTTCAATTTTTGCAGCAACAGAAGGAACCTGTTTAAGAAGTCGAGCAGATTGAAGTCGACGATAAGCCGCGCCTTCGGAATATCCAAGTCCACGAGTAAGATAAGTATACATCCCATCAAATCCCAATTCCGCATAAATCCGACGCTCTTCAATTTCCGCAATATGAAGCAAAACCAAATGAGTAATCTTGCGTTCCGTGCGAACCAATTTTTCCATTCGAGAAATTAAGTCACTGTTCGAAACGCTTTTAAGATTTTCCATCGAAACCTCCTGATGGATTCTTATATCACGGTTTTTTAGATTTAATTTTTGAGGAATTTAGCAATTGAAACGGAGGCTCTAAATTGGAAGTTATAAACCTGAGTTGTTCATTAGAGCTTCATAGTAAAGAGATTTTTTTTACTTTGAGGTGAATCGTGCATATGATTTGAAAACCCAATAGGCTGCAAGTAGTGAAGACGATTTTCATCGCAAGCACAATTTCATTACAATATTATTTCAACACAACGCGCCCTCGTAGCGAGGTTGGTTGTTGTAAAAACTTATAATTGAAATGCTTATGCTGAGAACGTGCGCGCGAAGAATTGCAAAAATGGATTCTTGAACTGAAAGCGCATCTATCGAATGAAACAATACCGACATTGGTCCAGGATTGACTCTCTGCAAACTAAAAGTCACACTCGACCTATATGGCAAAAGCATCAACCACTGAAGTATTCAACTGTAGCGTCGATCAATTTTGGAAAATCATTTCGGATTATGAGAAATATCATGAGTTCTTGGCTGAAGTGAAACAATGCAAAGTTGTTAAATCTGAAGGTAATAAAAAACTTGTCGAATACAACGTGCAAGTTATGAAAACTTTCAAATATCAACTTTGGATGACAGAGACCGCGCCGAAATCTATCACTTGGGAATTTGCTTCCGGTGATATCTTTAAAACTTCTGTTGGCTCTTGGAAATTAGAAGACGAAGCTGGCAAAGTGCGTGCGACTTACACGGTTGAGGCGACTTTCAGTATGTTTGTTCCAGGTCCCATCGCAAATGCGTTGGTCAGTGTGAATCTTCCGAATATGATTAGTAGCTATCACAAAAGAGTAAAACAACTTTATGGCGTCTGATGAGTCTTCGAAAAAAGACGAAAAAGAATCGGCAGATCTAAAAGGTCTGCTGGGCGACACTGTGAAAAAGGTTTTCACAGCAGGGGTTAGTGCGGCTTTCATGACTGAAGAAAGTCTGCGCGCGTATCTTTCTGAATTAAAGCTTCCGAAAGAAGCACTTAATTTACTTATTCAAAGTGCCAACAAGAGCAAAGATGAAATCACTCAACGAGTCACGAAAGAAGCCGTTGGGATTATCCAAAAAATCGATTTCGTAAAAGAGTTCTCAAAGTTCGCAGAAACTCACAAGTTCAAAATCACAGCCGAAATCGATATAGTTAAAAAGAAAAACTCCGAAGACACCTAAAGGCCACAGTAACTTACCTTGCTGACCACGATGGTCAGCAAGTAGGCCTTTCCAAGATGGGCCAAAACCAACATCCAGTTAAGCGCCCCTCGTCTCAAGTTGACACAAATTCCACCGATAAGAAGTGCATGGAACAAATGATTCTCACACTTCTATCAGTCATTTTCTTCTGCCTCTGCTGCGATCAATTTATCAAAGCGGTTTTGGCGCCCATTCCACTTTTAAAAACCGAACGAGTTTACGCTCGTGGGGCAATGCGCCTTGGCAAGGTTTATAAGAGCGCAGCCTGGGGTGTGATGACCGGCATGTTCCTTGTGGGAACGACCTTCTCTTTCTATCAAGTATTTACGACGCTTTGAGTGATGCCAAGGTGCTTTGATGGCGCCTTTGTGGCAACCTAGTCCTTGCAGCATGAGGAGGTTGTCATGGCAGCTACTTTTCAAACCGTCAATCCTGCGACCGGTGACGTGATTAAATCTTACCAACATCTCAGTTGGGAAAAAACCGAACAAGCAATCAAAGAAGCACATCAAGATTTTTTGAAGTGGCGTAAAACCAGTTTTGATGAACGCGCTGGTTTCCTCATGAAGCTCGCGGAAAAATTAAGAGCTCACAAAACCGAAATCGCCGAAAGTATGCAACAAGAAATGGGTAAACTCATTGCTGAGGGAAAAGCCGAAGTTGAAAAATGCGCCGTTACTTGCGAGTTCTACGCCAAAGAAGGTGCCAAAATGTTAAAGCCTGTGCCTTCAGATTCTCCCTACAAATCAGCGGAAGTGGTTTTTGAACCTCTTGGAGTTATTTTTAGCATCATGCCGTGGAATTTCCCTCTGTGGCAGGTCATTCGTTTTGCTGCGCCTTCCATTATGGCAGGAAATGTTGTGGTTCTTAAGCACGCCGACCTCACGGCGGGAACAGCGGAGTGGATCGGAAAAATTTTCGCCGAAGTGTCCTCAAGTCCGTTGCTTCTAAGAAATTGCCAAGTTGATCACGAGACTGCAGAGAAAGCGATGGCATCACCGTTCGTTCGAGGCGTGACGTTTACAGGAAGTACTCGCGGTGGAAAAGAAGTTGCAAAAACAGCTGCGGGTAACTTGAAAAAAACAGTTCTCGAATTGGGTGGCAGTGACGCCTACGTCGTTCTTGAAGACGCTGACATCGCTAACGCCGCAAAAATTTGCGTCAAAGCCAGATTGGTAAATGCGGGGCAGAGCTGTGTTGCTGCTAAACGCTTTATCGTAGTAGAAAAAGTAGCGTCGGAATTCATCAAAAACTACGTCGAGGAAATGAGAAAATCTGAAATCGCACCTCTGGCCAGTGAAAAATTCAAAAAACAAATCATCGAACAAGTTGAAAAGTTAAAATCTTGGGGTGGTAAAGTCATTCTCGGCGGAACAGCTCCGCAAGGGCCAACCGCGTTCTATCCGCCAACGGTTGTCGTTTTTGAAAAAAATAATCCCGACATGCACGCCGAAGAAGTTTTCGGGCCGGTCGCAAGCATCATCGTCGTTAAAAATGAACAAGAAGCTATAGAAGTGGCTAATGCCTCTCCGTATGGGCTGGGTGGAGCGCTTTTTACGAAAAATATTGAAAATGGAAAGAAGCTTCTGGCCTACGAAATGCAGGCGGGATTCGTCGTTCTGAACGATCAAGTTAAATCAGATCCGCGAATTCCATTTGGCGGAATCAAAGAATCAGGTTACGGTCGAGAGCTTGGAACCTTTGGTATTCATGAGTTTGTGAATGTGAAAACCGTCGCTATCGGAGGAAGTTAGTGAGCGAAAAAAAGGCAGAAAAGCGCAATCTCGATCATGAGGTTTGGAAGCTGATCAAAGAATATAACCTCAAAGATCAAAAGATCTTGATTGCCTTTTCCGGCGGCGTTGATTCAACGGCGCTCGTGCGCGTGCTCTCTAAAATTCACAAACCAGAACTTCTCGGGCTTTGTTATTATCATCATGGCGAAGACAGCAATCGCGAGTATCGCAAAGAAGCACAAGTCTTCACCGAAAAATTCGCAAAAAAATGGGGGCTCACGTATTTTCATCTGAAAAGTTCCGAGCTCGCAAAATCAGAAGCGCAATATCGCGACCTTCGCTATGCAGCTCTCTCACGTCTGATGGAGGAGCAAGGTTTTACCTGCCTCGCAACTGGGCATCATCAAGATGATCTCTTGGAAACTCGTCTGATGCGCCTTATTCGTGGAACTGGTGGGCAAGGTCTTCATGCCATGTATATTTACAAGGCACCTCTCTTTAGACCTTTTTTAGAAACTTCAAAGAAGGAACTTAAAAAATATTTGCGAGAGGAAAAAATCCGAGCATTTGAGGATCCTTCGAATGCTTCTCTGGACCCTCTGCGTAATTGGATTCGCCAAGACTGGCTAAAGGCCCTTGATAAAAAATCTGCTGGAGCAAGTGGCGTTTTTGCTCGCTCTCTAGAGACAATTGCGAGAGATTTAGAGTCCTCAGTATGGGGCGAGCTTCTCAGTCAGAATGAGGACTATAAGACACAAGGTCTCTCTAGGGCCTTTTATTTGACTTTGAGCCCTATTGAACAGCGTCGTATGCTCGCACAGTACTTATTTTCCCTCGGGAAAAAAGATTTTACCCAATCTCATCTCGAGGAAGTTCAAAAGCGACTGGACAACTCGAAAAAAGTGATCACATTTAAAGTTGCCGGTTTTCATTGGGAAATTAACGCAGAGCAAATCAAGGTCCAGTCCTGATTTGAGAGTGAAAAAAACCTCTACGAAGTTCCTTTTAAAGCGCGTGGCAATCGTGTTACCCTTGAGGGTGACTAGACCTGTAAATGAAAGGATTCTCAATGCGGTCCACACAAAAAACGCTAGCTCTCTGGTTCTTCCTGATCATCATGGCTGTGTTTTTATTCCAAGCCTACGAGAGCAAGCACCAAAAAGTAATTGGTGATTTTAACTACTCTAAATTCACTGAAGCTGTGAAAGCGGGTGAAGTAGCCACTGTTACTTTCCGTCAAGACACAAGTGAAGTGATCGGTGAAATGAAACCTGAGTACGAGAAAAAGTATAACGGAACTCATTTCGTAATCGTGGGTAACACTCAAGATGAGGGTTACAAATTCCTTCAAGCAAACGGAATCACTCCAAACTATGAACGCGCTGACAATGGCGGATTCTTCCAATCACTATTGGTGAATTGGTTGCCGTTAATTCTGATCGTTGCGATGTTCATGTTCATCATGCGCCAAATCCAAGTGGGTGGCGGCAAAGCAATGTCTTTCGGTAAATCACGTGCGCGCCTTTTAACTGAACACAAAAATCGTGTGACGTTTAAAGAAGTCGCGGGTGTTGATGAAGCAAAAGAAGACTTGCAAGAAATCGTGAGCTTCTTGAAAGATCCGAAAAAATACACAAAACTCGGCGGTCGTATTCCAAAGGGTGTGTTGCTAGTAGGTTCTCCTGGTACAGGTAAAACATTGCTTGCACGTGCAGTAGCGGGTGAAGCAGGCGTTCCATTCTTTACAATCTCAGGTTCTGACTTCGTCGAAATGTTCGTCGGTGTCGGTGCCAGCCGTGTTCGTGACTTGTTTGAACAAGGTAAGAAAAATGCGCCATGCTTGATCTTTATCGATGAGATCGATGCTGTCGGTCGTCACCGTGGTGCTGGTATGGGTGGTGGTCACGATGAACGTGAACAAACTCTGAATCAGTTGCTAGTTGAGATGGATGGTTTTGAATCTTCTGAAGGTGTGATCATGATCGCAGCGACGAACCGTCCTGACGTTCTGGATCCTGCTTTGTTACGTCCAGGTCGTTTCGACAGACGTGTTATCGTGAATAAGCCAGATCTAAAAGGCCGTGAGCAAATCTTGGGCGTTCATATGCGTAAGACTCCATTGGGTCCTGATGTGGACGTGCAAAAAATTGCTCGTGGGACTCCGGGCTTCTCTGGTGCAGACCTTGAGAACTTGGTGAACGAAGCGGCGTTGATCGCTGCTCGTACTGATAAAAAATATTTGGAAAACGAAGACTTCGAAAAAGCAAAAGACAAAGTCATCATGGGATCTGAAAGAAGATCAATGGTCATTTCTGACGAAGATAAAAAAGTCACTGCTTACCATGAAGCGGGACATACGCTTGTTGGTAAAAAGCTACAAGGCTTGGATCCAATCCACAAAGTGACAATTATCCCTCGTGGTATGGCGTTGGGTGTGACTCAAACGTTGCCGGAAAAAGAATCTGTGAGCTTGTCGAAAACAAAAGCTGAAAACATGATTGCGTTCTTGTTCGGTGGTCGTGCAGCAGAAGAAGTGATCTTTAAAGACATCACGACGGGTGCTGGTAACGATATCGAAAGAGCGACAGACCTTGCTCGTCGCATGGTCACTCAATGGGGTATGAGTAAGCTTGGTCCTTTGGCGTTTGAAAAAGGCCAAGGCGAAGTGTTCTTAGGAATGCAATATGGTCACACAGGTAAAGATTATTCTGATTCTAAAGCTCAAGAGATTGATGCCGAAGTTTCGAAAATTATCGACCATGGTTACACAGAAGCTGTGAGAATCTTGACGGATCATAAAGATGCGCTTGAGCGTTTGGCGTTGGCGCTTCTTGAATACGAAACTATCGACGGTCACGAGGTAGATATGCTTGTGAACGGTGCTGCAGTTGCTGAGATTGAAAAATATCGCAGCAATAAAAAAGACGCAGGTCTTGCGGCCCTAGCAGCTGTTGGTAAGAAAGATTCAGGCAATGACCCAGTTGGAAACACGGGTCCTGTAACTGTTTAATTTTAGTTTGTACTTAACTTTGTAGAGGCATCTCGATGTTGCAGCAGTTTGGCGATAATCTCGTCTTCATTATTCAGCACTTGCGTGTGCAAGACGCGATCGACATGCTGCTTGTTTGGATGGTGGTTTATAGAATTCTTGTGCTGATTAAGCGCACAGGCACCATCCAGATGCTCTCAGGTCTTGGGGTTCTGGCCATCGGATACATCCTCAGTATTTGGCTCGAACTTTTTACGTTTAACTGGATCCTTGAAAAATTCTTTTCAAATTTATTCGTCATCGTAGTCGTTCTCTTCCAGGGTGAGATTCGCCGTGCCTTGGCTCATATTGGTTCGAATCCGTTCTTTAGCGATGCTTCAGCTATTCAAGAAACCCAAGTGGTCGAAGAAATTGCAAAGGGTATTATCCTCACTGCCCAAAAAGGTTTTGGTGCCTTGGTGGTTGTCGAGCGCGAAATCGTGATCGACTACCATATTGAATTCGGAACGGAGATGGATTCCAAAGTTTCTGCGGAATTGTTAGCTTCGATCTTCCATCCTGAGAGCCCTATGCATGATGGAGCGGTATTAATTCGTAACGGTAAAATTCATTCAGCGGGCTGTTTCTTGCCGCTCAGTAAGAACCCAGCGCTCGATAAAAACTTAGGTACTCGTCACAGAGCTGCGATCGGCTTGACGGAAGAAACCGACGCTTTGGTTTTTGTTATCTCTGAAGAAAATAAATCTATTGGTATCGTTCAAGGGGGACACCTCAGCACAAATGTGGAGCTGGGGGATATCCGTAAAGCCTTGTATGAGACCTTCGGGCTTAAATATAAAGCCTTCTCTCAGCAGGGAGAAATTTCATGAAGCGCCGTATGTCCAATATGGTCACAGAGAACTTCAGCTACAAGGTAGTGGCTCTCTTTATCTCCCTGATACTGTGGCTTACAATCCTCGGTCGTAGGGATTTTGTACTTAGTAAAAACATTGATATTGATTTGGTAACAGCCCCTGGTAAACAAGTGGTGGCACAGACGGCGGACCACATCAAAGTAAAAGTTTCAGGTCCTCGTTCAGCATTAAAAAAGTTTATAGATAGTTCTCTTTCGCAGAATATCACAATTGATATTTCACAGAGAGGCGAAGGCGTTATTTACGTCGACATTCCGTTGAATAAGATTGAAGTCCCCCTCGGGGTGAAGGTTTTGGGAATTCGCCCGAACCAAATTCAAGCGGAAGTAGTGCCTGTAAAGGAACCGAGTCATGACGAACAAAAAGGTCAGTAAAGTGGCAGAGAAAAAATCAGGTAAATTATTCGGTACAGATGGTATTCGTGGCACTGCCAATCAGTGGCCAATGACTCCAGAAACAGTTGTTAAAATCGGTCAAGCCATCGGTTACATCTTGCAAAAGCAAGCGGGTGCTGCTGGCGCAAGAAAAGTCGTTATCGGTAAAGACACGCGTTTGTCTGGTTATATGATTGAACAAGCCTTGGCGAGTGGTTTGAACTCGATGGGAATTTTCGTTCAGCTTGTAGGTCCGCTTCCAACTCCAGGTATTGGTTACCTCACACGTACTATGCGTGCGGCTGCCGGCATTGTGATCTCGGCTTCGCACAATCCATTTCATGACAACGGGATCAAAGTTTTCGGTCCAGATGGTTTTAAAATTTCTGAAGATATGGAACGAGAAATTGAGCGTTTGGTTCTCGATGAAGACCTGACGCAATTTTTGCCTCCAAGTCGCGAAATCGGTCGCACTCGTCGTATTGAAGATGCTCAGGGTCGTTACATCGTTTATGTCAAAGGAACGTTTCCACTTGAGTACACACTTGATGGCATGCGCATTGTACTAGATACAGCGAATGGTGCTTCTTACAAGGTCGCTCCGTCTGTATTTCAAGAGTTGGGTGCGGAAGTTATTCAATTGGGTGATGATCCAAACGGAACGAACATCAATGATAAAGTCGGGGCTTTGTATCCGGCAAAACTTTCTGAAGCTGTCTTGCAATATCGTGCTGATGTTGGAATCAGTCTTGATGGTGACGCTGATCGTGTGATCATGGTGGATGAAAAAGGTGAGATCGTAAACGGTGATAGAATTCTTGCGATCTGTGCTCTTCATATGAAAGAGCGCGGGCTGCTTAAGAAAAACACTTTGGTTGCGACACAAATGTCGAATTTCGGTCTTGAAAAACGCATGAACGAATCTGGCATTCAAGTGATTAAAACCGGGGTTGGCGATAAGTACGTTGTCGATGAAATGCGTAAAAATGGCTACAACTTAGGTGGCGAGCAGTCAGGTCATATTATTTTCTTGGATCACACAACGACAGGTGACGGCTGTATCGCTGCCCTTGGCGTGTTGGCGGTGATGAAGCAAACGAAAAAGAAAATGAGTGAACTCAATCACGTTTTTGAAGACGTGCCACAAGTGTTGATCAACTGCCGCGTTCGCCATCGCAAAGACTTGCATGAGATCAAAGGCTACAACGAGTTGATTAAATCTATTGAAAAGAAATTAGACGGCGATGGCCGTTTGTTTGTTCGTTTCTCTGGAACAGAACCGGTGATTCGTGTTCTGGTTGAGGGGCCGGATAAAACAGCGATCAATCAATACGCCGAAGAAATCGCGTCCTTCCTAGAGAAAGAACTAAGTTAATGAAACATAAAATTCGTTTGGGTGTAAACGTCGATCACGTGGCGACTCTTCGTCAGGTGCGCGGCGGAACTACGCCTTATCCAGATCTTGGTAAAATGGTCAAAGCTTCCATCAAAGGTGGGGCTGAGCAAATCACAATTCATTTGCGTGAAGATCGTCGTCATATTCAATTACATGACTTGAAAAAGCTCTCTAAAGAATGTTCAGTGCCACTCAATCTTGAAATGGCCGCGACTTCTCAAATGGTCGCGTATGCTAAAAAATATCGTCCTGATTGGTGTTGTTTTGTGCCTGAAAAGCGCGCGGAGCTAACAACTGAAGGCGGCCTTGACGTAAAGAAAGGCTTTAAGAAAATCAGTCCGATGGTGGATAAGCTCCAAAGGATCGGAATTGAGATTTCGATGTTTATCGAGCCTTCTATTGAACAAGTTGAAGCATCTTATGAAGTAGGGGCTGATGCTGTTGAGCTTCACACGGGAAAATGGGTGATGCTCAAAGGTGCGCGTAAGCAAAAAGAATGGAAACGCTTGGTTGAAGCCGCTGAGTGGGCAAACTACTTGGGTCTCAATGTTCACGCGGGTCACGGTTTGGATTACGAACACTCTCGTTTGATCAACAAGCTTCCGCATCTTCAAGAAGTGAACATCGGTCACTCATTGATTTGTTATGCACTTGAAGAAGGACTTGAACAGTCGGTCAGAAAGATGCGTAAAATTTTAAAATGATCTTAAACAGCCAGCGCTTCATTCAAAATCTTTCCGATCTTGAGCAGTTCTGGCGCGAGTTTTTGCCTCACTTAAGCGAACGCAGTATTTTACTGTTATCGGGCGATGTCGGTGCAGGCAAAACCACTTCGGTTCAACTAATTGCTTCAATTTTAGGCATGAAGGATGTTCAATCGCCTTCATTTGCGATCCATCTGCGTTATGAAAATGCAGATGGGAAATCCATGGACCACTTGGATTTGTATCGTTTGAAAGACGACGATGACCTCGAAAGCTCCGGCTTTTGGGATCTTTTCGCTCCCAAAAAAGGTTTTGTGGTTATTGAGTGGGCGCAACGACTGGATTTCGACTATTTGCCTCTGAATTGGCAACGCGTGGAAGTCAAAATCGAGAAAGATCCTGCTGCTGAAAATCGTCGCATTGTGACAGCACGTCTTATTTGATTTTCATTCTATTCCTCATTTTGCAAAACCCCTGATTTGTTGCTAGACATAAATGCTCATGAAGTCCGCATCACTCGTCATTTTCTGTGGGGTTTCCCTCGTTCTGCATTTGTTAGCAGGCGGCGCACTTTATTTTTCCCGCTCTCACTCAGGTGATGATTTTCCCACCGACGTTTTAGATCTAACTGTGATGCCCGGTGGACCGAGTGGTCCCAAGGCGAGCAAAGGCCCTCAGCTGATAGCATCGAAGAAAGCGGCTGTTATTTCTGATGGCGCCCACCAAACAAATCAATCATTGCCGGTTGCTACAGAAGCTCAAACAGGCGCAGGAGCAGGCGGAAATGGCGGAGGCGGTGAAGGAGATTCCGGTCCTCTGGGGGAATGGAGTGCTCTCACGCAAAAACCCAAAGTCCTAAAAGAAATCAAAGCTCAATACACAGATGAGGCCCGCGCCAAAGGCATCGAGGGTCTTGTCGTCTGTGATTTGATTCTTGATGAAAACGGAAAAGTTCGTTCCGTCATTTTAGTTCAAGGATTAGGCGCGGGTCTTGATGAAGCCGCTCAGCAAGCTCTTAAGAATTTTGAATTCCTACCAGCTAAAATCGGTGACAAAAAAGTCGCTGTTAAAATTCGTTATAAATATCGTTTCCAGCTTCAACATCAGTAAGGATCATCAGAGATGAAGAAAAGTATTTTGTTAGCAGCCGTTCTTTTAAACGCTTTCATAGCGAAAGCTCAGGAATTTGAAACTGTCGTTCAGGAAACGATTTTCAATTCTTCTGACAAAGTTGTGATTGATCGCGAACAAATTGAAAAGTCAAAAGCCCCTAACATCACAACGTTGCTCTCGACTCAGGCAAACATCTCAGCTTCGAGCACGCCGTTTCAACCGTCTTCACTGTTCATTCGCGGTGGAGACTCTGGGCATGTCTTGATTCTAATTGATGGCGTTCCGTTTTATGATGCGGCAACCATTCAAAGAACATTTAATTTGAATAATCTCGATATCCGCACGGTCGAAAAAATCGAAATCATCAAAGGAAGTCAGTCCGTCCTTTTTGGTGGTCAAGCGATGAGCGGTGTCATTAAAATCACAACAATCCCAAAAACGCCGCGCAAACCAAGAGTGATCGCAGAGGTTGGATCATTTGATAAAGCAAACGTGGGTGCGACTTATCAAACAACGATGGTGGAAGGTGTTTTTTCGGCGAACGCTCGCTTGGGTCAGAAAAACAACCGCTCTCCCGTCCTAGACTCTAACAAAATCTATCCAAGCAAAAACGTGGCGACTGATCTATCTTACCGTCGAGATGCGGAATGGTTTATTCAAGGTAAAGCGACTTATCTGGCGGATGATTCTTTTTCTGCCAGTACGAGCTATCCAAGTTTTCGAATCATCGATGCCGATGATTTTGAAATCGCGAATGAGCAAACAGGCGTTTCACTTGTAACTGGTTCTACAAAAAATCAATTCAAACCGCAGTTAGGGGTCAGTCATCAATGGAGCTACAGCACTTACGATCAACCCGTCAGTGTTGCAAACCCAATCTTGACTCATCAGGTTTACGAAGGACAAACAACTCAAGTGCGTGGCGAAGCTCGCATTCTTGACCTTGAAGGCTCGCAACTTGATGTGGGTGCTTCATACACAAAAGAACAAATGCGTTATTCGGATCAGGGACTGGTGGCTTCAGATGTCTTCTCTGAACTAAGAGGAATTTTTGCTAAGTACGATCAAGATTTAGGTTCAGGAATTAAGGCTTCTTTCGGTGGGCGCTTTGAAACTTGGGAATACGAAGACGGAGTTGTAACGGGGCAGTTGGGACTTGTGTTTCAGGAAAACACAAAATTTGAAGTTGCAACAGGTTTTAAATCACCTTCGTTATTTCAATTGTACAGCTCTTACGGAAATCCAGATCTAGAAGCAGAAAAATCTGTCAGCTATTCATTGAGCCATCAGCAAAAATTAAACGACAGCATGAATGCTTCGATGACGGTGTTCTACACAGAGTTTTCAAACTTGATGGCAACTCAAGGTACTCCTCGTAAGTTCTATAACATTGGTAAATCCAACACCAAAGGTGTGGAAGCCGCTTACGGTTGGACAATTGATCCCAACAATCAAGTTTCCTTAGTCGCCGGCTATCAAGAGCCTTGGGATGAAACGAATAAGCAATGGTTGATTCGTCGTCCGCTGGTGTCTGGTAGCGCTCGTTATGGCTACACTTGGGAATCCTTCCAGATTCAGGCAGAAATCGTAGGTGTAGGTCCTCGCTCTGATAAAAACGGCTCAACGACTTATACGGAGCTTCCAGGTTATGTGATTGGGAACTTGTCAGCCAGCCAGTATCTGAATGAAAGTTTTGAAGTGTATCTGCGTTTAGATAACGTCACAGATTACCGCTATGAGCAGTCATACAGCTATTACAGTGAAGGATTTGCAGCGACTTTAGGAATGGTCGCTCAGTTTTAAGCAGCTTTAAGGTTTTTAACAAAATCAGTCGCAAGTCTTTCTGCAAGACCCAAGGACATTTTGTTATAAGCTGATTTTTCAGCGAATCCCATGAGCATGCCGACCATTTTTTCACCCAAAATTAACGGTGTGATGGTGACGTGGTCTGGGATTCGGCCTTGATTCCAATCCTCAAAGAACTTCTCATTGATTTCATTCAAAGAGATGTACCCGTGGAAAGGCTTTTGAGTTGAAGCCACGATATTGAAGATACTTGGCAGGCGTAAAGGCACGCGGATCGAAGGATCGCGAACGCCTTTAAAACTTTCATCCCAAGCATAAACTAGTAACTGACTTTCTTTTTCATCCAAAGTGAGGATCAAAGATTTCTCAAAGTGGCTCTTCATTTCCGTGAAAGTTGTTTTAACTTTCTCGTCTAGCGAAGCATTTTTCTTTTTCAAACTTTCAAGACAGAAGCTGGCATCCATACCTGGGTTCGAGGATGGTTTTGCTGCTTTCGCTTGAGGATTGACGGGAAGAACAGCGACGGCAGCCGCTGCTGCTGTTCCAGCAACATCTCTTGTACGAATACCTGTGTTGGTTTTATCGTCGACTTTTGTTTCTTCAGCCTTCTTTTGTGGAGGCGGAGGAATCACCGGAGCTGCTTTGGCAACGGCAGGTGCAGGAGTCGGTGTTGAAACCGGTGCAGGTGTTGGAATCGAAGACAGAGTTAAGGGCTCTGTGTCCGGAGTTGTTGGCTTGAAAATAGCTGTCGCATCAGAAACTTCTGCTTTTGCAACAGGTTCTGTTTTGATAAGTCCCGTCGAAGTTTGTTCACCCGCCAATGGAGCAAGTGACTCAAGCTTCACGAGTGTTGTGGGAGCGTCGAAGCTTAAACCCTCAAGAGCTTCCTCTGGAGCAATTTCCGCTACGGCATCTTCCGACTCTTCACCGTCAACAGAAGGAGATGAGTCATCAGATGAATCAATGCCTAAATCTTCAATGCTAAAGGCATCTGATTTGTTCGGATGAACAACAGTTGCCATAGATAAATCAATTCCTTCAGGAACGCTTTGAGTTTCCGCTGTCGGAATCGCAAGTTCTTCTTCTTTGTGATAAGACTCCCAAGCTTTCGCAAGATCTTCCACAGATGCAAGGACCGGAATAACGTTCAGAGATGAAGGAAAATCCTGCGGCGGTTGGAGACACGCCACGATAAGCGACCCATCCCACTCCGCCACAGGCAGACACTCCGCCGACCATAGATAATGGGTCGCCCACTTCGCGAACATTTCCTGGGATGGAGGAGTCTCTAAAAAAAATCGACTTTGAAGTTTAGGTAGTTGGTAATGAGCCATCGCCCAAGACAAGTATTCCTCAGAACTGATGCGCTCAATCTGGAAGGCGTAGACCAATAGGCTTACTTTCGCATGGCTACTGGCGAAGTCTTCTTGAAGGCCATCAAGCTTTTCTTTAAAATGTTCATACCAAGCGGTTGTGCTCATTAGCTTGTTTATCGGTCAAAAAAGCTAGGAACATAAGGGCTTTAGGGGCTTTTTGAGTGAAAAACCCCTGAACTTATTTCAGTCCTGGCCAGGTCCTAGGCAGCCCAAAACTCCCATATTCTCTTAATGGTTTTCAATACTTATAAAATGTGCTAATTTCCCGCAGCTTATGAACTCGACCAAAGTCTTCCACTATTTTGATCACAATGCCACGACTCCTGTGAGTCGCGAGGTCCAGGAGGCTTTGCCTGAAATCGTGTCCGCATGGGGGAACGCCAGTTCAATTCATTGGGCGGGAAGACAACCAAAAAACATCATCCGTGATGCGCGCAAAATTATTGCTGATAATATTCATGCGCACCCACTTGAAATCATTTTCACTTCAGGTGGCAGTGAATCTAACAACACAGTTTTGAAAGGCTTGTTCGATTACTATCAAACAGGTCCATTTGTTTCTGCGGATAAAAAACACCGCAATCACTACATGTGTTCTGCCGTCGAACATCCAAGCGTGATGAAGACTATGGAACACTTAAAAGCTCTCGGCGCGGAAGTTGATTATATTCCTGTGAACCGTAAGGGCGAACTCGATATGGAGTTCTTTGAATCGCATTTGAGTGAGCGCACAGCATTGGTATCAGTTATGAGCGCGAATAACGAAACAGGCACATTGTTCCCGATTAAAGAGCTTGCGAAAAAAGCGCACGCCGTGGGGGCACTCTTTCATACGGATGCTGTGCAAATGTTTGGGAAATTGCCTTTGAATGTTCGCGACCTGGATGTGGATTTTGCATCATTCTCGGGACACAAATTCTATTCTGTCAAAGGTACTGGTTTTTTATATGTGAAAAAGGGGAACAACGTCAGTTCCTTGATTCACGGGGGCGCACAAGAGCGTCACCGCCGTGGGGGCACGGAAAATACTCTTGGCATTGGCGCCTTAGGTGTAGCGGCTCGTCGCTTGTCGACAGTTGCTGAAAAAGCCAAGGAATTGCAAACGCTGCGCGACTATATGGAAAAACGCATTCTGGCGGAAATTGCTGACGTGACGGTGACGGCCGGGGAGACAGCACGTTTGCCGAATACAAGTTCTTTGATTTTGCAAGGTGTGGACGGGGAGACGATGTTGATGTCTCTTGATATTCAAGGTTACGCGGTTTCAACGGGAGCTGCTTGCTCAAGCGGAAACCCAGAGCCCAGTCCGGTGCTCTTAGCAATGGGACTGACTCGTGCAGAAGCGCAAAACAGTTTGCGTCTCAGCATTGGATGGGAAACGACTTTAGCTGAAGTCGATGGATTTATTGAAGCATTAAAAACTGTGGTGCAAAGACTGCGCACACTGAATGAAGGAGAAGGAGATTCTTACCATGTCTAAAGGGAGAGTTCTTGTTGCTATGAGCGGAGGCGTGGACAGTTCTGCCGCGGCTGCGCTCTTAGTCGAACAAGGTTATGAAGTGATCGGGGCTACGATGCAAGTGTGGGATTATTCCACATGTGATATCGAAGAAGGCAACGGGACTTGTTGTTCAAGCATCGACGTTGACGATGCAAGGTCTGTCGCAGATCGTTTGGGAATTCCGTTTTACGTTTTAAACTGTGAAGCGAAATTCAAAGCATCTGTCATTGATCCATTCTTAAAAGCATACTTGGAAGGGCAAACACCGCTTCCTTGCGTGAACTGCAATACGTATCTGAAATTTGACCACTTGGTTCGTAAAATGAAAGAGCTTGATTGCGATTATTTGGCAACAGGCCACTATGCAAAAATCGTTTACGATGACAAAGGTCAAGCGTCTATTCACACGTCGACGGATGATTGGAAAGACCAAACGTATTTCTTGTTCACAATTGATCCAAATTTGATTCCGAAATTGAAATTCCCAGTGGGCGATATGACAAAGCCTGAAGTTCGCGCGTATTCTGAGCGTATGGGGCTTTCAACAGCTCGCAAAAAAGACTCTCAAGGTATCTGCTTTGTTGGAAATATCGGCTATCAAAATTTTATCAAAGGCCAAGTTGATAAAGCCGTTCTTGATACGAAAAAAGGTTTTATCAAACGCTTCCCAACTGGCGAAGTGATGGCTCCTCATGATGGAATTCATAACTACACCTATGGACAATCAAAAGGTCTTGGTATGGATTATCACGAAAAATTATTCGTGATTAAAATCGACGCAAAAGACAACACAGTTTGGGTGGGTGATGAATCTCATTTGTTCACTCATGAAGTGGACGTCGTGGATTTGCATTTGCTAAGCGAAATCCAAGATGGCGAGATGATGAATGTGAAAATCCGCTATCAGCACAAAGCTTCTCCGGCGCAAGTTTTGAAAACTGAAACTGGTTATAAATTGAAATTTAAAGATGCCCAACGTGCGGTGACGCCGGGGCAAGCAGCTGTGTTCTATCGTGATCGTCAACTTATGGGGGGCGGATGGATCACTCTCTAAAGTATCAGGTACACACCTTCGGTTGTAAGGTGAATACTTACGATGCCGGCTTGATTCAGAAAAATCTGAATTCAAACGGCTTTGCACCTGTGGTGCGCGGTGATTCTTCGGCGCGCATTCATGTCCTGAATACTTGTGCGGTAACGGCGGAAGCAACGAAAGAAGCTCTCCGTTACATAAGACGTCTTAAAGTTAAAGACCCGTTCTGTACGGTTGTCGTGACAGGTTGTGCGGCGCAAGTGGATACGGGTTCGTTCTCGAATCTACCAGGTGCTGACTTGGTTGTGGCAAACTCTCATAAGGGTCAACTGCCTGAACTTTTGAATAAGCATTTCAAAGGTGAACTGACTGAAAAAGTCTTTAAGTCCAATATCTTTAAAAAAGAAGATTTGGAAGCCGGTGGTGGTATTGAAAGCCAACACACGCGCACATTCTTAAAAATCCAAGACGGCTGTAACAGCTTCTGTACGTATTGTATTATTCCTTATGCGCGCGGTAAAAGTCGCAGTATTCCTGTTTCCGAACTGGTTAAACGTATCAATGATCTTTACGCTGAAGGCGCTCGCGAAGTTGTTCTGACAGGCGTGCATATCGGGGATTACGAAGATGATTCAACCGGCAAAAAATATGTTCTTGAAGATTTGATCGAAAATCTTCTCGCTAAAACCCAAGTGCCACGTTTCCGTTTGTCGTCGCTTGAACCGGTGGAAGTGACAGAGCGCTTGTTGGATCTCTATAAAGACCCTCGCATGTGTCCTCATTTCCATATGAGCATTCAAAGTGCGAACACCGATGTGCTTTTCCATATGAAGCGCAAATACACGCAAGACGATGTTCGTAAGTCTTTGCTGGCCATTGCTGAAAAGGTGCCAGGTGCTTTTATCGGTATGGATGTGATTGTCGGTTTCCCAACTGAAACAGAAGAACAATTCCAAGATACTTACAATACTCTGGCTGAGCTTCCTTGGACGAAAATCCACGTTTTCCCTTATAGTGAACGCCCAGGAACTCGCGCCGCTGCTTTGGAAGAATCTGTGTATCCGCATGTTCGTGCCGAGCGTGCGCAGAGATTGCGTGAATTGAGTCTTCGTCGTTATGAAGCAGAAGCAAAAAAACAAATCGGAACATCTAAAAAAGTTCTGGTTCTGAAAAACGCCGCTAAAGGCGGACAAGGTCTTAGTCACGACTACTGGCCAGTGGATATCATGGGTGCTGAAAGCTTCCTAGAGCACTGGTCGGGCCAAGAGGTGGATCTGGTTGTAACAGGGTATGATCACTCTAATAAACAACACATGGAAGGTCACTTGGTAGCGGAGGTGAAGGTATGAAGTCTTTAGAAGAACGCCTTCAACATAAGTTCAAAAATCCTCAGCTTCTTGAGCGAGCTCTGACTCATAAAAGCTATGCAAATGAATTAAAAACACCGACGGAGCATAACGAAAAGTTAGAATTCCTTGGTGATGCGGTGATTGACCTGGTTGTGGGAGAGTTTCTATACGAGAAATTCCCTCAAGACACAGAAGGCGGTCTGTCTAAAAAACGCGCCAGTATTGTGAATGAGAATGCTCTTTCGGAGCTGGCGATCGAGATGGGTCTTAATAAGCTTTTGCAGCTTGGTAAAGGCGAGATCCAGACCGGTGGTGACTCCAAGCCTCGCTTGATTTCATCTAGTTTTGAAGCGCTTGTGGGTGCTTTGTATCTGGATGCGGGTTTTGAAGTGACTCGTACGTATTTGCGAAAAGAATTCGAAAAACTGTGTACTCGTGTTTGCAGTGGTCAGGCAGATTTTGAGAGTGACTACAAAACGCGTTTACAAGAATTGGTACAAAAGTCGATGAAAGAGACGCCTCGTTATGAGGTGCTCGCAGAAGAAGGTCCTCCACATGAACGGGAATTTCTAGTTTGTGTTAAAGTGAAGGACGAAGTTTGGGCCCAAGGCCGTGGAAAAAGTAAGAAGAACGCCGAGCAAGTAGCGGCAAAAAACGCGCTAGTTGAGCGGTTGAAGGAGACAAATTAAATGGGATACAAAGCAGGATTTCTAGGACTCATCGGGCAGCCAAATGCTGGCAAAAGCACGCTGATGAATTATTTGGTTGATGAGAAGGTATCCATTGTCTCTTCAAAACCGCAAACAACACGTCGTCGTATTTTGGGCATTTGGTCCTCAGACGCAGGACAAATCGTATTCGTGGATGCTCCGGGCGTGATCAAAGCTGATAAAGGTTTGAATGCGTTCTTGGCTCAAGAAGCGAAAGAAGTGATCGGTGACTCGGATGCTTTGATTGCGGTTGTGAGCGTTGATGAACAAAAACCAGAAGATGCTGAAAGAATCATCGATATGGTGGCAGCAAGTGGAAAACCTTGGATTGCCGTGATTACGAAAACGGATTTGGCAGAAAAAAGTCACCGTGTGATGATTTTGAAAGACATGATTGAAAAGAAAAAAGGCAAAGTGCTTTCTTTCTCGGCGAAAGATTCTAAAAAAGATGCAGAAGAGCGCGATGCTCTTTTGATTGAGTTCTTGGAGTTGATGCCTGAGAGTCCAGCACCACTTTACGATATTGAGCTTTTCACAAACGAAAACGTGCGTGAAATGGCGACTGAAATCGTACGTGAAAAGTGCTTTGAGCTTCTACATCAAGAAGTTCCATATTCGATGGCTGTTCGTATGATCAAGTTCGACGAAGAGTCCAAAATGCCAAAACTTCACATGGAAATTATCGTTTCTAAAGAGAGCCACAAGGCGATCGTGATCGGTAAAGAAGCCGCTGTGATCAAACAAATCGGCATGGAAGCACGTAAAGAAATTGAAAAACTTTTGGATTCTAAGATTTTCTTGGATTTGAAAGTCATTGCGAAACCTGAATGGTTTGAAAATAAAAGAATGATGAAGGAGTTGGGATATGCAGCAAAATCAGAAGACTGAGTTCGCACCCAAAGTTGCGATTATCGGTCGTCCCAACGTCGGTAAATCGACATTGTTTAACATCGTCACAGAAACTCGTAAGGCCGTTGTAAAAAACCAAGCTGGGGTGACTCGTGATATTATCATTGAGCCCGTTGAAATCTGGGGTAAGAACTTTGATCTTATCGATACAGGCGGTATCACGGAAGCAGGAGATATCTTCTCTAAACTTATCCGTGAACAAGTCACAGAATTTTTAGATTCTGTGGATATGATCGTGGCCGTGATGGATGGTCGTGCAGGACTTGTTCCTGAAGACCGTGACATCATTCGCGTAGCCAATGAGTCAGGTAAACCGTTTCTTTTGGTTTTAAATAAAATTGATAAAATCACTGACGAAGAAATGGCAAAAGCGGATTTCTACGAATTCGGTGTCGATATGGTCACTGCGGCCTTTGAACAACGCCGTGGTATTGCTGAGATCCTTGAGTGGATCACAGGCCAAATCAATACGGAAGTGATGACTCTGAAAGAGGGCACGAACATCGCCATCGTTGGTAAGCCTAACGTTGGTAAGAGTTCTATTTGTAATGCGATCTTAGGTACCAACCGCATGATCGTATCAGACGTAGCTGGGACTACGATTGACTCTGTCGACTCTCCATTTGCGTACAACGGCAAGAAGTACACTTTGGTTGATACAGCGGGTTTGCGTCGTTCTGCAAAACGTGAAGAAGATCTAGAGATCATCTCCGCGTTTAAGTCTCAAGAAGCAATTCGCAGAGCCGATATCGTGCTTTTGATGGTCGACGGAACTCAAGGTCCAAGCGACCAGGATGCTCGTATCATGCAAGCGATTCTAGAAGATCACAAAGGTGTGATCTTGGTGGCGAATAAATCAGACTTAGGTGGTCGTGAGATTCCGGAGTATCGCAAAACGTTCCGAGAACAAGTTCAGCGCGAGTTTCACTTTTTCGATGACGTAAACGTGGTTTTTACGAGTGCGAAAACGGGTCAAGGTATTGACGACTTATTTGCAATGATCGAACGAGTTTCAGAACAGTTGAGTTTCCGCGTTCCAACTTCAGAGTTGAATGACTTCTTCTTTGAAACAATTCGTAAGGCTCCAGCTCCGGTTTGGGGAACAACGAATGTGAAGTTCTACTACTTGACTCAAACTTATCAAAAACCACCGTCGTTTATTGCGTTTGCAAATCATCCAGATGGTGTGACGAATTCGTACCGTCGTTTCTTGATTAAGAACATCAAGGAACGTTGGGATCTTCACGGGATGCCGATTCGTATCTTCTGTATGAAGTCCCGTCGTGGTGGCGATTCGAATGGCTAAACGCGGTTCGTGGCGTACGCGCTTTGGATTTTACATCTTGGCCATTGGTTCTGCCTGTGGCCTGGGAAATCTTTGGCGCTTTCCATATGTCGTGGGTGAAAACGGGGGCGGGGCCTTTATCCTGCTCTATGTTTTTATGTCACTGGCGATTGGCGCGCCACTTTTGATCGCGGAACTGATGATCGGGAAAAACTCTCGTAAATCGGTGATCGTGGCCACCCAGCAACTTAGCCAGCGTGCAGGTACTGGGTTTAAATGGAGTGGTCGCTTTGCCGTGATCCTCAGTATCGTTGTGTTTTCCTATTATGCCGTGATTAGTGGATGGGTTCTGCATTTCATGACTCAGTTTTTAGTGAGTCTTTTTGCGGGTCCTGAAATGGCTGTTGATAAAACCAATCTGGCGTCGTTGATGTCCAATGGTTGGTTGCAGCTCTTGCTGGCTTCCGTGCATCTGTTGATCACCGTTGTTGTGGTGGTGAAGGGTGTGCAGGAAGGACTTGAGCGTTGGATCAGCTCCTTGATGCCATTATTTGCAGTTTTAGTTGCGATCTTGCTTTTCCGTTCGTTCTCTCTGCCTTCAACTCCAGAAGTTTTGCGTTTCCTGTTTTATCCTGATTTTTCAAAACTCACTTTGTCATCTTTGGGGCACGCTTTAGGTCACGTGTTTTTTACTCTCTCTGTGGGGTTTGGGACCATGGTCACTTTCGGTTCTTATATGCGGGAGTCGGATCATGTTCCAACAGCAGGGTTCCGTGTAGCCTTGGTAGATACGGCGTTGTCATTGGTTGCGGTGGTGATGATTTTTCCAGTCGCATTTCAAGCCTCGAATGTGCCGTTAACGGATCCGGCTTTAATGTTTGAAGTCTTGCCAAGATATTTATTGTCGATTCGTGGGGGCGCTCTTTTTGGATTGGCGTTCTTTGCGTGTTTGTATTTGGCGGCTCTGAATGCCAGTATCGGTTTGTTGGAAGTTGTCGTTTCGAACTGGGTGGATGCCCGTAAACAAATGGAGCGGGGACGTGCGACTTGGTATTCAGGTCTTATTGCTCTGGCATTGGCGATTTTCCCGGCTCTTTCAAGTTCTCTCTTTAAAACTGTTCGTATTGGCAATCGGTCGTTGATTGAGTCCTTGGATTCTTTATTGATCAACTGGATTTTACCAGTGGTGACATTGGGAATCTTGGTGACATTCTTACGTGGAACCAGCGAGAAAGAAAAAGAGGCGAGCTTTATCGATAAAGATAAGTTCGTGAGTTACACCATGTATCCGCACTGGAAATTTATTATCTGGTGGGGAGGGCCCATTGTGATCGGACTGGGCCTCCTTTTACAAGTCATTGATTTGCTCTTCAGCAAATAGAAATTAATACGAGATTAGAAGTTCATTCCTATGATGAAGAGTAGGTCATAGAAGTCGCCTGTGATCGTTTCATCAAGGCGTTCACCCGTTGTGACAAAAGATTTGTTTTCATCACCGAAGTTCACATAGTGATAAGCTGCTTGAATACCGAGGTAAGCTTTTTTACGCATGAGTGGGATCTCTAGACCTGCACCGATATCGAAGCCCATCGCTGCATCCCGCGCGTAATCATCAAGAGTGTTGATGGTATAAGTACGATAGAATTGCGCGATACCACCCAAGATGTACGGATTTAAATCGGCAAGACCACGAGTTACGTTTTGCGTGTTCAAGTAATACTTCAAATCAAAGTTTAAAGAGGAAAGTGACACGTTACCTGTGTAGGTGTTTGTTTTATTCTGAGTTGTGAACTTCACAGAGTGATCGCCTGTTTGGAATCCCAAGGAAAGAGCCAAACGAAGATCGAAAAAGTAGCTCAGGAAAATACCAAAGTTTGGAGCTGGATCATAGATATTGGCCATGTTGCCAGTGAAGCCACGGTAACCGCCAGACAAACCAATTGTAAAGAAGCGACCGTTACGGAAGAAGTTGATATCAGCTTCTTCGTCAGACTCTTCATCGAATTCACTGTAGTCAGTGAACGGGTCATAGGCCTCGTCTGGATCTGATTGTGCTAAAAGATAATGTTTCTGGTCGGATTGAGATTGAGCGTGTGCTGGATGAGACAATAGGAGTCCGCATCCCACCAAAACGAGTGCCAAAAAGAGATGAGAAATTAAAGACGTGGTTTTCACAGCTTCCCCCATACCTATATTATCGAATGAAAATGGGAAAAACTTCAAAGAAAAGTGTCTAACTTGAAGGGAAGAATCTCATTATGATTCATAATGAGACGATCCCCGGGAAAAGCGAAGCGAAAGTGGGGGTGAGGCGTTAATTTGAGAGCGGCTCAACCGATAGGACTTTAGATGAAGCAGTTTAAATACTTCCTAATAGTCTGGTCTCTTTCGGTTTTTGCCTATGCGGAAACAGATCAGCTTTGTTATCCACATGAAAACAATCTGGGTAAGCTGGAAGCACTTTCAGACAAAGTCTGCGTTGAAACTCGAAACAGTTCCGAGTGTCAGGCCCTCTACGCGAAAATGGAGCCCGGCGAAGTCTTGCGCAAGCAATTGGATTGCTCGTCTCAAGGTACTTCTTTTGAAACATCGAATAGTTTTTTAAAAGACTGCGCCCAAGGTGGCTGGAATTTTGTTGAAGATCTCGGGGTTTCGATGATTGAAGGTCTTGACCTGCGCAAAGAAATCGCGGCCGAGCAAGAATGCGCAAAAGATCCGGTAAGCAAACGTGCGATTTTCGACGACTACAATCTTGCCGTCCCGGAAATTTTGCGAGTTCCGAAGCTTTCTGATTCTCAACTTGAAAACATGCATTGCGGAATGATCCGTGCTCGTTTGCAAGAAGCTCGAGAGAAAAGAAATCACCAAGTGATGTCGCAAGTTCAGCGCAAACGCGGACAAAATCTAGATGTGAAAGAGCAGGAATTTGTTGCGTATCGGGATGCTCAAAGAAAAGTCGGGCCGGGTCTTATTGAGAGAGCAAAAGAGCTTCTCAAGGATCTAAAAGTTCAGCCTCAATGTTACAACACGCAAGTATACCGAGAGATGCTTTGCGAGGCAGTTGCTTCAGTTGCTACCACATTTGGTGGAGGTGCTGGCATCGCATTTAAGGCGGCGAAAGCTTCAAAAATTGCGAAACTTTCGGGCTTACGAAAAATGGGTCAGCTTTCAAATACAGAGCGCATCGCTTATGCGGAAAAACGTTTGACTGAAATTTGGGGCGCGGAAGGGCGAGTCCTCTCGGATGCGCAGAAAAAAGCCATTATCGATGCCCATGAAGTGGGTGCGGGTTCTGGTCGAGGTTATTACAGTTATACGTCTCAGGAACTCCGAGAAAAATCCAAGATTCTGGAAAGAGCGGGTTTTGATCGTTACGAACGTGAGCTTTTGATGCGTGAAGGTGTGACAGGTCAATGGGCAGATGAAGTTTTTGCGACTCGAAGTAAGGCCAATTCTTTAAGGCTTGATGCCGAAAAAGCCGCGCGCGATGGAAAAATTGAGGCTTCCGTTGAGTCTTACAAAAGGTCGGCGCAAAACTTAGAGTCTATCATGAAGGACCCGAAAGTTGGCAAAACCGAACGTGACTATTGGGTCGCTGCAAAAATCAATGCCGGTGCAAAAGATTACGATAAGGCTGCGGAGTATTTTATTAAAACTCAGTCAAGGGATTTGCGATCCGATCAGCGAGCACAGGCGATTTTTGAGTCTTTGAATAGAGAAAAAGACGAATTGCGAGTTCGCGCCAGTCAAAATCGTTCCATGGCCGGCGCGCAAAAAGATTATGAAGATCATCGCAAATTGATCGAAGCTTTGATCAAGCGCCCTGATTTCCCAACCAGTGATAGTATTAAACGAGAACTTCTCAAACCTTAAAGCGGTTCTGCCAAGGCTTTTTCAACTGATTTTGTGACCGAGCCAGCTGAGGGCTTCGTAATCGATGACCAGCGTTCGATCACTTCGCCTTTTCTGTTCACCAAGAATTTTTCAAAGTTCCAAGCGACATCTTTAAAGAGAACTCCCGGCTTTTTCTCAGTCAGGAATTTATAAATTTCTTGTTTCTCAGGGCCCTTGACAGGGGCCTTTTCGAAAAATGGGAAAGTCGTTCCGTATTCTTTTGCGGCAAAGGCTTTTACATCTGCGTTACTAGCTGGTTCTTGCTTAAAGTCATTCGACGGAAAGGCAAGGACAACGAAGCCACGACTTGCATATTTTTTGTACATTTCTTCCAGTTCTTTGAGTTGAGGTGTGAAGCCGCATTCGGAAGCCGTGTTGACGACAAGGACGACTTTGCCTCTGTAAGTAGAAAAATTAACTTTCTTACCGCTGATATCAGTCGCAGAGAGTTCAAAAAAGTTCTGAGCAGATGCAGCGAAAGTAGGTGCTGTCACAAGGAGGCTAAGAGCTAAAAACAGATGTTTCATAAAGACCTTTCCAGAAAGTGTTTTTATTCTAGCGGGGTTCTTTCGAATAAGGGAGTCGCAAGTGAATTGATGCGGTGTGAGTCGTTGACAAGAAAAGCCGCTGATTTTCTAATAGTTCAGAAGTCTTACGCGTTTTTTCACTACTTCAGTTGAGCTGAAGTGCAGACCAGCTAGAGGAGCATTCCGACCATGGAACTTGGCAGTCCAGTTATTATTATTTCAGCCTATGGTCGCGGGCACTGGTTAGCAGCGAGTCTTGCTCACGAAGGAATCAAAACAACATTGGTGGACGTTTCTTCTAAGTTAGGTGTTTGGCCAACAGAAGATGTTGAGGGTCCGTTTGGTTTTTTTCGTAACGAAAGAATTTCGGAATCTCAATTAGAGCGCCTCTATGCAGACGATCCGTTTGTGGAAGTTCCAGAAGGATTTACCCTTTGGTTAAAAGAAGGGCCGATTGAGTGTAAAGGTCCTTTGAGTAAATTCAAAATCGAGAAGTTGCAATTGCATCCCGCAATTCAAGATTTTCTGCTCAGCAATCAAACCGAAAAAACTCAAAAAGCAATTTACAAAAGCGCTTCGTCGTTTTCATTTCAAAAATCTTGGTTGTGGCATTTTGCGCACCAATGGGCAGGTAGTACCTACGCGCCGAATGCTAAATCTGCTCTAGAAGGCGAAGCACTTCCTCTATTTTCTTCATTCTTAGTCCGTGGCAGTACGCGTGCAGGACTTGAAAAATCCTTTCAGTGGCTTGAAAGCAAAGGCGTGGAAGTTCTCCGTCCCCAGCAAATTGTCGACGTGTCCTTCGGTTCGGGAAAATCTGTTACAGGTTTAGAGCTGGCGGGGGAAAAGCAAGGATTGTTCCGATTGGAGCAAATTGTTTGGATGTTATCGAGTGAAGAGACGTATTTTATGAACGAACGTCTGGGGAAATATTTCTTCCCAGAGGGCGCCTTGGAATCTGAATGGTGCTGGGTTCGTTACCGCGTTGGTTTGCAGTCTTGTTTTGAGCGCGACAGTCTTCCGCTTCACACTGTGATGTTGGAAGATAGAGAGTCCCCGTGGACTCATGAAAATATGATGGTGCTTCAACGAACATCTTTGCCAGATCAATTTGACGTGTGGATGAGAATTCCGACGGTGCAAAGATTTAACAAAGAATATCTCACAGATCGCAGTAAGCGCATGCGTGAAATTTTAGTTTCTCGCATGTCTTTGTCAGAACCTCAGGTTTTGAGCTTCCCGCAAGAGTATTATTATACTTATGCGCAACTCGGGGCTCCTCGCCATCCGGTGTTTGCAGAGCAAGACGAAGCCCGCCGTGGCAAAAGCATTCAAAAGAATCTTTATCTCGGTGGTCCTGAGGTATGGCCTCACTATGCGTGGAGTGCTTATTTTGAAAACGATGAAACCATCCGTGTAGAGCTCTCCAACTGGTGGAAAGAAAAACTTCTGAAAGAGCAAAAAGCAAAACGAAAGGAACAAGAGCAGTGATCGAGCGTTACACCCGTCCAGAGATGGGACTTTTGTGGGATTTAGATCAACGTTTTGCGAAGATGATGCAAGTTGAAATCACAGTGGCCGAAGTTCAAGCCACAATGGGAATTATTCCAAAAGCAGCGGCTCAAGCCATTCGTAAAAAGTCGCGATTTAGTGTTAAACGAATTTCCGAGATTGAAAGAGAAACCAAGCACGATGTGATCGCGTTTGTTTCAAATCTTGCCGAAAATGTCGGCCCTCACGGAAAATACATTCACTATGGGATGACGTCTTCGGACGTTCTTGATACGGCCTTTAGTTTGCAAGTCCAAGAAGCCGGTGCACTCTTACTGCAAACGATTACGAACTTAGAGAAATCTCTGAAGACTTTGGTGAACAAACATCAAGACACGCTTTGCGCGGGTCGCACTCACGGGATGTTTGCGGAACCCACGACATTTGGTTTTAAAATGGCAGGATTTCTTGAAGAAACTCGCCGTAATAAAAAACGCGTGAAAGATGCTTTGAACAATATGCGTGTTTGTAAATTGAGTGGTGCTGTTGGTACGTTCTCAAGTCAACCACCGAAAGTTGAAGCTGCTGTTGCAAAAAAATTAAAACTTGTTCCTGAAAGAATTGCGACTCAAGTGATTCCTAGAGACCGCCATGCGGAAATGATTTCTGCTTTGGCTTTGTTGGGAACCGGCCTTGAACGTCTGTCGGTGGAACTTCGTCACTTACAACGCAGTGATGTGGGTGAAGTGACTGAAGGTTTTACGAAGGGTCAAAAAGGTTCTTCGGCGATGCCTCATAAGAAAAATCCCATCAGTGCTGAAAATATCACGGGTCTTTCACGCTTGCTCCGCGGTTATGCCGTGTCAGCGATGGAAAACGTGGCTTTGTGGCACGAGCGCGATATCAGTCATTCTTCCGTTGAGCGCGTGATTTTCCCGGATGCATTTATTGTGGCTGACTACGCTGTTCATCGGATGAGCGTTTTGTTGGACGGTTTGGATGTAAATAAAAAGCGGATGCTGGATAATATCGAAAGTTCTCAAGGTCAGCTCTTTAGTTCACATGTGCTTCTAGCGCTGGTTCAAAAAGGAATGGTTCGTGAAGAAGCTTACGCTTTGGTGCAAAGACTTTGTCATTCTTTGGGATACGGTGAGCATCTCAAAGATCGCTTGATGTCGGATGAGACTGTCAGCGAACTATTGAAACCTCGTGAGATTGAGGAAATTTTCGCAGGAAAGAAACATAAGAAATCCGTGCGCGAAATTTTGAAGAAAGTTAAATAATGCCTTACTGGAAGTTTTTTAAAGAATCAGATGTGATTGATGCGATATCTCCGGGATATCCGTCGCCGGCTGAAGAGATCGAAGGGTCTCGCAAGTTTCTTTTGAAATGGAAGCTTGTTCCTCGTATTCCAAAAAATTTGATCAAACCGCATTTCTTGCATTCAAACGAAGATGAAGAACGTTTTCAGTTTTTGAAAAATGCTTTGGAAGCCAAGGACTCCCGCGTGATTTGGTGCTTGCGTGGTGGATACGGCAGCAATCGCTTGTTGCCGATGATGGCGAAAATGAAAAAGCCAAAGGAAGTAAAACTCCTTATTGGTCTCAGTGATGTCACCTCATTGCAGACGTTCATTATTCAAGAATGGGGTTGGCCGGTCTTTCATTCTCCGATTCTTGATCGCATGGGGCGTGGAGTTGTTCCTCCGCGTGATGAAAAAGAATTGCATCGTATTTTCTTTGGCCAGCAAACTGAAGTTGAGTTTAAGAAGTTAAAACCACTTAATGATGCGGCAAAAAAAGTTCGAAATTTAAAATCGAAAATCGTCGGCGGTAATCTGACGACTTTGCAGAGCTCGATGGGAACTCCGTGGCAAATCAATGCCGACAATAAACTGCTTTTCCTCGAAGATTGGGGAGAGCGCGGTTATCGCATTGACCGCATGTTAGAGCAATTTCGTCAGGGTGGCGTTTTAAAAAAATGTCATGGGATTTTGCTGGGAGATTTCCTTGGCGGTGCGGAGCCTGCGACAGGTAAAAACAATTTTAATAAAGTCTTTAAACGTTGGGCAGATGATTTGGATATTCCGGTGTTTTCTGGAATGCAGGCTGGCCATGGTACGATCCAAAGACCTATTCCGTTTAATACTCCCTGCGTACTCAATGTTGAAGCAGGGCGCGGTCACTTAATTATTCAAACAGGAGGACGTCCTTAATGAAGTTCTCAGTCCTAGAGAAAAATTTGATGAAGCAACTTGAAGAGCGCATCCGCGACACCACGCCTGGTGTGATGGTTCGAGCTTATCAAGGTGGTCGTATTATTTGTGATGTGGCGGTTGGCAACACCTATCCTTATTATGATTTAGCTAGCCTCACGAAAGTGATTTTTACGACCCAGGCCATGATGCAGGCATTTGAATTGGGTAAATGGAACTTTGAAACAAAAGTTTCAGATGTCTTGCCTTGGTTTCAGCATAAAGAAACCAAACTCTCTGAACTTCTCACTCATACTTCTGGTCTAGTTTGGTGGACGCCTCTTTATGAGCAAATCAATTGGACAGAAAGTGAAACTGTTAAAAGAGAAAAGCTTCGTAAGATCCTCGAATCTTTGCCAGTTGAGAAAAAAGAGACCGCGGTTTATTCCGATGTTGGCTTTTGGGTTTTAGGATTTGTCCTGGAGAAGTTTTACGATAAAGGACTTCTCGAGATTTGGACGGATATCAAAAATAAATTCTATTCTGGAACGACTTTGGATTTCCACCCAGGCAATCAATTGCCTTTGAAACAAAGTCTTTTTGCTCCAACAGAAGAATGTCCACTGCGTCGTAAGCTTGTCCAAGGTGAAGTTCACGATTTGAACTGCTGGACTCTAGGCGGTGTTTCAACGCACGCGGGACTCTTTGGAAGTGTGGATGATGTGGGTTGGTATTCCTTGCACTTACGCTCGCAAATTCTTGGTATTGCTCGCTATTCGATTCGTCAGAAGACCGCACAGTTGTTTGCGAAGCGTGCTCTTCCTGAAGGAAAGGGTGACTGGGCGATGGGCTATATGATGCCAACACCGGGAACTGCAAGTTGTGGCAGTTACTTCTCTTTGGATTCTATTGGACACACGGGCTTTACAGGTACGTCGGTATGGTATGATCCAAAAATGGATATGAGCGTGATTGTTCTCTCGAATCGCGTTTTGTACGGAGCTGATAATAAGGCCTTTGCAAGTTTGCGCCCAGAAATACATAATTGGATTGTAGAAAACTATCGCCGCTCAGGATTATAAGAGTAAGGATTTTTAAATGGATTTAAAACCAGGCAGTCATGTTCATTTGATGGGAATTTGCGGAACCGCAATGGCGTCCCTTGCAGGTCTTTTAAAAGACCGTGGATTTAAAATCACCGGCAGTGATATGAATCCGTACCCACCGATGTCGACTCAACTTGAAAGCATCGGAATTTCGATCATGAAGGGTTATAAGGCAGCCAACTTAAACCCACGCCCTGATTTTGTGATCGTGGGAAATGTTATTTCTGCGAACAATGAAGAAGCACAAGAATTGGTAAAATTGGGAATTCCCTACACATCATTGCCCAAAGCGATGGGTGAATTCATTATTCAGAATCGTGAAAGCGTTGTGATTTCTGGAACTCACGGAAAAACGACGACGACATCGATGATGGCGTGGGTTGCTGAGAATGCCAACGTGAAGCCCGGTTTTCTTATCGGTGGTATTCCGAAAAACTTTTCTCAGTCTTTTAAAAATCCAGAGGGAAACTATTTTATTATCGAGGGTGATGAATATGATACCGCCTTCTTTGATAAAGTTCCTAAGTTCGTTCACTACCGTCCCAAACATGCGATTTTGACTTCAGTTGAGTTTGATCACGCGGATATCTACAAAGATCTTCAAGCGGTAAAGGATTCATTTGCAAAGCTCATGCATTTGATTCCTGAAAATGGAACTTTGCTTGCGTGCGCAGAAGATGACAATGTTATGGAGCTTCGTAAGCTTTGCAAAGCCAAGAATTCATTCACGTATGGATTTAAAGCGGATGCTGACTTCCGTGCAAAAATCCTGTTCCAAGATGCTAACGGTTTGGGATTCGAAGTTCACCACAAAGGTGAGATCTTAGGTCCTTACAACATGCAAATCACAGGCGATTACAACGTCCTAAATGCAACTGCAGTGGTCGCCATGTCGAAATGCCTCGGTTTCTCTGAAAACCGTATTCAAATCGCTTTGGAATCTTTTGAAGGTGTGAAGCGTCGCCAAGAGATCTTGGGTGAGCCAAACGGCATTCTAGTGATTGAGGACTTTGCTCATCATCCGACAGCGGTGCGTGAAACTGTAAAAGGTATTCAAAAGAAATATCCAGGCCGTAAAGTTTTCTCGATCTTTGAGCCTCGTAGTGCGACTTCTCGTCGTAAAGTCTTTCAGCAGGACTATGTTGAAGCTTTTAAAGGTTCACATGAAGTGATGCTCGCAAAGGCATTTGATCAATCTAAAATTGACGAAGAAAATCGTTTTTCTAGTCACGAATTAGTTGCGGACCTTAAAAAATCAGGCGTGACCGCTGAGGATTTCGACGGTGCTGATCAGATTGTGACAGCTCTTAAATCACGCGCTAAACGCGGCGATGTGATTTTGATCATGAGTAACGGTGGGTTCGATGGAATCTACGGAAAACTCATGAAGGCTCTTGAATAGAAATTAAAAAGAGTCGCACCTTTTATGAGTGCGACTCTCTTAAAACTACAGTCCAAAAATATCACGATAAGTTTTCTGCGCAGTTTGTGTGTAGTAACTGCCGCCAAGAGAATTCAGAATGCTGGTGAATTCTTGAAGTGCTTCCTGAAGATTTCCGCATGCAAGAGCACCTTTCATAACAACATCCAAATCCGTCATGGCGTCATTCACGTCACGATTTTCTGCTTCGTAAAGTGTGACATAGGCACGATAGACGTCTTCAATGGGAAAGGTTTCAGGATAGTATCGTCCATGATTCGCTAGTTGTGCATAAATTGTTCTGGTAGTTTCAGTGTAGTAACTACCACCAAGCAAATTTAACAATTTGATGTGAAGACCGACGGCTTTTGATAGTGAAATACGATTCGTTTTGGCAACTATCCAAGCAGTTTCTAATCCTATTCTGGCATCGTTCACGTCGCGGTTTTCCGCCTGATAAATATCGGCAAAATAATCAACAATGTCAGCTAGCTGATAGTTTCGGTTTACATACGCGCTAATGGAAAGAATTGTGCTTTTCGTGGTCTGTGTGTAATAGCTTCCGCCGAGAAGATTGAGTATGTAAATGTAATTAGCCGCAGTTGTATTAAGACTGCTCCCCAGATCTCGAGAGAGAGCATCAATTGTTTCGAGTCCTGCTTTGGCGTCGTTAACGTCGCCACCTTCTGCTGTAAGTAATTCTTTATAGATGTCTGCGCGTCTGAAATTTTGTTCGCAGCGATTGTCTTGTCGACGACAATGATCGCCAGCAAAGGCCTGAGTTGCGCTGATGACGGACAGGAATACCAAAGAAACAAGAAGTAGGTTTTTCATAAGAAAGCTCCTTTCAAGAGTCACTCATGTTATGCCCTAGAGGACCGTAAAAAATCTCAAAGATACTCTCACAGAACTGAGCCAATCCTTCTGTGGCTCAACATATGTAGAGTAATTGCTTTTGAATAAAAACTCTAAGCCTACGAAATTACAACGTTTATTTCAATTTCGTCACTGTCATTTTTTCAGCCAAAAGGGCAGCCTAGCGTCATCTATAAGGAGATGATCGCAATGTCAGAAGAGATTTTACGCGCGGAAATTCTCACGCCGGATGCGGCTGAGTTCTTAATAGCCCTCCATGAAAACTTCGATAACTTAAGACGGCATCTCTTAATAAAGCGTCGTTCTCGAGCGGCGGAGTTTGCCTATGGCAGCTTGCCTCACTTTAATGCCGACACCGAATCGGTACGAAATTCCGAATGGACGGTTGCGCCTCTTCCGCGAGATCTTTTGGATCGTCGAGTTGAAATCACGGGTCCGGCTGAGCCGAAGATGATTATCAATGCGTTGAATTCAGGCGCAAAAGTTTTTATGGCCGACTTTGAAGATTCATTATCTCCTACATGGCAGAATATTTTAACGGGCCAGAGTGCTTTAAAGAAAGCCGTACGCCGTGAACTGACTTATACCAACGAAGAAGGTCGGGTCTATAGGCTGAATGAAAAACTTGCGACCCTTGTGGTTCGGCCGCGCGGTTTACATTTGGAAGAAAAACATTTTCAGATTCGCGGTCAGGCTATTTCAGCATCGCTCTTTGATTTTGGACTTTATCTTTTTCATAATGCTCATGAACTTCTTCGCCGAAACACCGCTCCGTATTTCTATTTACCAAAATTAGAGAATCAAGAAGAAGCCTTGTGGTGGGATGATGTCTTTCGTTTTGCACAAAAGCGTTTGGCGTTGTCGGTGGGAACAATTCGCGCCACTGTTTTAATTGAAACCATCGCTGCCGCTTTTGAAATGGACGAGATTCTTTATTCTCTCAAAGATCACGTCGTCGGGTTGAATGCCGGGAGATGGGATTATATTTTCAGTCTTATTAAAAAGTTCCATACGCGTCCTGATTTCATTTTGCCCGATCGTCAATCTGTCACCATGAATGAATCCATGATGGGGGCGTATTGTCGACTGCTCGTGCAAACTTGTCACAAACGTGGGGCGCATGCGATTGGTGGAATGTCGGCCTTTATTCCAAATCGTCGCGATCCAGAGCTGACTAAGAATGCGATTGCCAAAGTTGCAGCTGATAAAAAACGCGAAGCTTCTTTGGGCTTTGACGGAACTTGGGTCGCACATCCTGATTTGATTGCGGTGGCCGAGTTTGAGTTTGATAAAGCGCTAGGATCAGAACCGCATCAAAAAAATTATAAAACATCTTATCATGTGCGCGAGGAAGAGTTGCTGCGTGTTCCTCCTTATCATGGTCGTATCACGGAAGAAGGGATCCGCTCGAATATCGAAGTCTCACTCTTGTATCTCGATAATTGGTTTTCAGGAATGGGGGCTGTGGGGATTCACAACTTGATGGAAGATGTTGCAACTGCGGAAATTTCTAGAAGTCAGTTATGGCAGTGTTTGCATCATCGAGTGATTCTTGCAGATGGCAGAAGCTTTGTACCGGATTTGTATCATAAAATTTTAAACGAAGTGGTTCATAAAATAATACCGATGCAGCTGCTTCATCTCGACAAGGCCATGACGTTACTTAATAACCTCGTGCTCGCGAGTCATTTCGAAGAGTTTTTAACTTTAAGTGCTTATCCAATTTTAATTTCTATGGAAAGTAAAGGAGAGGAATATGTTACTCAGCGCAGAGATGCAGTCGCGACAGCTCGACTATAACTGGTTCACTGAAGACCGTTGGCAGGGAATTAAGAGAAATTATTCCTCCATGGACGTGGTGAAACTTCGCACGACTTTGCCAGTTCGTTATTCAATTGCAGAGCAGGGGGCACGCCGTTTGTGGCAAGGTTTGAAGGGGAGCGAGCCGCTGAGTACTTTTGGTGCGATGACAGGTGGGCAGGCGGTACAAATGGTGAAAGCCGGACTGCAGAGCATCTATCTAAGTGGTTGGCAAGTTGCTGCTGATGCAAATTTAGCAGGGCAGACCTATCCCGATCAAAGTTTGTATCCTTCAAACTCTGTTCCGGCGTTAGTGCGAAGAATTAACAATGCCTTTGCGCGTGCAGATCAAATTTCCAATCAAACCGGGCAAGATAGAAAGGGGCTTAATTGGTATGCTCCGATTATCGCTGATGCCGAAGCAGGTTTTGGTGGGCCACTGCATGCATTTGAACTGATGAAAGCTATGATTGAAGCCGGAGCTGCAGGCGTGCATTTTGAAGATCAATTAGCAGCAGAGAAAAAATGCGGACACTTAGCTGGGAAAGTCTTAGTTCCAACCAGCACATTTATTCGGACTCTGCAGGCGGCACGTTTGGCGACAGATGTTTTAGATGTTCCAACTGTGATTGTAGCAAGAACCGACGCTCTGAGTGCGAATCTTATGACTTCTGATATCGATCCTGCGGATCGTGAGTTTCTCACAGGAGAAAGAACGCCGGAAGGTTATTATCTTATCAAAGGTGGTCTTGATTATGCGATCGCACGAGGTCTGGCGTACGCACCATGGGCGGATGTGTTGTGGTTTGAAACTTCGAAGCCTGATATGAAAGAAGCAGAAAGATTTGCCGAAGAAATTCACCGTCGCTATCCTGGAAAAATCTTGGCATACAATTGCTCACCTTCATTTAATTGGAAACTGCACTTGTCAGATCAAGAAATCGCCGATTTTCAAAAACGTCTGGGAGCATTGGGATATAAGTTCCAATTTATCACGTTGGCGGGTTGGCATTTGCTCAATTACCACACGTTCGACCTGGCTCAACGTTATTCAGAAAAAGGTATGTCAGCTTACGTCGAGTTGCAGGAAGCAGAATTTGCGGCCGCCTCTCGCGGATACTCAGCAGTCAAGCATCAAGCTGAAGTTGGAACCGGATACTTTGATCATGTTCTGCAAACGGTGATGGAGGGACAGGCGTCAACAGGCGCTTTGAAAGGTTCGACAGAAGAACAGTTCCATCAGAAAGAACCGACAATTTCGCATTAATTTTTGAAGGAGGGATTCTGCATTTTGGTTTGTTCGGGAGCAAACTGAAGCGTGGAGTTCCTCCTTCTTTCAAAGAGGGAACTCCAACAAGTTAACCTCTGTGATCAACTAGTAGAATTTGCAATCGCGGTTTGCAATAGCTTTCAAAACAGCCTCGAAGCCTTCGTGTTCTTCAGAAATCAAAGACACATTTTGCTCGTCTTGGACGACTGCTTGAAGAGTTCCGTCTTCCGTTGTTGAAATGCTGATTCCAGGGCTTGATTTGCTGTCTGGTGGGCATTCAATAAATGGATCTGCGTGCGCGATAGTGGAAAATGCAAGAGCGGCAACTGCTCCGAAAATAAGGTTTTTCATAGGTTCTCCTCGAATGAGGGACCTTCGTATGCTGAGGAAAGAAGCAAAGCAAGAGAAGATCTTGAAATGGTGAAAAGGAAAGAGTTGCTCGATAAGGAGCGCGGTGCGTCATTTTGACTTTGCAATGCGTTTTTGGGTGAAATGGCCCGGGTGGTTCGTTACCTTTTCTGCCTATGTCAAATCTTACACCTCTCATGAAGCAATACTGGGACATTAAGTCCGTTCATCAAGACAAAATCTTGCTCTTTAGAATGGGCGACTTTTTTGAAATGTTTTTTGACGACGCTGTGAAAGCAGCTCCGGTCATTGGCATTGCGCTGACTCAACGAAATAAAAAATCACAAGATGAAACTCCTATGTGTGGGATGCCTCATCACTCCATCGCCGGACCGATCAACAAACTTTTGGCGGCAGGTTTTAAAGTTGCGATCTGCGATCAATTGGAAGATCCGAAAACTGCAAAAGGAATTGTGAAGCGTGGGGTGACTCGCGTTCTCACTCCGGGAATGGTTTACGACTCCGACACATTGGACGGTACAAAGCCGCACTACTTGGTTTCTTTAGAGAATGAATCGATCAGCTTCCTTGACACAACAACAGGCGAGGCGTTCTTTTTCCGTTCAAATAAGCCGACCGAGCTTGTTCGCTTCTTGCAAATCTTGCCAGTTGCGGAAGTGGTCGTCGCAAAACAAGATGAGGCTTTGGTTCAAGGACTGCAAGGAACTTTGATCAGTTTCCACGAAGATACTTTGGATGTTTTGCATCCGCTTCTTAAATTTGAAGCACCGATGTCGGCAGCTCGTATGCTTTCATACGTTAAAAGTCTTTCTGGTGATGAAGCTCTTTCGACTTTGTCTCCGTTTGTTGAGAAAGACCTTGAACACCGTTTGGAGATTTCAGGAACGACACTTCGTCATTTGGAAATCTTCTCAACGTATAAAGGTGAAGGTCTGGGAAGTTTGTTCTATGCGATCAATCGCACACAAACTTCAGCGGGTAGCCGTTTGCTGCGTCAGTGGTTGAGTTTCCCTCTTCGTGATCAAAAAGCCATTGAAGCACGTTTGAACACGGTTGAGTTCTGGAGACAGCACGTTCTTGAATTAAAACGCGTCCGTCAAGTTTTAGGACAAATGGGCGATATCGAACGTCGCTTGGGGAAAATCTCTCAACCTCAGTGCAATGGTCGTGATTTGCTGGCTCTTGCGGGCAGTGTTCACGCCGGTGTAAGCGCACTTGAAATTTTAGTAAATGCTTCAGGTGGAACTGCGAACTTCGAACCGCTTCGTGAACTTGCATACAAAATCGAGCGCACGATCGTGGAAGAACCACCTCTCTCAACAAAACAAGGTTATTTGATCCGTTCTGGCATTTCAGCTGAATTGGATGAACTCATCGAGCTTTCAACGCACTCTCAGGCGTTGGTGTCTCGTATGGAAGCTGAAGAAAAAGAAAAAACGGGTATTTCATCATTGAAGATCCGTTACAACAATGTTTTCGGTTACTACATCGAGATCACAAACACGCATAAAGATAAAGCACCTGCGCACTATCAACGTAAGCAGACTTTGACGAATGCAGAACGCTACTGCACAGACGAGTTGGTTGAGCTTGAAAGAAAAGTTCTTTCTGCGAATACAAAACGCGCAGACCTTGAATTTGAATTCTTTGAAAATCTGCGTAAAGAAATCCTAGCTCAATGTCCGTCACTTATTAAGCTCGCACAAGAGTGCAGTGAGCTCGATGTTCTTTCAAGCTTGGGTTGGTTGAGCCTTGAGGAAAAATACGTACGTCCTCAATTCTCTGCTGATGGCGCTTTGAAATTAAAAGCCAGCCGTCACCCAGTTGTTGAACAAACAGTGAAGAAAAACTTTGTTGCCAACGACATGGATATGCGTGCGCATTCTTGTTTGTTGCTGACAGGTCCGAATATGGCCGGTAAGTCGACATTGATGAGACAAGTGGCTTTGAATGCCATCTTGGCGCAAATGGGTTCATTCGTGCCATGTGACGAAGCGATCTTGCCGATCTTTGATGCGATCTTCACGCGTATTGGTGCAAGCGATCAATTGTCAGAAGGTCTTTCAACATTCATGGTTGAGATGACTGAGACATCAGCGATGCTAAAAAATGCGACTAAAGATTCTCTGGTTATTCTGGATGAAGTTGGTCGTGGTACATCTACATTCGATGGTATGTGCTTGGCACAAGCCATTCTTGAGCATTTGTTGAGCGATGTGAAGGCATTGACGTTCTTTGCAACTCACTATCATGAATTGACGTCTTTGGATCAAAGCTACGGTCAAATCGTAAATGCACATATGACAGTGGCAGAACGTAACGGCGAAATCCGTTTCTTGCATACTTTGGTTAAAGGTCCTGCATTGAAATCTTACGGGGTTCAAGTAGCAGAGCTTGCGGGACTTCCGGCAAGTGTCACAAAGCGTGCAAAAGGTTTGCTTCGTGATATTGAATCCAAAAAAGTTCAAGCCAGCAGCCAGTTGTCACTTCTTGATCAAGTGGATATGGATGCCATTGTTGAGGCTCCAGTAGTCGTCAACGTCGATCCAGAATATGCAGCGAAAGAAGCCGCTCTGAAGAGCTTGATGGCCGAAGTTCGCGAATATCCATTGATGAACATGAGTCCACTTGAGGCGATGAACCAAATCGCGAAGTGGAAAGAGTTGGTCTCTCAATAGTTGAAATAAAAAAACGCACTGACTTCAAAAAATCAGTGCGTTTCGAGTACACACTTATGGATCAGTTTCAAAATGTTTTGTCTAGATTATGAGTGACTGCTGCCCGCCACTAGCTAAGACTAGTGGCAGTTCATTGTTGCGATATATTTAGGCTTAAGCGGATAAACTTGTTTTTGCACAAGATAGGCAGAAGTCAGTCCGGTAACACCACTGCTTTGTACTTGGATTTGATAGATTCCGTCATTGGCAGGATACTGCTCACAAGACCAAACCAAATTTCCGGCGCTCGGTGTATTCGGAACGAGGTTCGTATTTTTTAAATCACATTTAAAAAAGGCCTTGGAACCATCTCCAGCAATCAATAAACCTTGTTTAAAGTTAACAACAGCCGTGCCACGGATAACAAAACTTAATTCGTCATTGGTGCATGAGGCATACTGCTGGGTGTCTCCTGTGCCGCCGCCACTGATCACTGGTCCTGCGAAGGCTGCTGAACTCATGAAACTTGCGATAACTCCGAGAGATAATAAAAAAAATATTTTTTTCATAAAAACTTTCTTTGTTGTGAGTCCGTTCAATGAAGGGGTTATATGCTACTTCGATGTAGTATGCTATATATTTTATATATCAAATATATCTTTTAAATTAATAAAACATTTACTACATTGCGCTAATGACTAACGTATTTGAATACAACGACTATCGCCATTTTCTTCAAATCCTTGTTACCAAGAAAACCTCTAAAACCTTCACTCAGGTTGAATTGGCAAAGGCCATGGAATGTCAGGCGGCGTATCTTTCGCAAGTACTCAAAGATAAAGCCGATCTCACCGAAGATCATGGTGTTAAGCTGTGTCAGTTCCTCAACTTCAATGAGGCTGAAATCGAGTACTTCTTAACCATTCTTCGGCTCACGAAGGCTGGAACTCCCGCTTTAAGGGCCTATCTTGAGGCCGCCCGCCAAAAATTGTACGATTTGCATCGTGAGGTAGATAGCCGGATTTCATCTTTGAAAAGTAAAGATTTGAATGAGTTGAATTTATACTATTGCGCTTCTTGGATTCCGTCAGTTCTTCACTCCGGTACGAGTTGCGAGTCGTTACAAACGGCGGCGGCCTTAGCTCAAAGATTTGGCCTGGAAAAATCCATCGTGGAATACCATCTTCACTGTCTTGAAAAATTCAACCTGGTGAAATTTGAAAAGGGCCGATGGATGTTTCAAGGAGGATCCATTCACTTTCCCAAGAACTCTGCCATGGATCAAACATTTCAGCTGAACCGTCGCCTGCATGCAATGAATTTAATCTCTACTCGAAAACCGGACGACATTCATTATGCGACTGTTTTGTCGATCGATGGTCCGACGGCAAAAAAAATTCGTGAATTGTTGATAAACTCCATCGAAAGCATCCACAAGAAGGCGGAGCCTGCCCCGAGCGAAGATGTCTATTCCGTTTGTCTGGATTTTTTTCGGAGCTAGTAGTGCCTGGGAACTCCGCGAGAAAAATAAACTAATCCGTTCTCAATCGTAAAAACATCAGCTAGCCTTAATCTATGGCAAATAAGTCTTTCTTAAGTTCGGACAAACTGCAGCTTGCGCAAGAGATCTTAAATCCACCTTTGATGACTCCCGATGGAGATGTCAGAAAGATCTCGGTCTTTTCTTCGCAGAGCTTTTCCCATTGGTTAGAGGCTGAACTAGAAGAAAGAATGCAAAGCCATCCCGAGTGGAAAGAAATCCATCCAATTCTTTTAGGATCTTGGGCGCGGGGAGAGCTTGCCCCGAAATCAGATATCGACTTGTTATTCTGTGGCGATGAAGCCTTGGTCAAAAGTTTCGTCGATAAAGTTCAAGAGCAGGGTTTAAAACTACGATACCGCGTTCCGCAAGATCCGCAAGATTGGACTGTGGGGGTAGAGGCATTCGATGTCTTAGCTCTTTTAAAGGCGCGGCCCCTCACGGCAGAGGGTGCTAAAAAACTCTACGAGCAGCAGCGACGCATTTGGAGTAAAAAGAAAACTCTTCGTACTCAATTGCTCAAGGCTGTTAAAAAAGAACGCTCGGAGCGAGCATCGAGGTACGACTCCATCACGAACTACCTTGAGCCGAATATTAAGTATGGCCCGGGAAGCCTGCGTGATTTGGAGCAAGGACTTCAAATTTACGACCTTTTTGCCGAAAAATTTGTGAACCCGGCCCACGCGTTGGATGTTCTCAAATATTACCGCCAGTATCTGTTAGGAATTCGCCAAAAGCTTCACTTAGAAGGAATGGGCGATATCCTTGTGAGTACTTCACAGTTTGATATGGCAAAATGGCTAGGTTTTAAAAGTCATAAAGACTTTATGCGCGATCTTCAACGTGGCCTTTCGCGTGTGAATTTTTATTCAGATTGGATTGTAGCTGTTGCGGAATCATCGGAAGCGGAGCTCAAAAAAACCGAAAGAAGCAGTTTTAAAAAGCCAGCCGATCTTTCGCTTGCGTTACATAAAAATTCAAACGTTTTGGTGCAAAAGAAAGTCCGCGAGCACTTGGATGAGCTTTTCCCGGAAAAGAACTTAAAGAAAAACGCAAAACTCCGCGGGGATATTCTAAAAAAGGTTCTCGATATCAAAGCTTCAGATGAGTTCCTGGTCTCTGTCTTTCGCTCTCGTTTAATCGACAAACTCGTTCCCGAATTCTTAAGACTTGTAGGATGGGTTCAGCACGATCAGTATCACAGATTCACCGCTGATTCTCATATCATGCAGGCCTGTCGTGAAGTGAAGCGTTTATATCGAAAACCCTCCAGTCTGGGACCTCTCAAATTCCTTCATGCGAAACTGACAAGTTATGACTGGCAGGTGCTTTCTTGGAGTTGTCTGTATCATGATCTTGCAAAAGGTCTTGAAGGACATGATCACTCGGAAGCCGGTGTGAAGTTCGTACAAAGTGATTTCAAAAGTTTTGGTTTTAGCAAACAGTTCACCGACGACGTGAAGTGGATGGTGAAAAATCATCTGGAGCTTTCACAAGCAGCCTTTCGTAAAAACTCGAAAGATCCAAAAGTATGGCAAGAGCTTCGCTTGATGGGAGTGGAAGGGGCCGCCCTCAATCGTCTCGCACTTTTTACAGCCGTCGACATTCGCGCGACAAATCCCGAAGCGTGGAATGATTGGAAGGCAAGTCTGCTCAAAGAGCTTGTATTGAATTTGGAATCCAAAAAAGCAGAAGGCTTTTTCCATTTCTATAAATTCAAAAATAAAAAAGGACTTTCACTGCCTCTTGAGATTTTTGAAGAGCTGGGATTGTCTTTAATCGAAAGTATTTCTGTGGAGGAACTTTCGCAAGATCTTCTTCAAGCTGAAAAAAGCGAAACGGATCTTCAACCGAAAATTCTTAAAACCAAAAAAGGCGAGACCTGGGTTCGATTCCATCAAAAGCGCGATCGTAAAGGTGTGCTCGTGGATTACGTCACTCAGTTGTACTCACTGGGTCTTGGCGTCCGCCATGCTTCTATTCACACGCTTCCAAAAGTTGGCGTTTACGACTGGTTCCAGCTTCAGACGACAAAGTCTCCGCAACAGATCACACAGTTATTAAAAGCGAATATCAAAAGCAAAGAACTCCCTCATCCTAAGTTCGATCAGATTCAGTGGGTGAGTGCCGATGATAAGGAGTGGGTTTTAAGCTTTAAAGGCCCTGATCAGTCTGGACTCTTAGCTGCAGCGACAAAGGCCTTGTCGGACTTGGATTTGAGCATTCGCGGGGCCCAAGTGCATACCTGGGGTCGCCAGGTCGACGACGTCTTTTTCTTAAGAGCTTCCTCAGGGATCGAACGGACAGCCGTCATTGAAAAGTTGCAAAAAGACTTAGGAAGCGAGAAATAAAAAAAGCACTGAGTTCGTCAGTGCTTTTTCAATTCAACAACTGTGAAGCAAGAAATTACTTTTTCTTGTTAGGACCTGTGATCCCAGTGTGGTTACGCCAGTTGTATTGTGGATCTACTTTCGTGCGATTGTACCAAGCATCCCATTTCTTTTTTGGAAGCTTGTGAGAAACATTGCCTTTTTCGTCAAAGATATCTGGATCTTTACCGAACAAGAAATCGCCGATGCTTTTAAGAATACCCATGGATGAACTCCTTCAATTACGGCCCTAGTATAGGCGAGGTTTGAAGGAAGTGGAAACTATAACGTAGCGCGCTGTCCTATGAGCGAGGGTTCGCACAAACGTCGATAATGTCAAGACCACGGTCTTCGGAGACTTTGCCAGATCCTTTATAGAACTTAAAGCACTGTTGAGCGGCTTGTTCAAAGGCGTCTTCATAGGAAGAAGCAGGTTTGCGGATTTCCAAGGTCTTGCCTGAAAGTGAGTATTTAAAAACGTATTCTCTTGTCTGTGGAGCTGTTGAAGTCCAAGCAAAAGAGCTGCTGCAAAAAGCGAGTAAGATAAGAACTGCGATTGATTTCATATAATTCCCCTCAGTTAAAAATTGCTTACACAAACCTTAAGAGCAAAGCCTGGACCAGGAAGGCCATGGGGATGCCAAAGAGGTGATGTGTAAGTTGTCGGAAATACTAATGAAAAAGGTCTCATAATGGGGCGTTTAAGTACCCCGTTCAGTCTTGAGACAGGTGACGAGTTTTGAGTGAGGGGTGACTAAGATTTAAGCGGTCGATTGTCGCCGAAATGCGATTGTTCCCTAATTGAAGGTCAAGGTTCGAAAGGGTTTTGTCGACTCTATGAAGCTGATTGAATACAGTGAGATTCTCTTCTATTTCAAGAGAATGATTTTTCAATATGACGATTATCGAAATTTTCTGCGCGAGATATTCAAACGGAAACAACTGAAAAACCCCCAATATTCTTTGCGAGCTTTTGCGCAAACCTTGGACGTGCCTGTTTCAACTTTGTCAGATGTTTTAAGAGACAAGAAAGTCCTCACTTTGGAATCCGCAGAGAAAATAACACCAGGGCTGAGGCTCCAGCCATCGGAAGCTCGCTATTTTCGTATGCTCGTTGAATTGCAGTTGGTATCGCCTGAGTCTATTCGTTACCAGCAATTAAAAAATGAAGTAGAGTCTGTTTCAGCACAAGCGTCTCGCACCCAGTTGGATAAAGATCAGATCGAGTCATTGACTCAGTGTTGGTTGTTTACCTTGATAGAGCTTGCTGGAATCGATGGTTTTCAACTGAATGAGGCGTCCGCCGCTGCAGCTCTTTCACTTCAACAAGATCACGCTCGACAGCTTTTAAAATCGCTTGTCGAAGCTGGACAACTTGAGCTCTTAGCGAATGGATCTTATCAAAAAAAAGGGACGGGTGTCATGGCTTCATCAGAAACCGTGAATCTGAATTTGCGCCAGTTCCACATGGAAATGATGGATCGAGCGAAGCGTTCTTTGATCGAACAAAAACCGCAGGAGAGGTTCGTCGGTTCTGAGACATTTTCATTCGATTCAAGTCAGTTATCTGAGGCGAACGAAATTATTGAAGAATTCTTTTCGAAAATGATTATTTTAGCAAATCGCACGAAACAAAAAGACTCGGTTTATCACGTGGGAGTGCAGATGTTTCGTTTGGCGAAAGTAGGGCCTGCTGTATGAGATTACTTTTTCTTGTTTCACTGATTCTTATCACTTCGTCAGTATCATTGGCACATGTTTGCAGTGGAGGTTCTTGTGGCACTCGTGGCGGAGGCGATTTTTTGGAGTGGTCTTTTTACGACGTTGCCAAAGCAGTCGTTCCCGTCTTAGCAAAGTCCTCCGACAAACTCGTTCAAGCACAGACTCAAGAAATGAGCCGTGTGCTTTCTTGTTTGCGGGTGCAAATTTCTGAAAAGCCGTTTTTAGATCTTCAAAATCGCAGTGTGATAGCAATTAACGATCCTGAACTTTGTTTGGTGATTCTATCTCGTCCGGGTTGGGAGAAAATACAAGATAACGAATCACGTGTACGTTTGGTTGTTCACGAACTTGTGTCATTAGCCTTGATGAACGACTTTCAATACGAAGTTTCATTGGCATTAAGTCATGAGTACTTTCGCCTGTATCAACTTCAAGAAAGCCTTTCCGCAAATAGATTCAAGATTTTTAGATCGTCTGGAGTTTTTAAAGTTCCTAAAGATGTAAATCGAGTTCGTGTCACTGCGGTTGGTGCCGGTGGAGGTGGCGGCGGTGGGCATCTTGCGCGCGGTCTTGGCGCGGGTGGTGGTGGCGGTGGCGCTGTTCGCACTCGAGAAGTGATTGTCAAAGGAACCGATGAGGTGGTCATCACAGTAGGACGCGGGGGAGCTGGAGCCAGCGGCGGTGGATATAATGGATCGAAAGGCGAGAGTTCTAGTTTCGGTAGTTTGCTTTTTGCTGAAGGCGGCGGAGGAGGATATTCGGGTTACTATAACACGTCGATGGGATATGGCGGTATCGGCGGTGGATCCGGCGGCGGCGGTGGTGGAAGTGGTGTTAACGGCGTTTGCTCGGGAGCGGGTGGAGTTGCTGGCAGTCCAGGAAAAAATGGTTTTGTCTCGCGCAATGGTGGTGCGGGTGGTGCTGGCAGCGCTTGGGATTCACTCGATGAATTTATCAAACTGAATAAGTTCTCGGCGGGCCCAGGCGGCCGATGTGTCGGTTCAAATACAGTTTATAACGGCGGCGGCGGAGGCGGCGGAATTCAACTCGGTGAGATATTCATCAAGGCCGAAGACGGAAGGGGCTCTGATGACCGATACTCTGGACTTGGCGGTTCTGGTGGAGAAGGCTTCGGTGCTGGTGGAGGCGGAGGAACAGGTGCTGAAGGAGTGGGGGGTGCTGGAGCACCCGGTGTCGTCTATCTCGAGTACTATAGTTCACTCTCGGAGTGAGTCTTGAATATTAAAATATCGTAAGTCTTAGAAAAGCGTTCATACGCACGAACGCTTTTCTGAGAGTTTGTCTCTCGACACGTGAAGAGTGTCGCAAGTACTTGCTTTAATAAAGCATGCTGAAGCGTTCACTTTGTACATTTTTGATCGGAACCTTTTTTATTATTTCTATAGGTGATGCCTTCATGGGTACCAGGTTGGCGCGTCGTCGACCGGCTGGTAACTGCTACGTAGGAACTCCATCGATTGGTGACGTTTGTGCGGGCGGTACGATTTACGCTGGCACCTGGAATGGACACGAGTACATGGTGATGCCGGGAGGGTGTGGGTATGAGCCTAGTGGCACGACGACCTCTTCGTCGGGTGTTGATTTCACACCGACTTGCTCAGGCACAGATGTCATGACGAAGTTTTGGAATGATGGTGGGACGAATCCCTATTATGATATTCCAGGAGTCGAAAATGTTTCTGCAAATGCGGATGCCAGTACGGTCTTAGGAAGTGTTAACACGGCCGCGATTATTTCGGTCACCGATCCCGCGCAAGGGGGAATCCATGCGGCCGCTCATTATTGTGATAAAAATGCCTTCGGTGGATATACGGATTGGTATCTGCCCAGCAAAACAGAAATGGCCTATCTGTATTGTAAATCAAGAACTTCAGGCGGAGTGTCTTATCCCAACGAGGATCCGAATTGCGTGAACTTTGGATATGGCAGCGGATCGCATATTTTACCTGGATTTGCGACGACGGGATCCTATCATACGTCGAACGAATATTCGACAGGCGGCGGCTTTAGCTACAAATTGGCGGCGGCTTCTGGACAAACTTCGAATAGCGCAAAGAATTTAGCTTTATTGGTCAGATGTGTTCGGGAAATACGACCATCGTTTTTAGCAAGTCTTGCTAGTCCTGTTAGTTATATTTCAAATCTTTCTGTCACGGGCTTGGACGCTGATTACACAGGTGTTCCGCAAAGTTCCTCGCAGACGATTCTAATTAAAAACTCCGGTGACAAAGTTGCAAATGGTTTTACGGTGACGCTTTCAAGTATGTTTGAACAAGTCGGGGGAACGTGTGCTTCCGGTGTACCTCTGTTAAGAGATTCTACATGCACAATAGATGTTCGCGCAAAGATCAGTGGTATTTCTCTTAATGGACCGTTGGTCGGGAGTCTTATAGTTTCAGACAGCGCAACGGGTGTCACGGGGACTGTGCAGCTTTCAGGGATATCGGTAAACTTTCCCGATCCTTGCGATTCTCCAGGTGTGACTATTGGAACTGTCTGTCAGGGAGGCAGTTTATTTTCAGGAAATTTCGATGGCGGAAAGTACATGATCACCCCTGGAGGCTGCGAGTATGAACCCAGTGGTACAACAACATCGTATCCCGCAACTGAATTTACTCCGAACTGTCCCGGGACAACAGACGCCATCACTAAAGCTTGGCGTGGAACTGCGAATAATTATGATATTCCAGGAGTTGAAAACGTAACCGCTGTTGCGACAAAAAGCTCTTCGAGTTATCGAGGCAATGCGAATACAGCTGCGATCGTTGCAATCACAAATACCAGTGAGGGAGGATATCATCCGGCCGCTCATTATTGTGACAAGCTCAATTACGGCGGTTATCAAGACTGGTACTTACCAAGCAAATCAGAGCTGGCATTTTTATACTGTAAATCGCGGACGTCAGGAGGCGTGAGCTACCCGCAAGAAGACCCCAACTGCGCGACCTACGGATATGCAATCGGCACCGATCTTATTCCAGGGTTTCGCACAACCGCGAACTATTATTGGAGTTCAACGGAAGCGAGCACTTCTGCAGCCACAACAATTAAAATTTCTGATGGAACTCAAACAGTCACAGGTGCGAAAAGCACGGCGTATTATATTCGCTGCATCCGTCGCTATTAGCAGTAAGGTGATAATGCACAGTGTTTCCTTTATTTAAGTCAGGGTTCAAGAGGGCCATTTTGCAGCCCCCCGTCGGCAGTCTCGACAGTATCATTGAGGCAAGATCACTATTAGTAGCATCTGATATCGGAATGAAAATTGCGATTAAAACTCGGTGATATAAGACACCCCCAATCTGAGGGGTTTTAATATTAAGGAGAATTTTATGAAAGCAGTCATCGTTTCGTTATTGGCAATGCTTCCAGTTGTTAGCTCTGCATCTGTTGTTTCCTGCCGTGTTACTGATGGCACTCGCGTGCAGGTTGTGACGGAGAACTCCACTTTGCGTTTTTGGGATAAGAAGGGTGACCTTCTTTTGAACAATAGCGCAACGGAAACCAGAGTGGTTGGAGCCGCAACAGTGTACACATACAATGGTTGGAACTTAGAGATTCAGCTTTTTGATGATGGATCTAAGAGCTTTGCTGGCACTATTCAGTTCGAAGAGTCGGGTTCGGCGATCTATAAATCCGAGATGGCATGTAAGCGACAATAGGACCTTTAGGAGTTGACCATCCAAATATCCTCGCTCAGGATATTTGGATGAAACACCTTTTACTTTCAATCACGGTTTTGTTTGCTGCAATTTCAGTTCAAGCGGTCACCAAAGGACAATTTGCTGGAATGCAGATGATGATCAACATTGCCTCAGTGAACTATGACGGAACGGTCGACGGTTCACCTCAGGCACTTTTTGATGCCATGGATAGACCCGTCGAAGGCTCCATCGCCGGTCAAGGTAAGAAGCTCCTGACGCCAAAAGGAGTATTCAATTTTATCTGCGCTCATCGAGGCGAGAATAATTATCAGTGCTCGATTTTTGTGCAAAACTCATCTTACGGTCGCTTTGCTCCGGGGTATGCAGTCCTGGATATCCAGGGCGACGAGGCGAAAAAGCTGCATAGCCAGTTCTTTACGAAGGATAATGGTCAGTTCACATTCCGAAATGAAGAGAATACTCTGTATTTGAAAGTCTCATCAGATCGTTTTTATCTGGTTTTCAAAGAGGGTGGAGTTTAAGACCCAAAGCATGCTATAAAACGGCATGCTTTTACGTCACCAGATCCCTGAAGTTTACAGCAAACTCTTGCCGCGCGAGATCCTTGATTTTGGTCCTGAAGAAACCAAAGCCACTTGTGATACGTGCGCCATGTCGCGACCTCGTCACCGTGGTAAAGTTCATTACCGCGAAGATCTGAAATGCTGCACATTTCATCCGTTCGTTCCAAATTACATGATCGGTGCGATCTTTAATGATCCGGCGGCAACTGAAGCTCATAAAATTCTCCGTGGTAAAATTGAACGCCGTGAATACTCATTGCCAATTGGAATGGTGGCGCCGGTGAGTTTTCAGGTCGAGTTCAATCAACGTCAAGAAGGTGATTTCGGTCAACGCGAAGATTGGCTCTGTCCTTACTTTAATCGTGAAAATTCCAACTGCAATATCTGGCGCAACCGCGGTGTGGTTTGTACGACATTTTTCTGCAAAAGCTCTTATGGCAAAGTTGGTTTGAAGTTCTGGGAGTCTTTGAATTCTTATTTGTGGTACGTAGAGTTAGCTCTTTTGGAAGAAGCCCTCGTTATGCTCGATTTTTCGCCTCGCCAAATCATGGACCTTCTTGATTATCACAATCGTCAGGACGGGACCGCAGCGGAAAAGAAATCCTGGAATTTAACAGAGAAGAAGGCCCGAGAACTTTGGAATGGCTATTTTGATGATCAAGAAGGCTTTTTTAAAAAGAGCTACGAAATTATCACAAAGTTAGATAAAAAGGCCTTCCACGAAATGATCGGGGAGCAAGGTTTGGATCTGGAAGAGCAGATCTTTGGACTTCTCCCTCAGTTAGTGAAAGAGAGTTAAGCCGTGAGTATTCATGATAGACAAGCAGCCGTGATCAATGATTTCTCAGCCCTTGAGGACTGGGAAGCTCGCTATCGCAAAATCATCGATTTGGGTAAGTCACTGCCTGATATTGACGCGTCACTAAAAACCGAACAGAACGCGGTTAAGGGATGCCAGTCACAGGTTTGGTTGCATGCAAGTTTGGATAATCAGGGTCATATGATCCTTCAAGGTGACAGTGATGCTTTGATTGTTAAAGGACTGGTGGCTTTGCTACTAAAAGTCTATTCCGGCTCGACTCCGTCGGAAGTTTTAATGACTCCGCCAGAATTTTTAAAGGCCTTGGGTTTCGAAGGAAATCTTTCTCCAAGTCGCGCGAACGGTCTTCATTCGATGTTAAAGCAAATTAAGCTTTACGCAGCGGCCTTCGATTATTTGTTAAAATCAAAAAAATAGTTTGTTTTTCTGCATCCTTTTCAAGAGACTTATATCTATGAGGGGATGATGTTCATGATGAACATCAAAAGGTGATTATGAAAAGGAATTCGTACGTTGCGAGTTTAAGTCTTGCGGTCGCTGCCACAATGTCTGTGGGTTTTGTTAACGTCACTCCAAAAGTCATCTACGGCGAAGACGGCCGTCATGAAATCTACGAAATTGAAAAAGCCAGCATCCGCGAAATCGCAGATTCAACTGTGGCTTTGATTCCGAAAGCAAGTTTGCAAGCAAGAGCGGGTGGAACATTTGAAATCCGTTCTGGTTCTTTCCAACAAGAAATGGGCGTTTGTTCTTCCGAACCATTTGCTCAGCAACCAGCTGCTGCCAACTGTTCAGGATCGCTTGTAGGTGCTGATTTGATTGCAACTGCAGGTCACTGTATGAGTAAAACAGATTGTGGTCGTTACTCTTTCGTTTTCGGTTATCGTATGAACAACGCCAGCGAAGCCAATATCTCTTTGCCAGCAAGCGAAGTTTATAACTGTAAAGAAGTGATCGCTCGTGAATACACAGGAAACCAAGACTACGCGCTTGTTCGTTTGGATCGCGCGGTGATCGGTCACCGCGTTTTGCAAATCTCTTCTCAACCTGTAACTCCGGGTGATGAAGTTTACGTTGTCGGTCATCCATCGGGTTTGCCAACGAAAGTAACTTTGGGCGGAACAGTTCGTTCACAACAAAAAGGTTACTTTGTAACAAATCTTGATACATACGGTGGCAACTCTGGTTCTGCAGTATTCAGTGCTGCAACTGACGAGATCGTAGGAATCTTGGTTCGTGGCGAAACTGATTTCAAATACTCTCGTGAAAATGGCAAGAGCTGCCAAATTTCTAATCGCTGCACAGAAGATGGTTGCCGCGGTGAAGATGTAACAGATATCTCTTACATCTCTGAAGCTTTGAGACAAGTCAGACACTAAGTTTGGTTCTTAAGAGAGAAAATAAAAAAGCCACAAGATCAACTTGTGGCTTTTTCTTTTTGTATTTAGTTAAAGTTAATAATTAAAGAGTGGCATAGACACGGTGAGTGTCGTCCATATCATCCAAATAGCCCAAGAACTCTTCGACGTCTTTTCTCTGTTCATCGGTCAACTCTGTCGGAGTTTTTGGAGTGAATGAGAATTCTGCTTTGGTGATTTTCCAACCGCGTTTTGTCAGAGCATCGCGAACGGCATCGAGATCTTCAGGTGCTGTATAGAACTCGTAAGATCCATCATCGTTGGCGTAAACTTCATTTGCGCCACCTTCGATGGCTTCTTCATCTGGATCAAACGTACCAGCTTTCGTACCTTCCAAAAGGCCTACGCGATCAAACATCCATGCAACAGATCCTTGCTCGCCCATGTTGCCCTCGTGAGATTTGAAAGCATGGCGCATATCTGGAGCTGTACGGTGTTTGTTGTCTGTTTGGCATTCTACGATCACGCCAACACCATGAGGGCCGTAGCCTTCGTAAGTGATTTCTTCGATCGCTTTACCGTCATCCAAAAGACCCGCGCCTTTTTTGATCGCGCGTTCAATTGTATCATTCGGGCAGGAAACTTTTTTCGCTGCATCGATTGCCAAGCGAAGTCGGGAGTTGGCGTCGGGGTCAGGGCCACCAGCTTTAGCTGCAACCGCAATCTCTCTTGCGAGTTTGGTGAATATTTGACCCTTTTGGGCCGCCTTTTCTACTTTGCCTGCGTTTTTCCAACTTTTTCCCATAGTTCCCTAATAAAACCATAGCCCCCGGGGGAATGTCTAGCCTCGGCACGCGACTTCATGTATAAAACCCGCCATGTTCACCCTCGATATCGCCCCTGTATGGGATAAAATTAAGCATATTCAGTCCTCCTGCGAAGAGGCCATGAAACTTAAAGAACCCGGCCTCGTCCCCTATGATCCCGTCCGCGATATCGAAGTCCTTCACGCGAAAAAACACCCACCTAAAAAGGGTTTTTCTACCGCAGAAGGTCAAGCCCGCATGCTTCACGATCTGGCCAATATCGAACTCCAAGCCATGGAGTTAGGTCTCCGCACCCTGGTGGAGTTTCCGAATGCTCCTCAAGGTTTTAAAGAAGAACTTTTAGCTGTCACAGTCAATGAAGCCGAACATTTAGCAATGTGCTTAGAGGGCATTGATAAATTGGGTTTCAAATGGGGAGACTGGCCCATCCACAATGGTCTATGGATGGCAACAAGCCGCGAGGACAATATCTTAGATAGAATTCTTATTGTGCACAGATATTTAGAAGGAAGTGGTCTTGACGCTGGAGATACTTTGATCCGTCGTCTTGAGGGAACTGAAGGAAAACACACAATCCAAAAAATTGTTAAGCAAATAAATTTCGAAGAAATAGGTCACGTCGACTTTGGTTCACGTTGGTATCGAGAGATCTGTTCATCGAAAGATATCGATCCTTCAGAAGACTTCCCGGCACGCATGGATTCCCTACGTACTCGGTTGCCGAAAAGGATCGAACCTCTCAACCATGTTTTACGTCGTAAAGCGGGCTTTACGGAAGCCGAGATTCGCTATTACGAAGAGCTGCGCTTGGATTTTCTTAAGCCAGCTCTTGAGTCTCAGAAAAACTAATTACTGATATTGTTCCATCGCGCGGATGTCATCCACAGTGATGAATTCGTAACCTTCAGCAATCAACTTAGGAATAAGTTTCGCTGACATTTGCACAGTTTGGATTTTCTTATCGTGCATCAAAACCACGCCACCTTGTTTGCGTGAAATCTCTTTGTAGTAACCAGCACCACAAACATCAACTGACAATGGGTAGATGCCTTTTTTAGAATTCGCGGTCCAGCAGTCCCAGTCAGCAGCTGTTGTGATTTCTGAAGCTGAACGAGGGCGTGTGCCACGCGGAGTGATCTCGCCACCTGCATCCCAGAAAACCGGACCGATGTATTCAGCCGCTTGTGGGATTGCATTTAATTTATCAGCGTGAGTTGCATTCCATGCTCCGTAAGGTGCGCGGAAATATTTTTTGTGCGCTGGATTCATGTATGGAGCGATTTGTTTGTCAGAGCCAACGATTTGTTTCCATAAAGCGTCTGCATCGCGCTCGTATACTTTTTCACGCAAGTTTTGGTGAGAGTAAGAGTGATTCGCGATCACGTGTCCATCAGCTCTCATGCGCTCAAGAGTTTTTTCTTGGCCACGAACTGATGCACCCAAGATGAAAAACGTAGCTTTAATATTGTATTGGCGGAGCACGTCCAAAAGCTCATCCGTCACGCCAGGAGTGGGACCGTCATCATAAGTCAGAGCGATCTTTTTAGTTCCACTCAAGTGGAAAGACGTGATGTTTTTCTTTTGGAAGAGGTTCGCGTCTTCCGCAGAGTTACCCTTTACGCCTTTGTCAGCGTCCGTGCACGATGCAAGAGCGACAGAAAGGGAAAGGAAGCCAACAGTTACAAGGTTCTTTATAGATACTGATTTGAAAGTCATTCAAAGCCTCATGTAAAAATGTTGATGCAAGATAACACGTGCTTGAGGCTTTTTGGTGAAATTACAGGGGACCATGAAGACTCTGCTTGATTGTCAAAACCTTAGACAGAGCCTAAATGTGAAATCGAACTTATAGCTCTTCGTCCTCTTCCAAGAAGCGCCATTGGCCTTCAGGGAGCTTTCCGAGCTTTAATTTTCCGATGCGGACTCGCTTCAGACCCACTACTTTGAGGCCCACAGCTTCGCACATACGGCGGATTTGACGTTTTTTTCCTTCTTTAAGGACAAAGCGCAATTGGTCTTCATTCAGCCATTCGACTTGAGCAGGCTTTAAAGGTTTGCCATCTAAAGAGAGGCCATGTCGGAGAAGTTTTAACTTGTCGTCGGGAAGATTCCCAACAACACGTACAAGGTATTCTTTCTCAAGCTTTGTTTCTTCGCCGATGATTTGCTTGGCAATGCGACCGTCTTGAGTAAAGAGCAACAATCCCTGAGAGTCGATATCCAGGCGTCCTGCAACGGCAAGGCCCTTCATATGTTCGGGTTTTAAGCGTATTTTGCTTGGACCAAACTGATTCTCTGGAGTGATCAATTTAATAGCTGGTTGATAAGGCGGCTCCGGTTGCGCGGAAACCCAACCTACTGGCTTGTTCAGGATAATAGTCGCCAGAGTCTTTTGTTGCTTCAGAGCCTTTGCTTCTAAAGTAACTTTGGCTTTCGGGGATACTTTTGTGCCCAGTTGATCAATGATCACACCATCCACGCGCACCAAGCCCTGCGCGATATACTCATCCGCCTCACGACGGGAGCAGATGCCTTTTTCGGCCATTAATTTCGACAAACGTACTTTTTCTTCATCACTCACGGTCGCATCTCCGTCCACAGGGTATCCATCTCATTGAGCTTCACAGAGCTGATTTTCTCTAGAGGCAGAACTTCTTTTAATTTCTCGAAAAAATAAAGAGAAATATTCTCCGTGGTAGGGATTTTATCCTGAAATTCCGGAACAACGAAGTTGAGGTGCTCATGATCCAGGCGGTGAGTGAGCGCTGTTAGGATATTTGAGTACATCTTACGATCTGCATGCAGCGTTGCCGGAGAGGTTTGAAAGCCGACCTCCAGGACATAGTTATGGCCATGTCCATATTGTGTGTGGCAACGACCAAAAACTTCCAAATTTTTTTCTTCGGACCACTGTTTTTGAGTATAAAAGTGTGCGGAGCAAAAAGGTTTTTTAAGATAAAGGATCATGCGAGATTAATTCCTCCATCAATGGCTAAAGCAGCACCTGTCGTCCAACTTGAGAGGTCAGAGCCCAAGAAGTAAATTGATTTCGCAATTTCATCAGGAGTTCCGATGCGACCCAGTGGTTGCAGGTTTTGCATGGATTCAAGAGCTTTGTTTTTCTCTGCTTCCGGTAAAGAATGAAATTGATGAATAGGGGTGTCGACGATTCCCGGGCAAATGGCGTTGGCGCGAATCTTATACGGGCCACCTTCTTGCGCCAGACACTGAGTCCAATTGATCATCGCTGCTTTCACTGCTGAATATGCCGATGTGCCGGCGGCTGGTTTAATTCCCAATGTTGACGAGACATTCACGATACTGCCGCCGCCGTGAGTTTTAAAATACGGGAAAAAGGCGCGTACGATGCGAACGGGAATCAACATATTGACTTCAAACTGCTTCATCCAAATTTCATCGGTGCCAGTTTCTGTTGTGTGGCGTTCAAAAATACCAGCATTGTTTACGAGCACTTCAATGCGATGAGCTTTATTCGTTAGCATTTCACTGAGGCGTTTATCTAAAGCCTTGGTATCGGTCATATCACAAGACATTAACGACGCTCCAGAGCGGCAGCGCATAGCCACCTCTTCCAAGCGTTCTTTGTTTCGTCCCATCAAATAAACGAAATAGCCGTTTTTAGAAAATTCAATGGCAGTGGCAGCGCCGATTCCGCTGCTAGCTCCGGTAATAAGGGCGGCTTTTTTCACGAGGGACCTTTCTGTGTACGACGTCGTTGAAACTGGCCTTATGCTAGCAAAAAGGCGGGCCGAAGAGAAGCTATGTCCTTGCGCGAAGCTTGTTCTTTAGGATTTAAATTCTTTATCTGTGGCGTGATTCTCTTCACGGCCTTCTGGGGCCATTTCTAATTTCACATTAATGTTATTTGCCGCGCAGTAAGTCCTGAATTCTGGATGTTCGGCGAGTCACGCGCTCCCTCCTTTGATCCTGTTAAATTACGAGATCTTTAGAGTTCTCATGTTTTCATTATAACGGCCCGATCAACTCAATAAGGAGCCCTCAATAATGAAGCTCGCAGCTCACGTTTTTGTACATTTCATTTCGCTGACGATCGCCCCTTTTGCATGGGGCGAGGATGTTATTTCATCGCTGCAAAATTCTGTTGGCATTCGTGGTGCGACCGCGATCACGGCAAACGAAGTCACAGGTTCAGGCTTTAATGCCAAGCAACCCGATACGATGATGTTGAACTATGGTTTGAATGTTAAAAACAAACCAACAGGTTCGTGGGTATTTATTATTTTTGATTATAATGTCACTTCTGGTCAGCAGAAAGTCGCGACAGGTTTGACGCCTTCCGAAGTTTCGGTACAACGACAAGAATATGCTCTTACGTTACTGTCAGAACCTTTTTTCTCCACAGCCTGGGGGCAAGTTCAGGCCAGCATTGGTTATAAGATGGTTGATTACAGTGTTGATGAAACTACACCGAACGTGGCGCTAACGAACTTAAATACCCGTGGTCCTACGGGTTCGTTAAAATTAAAAAATGATTTTGCCAATCAAACTGATTCTTTGGAGGCAGATCTTGAAATTTACTTCCCTCATCATATTCGAGAAAGTGATGTGACAACAGGGTCAAATCCCAGTGCACTGGGCGCGGAAGTGCAACTGAAGTTCAATCACAAGATCACGCCTCGATGGCAGCTCTCTTTGGGGCTCAACTATCAGTATGAAACAATACAGTTTGAAGGAACAGGTTCTCGCGGAACCGTGAATGCGACAGATGTAAGAACGCAATTCACGATCCCCATTGAACTCGAATATCTTTTTTAGGATGAAGCGATAATGGCACTGGCAAAACGAATTTTAATTCTGACTGCGATATTCAGCTGCCTCAACGGACTGCTGACAGGTTGCAATGGTTCCGGAGGCTCGGCTCATAATCTTGCAGACAGTGACCCGGAACCAACGCCTGCAGCGAATGAAAATCTTTGCCAAGAACCCGTTACTAAAGTTCTGGATTATGGGCGAAAAGCAACTGCGGGAACGACGGCAGGGCTTCGCGGTGCCTTTTCGGACGTGACATTGAATCCTGTGAGTTCTACCCCGTCTGTGGTCTTTACTGATACAGGTTCATTAACTTTAAACTACGGTTATTGGGACGGTTCAGAATTTAAATACGAAGTCGTCGCAGGTGGGGTGACAACAAATTTTCCGCGATTGGTTTTTTTATCTTCAGGAAAACCATTGATATTTTGGGCAAATGGAGCAACGGCTGTCTATATGGCAGCGCGAAATTCCGCAAGCACAACAACGGCTTCGGCATGGACTGTGACTGCGATTGAGACCGTTGCCACTATGACGACCAGAGCTGTTGAAGTTTCTGTGAATGAACTCGATCAAGTCGGTGTTTTGTATATCAGCGCTGTTGGAACGTTGGCTCGTTTTATTGGTTGCTCATCTGATTGCGATTCTGCTTCGAACTATGTCGGAATGGGTGCGATTGCAAATTCTATTTCAGCTACTGCAAGTGCGACGAATCATTCCGCCGATATTCAATGGTGCAATAATGGTTCTGACGTGTTTAAACCTTACGTCGTCTTTGGTGGAACTGCCAACTCTCAGATCGCTCGGTGTGCAAGCGCGACTCTTGCCGACTGCGCCCTTCCGGCCAATTGGCAAACAGCGGTTATCACGGACGGCACAGTTGCAACAGGTGCAAACCAAGTGACCACAAAGCTGTCCATTGCCAACACTGTGGATGCTCCCTTTCACGTGGTCGCAAAAACCTCCGCCAGCGGAATACGTGCTTATGCGCAGAATACGGGCGGATGTGCGACGGGTGCACTGACCTTCAGTGCGACGAGCAGACAAATTGTTGCAGGTGCCAATGTCGGCAATGCTTGGGGAAAACTTCATCGCGACAGTCAGGGACGTTTTCATTTTGTCGCCAATGAAGCACAAACAAACATTCGATATTTTAATCAATTGACGGGAGATCCGCTTGCCGCCTGGAGCACTGTCGGAAATGTTGAAACTGTTGGAGCAGCTGGGTTGCCTGCGGCCGGTGCCACACGAGGAAGTTTTGTTGTTGATGAAGGTCATGATCAATTGCTTATGACGTATGGACGAACAGCTGCTGTCACTCCAGCGTTGACGTGGGCAAATATGGTCTTAGCCTATAACACGTGTCCAAGTGGGGGAACTGGGTGTTTAACTTCGACTCTTGCTTCTCCTTCAAATGCATCAGGAATGGTCTTCGGTAATGCGCCTCTGAATTCGACGGGGCAAATCGGTTTGACAACAGCGCAATTTCCCAAAAGTGCCACTATCGAAAGTACAAGTGATGGAATTCCCGCTGCGGCTTACGTCGATTTTTCCGTAGGCTCTGCGACAACAGGTGTTCTAAAATATGCAATTAGAAATGGAAGTTCCGCAGCTAGCAGTTGGAATAATGTCACAGTTCCCGGTCCCGTCTCTCCACAATCGGTCAGTTTAAAGTTTGATCACGATGATAAACCTTGGATTGCCTACTACGATGCTTCCAGTCTACGTTATTTCTTAGCGACAAACACTCTGACTGATGGCACTGGTACGTGGAAGACTCATCAATTCCCAATTGGCGCTGTTGCTGCGCCAATTCTCCCGGGAGTGAATGCTGTCGCATTGGCGATGTCGTATACCCTGGGAAATGCCAAGCCCGTGATGATTGTTTCCAATGCAGGTTCGGTGGCTAAAACAGTTTCGACTGCTGTTTTTAATCCTGGTGCAGAAAATTGGACATCCGTTACTACGCTTGATTCTGGTACCGCTGTGACTTCTAAGCTTTCCACTGATTTTGATCGAGCTGGAAATTTGGTTCTTGCTTATTACGATACCACGAACAATGCCATTCGCTATTCAGGAAGTAGTAGTGGCGGAATCACATGGAGTTCTCCAGCAAGTGTGATTACGGCAAGTGGTGGGATGGGGCTAGAAATCAAATTAAACCCAACAAACTCTCGTCCCGCAATTGCTTTTTATGATCGTTCGGTTAATTTGCTTCGCTATCGCGAATGCACGAGTGACTTGGCGACTTGCCATCTCTCTGTCAACTGGGGAACTTTAGGTTCCGGTGTGATTGATAGTACGTTAGGTGTGAGTGGTTTAACGGCGGCAGCGACGGACGGACTTTTAAGTCTTGGATTGAATTTTTCTTCAGCTGGAAAAATTTGGCTGACGTTCTCGCGAGGCTCGTTATCGTCAAATGGCAGCTTGATGTATTCCTATACCTCTCAAACTTTCGGTGGCCTTTTTGTCACGGCTGCAGAACTTCATGCTGGTGCGAATGCAGTCATATCAAGTCCTGTGGCGGCGACACCGGCCAATTACGCTGTGGGTGGTTGGTCGGTCGGCTCGAGCTTGAGTTCAACCGGAGCTCTTCATTCGCTCTTCATCGGTCCTGGAAACTACCTCTACTATTCAAGCTGCGGAGAATAGCGTCTTTGCGCATTTAGGCGCTGCCTATTATCTAACGAGTTTTAAAAATAAAAAAAAAAGCCAGACTGGGAAGGTCTGGCTTTTAACGGATTTTGGAATTCTAAACAGGAACGAGAAACTAAGCCGCTTTTTTCGCAACGTAGTGATAATACTTTTTGTCAAAGTCAGAGCATTTCGCTCCTTCTTTCGTAATCAAACCTGCTTTAAACCAATCAAAGTGCTCAGCGCAGAAACCTGCTTTTTCAGATTTCTTTTTGCAGCCTTCGCCGCAGCAACGAGCAGATTCAAGAGAAACGACATTGTTTGGAATTTGTTTTTCGAACTTTTTGTCAGCCATTTAAGCGACCTCCGGTTGATGATCTTAAGCTGGTTCAATGTCTTAAGACATTAGACTTATCGGAGGAGTAAAAACGGACTTTAGGCTTTTGATAGAAGCTTGTGAAATCGTTCTATATTGAGACGTTTTTGAGCTGAAATGGATTAAAACTGAGAGATAAAGTCACGCAACGGAACTGGCTTGGAGAAAAGATAACCCTGTCCATAGCGAGCGCCCAAAGTTTCAAGAACCAGGGCCTCTTCATTCGTTTCGATGCCTTCTGCGATAATCTCGATGTCCATCGCGTGGGCCAAGTGAATAATGGAGCTGACGACGGCTTTAGATTTGGGATCATTTAAAAGTTTCATGACGAATGAACGATCGATTTTTAAGAAGCTAATAGGCATCTGAGTCAGATATTGCAGACCCGAGAAACCTGTTCCGAAATCATCAATAGAAAGCGCATAGCCTTGGTTATAGCACTGATTTAGAGCCTCCAGGGCAATAGCTCCATCCATCATCACTCGTTCTGTCATTTCAAGCTTGATGTTCTTTGTTTGCAGGTCATGCTTTTCACGAAGATCTTCAAGGTTGTTTACGAAATCAGAGTGAGTGAACTGACGGCCGGAAATATTAATACTCATCATGAAATCATCTGCTTCTTTATTGCGTTTATGAGAGTGCAGATGAGTTTGAATTGTTTTTAAATCTTTCAAAGCCTGATTGATAATCCAGTGGCCAATTGGAATAACCATTGAAGAGTTCTCAATGATGTCGATAAAAAGATTCGGCGAAACAATACCGCGAGTCGGGCTGTTCCAGCGAAGCAAGGCCTCACAGCCACTGATTTTTTTCGTTTTTAGATTCACGATCGGCTGATAGTACAATTCAAATTCTTTATTCTGAAAAGCTTGGAAAATTTGATTTTCCAACTTGATTTGCTCAAGGGCGCTTTCAGTTCCATCAGCACCGACACCTGAATTTTCAATCTCGAGTTCTGATACAGGAGCATTGGGATTTGTCGGGTCGTTACGACGACGCAGGCGTTTTAGTAGAACACGCATCAAAAGTTGCACGACTTTGTCGGCCGTTGAAACACGTTCCAAAACCTGTTGTTTTGTGACGATTGCCAAACGCACATCTTCAAGCGCACGCACAGATGCAGAACGAGCTTGGCTGTCAATCAGTGACATTTCACCAAAAATTTCGCCTTCGCCTAAAATCGTTAAGGGAATTTCTTCTTTATCGCGGGTAAGGTAAATAAGGACGCGACCTTTTTCGATAATGTATGCGCAGTCACCAGGGTCACCTTCACTGAATATGGTCTGGTCTTTTAGGATATCAACGGACTGCGTTTTGGTGGTCATAGTAATTATATTACGGTTTTGAACGCAAACCAGACAAGTCCAGCTCATTCATTTCGTTCAGTTTCCAACCTATAAACTTCTCATTGGCTAAAATTGAGAAATGAATTGCTCCTGTCGGAATGAGAAGATGTCGATTCATTAAGTATTGAACACCCTCTAAGCAGAATTTTTTCTTGTCTTGAATCTTCGCGGATGATGAAAGTTTAAGCAGAATTTTTTCAAACTCTGGCGATTTCAACTGAATGTAATTTTCCGGATTTTGAGAGGAGAATGTTTCCAGGGCGGCCAGGCACGTCGGGCGGTCGGGCGTGACGCCTTTACGGAAAATCGCCGGTGGATTTTTGCGGAGTTCTTGCAGATAGATTTTGTTTTCTTTTAAGACGATGTGGGTTTTGATTCTTGCATTTTGCATCCACTGCGATTGCATCCACTCAGTCGCTCTCTTGTGGTCATCTCCGCCCAACGAAGAGAACATCACAGTCCAGGTTTTGTCTGAAGTTATCGCAGGAATTTTTTTAAGATCGAAATCAAAACAAGGTGCGGCCTTCGGGAACCATTTATCTGGCAATCCAGCACAGCCAGGACGTCCTTCTGAGGAAAACAACTTCTGCCATTCAGGGTAGTTCAGAGAATATGTCAGGGCTTTGCGTACATCCTCGCGATCTTTAAGCTCTGGACCAAAACCAAAATAGTCAAAACGAATCATCGGACTCCACACGAAATCCGGGCGCGACTTAAATTTAGGAATATAAAGCGTTGGTAAACGGCGAAGGAAATCTAAGTTTTGCTTTTCATAAAGCTGCAAGGCTACGGAATCTTCTTCGATAAAAAGAAACTCGACCAGCGGGCGATTCAAGCCATCTGTAACATAAAACTTATTGTTCTCAAGAATGATTTTCTTACCGCGCGACCAATCTTTTAAAACGTAAGGTCCGTTGTACACTTGTAAGTTTTCTTTGGTTGGCGACAAAACAAGAGAGCTCAAGTGATACTCAAACTCCGGAGTCGAGGATTCAAAGGAAAACTTTAAAGTCAGTGGAGTAGGGGTTGTGATTCCCAGTTTATCATCGGAAAGCTTTCCTTCATAAATTGCTTGAGCATTTTTAATAGGGAAAAGTAGATCGGCGCGGGGAGCTTTGTTTTCAGGCTTTAAGATCTTTTTATAAGTTCGTAAAAAATCAGCAGAAGTCAGTGGTGAGCCGTCAGACCACTTGAGATTTTTTTTAAGTGTGCAGGTGAGGTCACCAGTTTTTTCGCGCTGACATTTTTCCGCAAGTTCCGGGACAAGACCTGCATCGTTGTCATAGCGAAGTAGATTGCGATACAGATTTCCCAGAAGGTAACTCGCGCTGGAGCTATTTTGTTTGTTTGGGTCTAGGTTTATCGGCTCTTGACTGAGATGCAGGCGAAAGGTCGCCGGTGATTGAGCGAACAAAGAAAGGCTACAAAAAAGTGTACCAAGTAAAAGACTGTGTTTGAGCATTTCCGTCGCTCCATAAAAAATCAAAGGGGCTCTTTGTGAGCCCCTTCTTATTTTTACTTATCTAGTTCCATTTTTGCAATTGTTTGCAATTGCATGTTTGTCGTTCCTTCGTAGATCTGACCGATCTTCGCATCACGCCAGAATTTCTCAACTGGATATTCTTTTGTGAAACCGTTGCCACCGAAAAGGTCGATCGCTTTAGAAGTGATCTTTTCAGCTGCACGAGAAGAGTACAATTTCGCCATCGCTGCTGATTCGATGAAGTCTTGGCCTGCATCTTTCAAGCGAGCGGCGTTGTAAACCATCAAGCGAGCGGCTTCAAGTTCTGTGCGCATTTCTGCCAATTGGAATTGGATACCTTGGAAGTGAGCAATTGGTTTACCGAATTGTTCGCGTGATTTGATGTAAGAAAGAGTTGCTTCGTAAGCGCCTTGAGCGATACCGATCATTTGCGCGCCGATACCGATACGACCTTCATTCAATGTTTCAATTGCGATTTTGTAGCCTTTGCCAACTTCGCCCAAAACGTTTTCTTTTGGAACTTCGCAGTTTTCAAACAACAATTCGCAAGTTGAAGAAGCGCGGATACCCAATTTGTCTTCTTTCTTACCAACTTTGAAACCTTTGAAAGATTTCTCAACGATGAACGCTGTGATACCTTTGTAGCCTTTTTCTGGAGCCATGTTCGCGAAACAAATAAATACATTCGCTTCTTTTCCGTTTGTGATCCAAAGTTTTGAACCATTCAAAACCCATTTATCACCTTTATCTTCAGCACGAAGTTTCAATGCGAAAGCATCAGAACCAGATGAAGATTCAGACAACGCGTAAGCGCCAACCCATTTAGTTGCCATTTGGCTCAAGTATTTTTCTTTTTGAGCTTCAGTTCCCCATTTAAGGAATGCATTTGTCGTCAATGTGTTTTGAACGTCGACAAGGACAGAAACAGAACCGTCTACGCGACCAAGTTCTTCAACTGCCAAGCACGCCATTGTGAAAGTCGAGCCTGCGCCACCGTATTTTTCCGGTGTTTCAATACCCATCAAGCCCATCTCGAAAAGTTTCTGGACTAGTTCCGGATTCATCTCCGCCTTTTCGTCCATGTGTGTCACTTGAGGTTTAATTTCAGATTCAGCAAATGCGCGTACAGCATCTCTAAAAGCCAATTCGTCTTCAGAAAGCATTGTGAGTGCAGGACGAGCGTTATTTACGTCAGACATGATCTCTCCCTTTTTCGTTAATCAAGCGGAAGAGAACGTATCTGGAAGACGGCCCAATGACAAGAGCTTGGAAAGACGAGAGCTTTTCTCTTAACGGTGTGTGTTATGATGATTGCACTTTAAATGTGCAGCATGCTCACGATGCTGGACAAGAGTCTAGGTATGATTTTAAGCTCGAAAGGTATGAATATGGATTTTGCTGAAATTGGTGCCAAGATAGGCGTTTATTTTATCCCGTTTCTTTTTGCTCTGTGCTTCCACGAGTATGCACACGGTTGGGTTGCGCGTCGTCGCGGTGACAACACGGCAGAGATGATGGGTCGACTTTCCATGAATCCTTTGGTGCACATGGATATGATCGGAACCTTGATTTTGCCACTGGTGTCGATCGTGTTGGCAACTCCGATTTTTTTCGGCTGGGCGAAACCAGTTCCAGTGAACACGCGTAATCTTAAAAACCCACGTATTGATATGTTTTGGATTGCGCTGGCGGGTCCTCTTTCTAATATTCTTTTGGCGATCGTGGGTTCGGTTTTGATCGCAGTTGTTGCGAAGTACTTCCTGGGAATGACTTACGCTAACGGCATGATCGAAATTCTAAAAACATTTATCGTTACGAATTTGTTTTTGGCTTTCTTTAATATTCTTCCTCTACATCCATTGGATGGTGGTAAAGTGCTTGCGCGCTTTTTGCCAGCACAGTGGAATTATAAATTGGAACAACACGAGCACATCACCAGCATGGTGTTGATGATTCTGGTTTTGACGGGAATGCTTCGCATTCTGTCTGTTCCGGTTATTTGGTCTTATAATCACTTGGTAACGCTCGCTCTTGGAGGCTTCGGAATATGACATCTGAGACTCCTGCAGTGACCACTCCTCCAGTACGTAAGCAAAGAGTCATGTCAGGTATGCGTGTCACGGGACGTTTGCATATCGGTCACTATTGGGGCGCTCTTTCAAATTGGGTTCAACTTCAAGAAGAGTACGAATGCTTTTTTGGAGCTATGGACTGGCACGGAATGACTACGGCTTATAAATCTCCTAAAGAGATCGCGCCGTGGACTCGTGAAATGATTGCAGAATTTATTGCGTGGGGAGTGGATCCTGAGCGCAGCACGATTTTCGTGCAAAGCCACGTTCCCGAACATCTTGAGCTTTTCATGATTCTTGCGAACCTCACGCCGATGGGCTGGTTGGAACGCGTGAACACGTGGAAAGATGCTATCGAAGAAATGAAAGCCAGCGATACTTACAACTTAGGTCGTTTTGCTTACCCTGTTTTGCAGGCGGCAGATATTCTGATGTATCGCGCGCAAAAAGTTCCGGTGGGAGCAGACCAAGTTGCTCACTTAGAGATCTCGCGTGAGATTGTTCGTCGTTTTAATCATCTCTACAAAGCAAAATTGCCAGAGATGAATCCGCTTTTAACTGAAATTCCGTTGGTTCCAGGTTTGGACGGTCGCAAGATGTCTAAGTCCTACAACAACTCTCTTTTCCTGACGGAAGATTCTGAAAAAGATTTGAAGAAAAAAGTAAATATGATGGTGACTGACCCTGCACGCGTTCGTCGTGAAGACGTCGGGGAACCAACAAAATGCTCTGTTTACGGCTATCACAAACTTTATTCTTCTCAGGAAGACAAAGAGTGGGTTGAAGCGGGGTGTCGTTCTGCTGGTATCGGTTGCGGAGACTGCAAGGGGCGCCTGGCGCAAAATATCGAGAAAATGTCAGCGGGACCAAGAGAAAAGAAAAAAGAGTTGTTGAATTCCGCGGGTCAGCTTGATTCAATCATCGCCGCTGGGTCTGACAAGGCTCGCCAAGAAGCACAGAAAACTTTGGGCATTATACGTTCCAGCATGAAGTGGTGAGGGGATCATTTCGATGAGTATTACAGTACAGCTGCCAAAATTTGAAGGACCTCTAGGCCTGCTTCTTTACCTTATCCGTAAAGAAGAAATGGATATCATGGACATCAAAATCCATGAAATCACGAAGCAGTATTTCGAATATATCAAATTAATGAAAGAATTGGACTTGGAAGTTGCCGGCGAATTCGTCGCGATGGCTTCTACGTTAATTCAAATCAAATCTCGTATGCTTCTTCCTCAGTACGACGAAAACGGGGAAGTGGTTGAAACTGAAGATCCACGTAAAGAACTTGTTCAAAAACTTCTTGAGTACCAAAAGTATCAAGAGGCGGCGAAGCTTCTTTACGATCGTCCGCTTGTTGGTCGTGACGTGTGGTTGCGTGGTGAGCGTGAGGTCTTAGCACAAAAAGAAGACGAAATCGTTCTTGAAGAGAATGCGTTGTTCTCTTTGATTTCGAGCTACCGCCGTGTTTTGCGTGCTGTGAAGAAAAAAGTCCATGAAGTAGCGAAAAAGGCTCAGTCGATTTCAAGCCGTATCATGGAAATGAAAGATCGCTTGATCGTTGGTCACAGAGTGACGCTGGTTGATCTTGTAACTTCGGTTGAAGACAAAGCTCGCCAAACTTTGATCACGTTCTTGTCTTTGCTTGAGCTTGGTAAAATGGGGTTTGTCGGACTTTATCAAACAGAAGCTTATTCTGATATCTGGGTTGACCCAAAAAAACCAATCGAGCAGGACGTGCTTTCTCGCGTAGAAGAGTACGACTCGATGAATGCGGCGGAAGCGGCATCTAAAATTATCGAAGATTCTAAAAAAATCGAAGCTGACGACGATCTATTAAAAGTGGATTTGGATGTTCCAGCTGAAGAAGTAGCGCAATTAGAGTTGGGCGCAGGTCTTGAGGAAGGAATCGATATGATCGAGATTCCTTCGGTTGATGATTTGGCGTCGGATGAAGAAATCCTCGCTGCTGAAAATGAGTTATTTAAAGACGACGTGACGGATTTGACATAGAGGGGAATCATGTCAGAAGAAAAAGATTTGTTTGAAGAAATCGAAAACGAAACTTCTGTAGAAGAAACTGAGACATCAGAAGAAATGTCTATGGAAGAAAACGACGTTGAAACAGAAGCTTCGATCTTCCTTTCTGAGGGGGAAGAAGAGTCTGAAGCTTTCTTGCCAGAAGCATCTGAAAGCGATGTAGAAGAAACAGACGAGCAAGAAGTTTCTCTTGAAGGAACTGAGCTTGACGGTTTTGAATCCGCTGAAATTGAAGAAGTTGAATTCGTTGAAGAAGAGCGCCTCGAAAGTATCATTGAGAGCGTGCTGTTCGCGAGCGATCGCCCAACAAGCTTAGCTTCATTAAAATTGCTCTTTAAAGGCACAAACATCAAAGGCGATAAAATCCGTAGAGCCCTTGATCAATTGGCTGTGGAATACGCAGGTGGACGTCGTGGTGTGACTTTGGAAGAAGTTCCAGGTGGCTACCAACTCCGCACTAAAATCGACAATATGGAATTCTTGAAGCGCACATTGAAAGCGCGTCAGTTTAAACTTTCTGGTCCGGCTTTGGAGGTTTTGGCAATCGTGGCTTATAAGCAGCCTCTTGTTAAATCTGAAGTGGACGAAATCCGTGGCGTTGAGTCGGGTCACTTGTTGCGCGCTCTTATGGAGAAAAACTTGGTTTGCTTTGAAGGTAAATCCGAGCTTCCAGGTCGCCCAATGCAATACGGTACAACTCGTAAGTTCCTTGAGATCTTTGGTCTTAGAACTTTGAAAGAGTTGCCAACACTTTCACAAATCGACGAATTGTTGCCTGAAGGTATCGACGAGCAACAGGCGGAAGAAAAACCAACATTGGCTTCAATCACAGATTCAATGTCTGAATCTTACTCTGGAAACTATTCTGCGGGTGAAGATGAGTTGATGAAAATTGAAGAGCAATTGGGTGATATCGCAACTTCGACAAACTTCTTTGAAGAAGAAAAACGTCGCCAAGCTGAAAAACGTGATGAAGAAAAAGCTCAGAACATCCGCGAAGCACTTGCGATGGGTGAGCCGGTTACAACTCGTGACCAAAACTGGTTGATCAAGTACGACGAAGCCATTGCGGCGGGTACGACTCTTGTTAAGATCGCAGCTGAAAAAGCAGAAGAAAGAAAATCTTCTTTCATGAAAAAAGCGGCGGCTCCAGTTGAAGGTCAAGAAGAGGCGGATTCTGCTAATGAATCAGCTGAAACTTCAGAAGAAGCTTCTGACGAAGCCTCTGAAGAAATGACTGAAGACGGTATGGAAATGATGTCTGAAGAATCATTGGAAGGTTCTGAAGACGACGAATTGCAAGATGCAATTGAGAAATTTGATAACGATGAAGATATGGAAGTCGCGTCTGATGACAGCTTGTTCTCTGAAGAGGAAAACTCCGAAGACGAAGAGCTTCCTTTCTTAGGAGAGGCAGATGACATCGATGAAGAAGGCGGCATTAATTCTTAAGACTCTTCTGAGTCTTTGGATCGTCTATCATATTATCGTCATAGTGATCATGCCCAATGCCGGTGGCTATCTTGGGCGTGTGACCTCTCGATATATCGCTCCTTATGCGAATATTTTCGGTGTGAATGTCGGGTGGAATTTCTTTTCACCCGATCCGGCCCATACTATGTACATCCGTTACATGGTTTACTTTAATAATGATTCTGGCGAGGATGAGAAGGAACCTATCGAAGGTTATTTTCCTGCTCAAAAAAATCAGCGCAACGATTCGATCTTTAATAGCCGCGAACTTTATGTGATGCGCTTTATGATCATCAATCCCAAGCATTTAAAATATCTCTTTGGCCCTTGGTTGTGCCGCCAATATCCGGGCGCGACTTCGGTGGATATGGAGCATGTGATTGAAACGGTGCCGTTCCTCGATCAGGTCGTGATGAAAAAAACGGAAGCTGTTTCGTCGATGTCTGATGAGTTGCAATTCTCGGCACAACGCTACAAATGCGGCTCTGGTGAAGACGAGGTGGATCTATGAAAAAGATCTTAAAATCATGGGATCAATTCTGGTTTGCTCCTCAAGATCTTTTATCGGTTGCATATATGCGCATTGTTCTCTGCGGAACATTGTTTGTGATGTATCTCATTCGCACGGCGAATTTGAATTACTTTACGGATGAAAGCTGGATTCCGAAATCAAAAGCGCTGGATGTTTTTGGTGAAACTTTGAGACCGGCATTTTTATGGGCGTTTTGGCCTGACTCATTAAATCCGCTTGTGCATGGTATTTTGGTTCTCCTGTTGTTGTTATTGACTGTGGGGATTGGCGGGCGTTGGCTGATGTTTTTTGCTTGGGTGATTGATATCGCCTTCGTTCAAAGAAACTATGCCGCCAACTATGGTGCGGATATTATCGGAAGCATTTTGCTTTTGTATCTTTCATTCACGCAGTCCTGTGAACGCTTAAGTATTTTAAATATGTGGCGCAAAAAGAGCGATTTTAAGAAATCTGACATTGTTAGTTCCGCTTTTATGCGCATGATTCAAGTTCAGATGTGTGTGGTCTATGCCTACACGGGGTTTGAAAAACTCCGTGGTGCTTCTTGGTGGGATGGGACGGCTTTGTGGAGTGTGATGGCCAATCCGCAAATGACGATGATGGATTTTACGTTCTTACGAGCAGTTCCTTGGGTGATTCCAATTGCTGGATTTATGACAATTATTTTTGAGATCTATTTCCCGGCAATGGTGATGTGGAAGAAAACTCGTTGTGCTTGGCTCTTGATGGGCGTGTGTATGCACGTGGGTATTGCTCTTGCGATGGGGCTCATTCCATTCTCGCTGATTATGATGTCGACCTACTTTCTCTTCCTCGATCCTCTCATTTTGGAACGAGGTCTTGGTTTTCGCTCTAAAATGGCGTCTCAAAACTAGACTTTGCGAGAAACTGATTCAGTTCCAGGCATCTTGTTGGGTATCCTGTAAGGGTCGGGGGACTGTATGAAATCATTGAAGAAAGACTTGCTGATTGCAGCGTCGATCTTTACTTTTGCACTTGTGGGTTGTGGACCCACGGCGGATACATCACTTCTTACGGATTCTTCTACGGATCCATCCAGTCATGCTCTCGATAAAACTCCAAATGCCAATGACCTGATGATCACTTCAAGTTCGGTGAATATCAGTGTTCCCACTGCCAATACAAAAGTTGAAATCACAGGTGACTGTGCGGCTTCGACGTATCCGTACCACTACATTGTGGCAAAATATAATGGTGGTACATTGGGGTTGGTGGATCTCAACACAACTCTAACGGCAGCAACCGCAAATAAAGCTCAATGTAAAAACGGACGCTTTGCTCTTGCGATCAGTATCAACGGTTGGGCTGTGGGCCAATATATTTTAGAACTTCAAATGGTTGCCTATAATACGCCGTCGCAACTTGTGACGAATGATGTTCGGGGCCGTTTTCAATTCAATCTGACTAAGTACTAAGAAGCTCTCTCTAAGTATGCTGCATTTTTGAAGCATTCAGTGTGAGTGAGACTCCGAAATATCTTGTTGAATAACCTGGGCTGACCTAAAATTTGTTTATGCCCTCAAGAAAATCTCCGAGTGAGAAAATAGGGCGACGTTCTTTCTTGAATGGTATTTTTGGTCTTGGAATTCTAGCGTCGATCCCTTCATTGCCAGCCAAAGTTTTTGCAATCTCAGCTCCGCGCTTGCGTCGCGCTAAGCGAAGCGTCGCCAATGTATTATGGAGTTGGGGTGCGGGTGGCAGTGGTCGTCTTGCGAATGGCGGGACGACTGACGTGACGACGGCGACGTCGACAGGAATAGCTCCGATCACGGGGATTGCCGCCGGCGCTGAGCATTCCCTCTTACTTAAAAGCGGCACCCTTTGGGTTTCAGGTAGAAATAATAACGGACAATTAGGTGATGCGACGACCGTAAATAAATCCACTCCTATGCAGGTGGGGTCTGCAGCAGATTGGTCTGTCATTTCCGCTGGTGAATATCATTCTGTGGCTCTCAAAACTAATAATACGCTGTGGAGTTTTGGTCTTAATACTTTAGGACAACTCGGTGACGGTACAACCACACAAAAAAGTTCTCCTATACAAATTGGCTCGCTCTCGAATTGGAGTAAAATTGCAGGAGGTGCGAATCACACTCTTGCAATCAAGACAGACGGAACATTGTGGGCCTGGGGATCGAACACTCAAGGGCAAATCGGTAACTCCACTCACACATCAATCAGTTCACCTATTCAAATTACGACAGACACAACGTGGACTAAAATAGCTGCAGGCGGACGACACAGTCTTGGTATTAAAAGCAACGGTACTTTGTGGGCCTGGGGTAGTAATGAAATGGGTCAGTTAGGGCTCGTGATCTCAACACCTATTCAGTCGGGAAGTTTCACGTGGACAATGGTCGCCAATCGTAAGGATGACTCTGCGAATACGTATGATTTTGCAGGAGGTATGGGAATACGTTCCGATGGAACGTTATGGGCGTGGGGATACAATGAAAATGGACAGATGGGTGATGGAACACTTGTTAATAAAGAATCCCCTGTTCAAATAGGAACGGAGAGCGATTGGGCTTATGTTGCTGTTGGCCCTTATTCATCTTACGCAATCAAAACTACGGGTACTTTGTGGGCGGTCGGAGAAAACGGAACCGGAGAACTTGGGTTAGGTGACCGAGTAGATAAAAGCACATTTGTTCAAGTGGGCGCTCTTTCTGATTGGGCAAAGATTGCGTCTGGTGATTCCCATGTAGTGGCTGTTAAAACAGATGGAACCCTTTGGAGCTGGGGAAGTTCGTTATCGGGCTCATTGGGTTATGGTACCGCAAGTACAAAACGAAGTTCTCCTTCACAAGTTGGATCAGCTGTTAATTGGTCAAATGTTGCTGCTGGGGGTGAAAATAGTTACGCGATAACCACCACAGGTACGATTTGGGGATGGGGAGATGCTCTTCACTCGCAAGTAGGTAATGGAGCAAGCTCCGGTAACGTGTCTACTCCTGTTCAGATCGGAACTGATACGACGTGGGTTTCAATTGCAGCAGGTACAAGACACGCTGTTGGTTTAAAAGCGGACGGAACCATGTGGACGTGGGGATATAACTTTAATGGAGAACTCGGATTAGGAAATACAACCGAAAGAAGTACACCTGTGCAAGTTGCCTCTGGTCACACGTGGGCATCTATTGGAGCTTCTCGATTGAATACCTTTGCGATTAGTTCTACTGGAGTTTTGTGGGCAACGGGTTATGCGGATGCTGAATGGATGTTTTTAGGTTCTGGTGTTACGACAAGGGTGAGTAGCTTTATTCAAATTTCGGGAACTAATTGGAGTAAAGTGATGGGCGGTACACAAGGTGGTATGGCTCTTAAAACCGACGGTACGCTCTATGCGTGGGGGCGACCACTTTCAGGTGCTTCTGCAATACCGTTCTTTTCGCCAGTTCAAGTTGGAACTTCGACTCTTTGGGCAGAGGTGGCTGCGGGTGATAATCATACGACGGCCATTCAAAGTAATGGAACTATTTGGCAATGCGGAGATGCTCTCAATGGTTCAATCGCGATGGGAATGTGGGTTAATGCTGTTCCTACTAAAATCGGTACAGTGAGTATATGGTCTAAAGTTTCTGCTCGTGGACGATCGAATATTGCCTTGCGTACGGATGGAACAGCTTGGTCGTGGGGAAATAATGCCAATGGGAAACTGGGGCTTGGAGATACAACCTGGAGATCCACTCCAACGCAAATTGGAACTACTAACGGATGGGTCGAAGTTGCAGCAGGTACAGCTCATATGTTGGGACGAAAAAACACCTAGACTATAAAACGTTGAGTTTGTAAGTCTCACGAAGCTTTTTCAGAGCATCACCGTCTTTGTCTTCAATTAAAATCGTTTCATTTAATTTTAAATCACGAACCCATTCTGCTTTACGATTCAGCGGAATTTTTTTATCAGCTAAAGAGCTGAGGCAAGAGCTAAAAGGCGATTCTTCAATCCACTTATTTTGAAACTCAACCGAAGCGATATATTTTAAAACCTTTAGGGCCGTTTTTTTATTGGCAGAATTTTGAGGAATGGAAGCGCCCCAAACCATTAAAGCACTCGTATAGGGAACATCATCTGAAGTATCAGGGATTAAGTGTAAAGCGGACTCCTGTGCGCCATCACTCAGGACATGAGCGTGGGTTTGTTCAAGCGGGTGAACGAGTATTTTCTTTTGCAAAATACTCTCGAGAATTCCTTGTTTTTCCCAATTTTTAAGATGGGCTAAAACTAAGTCTTCATCAGCCAAAAGATAAAGTGTCGGTAGATTTTTATTTTTAACAAAGTCTGTGAAAGTCACTTTCTCAGGAAGAATGAAAACAGTCTTCATCCAGTAGAGAGGGAAAAAGCTAACGGCTTGGCTAGTTCCTTTAAGAAAATCAGGAGAAACTTCTTTAACCAATTCAGGACTCAGATCTTCGATATCAGCCAAAAGATTTTGCTTTTGCAAAGTGTTCGACCAAAAAGATGGTGTGATGATCAAATCCGCTGAAGAACTTTCAACTAATTTTACTAAATAAGAATTCCAATCACGAGTCACGGTGACATTGAAGCGGACGGAAAGCTTTTGTTCCAGTTCGTTACGAATTCCTTCTGGAAAAAGGATTTCATCAGTGACAAGAACTTGAATTGTTTTAGGTGGAAATAAAAGTTCACTTGAACTCACGCCAGTCGGCTTAGACCCATGAAAAAGTCCAACGCCAAAGCAAATAAGAAAAAAGACCGACCAGAGAATTGTTTTATTCATATGCCTAAAATGAAAAAAGCCCCGATTTTCATCGGGGCTTTGAAGAGTATCTTAGAAAGTCTCGTCGAAAGCAACCGCTCCCGTAACACCCATTTGGTACGCGGAAACACGGCGCTCAAAGAAGTTTGCCAATTCTTGCATATCTTGAAGCTCCATGAACGAGAATGGATTTTTCACGTTGTAGCGAGGAGCAATGCTCAAGCTCTCAAGGCGTTGGTCAGCGCAATACTCAAGGTATTGGCGCATGTCTTTTGCTGAAAGACCTGCAACACCCAATTGCAATACGTCATTCGCAAAGTCCATTTCGCACTCAATTGCGTCTTCCAACATTTGAGTGACCATGTCTTCCATTTGTTGGTTGAACAATTCTGGTTCTTCTTTACGAGCTGTCTTGATAACTTCCAAAGCGAAAGCCATGTGCATAGACTCGTCACGGAAAACCCAGTTTGTGCCAGAAGCCAAACCTGACAAAAGACCTTTTGAACGCAAGAAGTAAACGTAAGCAAAAGCTGCATAGAAGAACAAACCTTCCACACAAGTTGCAAAACAGATCAAGTTCATCAAGAAACGACGACGATCTTCGATTGTTTCCAAAGACTCCAGCGTGTTGATTGAATCAATCCATTTAAAGCAGAAATCTGCTTTCTTTTTGATTGAAGGAATATTGTCGATCGCTGCGAAAGCTTCCGCACGCTCGTCTGGATTTGGAATATAAGTGTCCAAAAGAGTGAGGTAGAATTGCACGTGCAAAGCTTCTTCATAAAGCTGACGTGACAAGTACATGCGACCTTCTGGAGAGTTCACGTGTTTGTAAAGGTTCAATACAAGATTGTTCCCCACGATAGAGTCACCAGTTGCAAAGAATGCCACCAAGCGAGAGATCAAATGTCTTTCTGCTGGAGTCATTTTTGAATGAAGGTCCACAAGGTCAGTTGAGAAATCAACTTCGTCCACTGTCCAAGTGTTTTTGATCCCGTTTTTGTACATTTCGTAAAAAACTGGGTACTTCATTGGTCTTAAAGTTAAGTTAAAGCCAGGATCTAGAATCATAACGTTCTCCAAAATTTCTCAGCCCCTCTTCGAGCTGGTTCAGTTCCGCCGCCACGGACGGCGGAACACTCCGCGACTACCGTCGCCCTACTGACAAGCTTCACATGCTTCTGGGTTTTCCAAAGAGCAAGCGATCACTTCTGAATCTGTGTAAGTCTTTTTAGGAGCTGCTTCTGCTGCAGGAGCGGCATCCATCATTTCAGGAGCTGCGTTTCCTGCGGCTGCTGAAGTTGAAGAACCTTTCACAGTTGTTTTTGCGATTTTCGTCGCTGGACGAGAGCGCAAGTAATAAGTCGTTTTTACGCCTTTCTTCCAAGCGTACATGTACATAGAAGAAAGTTTGCCGATAGTTGGGCTTTCTTGGAACAAGTTCAAAGATTGAGCTTGGTCGATGTAAGCACCACGGTCAGCAGCCATATCAATCAATGACTTCATCGGGATTTCCCAAACTGTGCGATACAATTCTTTCAATTGTTGAGGAATTGCAACGACGTCTTGGATAGAACCGTCAGCCATTTTGATTTCGTTACGAAGATCTTCGTTCCAAAGGCCCAAAGATTTCAATTCGCCAACCAAGTACTTATTGATCTGCATGAATTCACCAGAAAGTGTTTCACGTTTAAACAGATTAGATACTTGCGGTTCGATCGCTTCGTAGCAACCCACGATAGACGCGATAGTTGCTGTTGGAGCAATCGCGATCATCAAAGAGTTTCTCAAACCGTGCTTTTTGATTTTCTCTTTCAACTGGTCAAAACGAGCCGGTTGAGAAGGAGTTACGCCCCAAAGGTCAAATTGCAATTGGCCTTTTGCTGCGCGAGTTTGTTCGTAAGCACCGTGAGTTCCGTGTTTTTCAGCCAATTCGCAAGAAGTCAAAAGAGCATTGTAGTAAATCTCTTCTTGGATTTTTGCAGACAAATCACGAGCGGCTGCAGAATCAAAAGGCAACTTCAATTGGAAGAATGCATCTTGAAGACCCATCACGCCCAAACCAACTGGACGCCATTTGTGATTTGAATCTTGGGCTGTTTGGATTGGGTAGAAGTTGATATCAACAACGCGATCCAAGTATTTAACAGCTGTACGTACAGAACGAGCCAATTTTTCGAAATTGAATTGACCGTTTTCTACGTGGCGACCCAAGTTGACTGAACCCAGGTTACAAACCGCAGTTTCTTTGCTTGAAGTCACTTCAAGGATTTCTGTGCAAAGGTTTGAAAGATGGATCACATTTCCAGCTTCGCCAGTTTGGTTGGCTTTCATGTTAGCTGAGTCTTTGTAAGTCATCCAGCCGTTACCTGTTTGTGCCAATGTTTTCATCATACGGCTGTAAAGGTCGCGAGCTTTGATTTGTTTTGAGTACAATTTCTTTTCTTCAGCTTCAGCGTAAGCTTTTTCAAACTCAGCACCGAATGAGTCAACAAAATGAGGAACTACGCGTGGGTCGAACAAAGACCACATCGCATCCGCTTCAACGCGTTTCATGAACAAATCCGGAACCCAGTTAGCCAAGTTCAAGTTATGAGTACGTTTAGCTTCGTCACCTGTGTTATCGCGAAGCTCAAGGAACTCCTCGATATCCGCATGCCATGTTTCAAGATAAACGCAGGCAGCACCTTTACGTTTTCCACCTTGGTTTACAGCCGCAACTGAAGAATCCAAAGTTTTCAACCAAGGGATGATACCGTTCGAGTGACCGTTAGTTCCTTTGATCAAAGAACCACGTGAACGAACGCGAGAGTAAGAAAGACCGATACCACCGGCAAATTTAGACAACAAAGCCACGTCTGTGTATTTGTCGTAGATCGCACGAAGATCGTCTTCTGGAGAATCCAAAAGATAGCAAGAAGACATCTGCGGACGAAGAGTGCCTGAGTTAAATAGAGTAGGGGTAGAAGGCATGTAGTCGTGAGAAGAAATCAAACGGTAGAATTCGATAGCTTCTTCAACTGAAGTTGAAAGACCGCAAGCCACGCGCATAAAGAAGTATTGAGGAGTCTCAAATACTTGGCGAGATTTTGGGTTTTTCAAAAGGTAACGGTCATAAACCGTGCGCAAACCGAAATATTCAAAACGGTCTGTGCGGTACGGTTCAATAGCTGCGCAAAGAGCTGCTTTGTTTGCTTCTACGAATTTATAAGTAGATTCATTCAAAAGACCTGCTTGGAAGCCATAAGTAACAGAGTCAGCGAATGATTGGATTTTTTGTGAACGAACTTCTTCATCAATATATGTAGAAAGAAGGCGAGCAGCCAAACGAGAATATTCTGGCTCTTCACCAATCAACAATGAAGCTGTTTGAATACAAAGATTATCAAGTTCATTCGTAGTAGCGCCATCGTAAAGACCGCTGATAGCCTTTGTAGCAACACGCAATGGATCGACTTGTGTCAAACCTTGGCAGTTACGAGTAACACGTTCAACGATCTTCGTGACGTCGACCGGTTCTAAAGTGCCATCTCTCTTTTTGACTCTCATGATGTGAGCTGTTGTTTCCAACATTGCTGAATCCCCTCTGCCCTGTCCGTTGGGCAAAAAAATCCCCTTCTCAAGTCCTCACCCCTCGTAAGGCTTAAGTCGTGGTTAAATATATATAAATGTATGCTGTAGAGCTGAATCCGAGTTGCTAATACTTAGCTGATCCCGTTTAGACCTCCTTTGGTCCGACCCCTATATCTAGGGGTTGTTCACAGGTGCCTCATCAATAAGGCGGGTATTCGTCTCAATTCCGATCTTAAGAGCTTGTGAAAAACTTGCAAGGATATTTTTCGCTATAACGCTAAGTTTTTTGTGACGTTGCTCATCAATTAAGCAGGATTTACCTTATAGTTGACACGTCTGTCCTGCGGGAACTTTCAGCACAGGTCTAGTTTTCCCCGAGGTAAAACCATGGTCCAGCTGCTAAATGCCTGTTTCCTGGTTTTAAAAGATGAAATTTGTCTGTACTGATCTTACACGATCTTAAATTGCGCAAAATCTAAGCATGCACCGAAGTGATCGGTTGCGACTTTGCCTCTAATGATTTCTGAACGCGTTGTTCTTCTTCGTTACGTGCAGTGAAAAGCTCTGATTGATAGGCCTTTTCGGCACGAAGATAATCAATGATCGCCTGATGCGTGCCCATTTTGTTCTTCGTCCACTCAGGCGCGACCAATTCGTCCCATCGAGATGAATATGCAGCCAAACGATGAAGTGCAATTGTTGGAGAGAGATGTTGTAAGAACAATTTCACTCGGCGCGCGTAAGTTTCGCGATCAATCGGAGTGAACTCTCCCGCATGATACATGTCTTCAAGAGGTGTTTGTTTCAAGACGTGGAGGTTGTGCAGTTTTACGTTTGTGATAGGCAACGTATTGACGATCTTTGCCGTCTCAATAATGCGTTCATCTGTTTCTTGAGGACTTCCGAAGATCAAGTGGATGCCCAGATCGACCTTCGTGTTGCTTGCGATCTTGTGAATCGCCTCGATAGAAGCTTCCGCAGTGTGGCCTCGGCGCATGAATTCTAATTCATCATTAAAGAAACTCTGTACGCCCAGTTCAACGGCAACAAATGACTTTTCGTGATACTCCTGCCACAGATCTAAAACTGCTTTCGACAAGCAGTCAGGACGAGTTCCAAGAGTAAAGCCTTTCACCCAAGGGTACGAAAGAGCGACATCGAAATTGTGACGAAGTGCTGAAACTTTCGTGAAAGTATTTGTATAAGCTTGGAAATAGATCAAAAAAGCATTGGCTTTGTATTTGTGCTTGATGTGATCGTGATACTTTTCAATCTGCGTACGAAGTTCCATGGAAAGACTCTCTGCATTTGCAGCAGATCCCCATACGTCACAGAACACACATGTCTGCATGCCTTTAAGTCCGCGACGATTCGGGCAATCATCCACGACAGACACAGGAATCTTATAGACCTTTTCCTGAAAGAGCCTGTTGTAGTGCTCGCTAATTGTATGATAGGGAAGACCCAACCAGCCTTTTTCCATAGGCGGTTGTTATCATTTTCTTTTCGCAGGAAGTCAACGAATGAAATCTTGGGCCGATATAGGCTTTGAAATCGAAATGACAGCAGATGGAAGCCCTACTTTACGTCTGCTAGAGTCGGTAGATCCTCTCAAAGATCACGGCGAATCCATGCACCACTCAGCAGGTGCCTGCGGCGAAACTCTTCTTATATATGGAACTCCGGCAAGACGTCTTTTCGAACAGATCGAACGACCGTCATTCATGGTCGTCGGGTTGGGGCTTGGTTATATTGAAATGGCCATTGCGAAAGAAGCTCTTCTTTTACAGAAAGGTCCCGAATCTATTTCTCGTTTAACCAGTTATGAAAGTTTGCCGGAGCTGCGTGAGTGGTTTTACCTCTGGTTGTGGGGGCAAGAAGAGAAGCTCTCGTCAGAAGTTGTTTCCATCTATGAAGCGGCCGTTAAAGCCGTCATTGGCGAAAGTTCGGTGCGCGCGGACGAAATTAAAAAATTTCTTCGCCATCATTTTTCAACTTTGGACAAGATTTCCAGCGCTTTGGATCCCTCGACGCCATTTTCCGATCGCTATCACGGAATTATGTATGATGCCTTCAGTTCTAAAACGTCGCCTTATTTATGGGAAGAGGAGTTTCTGACAAGACTGTTTTCTGAAGTTTGCGCTGAGTCCAGTTTAGTGACGACATACTCCTGCAAAGCAACTCTGAAGAATGCTCTGCGTGCGAATCAGTTTTTTATTGTGGCCAGAGATGGTTTTTATGGAAAACGCAAGTCAACTATCGCTCTCCGTGCACTCGATTTGTAATGCTGAATCATATGATTCCTCTTGCAAGAATGCAGATTAAAACTTCTACTTTATCTATGCTTGTTCTGTCCGGACTCTTGAGTTTTTTGATTTGCGTCGGAAGCATCTCGGCACACGCGAAAGTTGTTAAACTTGCGACGTTTCCTATTCCTCTGATGGTTGAATCGGAGTCCAAGGGTTTATTCATTGATCTAACTAAAGAAATCGCCAAACGCAGCCAGCTTGAGGTTCAAATAGCTGTTTATCCAACCTCGCGGACACTTCTTGATTTTAGTACCGATAAAGTTGAAGCCTTTTTTCCGGCGCTTGAAGTGTACATGCCCAAAAAGGCCGCTCGCACCATTCCATTTTACACCAAGGTGGATTTTGTCTTTTCTAAAAAAGGACGAAAGCTTTATTCGTTGAAAGACCTCGAGGGGAAAAAGGTCGGTCTGACATTCCGCTATCCCTATGCAAAAGAACTCACCGCAAATAAAAAAATTGAGTTTGAGTTTGCTCCAGACGATGTCACCAATATGAAAAAGTTGTCGCAAGGATTGATTGATGCTTTCGTCGTAGAAGAACGCTCAGGCCTGCAGGCTTTGTTGTTAAGTGGACAAAAAGACATTCAGTATAATAAAAAAATTCCTCTTTCGAAGCAGGAAGTATTTTACGCCTTCCAAGACAACGAAGAGGGAAGATCTTTAGCTGATTCATTCAGCCGCGCCATCGAGGCAATGAAGAAGGACGGCAGCTTTGATCGGGTTATGACTCCGGTTCAGTAGGAGTTTAGTCTTCGCTCAAAGATTTAGGGGTGAACAGCGAAGTTTTTAAACCCTGATTGATTTTGATCTGAGACAGGGCAATGTCAGTCCCACGTTTGTTCTGAACGTTTTTGATTTGAATTTTGCCGGCGCGCCATTTACCACCCGGGAGTTTCTTGTAATCTGCAACTTCCAAGACCTTTAATAGTTTTCCCTGCTTATCAAAGCATTCGACCTTGATGGGTAAGTATTCACTGGCATGGATATAACTCACAACTTTTGAGTAATTCGCTGAAGTCGCCCCAACATTGCTTTCAACGACCAAGTACTTCTTGCCTTTCACTTCAATTTCTTTTTTTACGGCACTTTCGGTGCCTTTTTCGCGATTAAAATCAAAATCTTCAACCGCCAATTCAGAACCTAAAATGCCACCTTGTCCACTTTCACCAGTGAGACGGCGAGTTTGTTTTGTTGAAGGAAGGTAGATCCATTTTTCTTCCTGATCGCCTTTGATTGTTGCTAGTAAGGCCGTGCCTTTCAAATCCTGAGGTTTTTGCATACGCACAAGCATGGAGTGTTCATTTTTTGCAGGACTCAGTCTCCAGATTTTCATTTCGCGATCTTTGCCGGACCCATCTGCTTCGATAATTCTCATTTTTACGACAAACTCTTCATCTTTAGCACTCAAACGCTGAGACATTTCTTTGCCGATCTGTTCAATTGTCGGAGTTTGTGCTTTGGAAGAAAGAGGCGTAAATAGAACGATCATCGCTAAAAAGAAAGCTGAAGTTGTTGCCATGACTTTCTCCTTTCTTAAGCTCCAAGGCATCAAAAGCCATGGACAGCTTTTTAAGAGTGTCGGAAGAAGAACTAAGTCTCCTACCAGACCTGCTAGCATGGATAGTAACATGTAAAAGCCAAAGATTCTGTTCATGGCAAAGTAGGATGCCATAAATACAGAGAACCCTGTGAGCAAAGTCAAACTTGATATCAAACAAGGATTTCCTTCAAGCCACAACGTCTTTTCGATTTCAAGATTTTTGGTCCGATTGTTCTTCTGCAAGAATTTAAGTCTTTCTAAAAAATAGACAGTGTTGTTAAACGCAAGACCCAAGGCGATCGAAAAGATAATCGCCACACTCGGTTTGATCGGAGTTTGTGATATAGCCAAAAACCCTAAAAGGGCGGCCGGAGGAACAAGATTCGGAATGCAGGCGATCAACGACCAACGCACAGACTTAAATACGAAAATTAAAACGAAAAAGATCGCTACCATCGATTGCCAGAAACCAAAAATCAACTCATGTGAAAGTTCATTGTTAAGCGACGGAATCGTTGAGCCCATACCTGTGACTTGAACTGAGAGGTCTGGAAACGCCATCTGCGCTGAATTGTGGATCTTATCCACTAAACTCTGCAATTGATTTGCCGGTAAATCCGTCGTTCGAACAGACAAACGAGTCGTGGATCCATCTGATGTAAGGAAGTTTTTAAGAGGGCTTTCGCTGGAAAGTGAGAACAGGAAAAAGACTTCGGCTGTCGAGCTGCGGCTGGCTGGAAGGCGAGACTGGTGTAAGTTGGACGCGGCAATAAGGTCTGGTAAACCCACGACACTGCCAACGCCTTCGATTGCGCGAATCTGATGCGAAAGATCGTCAAGTTGAGCAAGAAGATTTGGATCATTCCAGGCATCTTCTTTGCTTTTAATTTCGATATCGAGGGGAATCATGCCTCCAAGTTCGCGATCAATAGTTTCTGTAGAAAGTCGAACTTGGTGATTCGTTGGAAGATCATCAAACAGGCGTGCTGACCAAGAAAGATTTTTTCCATTTATCGCAAGCGCAGATGAAATCAAAATGATCAATAATGCCCAGACACCCGAGCGTCGAAAGAGGTAAAGCCCCCAGCGAGCTTTGGCCCAGGCCCAGTCCCGCGCGCGTGGTCCCGGTAGGAAATAGAGCAAAGGTAAAAGCATTCCCGTTGTCACAACCCAGCCCAAGAAGATTGCAAGAGCGGCCGTGACTCCGTAATCGCGAATCAACGGAACCTTCACTGTAACTAAACTCAAAAAACCAATCAGCGTGGTGATGGATGCAATCAAATTGGGACGTAACATCTTTTTAAGAGTGAATGTGACCAGTTCATGATGTGAGAGATGTGGTCGCGTTTTCTTTTCCTCCGCATAGCGAAGGAGCGTGTGGATAATTAAAGACACCACGTCCACAGTTGTCAGAATAGGAATTGTGCTTGAAAGAACCGAAAATGGATACCCGGCCAGTGCAAACACGGCGAGGACAATTAGATTCGCACAGAGGATAATAATAAAAGAGACAAGGAGCGGAGACCAGTTTGAAAATACGAGCGCCAAAACGATAAAACACGCAATAAATCCTAACACCACAAAGTTTCGAACTTCGGTATGGAGTAGGCGTCCGACGTCTGTTTGTACGGCCGGAGTTCCGCCCAATTCAATCTTCGCAAAAGGAATTGAAGCTTTGGTTGTCACTTCCAAATTCTCTCGTAGGCTTTGCAGTTCTTTGGTCGTCAGAGATTTAATGTTCACAATAATGGAAACAGTTTTTCCATCTTTGGAAATTAGTGCAGGAGATATGAGAGGGTTTTTAGAAACCTCTGACTCCCATTTTTCCTGAGGAAGATTCTTTAAAAGCGGACCTACAGTAAGCCCCGAGGAATTGTTAATCGCGCCCTGAACAGTTGCTAAGCTCAAGGTATTCTTCACTCCTGGAAAATGCGCTAAAAGCTCTGTGAGGCTTTCTAAGGCGTGAACGTGCTCGCGAGTAAACCAGCTGTCATCATCACTCACTTTGGCTGTGATGATAAATGGCTGCGATTCCGAAAGTTGGAAAAGTTGTCGAGCTTGTTCATCTCTTTGTAAGAGGGGATTATCAACGGGTAAAAATTGACGAAGACTGTATTGCGTCTGCAAACCTGGAACCAGGAATAAGCTCACAACTGAGAGTGTGATAAAGAGGAATAAAGAAAAAATGGATATGCTTTTGACGCTTGGTTTTTTCATTCTCATACTTTTGTCTTCTTTCGATTCCTTCGGAAAAAGATTCTTTGGGATTTTTCTTTTACACCGTATCTTGGAGAACATTGATGAAAGGCGTGATGATGAAACAGAGTTATTCCAAGGCGAAAGCCCTATCGGTCCTGGCTTCAAGCTTCTTGATATGTTCTACAGCATTTTCTTCTTCAGTACTAGATTCAGAGTTTGAAATTAAAATACCTAGACAGTTTCAACAAAAACTCATCGAGGAAAAATGGAAGAAACTCCAATCTCAAGATTTTCAGGCAAATTGGCAATTTCCTAGTCAGACCTACGTCGCCCAAGATGTTCCGATAGTTTTTGAAGGAATGAACCTCCAAATGAAAACGCGCCTGGAGCAACCTTCCGTCGGCGATGGAGGCAAGACTGAAATTGAACTGCAGTCGAAAAATCTCGAAGCTCAATTATTGATTTCTAAAATTTCTGTCGATCATATTATCGAACGTGAAGTCGGCGGTATTATAGGTCGCTTTCGCATTCAGGCAAAATGTGAGAATGTGACTTTGAATCTTAAAAAGAATTCTGGGAAGTTCTCTCTTCGTCTAGCTCCGCGATTGGATGTAGGACGGGTGGGTGCTGAGATTCGTGATTTTACTTTGGCGTGGAATCCCGGCGCTCTTGAAGTTGTCGGAGAGATCAAGTGTGAAGGTGTTGAAGGATTTGATCAACTCCTTCGCGATCAAGTTAAGGCTATTGCCCAAGATTCCAAAGCATTCATTGAGCCTCAGCGCGAGACAATCAAACGATATTTGGAAGAATATTTTTCTGGAATTGGCTTAGATCTTTCCACACCGCGCGAACTTGTTTCAAGCCGTCCTGATATTAAAATTTCTTTAGTTTTCGATGAAACAAAAGAAGATGCGGATAATGGTCTGTGGGCAAAAGGAAAACTAACGATTGTCTTTGAGAAGTCGACACATCAGAAAAATAAATCACTGACTTTGGAAAGCACTCTGTGGGGTGAAAAATCCACGGATCAAGTTGCTATTCGTTTGCCAAAGGAATTTGCTAAAGAAGTCGTGACAGAAGCATTTTCCGCCAACAGCTGGTCGCACCGTATTGGTTCCGACAAAGTTCCGGGTTTTTCCACAGTCATGAATTCGCGTCTGGTTCAATTTTTTATTTGGCCAGAGCTTCGTAAGTTTTCAAAGTCGACAAAATTCCTCTTTGATTTAAATTCAAATAAGGACATGGAAGTCACGGGTCAGGGACTGCAGTACTCAGTGAATTCCAATCTGTTGGCAAAGATGTGGGCACCGCGCGGAGGAGAGTATCGCTCTTTTATGAATTTCACGGTGCCACTGAAGTCCAAGGTACAATTGTCAGTTGCAAAAGGAAAGCTCAGCGCGAAACTTCCTAATCCGAGCATTGGTTTGTCTTACAAATGGGATGCGGACTATGTGAAAAAATACCGTCCGTCACAGAAGTTTTCGGCAAGTACAATTCGCGACAAGGTGGTAGATAGTCTGTGGGGAAAAGTTCTCACTTATGATTTGCCAAAAATTCCACTTCATCAAGAATTGCAGCTGCAGATTCAAAAAGTGGATGTCAATGCGAAATCCGAATTGAATCTGTACCTGACGCCTTAGTGGGAACTAAAACGAAGCGGAGAGGCTTAAGTTGTAGTTGTCATTTTTATTATAAACACCGAGTGGATCTGCAAGGTCGCCACTGATTAAAGTGGCGCCCAGACTTAAAGTCCAACGGTCGGCAAATCTGCGCCCGATAATAAGCTCTTCATAATGAGTGTCGTGATTCACATCATAAAGAGCTGACAAGGATAGATTCCACACTTCCTTCCAGCTCATCTTTCCGCCAATCATCCAAGCATTGCGAAAAATCTCGAGCAACGACAGATTGGAGTCATTGCGTTTCTCGGCATTCAGAAATGAGTATTGAAGAACTCCTATCAGCATCCCACTGCTGCCCATTTGAAAGGTTTTTTCCAGAGCCACGATATTTTCGTGAGTCCATCCAGGTAGCAATGGGTTGTCGCCGATACTTTGACTATAGGCTGTTGCATACTTAAAAAGAAAATCCCACTGTGAACTTACGAATGTCAATCCGCCCATCTGAGTGGGATAATTCATCGTATTTAAGTACACATCTGGATCCACCTGCACGATTTGTTTTGGTGAGACCGCAATCACAGTTCCAGTGACAATGGGTTGCACCAAGGGAAACGAAGCCACGCCCGAGTATCCGTACAAGGCAAGATCAATAGTGGAAAAATGTTTTTGTATCCTCATGGCTAAATTATTATCGAGCGCATGATCTAAACTTTGTCGAGAGTTGTAGTGATAGCGAAGCTCGGTTGGAAGTAACAGCACAATGTCATTGGCGGGATCAAGTGGAACATAAACTTCACGGGGGAGCCAACGGCTCTCTGTTCCTGGTAAGGTGGCGCCGCGATTTTGCGGGATATAAGTAAAATCCCAATCAAACCACGAGAGACTTTGCGACAGGGTGAGAGAAGGTGCGCCTAATTTTCGACTGTGAAGAGGGTCGTAGTATTGTTTAGAATTTACGATATCGAGTGGATTGTAGCCATCTGTCACACCCCATGAAAAAGTGCTGTAACCTAACTGTAAGGTTAAGGAGTCCCCCGAGTAGCGCAGATAAGCTTCGGTGGGGTCTAAGAAATACTGTTCTTCAGTTGATTTGTTATCGGGGTTTGCGACAAAAGTGGGCTTGATAAAAAATCGCCAGTCGCTTTCGTGCTTGTACAAAAAGTTCGGATCGAGTTCGAGTTTGGTCAGAAAATTATTGGTGTCGCCATTTTCTTCAGGAAAGTACGTGAGGTCCAGGCGTGTATCGATGTGCAAAGCCCACTCATAGTTTTTTTGCTTCTGAGCGAGTGCCGGTGAGATCCAAAAAAGACATATCAAAAATATCTTAAGGATCTGTTTCATACACCTCAGCCTGTTGCAAATTTATTTACATACTCCACAATGGACGTTTTATATTCAGCAGGAAGTCCGACAAAGCGAATACCAGCATAGCCATCACTGCCTACATAAACGACTTCACAAGTGCAGTTGATGGTCACATAGAGATTGGGACTGGTCAAAGTGCCCATAAATTTTTCGCCAATTTGCAGATTTTTAGCATCGTTAACACCAAACCCGCCCTCACTGACAGAAATCACGCGGCAGGTGAACTCTCCCTTGGTTTCACTCTCACCATGCAAACTGCCCACGATTGGCACTCGAGGATGCGCACGACGGCTCACACCCAAATCATCAATCACGCGCTCAACCGCATAAACTTCCTTCCATGTGCCTTGTGGTTCAGCAGCAACATAGACATTTGAAAGATCGGGGATAGCACGCAATAAGCTGAGAAGATCGTCGTACGCCATCGGAGCACGTTCTTGACCATTGATACGCGCTTTCCAAAGTTGTTGAACTTCAAGATCGGCTTTTACTGGAGCTGGAATTTCTTTGAGATTCTGACGCCATTTTGCAAGTGAGACCCACTCACCTTGACCTCGTCCCCAAATTTGCATTTCAGGATGTTGAGAAGCTTTGCTCTCAATTTCATCATGATCATAAGGGCCCGTGACTTGCCCTTCGTTATGAATGAACCATATTTTTGGATTCACCGAGGTCTCCCTGTTTTTGACGATTGAGTTTATTAGAACGAAAGGTGTATAACTTTGTCTAGGAGAAACACCGATGAAATACATTATTGCGGGGACAGACAGACCAGACTCAAACACATTGAAGGTTGCGAAATATGTGCAATCTCTCTATAGCTCTCTCGGTGAAGCCACTGAGATCATTGATTTAAAAGTAGCAAAAGAGCACCTTCATGCAGGCGACCTGCAATATGGAAAACAATCTGAAGGTATGCGCCCGTACATGGACAAAGTACTGACAAGTGATGGTCTTATTGTTGTGTGCCCAGAGTACAATGGTTCGATGCCAGGTGTACTGAAGTACTTCATCGATCACTTGAAGTTCCCAGAGTCATTTGAATACAGACCGGTTTGTTTTATCGGAATCGGTGGAATGTTTGGTGGGCTTCGTCCGGTTGAGCATCTTCAACAAATTTTCGGATATAGAAATGCGTTTATTTTCCCTGAACGTGTTTTCATTATGAACGTTTTTAAGGTCTTCAATGCTGAAGGTCAGCCGACGGATGATCTAATCAAGCAATTGTTGTTGCGCCAAGCGCAAGGTTTCCAAAAGTTTTCGAAAGCCCTCGCGGGAGCGAAGCTTGATGCGAACTCTTTTATCGAGAGTAAGAAGTCTTAGAAGCATTCTCCACTCGGGCAGGAAGTCGATTTTCAAAAAAGAAGAGACCTAAAAGCAGTAAGGCCGCTAAAAGCCATTTGGATTTAAAAAGTGTGGATTGAAACATAATCGGTTCACCCCTAACTCCTTTTAGGATCTCAAAAAGCTCAAAAAGATGGCAATTAAACTTCTTGCAATAGGTCGCTATGCGTCATGCTGTTGCTGACAAGCCATAGTCCTTTGTCTAAACTGTGAACTTAAAAGCTTTTTTAACGGGGTTTCACATCGAAGGCTCAGCTCATTCGCAAAAAAATGCCAATATTTTAATGTTATCTCTTGGGGCTTTGGGCGTGGTCTTTGGTGACATCGGAACCAGTCCTTTGTACGCCTTACGAGAATGTTTCGGGGAATATGGTCTGGCGCCAACTCCGGACAACGTGATTGGTATTCTCTCTCTGATTTTCTGGACATTGATTGCTGTGATCTGCGTGAAGTACATGGTCTTCGTTATGCGCGCAGATAATAAAGGAGAAGGTGGAATCCTTTCTCTGATGGCCCTTGCTGTGCGCAGTCAGCATACAAAGGACATCACACGTCGTCGTTGGATTATGACGACGCTGGGACTTTTCGGTGCGGCACTTTTATATGGTGATGGCGTGATCACGCCGGCGATCTCGGTTCTCTCTGCGATGGAAGGTCTCACGTACGCAGCTCCGCAGTTTAAACCGTTTATCATTCCGCTCACAGTCTTTGTCATCAATGCGCTTTTCCTTTTACAGAAATATGGAACGGGTCGCATCGGTGTGATTTTTGGTCCCGTGCTTTTGTTGTGGTTTATTGCACTGGCACTCTTAGGTATTAACGGTATTGCCACAAATCCGCATATCTTCGAGGCGCTGTTACCTCATCATGCATTTGAATTTTTCTATCGCAATGGCTGGCACGGATTTATCGTTCTTGGTTCTGTATTCCTCGTGGTCACGGGTGGTGAAGCGCTTTACGCCGACATGGGGCACTTTGGTAAACAGCCGATTCGTGTGTCTTGGTTCTTTGTGGCTTTGCCAGCATTGGTGCTTAATTATTTCGGACAAGGAGCTTTGCTTCTTAATAATCCAGAAGCTGTCTCAAATCCATTTTACTTACTTGCACCACAATGGGCGACTCTTCCATTGGTTGTTCTTGCGACCATGTCAGCAGCAATTGCATCTCAAGCATTGATCTCGGGTGTTTTCTCTATCACACGTCAGGCCATCCAATTGGGATTCTGTCCGCGTATTTCGATCGTTCATACATCCAGCCAAGAAATTGGTCAGATCTATGTGCCTGCAATCAATTGGGCTCTTTTTGTTGGTGTGATCTGGCTCGTATTAACGTTCCAAACATCAAGTAACTTGGCTGCGGCATATGGTATTGCGGTGACTGCGACCATGGTGATCACAACAATTCTAGCTTACGAAGTCGCTCGTCAAAAATGGAATTGGAGTTTTGGTAAGGCTGCATCCATTTTCGGAATATTCTTTATTATGGACATGGCGTTCTTTACAGCCAACGTTCGTAAAATCACGCACGGTGGTTGGGTTCCGCTCGCAATTGGTGCATTGATTTATCTGCTGATGACAACATGGCAAAAAGGACGTCAGATTCTTTTCCGTCGTTTGAAAGAGCGCTCAATGCCAATTGAAGATTTCTGTCAGCAGCTTTTGCGTGAGCCGCCTTTGCGTGTTCCGGGAACCGCTGTTTACATGTCAGGAGACCCATGGGGTGTGCCTGTACCACTTTTGCATAACTTGAAACACAATAAAGTTTTACATCAACGAGTGGCGATTCTGACGATTCAGACCAAAGAAGTTCCGTTTGTTACAAAGCGTGAGCGAATTTCTATTCAAGAGGTTATTCCAAACATCTATCGCATCATCGCGAATTATGGATTTATGGAAACTCCAAAAATGAAGCACATCCTTGAAGCTTGTCGCAGTCAGGACATCAACTTCAATGTGACAGAGACAACATTCGTATTGGGCCGTGAAACTATCATCGCCGAGAAAGGTGATGCTCGTCCTGGCGAAGTCGGTATGTCGCTTTGGCGCGAAAGACTTTTCGCCGTGATGTCGAAAAATGCACAAAGACCGACGGCGTTCTTTAGAATCCCACCAAATCAAGTGATCGAAGTGGGAATCCAAGTCGAGATTTAATTTTCAACGAAATGGCGAATTTTATCCTTCGCCTTCATACCGTCTTCAAAGCCCAGTTCTATAAGCTCTTTGCAGTACTGGGATTCAAACAAAAGAAAACTTGCCAGTTCACTGGCTTCATCCAAACTTCCCAGGCCCTTTAAAAGATAGCGAATCATTGTTGGGAGTTCTCCCGTTCGTTTGTTGGCAACAGCGGATATCTCGCGTGAAGGTGAAATCCAAAGATAGTCGAGATATCCCACACTCAGGTTTTTTCTTTCAGCTTCTGAGACGTTGCGTAGATTCTGATTGATACGCTCGATCCTTTCGATGTCAATTTCTAAACCATCCATCATCACGGCATGCAGTAAAACGTTAATAACTCGGGCAAGGCTTGGTGACGAAGGCAGTCCGGGGGAGTGAGAACTGTAGCAAACTTCTTGCGGCTTACGAACTCCAATGGCGATCAGTTTTCGTGCGCCCATAAAAATCGCAGGACTGCACGGACTAAAATTTCGAACGGACCCATCGCCATAATGAGAGTTTCCAATTTTGACCGGCGGAAATAAAACCGGAATAGCGGCAGACGCCATCATATGTTCAGCCGAAATAACGGCGCGTTCAGATCTTCGCCGAACTCTCTGCCAGGGTTCAATCTCTTCTTGCCCTTGAATAAACGTCACCGTCGACGTGGTGTAGTAATCCAATGCCGATATCGCCAAGGCGCGGACTTGTTTGTTATCGATTCGCTTTTGAATGTCTTCAAAGCTGCAGTTCTTTAAAATCAAATCGCGCAGTGGGGTGGTTCGAAGAAGTGAGATTCCCGGCGTATTTTTTAATCCGCCTAATGAAAGTTCCGCCAGCCATTTAATTCCGCCACCAGACAGACTTAAAGGATTGCTGATAAAAACTTGTTCTGAACTGAGTTGCTCCCAGATTTTCACAAGCTTCGCTGTAGATTCGCAGAAATTCAGCGGTGTTCCTACCAGCATCGTGGCATTGATCGCACCCGCACTGACTCCTGTGTAAATATCAAAGGGATTTTGGATCTTTGATTCTGCGCAAATATTAGCAATGGCAGATAACACTCCTGCCTGATAAGCACCACGTGCTCCACCACCTGAAAGTACGAGACCTAAATTGGGCATTTTATTCCTCTAGTGAAATGCTAATAGTCTCGTGTTGAGAGGTAAATCGCCGATCCGGACTTGCGAAAAAATACAGATGGAATAATCTATTCATGAGCGAGGCCATAACATTCTTAGATAGAGTGTTTGTCCCATTGAAGGGAAATCTGCTTCGCAAAAGGGAGCCGTCGGCTCCCTTCTTTTTTGTCCTCCTCAAAATCCCTCTGTCCTTTTCTTTTACACACCTGTGCGCAAAAGAGGTCCTCTCTCAGAGTGAAACAAAATTATGTCAGTCTCAAAATGAGAACACTCATTGATATTCATCACTTAGCAGTTGGCATAGGTGGATCTGTCTTTGCATTAGTTAGAAAGTGAAGACTTTGAATTATCAAGGAGACGGTTATGAAATCTCTAAATGTATTTAAAATTCCTGCTTTGATCGCATTGTTGGCTCTTGCTGCCTGCGCAAAAAAGGATTCAGATTTCGCTGCACGCTACGCTAGAAATGGAACGGGAGCTGCGGCCGTCAATATCGAAGAAACAGGCGCTGCTGGTGAATACGCTGCAGGTAAAGGTTTACACACAGCTGATATCGTAGGCCTTCAACGCACTCGTAATGGAACAGCTGCTCAAATCACAGGACAAATTGTTTTGAACAACCAACAAATTCAAGTCACAACTCAGCACACAGGTTCTGAAGTTCGCGAAGGTGCAGTGAGAGTGGGTAACTACCAAGTTCAATTCCACGCAATGTGCTTAAACTCAAGCTGTGAACCTTATTTTGCAGCGATGGAAGTGTACACGTCTTCTGGTGAGTTCCTAATTCAAGAAGGTGTGAGAATTTACTTCAATGATCCGTCACGTTCTGTCTATCAATTATTTAAACCAGGTTCGGCACGCGTGTTCTTCAACGGTAAACTAGCGGATCCATCTTCAATGGTGGGATATCTTAATTCCTTCAATGCGGGAATTGGTCTTTAATAGAATTTAAAAGTCAGGGCGACCTTTGAGGGGAGTTTCGAGAGGAACTCCCCTTTGTTTTTTTCTCGCGACGATGTTCTTCATCGAGGACTTCCGACAAGTTATGATGACGGGATTTTACCAAAGTATCGACTTCGCTTAAATGTGTAGAGAGATTTGAAAACAATCGTTCTACTTCTGGATCGTTCTCGAGCTTTCCTTGCTCTTCGCGCAGTTCTTCCATCAACCGATCAATGATGAACATAGCTTTGTTCAAGGTGAAACCCACCTTGTACAAAAACTCTCTCTCTTCGGAAATATGCTCTTGCTGAGCGCGAGGCATCGGTAGCATAGAGGATCCTCTCTATAGTTAGCTAAGTATGTCGCGCTGAAAATGCTCGGGCAATTTGACTCTTCGCATGAAAACTCTACAGGTATTACAAGTGTAAATAGTATCTGATCCTCTCTGTAATCCTTGGTTTTGTAGACGCAAAGCATTGATTTCCGTCAAATCGGGCCAAGTAATGGGATTTTGAAAAGAATTCGTCAAGAAATGGTGTTGAAAGGGGACCGAACATCTGGCACCTTACTTGCTTTATTGGGGGTATGGCTCCATTTTGGGACCAGTTTGGTCACAGAAGTTGTACGAACTTCTTGATCAGAATAACCACTTAAATTTTGAAATTGAGTTTTAACAAAGGTTTAAAAAACCAACTAAGGAAAGGGAAACCAGTGAAAAAACAAGTTTTATTGTCACTGATTTTGGCGGGATCAATGGTTGCGGCATCTGCTCAAGCGGAAGAGCAACAACAAAACCAATCTTCGAACACAAGCACAATCAAAATGTCTGATGTTCAAAAGAAAGACGAACAAACAAAAGATATCGATGACGAGATCACGAACGCGAAAATGCGTGCTGAATCTGGATCGAAATCTAAATATTCAGTTAGCATCGAGTTCGCATTGAACGGTGGTAACTTGGTTGAGCCTCTTGGTAAAGTTCGTCCGAACTATTCTGGTATCGCAACTCAAGATACTGCAACTAACTTGACTGGTGAAGTCGGTGTTTCTTACCGTATCAATCCAAAAAATCGTTTGAACCTTTCTACTGGCGTTTCTGTTGGTCAACCATTCCACAGTAACATCGAAGAAGTTTCTCGTTTGAAAAATGAAGGCGGTAAAACTGACGTTTCTACTCCTTCTCTTACTTGGAGCACTGCTGGTCGTATCGGTGGAACTCAAAACTCATTGTCTGTAGGTTACAGCCACCATACAAAACAAGTTTACACTGATTTGTATAAAATGGTTGGTGACCTTGGTGTGAGCCACGTTGTTATCTTCGATATCGAAGGTTCAAACTGGCAACCAGGTTTGTCGACTTCTGTCGGTAACACTTTCTACAGCGATGGTGCTAACTCTTCTGACGTAATTGGTAACGATGACCGTCGTGCTGACTACTACTTCGGTTTCTATCCATTCGTAGAATACTCTTTCAACGACCGTTACTCTTTCCGTACTGTTTTCAGACCATTCGTTTATAGCCACAACCGCTCTGACGATGCTTTGACTTTCGAAAAAGACATGTACACTCAATCTCTTGGTATCGGTATCGCGGTTACTCGTGACATCTACCTTTACCCAAATATGCAATTTGCTCCAGAAAACTTGAAGCCAGAACTTACAAACGTAGGTCTTTCTTCAACAATCAACATCTTCTAATTTCCCACAAAGAAGTTAGAGATTTAAAAGGCCGCCTTCGGGTGGCCTTTTTTATTAGACACGCCAGAAAAGAAAAAGGGAGATTTCCATCTCCCTTTTGTTTTTTTAAAGTTGTGCGGTGACTTTCGGTAACAGCGGTAGTGGATCGATCGGGCCGCGGTCTTTGCGGATTTCGAAGTGCAGGTGGACTCCGGTTGCACGGCCAGTGCGGCCCATTGCTCCGACGATTTCGCCTTTGCGGATTCTTTGGCCTTCAGAAACTAAGATCTTGTCGAAGTGGGCATACAAAGTCGCCCAGCCATTTCCTGATTCAATCAATACCATTTTTCCGTAGCCACGGAACTCACGACCAGCGTAAATCACGGTGCCACCTTGTGCCGCCAAAATAGGCGTGCCTTTAGGCGCAGCCAGGTCAATGCCGAGATGAGGGCGTCTTTTGTGTGGCAAGAAGCCACGGGTCATTCTAGCGCTATCTACGGGCCAATCGAAATGCAGGTCATCCGCTGTTGGCGGAAGCGATGGATCCGCATCTGAAGCCACAGAACGCGGACTTGCCGAGCCATCGGTATTGAACATTTCGCGTGAAATAGGGGTATGAAAGGTCGTGCAGGATCCAGTAATCGCCATCATGGCGATGCATCCTGCTACTTTCACGAATTTAGAAGTTCGAAGTTGATTCCATCCTGGTGTCATATGGCTTCGATTTTACCTCATAAGCCATTGAATCCAAAGCATTAATTCCCCAAAAATGGGTTAAAATTAATAAATCGGGAAGTGCCTGCAGAGCTCTTTGACCTCATTATGAACCTTATTCTTAAGTCCAGTGTCTTCTGGGTTGTTCAGTACTTGAGCAATCCATTTTCCGATTTGCTTCATTTCTTTTGTGCCCATACCACGAGTTGTGAGAGCTGGTGTTCCGATACGGATACCACTTGTCACAAATGGAGAGCGTTTTTCATTTGGCACTGTGTTTTTATTCACAGTGATACCGGCTTCATCCAAAGAATTTTCAGCCAATTTTCCTGTGATTTCCCGGTCACTCAAATCGACAAGGATCAAGTGATTGTCAGTGCCGCCAGTCACAAGTTGGAATCCTTGTGACAACATTTCTTCCGCTAAAGCTTTCGCATTGTCGATGACGTTTTGACTGTAAGTTTTGAATTCTGGTTTCAAAGCTTCACCGAAAGAAACCGCTTTACCCGCGATTACATGTTCAAGTGGTCCACCTTGAATTCCCGGGAAGATGCGAGAATTGATGATCTTCGCTTTTTCTTCCGAGTTCGTCATGATCATGCCACCACGAGGGCCACGCAAAGTTTTGTGAGTTGTTGTTGTTACATAATCCGCGTACTGAACTGGAGACGGGTGGTGACCGGTTGCGACCAGTCCGGCAAAGTGGGCCATGTCTACGAGCAATTGCGCGCCGACTTCGTCAGCAATTTCTTTGAACTTTGCAAAATCAAGAGTGCGTGGATAAGCGCTGTAGCCCGCGATCAACAATGAAGGTTTTACTTCCTTCGCTGTTGTGCGAATCGTGTCGTAATTAATACGTCCTGTTTGTGCATCCAGTTTGTAAGAGGCCGCTTTGAACAACAAGCCACTGAAATTGACAGGAGATCCGTGAGTTAAGTGACCACCGTGAGAAAGATCCATTCCCAAAATTGTGTCGCCCGTTTTGCACGCCGCCAAGTAAACACCCATATTAGCTTGTGAGCCCGAGTGTGGTTGAACGTTTGCGTATTGAACTCCAAAAAGTTTTTTTGCACGCTCAATTGCTAGAGTTTCAACTGTATCAACATTTACGCAACCGCCGTAGTAGCGTTTGCCTGGGTAACCTTCCGCGTACTTATTGGTTAGGATTGAGCCCTGAGCTTCCATCACTGCTTTTGATGTGTAGTTTTCAGAAGCAATCATTTCCAAACCAAATTGCTGGCGTTCAGATTCGCGCGCAATAGCTTGGGCAATTTCTGGATCGACTTGTGAAAGAGTGAGAGAAGTTGAATTCATACGAGACCTCATCGGAGTTAACTAGTTCCCTTGAATGTTAACACTGGGCTCGTATGATTTGGGAGAGAGAAAAATGAATTAACAGTTGGTGTCGGAACTGAGTTTCGCAACGCGCTTGGCGTGGCGACCACCTTCAAAGGCTGTCTTTAAAAACGTTTTCACCATTGCGATAGCATCATTCGGCGCTGTGAAACGTGCGCTGAGGCAAAGGATATTCGCATTATTATGTTCCCGTGAAAGACGGGCGATATCTTCATTCCAACAAAGCGCTGCGCGAATGTCTTTGTATTTGTTCGCGCGGATCGCCATACCTTGTCCTGAGCCGCAGATCAAAAGACCCATAGCTGGACCTTGAAGTGGATCTTGAACTCCGGACTTTTGATTTTGAAGTTCTACTTTAACTATCTCTTTAGCGACGAGGTCGGCGTAATCAGGATAATCGACAGAGTCGGGAGTTTTTGTGCCGAAATCCACCCATTCTACGTCAGAAAGTGCAGCCATTACTTTAAGTTTTAAATCCAGGCCTGCATGATCGCTACCGACGTACAATTTCATAAAGTGAAAACTCCGTTGTCTTAAAATTATGAAGGCCTCTTTTGGAGGCCTTCATTCAGTTTCTATTTTAATTTCGAGAAGATCATACAAGCATTGGTTCCACCGAAACCAAAGCTGTTGTTCAACACGTTCTCGATCTTTCCATCACGTGCCTTGTTTGGAACGTAATCAAGATCGCAATCTTCGCTTGGATTTTCCAAGTTGATCGTTGGTGGAACAATTTGATCTTTCAAAGCCATGATACAGAATGCAGATTCAATTGCACCCGCGGCACCCAAAGAGTGACCCATCATAGACTTAGTCGAAGATACCCACACTTTTTTAGCGTGATCGCCCATCAAACGTTTGATCGCCGCAGACTCAAGACCATCTCCGACTGGAGTGCTTGTTCCGTGTGCGTTCACGTATTGAATGTCAGAAGCTTTAAGCCCTGAATCACGAAGACATTGTTCCATCGCCATAAATGCGCCGGCACCTTCTGGAGCTGGAGATGTCATGTGGTACGCATCCGAAGAAACACCGTAACCAGTGATCTCACAGATGATGTTTGCGCCACGCTTTTCAGCGTGCTCAAGAGATTCGATACAAAGAACAGCGGCACCTTCCGCAAGAACAAAACCATCACGGTCTTTGTCCCAAGGACGGCTGGCTTTTTCAGGAGCATCATTTCTTGTCGAAAGAGCTCTCATGGAAGCGAAACCACCGATAGCCATAGGGCATACAGTGCTTTCCGCACCACCTGCTAACATCGCATCACAAACGCCATCGCGGATGTAGCGAACAGCTTCACCGATAGAGTGAACGCCAGATGCGCAAGCTGATGTAACAGAATAATTCGGACCTTTAAGTCCGTAAGCGATACTCACTTGGCCTGCAGCCAAATTCGTGATCACAGATGGAATAAAGAAAGGACTGATTCGGCCAGGTCCTTTCTCTTTCATTTTCATGACTTGTTCTTCGATGATGGGAAGGCCACCCATCCCAACACCGATGATCACTCCCGTTTTATTTTTCACTTCTTCAGTGAGTTCCAATTTCGCCATGTCGAGCGCCATTTTAGATGCTGCCATAGCGTAATGGATGAACAGGTCCATTTTCTTTTGCTCTTTTTTGTCGACGTAAAGATCCGAATTAAAGTTCTTCACTTCGCCAGCAAAAGTAACATCAAAGCCTGTTGTGTCGAATTTCGTGATTTTCGCAATTCCAGATTGACCTTTAATCGCAGCAGCCCAGCTCTCCTCGATAGTATTACCAAGGGGAGTAACTGCACCGACTCCGGTCACCACAACGCGCTTTTGAGGTTTAGATGGGCGTTCTAAGCGGGAGTTCATAAAAACCTACGCTTTGCCTTTTTTCTCAAGGTAAGAAGCAACGTCTTGAACTGTTTTAAGTTTCTCAGCGTCTTCGTCTGGGATTTCAAGATCGAATTCTTCTTCCATAGCCATCACAAGCTCAACGATATCAAGAGAATCTGCGCCCAAGTCGTCGATGAAAGAAGCTTCTGGCTTTACTTTCTCAGGGTCAACGCCAAGTTGTTCTACGATGATATCTTTTACTTTTGGATGAATAGCCATTGTGTGTCCTCCTAGTGACTTACTTATTTTAAAGCTCTAATTCATGTGCATGCCGCCATTTACATCCAAGGTGTGACCTGTGATGTATTTGGAGTCATCGCTTAATAAAAATCTTACGGCGTTCGCAATATCAATTCCTTCGCCGATTTTATTCATTGGTACCTTTTCCAAGATTTTATTTTTCACATCTTCAGAAAGAACTTCCGTCATCTCTGTGCCGATGTATCCTGGAGCGACGTTGTTCACGCGAATATTGCGTGAAGCCAACTCTAGAGCGCAGGACTTAGCAAAAGCAATCGTCCCAGCTTTAGAAGCCGCGTAGTTAGCTTGGCCCGCATTTCCTGTTTCGCCGATGATGGACACGATATTCACGATGGAACCTTTGCGTGCTTTCATCATTGATTTAGTAAATGCTTTTGTTACGAGAAATGTTCCGCGCAAATTTGTGTTCACAACAGAATCAAAATCTTCCGCTTTCATGCGGATCAACAACTGGTCTTTCGTGATACCGGCGTTATTTACAACACCGTCGATCTCAGGCCATTTCTCGAGTATATGCTCAACTGCTTCATTTACTGAGTTTTCACTCGAAATGTCCATCTTAATATAGAAATGACCATCGCCAGTAAGAGAGTGGGCAACTTGTTGAGCAGATTCTTCACGAGAAGAATAAGTAAAAGCAACTTGTGCGCCTTCATCAGACAAGTGTTTAACAATCGCAGCTCCAATGCCGCGGCTGCCACCTGTTACAACGATTTTCTTTCCTTGAAGTGATTGGCCCATATATACGAAATCCTTGTACTGTTCTTAAGTGTGCCGTTTTTAAGCCACACTGTGAACGAACTCTGAATAAAGCTCAAGAAATATTAATGACTCGAAGCTTTCAAAGATTCTTCAATATTTTTAATATCTTCAAGAGTTGTTGTGGTCGCTACTTGGAAGAATTCGCCGTCGATTTTTTTGAGCAATCCTTGAAGGACTTTTCCTGCTCCGCACTCGATCATGTTTTTGTGGCCCAAGCTCTTGAGAACTTCCATGCTCTGCGTCCAGCGGACAGGTGCTGAAACTTGGCGAATGAGATTTTCACGCAGAACCGAACCTTCGCTCTCCATCTTAGCATGGAAATTCTGAACGATAGGGAAATCTGCTTTGTTAAATTCCATTGCGGTCAGGACTTGACGCATTTTCTCTTCCGCTGGCTTCATCATTTCGCAATGAAATGGAGCTGAAACTTGAAGAGGAATCATTTTCGCGCGACGTGGAGCCTCAGTAAAAATCACTTCCGGCTTAAAGTTGTCCTTAAGCCAATCAATTGCTTTCTGAGAGCCACTGATCACAATTTGCCCTGGACAGTTAAAATTCGCAGGGGAGAGGGGACCAAAGCCAGAATTTTTCACTGCATACTCACACAGGATCTGCGCTTGGTCGGGCTCAAGGCCGAGAAGTGCGACCATCCCGCCCTGTCCAACTGGAACGGCAGATTGCATTGCTTGGCCACGAGTGCGAACGGCGCGCATGGCTTCATCAAAACGAATCACGTTTGCAGCAACCAGGGCCGCGTATTCGCCGATAGAATGACCAGCAGCAGCCTCAACTTTTACTGAGAATTCTTTTCTAAGAACTCTTTGCGTTGCAGTTGAAACCAGCAAAAGCGCCGGCTGAGTATTTTCAGTCAAAGCAAGTTCTGCTTCTGTGCCTTCGAAGCACAGTTTTTTCATATCTTGCTTTAAAGCTTCAGAGCCTTCTTCAAAAGTTTCCTGTGCAACTTTGAAGTTCTCAAATAGAAAACGGCCCATGCCAGGTTGTTGGCTGCCTTGTCCGGGAAATATCAATGTCGACATGATTTAGTACCTCAACAGAATACTGCCTGAAGTTAAACCTGCACCGAATGCGGTAAGAAGAATGGTTTGACCTCGCTTGATTTTCCCAGTCTGAACAGCCCAGTCAAATGCAAGTGGAATAGAGGCAGAAGATGTGTTTCCAGTTTCTTGTAAGTAAACGATAACCTTTTCCATTGGGAACTTAAATTGATCCGCAACGGCTTCGATAATTCTTTTATTGGCTTGATGAGGAACGATCCAGTCCACTTGTTCGGGAGCTGTGTTGTTCGCCTCAAGTGCCTCTTGGCAGCATTGAGCCATCGCGCGAACGGCATTTTTAAAGATCTCGCGACCTTTCATTGAAACGTATTGCATGTTGGAATCAAGAACAGCTTGCGATGGAGGAACTAAGCTTCCGCCACCTGGAAGAGTTAAGAGTTCCGCCAGATTTCCATCGGCATGCATGTGGCTGCTATGGATAACTTGATTGTCGCCTTCATTAGCGCGGCTCAAGATCCATGCACCCGCACCATCACCAAAAAGGATGCAAGTTTCGCGGTCTTTGTAGTTTACGAAACGATGAAGAACTTCGGCGCCAACCACGAGAATATTTTTGTACATTCCTGTGCGAATGAACTGGTCAGCAATAGAAAGTCCGTAAATAAATCCAGAACAAGCGGCGTTTAAGTCGAATGAAACGATATTGCGGCAACCGAGTTTGCTTTGCAAATAGCAAGCAGTCGACGGCATTTGTCGGTCTGAAGTCACAGTGCCGACGATAATCATATCAATGTCTTCTGGATTTAATTTAGAATCCGCAAGAGCTCTGCGGGAAGCTTCTAAGGCCAAGTCAGATGTGGCTTGACCTTCAGGCGTAATATGGCGGCGTTCGATCCCGGTTCTTTCGATGATCCACTGATCACTCGTCTCCACCATTTTTTCAAGATCATGGTTCGTGAGAACCTTCTCTGGTAGATACGAGCCTATCCCTGATACTCGAGATCGATATTGTCCAGCCATGGAATACCTTCTTTTTTACTAATTACTTAGCCGCGCTGATTTGCTTACCTTTGTAGTAGTAAGCGCCGTCTGCACCTTTAGCAGCACGGTGTGGGCGAACTAGCTCACCAGTTTTTTTCTCAACTGCAACTGCAGGAGTAGACAAACCGTCGTGTGAACGACGCATATCACGGCGAGAGCGAGATGTTTTCTTTTTAGGAGTTGGCATGACGAACCTCTTTTAAATTCCAATAGTACAATCAAATTACAAAGAACGGTAATTTAGCTAAACTTCATTAAAAATCAAGCCTTTAATTCAGCTTAATATTCTTTAAAACGTTAAATGGGTTTTGTGGCTTTTCTTCCGGCATTTTTTCATCATAGCTAAAGCTACGACCTTTCACAGGAATTTTGCAAATTGAGCAATCCCCATTTTCATCTTCTGGGCCTGCTGGATTAAAAGGCGCAGCAAGAGCCACCACTTCGTGAAGGAATTCACCCATATCAAATAGATTTCCCTCATATTCTGAAGTTTCAGGTCCACCTTGAGGCAAGTCACTGACGTGATTTACTTTTGAATATTTGCTGTTGCGGGGCTGATTTTGCTTCGGGATCAAGATTTCATGGTACTTTTCGTTAATTGGAAAAGCGAAATCAATTCCACAACGACCGCATTGTTCAGGCAATTTCGTGCGAACTGTGCCAGTGAGTTCAAAGTCTTTTGAATTCAAAGGTTTGATGAAAAAATCGGCTTCGTGGCTGGTATTGCCAATCAAATCGTTTAAAACGGCGTTGAGTTCGCCGGTTTCGCGATTCCAGTGGTAGCTACGTCCTTCTTCTGGGACTTCTGTCAGATTAATTTTCATAGACATATAGGATCCTTATAGAGAGAGGGTCCGTTTTAAGGCAAATGGGGCGCCTGGTCAAGGGGAATCAGGTCCATCAGCGGGATAAGGGGTGCCCATCGTGAGTACTTGTTAAATCTATAGACAATAGGGGTTGGCTCAAAGTTGTTAAATTAAGTTTGGGGGCTTTTTAGGGGCGAAATCCTATATTTCTCCTAGAACACGATTTGCAGGAGATTCCGACATATGAAAGCTCTCAACTTATTGATGATAGCCCTCTTTTTGTTAGGTGGGGTGCTCACGGTGGCGGCGCCTAAGGAACAGGTAAAGGATGCTGCTGTCTTTGATTTTGGGACGTTCGAAGAGCTCGACAGCGAGGCTCAAGATCTCTGGAAAACGTTGATTCAAGAGAAGGGCTCTGAGAGAGCGGCTCTTGATTGGATCATGCTAAAGAATAACAAACCTGATGCTCGATTGGTTGATCTGCATGCGCGAGTCACGGGGCTTGTCGACTCTTCTTATTTTTCAGATACTTATGTGAGTTCGAGAAAATTGCGCATCTCCAGCTTAATGCGATTTGTTCTTTTTAATATTTCTGCAAACTTCGGAAAAGAAATTCGACCACGTATTCCAATTCCTCTCTTCGCTTTCAAGCGTGATGAATATGCTTGGGGTATGACGGGCCAAGCAGTTTGGTGTGCGATGGACAGTGAGAATGATCATCTCTTTCAAAACTGTTCCAAAGCATTAGGTGAGGATGTTTATTTCTTCGCTCGTAAAGCAGGACGCGCGTCGGTGATCGCTCATCGTTTTGCGGGTGAGTACCATATAGAAAACGGTGCGGATATTACAGCGCAAGTGTCTGCGGTTCGAACAAGACAAAACAAGGACGAGATTTGCACAGGTATCAATTCGGCTTGGTTGGCGTATGTGACGATTTATGATGAATTTATTTTGAGGAATCCGTTTAGGGATCTAACGCATGTGGCGTTCAATGATATTGCAGAAAAATGTTTTCAGGATCTTCCTGCAAGCGAAAGAGCTTATCAAAAAAGTCTTCTCCCTAAAAAATACGAGTCTGTTATTGAAATTTCGTCGGCCTACTTTCCGAAGGGGAGCCATTAATGATTATCCGTGGTGTTTACCTTCTTTTAAGTTTGATCCTGAGCTCGGTCGTGATGTTTATTGCGAACATAGGAACACGCTTCGCCGCCGTTATCGTATTTTTTCTGGCGATTATCGGATCAGGGAGCATTTTTGCGGCAGGTCCTTTTTCGGATGTGAAAAAATACGATCTTTCGAGTGTTTTTGATTATCAAACATTTCTGGAGCTTGATTTAGAGTCTGAAAAACTTTGGAATCAACTCGTGATTGAGTCTGGTTCTCCGCAGGCTGCACTTGAGAAAATGTATAATTCATCCGCACCGGATCCTCGTTTGGTCCTACTACATGAAAACGTGCTCCAGGTGATTTCTTCGTCACAGCATAATGACTTTAAGATTTTTGACTACCACGAGCAAAAGCCAAGTTTTGATTACGCCTATAAAGTTGGGCGTAAGATGCATCCTCTTCTGCGTGATGTGGTCAGTAATGTGAGAAGTTTTGTGACGACAAAGTTACAATCGATTTTAGCAAGCGGTCGGGTACGCGGATTTGTTCTTAAAAGACCTTTCCAAGAAGTTAATACAGAAATTAAACTCTGTGCATTTTTGGGAAAATGTTTCCATTCCGAAAAGTATACGGAAATGGACCGTAGAGTTTATCGAACTTGGGTTTACACGGACGTAATTTATGCATTTGACTTGGCCGACTGGAACTGTGATCGCTACTTGAATGCAGGAGCAGCTTACGAAGATCTTATTCATGCAAATTCAGGAAGTGGTCTGGGTAAATTGGACCCGCGTTCTCGTCGCGGAGTATTTGAGATGGTGTTAACGAATCTTTGTAAGAACCAAGAAGATTTTGTCACGCCGGGTACGTCGGTATCACGAGGAAATAAGTTTTTATCGCAAACAAAATTGTTGGATTAAGAAGGTAGAAATTTATGACGCTATCAAAATACCTCATCTTTCTCTCTCTGTTTTTTAGTAGCAACAGCTTTGCGAATTTTGGTGAAGTATTTAAAGATGCTACGGTCTATAATTTGTCGACGGTCGTGGACTATTCGACGCTCGAATCATTTAATACGGAAGTAGCTTCACTTTGGTCGCAAATGGTGCATGAGGCGGGGTCAGAACAAAATGCTTATGTGAAAATGTATAGCGAGCCGAGTCCACAGTTAGTTCAGTTACATGAAAATTTATTACAAATGATTTTATCTTCCCAATTCAATAACCGTGTTGTTGCGGCTTACTTTCGCGAAGGACCGAGTTATGATTATGCTCATAAAACAGGTCGTCAAATTCACCCGCTTTTAAGAGAAATCGCAGGCAATGTGCGAAATTACCTCACGCAAAGATTAGAAGAGGTTTTATCTAGCCGCCGAGTTGCTGGTTGGATCTTTAAGAATGCTTGGTTTGAAATAAACGCAGCAATTTTTCAATGCACGTTCTATAAATGTGCATCATTTCCGGATTTTGAAGGCAAATTTAATAATAAGGATCTTGCGATCTTCCGTGCCTGGGTTTATGCCGACATTATTACGACTTTTGATTTGGCGACTTGGAAGTGTGACCGGTATATAAATCCACAATCGACTCAACAGGATATTCGCTTTGCCAATTCAGATTATGGTAATACAAATTCGTCTGCGCCTCGTGACCCGTTTTTGGGGCAAGGAGCTGCTCCACGTTCTTTCAGGGCGAGCACAGAATTAACTATGCTCATCCCAGTATGTATCAATGAAAAATCTCATTTATCCGCTGTCAAGACACCTGCTGAACGTGGACAAATGTATTTAAAGGGTACAAGGCTTCTTGACTAATAAAACCAGAAATTATTCCTGATTTTATTTTCAATATTAGTTTGATCTCTACTCACGAACTCGCCCTCTGGTCAAGCCAGAGTTGGGCGGGGTCCTCTTGTTAAAACTTTGCTTAGGAGTAGTCTTAAACCGGAAGAAAAAGGGGGTTATGTATGGCAACAACTCGTATCAACGGAAATGAATATTATTTCGAAGATCACGGGCCTAGAAATGCTCCCGCGATCTTTTTAAGTCCACTAGTTTTCACCGACACATCAGTCTTTGAACCTTTTGTAGAAGCACTTTCTAAAGACTTCCGAGTCATAACTTATGATCATCGGGGATTTGGTAAAAGTGCAAGCCCAGGAAGTCCAAATCTAGATAAAGCTGCAGATGACGTGGCACGATTGATTGAAGATATGCAAATTGCTCCTTGTCACTTTGTAGGTAACTGCATGGGGGCTTATGTTGGATTGCAACTCGCGATTCGTCACTCAGATCTTCTTAGAAGCTGTGTTCTTATGGGAGTAAGTCCTGAAGACAGCACTAAAGAGGAAAAAGAACAAGCGTTGGGATTCTTGGATGTCGCAAAAAAAGAAGGCATGAAAGCTCACGCAAAAGAATTTGCGGATATGTGGTTCGGTCCTACGTTCAAAGATACGAAAGACCCAGTTTCTGTCATGAGACGAGAAAAATGGATTCGTCATCTTTCGAAATTAAGCCCAGAACAAATCGAAGCGGCACGTATTTTGTTTGAACGACCTGATGTTCGTGAAGATCTCAGTAAAGTTCAATGTCCTGTGCTTGTGCTTGCAGGTGCGGAAGAACGCCCTGAAGCTTTGGAATCTTATAGAAAATTTGCCGACACTCTTCCAAACGGCGAATTTAAAACGATTCCTAATGCAGGTTATGCTCTTGTGATTGAGCAACCTGATTCAGTCTGTGAACACGTTCGTGACTTTGTCGAAAGAGTCGAACACAGAGTTCGCACTCAAGAACGTCGACAAACTCCACGTTACGACGTGGGTCGAGAAGCACGTATGTAGATACCTGTTCAAGCACCCGCCCTTTGACGGGTGCTTTTTTATGTCCACATCTCAAATCGAGACAAAAAGATTACAAGCAAAACTATAACTAAGGATTGTTTATAGAGTTCCGTTAGTACTTGTATGAAGACGTCTTTATATACGCTCCTAATATTTGGGTTGGTGCTTTCATCTCATTTTGCTTTTGCGGAATGGGGGGAGGCTGATAAGGCCGACGTGGTAATAAATCATGCCAATGCGGTTGTGACTGTGAAAGCTGATGGAACAGCGGTCATGGAAGAACAGCGTATGTTTACGTCAAAAAATGAAGCCGGACGTAACAAGCTGGCACTTGAGACCATTCCGTTCGTTCCTGAGATTATGAGTGTGCAGGTGTTGAAGGCGTCCTCAATAACCGAGGGTGAAGAAATTCCGGTTGATATTAAAACGATTCAAGTTCGCGCGGCATCAGATCCTGTGTCGAAACAAGGTATCAGCGGTCTTAAAGAACTCGTCATTCCATTTACCAATTTGCAAATGGGATCCACAATTTCTTACAAGCTTTTAACCAAATATAAAAAGGCGACGTTTCCAGGTTCGTTTTCAATGTCGTTTGTCTATGGATTGAAAGAACCCGAATTAAGTGGCGAGGTTCTGATTCGCTCCGTAAAGAAATTAAATTTTGTACTTTCTGATCCGCAAAAATATTTGTCTGTAGAAGAAGGGCAAGATGATAAGGGGCAATACACTCTGAAGATTAAGATGCTTCGAGCGTTCACGAAAAACATCAAGGACGAAAATATTCCAATTTTAACTCATTCAAGTTTTCCTTCCGTACATGTCACGACTCTGGAGAATTGGAACCAGTTCGTAAATATTTTTGCGGATAAGTACGAAAAAATCCTTTCGGATGAATTGCCACCATCCTTTCAAGCAATTGTAACTAAGGCCAGCACGAAAAATGACATCTATGAAAAGATTGATACGGTGACATCAGAGCTTGCCTCAGTGATGACGTATTCGGGTAACTGGACCTCGCTTGATAAAATGTTTTTCCCACGTGGACACAAAGAAATTGCCAAATCCAAGATCGGAGATTGTAAGGACTTTGCAACAAGCACGACTGCGATGTTGAGAAAAATTGGTATCAAGGCAAATGTCGCCTTGGTTGTGCGAAGATCCCCTCACGATCCAATGAATCGAATTCAAGCTATTCCTTCTCAACCGCAATTTGCGTTTCCTGGATTTAACCATCTTATTGTGAGAGTTGAAATGCCGGATAAAAGCATCTTGTGGGTGGATCCGACAAATACCACAAGTAATTCAAAAGCGCCTGGTATCGATATCGCGGAATCACAAGCTCTAAATGTGTCCAAAGATACGAAAGACCTTGAGTTTGTCCCAGCAACTAAAATTGACGACCATGTGGTTACAGTGGAAAAAAGCCTTAAGGTAACTCCCGATGATAAAGTTGAATCGACTGGTAAGATTACAACGACTGGATTGTATGCCTCTGAAATTTTGAATACGGCGTTCATGAAGAATGAAAAGGCGGCCAATGAAATAGTTTTGGCTCTTTATGGTTCGGTCGCTAAAGACAGCGTGAAAGCAAATTACAAAACACGGATTGCTTCGCAGTTTCAAGCAGACATAAATACCCATTCAGAGGAAATTTTGAAACGTGAAGATGATAAAGCCTTCCTGATGGTGCCTTTCCCAAGAGTGTTGACTTTGTATGGTGTTGCCTATGCGCCTAAACGGGTGACGGATTTTTATGGCACACCGAAAGGAAAGTTCGTAAGCAAGGTTTTTGTCGAGGGATATGACTTCAATGAAAACGAAGAATATGGGTGTTGGGCTGCAAGTCCATGGTACGAAATTGAGCGAAAGATCTTTAAGGTTGAAAAAGGCGTTGAGATTCGAGATCAAGTTCTTCTAAAAAAGGACTTTATTACTGCAGCGGAAATAAATGACAAGGACTATGCGTACTCACTTGGAGACTTTGAAAGTTGTGTGAATTCGCAGGCAGTGAGACTATTTGAGTTAGACCCTACAAAAACTCTCGCGGATCGACTGAAAGATTATACAGTCGATAATCTCAATAAACTTGCGAATTCCGGTTCGGGACCAGAAATTTATCGCATCTCGCGCACGATGAAGACGATTGCAGATCAGTTGTTGGAAAAAGATCCAACAAACGCAGAGGTGATAGTTTTAAAAACTCGGGCAGCACGATGGGTTGCTATGCGAATGAGTAAGGTTTATGGGCCGACATATCTGGAATATGCTCATAAGTGGATCGATGAGATTTTGGCTCGAGATTCGAACAACGAATCGGCGTTGATTCAAAAATCTTACAATTATTCATTTGGAAATTTGCCAACTCAGGCTACTCAATTTTTCACCAGAGCATTTTATGCCTCCAAGGAAAAGGGTTACGAACTCTATCGTCTTGGTGGGTATTTGTCAGAAGAGAAGAAAGACTATAAGTTAGCCAGCCAATCCTATTTAAAAGCTCTTTCTATGGCGAAGAATGATTATCAGAGAGGTCTTATCTGGAGATCACTAGCGAATATTTCAAGTACTCAGGATGATCATAAGACTGCTGAAGATTACTATAATCGCGCATTAACTTATTTGAAAGATGATCCCTACATCATGAACGATTTAATCATCTTGGCAAATCATAGAAAAGACTACGATAAGGCTATCGAAATTGGTGAAAAACTTTTGAAGACTTCTGATTTTGGCGCAGCTCGGACGAACTTAGGAAATGCATATGCAGCGAAAGCAGAGTTAGTTGCGAAGGGCGGTAAGGAAGCTGACTATGAAAAAGCCAAGGAAATTGCCATGAAGGGCCTGAAATGGGATTCAAAAAACTTTGAATGTCATGGTGTCTTGGCGCAAGCTTTTGAGTCGATTGCATTGATGAAAAAAGAAATTGCTCTCGCCGACCGTGCTGTTGAAATCAGAACGAAGATGGTCAACATTGCCGATCACCCTTTAGAGGTCCAAATGGCGAAAGTTTGGCTTCAGGGCGCAAAATCTATTCAATTAATCGTGCAAAAAATGAATCGTTCTCCTGCAAGCAATGCGGCCGAATCCACTTCTTTGACCGGAGTGACGATTCCATCTTTGGCGCCGCCACCACCAGGTCCAGCTAATAAGAAGTAAACTATCGAACCAAATCTTTTGCGGAAGGTTTGGTTTTGATTAGGCCTAGATCATAAAGTTGATTCACAAGTGTCGTCCAACGCTCTTCGGACATGCTACCAACTTCAACGCCTTTGACTTCGATAAATGGTTTTTGAATTTCGGCTGCTTTATTATGAGTATCTAAATCCAACGATTTATTAAGTTTTGCCATGTGTTCATTGATAGATTTAGGATTCTGCAGATAGAAATTCCAACCATCTTTAGAACCTCTCACCATTTTTTCTACAAGTTCAGGGTTCTTTTTAATTACTTCTTCAGTTGTTGCGAGAACGACGAGATAAGGGTTGAATCCTTCATCGGCGATTAGGAAATTCTTGATTTTCGCGCCCGCTTTTTCAGCAGCTATTGGTTCTGTCGTTGCAAACCCTTGTTGTGAGAATTTACTGTCTTTTATGAAGTTAGCAACTCCCCCAGTGTAAGGAACGACTTGGGCCTTTGGTTTGCCGAACTTTTTAACTAGGTACGGAAAGTATGGCAGTCCTGACTGAACAGAGAGGAGGCCATCTGATTGAAACACGTCTTTCAATGTTTTAAAGCCGCGCTCTTGGTGAGTCATGATGATGTAAGGTGCTGTTTGATAAACGGCGAAGAGTGCTTTGACTTTGTTTTTCTTATTGCGATCTTGCGACAAGATGATTTCATCAGCACTCACAATCGCGAAATCAGCTTTTCCATTTGCAAGCATTTGCACAGTCGGAGTTCCAGAGCCGCCTTCGACAACTTTCACGTCAATTCCGTACTTTTGGTAAAGATTTTGAATCTGAGCTGCGTAAAACCCCCCGAACTCAGGCTCTGCTTTCCAGTTTAAAATCAATTCAACCGGTTTCGCGAAAACGGTTTGTGCGAACAATAAAGCAAAAATAATTGCTATGGATTTCATAGACTCTCCGAACTTAAGAACGACAGTTTTTTATTAATAAGACCCAATGCTGCTAGTAATAGCAGTCCCATCACAGACAATAATAAAAGACAGGCAAAGACTATATCCACTCGTTGTTGAGTGCGGGCAGAGTCAATCAAGGCACCAAGTCCGCCACCGGCAACGAATTCTCCGGCGATCACGCCGACAATCGAAAGGCCTGCTGAGATGCGAAGTCCTGAATAGACATATGGATAAGCGCTTGGTAGGCGGAGTTTGGTGAGGATTTGCCACGAGTCCGCACCGTATACTCGAAATAGCTCTAATTGTCCTGCAGTCGGGCTTTCAAGACCTACAAGTGTATTTGCGATCACCGGGAACAATGAAACAATAAAACTTGCTGCTATAACTGTTGGACTGCCGAAGCCGAAATAGATAACCAATAAGGGTGCAATGGCGATGATAGGCACTGTTTGGAAAAACACGGCGAATGGCAACACCGCTCTTTTTAAAAGCGCTGACAGTGAGAATAGGAATGCTAAACCCATTCCTACCATCATACTCAGAATCCAGCCATAAACAGTATTTAAGAAAGTACTTTTGAAAGCTTCGGCGAAATCCGCTTTCATCTCGACCATAGTTTGCAAAATCATCGAAGGGGAGGGGATGAGAGTTGATTCAATAATCCCCGTCCGAACGAAAATTTCCAAAAGTGCAGTTAAAACAATAAAAAGAATCAAGGCTGGCATTCGTTTCTTCATGCGCGCAACCTTTCAGAAAGAGTTTTAACAAATTGATTGAGTTCCGTTGAGGCTCTGAAGTCTTCACCGTTTAAGTTTGTCTTCGGTGGCTTTTCATCTCCTGAAATAGAACCATTTTTTCCGCTTAACATAACAATTCGCTCACTCAAATAGGCCGCTTCCGTCAGCGCATGAGTCACAAAGACCACGGTGATCTTTTCTTTGAGCCACAGGTCTTTAAGAAGATCCTGCATATCAAAGCGTGTGAGTTCATCAAGGGCCGCGAAGGGTTCATCCATAAAAAGCCATTTAGGATTTGAAATCAAAGCGCGCGCCAATGATACACGCATTTTCATGCCACCGGATAAGTGATGCGGAAAAAGATCCGCTACATTTTCGAGTTTTACTTTTTTAAGAACATCTTGGACCTTTGATTGAGCTGCTTCTTTTGAAAGAGAAACTTTTTTAAGCTCCAGGGGTAACAGAATATTTTCTGAAACAGTTCTCCAAGTTAACAATTGTGCATCTTGAAAAACGAAACCCAAATCTTGATTTTCATTTGAGTCATAAGAAAGCTTTCCTGAAGTCAGAGTTTCAAGTCCTGCCATCAGTCTGAGTAATGTCGATTTACCGCAACCAGAAGGTCCGACGACAGCTGTAAAACTGCCGCTTGGAATCTCAAGAGAGAAGTTTTTAAGAACTTCTCGATCTCCATATTTTTTTGTCAGACCTTCAATCTTTAAACTCACTCTTACACCCAGTCGTAGTTAAAACTAATGCTGATACGCTCTTGTGTTGATTCGTTGGCAGGAACTTCGTGGCGTTGCCAACTTTCAAATAAAATCACATTGCCGGCCTTGGGTTCGATGGAATGAAAACGTTGGTTGTGAGGCTTCGCATTGTGTTTACGAGGTGGTGACGCCATAAAACCAACCATACGTGGATCTTCAAATTTGATCGCAGAACAATTTTTCGGTGTTTGAACATAATAAGTTCCGCTGATCACGGAAAGCGGGTGGATATGCATGCTGTGATAAACACTTGTGGGCATGACATTGACCCAGCAAGAACTCATTTGCAATTCTTTGGGATTAATATCCATTTCAAGATGCTTTACGAATTTAGCGACGTGTTTATCCAGGTCTTTTTTTAACAATTCAAAAGTCGTTGAAAACAGATGAAGTTGCGCCATAGATCCGTAGGATGTGAAGCCACCGGGATAGTTCTTTTTTGACCAAGCCTGACCTTCTTCATCAATCTCTGCAATTTTAAGGGCTTCTGCTTTGAGCTCTTTATTAAGTTGAGTAAGTCCCTGAGTCTTTAGAGGCGCATCATATATAAAGGTCGGAAAGAGGCTCTTAATCATTTTGAGAATCCACCTGCATTTAAGTAAATCTTTGTTTCATTTTGAGACAAAATCACGGCCGGGCAACCTAAAATCACTAGAACTTAGACACCTGTCAGCCAATTTACTCCCGAGAATGTCACAGCCCGTTTCCCAGATCAAAATAAAAAGGACCCGCTTGGCACCGAGCTTGCTCTATAGGTTTGTAAGAGCAAAGTTTACCAAGGAGCAAGTTATGAAAAATCAAATCGTAGTAGCGATCGCAATGATGATCCCAACAATGGGTTTCGCGAAAGTTGCAGATTTTAACGCGCTGATCACTGAAAACGTAAAGGCGCAAACTGAACTTCATGACTCTGTTAAAGGTAACATGGCTGAAACTCGCCAAGCGGTTGCTGATGCAAACAGAAGAGAGCGCATCGTGATCGTAGAAAACTCTGGAACTTCTTATAACTCTCCAACAAAGAAAGACTTGTTGGTGTTCCAGAAGGAAAAAACACAATATCGCGCTGATGAAGGTTTCGATCGCCTCGCGACTGAAATCCGCGATCAAGAATAGTTTCTGGTTCTGCTCTTAAATTGAATTGCCCCCAAAAGGCCGCTCTCCATCCCCCCTGGAAGCGGCTTTTCCCTTTTAAATCGATGAAAAAGCGCCATCCGACTGCCCCTTAAAGGATAAGTCTTCTGAGTTCTTGTTGAGAATAAACGTAATCGGCGTAGACCATGGTGTTTGCAATATTGCGGTGGCCAAGAGCGACCTGGACTAAGCGGATATCCTTGGTCTTTTTATAGAGCTCGATCGCAAAGGTATGTCTCAAAGAATGAAACTTCTTAGGAATGGGTCTATAGAGTTCCCAGATCTGATAAAGACGTGTGTATGTGATGTCGAAGATCTTTTGTTCGCCTTGTTGCTCTGCAAAGCGATGAAGGCGGCCAAAAAAATCGGAATGAACCGGAATTTCTCTGTCATTTGAGTTCTTAATTCCCCGGATAAAAATCGTTTCATCGTAGGGGTTTAAATCGCTGCGTTGAATGTTCAAAATTTCCTGAGCGCGGGCGCCGGTTCTTAAAGCAGTCCAAATCATCAAACAATTGCGTGGATCCTTGTCTTGAAAATCCGTGAGAATCTTTCGCAAACGTTCCGTTTCGGGTGGAAGAAGATATTTGGTTTTGTTGAGCTGATACCGAGCTGCCGATGACATGAATTCATGATTCAGGGTCCAGATAGAGATGGCAAGGGGTTCCTCGTGATGCGCTGAATCAAAAGAGTTGATAGGTAAATTATTTTTGTTTACTCATGGCCTAGGTTTAGATAACGCGATGCATCGAATGAACACCATCCAAATCAGCATATTTAAAACAACAATAAAAACATATATTTAGTGCTTAAGCTTATGACTATAAGATTAAGTCTGATTTGAAAAAGGGGTATCTGGGGTATGGCTGGAAGGATTCTTTTGTGGTTTCAAATACTTAGCTTGACCCTGCAAAACTCTTAGAACAACAATATATGTATTCTACAACGCTATTTATTGTGAAATCCAATAGTAATGTTGTGAAATACAACGATCTAGGAGCGTTTATATGGAGACTGAGGCTCAACCCATACCCCCAGACCTTTTTGAAAATGACGTTTTAAACGAGAGCTTTGAAGAGGAGGAGGTAGGTCCCCGTTCTAAAACATCTCTTCGAATGAATTACGAAGCTCAAGTCACGGTTATGCGCCGTCAAATGGGGTCTTTGGAGTCCGTTCGTTTGGATCTTGGGCTTTCACAACGAAAAATGGCCCAATTATTAATGGTCGATCCTTCCAGTTGGACTCGTTGGACAAAACAAGGTGACGAAGCTCCCCCGCATATTTGGCGAGCTTTGCAGTGGTACATGGTTTTGCGAGAAAAAATCCCTGGTTTAACGCCGCATTATTTTACGGGGACAAACCCGCAGGTTTTGCATCAAAAAGCCTTGGCGGAATTAGATCAGGAACGCGATCAAAGACTTCAGCAGCAGGCACTTTTGGAGCAGAAATTGGATCTTTTGCTCTCGGAAAAGGCAAATTTAGAAGCGAATTTGAATCGCTTCAAAAAAGACCTGAATTTTCACCGCAAGATGAGTATATTTTTTCTGTTACTCAGTTTATGTTGGGCTACTTTGACGTTCATTGGAAAATAAGATGATTAAACACGATTCAATCCGACTTTTAGCGACTAAAAAAATTCTCCAAGCTTTAGGGAAGCTCAACCTTCAGGCAACTGAAGAAGAAATCTATAAAGCTCTCGTTGAACCACCTCAATCCGACATGGGGGATTTGGCGTTTGGTTGCTTCTTGCTCGCAAAAGCACTAAAAAAAGCACCTCCAGCTATTTCTGGAGAAATCGCGGCCGCTCTTGAAATCGACGCACATCTTATTAAAGCACAAGCCGCAGGTCCTTATTTAAATCTGACGTTTTCGCCAGCTATAATTGGTGAGCTTGTATTGAATGATATTTTGAGTGGCCAATTCTTTAAAAAAGAACTTGTTTCAAAATCTCCAAAAACAATGATTGAATACTCTCAGCCCAATACGCATAAAGAACTTCACGTGGGACATATGCGTAATTTGTGTTTGGGTGACTCAATCGTCCGCATGCTTCGTTATGCAGGTCGTGAAATCGTTTCTTCTACTTTTCCCGGTGATATGGGAACACACGTTGCAAAATGTCTTTGGTACATGAAAAAACACAATCAAGAACCGGTTCCTGAAACAGGAAAAGGCGAATGGTTGGGACGCATGTATTCAAAAGCGCATTTGCTTTTAGAAGATCAAAACGGCACACCTCAAGAAGAGGTGAATCGCCAAGAATTAACAGCGATTCTTCATCAACTTGAAGGCAAGACGGGCCCTTACTATGATTTGTGGCTTGAAACTCGTCAGTGGTCGATCGATCTGATGAAAAAGATCTATGACTGGGCTGGTGTTCATTTTGACGAATGGTATTTTGAATCGGAAATGGATTCTCCGTCGGTTGCTTGGGTGAAGCAGCTTTATGCTGAAGGAAAACTTGAAAAGTCTGAAGGCGCGATCGGTAAAAATCTAGAAGAAGAAAAACTCGGTTTCTGTCTGCTATTAAAATCGGACGGCACGGGTCTTTACGCGACTAAAGATTTGCTATTGGCGAAACATAAATTCGAAGACGTTAAGATTGAAAAAAGCGTTTATATCGTCGATATGCGCCAAGCTTTGCACTTTAAACAAGTATTCCGTGTGTTGGAAATGCTGGGGTTTGAACAGGCGAAAAATTGCTTCCATCTTCAATATAATTATGTGGAATTGCCAGATGGCGCGATGAGTTCTCGTAAGGGAAATATCGTCCCGCTCAGCGCTCTTGTTCACAACATGCAAGAACATGTAAAGACGAATTACTTACAACGTTATAAAGACGAATGGTCGGCACAAGAGATCGAATCGACTGCGGAACAGGTGGCAAAAGGTGCGATTTTCTACGGTATGCTTCGTATGGATACGAATAAGAAAATCATCTTTGATATGGACGAATGGTTGAAACTTGATGGCGAATCAGGACCTTTCGTGCAGTATTCCCATGCGCGTATTGCTAGCTTGGGGCGTAAATTCCCACGCACTTCAAATAAGCCGCAATGGAATCTACTGACTCACGCTAGTGAGCGTCAGCTGATGCAAGCGATGTTTGGATTTAATACGTCATTGGCGCAAGCAGCTGAAAATTTCAAACCTGCTGCGATCTGTACTTATCTTTATGAACTCGCGAAGAAGTTCAATGTCTTCTATCACGAGTGTCCAATCGGTACTGAGAAGGATGAAAACATCCGCGAAGCGCGCTTGGCATTAAGTGCTGCTGTCGGCAAGACTTTAAAAGAAGGACTTGCGGTTCTTGGAATTCCGGCTCCAGAAAAAATGTAATTTCAGACGGGGAGTGCTAGACTCCCCGTTCTTTTTTTAGGTTCTGCTAACAGAATGATCATGCCTTGGTGTGGTAAAATAGCAGCAGTGCATTATTACTAGTCTTTTTACTCAAATCAAAACATGATCACCGGGCAATTCTAAAAAGAAGGAGCTTACTTTGGGTACTTTCGAGCTTATTTCCAAGCACGGTGACCATGAGCAAGTCGTTTTCTGTAACGACCCTCACGTTGGTCTTAAAGCCATCATCGCAATTCATAACACATCTTTGGGACCTGCTTTGGGCGGAACTCGTATGTGGAACTATAAGAACGAAGACGAAGCTCTTGTTGACGTTCTTCGTCTTTCTAAAGGGATGACTTACAAAGCCGCGGCTGCGGGTTTGAACTTGGGTGGCGGTAAAGCTGTTATTATCGGTGATCCAAAAACTCAAAAATCAGAAGGATTGTTCCGTGCGTTCGGTCAATTCGTAAACTCTTTGAACGGTAAATACATCACAGCGGAAGACGTTGGTACGGGCGTTCAAGATATGGAACACATCTACATGGAAACTCCATGGGTGACTGGTATTCCTAAAGACTTCGGTGGATCCGGTGACCCATCTCCATACACAGCACACGGTGTTTTGATGGGGATTAAAGCTTCTGCAAAAGAAAAATTCGGTACAGATTCACTTAAAGGAATGCGCATCGCTGTTCAAGGTCTTGGAAACGTAGGTTCTAACCTTGTGAAGTACTTGGTTGAAGAAGGTGCTGTTTTGACAGTTGCTGATATCGACATGGCTCGTACTAAAAAAATGGCTGAAACTTACGGCGCGAAAGCTGTAAGCCCTGAAGAAATCGTATTCGCTGAGTGCGATATCTTGGCTCCATGTGCTTTGGGTGCTGTTGTTAACGACACGAGCATCTCTAAAATCAGAGCAAAAGTTATTGCGGGTGGCGCGAACAACGTCTTGGCAGAAGCACGTCACGGTGATCAATTGAAAGAATTGGGCATCTTGTACGCTCCAGATTACGTTATTAACGCTGGTGGCTTGATGAACGTATTCGTAGAGCTTGAGGGTTACTCTCCAGACAGAGCGTTTGAAAAAACACGCCGCGTATACGACAACATGCTTAAAGTATTTGAGATCGCAAAACGTGACAATATCGGTACGCACACAGCTGCTGACCGTGTTGCTGAAGAGCGCATTGCGACAATCGGCCGTTTGAAGCAACGCCACCCAGGAAAATCATCACGCGCGTTTACGACTCTCAAAGAAGTAAACAACCGTTAAGAATTATCCATTTTCATTCTTATTTTCCAGAAAAAGCCCCTGAAAACGGGGCTTTTTCTTTGACAATAGTCTAGTCTCTTAGAACAATCTTTCCTCGAAGTGTATAAACAGCGAGGAATATCTTGAGCACAAAAATTTCTAAAGAAGATCTTAAAACACCAGATCAAGTTACGAAAACACTCCGCCAAGGCTTTGTATGGACTACAGGCCACTCTCAATTGGTATTGGGCGCAATCGCTGCGTTCATCGTTTTGGGTGCCGGCTGGTCGCTTTGGAGCTACATGTCTGAGAAAAAAGAAGTTTCTCAGCAAGAGAAGTATTTCCTTATCGAAAAAGCATACAACGAGAAAAAGCGTGGCTTTGATGAGGCTGTTCGTGCGGAATTGATGGCCGCTACGGCAAAAGATAAAACAAAAGCTCCTCCAGTAGACGCTTCTAAAAAAGCTTCTGGTGATATGCAAAAAGACTACGGAACAGTTTTGGCTGATTTTGAAGCTCTTATTGCATCAGCTCCAAATACAACAGCAGCACAAATGGCAGCTTTGAATGTGAGTGAGATTTATTCAAACTACGGTAAAAACGACGAGGCTTTAGCGGCTCTTGATAAAGTCACAAAAGGTCTTGGATCTTCAGACGCTGTTTCGGCCCTTGTATGGATGCAAGCAGGTAATATCCTCGCTAATAAAGCGGATTGCAAAGCAGCTGTTGATAAATGGCAAAACATTGTGAACTCAAAAGCTTTGGCATTTGCTCAAGACGAAGCAAAACTTCGCATGGGTCTTTGCTTTGAGACAATGAATGATCTTGCAAAAGCAGAAGAGCTTTATACTCAAGTATCGAAAAAAGAAGATGCAACTGCGGACTTCGCAGCGGCTCGTGAGGCGCAAAAGTACTTGCGTCTATTGAAAGCGAAGAAAAATCTTTAGTTCTTTTTAGGAAGTAAAACATGAAGTTTGTATTTCTTGGTGCCCTTAGTCTGTTCCTATTTGGTTGTACGACTCTTAACGAGAAAATGGACAACTGGACGGAGAAAAACAACAAACGCGAATTTCAAGTGAAAACAGCTTGGGTTCGCCGCACGACCGAGAAAGACAATCTTGGCTTCCGTAAGATCAATCGCATGACGCCAGTTATCGCTGGCGATCTTTTGATTCAAGGTAATGCGATGGACGGCGTGACGGCTTATGAACGTGAGTCGGGTCGCTTGAAATGGCGTTTGCCAATCGTCAATGGTGTTGAACCAAGTGCCACTCTTATCAAAGACCGTTTATTCTTTGGTGCAAGCGATGGAAATTTCTATTCAATTGCCGCGAGCACCGGAGAAGTACAATGGGCTTTTCAAACTAAAGCCGAAAACCTTTCTGAACCTTTGTTGTATGAAGGTGTGATCTATTTCTTGGCCGGAAATAACGTATTCTATGCTCTTGACGCAGCAACAGGACGTCAGTTGTGGTTGTACTCTCGTCAAGACACGTCTCAATTCTCTATCCGTGGCGGAGGGGCTCCAGCACTTCGTAATGGAAATCTTTTTGTTGGCTTCTCAGATGGTTCTTTGGTTTCACTGAACGCAAAAACAGGCAATGTTGTTTGGGAAGCGCAATTAAATCGTAACAAACGTTTCCGTGATATCGATTCAACTCCAGTTCTGGATGGTGATTTGATTTATATCGCAGGCTATGACGACAAACTTTACTGCGTCTCTGCCGACAAGGGCGAAATCTTGTGGCGTGTAGATGGCGGTGGTTACAGCGCTGTGACTGTCATCGGTGACAAACTTTTCTATCCAACGACTAACGGAGAAATCTGGGCTCTTAGCAAAGCAAATGGCGATAAGATCTGGACTCATAAGCTCAATGAAGGCATCGGAACGGCTATTAAAAGTCTTAAAGGTGTTTTGGTATTTGGGGAGTCTCAAGGAAGTATGTTTTTCTTAGATCAAAACACGGGCAAACTTTTAGGAAGTATGGAACCAGGTCGCGGTATTCTGGCAGCTCCTTTAGTTGATGAAAAAAATGATCGCGTTTACTTTATTTCGGGTGAAGCCAACCTGTGGGCATTGGATGCTGGATGGGTGCGCGCCCCTTATTTTTAGGAGTCAAAGATGACGAAGCTCGTTCTTGTTCTACTTTCTTCTGTGGCATTGATGTCGGCTTGCTCGACAGCAAAATGTCGCACGCAAAAAGAAGCTCAAACTAAAGTTGGTGCGGAGGCTGCTGTGGCTGCTGGTGCGGATTCATCTTCTTCTCAAGATCGTGTAAGAGTTTATAAACCAGATGGATCACTTCAATGTGGTCAAGGTCGAGCTATTCCTCTGAATGAAATGGAAAAAGATCTTAAAGGTATTAAGACTTATTCCAGTATCAATAAAAACGATGGCATGATGAGAATTCAAGTTTGTGGTTCACCAACTGGTAACTGCAATATCTATGAGATTGATCGTAAAGATTTAGCTGCAGCTTTAAAGGCCGGCTTTAAAGAATGGACATTTGAATAACATTAACGGCTCGTTATAAAGTGCCTGCATTAAGCCTTCCCGTGTAAAAAGGGAAGGCTTTCTCATTTTAAATCCAATATAAAATATCTGAGTAGGGATCCTGATTTGCATTTTGCGCTCTCCGGAGTGTTTTTAAAACTGCAACGGGAGTCTTTGGATGAAAATAGTTTTTATTTTCTTAGCGACGCTTTTGTCTTTTTCGATGGTTCAAGCCAAAACCTATTGTGCTTGTCAGGCAGGACAATATCCTGAAAGTCAGGTCGGCTTTTTTAAAGCCGGTTGTGCCATGTGGTTGGCTGGGCAAAAAGATTGTGCTGAATCCATCACTGTTCTTCAAGCTGAAGGAATGAGTGCGCTTCCAGAGAAGTGGAATGGAAATGTTGTTAAACTTGGTTATGTAGGACACTGGTCCTCTTTCGAAACAAAACGTTTTTTAGGAAGCCTCTTTTACGATGGAGTCGTCGCTCGTAATATGTCCTTCGAGGTCGACAATACGGCTTGTGATGGTATGAAGTATCCTGATGAAGTGGCTAAAGACCTTCGTGACTTCAACTACCCACAGGGAAAATACATTAAATTTAAAGCAAACCAGGTTTTGAGTGTTGGTATGTGGGATCCGGTTTTAGTGGGGAAATCAAACCTGTGGGCTGAGGCTGACTCACGTACATCAGACATAAAATATCCTCGCTGCGAAGAATTTGAAAGGCAGGGCTGCTCCAGTCTCGGCGTTAATATGCAAAGAGATTCCCGCGGAAGTTGCTTCACTGCTGAAGGAAGCGTTCGTCAGCTTCGTTGCTGTAAAATGACGATTGAAACAACAAAACTGTCAGCAAAAAAGAATAGCGAACCTGAAAAGGTGAAAGCTTCTAGCTTGTTCTGGGCGACTCCTGAAGCTTGCGACCAAGGCCACTTTTAGGTCTGGTGATTACGATCTAGACATCTCATACCCCCTCAAATCCAATTCAAGGCATTTATAGCTGGAACATATCTAGCAAATGCCTTGGTGGCGAAGAACGTAATTGGCTTGAGGGATTCATGTACTTGTTAAATTATGAGCGTGTAAAGAGTTTGAAAAGCTCCGTTTTGCGGGGTTTGGGGAAGCTTTCTCTAAGCTTGCTGTTCTCTATTGGCTTTGCCTCGTATGCACAAGCTCAGGAGTCTTGCCAAGACGTCTTTGGATTCTTTTCTTTCCCGCGTATTATTGATGAGTTAGATCCTTATGCTCCTCACACAATTGAAGATGTGCCTTCTTATTTACGCAATAAAATCGGCAAAGAAACACTTTCCGAAGTTCATAACGAAAACGTTGATTACATTATTTTGCAAGGCCCAGGAACTCTTTATAAGAACTTCTTCACAGCTCCCGATGTTGTGAAGATTAAAGAAATTCCAAACGATTTTGGTGCGTTTAATGTCGTTCGCGTGGAGTTTAAAAACGGTCGCTCGGCTTTTGTCTTTACAAATGTAAACGGGGAGAGTCGTTATCTGCAGGTTTTAAGTTTCTTGCGCCTGGCTCGCGTGGATGAGAATCGCATTTACTCCAAAGGCCAGCTTGTTTCTTATAATATTATTTATCGCCGAACCTTTAGAGCTCTAAAAGAGGTGCCTGATCTTGTTGTTTTTGGTTTTTCAAATACATCATTTGAGATCATCACCAAGAATAATCCTGTGAAAGCTCGCGAAGCTTATCTCGCCACCAATCACAGATATGCGACTCAGAAATGGATCAAGCCTTTATTCATGGAACACGAACTACAAAATATGGGTGTTCAAGCCATGACTTTTGCGAATGGAAAAAAGGTTTGGTTTATTGATAACGAATATGGCGATCGTGCGACGGTATTGATTGAAGCACTCCAAAATCATGGCGTTAAAAATATTCTGTTATTAGGTACGGCGGGGTCTTTAAATCCTATTTATCAAGTTGGCGATGTGGTCTCTCCACAAACGTATGCGGATGGTAATGGACGAATGATTTTAAGTAACACAACTTTTAGTCTGGTTCAGCGCAGTGGTGAACATGTGCATGTTGATTCTCCAGCTCTCGAATCAAAACGATGGCTGAAACAAGAAATTGCAGATGGAAATGATCTTGTCGATGTAGAGCTTCAAAAAGCAGCGGGCGTAATTGCGCCGACGGTACACTTTGAAGCTTATTTAGTAGTTTCGGATCTTTTAAATTCAAAGACTCCGCAGGACTATACAAAATGGACAGAAAAAAGCCGTCAGAAGTCGATGGAAGCTTTGAAACCTATTTTAACTCAGTCTCTTCTGCGTATTGGTGTTCAGCCCACAACAGAAATTACAGACTATAAAGTTGAGTACTTTAAAACTACAAAGGGTGATCAATAATGAAGCCTCAAAAACTTTTTTCGATGCTTTTTGCCTTTCTCTTTTTGATCTCATTTGAGACACATGCCGCCGCAGCTAAAACTTGTGAAGGCTTGTTTGGTTTTAGATCAACTCTTGCCAAGGCGAATGAGGAAGTAAAAACTGAAAAATCACCTTCGCGTCGTAAATCTGTATCTACAACGGCAATTGAAATCACCGCAAAACCTCGCACGGCTTTACCTGAAGATGCATTTATCGCGGAATATCTTGGCAAGTTGGATTTTTCCTATGCTTTCTTTGGTCAAAAACAAGTTTCTGCAGCTCTTTACAATCAAGCTCTTGGGATTTTAAGTACTGAAGGACTTACGATTTCGGGAATTCAAAAAGCTCACAGAGCTTTAACGGATGGTAAAGCAACTCTTAAATTCCGAGATTCAAATGATGCTCGCGTGATTGGGAGTTATTCATTTAAAGGGTTTTCAATTTTAAATCCCACTGAAGTACGTAACATAAAAGCAAACCCATTCTTGAGTTTTAAGCCGACAAAAGAACTCACCAAAATCGGGGTGATTGATAAAGAAAATCTTCAAATCGGGGAGATCTTTTATCCGAATCACGAGACGGCAGATCGTTTCTTTGATCTTCTTTCTAAAGACACTCAAGGGTTGGTGAAGGATCTTAAGTCTCGTCAAACAGCAGATCCTGAAAAATCAGCGGCTGCAAACACAGCTATTCTAAATGACCTTTTAACTTGGTCTTTAAATGAAGCAGAAGTTCGTATTAAAAACAATCCGAACGAAGTTCCGCAAGCTTTGGCAATGCTTGAATGGCGTGTAAAATCCTTGGGTCTTTATTTCGAGTCGATTTTTTCAAGCAAAGCTTCGCATATCGAAAGCTCGATGGGACGCTTGGGTTTAAATCGTAATAATGAATTGGCAGAAGCTATCGTCGACACATTCATTGCGAAACATAAGATCGTCGCATCCTTAGATCGCGGTTTTAGACCAAAAGTCTCGGACTCATTTGCAGAATGGACAGCTTATATGCAAGACGCTGTTCAAGGTGTTGCTTCTGCAAAAACTGCTAAACTTGTAAAAGAACTTAAAGATTTGAGTAATGGTCTGTCTCGTGAGGAAGCTCTGATCTTTGAATCTTACTATCAAACAGTTTTGATGACTGGAAATGTTTCATCAAAAACAACTTCTGAGTCGATTTTTAATGGCTATAAAGACTATGTGAAAACTCATTATAACAAAGACATTCCTGAAACAGCTCGAGTTTTGCTGGTACCTACAGAGTTTATTAAGAATTTTGAGACGTTGCCTGAATCTTTTAAGAACTATCTCGAGCAATATTATTTCACAGACGCGACTTTATTCCGTGGTGTTTCGAATCCGTGGGCACTGACTGATGGCAATATTTTGCAGTATTTTAAATCGTACAAAGGTCGCTTTGCCTCTGAAGTTGCACGAAGTATTTTTGATGATCGCGTGGAATTAACCAAACATGCGTTGTTGCAATTCAATGCGGATTTAATTGCAGGTCGAGTTGTTGAAACAGCGGCTCAACATGCGGCAAAACATATGGGATATACAGCTCCAAACTCTGCAAAAACATATTTTGTTTCAGCGGCGGATTTAAGCACGATTGCCTTTCGTTTTGCGATGGATAAGGGTTATGTTGATCGCAGTTCAAGCGTTGCTTCAGGAACAACTCATATGGTGTTTGAATTCTTGCAGCCAAAATACGGTGTCGTTGATTTCTCAAGCTTTAAACTGACAGATCCGACGTGGAAAAACTATTTCCCGCGCCAACATGAAACATCCATCGCTGGTGGCATGGATCCAAATGGTTTGAAACGCATTTATATCCTTCAAGAGTATGCCCCAGGAGATAAGATTCCTGTTTCGGGCCCGGAAAAGCATGGTCGCATTATCAAGATCTTTGAGCGAGACGATCAAAATCCACTTCAAGTGAACATTAAGCTTAAAAATAAAGCGGGTGAGTGGGTTAATAGTGCTGTTATCGACCTCAAAGGTAAAATCGACGACAACTAATTCAAAAGACCAGGTCTAGTTACGAGTCGGGTAAGATTTAGCTTTGCAGGTTTTCAAAGAGATATCTTCGGATGTTTCTTGAGAAATCGTTCCATTTTGAAGCCCAGAGCGTATATCCATCCACAGCAAATTATAATGCCATTCGCGTGGTGAATTCTCATCAACATGATGATCAGGTTTTAAAGTTAAATCTTTTGTTTTCAAAAGAATCTCTAAGACCTGCGAGTTTTGGCGAACTTTTTCAAGCAAAGCTTGAGCAATAAGATCATGATGTTCGCCAGGAGTTTTTTTATAAAATTGAATTTGGCGACCTTCAAATGTGACCCAGTTGACTTGATTTTTTTCCATCAATGAGTTTGCAAAGCTACCAGCATGTTTTGCGGAGTATCCGTTCATTTGTGAGACTTGTTGGCGCGTGTATTTCCATTTTTGAATCCAGGACCATCGAATATCTTCGCGGGACTCAGGATATTTCATCATCTGCCAGAAGGCTTCGATCGTCGGATAACAAATGCCATGAAATACAAATGGAGTTTCAGCAAAATTCGATAAGATTCCGAGTTCATTTCGTTTGCTTAAAATAACTTCTTTAAAACCTGCATCTTGAGGCAAAATTTCCCAGGCTTGAGCTTGATCTCGTGAAATTGGTTGCCACCAATGAGTAGGAAAATCTTTTTGCCAGGATTCGGATTGAGTTCGAATGCCTGAATCATCTTTAGGCTTATTAGGTTTTGAAGACTTTGAACAAGCACCTAAAAAGGCAGATAAAATGACTGCGATAAAGATGCTGAAAACGGCCTTCATAAAACCCCCAGAAAAAGCCTTTAAAGAGGCTACCTAAATTAAGGGTTTAAAACCAACAATAACGAGTCGCAGAAGAAGCCGATCTGAGTGACTCGGAATGGTGCAAACGTTGAACCTGGGGCATTTTAGAGCCTCGGAGATCAATTTAATTGGATATGGATATAGATTCCTGCCAGAAAACACCCATACTGTATGTTACATAATATAACTTATCAGAAGAATGTATATACGGGCTCCGACCCACGTTTAAGGATCTTTTTGTCGGCTTATTTCCAACTCAATTCGTTATGAAGGTTTCAACGCGATGTAAATATCAACTTCTGACGATCTTGGGTCTGCTGATCTTTGATCATAGACTTCAAAATCATATGTGTATTGTCTTTTAAGTTTTGAATGATCTTCTTGCATCCAAATGTTCTGCCAGGTTTCGATGACGATTTGAGGCATTGGACCTTTGGTCGTCGTAAATTGCGCATAATTTTGTGCGGGAATCTTTAAAACATCCATTCCGGCTGGAGGCTGAGTTCCTGTCTCAACCTTGCATCCTAAAGTGATCGAATACGCGCCGTTTTTATTGCTTTCATATGCGTGATAAACCGCGAAAATTGAATGATCTGTTTTACTTGGAATCTGATCTACAATTCCTTCTGCATAAAAACGCTTCCACAGATCACCAATTTTTCCAGCACCTTTCATTTCGTCAGCATTTGATGTGCGAGTTGTGATTCCGATGACTTGAAAATTTGAAAGAGTTTTTTCTTGTTGTTTCATTCCTAAAAAGTGTACGAAAAGGGGATGAGCTCGTCACCCTCACCTGCCCCCGCTTCGTCTCTTTCTGGACCTTTTTTGATTTTCTACGTAGAAACTTTTATCAAATTAGTAAGTCCAACCGATCGTACCGTCATTTTGTCGTTCGCAGCGAACACCGATAAAGATTGTGCCGATGTCTTTATCGGTTGCGCACAAACGCCAGCGATTGGCATCGCATAGCCATCTTGATGTTCCAGTTCTAGTTGCTAAACACTTGAGGGAACTATTCACGCAGCTTGCTGTGGCTGGACAGAAATTCACGAACATACTGTCGTTCAGTTTTGTCGCAATAATGATCGTGCTATTTGTTACGTTTAACGCTGTTCTTAAGCGTCTTCCACTCGCAGCGACCGGAGGAGCTAATTTACAAGCTGAAGAACTCGCAACGTAGGTCGGATTAATATAGATTTTAAAGACACCGACACTTTTTAAATTGTTTTGGGTAAAGGTATTGCCCCAAGAAGGACATTCTGGGATCGCTTTCGTACAGTTAGCTTGAGTCGCTTGTTCACAATACCATTCGCTGTAACCAAATGAACCCGCTCTATCGATTTCATTTTTATTGATCGTATTAAAGTTACTAAAGTCTCGAATGCGAATCGGATCACCGGATTGACTGCGGAAAAGGTTGCCAGAAATAGTATTATTACCGGAATAGCTTGCAATATACAGCGAATGCAACAACGACGTATCTCCGGCGGCATTATGGATATTCGTAAAGGTATTTCCTGAAACCACATTGTTTCGTGAGTTTAAAAATCGAACAACAGCATAACCCGGCGTTTTATCCGTCATATAGAGGCTGCCGATTCGGTCAAATTGGTTGTAGATAATCTTGTTGCTGCCGTTGAAACCTAAATCCGGATTTTCACGTTTGCCATTAAAAGAAATCGCTTCCGCATAATAAGCAATCGAGAGATTTTCGATTGTCAAATTCGACGCTGATCCACCGTGATTTAAAACGAAAAATGCACGTTTTGAACCCAACGTTGCTTGACCATCAATACGCCCATCAAATCGCGGACGACTGTAGGGTTGAGTTCCCTTGATGATGACATAATAGTCTTTGTGAACTGCGGTCCAGGTTACAGATTGATTGTAGTAAGTTCCGGGTGCGATATTCACGATGATATCGGTCGGACTGCTTTTCATACGAGCGGCAGCAATCGCGTGCGCTCTTGCTAAAGTCAAAACAGCTGCATTTGCAGTCAGACCCGTTGCCGCATCATTGCCTGAAGGAGAAACATAGATATTTAAACGAGTCGTAAGTATCGCTCTGTCCATGTTAGTATAAAGTGCACTTAAGACCAAACCACTGAAAAACAGGACCAGCACTGCCAGATACTTACGACGCATTATTCCCCCTCGGTCGAGCTCTTCATTCTCCGTCTTAAACAGTAGAAAATAAAGACATTACAGAGAGGATTCTCAGTTTGAGACAACGTGGACGAGCATCGCGCCTCTCCCCGTTTAATTTACAACTAGACCTGCAAATACACCACACACTCAAAAGGTTTTAATTCAATGGAGTTAGCAGTGATTTGCGATGCCTGTTGATAGTTGGCCAGAATTTGTTTCATTTCTGGTTTCACTTTAATGCTCACTGTTGTGTTTTTGCCTTTAAGATTACAGATCACAAGTGCTTCTTGCGACCCTAGTTTTCTTGAATACGCAAAAACATCTAGATGATCTTGAAGGACAAGATCGAAGCTTCCATAGATAAAAATCTTATTCTCACGACGCAAGCGAATGAGATTTTTATAGAAATTCAAAATAGACTGCGGATCTTTGCTTTCCGTTTCTACGTTTATTTGCTGATAGTTCGGATTTACTTTCAACCAAGGAGTGCCTGAACTAAATCCGGCATTTTTGTCGGCATTCCATTGCATTGGTGTACGCGCATTGTCGCGTGAAGTGTGCGCGATTTCTTTTGTGATTTGTGTATCTGTTGCGCCTTCTGAACGGCGAATAGCAAAATGATTTTTTGCAAAAACGTCTTGGAAATCATCTGGCCCATTGAATTCGGTGTTTGTCATACCGATTTCTTGGCCTTGATAGATAAATGGACTTCCTTGCATCAAGAAATACATCGCAGCGATCGACGTTGCGCTTTCTCTACGGAACTTTTCAGGATCTCCCCAGCGCGAAACAATGCGGGTGATGTCGTGATTTTCTACGAACAACGCATTCCAACCAATGCCGTGCAAATTTTTTTGCCAATTCGAGAAGATTTCTTTCAGTTCAGCGAGGTTGAATTTTTCTTCTCCTAAAGAATCCCACAATTTTGTGTGTTCAAACTGAATAATCATATTCAGACGTTTTTTCTTTTCAGAAACCCAGTCTTCAGCCTTTGCGGAATTGACACCATTGGCTTCACCAACAGTCATAACGTCATATTTCGCAAAGGTTTCTTCACACAACTCACCGACATAATCCAATACGCCATCGACATTCATGTGCATGGGATAAGATGGCACATATTTTAAACCTTTTGGATTTGGCAAATCTGGAAGGCCCGGCATTTTTTTCGCGTGGCTGATCGCATCTATACGGAATCCATCAATACCTTTATCAAGCCACCAACGAACCATATCGTAAACAGCTTTACGCATGTCCTTATTTTCCCAGTTCAGGTCTGGCTGTTTTGCAGAGAAAATATGCATGAAATATTGATTCGTTTCTGGATCCAATTTCCAAGCAGGTCCGGCAAAAATACTTTCCCAGTTATTCGGTTCTTGGCCATTTTTTTCGTCGCGCCAAATATACCAGTCGCGCTTAGAATTATGTTTCGAAGATCTGGATTCTAAAAACCACGGATGCTCATCACTTGTATGATTAATCACAAGATCTAAAATCAATTTCATTCCACGCGCATGAACTTGTTTAAGCAGTTCATTGAAATCATCCATAGAACCGAATTCAGCGTGGATATCCTGATAGTCGCTGATGTCGTAACCATTGTCGTCTTGGGGTGATTTAAAGATGGGGCAAATCCAAATAACGTTAATACCTAAATCTTTTAAATAATCGAGCTTTTCGATGACACCTTTGAGATCACCAATGCCATCGCCGTTGCTGTCTTTGAAACTACGTGGATAAATTTGATAAACGACGGCTTCTTTCCACCATTTTTCGGTGACGGCATTGTTCGACATTTGAGAACTCCTAAAACCAAGCTTCGAATTGATAACCAAAAGATGTTCCCGCAGTTTCCTCTTTAAAGGAAGGAGCAGATACACCCACGTATGATTTATTTGCTGTGTTCCAAATAGTATGTGTAACAAAAGCTCTTAAAACCGGTCGTCCCCAGATGGACTTACTAAAAGAAATTTGTGGGGCTAAGGTGATACGACTGAGATCACGCTCACCAACGGGATCGCCACCGGTTTTTTCAGATTCATTCAAGATCCTTGAGTACCCCAGTTCAAGCACCCACTGAAAACGATCGGTGACATAATAAAGGGGTCGCAAGCCCACTTCATAAAAATAGCGTCTGCTGTCAGTGTCAGCACCTGTATCACCGTACTCCCCAGCTAGACCCAACATAAAAGCCCATCGATCTGTGACTTCTTTATTCCAGTTCTCAACAGCACGAACACTCCAAGCTTTATTCTGACTGTCATCAGTCGCGGGAACTGCGCTGCTGGCGTAGATATTAAAATCTTTCATCGTGCCTTTGCCATACATGAGGCTGAAATTATTCACACCTTCGCCAATAAAAGATTCCATTCGTGAAGCGACAGAGTAGCCGTTTGAAGCAACGTATTTATTTGTACCGTCGTCACCTGCAGGTGCCCACGAAAAAACACCCCAGAAATTTAACTTATGATCATGACTGAGTGGAACTTGCGCCCAACGCAAATCAATTGCTTGCAGAGTGGGACGGCCCACATCAGTTTGTACGTTTTCGTTTGTTTGAATCAGATGTGCGATTGAAAAGAGTCCAGGACCGGCTTGAATATTTTGCCAACCAGCTCCGACACCGCTCATATCTGCATAGTAGTACCAATCAAAAATATGCAAATCGACGTCGCGGTAAAAACGTTTTCCCACCCAAAGCTCCCCTGGGAGTTCTGAGAGACCTCCTGCGGTCACAAAAGCTTCGATTTGATTAATGTCTCTTGTCGACGCAGGCTCCCACTGGCTGGTGCCTAGCGCGTTAAACATCATGCGAACCTGCGTGCGAAAAAAGACAGAATCTTCCACAGTCGGTTTTTTATGATGAAAGATCACCGCGATCTCAGAATAAAAGCTGCATTCATTCCCCAAACGTAGGAAATTGCCGGGAATTCCTTGGTTGTAAAAACATTCTTGTTTCCCACCTTGAAAATTTAATCCGGTTCCTCCGCGAAGATAGCCTAAAAATTCAGCATCAATTGCGAAGACCTGTAATGAGAAAAAACTCACGACTAAGAAGCTCAAAAATTTCATTCTGCAAATCCTTGAAAAACACGAGGGATACCCATAAAGTCCCCCGCAGACTACTGATTACGCAGAGGGACTCTTTATTTTGCAGCAAACTTCTTGGAGAAGTATTGTCTCCTTATTTTTTCTAACTTTAGTTTTCACATCTAAGGTGCATGCTATTTCAGCACGTGCGCATTGGGTGGATTCCAATGTTATTCATGTGAAGTTGGCACCGGGATTATTTGTGAATGCGAATTTGAAGTATTCGTTGATGGATATTTCTAAAACTTTACAGCCTTCAGGTGTTACTTCGCTACCAGTCATCTCATCAAATGGAAATTGGGTTTCTTTAAGTACGGCAAACCTAAATGCAAATGAAATTGCTTACCTGATCACGCGCCCGTTAAATCTTGTCGTGTCGGATGCGCAACAGAATATTCTAGACCACACGGCGATTCAATATGCCGGAGTGCTTGATCAGTTATTTTATTATGAAGGCACTGATTTGGGTGGGCACTGCAATCCGAGTTCCTGCCAAATTAAACTCTGGGCGCCAACAGCACAAAGTGTGCGAGTGCATTTCTTTACAGACAGCACTTCACCCGTTTCCCAGACCTTTCATTGTCAAAGAGATAGTTCAGGTGTGTGGAGTCTTGACCTGCAAAGTGGCTTTAAGAATTATTACTATCTCTATGAAGTGCAAGTGTATCAGCCTTATACGAATCGTATTGAGCATCACCTCGTCACAGATCCCTATAGTTTAAGTCTTTCTTTAAATGGCGAGCGTTCCCAGTTGATTGATTTGAATTCTGCGGAAACAAAACCATCCGGTTGGGATTATTTGCAAAAACCGTATTTGGACTCGACTAAAGATTCGGTCATTTATGAACTGCATCTGCGTGATTTCAGCGCGCAGGATCCTAGCACACCTGCATACGCGCAAGGAACATACTTGGCCTTTGCGCAACAAAGCCAAGGCACACAACACCTTAAAGAACTTGCTGAAGCTGGACTCACTCATTTGCATATTTTGCCATTCAATGATTTTGGCAGCGTCAATGAAGTGAAGTCTCAGTGGCCGATTGCAGATACAAGTCCCTCCTCTGATCTTTCTCGACCACAAGATCAAATTGGTCAGGTTCGCGCACAGGATTCTTATAACTGGGGTTATGACCCTGTTCATTACTTTACTCCTGAAGGCAGCTATGCCGTCAACGGCGATGGCTATGAACGCGTTCGTGAAGCCCGCCAAATGATTCAGTCGGTAAATCAGATGGGCCTGCGAGTGATTCAAGATGTGGTTTTTAATCACACGTATCAAAATGCTCTGGAGCCTTATTCTGTTTTTGATAAAATCGTTCCGCTTTATTACTACCGCCTGACCGAAGAGGGCTTCACACATACGTCTTCATGTTGCGCTGATACAGCTAGCGAACATCGTATGATGGAAAAGCTGATGCTCGAGAGCGTCCTTTCTTGGGCCAAGAACTACAAACTCGACGGCTTTCGTTTTGACCTGATGTCTTTTCACTCTCGTAGTACGGTTTTGAAAATTCGCGATGAACTGCGTGCCCTGACGTTGTCTGAGGATGGTGTGGATGGTTCTAAAATGCTGATTTACGGAGAGGGCTGGACCTTTGGTTCCTTCTATGACTCTCATCCTGATGAGGCCATGACTCATGAGAACTCCTTTGGCAGCGGCATTGGATTTTTTAATGATCGACTTCGCGATGCGGCTCGCGGCGGAACAACAAATTCATCTGAAAAATCAGATCAAGGTTTTGCTACCGGCTTGTTCTTTGATTTCAATCAAGAGCCGGCAAATCGCAATACGCCGGTGGATCTTCCATCACAACGAAGCAAACTTTTGCATTTAGGTGACGTGATCAAAGTAGGTCTAGCTGGAAATTTACGTGATCTGACATTCCGCGATCATCTTGGTAATGCGATCACGGGATACAGCCTTCGCTTCCGTGGCCAACCTGTGGCCTACGGTGCTGTTGCGGAAGAAAGCATTAATTATGTGTCAGCCCACGATGGTTATCCATTATGGGATGCAATTCAAGCCAAAGCGCCTTTCTTTACTTGGGGACGCTCTCCACAAACAGCGACATCAGAAGACCGCCAACGCATGCAACAACTTCTGCTGGCTCTTCCATTATTGGGTCAGTCGATTCCATTTATTGAATCTGGTAGTGAACTCTTGCGCTCTAAAAATGGCGATCAAGACAGTTACAACTCAGGTGACTTCTTTAATCGCATTGATTGGACTGGGGCAGATAACTTCTGGGGAGAAGCTCTTCCTCCAGCCTGGAAAAATCAGGCTGACTGGTCCTTCTGGGAGCCAAGACTTCGCACGCAAGATCTCAGAGCCTCATCGCAACTGATCTTGCAAACTAAGGAATATTTCAAAGCACTTCTTCGCGTGAGACAAAGCTCTGCTTTGTTTAAATTAAATACTCCTGCTGAAATCGCCAATCATCTGCGTTTTATTGATAATGATACAAAAGCAGAGCCCGGACTGATTGCTCTTTATCTCGACAATACACAGGAAAGTCTTCTCGTATTTTTCAATGCCTCACGTGAAGGAAGAATTTTTCATCACGATCTTTTAAAACGTTCTTGGCAGCTGCACCCTTTGTTTGATGCTCAGATTGATCCGGCACTTGCTGAAGTTCAAATCAATTCATCCATGGGTGGAATTTGGATTCCTGGACGCTCGACAGTTATTTTAAAAGGCGCAGGAGTTAAAAAGCGATGAAGCATCTCCTAGCTTTTTTCTTTGCGGCATTTATGACGGCAAGCCATGCTTGGGGAAGCAGCCCTGTGCGCATTCAGCTGTGGCATCAGATGATTTACTCTCATCGCCAAGTATTGAGCGAAGCTCTGCGAATGTTTGAAAAAGAAAATCCAGAAATTCTTATTCGCGAAACTTACCGCGAAACAGAAGAGTTGAGATCAAGCTATCAAGCAGCCGCTATGGGAAAAAGTGGTCCTGAACTCGTGTTTGGTCCAAGTGATCAAATTGGTCCATTTGCTACAATGGGAATTATTCAACCTTTGGATGGACTCTTAGAAGAACAAGAGCTTTCCAAATTTGATCCCTTGGCTCTTCCGCACTATCAAGGTCATCGCTATATGCTGGGTGGAACCGTTGGGAACCACTTGATGCTTCTCTACAATAAAAAGCTTTTAAAAAATCCACCGCAGAACAGTGATGAATTAATTAAAATTGGACAGCGCCTCACTCAAGATCTTGATGGGGATGGAAAAACGGATCAATACGGCCTGGTCTTTAACTACACAGAACCATTTTTCTTTGCGCCTTTGATTCCTGCTTTTGGTGAAGAGTTTATGACAACAGACTCACACCCCCAGCTAAACCAACCTGGCCTCAGTCAGACCTTTCAATTTATTCTCGACCTTCGCGATAAATATAAAATCATTCCTAAAGAATGTGATTACGAAACAGCTAATGCGCTCTTTAAACAAAACAAGGCTGCGATGTTGATCAATGGTGATTGGTCGTGGGGAGATTATAAAGATGCCGGTGTCGATTTCGGCATCACCCGTATCCCGATGATCAGCGGCACTCAGAAATGGCCTCGTCCTTTAGTTGGGACAGTTGGCTATTCTCTGAATTCACACTTTCAAAGTGAGAAACATAAGAATGCCGCCCTTCAAGTTTTGCGTTACCTAACATCTGCTCGTGTTCAACGTCTCTTTACTGAAAAAGTAGGCGTCATGCCTTCCCTGCTGGAATTAAGAAAAGAGCCGGTGGTTTTAAATAATCCACTGCTTCAAGCGTCGTCTTATATCATGGAAGTGGGAACTCCCATGCCGGTTGTACCCGAAGTGCGTGGCGTGTGGGACAGCTTACGCATTCAGTATCAGAAAGTTTTAGCAGGCTCTTTAGCGCCAGCTCAAGGTGCAGATGCGGCTCAGAGCCTGGCAGAATCGCAAATTAAAAGCATGAACGATGTCATCGCTCCAGATGCTGGTGCTCTGGTTGTGAAAGGCCTGAGTCTTTTACTCGTGATCCTGCTGCTGTATTTCTCGCGCAATTCTCTGATGAGTTTTTTTAAAGGATTTCAAGGTCCGCAAAAGTTTGTCTATTTCATGATGCTCCCGGCATTTGTCGGAATTTTTGCCGTTATCATCTATCCGTTCTTTTATAATATCGCGATTTCGTTTTCCAATTTTAGCCTTCGTACATTTCAGGATTGGTCGATTGTTGGCTTTCACAATTATTGGAGTGCCATCTCAGATCCGAAATTTTATTCACTGCTCATAAAAACTGTAATCTGGACGGGCGTGAATGTTTTCTTCCATGTGAGTTTAGGAATTTTCTTAGCTGTTATTATCAATCAGTTAATGCCGTTTAAAGGATTCTGGAGAATTCTTCTGATCATTCCGTGGGCGGTGCCTCAGTATATTACGGCTCTCACTTGGCGTGGGCTTTTCAATCAAGAATACGGGCCTATCAATATCTTCCTGCAACAGTATTTACATCTGTCCCCAGTTCAATGGCTAAGCCAACCTTTCACGGCATTTGCGGCTTGTATTATCACCAACGTCTGGTTGGGCTTTCCGTTTATGATGATTGTCGCCCTAGGAGGATTGCAATCGATTCCGCATTCGTTGTATGAAGCCGCCTATTTAGATAAAGCCAATGCATGGCAACGCTTTCGTCACATTACCTTGCCTCTACTGGCGCCAGTGATGATTCCGGCCGCTCTTTTAGGATCCATTTGGACATTTAATAATTTAAATGTGGTTTGGCTAGTCAGTAACGGTGGCGAGCCAGGGGATCAAACTCATATCTTGGTAAGTTACGTTTATAAAGCGGCTTTCAATTTGTATCGCTATGGGTATGCAGCGGCCGTTTCTGTTTTGATTTTCGCCATTCTTGTGATCTGGAGTTTGAACTCGCTTCGTAGCCAATACAAAAAGGAGAAGAAAGCATGATTAAAAGATTCTTCGCCTGGGCTACATTATTAGTATTTGCTGTGTTTTCAATTTACCCGATGCTCTACGTATTGTCGGTTTCTTTGCGTGGCGATAATGCTTTTCAAACACAGTCTCTAGAAATTTTTGGCGCCCAATCGAGTATTAAAAACTTCATCGTACTTTTTACCGAAACTGATTTCTTACTGTGGATGAGAAATTCTTTGCTCATTTCAGCGGTGACTACTTTTTTAGGCGTGGCCTTTGCTTCGACAAGTGCCTATGCGCTGTCTCGTTACAGTTTCCGTGGTCGCAATTTGATGTTGTTTTCACTCTTAGCCAGCCAAATGTTTCCGGCGACAATGCTGATTCTTCCTTTCTATATCATTCTAGCGAAAATGCATTTGATCGATAATTTCTGGGGACTGTTTTTAATCTATTCTTCAACAGCTTTGCCGTTTTGTATTTGGCAAATGAAGGCCTATTACGACACCATTCCAAAAGAATTGGAAGAAGCGGCTGTTTTAGATGGTTGTTCGAAATGGATGACCTTCTACAAAATTATATTACCTGTTTCATCTCCAGCGCTCGTGATCACCGCTCTTTTTAGTTTTATGACCAGCTGGAGCGAGTACGTGATTGCTGCCGTAGTTTTGCAGGATCCTGAGCTTTATACCCTGCCTTTGGGGTTGCGCTCATTTCAAGCCAGTCTTGCCACACAATGGGGGCTTTATGCGGCTGGGGCTTTGGTTGTCAGTGTTCCTGTTTTGATTTTGTTCATTAGTTTATCGCGATATCTTGTCTCTGGTCTTACGATGGGCAGCGTGAAGGGTTGATTATGGCACTTATTGAATTTTCAAAAATTTCTAAAAGTTTTGGCCCGGCTCATATTCTTAAAGGAATTGATCTTGAGATTTCTTCCGGCGAATTTTTAGTTCTGGTTGGACCTTCAGGGTGTGGAAAATCGACATTGCTGCGGACGCTGGCCGGTCTTGAATCTCCAGATTCAGGCGAAGTCCGAGTGAATGGTAAAAATATCACCAAGCAAGAACCGCAAGACCGAGATCTTTCTATGGTGTTTCAGAACTATGCGCTTTATCCACACATGAACGTGGCCGAGAACATGGGATTTTCTTTAAAGTTGCAAAAGAAATCAGCCAAAGAAATCGAATCACGAGTCAAAGAAATTGCTGAACTTTTGCAAATTGATCACTTGCTTGCAAGAAAACCAAAAGAACTCTCCGGGGGCCAAAGACAACGTGTAGCCCTTGGTCGCGCACTGACACGCCAAACTTCGATTGTTTTATTCGATGAACCTTTATCAAATTTAGATGCTCATCTGCGCAGTCAAATGCGCGTTGAGATCAAGCGCATCCACCAAAAAATCAAGAGTACAATGATTTATGTTACACATGATCAAATGGAAGCGACAACGATGGGTGATCGCATCGCTGTTCTTAAAGATGGTTTGGTGGAGCAAATCGGAACACCGAGTGAGATTTATCATCAACCTAAGAATCTTTTTATCGCGAGCTTTATTGGCTCTCCAGAGATGAATTTCATTGAAGGTGATTTGGTAAAACGTTTGCCATGGTCAGAAGCCCAACAGCCTAATCAAGTATTAGGTGTCAGACCAGAAGCGTTTAGAATTTCTCAAGGCGTGGCCAATTCAAACGAGTTGGAGCTTGGCAATTATCAAATCGAGCTTTCAGAAAATCTGGGCGGTCAAACAATGCTCCATGGTTCTTTAGAGGGGCAAAACGTTCGTATTTTAGTGGATTCATCTTATCAATTTGAATCAGGGCAAAAACTGAAACTTAAAATTGATCTGACTAAGGCTCACCTGTTTGATAAAAAAACAGGACTTAATCAACGTTTAAACAAGGGTCACGGATGAGTCTGAGATTCTTGATTCAGTTTATTTTAGTTTCGCTGATAAGCACCCAAGCCTTTGCGGGGTCACGCACCGTATTTTTGCAAATGTTCGAATGGCCGTGGAAAGATATCGCAAAAGAATGCGAAATCTATTTGGGACCTCAGGGTTTCTCAGCCGTCCAAGTTTCACCGCCGCACGAACATATTGTTTGGCAAAACCAACCTTGGTGGGTTCGCTATCAGGTTGTTAGTTATAAAATCGAATCACGAAGTGGCAACGAAGCTGAATTTGTCGACATGATCCAGAGATGTAAAAAAGCCGGCGTTGATATTTATGTCGATGCGGTGATTAATCATGCGACGGGAATCCCGGGTGGAGTTGGAATCGGAGGGTCTGCTTTTAGTCACTATGACTACCCTGGCCTTTATCAAATCCAAGACTTTAATCACTGCCATCGCAACGGCAACAACGATATTAAAAATTATGAAGACCGTTTCGAAGTTCAATACTGTGAGTTGCTGGATCTCGCTGATTTAGCCACAAGCTCACCGTATGTGCAGGGGAAGATTGCCGAGTATCTCAATCGCCTTTTGGATTTAGGCGTGGCAGGATTTCGCATCGATGCCGCCAAGCACATTCCAGCACAAGACTTAGAATCCATTTTATCAAAACTCAATCGCTCGGCTTATATTTATTCCGAAGTTATCCCATCAGGTGCCATTAGCTATGAAGAATACCTCGGTGCGGGTGATGTAATGGCCTATACCTATTCTGAAAGAATAGCTCACGCCGTGCGCACACTTGATATGAACGCACTTCTTCATGCGGCAGATGGTTTTCCTTCAACTGATCAGTCCGTGGTATTTTTGACCAATCACGACCTTGAAAGAAGCTCGAGTGTCCTTAGTTACAATGGTTCTGAGTCGCGACTTTATCGCCTAGCCCAGGTATTTTTATTGAGCTGGCCGTTTGGATATCCGCATCTTTACACAGGGTATTCGTATCAAGACAAGGAAGCCGGCCCTCCGCTTAATCAAAGTTTGCACACACTTGCAATTCTGGATGCAAATAACAATTGCCGAGCACCTTGGACCTGTGAACATCGCTTAGCTGAGGTAGCGGCTATGGTGAACTTCCGCAATCAAACGGATTCTCAATTCCATGTGCAAAATCTCTGGAATAATAACAGCGCGCTTGCTTTTAGCCGGGGAGATCTTGGCTTTGTGAGCATCAACTTTGGCTCAACGTACATGAATCAAAATTTTAAAACATCTCTTCCTGACGGAATTTATCACAACATCCTCTCCCCGACACAAACGTATCGTGTTCAAAGTGGACTTGTGCAAGTTTCTCTGACGCCACAATCAGCCGTGGTTCTTTTGCGAGGAAAATAATGGCGACTTATACGATTGGTCTAGATCTTGGTGGAACAAAACTTGCGGCAGCTTTGCTGGATCATAAAGGCGAAATGCTTGATTTTATCAAAGTGCCTGTAGACATGAAACGCGAAGGCTCACCGAGCAAAACGCAAAAACGCGTGATCAGTTTGATGTCTGATATCTCAATGGACTTCAAACGTCGCTTTCCAAAACAAACCTCAGGTCCCTCATTCAAAGGTATCGGACTTGCGAGCGCAGGTCCACTGAACACGGAACAAGGAAAACTTGTTAATCCCGTCAACTATCCTGGCTGGAAAGTCGTTCCGATCCGTGACCTTTTACAAGCTGAAGTCCAAAAGAATAAATTTAAAACGAAAGTATTCTTTCAACACGATGCAACTGCTGCAGCATTAGCGGAAGGCTGGGTTGGTGGCGCGCAAGGTATGTCCTCCTATGCTGTCGTCACTGTCGGCACCGGCGTGGGCACGGGATTGATTTTTAATGGCAAACCTGCGCAAAGCCGTGGAATGGGTTCTGAGTACGGTCACACTGTTGTCGACATCCGCGGTCTACAACAACAACCGGAAAAAATTCATCACAACACAGTTGAGGGAATCGCGTCTGGAACAGGACTTCTTCGCCGCGCACGCGACTTAGGATTTACGGGACAATCCATCGAAGAACTCACTTTGCTGGCAGATAAGAAGTACGATCTTCTTTACAAAGATATGTCGTGGGCTTTAGCCTGCCTTTGCTACAATTTGTCGATTGGCTATAATTTAGAAAAGATTTTTTTAAGCGGCGGTCTTATTAAAATTCGCGATCTTTATTTTAAAGATATGAAGTCTCACTATAAGAACTTGATCAGACAGGTCAACCCTGCTTTTGAATGTAAGATTGAAATTGCAAAAACCAAAAATCACGCGGGCGTTATTGGCGCGGGTTATTTGCCGCGCCTTTAGAAAAATCGCAAACTACTCGGCGATTTCGCAATCAAGATTATTATTAATCAACTGACTTGTTGAAGAGCCTTTAATGCGTGAACTAAAGTCGGTTAAAAGACCCGTATTCGCAGCTGTGAATTCAAAAATCGTGACTTGCTTTGGAGTCGAATTCCATTCACAAGATCCTTCAAGCTGAACTTTATTATGAGGTCCTTCAACAGAGCGAACATTGCAGTTTTTCACTTTATAATCGATGCAAGAATTTCCGCCCACACAAGCTTGTATGCGATCTGGAAAAACCGACAACGTGTAAGAAGTATTGTTTGAACTTGCGGTGGCTTCGCATTCAAAATGGCGAGCATTCGCAGAAAGAGAAACAGAACAAATAAGCGTTGCTAAAACGTATCTCATTTAAAACCCCTCACGTACTTTCTATAGACTCTTTCTGAGACCCAAGGGGTTGTCAACCACGCCTAGGTTGCTCCGTCCAGTTTCCATTTGAGAATATGGTAATTCGGATTTAACATAGCCCTATGCGAACACTTGAGAGCTGGCTTTCAGAATACAGCGAAAGCCATCAAAACAAGATGAATCAAAAGCTGCACAGAATCTGTGTCCCTGCGATTTTCTTTTCAATTTTAGGAATGCTCTGGGTTTTAAAATTAGGATTTCTGAACGCCGCGGTCGTGGTTGCCATTCTTATTTTACCATTCTACGTTCGTCTAGGAATAAAGGCCCTAAATCTGATCTTACCGCAACTCCTCGTGAGCTTTTTGATCCTCTTTTTTTGGGAACAGCAAACGACACTTTCGTGTCTTTTCTATTCTTGTCTTACGATCTTTGTTGTCGCCTGGATAGGTCAGTTTATAGGTCACAAAATCGAAGGCAAAAAACCTTCTTTTTTTAAGGATCTGCAGTTCTTATTGATAGGTCCACTTTGGATTTTTAAGAAGTAATTCCCCCCTCTTATCCATGTCCATAAAGACCCTTTCGCAGTGACTGCTTTTGTCCTTTTAAAACTGAATTGACAAAGGGGTGGGCCCCTAATCGCATTAAATAGATTTTAGGCTGGCATTTATCCTGCTTTGAAGGAACCCGTTAGCACATTTACCTAAGGAGTGTTTTATGAAAGTGTGGGCTATTCTTTTATCAATGGTTGTGGCTCAAACGGCAATGGCGATTCATCCTTCAGGGCTTACCGCAAGCTCACAGTCAACATTCTCAAAAGCTGTCGCTGGTGAAGATGCAGAAAGAAGAATCATCAGAGAAGCCAACGATGATGCTTTGACATTCATTGGCTCCGAAGGACAAATTCGCGGTTCACTTCTTGAGGACGCTATCAAGGTGATTCGCGAAAACCATCCTGATATGACAACTCATAGCGATGCTCAGCTTGCTGAAGCTATCGTGGAAGCTAACCGCGTTTACGACGAATCTAATAACGGCAATTAAACCGGGATTTCTACAATAGAACGGATACCATTTCGGGCTGTCATCGCATGAACGACAGCTCGAAGTCCCATGATAGTTTTCCCTTGAGATCCAATGATTTGTCCTAAATTTTCTTTAGCACAATCCACCCGATAGACAGTCGTCTTTGGTCCCACATAGGTTGTGACAGTCACCGTGTCTGGTTGATCCACCAACAGCCTGACGATTCTATCGATCAAGAGTCGAATCTCCTCGCGGTATTCATCTGGATTGATATCTGCGCCCTTTACCTTGCCTTCGCGATTCACGTATCTGAAAGGTTCCATCTCTGCCATAAGGCTAATCCTCCATGATGAAATCCGCTGCCGAATTACGATCGAACATACAATGAGGTCCTGGTACTGGTACCCACTGTAAACTGAAGATTTTCTGAAGGGCACTTGTCTTTTGAAATCTTTGTGCACCCTCATAGAAACCAAAACTGTCTCGCCAACCAATAGAAATATAAAATTTCGGTTTGTGGGGAGACTTGTAGTTTTTGATCATTCGCAAAGGATCGTGGTCTTCCCAATCCCGATCATCGGTAAATATCTGACGAGAAATTCGAATCATCCTACGCACTAAACTGGGACATGCTCCGGTTCGGCGAATATAAGCGCTCACTTCACGATTTGAATCATAGGGCCCCACAGTTGAAATAGCAGGACAAAGAAGAGCAATTCGCGTGAACATACGCGGTTCTCGCAGGCCCACCTGAATCGCATTGTATCCTCCCATGGAAAGACCAATGAGTTTTCTTTTTCCGTTTTGCAAACCCCCGACTTTGTTTTCTAAAAAAGGAACCGCGACGTATTTAAAATAACTCAGAAGCTTAAAGCGATCGTTGTCGATCAGAGCCCAATCAGGACCAAACGAAATCGAAATCATCATCGGATCATATCCTTGGTAACTCCAGCGCCGTTGCATCGCCATCGTCATAAAATAATAGCGATACCACTGATCTGCATCCCCACCAGATCCATGAAAGTAATAGACGATGTCCTTTGTGTTTTGACGGTTTGTTTTGCGAAGGCAGTAATTAAAACGCACGCCTTTGAGATTTGCCTGATCACAAGAATAACCAGGTTCAAATTCAGCTTGAGTTTGATCTTCAGAAGCGAAGACCGAAACAGAAAGGAAAATAACCAGAAATAAAGAGACGAACTTCATGGAAGACCCCCTTTGCAAAGAGGGTCACGCCGCGTTCAAGGGAAATCAATTTGCAATCTCGAAATCCTCGCGCACTCTGTGTTTAGACACCAGCACTTGTTCCCCTGTCTCTAAGCAACGCAAATAGAAATGATTGTAACCTCTATTCGTCACTACGAATTTTCGTGGCTTCATCGGTGTTAGCTTTTTCGCAAGCACCGCGCCGATGTCTAAAGTCTCATACTGATCGAGCATCTTCTTTGCGACTTGGCTGCGATAAAAATGCAACCACAAAGCAATCAACACAAAGATCACACCCACCAACCCTGAAAGCGACCAATGAATTTTCTTTTCCATCAACCAAGTAAACGATACCGGCGCGAGCACAGAGACCAGGACTATAGTGCCTGTTAACAGTCTTTCTTGCTTTTGGTATTTTTTAAAATCTTCAACAAACGAACTCATAAGTCGAGAATTCCTTACTACTTTAGGTGGGACTTCAATAGAAACACAAAAGGTTAAAATTTGCCGAGTCCAGATTTCGTTAATTTTTTGTTTGGTTTTGCTTCTCTTGCTGACAGCGGCTTTGAAGTCAGTTTTCCTAAATGTATGAGGAGTACGTTATGAAATTAGTTTTGCTACTTCTGTTGGGTTTGAGCACGAAAACGTGGGCCGCAGATGAAAGTGTGAGTGGATGTCCCGATAGAGTCGAAAGACATGGCACCATCCAGATCCAACAAAATCTTTCGGGGTCCAATGTTTGTTTTCTCAGCGTTAGCAACTACAAAGTTTCAGGCGGAGTTTACCGAAATTACCTTTTCACAGGTGATGGTAGTTTGATGATCTTTAACTCTTATGGTTGGGGCGATGATTCCGACTCCACAGGAGCTCGCGAATACTTCTTCTTCCCACGTAAATCGTCAGAGCCGACTTTTAAATGGAATTCAGAAACACGTCGCCTTGAAGTGACAGCTGTATCTGGTGATCAGTTTTATTTTGACTATGAAACTGGCGAAATGATTGCAGCTAGTAAAGGTAAAGTCACAGTAGCTCCAGAAGTTCGTCCAGACAATAAAGGTGGAGTTGAAATCTCTCAATATCAGGGTCTTTTGCTCGATATTGGCTTTTCAGTAGGAAGAGCGCCCTCTTCAAGACAAAGTGCTTATTCAACATTTAAAGATGCACAGGGCGCTTCTTGCTCAATCAAAAATCCACAATTATTCACATACAAATCAAGCGGCGACGTCTATTTCCGCTACAATGATACAAATCTATCGGCATTCTTGAAAAAGAACTGCCCAAAACTACAGTTCTAAAGTTACCAAGGACCGACGGCCATTATGGCCGTCAGTAAGACCTCTCGGGGCGGAAAGACTCCAAATCCCAAGAGCAGCTGATAAAACTACTCCTTTAACTTAGGAGTGATTTTAAGTTCTTCAATCTTTCCAGCACGACGAACTTTAATCGAAGTCTCTTTATTCGGCTTCACAGCCTGCAAAGTATAAACATAGTCATACAGATTTTCGATTTTCGTTCCGTCAAATTCTACGATGATATCGTTCTCTTTAAGTCCTGCATCCTCAGAAGGACTTCCTTTGGAAACTCCAGAGATACGCACCCCTTGAACGCCCTCTTGGCTATAATCAGGGATTGTGCCTAAATAAACGCGGAATGCACGACCTTCCAATTTATTTTGCGAACTTCCAACCTTCACGTATTTTACCATTGGAATGGATGAGTCTGTTAGAAGACCTGTCAGTCCTTGAACAACCGACAAAACCTTCAAGACACCTTGGTAATTTATCAAATCTGGAATGTCGCGAGGCGTGTGATATTCAGCATGGGATCCAGTGAAGAAATTCACCGTCGGTACTTGCGCCAAATAAAATGCCATTGAATCCGTTGGTAAATAAGGATCTTCTTGAACTGTTAACGGAACAGCCGTGCGAACTCCCACCTCTTCAACCAATGAAGACCAGTTATCTGCAGATGCCACGCCTTGAACAAACAAGCGATCTTTCAGACGACCAATCATGTCCATGTTGATGTAAGCCTCTGTGCCCGCAGGTAGTTTTTTAGCAAAATGGGAAGAACCAAGATTTCCTAATTCCTCCCCAGACCATACCGCAAAGTATAAGTTCTTCTTTAAGAGATGCGGAGAAGTCTTTTGCAAGTTGGCGTAATAGTGCGCAAGTTCCATCACACCTGAAACCCCGGAAGCATTGTCATCAGCCCCCACATGGGCACGCCCTAGATCGCCACCTTTCGCCAAAGAACTGCCGAATTGGCCAAAGCCCAAGTGATCACCATGAGCACCGATCACGACCGACGACTTCGCATTCGGCACCGCAAGTTTCGCCACGACATTCACGCCAGTCGATTTTTGGAATTGCAAATCCACTTGCGCCTTAATGTAAGCTGAAGGAATTGCAAAACCTTCTGGCATTTCACCACGGTCTAATTGCTTTTGAAGCAATGAAAGATCTTGGCCCGCGTATTTAATCATATCGACTGCGGTCGCCGTTGAAAGTCGAATGACTGCCAAAGAACTTTCAGAAAGAGATCCTTCAAATTTTAATTTGCCAAAACGCTCAGGCAAACCACTCTCAGGTCCATTTACAACCAAAAGACCAATAGCTCCTTCATTTTTAGCCACAGTGACTTTGTGTTGAAGACGCGCATACAAATTCAAATACTGGCGACGAACCGGAACTACATCATTCGGAAGATCCGAAAGCACAATGACCCACTTGCCTTTTACATCCAGACCTTTGTAAGAGTCGTAAGCAGCCTCTTTATCACTAGCAGGAGCTTTGATACCGTAACCGGCAAAAACAATCGGAGCTTCTCTTAATGCCCCAACCATGGAGAAAGAAACAGGCTCGAAGTCTTTAGAAACTTCGTATTTCTTTTTGTATGACCCTACAACTTCAAGTTGATTCATAGCACCTAGACTCACACCTGAAGTAAATTCGAAGGTGTCGATGAACGAACCTTTTGCGCCGGCTCCAACCAATCCCCAGGACCTCAAGGCTTGCGTGAGCTTTTCTGTATAAAGCTTTTCTTCTGCCGTGCCTGTGCCACGTCCTTGAAGTGTTGAGCTTGAAAGATAATAAATCCATTTCTTGATGTCTTCGACACGGATCTCTGGCTTTAAAGATCCCGCTAACGGATCTTGCGCTGGAAGCTTTAAAAGCTGGCGAGCCTTTGCATCATCCCACTTTGCCATCAGGATTTGTGAATCACCTTTCTCACTTCGATGAGTCCAAGAAAGGCCATTGCCATCTGGAGTAAAGACAGGAAGACCATCGAAGCCTTCGTCGAATGTCACACGAACTGGCTTTTGCTTTCCTTCGGAATCCACGATGAAAAGCTCAAAATTGGAATAACCCAGAACACTTGAACCAAAGATGATGTAATCACCTGATGGATGGAAAAACGGAGCCCACGACATCGACTTAAGATTCGTGACTTGCTTTTGTTCTGTGCCATCGATGTTCATAGTAAAGATCTCAGCCGTCGATCCGTTCGGGGAGAAACGACGCCAAGTGATCTTTTTACCGTCAGCACTGAAGAAAGGCCCTCCATCGTAACCTTTTGAATCGGTTAAACGCTTAACCTGAGTTCCATCTGCTTTCATGATGTAAATATCCATCATGTATGAGCTGTCTTGATCAAAAAGCTTTTTATCTTCCGCGGATAATTTCTCTGTGTAGCCTGCGCGGTTCGATGCAAATGCAATCCATTGACCGTCCGGAGAATAAGAACCCTCAGCATCATAACCCATGTCTTTCGTGAGGCGTCTGATATTTTTGCCGTTCAGGTCGGATGTGAAAATGTCATAACTCGGATCAAAGCTCCAAGAGTAACGAGCCTTCACGGCTTTTTTACGATTGTCGTATTCCTCTTGAGTTTTTTTGTCTGTTTCTGGATCCAGATGTGTTGATGAGTACATCACCTTTTTCATTGATGGATGAATCCAGCCACACGTCGTTTTACCTTTACCCGGAGAAACACGAGTTGTTGCACCCGACTCTAAATTCATCACGAACATCTGATAAAAAGGATTTCCGGGCTCTCTTTCACTTTGAAAGATCATCCATTTTCCATCCGGACTAAAGTAGCCTTCGCCTGATTTTGGACCCACGAACGTCAACTGGCGAGAATCTTGGATAAGACCATGAGACTCATTCAAAAAAGTATCGTGAGAAGTTTTCTCTGCAGACTTTGTCGCACCAGATTTTGTTTCCATAAATTGGCAGGACGAGAGAACAATAAAGAGCGAATATGTAAGAAGAACTTTAACTTTTTTCATAGCCCAGGTAGGCTAGTAAAAGCAGGTTTTGAAGTCAAAGAAAAGGGGTGTTTTCATGAGAGGTATTCAATGGGTTTTCATCTCCCTTTTAGTGACGAGCTGCGCCGCCCCTAACAAAAGTACTCCTTCTGCTTCACAGAGCACCCCTTCAACCTCTACTGCTGTTGTTTCATCGAAAAGTTTTTCGGTTTCTTCTAAGGCTTTTACGCCCGTTCCTTTTATAGCCCACAGCGAAGCCAAACCCATGAAGTCCTATATCGCGATGAATCTGCCTTATCCGGTTTTCTCTGACGCCAGAAAAGACCTTGAGAAACATTTAGGACAAAGCCTTCTTCACAGAGACGAAGCCCATATTACTGTTATTACGCCGCCTGAGTATGACAAGGTTCTCAAAAAACGCATCGGCATTCAGGAGCTGAATAGCTTGGCGGAAAAACGCAATTTACAACAGACGGCTTTTAAAATTTCATGCGTCGGCAAAGGTAATGGTCAGGTCGATGGCGCGACTCATTCGACCTATTATCTTGTTGTAGACTCAGAGGGATTGCTTGCTTACCGCAAAGAAGTTCAGAAGCTTTATATTTCGCGCGGAGGACGCGCTTTGGATTTTAATCCCGATCTCTTTTTCCCACACGTGACTTTGGGATTTACTAAAAGAGACCTTCATCTTGAAGACGGTGTGACGAAGGATGCGAATAGCTGCATCCTTCCTGTCAGCATGAAGTGATCTAGAACGTTGAACCAAGAACTTGATCAAGACCCGCATTCGCGCCTGAACCTAGCCCGCGCAAAAGTGTGTTTCTCTCAATCAAAGAACCATCGCGGAACTCACAAACTTCAAAAGTCTGCCCGTTCGTATCTTGACCTCGAACAGTCACAGCACCGGCATGCTCACAAGTTTTACCAGAAGTTGTTTTATAGACGCGAATTGCCTGATAAGGTCCTTGACCTGTCCTAAAGCTTAAAAGCGCGTGGGCGCCGATACCAGCGGCTCCAAAGAAACAAAGGGGAAGATCATCGGTTTTATCTTCTTTTTGGGGCGCCCAGAACTGGCCGCCGAGGCGAACGCAGGTTCTCATAAGGGGGTTCGTATTGACTGCGAATGCCGAGCCTGACACTAGAAGAACTATAAGGGACAATAAAACTCTCATCATAGAGCAAATCTCCTGGTAAGATGTCGAAATATCGCAGGAACCCTATTTATGCAAGTCAAACCCATTTCGAACGCTACAAGTACATGTCCACAGCAATCCACGTGTTCTGGATGCTCATACCTAGGGGACACCTATGACTTGCAAATTAAGCGCAAACTGAACGATCTTGAAGGTCATTTGCAGGCATTTCAGTTGTCGTTTCATGGAAACACTCAGATTCTTTCTGCAGGTCATGAGGGTCTAAGAGACCGTTTGGATTTTACGTGGCAAGAAGGCCGCTTTGGTCTTTTTGAAAAAACCTCCCGCAATATTGTCGATATCACTTTATGTTCGCAACTCTCGCCAGAATTACAAGTTTGGTTGAATGAGTTCCGTAACATCAAATGGCCTGTTCAAAAAGCATCTATTCGCCTCAGAGTCGGCCCGCAAGAGCAACGGGGAGTTTGGCTCGATCTTGCGAACATCGATATTAAAACATTGCTTGATGAACAGTCGATTTTAAGATCTTTGCAGGAAAAAGCCTTTGTTGAAATGGGTCAACGCAGAAAAGTTCCTGAATGGACAGGTCCAGCCTACAAACTTCGTGACCCAGAACTGAATGTTTGGTTTCAAACATGGATGCATGATGAAGCTGTGAACCTCTTCTGTCATGTGGCGAGCTTTACTCAACCCAGTTTAAAGGCGAACAAACTCATCTCTGAGCAAATTCAAGAGTGGTTGAAAAATCATTCGGGCATTCGTGTAATTGAATTTGGATCGGGGATTGGCAATCTCACCTTCCCTGCCCTGGCTGTCGCCGAGAGCCTTACGGCATGTGAAGTGGATCGTCTTTCTTTAGATGGGCTGCAAAAAACTTGGGAAACACTTCCTCAAAATATCAAACGCAAAAGTGGAGAACTTAAAATTCACGCTGGTGATTTCCAGAAAAAAATCACACAAGATTTTTCCGAGTTTGATTTGATCTTGGCAAATCCTCCGCGCTCAGGCCTCATGGGTTTTATTGATTCCCTAGAGAGCCTGCAAGAATCACAACGTCCACCTTATTTCTTGTATATGTCGTGCTTTCCCGAATCAATGGCGAAGGATTTATCGCGCCTAAAACAATGGGGATATGAAATTGCAGAGATGAGTTTGTTGGATCAGTTTCCACAGACGCAGCACTATGAAGTGCTGACTTTACTTCAAAGAAAATAAACGAAGACCCGAGATCTTACCCGCAAGATCAAGACCCAAGATCAAAGACAACACAGGCAATGTCACAAGCCCTGTGATCAGAATCAATGTGCTTCTCCATGCGACACGCAGGATGTAGTTTGCACGGAGGCGTTCTTGTGGCTGCCCCAAACGCAGATCACAAGCCCATTCCCCAACTGTCGAACCTAAAACAGAACGAACGACGATCATGTAGGCCCAGGCACAAAGAGCAAAGACTTCGAGAAATAATATCACGCGATGTTGATTTTGGGTCACACTGCCGATGAGAGCCCCAAAATCAGTGCGCATTAAAAAAGAAAAAGCCGCCATAAAAATGCTGCTAATAGAAATTAGAATCAAGCAATCGATCATCGAAGCAAACCATGACCAAAGAGCTAATTTATAACCTTTACGACGTGACGGTCCACCTTGAAAACCTGTTCCGTTTTCAAAGTGCATCACACGACGACCACGGAAAAGATCTAAGGCTGGTCCTCTACGACGAATAAGAGGGTCCTTTTCAGGAACCCTCTCATTGTTTGGTATTTTAATTTTCTCTTGATCCTTTTCTGGGATCATCTAGCGAACTCCCGATCCCATTCCTGGAAGAGCTTCCAGGCCGCCGCCCTCAGAGTTCAACTCTGGCTCTGGCAGAACATCAATCGGTGGCAACGTACACACGTTGTTGATGATTTGTTTTGGTGGAGCACATGCTGGCGGATTGATCGGCGTCACCGGCTCTGTTGGAGTTGTCGGTGTTGTACCTGGATCCGTCGCGACAGGTGGAGTATATTCGTTTTTATTTTTGTCTTTATCTTTGTCTTTATCAAAGATTTTCCAAAGAGCGAAAGCACCTAAAAGACCAGCACCTACCCACCATACAATTGGCGGAATACAAAGGAAGTGCTCACACTTTTTATCTTCTTCTTTTGGTTCGCCTTCTTTAGCACCAGGAATCACCGCACCCGCACCAGCTGCTACCACAGCGATTGGACTACAAATAGGACCTGTTGTTCCATCTTCTTTTTGACCTGGTTTTTCTTCAGTACCCTCTGGGCAACTACAAGGATTTTTTGGATCATTCGTAGGTTGCGAACCTGGCTTGTCAATATCGCAAGAGTTCACAGCCACTGGTTGATCTCCAGGAGGCAAGATCACAGGAGTTGGATTTGTTACGAACGCTTGCAGGTCAAATGCACGCGTGCGAATCGCATCACAGGCCCACTGTTGGTCCTTACGTTGTTTTTGGATTGATTTAAGTGGATCGTTATCACACTCACCAACAGCATCGTTGATGTATTTTTTAAGATCCGTCAAGAAAGGGGCAATTTCAGACAACTGTGTCTCTGAAATTTTATCTTCGCTATTTAGGATCAAGTTTACGCTCTTACCACGTTTGGCAAGATAAGACTCAACGATACGTTTTTTGTCTTGAGCATTTTTAAGTGGAGAGTATTTATCAGATCCACAAATCGCCGTTGCATTTTTTCTTTGTGCAGATGGCACACAGAAGTTGCTACCGTCAGATTTGTAACCGTAAACCATCGGATTACAAGGTTGGTCGTTACCAGGGCAGCTTGCGATACTTGCTGACTTAGCAGCTGTATAATGCTTTTCACCTTCAACTGCACCACCGCACGAACCATTCTCTCCGTAAAGAGTCAGGTAACCGGCGTAAACGCAAGGCTTACCAGTCAAGTTTGAAGCAGCTTCAGCTTCATCCCCGAACAAGATTGAAAGCGCATATTCATACTTATTATTAAGATCATTCAAAGCCTGCGCGCCATATTTTGTTTTATAAACATTTTGAGCAGCTTGAACTGCAAGACGTACTTTTACGAAGTACTCAGCACGTTGACGAGGCAATAGTTTTGCGAATTCTTTTGGAGACAAGATAAAGTCTTTACCCAATTGATTTTGCATTTTAAAGGCAACGCCTTTGGAAAGCGAGGCATCAGAAGTGATGATCTTTTTGATCAATGGATGAACGTCATCATACTTGGTGAGTTCTTTGCGAGAGTACACAACGTTTCCGATTTTCATCGGCTTATCACGATCGCCCGTGAGCGTGATTGTCATGTTTTTACCTTCATGACTGAACATCAAGCGAACTTGTTCTTGGCCGTCAGAACCTTTTACGAAAGTCGCATTTAGCTTTGGCATCTTTTCGTTACGATAAATCGCAACCCAAGAATCCATTGCTGAACGCATTTTTGGTGGATAAGCATGGCGAACCTGCTTCCAGAATTCTCCAACTGTGACTTGTGACGACAAACCCGTCTTTTTCACAAATTCATTGAACTGATCACGTTGTGATTTTGCGGCTTTACCGTGCGCGACTGGCGCAATACACATCGTAACAGTCGATGCGATACATGCAGTTGCTTTCAACCAACGAAGGGGCTTCCATCTCATAATGACCTCGTATTTTGATTCTTTTCGGTACAGGGACCGAAAAACTTAACAAGAACCAAGACTTCTAAGTCATATGTTAAATGAAATACTATTTAAAACGGAGTTATTCTTGAATCAGTCCAGACTAGGGTCTAGGTGCTTCATAGCGAAAGCGTGGGGGCGGCTCAACCTCAGACATTTTGCAGGTTTCGATCAGAGTTCCCTTTTCCACGAGGCTATAAACTTCCTCAATTTCCTCATCCGTTACAGCAATACACCCACTGGTCCAATCCATCGGATGCATACCACGAATGATATCAGAGTACTTACTTGGATTCGGCAGACCATGAATCATAATGTCGCCACCAGGACTTTGCCCTCGCGCACGAGCAAAAGCGATGTCACGTGCGTTGGGATAAGAAACTTCAAGACTTAGATGAAATTTACTGTTCGGATTTTTACCGCTGATAAAGTAAATACCCTCTGGAGTTTTACGATCACCTTGAAATTGTTTGTGACCGCGACGAGTGGTCCCGAAAGCCACGGTATATTTACGAAGAAGAGTTTCTCCCGAAATCAGATACATTTCTTTACGATCTTTAGAAACCACGATGCGTTCGATCTCAAGACGTTCGCGCTTAATTCGCTCTTTGCTTTCACGAGTGCGATCCAAAAGTTTATCGACGCGAGTGATATCATCACAAAATTTATACGAACGATTTCCAGTGTTCGATGCCAAAGCCCCACTCGCCATTAAGAAAACAATCGTAAAAACACTCAGCTTTTTCATAGGAACTTGTATAACACAAACAACCCCCCACAAGCCCCTTTAAAATCCGCAATGAAAAAAAAGGTGCCCGGTGACTTTTTTGGAACGCATACTGTCGAATCCGGACGCTACTGATCAAATAGACGCAAAAAGGCGTCCGATTAGAAAAAATACAGAACGCCTATACAGGTCGATTAGCCGAAATCTTAATTGAAAAAGAACCCGGAAAACGAAAAAGTCACCGGGTACCTTTTTTAGCGTTCAAGGGATCCGCAGCTGGCGATACAGGACTCTTTGGCTAATGAAACTCGCGTCGTCATACAGGCGCTAGTACCTTTATGGCGAACCACGGAAAGTGTTCCTAGGTTTGGCGTATAGGTTTTGCCACTGAATTTCGCTAGGCACGCATAATAGGCGTACTTCTCAAGCCCCGCCTTCATTTTTTCACTTGTCGGAAGGTAGTCACGTGCTTCGAAATAGTTAATCCCAACAGCCCCTTTGCTTGGAGAACTTTGCGCCACAACGAAATCAAATACGTTTGATTTCAGCTTCGCACAGTCGGATTCTTTCGTGATCGAACCAATCCCGAATGGATCTATGCCTGCCTTATCAATCAAAAGGACGTGTCCAGGAACAGCTACGATATCACCCGCTTTAATAGAAGAACTCGAGGAGACTGTGATTTTTGATAAACACGTCAGACCATTTTTAGAAGGTTCAACATAAGCCGTCGATCCCCATGCCCAAGAGTCCGAAGCCTTCAGTGCACGTCCCTCTTTAAGCCTTAAGCCCGCTGTTGCTAGCGAAGAGTATACATATGCTGAACAGTCGATCCCTAAAACACTTGTACCACTGCCGTTATTTTTAAAAAGATCAATAGCTGCTATGCTGGAAGTTGTTGCATAAGGCTTTCCGCCGTAGTCGTAAATCAAGGGGCTTTGGCGCACATTGAAGCAACTCGAACCATAGCTGGTCACATTTTTAATGTACGGATGAGTGCTTTGCACTTTGCTTAAACTTGCAATCGTGCGTTTATTACCGACGCCATCCGAATGTCTTCCGGTAATTTGAATACCTTCAAGATCTGGAGTTTGATCATTCATCGAAGGCAATTGCACACTCTGACAAGATTGATAGGCTGTCGCAAAAGTCCAACGCCCACCAAACACAGCGAGTGATTCACCTTTCGCCAGAGCTTGTTGTTTATGATAAGCATAATCACGATTGGATTCTGGAACAGTTCCTTGATCCGGAGTTGTGGGTTGAGTAGGAGTTTCAGTTCCCGCTGAGCTGTTGTCTTTGTCATCACTTGGGGTCGAAGGATTACAGGCTAGGTCCAAGCTCTCAACAGTTTTACTTAAACTTGTTAACTGACCACGAACTTTATCCTGCATGTAAGAGCGGAAAACTGTTGTACGGTCTCCGACGTCAATTGCGGAAAGCAAAATCAAGAGATCTTCAGGTGTTTCAGCGCGCTCCCCATTCGGAGCCTCCGAAAGCAACGTTTCTACAACTTGATCCAAATTACCCAAAAGACGATTTTGTTGATCTTGAGAGAATTGTGGATTCTCAGATGCCAGTTTATCCACTTGCGCATGCAAAGCATCTTTAAGCTCTCCCGCAGTGGGAATACTTTGTTGTTCGATCAGATATGACTTCAAGCCATCCCAAAGTTTTTCTTCCAGCTTTTGATCTTTGCAGGCAATGTTGTCAGTCGTTTGTGATGCCAAGTTTTCAATTGCTTGATTCCCAGGGGAGCAGGCTGTCATAAGCCCCGTCAGCGTCAGATAGAGTGCATATTTTCTCATGCTGCTTTTATCGGCAGCTTAAGGAAATGAAATGACCGTCCTCACAAATTTTAGACTCGACTCGACCAAAAAATAGTCACTATAATAAAGCTCAGCGAGGAATCCACAGCTATGGCAGAAAAGTTCATCAAAACGCAGGCTCTTTACGACTTCTTAGGTCTAGAACCCTTCATATTACTGGGCTGTTTGATCGCGGTGGCCTGGATTTTCTATAAGTTTTTCTTAGGCGAAGCGACGGAAGAAAGACATCGTAGTATTCGCAATCACTTCCGAACTTTGATGCGTCACTTTATGGCGTTGAGTTTCTTGTTTGTGTTTTTTATTTTCCTCAATAGCTCAGGATCTCAAATCACGGAAGCTCATCGCATCACTCCGTATATTGCATTGATCACCTACATTTGGGGGAACGTTGTTTTTGTTAAAACATCGCGCCTGATTGTTTTGCAGTATTTATTTTTAGGATCGATGAAGCATGGGGTTCCGTTGCTTCTGGTAAATATTTTCTCTTTGATTCTTTCCATCGTTCTGACTTTCTGGGGTATCAGCCATATCTTCGGACTTGAAATCGGTCCTTTGATGGCGACTTCCGCGGCGGCCTCTGTCATTCTGGGTTTGGCTTTGCAAGACACTTTGGGAAATCTTTTTGCTGGTATTTCATTGCAGGTTGACCGCAACTTTGAAATTGGCGACTGGCTAGAAATCGTGAGTGGTATCCAAAAAACAGTGGGTCAAGTGCGCGAGATCACGTGGCGTTCAACGACACTCGTGGGTTTTTCAGATGAGCTGATCACATTGCCAAATCGCTTTATGGCGAACGCGCAAATTTCAAACTTCTCCCCGCCTGAAAATCCAATTGTGCGTCGTCTGATTTTCCGCATTGCTTATGGAGAAAACGTCGAGCTTGCCAAACAAGTTTTGGAACGTGTGGCTGCGGGAATCGGCGAAATTCGCGGCATCCCCGCTCCTTGGGCTTATGTGAGCGACACCACTGAAAATTGGGTAGAATTGAAAATTATTTATTTTATCGACAGCTACGGGTCCCAGTTCGCTATTGGGGATAAAATCTTTACTCGTGGGATCGATGCTCTGAAATCTCATAACATCAAATTAGCTCGACAAGTCATAGATATTTCCGGTACAAGAGGGGCCTCAACACAGGAAACTTAAATGGTCGTCGATTTCGAAAATCCGCTGGCAATCAAAATCCGTAAACAGATCGTCCAAGCTCTGAATGACTTCAACATGATTGAAGATGGCGATCGTTTGATGGTCTGTGTTTCTGGCGGCAAAGACTCAAGTGTCTTACTCGCCCTTTTAACTGAAATCCAAAGACGCTCTGAGCGTCGTTTTGAAGTCGAAGCGGCGATCCTCGATCAAAAGCAACCGGGATTTGATGCGGCAGCTTTTAAAGTTTGGGTCGCTTCACTTGGCGTAAAGTTGCATGTGATTGAGCGCGACACATATTCCATCGTGAAAGAAAAAGTTCAAGGTGGAACTTACTGTTCGCTTTGCTCTCGCCTTCGTCGCGCGATTTTGTACGATTATGCGCATGAACGTGGTTTTACAAAGCTTGCTCTTGGTCATCACCGGGATGACATTGTTCATACAGCGATGCTGAACATGTTCTATGTCGGTACAACAGCAGCAATGCCACCGAAATTAAAATCAGATGATGAGAAAAACATTTTGGTTCGCCCCTTATGTTATGTTTCAGAGCGCGAGATCGAAGAACTTGCAGCAACTTGGGCTTTCCCCGTGATTCCTTGCAATCTTTGCGGATCTCAAGATGGCTTAAAACGCCAACGTATTAAAAAACTCATGCGTGATTTGGAAAAAGAAATTCCAAATGTCTATGCGTCCTTTCAAACCGCTCTTGGAAATATCAAGCCAAGCCAGTTGATGGATCAAGAACTTTGGGATTTTAAAGGTCTTAAAGCTTCGGTGACTCCAACATCGCCTGAGTCGCAAAACGAAGAAACAATTTAAACTTTTAAGGCCTGTCTCAAAATGAAACAGGCCTTTTTTGTATGTAAAAGAGCTGACAATCGATCGCCTTTTTTGGCATTTCCTCTTTGAAATCAGTCCATTGAGCATATGTTTGCGTATATCTGGCATCGGACTTGAAATACTCGAGAGTCATGAAGAGTGTTTTGGGTCTTATCTCATTTGCTTTTGCCATGATCTGCGTGCTGTCAGCGCCTGCGATCGCCTATGAGACCGACCAATACACCGTTCCCCCGGCGCCTTTGAAGGACCTCGGCCCTTCGATGTCCGCCCATATCTATGACTATTTGACTGAGGCGATTCATGATCATAAGACCACGATGGAAACTCTGCCCTCAGAAATCTTGATCGCTGAAACAAAAATTAAAGAATTTGAAAAACTCCACGCGCGCGATCGCATTCAAGATCCGGTTCGCAACAAAGCTCCTGAATATATTCGAAAAAACTATGCACGCCTTCAGCAAAAACATCGCGAACTTGTGAATCAATACAATTCCTTGCAAACCCAAATCGGCTTTATCGATTTCTTTCGCAAGAAGTTTTATCCAAACCTTGTCTGGCAGGAACAGCGAGACGCTGTTTTCGGATGGGATCTTTCTCTATTCGATGAAGAAGAAAACCGAGATGCTCTCTTTGATCCAGGCAAAATGGGGAACATTTATTCTTATGCGAACTTCCACCGCCTCATCAGCCCGACTTATTTTGTCTTTTCATCGACGATGAATGCTTATGGGCACTATTTCGGAACTGATAAGATCGGACACTTCTTTGCGCAAGGATTTCAATACTACGCGAAACAACAAGAAATGCTCTATAAGGGCCGGTCAATCGAAGTGGGACACATCCTCGCCATTGACGTCGGAACGACCGGAGAATCAGGATATTTTGGTAAGGTCGCAGATGGCGTTTACAGCAATGCGGATCTCGCCACCAACTATTCTGGATTCAAATTTTATCAAAATATTTTTCATGAAGTTAACATCGGAAACAGAACTCTTCCGCCAATGGTGCTTGTTCGTGCCGACAGAACACTTATGATCAACCCAGAACTTCGCCGCGAAGAAATTCTTGCACCCTTTATTTCAGATCATTTTAACGAAGCCTTTAACCCTTCAGACCTCGAAGCGCCTCAGCGCTGGGTTATCACCAAAGCTATTCGCAATCGCTGCGAGAGTTTCTTGCGCTTTTATGGAAATCCCACGCAAGCGGAACTCAAACAAAAACGACTCGAACTCTCGAAATTTTACGGCGAAGAGTATGGATACAAAGCTGAAGGAACACTTCACCTTGATCAAATCTGCTTCACCGCCGAGAAATCTCAATAGACTAAGCTAAAGCCTTTTGCACAGGTGGACGAGACCCCACTGCATCCATCCAGCGACGGACCGACGGCAAGTTCGTAAACCACTCTTCTCTCGTGGCTCTAAAACCCTGCATCCACGGATACGTGGCCATATCAGCAATTGTGTACTCATGGCCAGCTAGATAAGTGTTTTTACGAAGCTGCGTTTCCATCACTTCCAAAAGACGTTTTGATTCTTTTTCGAAGCGTTGGATAAATGCCGGATTTTTCACTTCCATAGAATTCAAGCCATAGTGAAGATTTCCAAAGTTAGGACCAATACCTGACATTTGGAACATCACCCATTGCATGGTGTGAGCTTTCGAATCAAGGTGCGAGCCGATAAATTTTCCGTATTTTTCGGCAAGATAATAAAGAATGGCACCGCTCTCAAAAACTGTCGTTTTCTTTCCAAATGGCCCTTCATTATCAACGATCGCAGGGATTTTCCCATTTGGATTGATCGCCAAAAACTCAGGTGTCTTCTGCTCCATATTACGCAGATTGATGGTGTGCTCTTTATAAGGAACTCCAAGCTCCTCGAGCATGATCTTCACTTTTTTCCCGTTCGGCGTCGCAAATGTGTAGAAATCTATCATTTTACTCTCCTATCCCTTAATGGGGCCTCAATTATCTTTCAAAAACAAGTGATGACGAGGAGAGCAAGAGTGACGCTGTCAAAATTATTGTCAGGAAATCTCTTCCATCGTTTATGCGGCCTCTTGTGACACTTGCAGGAATACCTTAGATTCGGCACAGCGAGATTTACATGAACGTTCTAATAAATACCCTTTTGGCTTCCCTTATTCTTTTTAGTTCTCAGGCCTTTGCCCTTCATGTTTGTACTATGACGTTCAATTCGGATGACGAGAAAAAAGCTCTGCAGAGTGTTTACTCTGGCGATCCCTCTGTCACCTTCACAGAACTTGTTCCTTCGAGCAAAGATCCCGCTTGGTTACAAAAAGCATGTCAGTCGCAAATCAAATGCGACATCTTGTTAGTCTCTGGTCACTTTGGTGGTTTGTTCTTTGGCGAAAAAACGATTCCTACACTTTCAATGGACGAAATGCTTTCACAGAGTTGTTCAAATGAATGTAACGGCGTCTTTGGCGCAAAATCCGTCTACCTGATGGGTTGCAACACTCTGGCCTCCAAGAAGGCAGATCATCGCAATATCGACGAATACTTAAGAGTCTTGGTTGGCGATGGCTTCCCCTTAGAAAATGCGGAGATGGTGGCAGCAGCTCGTTACGCGGATTTTGGAGCTCTATTGAAAACAAAATGCGGGCGATTTTTCCACAGGCGAAATTGATTTTTGGATTTGATAGCACAGGACCAAAAGGTGTCACAGCTGGACCACTCCTTAAGAAAGCCTTCTTAAATTCAACTCCGAAAGAACGTTCTGAGTTCGGGGCTTCATCACAAGCACTTGCTTCTGCGTTTAAAGGTCGCAATGCTCGTATCACTCAGGGCGATTCTGAAGCTCAAGATTTTCGTCGCCTACGCTGCGCCTTGAACGAAAAGGTTCCTTCATCCGAAGTCCTCGCGAAGGCATTTTCACCTCAAGAAATCCGTAAGAACTACGATGCCGCCCTCGAGATGCCAAACGCTTCAGCGCTTGGAAGATTTCTTTCAGAGAATCCAAAATCTCTTGGGGAATTTTATCGCGTCAGTCGTGCGATTCTGTCTCAGTCCTCTCATATGCTGGGACTACAAAAACGTATTTACGATCTGCTCTTAAAAACAAATATTATTCCGCCGGATATCCATAGGAAATCATCACAAGACAGTTTTGAAAACTTCCTTGCCGGTGGACTTGATTATATTCGTACCGAACAATTGTGTTTTATGGCGGAAACAACTCCGCAAGTAAATCTTGATCCGCAATGGGGATTGGGTCCGGCGAACCTGAATACTTTTAATGGCGTCTTGGCATCTTGTTTTGAACGCAAAAGTTTCAAACAAAATCTTTCCCGACCTATCTCTACGATCACCTCGTGCTTACTTGCTTCAAAATACACCGGTGACGACTGGGGCTGCTTAACTGCGCTCAATGAACAACTCACAATCGAGGCCTGCCTCGTTGCCGCACAAAGAAACGCAGACGTTGAAAACAGCGATGATATGCGTTGGTACTGCTGGGATCGACTGCGCGAACAAGGTCGCATCAATCAAGCTCAGTGCTTGGTTCTTTCAAAAAGCATGAACATTCTAGGAAATAGAATTAAATCGAACTGGAATTGCTTAAACGATCTCTAACAGATTTTGATGCAGTGTAGACTCAAAAAAGAAGCAGGAACCTTTGGGAGATTTGGTGCGAATAACTGGACTTGAACCAGTGACCTCTTCCATGTCAAGGAAGCGCGCTACCAACTACGCTATATCCGCACATTCGAAAATGAATGAGTAATATTGATAAACCAGAAGGCGAAGTTCTGCAAGACACCAAAGACTTACTGCATCATGTTAAGATTCAATACATTCAATCTTCATTCCCGCAACGACCCGTTGCTAGTCTGAGTCCATGTGGGAACTTCAAAATCCTTGGTGGGACTACATTCTTAGAGCTGTCGTCATTTACGCCGCCGTCTTTTTATTGCTGCGAATCTTTGGAAAAAAGCAGCTTGGCGAAATGAGCCCCTTTGATTTCGTTTTGCTTTTAATTATCAGTGAGTGCATTAGTGCTGCCATCACTGGCGGAGACAATTCCGTAGCGGCCGCTTTGATTTCGGTCACAACATTTATCCTTATGAATTACACCCTTGATTTTCTGGCATTTAAATCACGAAAGTTCGAAGAAGTTTTTGATGGCAAGGCGCGGGTGTTGATTGAAAAAGGGAAACTTAATGATCATGTTCGCAGGAGCGAGAAGCTTTCCGAAGCCGAGATCCTGTCGGCGCTGCGCGAACAAGGAGTCAAGAACCTGGATCGCGTCGATCTTGCGGTCCTAGAACCAAATGGAAAAATAAGCGTTATTGAAAAATAAAGCGGACCGATAGATCCGCATTAGAATTTAGTAGAGTTCAACGCGGTCGTTTTCTTTAAAACCCGAACCGGAGTGAATAACAGCAATCGCGCCGTCATTCCCAAAGTAACTGATCACTTCCAAAGTGCCTTTTAAACGTCCTGGAACACGACCGATATGCCCACCGCTTTCTGGATCATACACATCGTCACCTTCTTCAAGAACCTTCAAAAGATCACCCACAAGAAGGCCGGAGATTTTACCAACGTTGAGATACAAACGATCGCCATTGATTGCTGCGATACGCCCCTCCCAAGTCACGCGATCCAACGCCGCAATCACTTGTGGAGAGAAATCCAAAAACGCATCCTTCACGATGATTTCAATCATCTCAGGATTATTCGCAAGAAAACGATCTGTTTCCACACGCTCAGCAACGCGAGTGCCCTGCTCTTCAACGGTCACAGTTTTAACTGTATTAAAAATTTCATTGCCCGTACGAGCTTGAACAATACGAACTTGGGCGACAACTTCAAATTGAGTTGCCAGATGACGAATCACCCCTACATTGTCGGCTTTTCTTTTAATACGGATATCGTTGATCTTACCTTCTAGAACCGCATTCACACCTAATGCCTGAGCCGCCTTTGCGACTTCGGTCATTTTGTACTGACTGCCTTCCATCATCTTAGCAAGATCGACATTCAACTCACGACTATCTAAGGCAATCAACTCACCAGTGCGATTTAGATCTGTAATAAAGGCTTTACGAGCCTTTTCTCGCAGTTCTGGTGGGCGCTTATCTGAAACATCCAGAAAAGGTAAAATCATCACACGCTTGCGTGGAGAGTTGTCTTCTTTTGAAGATTTGAAATTTTCGTCTTTAATTTCTCTTCGAACTGTAGGGCTTGAACGATCCAACGTCTGACACCCTAAAAATAAAAACAAAGCACAGCCTATTAAAAGTCCTTTTTTCATAAGCCCTTCCTTTATTGATTCCACTTCATGACGATTTCATCGCTGTCCGCTGAAACGCGGCCCAACTTCTTGTTAGCCACTTGCAAAGACTCCAGACGGCCCGCCAATTCCTCTGAAGAAACAGTCGTATCCACCTCAAAACTGATTGAATCCGAAGTCACCAGACGCTCACGGATGTTCTTAACTTGCGTGATTTGAGTGCGAACGCTTTCTTTCAAAGACTCCACATCCGTCAATGTATTGCGACCCTTGATCGTGATACGAAGAATATTAGAACCAACAGAACCTCTTTGCCATGCATCGAGAACTTGCACCGACAAGTCATTAGCAGCTGCATCGGAAATCTCTTTAATTTTCTTATCCACAACGTTTTCAAAAACGCCGTTTGAAGTTTCAAAACGACGAGACACATCGGCAATCGCACGACCATTGCTCACTTGGACAGCTGTCATTTTCACTTCAATGCGATAGCCATTGCCTTTATCGGCTTTAGATAAAACCACTTGGCCATCGATAATCACCGGAGCATTAAACATTTTTGCAAAGAACTGAGAATCTTCCGAACTGATTTTCTCGTTTTGGAAATCCACAGGAACTTGGGAACCCAGTCCGCTTTCAATGGGTTTAATTAAGAAGAAGTTATTTTTTTGGAAAGCCTCACGCAAAGACTCTTCAAAAATTTTTCCTTCCGCCATTAAGAAACCTTGTGGCTCTTTATTCAAGGACTGCCACCAACGATAGCTGCGGCCTTGAACGCGATCTTGCCAACTCACCATTGGAAGAACGATAGGCAAAGTATCGTTGTCCGCCAAAAGAGAATTGTTTTGGAGAAGCTGTTTAAGATCCTTCAAAGAAACTTTCAACGAAACCGACATTTTACTTTCTTCACCTTCCTGAGTAACCGCAGATGGTTTTACGAAAGGAATATAACGTCCGGAATTTTTGATAATTTTATTATTGATAAGAGTTTTATTTTTCGCAAAACGCTCTTCGCCGATTAATTCCTTAATCACGTCTTCAGAGATTTTTTGAAACGCTTGCTCTTGAATTTCTCTTTTTACAGCTTGTGGATTGGTTTCTTTCGAACTGCCTGAATAAACGCGTTCTAAAAGATCCGACTGCTGAGCCAACGCCGTCCCAAATAAAAACAATACCGAACAAAGCACTCCAATTGCTTTCACTTCTTAACTCCTTAATTCAATGAAGTCGGTTCTTCCAAATAACATATGAACCCCTTCAAAGAACTCATTATTCACATTCACACCAGACGTGTTGCCTATCTCCATTGTGACACGTCTTTCGACCTCAGGAACATCAATTTCTATACTGACTGTCGTAGGGCCTGGATATTCTTTCATCAATGATTGAAGGCGCACGTAATCCGCCGGCTCAATCTTATGTAACTTGAAGACCATTTTCTTGGTTTTCTTTAAAATATCCTCAAGAGGAGCGATATTATCGACCATAATTTTCGCAGCCCCCTCTTCAACCTCCAAAGAACCACCTACAAGAACCGGTCTCTCGTCGCGAAGTTGCATCTCAAATTTTGCAAAAGAGTCTGGGAAAATCACCAATTCACAAGATCCCGTGAGGTCTTCGATTTTACCGAAGGCCATACGAGTTCCTTTTTTTGTGATCAACTCACGAAGCTCGGAAATAAGTCCTGCCACCACAACGCGCTTTTTACCCGCATCGCGATTTTTCCAATCCTTTTTCGCATTCTTGAGAGCTTCATATTCTGCCGTACCCGGCGCTGGCATTTGTTTTGGCAAATCAATCACCTTACAAGTCGTCCAAAGCTCCGACAGAGTATCGAACCCCTTCAAAGGGTGATCGCTCAGATAGAAACCTAAAACTTCTTTTTCGTAAGATAATGAGGCTGTTCTGCTCCAAGGTTTACATTCTTCCAAAACAACGATGCTTTCCGAAGAAGGTCCCAAATCAAACAAAGAGGACTGACCCATCTCACGGTCTTTCTGTAACCCCTGAGCCCGGTCTAAGAATTTTTGATAGCCGTTGATCAATTGAGCACGATGCGCGCCAAAACCATCAAAAGCACCGGCCTTGATTAAACACTCGATCACTTTTTTATTCACACGACGAGTATCGATGCTGTTAAAGAATTCATCCAAACTGTTGAATTTTTTCTCTGGCAGAGATTCACGAGCTTCAATGATCGCTTCCACGGCATTTTGACCAACACCCTTAATGGCGCCAAGACCAAAGTAAATTTCATCACCGTGAACATCGAAAAGGTAATCCGAGAAATTCACGTGCGGAGATTTTACGGTCAGACCACGTTTCGCCGCATCTTTCGAGTACTTTACGATTTTATCCGTATCTGAAAGCTCGGTACTAAGAAGGGCTGCAAAGAACTCAGCAGCATAGTGACACTTCAACCACGCCGTTTGCAGAGTCACGACAGAATAAGCAGCCGCATGCGATTTATTGAAACCGTAATCGGCGAACTTATACATCAAATCGAAAAGTTCTTCTGATTTTTTCTCATCATAACCGCGCTCTTTCGCCCCTTTCATGAAGCGAATGCGCTGCTGATCCATTTCCTCTTTGATCTTTTTACCCATCGCACGACGAAGCATATCGGCTTCACCGAGTGAGTATCCGGCGATACGAGAGGCGATACCCATAACCTGCTCTTGGTAGACCATGATACCGTAGGTCTCTGATAAAACCTCACGCGTGTCTTCCAAAAGATATTCAACTGGCGCCTTCCCGTGTTTACGGTCAGTAAAGTCAGGAATATTCGCCATTGGACCTGGACGATACAACGATGTAATCGCCGTGATATCCGCAAAAGAGGATGGACGGATCTTACGAGTGGCATCGGTGATACCCTCACCCTCGAACTGGAACACCCCAGCGGTATCTCCGCGTGACATCATCTCGAAAGTCGCGACGTCATTCATCGGAATTTCTTTGGTCGTCACTTTCTTATTGCGATTTTTCTTAATCAAACGAAGCGCATGATTGATATGAGTCAGAGTTTTAAGACCCAAGAAGTCGAATTTAATCAATCCGATTTTCTCGGCATGCTTCATATCGTACTGAACAACCTGCTCTCCATCTGCACCCTTATACAAAGGTGCATGGCGAACCAGTTGTCCATCGGCGATGATAACACCCGCAGCATGGATACCAGCATGACGAACCATACCTTCCACGCGCTGAGCAAGATCCATCAGTGTTGCCACTGTTGGATTCATCTCCATCATCTCACCCATACGAGGCTCCATCTCAAGAGCATCTTTCAGAGTGATACCAAGTTTTTCAGGAATAAGTTTTGTAACTGCATCCACTTCAGGGAATGTCATACCCAAAACGCGGCCGACGTCTTTGATTGCCGCACGGGCTTGCAATTTACCGTAAGTGATAATTTGCGAAACGGATTGTTGTCCGTACTTTTCAGTTACGTATTGAATCACTTCCTGACGTCGATCTTGACAGAAGTCGATATCGAAGTCGGGCATCGAAATACGTTCTGGATTCAAGAAACGCTCAAAGAGAAGAAAATTTGGAAGTGGATCCAGATCGGTAATTCTTAAACAGTAAGCGACTAATGAACCCGCACCGGATCCACGACCCGGCCCGACCGGAATATCATTATTCTTCGCCCAGTTGATGAAGTCTTGGACGATCAAGAAGTAACCGTTGAAACCCATGCGATCGATAATACCAAGCTCAAACTCCAAGCGTTTGTCATAGTCTGGTTTTTTATCTTCGGGAACAGGCTCACCGCGCAGAATAGCTTCTTCATAGCGCTCCAACAATCCAGCTTTGGACTTGCGAGCGATATCTTCCTTAAGCGAAACACCTTCATCAGTTGGGAAAGTTGGAAGATGGTAAATAGGTTTCCCTTGATCATCTTTCAACTTAAATTTCACATCACAGCGATCTGCAATTTGCAAAGTATTCGAAATCGCTTCCGGAATATCCGCAAAGAGCTCAATCATCTGTTCAGGTTTTTTTAGATAGAACTCATCCGTCCCCAAACGGAAACGAGATTCATCACCCAAGGTTTTATTCGACCCAATACAGATCAAAACTTCTTGAGCCATCTGATCGTCTTGTGACATGTAGTGAACGTCGTTACTCGCAACAACAGGAACACCAACAATCTTTGAAGCTTCTAACAAGAACGGATTGATTTGATCCCACTCCGGCACACCGGTGCGGCACATCTCAAGATACAAGCGATCATCAAAAATTTCTTTGAGTTGACGAATTTTTGCAAGTGCCGCATCTGGACCTTCACGCAAGAAAGCTTCCGCCACCTCACCACGAAGTCCGCCAGTTAAGCAGATCAAATTTTGATTGTATTCTTTGATCACTTCATAATCGATACGAGGCTTCCAATAGAAACCTTCCTGATAACCGATTGAAGACAGCTTACAGAGATTGCGATAGCCATCATTGTTTTGCGCAAGGAACACCAATCGACGAGGACCTTGAGCCACTTGATCACGATCTTGTTTTTTATCATGACGAGATCCGGGAGCAATGTAAGCATCCAAACCGAGAAGTGGTTTGACGTTGTTATCTTTGGCAGCGAAATAAAATTCCACCGCACCAAACATATTGCCGTTATCAGTTAAGGCCACCGCTGGCATACCGTAAGCGGCCGCTTTTTTAGCGATACCTTTTACACGGCAAGCAGCCTCTAAAAGAGAGTATTCAGAATGAACATGAAGATGAGCAAAAGACATGATAAATTCATATCTTAGATCGAGAAAAGTCGCTAGACACCTTTCGTCCAGCAACCCATATTAAACAACGCATCAACACCCTATAAAACGCGAATATGAACGCCTTCCGGGATTTCCGCAGCTTCAAGGCTTAAACGGTCTTTTCGAACCGGAATTTTGATGGTTTTATCCCCATTTCCTGCATTGACAACCAAGACCAAACGCACTCCTTCGATCTTCATAGGGTCCGTCTGTTTATCAATATTCCACAGCGTCGCCACCGAACGACTGATTTCAATTTTACCACTATCCAAGACAGCAGGGTCTTTTTCAAGTTTCGCATCCAAAACACTGATTCCCCACCCCGGGGCTACCAGTATATCCATCTGCAATTTTTGAAAAATCGCTGAATCTCGACTGGCATATTTTATTAGCGCCGCCGCATTTGTTCCAGCAACGGGATCAACGAAATCCAAATCGCGAGTGCTATCACCACTGATGACCCCAATAAAGCGCGGCTCCAGTGGTGAGTTTGGAACACTGAGAACGTAAGGAATTTCCATAGCATCGTCATATGAAAAATCATTGTACGATAAAATTAATTTCCCTGTTTTGATGTTGAACGCACGATAGCCATCAATCTGCGCACAACATCCACCCAGACTCGAAATAACCAGACCCCAACTGTGATCAACAAAAAGGCGCGTTGCTTGTTCCGAGCGATTCCAGAGCGAATTCTCCAGGCGAGCTCCCGATCGAACCGTCCATTGAGCCGTTCCGGTGATTCCTTCTGCATCTAACGGAGATTGACGATTCACACGAGATTCAACCAGATACAAAGAATCCATTTCGCTTTCAAAATCGCGATAGAGTTCATAATTTTGCAAGGTCGTAGAAACCCAGCGCATATCGTCTTCGGAACGAGTGAGTTTAAGCTCGGATAAGCCAGATGTTTGATAAATGATCTCTGCAGCGACAGCAGCGAACGCCACAGCCCCTGTTAGAATTAACAACAGAACAATAATTAATTTATTTGATTTTTTCATGGAGCGAGGATGTAGCACCACAAGACCAAGCCGCCTAGTTACATCCCAGAATTTTATTTTTCTATTCAGTAATCCAAACTATTCCCACTCAATAGTACCAGGAGGCTTCGAGGTGATATCATAGACCACGCGATTCACTCCCTTTACTTTATTGGTGATAAGATTTGAAACCTCACGCAGAAATTCAAACTCAAATGGATACCAATCCGCCGTCATACCGTCACTCGAAGTCACAGCTCGTAATGATAAGACATGGTCGTAAGTGCGAGAGTCACCTTGGACACCCACTGTTTTAACAGGTAGTAAAACACAGAAAGCTTGCCAGATTTTCTCATAGAGACCACGGCGGCGGAGTTCTGAAATAAAGACATCATCGCAGTCTTTGAGAATTTTTAATTTTTCTTCCGTCACTTCACCCAAAACACGGATCGCCAAACCAGGCCCCGGGAACGGGTGACGCCACAACATTTCACGCGGCAGACCCAATTGCGCGCCTAATGCACGAACTTCATCTTTAAAAAGCTCCCGAACAGGCTCTACCAATCCCAATTTCATTTTTTCCGGCAGACCACCCACATTGTGATGAGACTTAATAGTCACACTGCCGCCAACTGATGAAACACTTTCAATCACATCAGGATATAACGTTCCCTGAGCCAACCATTTGATTGGTAATTTATGATCGTAACTTTTCTCAAAAACCTCTATAAAGACACGCCCGATGGTTTTGCGTTTTTCTTCCGGATCTGATTTCCCCTTAAGAGCCGACAAGAACTCCTTGGAGGCATCAACACCTTGAACATTCAGACCGATAGTTTTGTAACTCGCCAGAACTGATTCATATTCATTCTTGCGCAAAAGTCCGTTATCAACAAAAACACAGTGTACGCGTTCAGCACCTAAAGCTTTCGTAAGGAGTGTAGCCACAACTGTTGAATCAACGCCGCCACTTAATCCCACCAAAACGTGATCAGTTGCACCAACTTGCTTGCGGATTTCTTCAAAGAGGTGATCGCGAATATGTGGAGCATCCCAATCCGCTTTCGCATGACAGAGATCTTTGGCGAAATAATTCAAGAGATCATTTCCGTGATCCGTATGAGCGACCTCCGGATGGAATTGAACAGCCAAAACACCGTCACCACGCATCGCTGCGGGATGACTCCCATCAGACATCGCAATAATCTCAAAACCCTTTGGTGGCGCTTCTACGACGTCACCGTGACTCATCCAAACTTTCTGCTTTTGCGGAACTCCCGATATGACCGAAGTCCATGTTACATAATTAAGCCCGTACTCACGATGATCTGCTTTTGCAACTCGACCACCCAGTTGATGCGTCAGCAATTGCATTCCGTAACAAACGCCCATCAGAGGACTTATGTTACGAAGCTCCGAAACATCTCTTTGTGGAGAATTCGCTTCATAAACTGAATTTGGTCCGCCACTCAGAATAATTCCATAGGGATTTTTCTTTTTAATCTCTTCAGTCGAATATTTGTAAGAGTGAATTTCAGAGTAATATCCTAGTTCGCGCAATCGGCGCGCAATCAGTTGTGTAAATTGCGAACCAAAATCCAAAATAATAAACGGACGATAATTCATTCTAAACCCAACTCTCTAATTTCAATTCTCAATGCGATAATTCGGAGCTTCTTTGGTGATACTCACATCATGCACGTGAGACTCACGCAAACCTTGCGAGCTGATTTGCACGAATTTCGCCTTTGATTGCAATTCTTCGATATTGCGAGCACCCAAGTAACCCATACCCGATTTCAATCCGCCCACCAGTTGATGAATCACAGCGGAAGCGGAACCTTTGTAAGGAACTTTTCCCTCGATGCCTTCGGGAACAAGTTTTTCTGCGTCTTCGATATCCATTTGACCATAGCGATCTTTGGAGCCGCGAGACATCGCGCCGATGGAACCCATGCCGCGATAAACTTTGTATGTACGACCTTGGAACAAAATAGTTTCACCTGGAGACTCTTCCGCTCCTGCGAGAAGATTTCCAATCATCACAGAGTTTGCACCCAGCGCGAGAGCTTTTGTGATATCGCCAGAGAACTTAATACCACCGTCGGCGATAATTGTTTTACCACGAGCATTCGCTGTTTTTGCACATTCTAAGATCGCAGAAATTTGTGGCATACCGACACCCGCCACTACACGAGTTGTACAAATACTTCCGGGACCGACACCGACTTTTACAACATCAGCTCCTGCATCAATCAATGCATTGGTACCCTCTGAAGTCACAACGTTACCAGCAACAACGATCACGTCGGAGTGTCGTTGCGAAATATACTTCACCATTTCAAGAACATTTTTTGAATGACCATGAGCTGTATCCACACACAGCACATCGACCCCAGCAAGAACCAAAGCATCGGCGCGCTGTTTTGAGTCTGCACCCACACCAATGGCGGCGCCGACCATCAAACGACCATGTTCGTCTTTGGTGGCCTGCGGATAACTTTTGGCTTTTTCAATGTCTTTGATCGTGATCAGACCTTTTAATTTTCCGCGATCATCAACCACCGGTAATTTTTCAATGCGGTGTTTTTGTAGAATCTTTTTGGCTTCCTCAAGGGTTGTTCCCATTTTCGCCGTGACGAGCTCTTCTTTCGTCATGATATTGCGAATAGGTTGATCGAAATTTTCCTCAAAGCGCAAATCGCGGTTTGTGAGAATTCCCACCAGTGTTCCGTCAACTGTGACCGGCACGCCGCTGATAGAATATTTTTCCATCAAGTTCACCGCATCTTGAACCAAGTGATCAGGACCAAGAGTGATAGGATCCATGATCATACCGCTCTCGTACTTTTTTACTTTTTCAACTTCGAGAGCTTGTCTGTCGATATCCAGATTTTTATGAATGATTCCCAAGGCACCATGCTGAGCCATCACTCGTGCGATACGGTTTTCAGTCACCGTATCCATCGCAGCAGAAATCACTGGAGTGTTTAAAAACTTTCCTCGGGCAAAATGCGCGCGAGGCACAACTTCTGTCGGCGTTATCTCCGAATATTGTGGCAGCAAAAGAATATCATCAAAGGTCAACGCGTAGGGGATTTCTCGTTCCATAAGACTCTCCTCGGGATGCATATATCATCCCGATTCAGAGAGCCGGAAGTCAAATCATAGTAGTATTTAATTGTCTTGGGCTCCTGCCCTCGACCCCTGGCGGGGCTTCGCGATAAAATGCCTTTCTGGCATTTTATTCATACCAGGTCTTGTAGAGGAGATAGTTATCTGCTGATTTCTCAAGCAGGTCGATTTCTTCAGCCGTGAGCTCGCGTTTCACTTTTCCAGGGCGACCAACGACCAAACTGCGAGGAGGAATCACAGTTCCTTCTGTCAGCAACGTCCCAGCTCCAATTAAACAATGCTCCCCGACCTTGACCCCATCCATCAAGATAGACCCCATACCGACAAGAGTGCCCTTCCCAACTTCACAACCGTGCAGCATCACCAAGTGGCCAATAGTGACTCGATCATGCAGGGTTGTACCGTATTTTTGATAAGTTCCGTGAATAACGGTGCCGTCCTGAACATTAACCTCTTTGCCAATACGGATCGGCATAACATCGCCTCGAATGGTCACATTGTACCAAATCGAAGAATGATCACCGACTTCCACATCACCAATAAGGCGACAGTTGTCTGCCAGAAAAACTTTTTCACCAATAACCGGTTGTATGCCGCGGGCTTTTACAAATTCACTCATAGTCCAAGATTATAGAGGGTGTTCGCTGAAAAATCTAAAGGAAAACCTGAAGAATGTTGTGTTAACCCTCAGTTAAACAGACAACGAAATGCGGCAAGGACAGGCTAAAAATGCTCACCCCGAAATGAAACGCGGCGTGATCTTAAAGTTAACCCATCTGTACCCGTGCCAAGACGTGGCATAGAGAGTGCAATACTGGCAATAACACGACTTTCACAGGAGACGTTTATGAAAATCCTAGTCCTCGCAATCTTAACTATTTTGAGCATTTCGAGCTTAGCGAACGCCAAAGACGGAAGAGCTCCCAGCCTGAATTCCATCTACTGCCACGCCGATATCGAAATCAATTTGAGAAAATCAACTCTGACTTGGCAGACCGAAGTGATCTCTATGAAATTCGAACAGGGAGTGGACTCGTACAACAACCCGACACTTTTTGGTGTGGGCCGCAACCGCAATGGAGAAAAAGTTTATTTTCAATCAACACCCAAAGAAGGCCCCGGTTGGTCAGCTTGGATCAATACCAAACTTAAAATAGGTCGCGACTTAACTGAAATGGAATGCAATTTCTAAAATTAAAAACCCCTCTTACGGAGGGGTTTTCTTTTTTTAACTTAATTGAGATAACCGTTGCCACGGTCGAGATTTCCCATCCCCGGGATTTTTTGCGAAGACGCCTCAATGTCTGCCGTCATTACGCGCGATTTCCCAATAAAGGACTTCGTCGCATAAAGCGGAACATTCAAATACAGACACAAAGACATCGCCTCATCCGCACGAAGCTTTAGCGAGGTCACAGCAGGATTACCAGACATATACAAGCGCATGTACTGGTGCGAGCCCTTAATCTCAACAAAGACGGCCTGGCGAATTTCAACACCCAGGGCCTGCATCAACATCTCGCTGAATTTGTGCGGCGTTGAAGGCAAGATAGTGCGATTGGATTGCGCCAAGGACACGCCCGCTTCGATCGGACTGATCGCCACAGGCAAAGTGTATTGATGAGCTTCATCCTTGAGTAACAAGAATGGTCTTGTCACATCCGCACTTACAGAAAGTCCGTAAGGGAAAAGTCTCACCAAGTCGTTTTGATGAAAGCTCTCTTCTTCTTGCGTTTCGTTCGCAAAAAGAATTTGAGTTTTCATGTTATTCAAATCCAAAATCTCTTTCATTACTGAATCAGCTCTCCACGGAAAACAGCTGGGAAGGCTTTTGTGATTTTCACATCCACAGTTTTTCCAATCAAATCTTGGCTACCCAGGAAATGCACAAGTTTATTACCTGTGCTACGTCCCTGAACTTTACCAACCTCGCGGTCCGCTTGCTCGACGAGGACTTTCATCGTTTGACCTTCATAGCGTTTCACCAATTCAAATGCCATTTTGTCATGAGCATCGAACAGTCGGTTCAAACGTTCTGTTTTTACTTCTTCTTGAACTTGATCTTCGAATTTCGCAGCCTTCGTGAAAGGACGAGGTGAGTATTTGAAAGCAAAGATAGTTTCAAAGCCCACTTGCTCAACCATTGTCACTGTATCCATGAATTCTTCTTCTGTCTCACCTGGGAAACCCACGATGATGTCAGTTGAAAGAACCAAGTTCGGAATCGTCTTTTTCAGCATCTCGATTTTTTCAAGATAGTGTTCGCGAGTGTAGTTACGGTTCATACGATCCAAAATTCTCGAGTTTCCGCTTTGGAATGGAAGATGGATGTATTCCATAATTTTATCTTGGTGAGCTGCCATTGTGTCAGCCAACTTCTGATTGAAATCTTTTGGATGAGACGTCGTATAACGAATGCGCTCGATATCGGTTTCGCGAGCTACTTTCGCTAACAGGTCTGCAAAGTCCAAACCTTCTTCGGCTTTGTATGAGTTGACGTTTTGACCGAGCAACGTCACTTCTTTCACACCACGTTTTACAAGGTGCTGAATGTCCGTAAGGATGTGCTGCAATGGACGAGACTTCTCACGACCACGAGTGTACGGAACCACACAGAACGTACAGAAATTATCGCAACCTTTTGTGATATTCACGAAAGTCGCGACACCTGGATTACGAACCATGGTCTCGATATGATAAGGCGCACGGTGCTCGAACTTCGCGTTCACGCGACGTTCTTTAGGACCTGTGAAAGTTTCCGCAACCAAGTTTGGTAGGCTGTCGATTTGATCCGTACCAAATACGAAATCAATCATCGGTTGGTTCTTGATTAGATTTTCTTTTTCTTGCTGACCTACGCATCCACCAACGCCGATTTTAAGGCCCGGATTTTTTTCTTTCATTTTACGGAAAGTGCCCACTTCAGAATAAACTTTGTGAACAGGCTTTTCGCGCACGCTGCAAGAATTGATGATAATCAAGGACGCATCTTCCGGTTTATCAACCGGAGTAAAGTTTTGCATCTCCAACAGAGAATACATGCGCTCAGTATCGTTCACATTCATTTGACAGCCGTAAGTGGAAATATAAACGCCACGGCCTTGTCCAATATCTTGATTTTGCTGAGCACTTTCAGGATTTTGTGTACTCTGTTCCATGCCTCGTTACCTCTTGTGTCATTAAAGAAAGTGAGTTATAGAGGACAGCCTTAATTTTGTCTAGTTCCAAGGAGGATTCCTATGAACCCACGCCTCAAAAGCTCAAAAAAATGGACTGCATTTCCGAAGGAATACTCAGAACAAATCCAGACAGTTTTCACGGAAAACTTTGCTGAGCACTTCGATGACGCCGAATTGATCGTCGAAGGCCGTATTTACCAACAAGAAATTCTGCTCCGCGTCGGATTCCATCAAAAAGGTCGCCTGGCCCAAGCGAACTTCGAAGTTTCCATGGATTATTCTCAAGACAAACAAGACGCTGTCGCTCGTATTCATAACTGCATCGACGCTGCTGCCAGCATGATGATGGAATACTTCGAAAACGATGGCGACGTGGACTTCCCTTACACTTGGAAGGAATTCCCATTCCAAGGTCAAAAGCTGTATCTGCAATACTCGACTGAAAATTCAAATCTAGAAGCGGAAGCCAACCGCCTTTTGGGCCTTGAAGAAGGTGCGATGATTCTTGAAGATGCGGAAGACGAAGATGCTTTGTCTCGCGCAGAACAGGACGAGGAACTCTCTCCTCCTCGTGATGATGAAGACGAAGATTTCGGTGACGATTACGAAGAAGACGACGAGGACGACGAAGATGAAGACAAAGGCCCTCGTATGTTCAGCGGCAAGGGAAAGAAAAAAGGCGATCTTCACTAGATCGCCTCTATCGAAAACCCAAAACGAAAAAAGGGAACTGTAAGTTCCCTTTTTTATTTTCGAATTTCTAATGTCGAATTTCTAAAACTTGAAAACTACATGTTTTCAAGTTTTTCCATCAAGTCGCCCACTTGATCCAAGTTAGCCTTACCGAACTTGATCATCTCAACAGCGTCTTTTTGTAGCATCACGCCTTCCGCCATCTTTTCGCAGATTTTTTGCTCAAGAGGGTCTGTGATTGTGTAGACGCTTTGGTGTTGTGGCCACAAGTTTTTGATACTGTTGCTGCCACCCATGCAAAGTGGGATGTAATGGTCGATTTTGAAGTTTTGGCGCTTCATAGTGCGAGTGCGGTAACCGATTTGGTCGTATTCCTCAAAAGCCTCAGCTTTTGTTTCGCGGGATACATCACGCTCACAGTATGCAATATTTTCAGGGTAACGACGAGAATCAGGATACATGCAAAGTTCGCCAGGAGTTAAAGTTGCGTCCGGCCCTTTTGGAAACGCATCCATGGCCATTGCAGACGTTGTTGTTAGAACCAACAGAGCACTTACTAGAAGCCCCTTTAACATATTCCCCTCCAAATAGTCCGCTATTTAAGGTAGCGGGTAGAAACGTCGGACCCTATTTCCGACATATATTTGCGATCCCTCGGTTAGTCCTACCAAGGCGATTTCTCATTTGCAATACAATTTTTAGTACTCGTCGTCCTCAACGCCAGAACCATTGTTATCGCCCATACCGCGAATTTCTTCCACGTAGGCGTTTGTATCCTCTTCAAATTCGTTCTCATTCGCTGATTCATCGATTTCAAGCTCTTGAATCGCGCCCAAGAAGTCCTTCTCAGTTCTGAGGTCACGGCGGATCATCTCAAGGAATTTATCCGGGTAACGAGATGTGAGTTCTTCTACGTATCTCTCCAATTTTCCGTCTTGGAGAATCTTCTTACGAACTTGGATTTTCTTCCAAAATAGCAAGTAATGGTAACGGCAGTAAGCATCGACAGCTGCGATCTGATCACAGTCACGAGCACGGCAGTAACGGCGACCTTCAGCGTCTGTAAGAACGATTTCTTCATCCGTTTTAGGTTTTTCTTCGCCTGTCCACTCTTCTTCGATTTCTACTTCTTCTTCAGATTCCTCAACGGCTTTGAGTTCCTCTTCGTACTCCCCAATTTCATCGCCCATCATGTCGTCATCGGCGATGTAATCGTCCTCCATACCCTCTTCGTCTTTTTCTTTTTTCGCTTTCGCACCTTTTTTAGGAGCTTTGGCGTCTTTTTTAGCAGGAGTTTTTTCGGCCGCAGGTTGTGGAGTTTTCTTGTCCTGCTTTTTAACAGGAACTTCTTTCGCTTCTTTAGCGGCAACTGGTTTAGCAGCAGGTTTCGCCGGAGCTTTCGCGACCGGTTTTGCTTCAACCTTCTTTTTCACTTCTACTTTTTTAGCCGGAGCTTTTGGAGCAGGAGCTTTTTCAGCCTTCTTCTTTACAACGGCTTTTGGCGCTGCCTTTTTAACAGGAGCGGCCTTGGCTGCTGGTTTAGCAGGGGCTTTTTTTGCAGGTTTTGCTGCGGCTTTCGCCACTGGCTTCTTTTTTAAGATTTTTGCCATATTTCTACCTAGTTACGTAAGAGTGAAAGAACCTATAAGGTCTGCTGTATTTATCAATTACTGTCAACTCATTTCAGGAGGATGGAACCCTCTTGGCTGCGCACAAAAACACTCGCTCTTTGCGCATCGCCCCGCAATCGGCCGCGGGCGAATTTCTCTGCGCTGAGTTTCGCAACACGCAATTCACCAGGAACACTGATCTCCCCGTCAACTGTGAATAGATTAACCTGAGCTCCTGAGCTTGGTGGGACTGTTATCGCCACTTTGCCCGATTTAGATTTCACTTCGACTTCCGAATCCAAAGGCAAATTAATCGTGACGTTGCCATCTTGATTTTGACCTTCGATGCGTCCTTGGAAAGCTTGCAAGGTCAAACTACCCTTGCCGTTTTCAAATTGCACAGTTCCCGCGCCAGAGTTGAGTTTCGCGGTGGCTGTTTGAGTCGAGAGTGCAACAAAACCGCGGATCTTTTCAAGTCCTAATTGTCCCGCAAACCATGAAGCATCGACATCACCTTGAATATTGCGAAGAGCGCAAGTTCCTGAGTATCCGTCAACATTCACTCGACCTGTGTGATCTTGAATATTCACGTCACCTTTTTGCACATAAACCTGCAAACTGCCCGATCCATTAGCAGAACTCATTCGTCCGTGAGTCACACTCACCTTCAAATCCTTCACCCAACGCTGCGCCACAACGCTTCCGCCGCGCAACTGCACCTCTGTTGGGAGAGACAATCCTGAAATTTCAATTTTTCTCAGCTGTGTGTTGGCTTTCGGCAGGATGTTCTTCCAGCTTGCTTTGCCATTGAATTCAATCATACGCACTTCAATGATATTATCTTTACGTTCAACGACGTAGCTGCCCTCTGCTTTTGACTCTTCAACTCCGGAAATTTTAAGTGTCGCACCTGGTTGTCCTGTGAGTAAAACTTGAGCCTCAAGTCCTTTAAGAACCAGGCGATCTCCTTCTTTAACAGGAGTTTCAAAAGTGGCTGCAAAAACAGATTGAACAAAAAGAAGTGGTAGTAAAGTGTAGATCGCTGACATGCGTTGATATCCTCCTCGGAGACTCCGCGTTGCTTGACTGTCGCTTTCTAATTTAAGTAAATCTTTTTTGAATATTCAAGAACACAAGAGGTGAAATATGGAAAATGTTGTGATCGTGAGCAGCGTAAGAACGCCAGTAGCTACTTTTCAAGGCGGATTCTCAAGTCTAGCTGCTCCTAAGTTGGGCGCTATTGCTATTAAAGAAGCCATTGCACGTGCAAAAGTTTCTCCTGATGAAATCGATGAGTGCATCATGGGTGAAGTTTTGACTGCAGGTGTCGGCCAAGCTCCGGCACGCCAAGCGGCTCTTTACGCTGGACTTAAAAACTCCACACCTTGCATGACGATCAATAAAGTCTGCGGTTCTGGTCTTAAAGCTGTGATGCTAGCTGCTGACTCTATTGCTTTGGGTAATACAAAAATCGCAGTCGCTGGTGGTCAAGAGAACATGACTTTGGCTCCACACTTGCTTGAAAATTCTCGCAGTGGTTACCGCATGGGTCCGACGCAAATGACAGACTCTATGATCAAAGACGGTCTTTGGGATCCATACAACAATTTCCACATGGGAAATGCAGCTGAAATCTGCGTGAAAGAGCATAACTTCACTCGTGAAGAACAAGATGCTTTCGCAATTGATTCTTATAAAAAAGCACAAGAAGCATGGAACAAGGGCGTATTTAAAAATGAAATCGCTGCTGTTTCTATCGAAGGTAAAAAAGGCACTGTTGTTATTGAAAAAGACGAAGAGCCATTTAACACAAACTTCGACAAAATCCCTGGCTTGAAACCTGCTTTTGATAAAGCTGGAACAATCACGGCGGCGAACGCTTCTAAAATCAATGACGGTGCTGCGGCTCACGTTTTGATGTCTGCCTCTGAAGCGACAAAACGCGGTATCAAACCTTTGGCTAAAATCGTGGCGCACGGAACTTTCGCTCACGATCCAAAATACTTCACAACTGCTCCTGTTGGCGCGATCAAAGGCGCTTTGGCAAAAGCAGGTTTGAAAGTGGGCGACATCGATCTTTGGGAAATCAACGAAGCCTTTGCAGTTGTAACTCAAGTGGCAATGAAGGAACTTGAAATCCCGGCTGCGAAAGTCAACGTTCACGGTGGCGCGGTGGCAATTGGACATCCAATTGGTGCTTCTGGCGCTCGTATCTTGACGACGCTTGTTCACGCTCTTCACACTCACAACAAACGCTATGGTCTTGCGACTTTGTGTATAGGTGGCGGTGAAGCAGTCGCTTTGATCATCGAAAAAGCTTAAGGATTTTTATGAGCAATAAAGTTTATAAAGACGCAAAGAGTGCCATCTGGGACGTCAAAGACGGAATGACTTTGGTTGTGGGTGGCTTTGGACTTTGCGGTATTCCCGAAAACAGCATCGCTCGTTTGGTTGAGTTGGGTGCTAAAAACCTCACTTGCGTTTCTAACAACGCAGGTGTGGATGAATTTGGTTTGGGTTTGCTTTTGCAAAAACGCCAAGTGAAAAAAATGATTTCTTCTTATGTCGGCGAAAACGCTTTGTTCGAAAAACTCTACATGAGTGGCGAACTGGAAGTCGAATTCTGCCCACAAGGTACACTGGCTGAACGCATGCGTGCAGGTGGTGCGGGTATCGCGGGATTCTATACTCCAACAGGAGTGGGAACTCTAGTTGCTGAAGGCAAAGAAATTAAAAACTTCGACGGTCGTGATTATGTTCTTGAGCGCGGCATCGTGGGTGACTTTGCTTTCGTCAAAGCTTGGAAGGGTGATAAGTTCGGAAACTTGATGTTCAGAAAAACATCTCGCAACTTTAATCCGATGGCGGCGACAGCTGGTAAAATCACAATTGCGGAAGTGGAAGAATTGGTTGAAGTGGGTCAGCTCGATCCAGATCAAGTTCACACGCCAGGTGTTTACGTGCAAAGAATCTTCCAAGGTTCAAACTACGAAAAACGCATTGAACAAAAAACTGTGAGCAAATAGGAGATCGTATGCCATTAACACGTGAACAAATTGCTCAGAGAATTGCTCAAGAAGTTGAAGACGGCTATTGCGTAAATTTGGGTATCGGTATTCCAACTTTGGTTGCGAACTACATCCCGAAAAACAAATCGGTTATGTTACAAAGCGAGAACGGCCTTTTAGGAATGGGACCATTCCCGAAAGAAAATGAAATCGATCCTGACTTGATCAACGCCGGCAAACAAACTGTGACAGCAGTTCCGGGTGCTAGTTTTTTTTCAAGCGCTGACAGCTTTGCGATGATTCGCGGTGGTCACATTGATTTGACTGTGCTTGGTGCAATGGAAGTTTCTGAAGATGGCAGCATTGCCAACTGGATGGTTCCAGGAAAAATGATCAAAGGCATGGGCGGCGCAATGGATCTTGTCGCTGGTGCCAAAAACGTGATCGTAGCTATGCAACACACAGACAAAGAAGGAAATTCTAAACTTCGCACGAAGTGCACTCTGCCACTCACTGGCATTAAGTGTATTAAAAAAATCGTGAGCGATTTTGGCGTGATCGAAGTGACAGATAATGGATTTATCTTGAAAGAGTACGCTCCGGATTTAACACCGGAAAAAGTACTCGCAGCAACAGAGGGCAAAATGACGATTGCTCCTGATTGCAAAGCGATGACATTCTAGAAATAAAAGAGGCGCTTTTGGCGCCTCTTCTTTTCTATCTCTATTTTCTTTTTTTACTGATCAAAATTTGCGAGGATCTCGAGAGCGATTTGTTCATCTGTCGCTTGCAGATTCGGAATCATCTCACGCACTATTTGGAATGCACGTTCTGCGTTTGCTGTGCGGACTTCGCCTTTTGTACCCACGAAATAAACGAGGTCATCTTTTGCAGCCTCAAGCTGCTTGTACAATCTGATACCTGAAGAAGTTCCGGAGACAGTTCCGAAAATTAAGAAAACACGTGTGTTCTGAGTCGAGATATCGATTTCTTCAATAACACTAAATGCCTGAACTTGAAGACTCATCATCAAAGCAATTACGATCAAAGACATTGTTTTCATACTTTCATCCCATCTATAGATACAAAAAATAGAAATTACCCTTGAAAACACCACGTCACAAGCAGGCCTAAAAATCTTTCTCTCAGTGTCCAAAAGATAGACAACCGATTACTACCATTCTTAAGTCTAGGTCTCACTGACGAATTGCAGAGGTCCCCTTTTATGGGGATAATGGAAGCTCCTTTATTTAAGCAGGAGCATGCTGTGGCTGAAGCGAAAAAAGTAGCAAAAGATACGTATCTATTCCGCGAAGGTGATGCACCGGATGCTATGTATATCGTTAAAACTGGCGGCTTTGCAGTGACGAAGACGAAAGGCAACTCTGAAGTCGTCCTTGCGGAAATCAAACCCGGCGCGATGGTTGGAGAAATGGCTCTCTTCGACAACAAACCTCGCAGCGCTAACGTCAAAGCTAATAAAGATTCTGAAGTGATTTCTCTCCCATATGATTCACTCACAAAACAAATGGAACAACTTCCAGTTTGGGTGCGTGCGATCATGAAAACGCTGAACGAAAATCTTCGTGAAGCGAATAAGAAAATTAAAATTCTTGAGAATTCAAATCCGGATGAAGAGCGCTTCCCTCCTCATATCATCAACAAATATATTTCGATCTTAAATCTTGTTGGTCATAAATACGGAAAACCAGAAGAAAACGGCACACACAGCTACTCGTCTGTGCTTCTACGCAATTATACAATTCAAATTTTCCAAGAAGCGACAAACAAAATGCAATCTGTGGTGAATGCCCTCACAGATCTTGGCTACTTGTCTCAAGAAGATCGCGGCGACGGCACACAAAAAATCACCAACCTAAAACCTGCAGAGCTTTTTGGTTTTGTTGATTGGTATAATGAGTGGCTCTTTAAACAAGAAAAAGATCGTTTGCCACCGATGACAGAAGCTGAAACTCGTATCCTCAACGGAATCTTACATTTTGCAAAAAAGGTAGAGCCAAACAACAAAGGCCTCTACAAAGTCAATTTGAATGACGTACAAAACGATTCCATGAAAGAAACTGGAAATCTCATTCGCACAGAAGATGTGAATAGCTTGATTGAGAAAAAATATCTCACAGAAAAAATCATGGACGAAAAAGGAGTCTACATCATGGTAGAACTTCCTTACGTTGAGCCCCTCGCCCGCAACTGGGACATGGTGAATACTTTCAAAAAGAAACTTCGTTAAATCAAAAAGCCTCGGTCTCCCGAGGCTTTTTTTTTATTTCTACAATTTACTTTTTTGACTACTCAACAACCGGATCCGTCTGACAACGAAGCGGCAACTGATCATCTGGCAAGCGCTGGAATGATTCTCCACCCACCGTGTGCACATATATTGAATTGGTCTTTGCACCCGAGGCAATCGGCTGCCCAAGCGTTAGGATCACCTTGTCACCCGTTTTCGCCAAACCATGAGTCACAACCAATTGATCAACCTGAGTTAGGATATCTTCCATTGTCTTATAAGGCTTGATCACGTGGGTTTGAATACCCCAGAGCATTTCCATCGCATTCAAAGCTTCCATATGCTGCGTGATTGAAATGATCTTCGCACGCGGTCTAAAGCTTGAAATGATATTAGCCGTCTTACCTGTCGTCGTTAAACACACAATCGCCGTAGCATTCAGCTTTAAAGCACTCAATGAGGCACTTGCTGCAATGGCAGCGGGAGCACTGAGGAATTCACTCTCAAGAGAGATTTTGTAGTATTCCTCTTCGTTGCGCTCAACTTCGCTGATAATTTCATGCATGGTACGAATACATTTGAACGGATATTTTCCGCTTGCTGATTCCGCCGACAACATCAATGCATCTGTTCCATCCAAAACCGCATTGGCAACGTCCGTGATCTCAGCTCGCGTTGGACGAGGGTTTTCAACCATGCTATCCAGCATCTGAGTCGCCGTGATAACTGGACGACCCAACTCGTTACACACATGGATGATACGCTTCTGATAGCCCGGCAAACGACTTTGACCGACTTCAACAGCCAAATCTCCGCGCGCCACCATCACCACGTCACTCAAACGGCAGATCTCTTCAAGGTTCTCAAGAGCTTCGACCATTTCAATTTTTGCGACAATTTTGGCCTGAGATTTTCGAGTCTCAAGAATTTCGCGCAGTTTACGAATGTCACGAGCATGACGAACGAAACTGAGCGCAATATAGTCCACTTTGTGAGTGATTCCAAACTCAAGGTCTTGCAAATCTTTTTCCGTCATACACTCCACAGGCAAATTCACACCTGGAAGATTCATGCCTTTACGGTCTTTTAAAATACCACCATAGACAACTTCGACGTCCACTTCTTCGCCACGGACTTGCAGAACTTTGAGTTCCATTAAGCCGTCATCCAAGAGAATTTTTGTTCCCGGAGAGCAAGCCAAAGGAAGCTCTTTAAAATCGGACGGAATAAGTCCTTCTTTCCCAAGAACAGCAGCAGTCGTCACCACGAGCTTCTGCCCAGGTTTGATTTCAATGGAGCCTTTTTCAAATTTACCAACACGAATTTTTGGACCCTGCAAATCTTGTAAAATCGCAACAGGCGCTCTTAACTCTTTTGAGAGTTTGCGAATAGATTCGACAACTTTTAAATGATCTTCATGGGACCCATGAGAAAAGTTAAGGCGGGCTACATTCATACCCGCCTTAATTGCTTTTTCTAGATTTTTCTCTTCACGAGTGGCTGGACCGATTGTTGCCACAATTTTCGCTCTACGATCCGCTAACATATGCCTTATGCCTTCCTGTTATAAGAATTCACCTTCACCGCTAAGTTTTGCATATCTTCTTCGTGACGTCTATTCATTCTATCAAGCTGATCTTGATGAGACTCGCTGGATTGCGCCAACTTGGCCTCATACTTCTGCGTAATAGATTCTTTTTCGAGGCGTGTCGCCTTTTCCTTTTCAGACATTCGCTGCGCATGCATCTGTTCAAGACGCTTGATCTCGCGGCTTTGGCTGTCCTTCAGGTTTGCCAACTTGTCCTCATAGGTTTTTACTGTTTGCTCAAGCTTATTCTGAAAATTTGTTTCAAGATTTCTAAATCTTTCTGTCATCACCTTATTCTGCGCGGTTCTGTCTTGAAGATTCTTTTCTTGAACTTGATCCATTCTTTCCATGTAATTCCCCTTCATTGTATCCAGAGAATCTACATAGTAACGACCCATTTGATCGTTGTTTTTGTTTTGCAGATCGATAACCTTTTGCACGCGACTATCCGCATTGCTTGTCACCTGAGTAACTTGATCCTTGTGTTGTTGAATCATATTTTCGCGCTCTTCGCGATGGCGCGAATTCATCAGGTTGACCTGAGATTTGTTTTCACGATCCGCATTTTGCAAAAGCTTTTGATTATTTCTCAAAACTCCTGAAATACGTTCATCATTCAAATCCTTCATCGTCACAATAGCGTCATCACGCTGTTGTTCAACAAGGTCCATTCGTTTTTCATAAGCATTTGTCAAATTGCGCCGCTCGATTCCACGCAGACGCTCATTTTTAGAAATTTCGTTATTCAAGCGACCTTGCAGACGTTGAATTTGACTATCACGTGAACGCACTTGTGTATTCACGCGCTCATTAACTGAATCACGGAATTCTTGATTTTGCTCATCCATGGCATTTGATTTTTTTGCCAAGGCATTTTCGAACTTCTCGCGGATCACGTTTCTCTCTGAATTCATGATCTCTTGCTTGATATTTATATTATCGCCATATTCATCTTTGTTATTGATGACAGTATCTTTGTATTTTTGTGCCCAGCGAGAATTATCCGCTTCGCGACGGCGATCTGATTCGCGCAAACGAGATTCGTATGACTTTTTCATCTCACTCATTTCGCGGCGATCTTTACCACGCACTTCATCATGACCCCTCGCAATTGTTTCACGCTCTTTTTCATGAGCTGTGTTTAATTTGCGGGCATTTTCGCGAATCGTGTCTTGCGTTTGTTTGCGGTTAGTTTCAAGAGCTTCGGTGTACTTCTCATCACGAAGACCGATTTCATCATTCAGCTGCGTGACGAGATTTTCTTTTTGGGATTCATTTACTTCTTTTTGCTTTTTAAGCGCACCTTCATACGAACTACGAACGGCCTCGCGGTCGTTGTAATTGTCTTCCATGCGATTTTTTAGAGACTCGCGATAAGTATTGCGAACTTCTTCAATTTTACGATTATTCGCTGCATCTTTTTCGTTCATGACTTCGCGATTGCGCGACTTCAAAGCATCGATGCGATCTTCGTAATTCTCAGAAATCCTATTGATTTCATCATTGTGGCGTTTTTCTAAACGAGTGATTTCAGCTTTACGCTTCTTGGTATTTTCCGCCTCGCGGTTTTCGTATTCTTCACGCGTCTGACGAATCTTTTCGTCCTGACGTGCACGGTCTGATGATGAAATAGAAGACATCCTATCCTCCTATTCCCTAGCCTATCATGGGGTTTAGAAAGATTCTCGGAGTGATACTGTCTGAAAACAAAAATCAAGACTAAGATCTAGCGCTCAAAGACCTTATGAAAATAAAGCTCTTTCACGCGCTTCTGCTCAGCAAGAGCATTGTCCTTGCGGATCTGCTCTTGGCGCTTGGCCTCGGCAATTGAAGCAAGACGACGATTCGTCACCTGCTGATAGATATCTCCACTTTTAGAAGCTAAAGACTTCCAGTTTTCCTTTAACTCCTGAACATCTTTCTTAAACTGTTCCGAAGTGCCAGGATAAAGCTGCGCCCAATCCTTCAAGTGATTCTTTAAAGAAATAGGCTGCAAAACTCCAAATTCATTCTGAGCTTTGGTATTGATTCCACTCACCCAAAATTCAAAACCAGCCGGCAGCGGCAATTCTTTTCCATCACGCAAATGAACAGTTAAATCCGCACTGATGTTACGAATCCAAAAACGGCCTTCCTTTTCTAAAACCCAGAATTCTCCGTCGCGAGAACGAACTTCCGCAAAAACGGTTTCAACGCTGACCTTATGTCCTTTTTCGACCCACACAGAACCTTGAATAAGACGCCATTCTTTTTCGGATTTTCTTTCAAGTGTTGCTTGAGGTGGAGCTCTTAAACTCAATCCTTCTCGTTGAAATACAAACTCCGTTGCCGGAGCCTGAACCACACAGCTGCCTTTAGTTTGAAGACAAGCCTCAGGCTGCTGCAGCAAATCCCCGGAAGCACGAACCCGTACTTCCATTTGAAAAGCCGCTAGAAAAAGAAAGAATTGAAAAACCTTCTTCATTATTCGTAACTCACACTTTTTGCCAGTTTCGCGGCCTGCTTTTTAAGAGAGTCGTTTTGGAAGTTTTTAAGAACTGTGTTGTAAATCTCAGAAGCCTCTTCCGTCTGATTGTTGAGCTCAGAAATTTGCCCCATACGTAGCAAAATAAAGCCCGTCAAATCATGACTTGGATATTGAGTGACCATTTCATCAATACGCTCTAGGCTGTTACGGAAATCTCTTTTGAGAAAATAGCTTTCCGCTACGAAAAATTGAGATTCAACGGAATACCGAGACAAAGGATATTTCTCAAGCAAAGAGTTAAATTCTTTGATCGCGCGTTCATAGTCTTGATTGTTAAAGTAAGTCTTTCCCTTTTCAAAAAGGACACCCGAAAGATCAATGGCACTTTCACTTGCTGGAGACCGAACAGCTGAAGAAAAGGTTTTAAGATCGTATTGAGCGACGAGCTTTTTTTCATCCGGCATCAGCTGTGCAACACTTTGTTGAAAGTCTTTCAGCTGATAGGACAACAAGGCATTTTGGAAGCGCTCTTGCTCCACTTCTTTTTGCTTGGCACTTAAACGCATCTCAAATTCTTTTTTGCCATTGAAGTGACCAACGAAGGTGACGTAAACGCCCATCAAGCCGACAGTCAAACAAAGACAAAAGACGACAAAAAGACTATTGTTGTTTTTCATAGTCTCTTTATCGGACAGATTCGAAAAAAATTGAGCAGTTTTAGGAGCTTGCCTTAAAAGGCTGCAGATTTATCTCAATATGAAACACTACTTTGGTTCAGTGTAGACGACTTCCGCATCCAGGTCTTTCCATTTTCCATCTTTTTGAATTTTAGGACTGACTCGCCCCTTCATAAGACGAAGCTGTTTATCCTCGACCGTGTAGCCAAAATAAAGAGGATCAACTAAAGCGGCAATCACAAAACTTGTCGGCTTCATACGAAGCTCCAGCCATTTTTTCCCGTCTTTTTCAGTGATACCGACTTTTTGCAAGGTAAAACCCACGGTTTCAAGGCGATCCCAAACCGCGAAGCGCACATCGAGATCTTTTCCAGACATCAATTGATCCCAATTCGCAAGTACATAGGCATTAAAGTTTGCCGTACATACGATCGTCCCCTTTGCCTTTTCGTCATCAGTTTTCTTTTTTCCGTCGGGACCTTGATATTCAAAGTGCACTCGACCGTTGTTCACTGTGATAGTGCCTTTTTCCTTTGTTTGCGGACGATCCATTTCGTACTTTTCTAATTCCACTCCACGCAACTGACCTTTTTCAATGACAACAACTTGCCCCTGAAGATCCTTGTAGACAGATTGAGTGCTAGAAGTGCCGTCAACTTCAATTTTCAAATCAACATCACTCGTAAAAAGCTTTTCTGTTTGTTTCGATTTAAGTCCATACAAAGTCCCAACCAAATGCAGATCCGCCTGCGCAAAACTCAGGGACGAAATCAACAAAGTACCAATAATTGAAATCATACTCACCTCTCTCGAACATTCAGTCTGCCCGTTTTTTCAATGATGACAAAGGGGAAGCTAATAATCTGCTTAATTTTATTTTAACTTGACGTTACACGGCGCAAAAACTAACCTGACAAGCCCTGCAGGTAAGGATTTCAGAATGAACAAAGCGCAACTGATCGAACTTGTTTCCGAGCGAACAAAGAGCACCAAAAGCCAGTCCGAGATGATCCTGGATGCTACTCTTAAAGTGATTCAAGAAGCTCTTAAAAAAGGTGACGAAGTGAAGTTGGTCGGCTTTGGTACTTTTTCACGCAGCACTCGCAAACCTCGTCAAGGGCGCAATCCAAAAACTGGCGAAACAGTGAAAATTCCCAGCGCTTACGTTCCCCGTTTTAAACCAGGTAAAGATCTTAAAGATGCTCTGAATTAATCAGGCTGCGAAATTCTGGACGATCTCCAATCTGACACCATCCTGATAATCCTGATTTCCAAATAAGTTGAGAAGCTGTGATCTGCTGACTTCTCACCATCTGCAGAATTTGTTGAGAACTAAACGGCCCTTCTTGTTTCGAGTTTAAGAGCAAGACCCAAGAGGCATCCAAATCTTCACCCATTTCAGGATTTGCTACTTTTTGTTGAGAAGGAAAAAGACTCGCTTCAAAGTATCGCCATTCGCTTGCGGGCTTCCAAGTTCCTTCTTCGACTAAGGACAGTAAGTCATACAAACCAATTTCGCCCCGGTGAATTTTAAGACGGATTTCTTCCTCACTTACAGGCCCTTGCGGTTTTAGATTCTGGCTGTAATACCATTTTCTCTGACTCATAACTTTTCCTTTTTACTGTGAAACGGCACGGGCAAAGCCTCGATCACTTCAAGCATCTCATAATAGGCTACAGAAAAACTCTCAGAACTCACGGGTTTTTTCAAAAATCCAACAACTGTCTGACGAGACAAAATCTTTTTGTGATAACCGAAATACAACCGCTCCCCTAAAATTCCCCCAAGAAGGCGGGCCGCCACGACAAAACTGAGTTTTCGCTTCGGCTTGGCTTGCAACTTACGACGCGAAGATCCTGTGACTGCCATCAATTCATGCATTTTTTGAGCGAGGGCAAGCTGTAAAGCTTCTTTGCCTAAATCAATAGGACCCTTTGACGACAAACTGGATTTGATATCAGCAATCGTATCTGTTTTGCGTTTATGATTGATGATCTTAGACCCAAAATAAGAAATCCCCTCAAGCCAAATAAGTCTTTCAAAGTCATTCGGCATATCAGAAGCGAGTTTCAACTGCGGACTCATTTGCGCATGCACATACTGCATAGCTAAAGAGGCGGCGTGATTGACCGTAGGACGAGCTAAATAGGCAATTTGCGCTTCGGGCAAATAAAAAGACATTTCTTCAGCGATCAGATATTCAATCCATTTTAGCTTGCGCAAATCATAGACAGATTTCAATTGCGACCAGAACGATTTATCTTTTGTCGAGTACACTGACAAACCCGAAAGAGAAACGGGATGCCCGAGTTCATCAGATATGATTTTTACATAACGGCCGACATGGTCTGAATAATCGAGAAACTCTTCATCCTCGTCATCCTCGTCTATCAAACCTTTTGCCAAACCCAAGTCATAGGCTTGCTCAAGATACATCAGATAGTTCTGCCACTTCACCCAAGGAGGAACACTCATCAGGCAAAAAATATTTCGCGAGATACGGATCAGATCGGCATGAGCTTCTTTTTCTTGTTTTAAGAGCTGAAAATAGATTTTCTCAGAGTTTTGAAAAAGACGCAGAATATGCTTGGAAAATGCAGGTCCCAGATTTTTTTCGATCTCAGCGGGAATGTGCTCTTTGGCCAGATGCAAATCACCATAAATCACACAAATCAAGGCATCATGATGTTGCTTCACCAGTTCAGCGATTTTCTTTCCCGCAAAAACGTCCCGAGATTTTAATGTCGTCCCCGTGCGTTTTTTATAACTGCGATTCAAACCAACAACTGGAATTTTATTTTTTTGCGCCCATCGCAATAACGGCCGATAGTGCTCCCATGGAAATCCCCAGCGACTCTGCCATTGAATTCCTTTTAAGAAGTCTTTCTCTGACATCTTGCCACTAAGATAACGGTCGATTTTTTCTTGATCCGCAGCTTCAAAAAATTCGACAGCCAAAATTTTTCTGCGCTCTTTGGGAATATTTCGAAGCACTCGAACTTGTGCTTTCTGAGATTGATGAAGGGCGTGAAAATCACCCATCAATAAAACACGCGATTGAGCCACCTGGTCCCACAGTTCATCATGGGCTACGGGCTGCCACTTTTTATTGAATTCCTTCTCATATAGTTTGCGATAACGCAGCAACTCCGGAGTATCCTCCCCAAGTCGTGCTCGTACCTGACGTTCCATCTGAACGTAGAGGTCCTTTCGAATTCGTATCCATTTTTGCAAATCGTCCAAACATCAATCCTTGATGGCTATAGATTTTCACATAATTTTGATTGATTTCAAGCGACATTCTAAGATTGAATGAAGTCATGAAAAACAGCGCTTTAAAAAACAAGTTTCTTCTTCTTGCACTTTTGACGACTTTGGCTGCCATCGGCGTTCATCTCTACCTAACTCAACACTTCTATGCTTTGAAGTTTGGAACCCAAGAGGGACCTTCCGTTTGTAACGTCAGCGAAACTATGAACTGCGATGTCGTCACGGCGAGCAGCTACTCAGCGCTCTTTGGAATTCCAATTGCTCTTTGGGGTATGGCTACAAACCTTGTCCTTCTTTACTTCCTTGCGGTCACTCGCTGGAATCTGACGCAAGATCGCGCTCAAACATCACGCTACGCCTTCCTCTTCTCTTTAGTGACAGTGATTGCCTCGGTGGTGATGGGAATCATCTCTTTCACTAAAATCGGTTCAGTGTGCTTATTCTGTATCAGCGCTTACGTTTTGTCGGTAATTGGATTTATCGGCGCTTGGTTGGGCGCAGAAGACCTTTCAGCTTCAAATATTGTCGAAGATATCAAAGACGTTTTTGTTTCCCAAAGATGGGTTCTTGGGTTCGCTATTGCAATTCCTGTGATCGCCTTCCTGGGAAATATTATGTATCTTGAAAGCCATGGAATGAGTGAAGTTGATAAATTAGCGAAGGAAAAAGTCGCTTATTGGAATGTCGCTCCTCAGCAGACATTTGATCAAACAACAGGACTTATCATGCAAAAAGGTTCTGGTGAACCTGTCATGACAATCGTTGAATTTGCCGACTTCCGTTGCGGACATTGTAAATCTGCGGCAGCTCCGATTCACTCGTTCGTCAACAGCCATCCCGATGTGCGCTTGATTTACAAACCATTCCCACTTGATGGAACTTGCAATGAAGCTCTTGGTGGTCGCGGAGATGGCATTTCTTGCGGACTTGCATTCGCAGCGATGTGTGCAGAGAAAAATTGGCAAAAAGGTTGGGCCGCTCACGACTATATCTTCGACAAGCAAACTGAAATCGTTCAAGCCGGGAACTTAGATAAAAATCTCGAAGAGATCGCAACACATATTCAAGCACCACTTGAAGATCTTAAAAAATGTGTCGCAAGCCCGGAGATCCGCGAACTGGTTTCAAAAATGGCAAAAGAAGGCGAAAATGCCAAGATCCAAGGAACGCCGACAATCTTCGTAAATGGTCGCGTATTAGATCGCGGACAGGTGATTCCTGTTCTTGAAGCAGCCTATAAATCTTTAAAGTAATTCTTTAGAAACCGACGAGCTCGGCAAGCCAATTCGCGAACTTGCCGAAGCCGTCATCAAAGACAACGATTGTGGTCTTTGCCAGACCATTTACGATATCGAGCCAGAACGCTAAAAGAATGATGGCCAACGCCGAAATCCAGACAGCCTTCACAACATAAATTGTCGAGCGCACATCTTGAATGCGCAGATCGCTCTGAATTTTCTCAACAACTTTTAGAACATATTGAAGTTCGCGGAAGTGTTCTTTGAACTTTTCACGCAGCTCTTGTTGTTTTGCACGGGTCAACGAGTTGATTCCTGGGAAACTTCGCTTGGCTTTGATGGCATAAATAAGATCAATTGAGTGATAAATATATCGCGTGACCTTATCTTTGAAGTTTGGATACTCCGAAGGCTTTTCTAGAAAGTCCTTTAACTCTTCAATGGCTTTGTCATAGCGCTCATCCAAAACCCAAACCAAAATGTTATAGCGAATAGAGTCCGGTCGCCCAAGATCGGAGCGATCCACCCCCACATCAAACAATGCGGGATCTGCACTTTCTGTTTTTTCAACCACTCCATTTGGAGCATCTTTAACTGCAGGAACTGCCATATTTCTCTCTTCGGAAGATTACGAGGAGGAATTCAGCCTCCCCCGTCTAGTTTATACTAAGGTCCAGACTTCAGAAGTGAGTTTGACTAAGGTCGACCCATCTTGAGACAATAGTCTTGTGGCGACCTAGACTTCATGGAGGAGGGCTATGGAAACCGATTCATTCCAAAGCGCAATTTTAGCACATCTCGATTTCGACCAACCGACTGTTCAACGCAGAAGCGAAGGCATTCCTTTGCCGGACGAAGTCCCTCAGAAAAACGATTTCAGTCATCTCCCAAAAGAGATTCTTAAATCTTCAACCGTTGAAAATCTGATTTCACAGAATGAAGACTTGATGGCGCGACTTAAAGTTTCGCTGCGTCGACTCTCCTTACTGGAAAACGAAAATCAACGTCTTTCTGAAGAAGCCCAAAAAGCTCGGATGTCTCAATCTTCCACCACAGACCAACTTTTGGTGTGGAAAGAAAAAGACAATCTTTGGAAAAACAAAGTTGATCAACTTGAAAAAGAACGCGCGATCCAACAAGAAAAAATCCGCGCCCTTCAAGAAAAATCACAGGGTCTTGCCAGCGAAATGAGTCGTCATCTCAAATATCATGAGAAGATCAAAACTCAAGTTCGCCCTTACATCGCACAACTTAAAGAGTACTCTCGTACGCAAGATTTAAAACTGGCTGAAACTGAAAGTTTGCTGGCAAATCGTGAAGCTCAACTTCGTGATCTTCGTCATCAGATGATGGAAGTCGCTAAAAACTCCATCTACCAAGTGGAAGTTCAGGATAAAAAATCAAAAGAGATGATCGAGTTCTACGAAGGTCAAATCACAAAAATGACCCATGACCTGGCTCACCTCACAAGAGTTCAAGAGGAACTTGAGATTAAATCACTCAAACTTCACGCTGCCCTAGAGCGTCAAGACAGTCTTGAAAATGAGCTTGTCGCTTTACGCCGTTCGAAAGAAGAAATGCGCCAGCGTCTGGAAAAAGATCTCGCACAGAATCACGAGCGTATGCAGGAGCTTTCTCGTCAGAATCAAAAACTGGGTGTGGAGCATGCGGACTTACAAGTACGTGTTGTTGAGGACTCAGAAAAGATCCAACGCCTAGAAAAAGAGCACTTCCAAATGCAAGAGCAAATGGAAAGCTTGCGTTTCATGTGGGCTGCCAAGAATGAGGAAAATGAAAAACTAAAGGCAGCCGCAGCTGCCTTGGAGCGATTGAACCTAGAACTGAGCCAAAAACTCAGTGAAATTCGTCGCGGAGAATAGTTTTTAGAAGCTTTGAATCGCAGTTTCCACGTTTTCGTGGAGTTCTAAGTTTGGACATTCAGAAAATTGAAAAAGGCGGGTAAAATCTTGATTGAGACCCGCAATTTTCGCGTTCATTTTATTCGATGAGTTAAGATCACTCAACGCACTAAAGAAATTTTGAATACCCGAAGAACCGACAAAGCTGAGGTTTCTCATGCAAAAGACAATTTTTCTATTGGGAAAATTGCGCAAGCAAGCCGCTTTAAAAGCCTGTGCTTTCTCAATTTCCATACGACCACTTAGAGCGACAACAGTAATATCCCCGTCCAGCACGAGTTTAACTTCCATGAAAACCTCTTTGCATAAATAGCTATAGTTCCCGATTTTTCGGCAGAAATTTGTGACGTTTTGAGTCCAAAAAAAGACCGGGGTTTCATCTCGACAAACGGCCAGAAATGTTCCTACAATACCTCGGTGCTTCAACGTTTTATCATCTTGTTTTTTATTCTGATCTCTTTGGGAGGCTTGCTGCCTTTTTCAGCAGCGCGTGCCGCAACCAAAATCCAAGGTATCTTAATTGATGCCGACAGCACCTTCTATGATTCTCAAAAAGAATCCATGATCTTAGAAGGCAATATTCAGATGGTTTATCAAGGTCAGTATATCAAAGCTGACAAAGCACGCGTCGGCTTGCGCATCAAACAAATCGAACTCTTCGGCAACGTAGAAATCAAAGATGCCAAGAACACGATTCAAGGTGATCGCATTTATCTCGATTACGAAAACAACACCGGCATTATTTACGAAGGCTCTGTGCAATCAGGCCCTGTCGTGTTTTCCGGCACGACTTTACAAAAAATCGGAGATGCAGAATTCATCGTCAGCTCCGCCGACTACACCACTTGCTCGAACTGCCCAGCGTCTTGGAGTTTTAGCGGTAGCACTGTGCGCGCTGAGATGGGCGGATATGCCTACATCAAAAATGCGATTTTGCGTTTTTGGGATGTCCCGGTTTTTTGGTTTCCGTATCTGATCGTGCCTCTTAAAAGCGAAAGACAATCGGGCCTTCTCACTCCGACATTTGAACAATCAAGTACGGGTGGTGTGGCCTTCGCGCTTCCCTACTTCTGGGCGATTTCTCGCAACACTGATGCGACAATCACAGCAAAAAATTACGAAAAAAGGGGTCTTAAAGGATTGCTTGAGTATCGCTACATGCTGAATGACGACAGCGAGGGCATGCTCAACACCTCAACAATGTACGATGACGCCTTTGCCAACGAAGAAAGATTCAATCGCTACAGACCATTTGATGAACAAGGTCGCGCGATGAACCGTTGGTTTATTCGCTATGATCACTACTTTGAAATGCCAGATGAGTACGTGCATCGCGCTCAAGTTAATTTAGCCAGTGACCTGCAATATCCAAAAGACTTCCCACTTGAAACACAAAATCACGGTGACTCGGCCATGGACAACCGTATGTCGTTGACCAAAAACACCAAGGATCAACACTACAGTGTCGACTCTTCTTATTACGTCAACATGTTGCATGGGGACCCTCTGTCTGGAAACTACGATGCCGTTCATCGTCTTCCCGAACTCCGCTTTTCTCAGGCGCAAAAAAATATTTATGATACCAACTTCATTTTTTCGATGGATTTGGATTATGTGAATTTCGCCCGTGCAGGAAATGCTTATGACGATTTAGATCCATTCACGGATCCTTCGACTGGCAATCAGTTAAGATATTTAAAAAATACCTGTAGTGATCCGAATTGGGAAAACAATCCTATTTGTCGTCGCGTCTTCGACGGAACTTATGATCCGAACACGGATCTGATTCGTGCAGGTCAACGTTTGGATTTCCAACCCGCGATTTATTATCCAATAAAGATTGGCGATGGCATTGATATCATTCCACGCGTTGCTTATCGTGAAACTCACTACACGTTTACAGCTGGCGATGAAACAAACTATGTTCGTCGCTACCTTCGCACAGAGCTGGGTGGACGTATGAATTTTAGCCGTATATACGGCGATACGATCAATCCGAAATCCACGCGCTATAAACATGAAATCATTCCGGCGATTGCTTACACTCATATCCCTTGGATGGATGCTAAAAACCATCCGTTTTTTGGAAGTGGCCAGATCGACGATGCCCCGTACACATCGCGCGACAGTATTTCTGATGGTGACTTAGGAAGTCCGTATGGATTGCAATTTGACTATAATGACCGTATTTACGATCGCAACCTTGTGACGTTAGGTCTTATCAATAAGATCGTTGAAAAACGTTGGGTAGGAGATCGCCCCGACTATCGCCAAATTGCCTCACTTAAAATCGCTCAGTCTTATGATGCGACTCAAGCCAACCGAACCGACCGTGAACCTTGGTCTGATATCGTGACCACGCTTGACGTACGCATGGATCGTTTCCAAACGTATTCAATTTTCAATTATTTCCCTAAAGAAGATCTCACTAATATTTCGTCTCGTGTTCGCGTGATGGATGACTGGGGAAGATTTGGCGAAGTGGGACTGACACGAAACTACAAAATTACGCCTGGCCAGGAAGTGAATACCAAAAATCGTACTGAAGACTATACGTTCTCTGCCGGTTTCGTCTCTCGCTATCTGAACTTGATGGGGAAATTGGTTTACGATGCGAATTGGACTGAATCTCAATCGCAGGACAAAATCAAGTCATGGGCTTACATTGCTCAGTTCAAACCGCCGGGCGACTGTTGGCTTATCACAGCCATGCAAGATCAGGTCACAGGTGGTGACACGAACTTCAGTCTGAGTTTTGAATTTACTTTCGATGGAGTTCCAAAACCGGCACTTCCTCCAGAAACTCTGGATCAGTTCGGTTTCTAGTTTCTTAATTTAGAACGAATAGAGAATTCCCGAAACACGAATGCCCTCAACTTGGCCATCGCGAAACTGGGGAGCTAAAGAAAAATCAGGATGCTGATCTACTTGCGGCTCTGACTGGTTAATTTGAATCAAGCCGTAAGCAATACCGCCGTACAAACCTAAACTGGCACCCTTGGCAACGTTATTCCAGTTTTCACTCGGCTTATCTGTGAAAGCCAAGCTGACAACTCCCGCCCCTGCACCCATCAAAGTTCCCCAGGCACAAGATTTTAAAAATTTTTTGAGGTCGGCTGCATGAACCAAAGAAGGAATAAGAAGAGTGAGAATAGAGATCTGCAAAAGTCTTTTCATATCTCTATTGCGCAAGACTAATCAAAGTCCGTCAACCACTGATGTCGCTGATGATGGTGATTTCGCCCTCGATGCTGACGAAAGCCCAGTGAAGTTCCACAAGGCATTCAAATCGTGCCGCTAAGAACTGCACCGCTCGAAAGAGGCGCTCTTTTTGTCCCGCGGTCACTCGATAATTATAAAACGCAACAGAGTTAGCTGTTTTAACTTCAACCAAAAGCAGATGACCTTCCGGCGTACGAAAGAGCAAATCAATTTCCGCAAACGGAGTTTTTACTCGCTGTTCAATAAGCTGGTAAGTTTTTTTCTGATAATAAAGGCGCACATGGTCTTCGGAGTTGATTCCCCGTTTGTGCGCCCAATGAGTGGATTTAGACGTATTCTTTAACGCCCGCGAAGGACTTGCGGTGCACGGCACAGGGCCCGTTGAGGACGATGCTTTCTTTGTGGACTGGTGTTGAGTAACCTTTGTGAACTTCGAAACCATAAAGTGGGAACTTCGCTCCTAGTTCTTTCATCACACGATCACGCGTGACCTTGGCAACAATCGAAGCCGCTGAAATAGGAGCTGCTCGCAAGTCACCTTTGACGATAGTTGTTTGTTGAAATCCAACGAGCCCCGGAATTTTCATATTCCCATCTACAAGAACGTGACCTGATGAAACTTTCAAAGCTTCAATCGCACGCTTCATCGCTAAAAGCGAGGCTTGTAAAATATTGAGCTCATCGATTTCCTCAGGTGTTGCGAATCCAATACCAACTTGGTGAACCGCTAAAATTTGATCGTGAAGTTCCTCGCGACGCTTTTCGGATAAAAGTTTTGAATCCGTCACAAGATCAGAAAGTTCATCAGAGCGAAAGATCACGGCTGCCGCATACACGGGCCCGGCAAGGCACCCACGTCCAACTTCATCAACGCCAATAATAGGTGTAGGAGCAAACATACGCCAATCCACTTTCGGAAGCTCGGCTGCCTTTTTGCTTTTCGTGATGATCTTCTTGGTGCTTGTCGCTGATGTAGATTTCTTCGCTGTTTTCTTCGCCATAGAGGCGAAAAGTTAAACAGTCTCTAGCAGAGAGTCCAGATATGATTTTAAATGCGCGGCGCGAGGATTTCCACTCGCGTTTAAATAGGCGAAAAACAAAAATAGCAGGATGCTATTTTTTCGCGTAGCCCTCGCTTGCGAGGGTTTCAGGCAGGAGCCTGAAACAAAAAGACCTGGGGTTTACCCAGGTCTTATCAACAACAACTTTAATTGTGTTTCGGATCGAACTACTCTGCAGAACCTGCAGCAACCAATTCAGATTCGATTTTCGCTGCTTTACCTGCCAAGTTACGAAGGAAGAACAAGCGAGAACGACGTACTTTACCGCGAGTTACAACTTCAACTTTATCAAGGATTGGACTTGAGAACGGGAAAGTTCTTTCAACGCCAACACCAGCAGATACTTTGCGAACTGTGAAAGATTTTGCAGCGCCAGCACCTTGAATCTTAGTTACGATTCCTTTGTAAAGCTGAACACGCTCTTTTTCACCTTCTTTAACTTTTACATATACGTTTACAGTGTCACCTGAATCGAAAGATTGAACGTTTTTGTTAGCAGGTTTAACACTTACGCGACGAACGAGATTTGTTTCTTTAGCCATTGCTTAATCCTTGTAGCAGTCAATTTTTCACAAAAGTAAAACAAGGGTCTACCATGGACCCATAACGCGGTCAAGACAGATACTTACTGCCGATCTTACGGAAAGATGGCGGTAATCAGCCGGCGGAGCCCCTCGGATACTCTCCAAGACCCCTGAGCAGGACCTGAGCACGTCCTCTGTCATACCGAAGCCCGTACCAAATAGCATAAAAACGGGTTTCTGCGCTACATGCATTTCATGACGCAGGCCCGCAAATGTATATTTATTCGGGTGTTCTTCATTGCGAGCCGAAGTCGCAATAGTCAGACAGTCCGGAACTCCCCAGTCAGCCACAGCTTTTTCAATGCTCTCTGCGGTTTTAACGGGTCCCAAAGCGGTTTTCCTCTTCGGGTTGAACTTCGCGCCCTGACCCGTTCTCCAATGATCAAGAACTCGTTCTACGAACATCAGCTGCTCTTGCATCGGATGGATGATGTAATATTTTTCCACCCCATAAACAGTCGCCGCACGAGCGATGTCGTGAATATCAAAGTTCGTCACATTCGTCGCAACGGTTTTTTTCAAACGGTCATAAATCGGGTAATGAACCAAGCCAATAGCCAGGCGTGGAACGTAAGTCGTGTCAGCCACGGAAATCCTCCTCACGAAGATCGCTGAGCCCCAGAGTTTTCTTATCGCTTTCTGAAAGAGCTTTCCAAAACTTTAAAAGCTCTTCGAGAGGCTTCCCTGTTTTTTTCTTTTTCAGATTTTGATACGCGATATTTTCTTTCTCTAAATAGGCAAGAAAGAGGTCGGGTCTTTTCTTGAGCGTGACCAGAGCCGACACCTTTCTTTTCCATTCAGAGATCAAAGCATGATTCCCACTCGTTAATACTTCTGGAACACTCTGCCCGTGAAAATCACGAGGACGTGTAAAGTTCGGATGTTCCAATAAACCGTCAGAGAAGCTGTCTTTATCAGCAGACTCCCCGTGCCCTAGCACACCTGGAATAAAGCGCGACAAGGCATCAATAGCCACCAATGCGCCCAACTCCCCACCCGACAAGACATAATCACCAATTGAGAGTTCCTCATCGACGTGAAGATTCAAAATGCGTTGATCGATTCCACCATAGCGACCACATATAAAAATCAAATGCTCTTCTTTTGCTAAAGCTCGAGCCTTTTCGTCAGTCAATACCTCCCCTTGCGGAGACATATAGACGACCTTTGAATTTTTATGTTTCACTTTCAAGATGGATTTTTCCAGAGTTTCAGCGAGCATAATCATGCCATCACCGCCACCAAAAGGGCGATCATCGGCGGTGCGATGCTTGTCGGAGGCAAACTCACGAGGTGTGTGAGCTTGCACTTCGAGCAAACTCTCTTTCAAGCCCTGACCGAGAACGCCGTAACTTGCGGCCTTCTCGATCATCTCAGGAAAAAGAGTGATGACATCAATTTTGAGCATTAAATATTCTCAAGATCAAAAAGTCCTTCAGGCAAATCCATCACGACTGTTTGATGTTTGAAATCGATTTTCTTGATGAACTCATCAACGAATGGAACTTCGACTTTTTTGTCATCAGCAGTTTTCACAACCAAAAGATCTTGAACCCCATTTGAAGAGAAAGAAACGATCTCTCCCAATAAAACTTGTTCTGGATCTTTCAATTTGAAATTTTGAATTTCATTTAGGAAGATTCTTTCGCCAGGAGCTGAAACCAAGAGTTCTTCTGCAATAAAGAACTCGGAGTGCTCAAGACCTTCTGCTGCCGTGCGATCCGTGATGCCTTTACCTTTTACGATGATACCTTTTTTGAAAGGCTTGATACGCTCGACTTCGAACTCGTATGCTTCTTCTTCATTCTTCTTTTTAAGAGTGAAGGACTTCATTTTTTTGGCCCAAGAGATATCGCCAGAGAAAACCAATACGTAAAGGTCTCCTTTAAGCCCGTGCGCTTCTCTTACCTTACCGACTAACTTCATAATACCTACTCCGTCTAGCGCCTATGCGAAGACATTTTTAAGAAATTTTAGCTGTGCTTATAACAAATAAAAAAAGGGGTTGAAACCAACCCCTTCCATGAGACTAAATTTTTTAAATTAGCGACTATTCTACGATATCAAGATGATAACGCTTATTTAGCTTTGTCCCAGCTGCACGGATGATTGTTCTCATCGCGGCTGCCGTCTTACCTTGCTTACCAATAACTTTCCCAAGGTCTTCTTTATCAACCTTAAGAGCAAGCAACGTTGTTTGTTGGCCAGGGATTTCGTCCACCTCAACCTTTTCAGGGTTGTCTACAAGAGACTTCGCCATGAATTCCACGAGGTCTTTCAAGCTATCCATTACATTACCCCCACAGATAGTGTCCTATATGACATTCTATCGAATATCGGTCCGATGCCAACAAATTATTTAGCTTGAGCCAATTTAATAACGTGTTTTACACGGTCAGTAGGTTGTGCACCTTTTTTGATCCACTCTTCAGTTTTAGCTAGATCAAGAACAACCTTTTTATCGTTACCTTTAGGAGTTGGGATGTAAGTTCCAAGAACTTCAAGGAATTTACCAGTAACGTAACGGCGTGAATCTGCCACAGTGATGCGATATTTTGGGTCATGTTTAGAGCCCATACGAGCCAAACGAATAACAACTGCCATGTATAAACCTCTTGTTTCAAACAGTAAGTCCAACTGTGTACTGTGTTGGAGTTAAAATATCAAGTAATTAAAATGGGAACTTCATCCCGCCTCGACCCATTCCCATTTTCATAAGACCGCCCATCATCTTTTTCGCGTCTTCAAACTGTTTTATCAGCTTATTGACGTCCTGGACCTGAGTTCCGCTTCCTTTTGCGATACGCATACGACGCGAAGCATTCAAGATCTTATGGTTATGGCGCTCTTGCAGAGTCATAGAATGGATAATGGCTTCAATTTTTTTCATCTCAGCATCTGGCGGGGTCATATTTTTTAGCTGCTTACTGAGCTCACCCATGCCAGGTAAAAATTTCAGAATACTTTCGAATCCGCCCATTTTTTTAAGCTGCTGAATCTGCGTGAGGAAGTCTTCCAACGTGAATTCATTTTTCATGATCTTCTTCGCGGAATCACGAGCGGCTTTTTCGTCGATCACTTCTTGCGCTTTTTCGACCAAACTTAAAACGTCACCCATATCCAAAATACGTCCCGCAAGACGATCTGGATGGAACACCTCAAGAGCGGAAACTTTTTCGCCGACACCGAGGAACTTAATTGGAATTCCTGTCACTTCACGAATAGACAAAGCCGCACCACCGCGCGCATCCCCGTCTACTTTTGTAAGCACAAGACCTGTAAGGCCTAAGCGTTTATGGAAGCCTTCCGCAACATTTACGGACTGCTGACCGAGCATTGCATCGGCCACGAGCAAGATTTCTTGTGGGCCCCAGATTTCTTTCAAGCGACCCAACTCACCCATCAAATCTTCATCGATTTGCAGACGGCCGGCCGTATCGACAATAACGACTTCGACCATATTGTCGCGCGCCCATTGTTTGGCGTTTTCAAGAATTTGTTCCGGCTTCATTCCCACTTGAGTTGGGTATGTTGGGATGTTGTTTTGACGTCCCAATGTTTGAAGCTGATCAATCGCCGCCGGACGATAAATATCGGCAGGAACAAGTCCCGGTTTTTTTCCAAGTTTTTGACGAATATAAAGAGACAGTTTCGCCGCAGAAGTCGTTTTACCCGCCCCTTGCAGACCTACTAAGAAAATCACACTTGGGTTTTCACGCACGTTGACGTCAACAGCGCCCCCACCCAAAACATTCACTAATTCATCGTGAACAATCTTAACGAACATTTGGCCGGGATTGACGTTGGTAAGAACGTCTTGGCCGAGAGCTTTTGCTTTTACTTTGTCGATGAAAGTTTTAACGACCTTGAAGTTCACATCGGCCTCAAGAAGACTCAGACGAATCTCTTTGATGACCTCTTCGATATTTGCTTCCGTAATTTTAGACTGACCACGAACCTTTTTAAGGCTGTTCATGATTTTGTCGGATAAACTCTCAAACATGTGAAACTCCCAAAGAAAGAGTATTTAACTTATCAGAGAGAGAATGACAAAGATGCTGGGCATGGCTTGCTGCAGCACAGGGCTTTTTACCTTTTTATATATGCGGCGCATCGTGTGGTCCATTGTTGTCACTTTGTGAGTATGAAGGGCTTCTTCGCGAAGGGGCGGAACATGAAATCTATCGTTTTATCATTGATCACATTGGCGGCTTTCTCTGCAAACGCTCAGAACTTGCGCGCTCACACTTCTGGATCTGAAAACTTGCGCTTGGCTCGCCAGCAAATGGAACGCCAAACTGAACAAACTATCGTTGAGAAATTAGAAGAACAACGCATGGAAGACGAGAAGCGCCGCCTTCGTCAGTTTGAATCTTTGAACTTCTCCGTGGTTGCAGAACAAATTCAAACAGCGGTTGCTCCTGTTTCTCAAGCGCAAGTGCACATGCAAACAGTCCAAGCCCAAACAGCACAAGCACAACAAACGGCCGCGCCTACGCAAGCCGCTCCACCAGTTTCTTCGCAAGAAGTCACTCCTGTTGTGATCGCTCCGGGTTACAACTAGGTCCTAGCGATTGAGGATCTTCCCAAAGTAGTAGTCTTTGGGAAGATAGAGATAGGCATTGATCTCAGACTCTTGCTGACTGATCGCCTCATCAATACATGCGTTGAAGTCATATAATTTTCCAACGACCAACGACTGCTTCTGGCAGTCTTTTCTCTTGACGATATTCAGAGCAGACTTTGGAACCGACACGATCCACAAGACGCCCTCTTTTTTCTGACTAATTCCACCAAACAAATCCGCCACAAATGGATCGTACGAAAACGAGATCAAAGGATCGAACAAGGGCTGCTTTCCCTCTTCGAAATAAAGTCCTGCTCCGATCTTGTGACGAATCGCCAACAACTCAATAAGCGTCTTTTTGTTTTCGTTATTAAGAGCTGCGAGACGGCCGTTCATATCTCTCCAACTGAGGTCCTGCCTACGGAGATAAACTGGCAATTCAAAACCTTTCTCAAGCGGCGTGCCGACATCGAAAAGATATTTTGTTAATTCAGATTCATCACATGAACGACAAAAACCTGATTCACTCTTAGCCGTCCGATAGAAACTTGAAGTCACCGGCTGACTCTTGATGCTCGATTCGCCCCTAAAAAGCAAAACTCGATCAACGCGCCCTTTGGGATTGATGTCTTGTTCTAACAGAAAACAAGGTTGTGGGACCTGAGGTGGATAGACGCATTTGGCTTGATAGGCACTGATTAAAACTTCGGCCTTAGGAACAATGTTCGGAGAAGTTTTATGAAAGATCTCAGCGCTATACGAAAAAACGTCGCCAGCCAGTGCTGTCAACGAAGTAGTCAGAATGCAAAAAATGGCGATGAACGCTCTCATAAGAGTCCTCAAGGGTCGTTATATTTCTCAGAGGGGAATGATCCCTCTGAGAACCCGTTGATTGCAAAATGCAGACTCAAATTGTGAAGATTTACCAGCGTTGGAACGAGCCTTTTTTCAGACTCCAGCGCGCGACCCCATAGAACACGGCGAAGCCAATAAGAGAGATAACTCCCGCGGTCCAGACATTCACGTCACTGACACCAAGGATTCCAAAACGCAGACCATTAATTAGATACAGCAACGGATTTGCTTTTGAAACCGCTTGCCAGAATGGATGCAAGTGTTCGATGGATAAGAACACACCACCTAAGTATGTCAGAGGTAACAAAATAAAAGCCGAGAACGCCGAGAGTTGGTCGAACGTTGTCGCCCAAAATGCGATACTAATCCCAATCATTCCGAAAATAAGTCCTGCTAAGATCAAGAAGAACAACGTCGCAAAGGGATGTACAATCACAAGCCAAGTGCCTTGTTGGTAGTACATGAAAAGCGAACCCACGATATACGTAATAACTGCAACCAAGGTCCCACGAACCAAAGCACCAAGACTCATCGCCCAGATGATTTCTTGATCGGTCACGGGCGCAACCCGCAGATCTTCCATGTCCCCTGAAAACTTCGACGATACAATCGACGAAGATGAGTTTTGGAAGGCATTGTTGATAAGACCCATCATCATCAAACCTGGAATCAAGAATGCGAGATAACTCACGCCTTGGTGGGCTTGCATCTGTTCGCCGAGCGAAACACCAAAGATCAATAGATAAAGGAAAGACGAAACGAAAGGTGTGATCACCGTTTGCACGATGACTTTTAAAAAGCGGGCGATTTCCCTCTGAAAGATAGTGATAAATCCTGTCATAGAGGCACCTGTGCTTCTTGTTTGCTGGTGATTTTTAAGAAAGCCTCTTCCAAATCACCTTCTTCGATATGCACGTCCTTGATAAGTTCCATCGGGACTTTGGTTTCATTGAGGAATTCTCCCAAAGACTTATTCTGAGGAACGATAAACATGTACTCCTTACCGACAGTTTCTACCAAATACGGCGACTGCAAAGGATGACGTTCTGTTAAAATCACGCGAATTTTTTTATGCGTGTACTGGCGGATGATTTCTTTGGTGTTGCCCAATGCCATCAGAGAGCCCAGATTAATAATTCCCACGCGATCACAAAGTTGCTCAGCTTCTTCCAGATAATGGGTCGTGAGAAGAATCGACATGCCTTCGTTACGAAGCTCGACCACAAATTTCCAAAGATCTTCACGCAGTCGAATATCCACACCGGCTGTTGGTTCATCAAGAAGTAGCAGCTTAGGTGTATGAACCAGGGCTTTGGCAATCATCAGACGACGTTTCATACCGCCTGAGAGTTGTTTGACCTTTTTATTTCGATGCTCAAAGAGGGCTAGTTTATTGAGGAGAAAATGAATGCGCTCTTTGTTTTTACGAAGACCATAATAGCCAGAATGGAATGTTAAAATTTCTTCAACATCGAAAAAGCCTGAATTGATGACTTCTTGATGAACCACTCCGATTTGCTTTTTCGTGAACATCGGGTCTTTAGCCACATTCACGCCGAACACATTCACGGAGCCCGTGGTGGGCTGCTCTAACGTTGTGATCGTTGAAATAATCGTGGTTTTTCCTGCTCCATTCGGACCCAAGAGACCAAAAATTTCTCCTGGGTTGACGTTAAAACTCACACCTTTGACGGCTTCAACTGTGCCGCCTTTGTAGAGCTTACGAAGGTTATTAATTTCTAAAGGAAGACTCACTGCCAACTCCTATCTGACACGCGAGATACTTGTCTGGAACTCCACATCTGGATTCTCACGCTTTAACCAGTTCAAATCCCATTCTTGATTCACAAGAACCACAGGATTGTCTTGAAGATCGCGGAACATATTGGCGCCACCTTTTAGATCAGAAACTGGTTTGTTATCAGCCGTTCTTGGCCAACGAGCCACACCATAAGGCAAGCGGTTGAGTTTCACTTCCAAGTTGTATTCGTCTTGCAAACGGCGGAGCAAAACTTCGAATTGAAGTTCACCGACCGCACCGATAATTGGATCTTGTGGGCCGACGATTGGATCAATAAACAACTGAATCGCGCCTTCTTCAGACAAATGATTCAAAGCCTGTTGCATCTTTTGACGTTTCAAAGCGTCACGCACAGAGAGACGACCAAAAAGTTCCGGAGCGAATTTCGGAATGTCTTCAAAAATTACGCGACCTGAAGCGAACACACAGTCACCGATAGCGAAGTTTCCGGTATCACCAACACCGACGATGTCACCCGCGTACGCATCATCAACCGTTTCTTTGTCGGCTGCAATAAATTGGCTGGCGTAAGACAAGCGCAATTCTTTGTCGTGACGAGAGTGTTTGATTTTCATGCCACGCTCAAATTTTCCTGAGCAAATGCGAATGAACGCAATACGGTCTCTGTGACGTTTATCCATATTAGCTTGGATTTTAAATACAAAACCAGTGAAGTTGTCGTCACATGGATCGATGTCCTTGTCGTCTTTGGTATGACGAGCTTGCGGACCTGGAGCGTACTGAGTGAAGAACTTCAAGAAGGTATCCACCCCGAAATTTTGTTTCGCCGAACCAAAAGTTACTGGAGAAATTGTTCCATTGAGGAATTCGTTTACATCAAACGGTGGCAATGCGCCTTCGATCAAATCAAGTTCTTCTAAAACTTGGTCAGCTGATTCTTTATCGAGGTATTGATAGAGGATTTGATCGTCTTTACCTTTTTCAAAAGGAATGATTTTGTAGTCTTCTACTTCCTCACGGCGTTGATCGTAGATCCAGATTTCTTTCGTCAAGCGATTGTAGATACCACGGAAGCGCTGACCAATACCTAAAGGCCATGTCACTGGGTAACATTGCATGTTCAAAGTTTTTTCAACTTCATCAATCAACGTCAGTGGATCTTTACCTTCACGGTCAAGCTTGTTCACGAAAGTGAAGATAGGTACTTTGCGCAGACGGCAGACTTCGTAAAGTTTTTTGGTACGCTCTTCCACACCCTTGGCAACGTCGATCAACATGCAGGCAGAATCCACCGCCATCAAAACACGATACGTATCTTCAGAGAAGTCTTTATGGCCGGGAGTATCGAGAAGATTCACGCGCAGACCATCGTAATCGAATGTCATCACCGAAGACGTGATGGAGATCCCTTTTTCACGCTCCATCGCCATCCAGTCGGATGTCACAGCTTTTGTTCCTGACTTTCCTTTGACCTCACCCGTTTCATGGATCACGCCACCATGGTAGAGCAATTTTTCAGTGAGTGTGGTTTTACCAGCATCGGGATGCGAGATAATCGCAAACGTACGGCGGCGTTGAATTTCTTTTTGAACAGGTGCGGGTGCAAGCATGTGAATGTATCCTTCCACTGAGTGTTTTACGGGGAAAACTCAGGGCTTACAAGTAAATGCCGCGGCGCACTTACAATACGGCTTCGAAAAACGGAAGAAGCGTGTAAGTCCAAGTCACAGAAGCAGATTCTTTTTGATTGGCCACAAGGCGAAAACCGAGTTGTTTTTTGTTCCGATAGTGAAGATTTCCGATGGGCTGATCTTCACTGACCGGGAAGGTAACGAAAATCTGCCCATCATATGTTCGCGATACACGGTACAGACTCACTATTTTACTTTGAACGCGCACGGGTTCGCGGACATACCATTCTTGGGTCGTGGAGCCGTTATGAACCAACTCGGGTTCTACATCTGTCACAGAGAATTCGATTTCTCGTCCATTTAAAAATTTTTGCAGTGACTCCGCAAGTCCTGCCGGCGGAACTTCCGGCTGCCAGTGTTTCCAGCACTGGTAGTTCTGAGGATTTTTTAGAATACACGTATGCCCGTCTTGGCGTAGAGATTTGAGCCGCGCTTTTCCATCCGGGGTTTGAGATGGAACGATTTCCAAACGGCGAATATCAGGAACTTCAAATGTTCCCTGATATGCGAAGAGACCTTTCAATCTTGGAATGGGAAAGGAGTTATTATCGTTTGCCCCAGCGGAAAAAGTGAAAAAGCTGATGGCCATCATGTTCAGAACCGCGAATTTCATACAAAGTCCCCTCAGATTTAAGGCTAACCCGGGTCGGACCTTGCCTCAATCTTAAAAAGCCCTTATAACCGACTTGAACTTTTAACTCCCCTTGGTTTGGAGCCAGTGGATAGGACACGAAGGTGACAATATGACTTCCTCGTCGAACTATTATGTAACGACTTTCTATAAGTTTATGAAATTGGCGGATGTTCCCGCTGTTCAAAAAGATCTCGAAAACAAAGCAGAAGAATTGAACGTCAAGGGTCTTGTGATTCTTGGAACGGAAGGTTTTAACTCCACTTGTGCTGCTTCTTCGGTTGAATCTTTTGAAGCTTGGAAGCAATTCATTCGTGAATACTTTAGCGCTCCTGAGTTGTTCTTTAAAGACTCTGTTTCTCCAAAAGCTCCCTTCCGTCGTTTCAAAGCGAAAATTCGCGAAGAAATCGTCACCACGGGAATTCCAGAGATGATGCCGCCAGAAGGTATCAATCATCACCTGACACCGACAGAGTGGAATAAGGTTTTGAAGGAAGAAAAAGATTTTGTGATGATTGATACTCGCAACTGGTATGAATACAAAATCGGAACTTTCAAAGGTGCTTTAAATCCGAACATCGAGAAATTCACGGATTTTCCTCAGTACATTGAATCTCAAGGTATCAGCAAAGATAAAAAGATGTTGATCTTTTGCACCGGCGGCATTCGTTGTGAAAAAGGAATCTTGGAGCTGCAAAAACAAGGTTACGACAACGTTTACCAGCTTGAAGGTGGAATTCTCAATTACATGAAGGAATATCCGCGCGATCAGTTTGAAGGCGAATGCTTTGTTTTCGATCATCGCGTAGCGCTCGATGCAGATTTACAACCCTCACAAAAATACGGACTTTGCCCGCACTGTGGTCAGCCATCTGAAATCAAAATTGAATGCAAACGTTGTGACTCAGAAGAGTTGATCTGTGTTGATTGCGCGAAACTTGAGCACAAACAAGACACTTGCTCTAAAAACTGTGCGCACCAATGGAAACTTCATCCAGGTCGCAAAGGTCCCAAGCAAATTGTTCCTTTTGAAATTGAAAAACTCGCACGTGATGGCTCTGAAGTTCCGACGATTCGCGTGTCGAAAACCAAAGTTGTCACAGTGAATTCGAAGGGTGAATCAGAGACTGTTTCAGTTAAGAAGTAAGACTCTGGGACAGGGTGTTGCACTTATTTTGATATATTTTGGAATGAGGGTTGACCCAACAACCCTTCTCCCCTATAACTGAGCTTCCTTGTCGCGGGGTGGAGCAGTCTGGTAGCTCGTCGGGCTCATAACCCGAAGGCCGTAGGTTCAAATCCTGCCCCCGCAACCATTTTTTCCAAATCTCTCGCAAGTTCAACAATAATTAGTTAGCTGACCCTGAAGACAAGACTATCTGAGCTTGTTTTTTTGCAACCGGGCAGATTTTTTTAACTTTTTTGTCGATTTCAGATCGAGCACCGCTGGTAAATACAGCCTTTAAAATCTCAACCTTTTTATCGTCCGCAGCGGAATCAAAATCATTCCCAACATAACAACGCGCTAAAACGTCTGATCTGTATGTACCCTCGTTATTTTCATCGTCTCCTGGCCATTGACCGTAATTTGGATCTGCAGGAAGTGTACTCGTTTCGAAGCAATAACACTTGAGATCTTTTAGCTCGGAAGAAAACGCATTTACAGAGAACAAAACAAGCATCGAGCCAATAATCACACTTTTCATAGGAACTCCTTTTAATCAATTGGTAGTAATCAGAACTTGAACTTTATACCGACTCCCCCAACATCTCCGCAATCCCCTGAGGACAAAAACCCCCCTCCAAGTGAAAAAAATCAAAAACAATGTCAATACCTTATACGGCCTCTCACGACCTCTCTGGGAGCAATATCGACTGTTCTTCGAAGAATGAACTTGAAAACAGGCAGATTGCCAAAAAAATCTCTCGCTTCCATGCGCAAAAGTTAGTGCACATACACTGTCTTTTCGATAAATTCTCTTCTAGAGGTCTATATGCAGCCAGGATCAAAACCAGAAAATAAATTTGCACCACCAACAGATGTTAAAGGAGTTCTCGCGAACTTCAAAAAACCTAAGAAAGTTGTCGTCACGGCCGGTATGCCCTACGCCAATGGTCCTCTTCATTTAGGACATCTTGCGGGTGCGCACGTTCCAGCTGACATTTATGCGCGTTGGATGAGAATGCTGATCGGCGCGGAAAATGTTTTATTCGTGAACGGAAATGACGATCACGGCTCAACCAGTGAAGTGGCTGCCGTTCAAGCTGGTAAAACAATTCGTGAGTTCATTGATAACATTCACGAAAAACAAAAACTGACACTCAAAAATTATTCGATCCAAACCGATATTTTCACGGGCACATCTCGTCCTGAAACTTATCCTTTGCATGAGGCTTATTCTCAAGATTTCTTGCGACGTTTGTTTAACAACGGCCTTTTGGAAAAACGTATCACCAAGCAATGGTACGATCCAAAAATGAATCGCTTCTTGCAAGACCGCTTCGTCCGCGGCACATGCCCGAATTGCGGCAACACAGAAGCTTATTCAGATGAGTGTGATGCTTGCGGTACGCAATTTGATCCTAGTACTTTGAAAGATCCACGCAGCCAGTTGAGTGATGCAAAACCAGAACTTAAAGACACGGCTCACTGGTGGCTGGACATGTGGAAAGTCGCAGATCCTCTTAAAACTTGGATTGAAAGTAAAACAAAAGCATGGCGTTCGGCTGTCATTCAAGAAGTCACGAACACGGTTTTAATTGGCTGCCGTTTTGAAAATCAATTCGAAGAAAAATACAAAGAGATCAAAGCAACTTTGCCAAAACATAAATCTCGTTATGTTGCTGGTAAAAAAGTAGAATGTCTTTTTGATTCAAAAGCAGACTTGGCAACGGCTCAAGCGACACTTGAAGCAGCTGGCATTCCATCACATCCGACTGATAAATGGGGGGCGCGCCCAATCACACGTGACGTATCTTGGGGTATTCCGGTTCCTGCGGAATTGGATCCAGACATGAAAGGCAAAACCCTGTATGTTTGGCCGGATTCGTTGATTGCTCCAATCGTCTTTACCCAAGTGGCTTTGAAAGAATCAGGTCGCAATCCGGATCAATACAAAGACTTCTGGTGTGACCCAGAGGCGACCGTTGTGCAATTCCTGGGACAAGACAATGTGTTCTTCTATGTGATCATGCAAGGCTCAATGTGGCTGGGACATAAAAATAATCCTCTGCAATTGCCGCAAAAAGGTGATTTGCAAATGACGGAAATTTTGAGCTGCTACCATTTGATGGTGAATGGCGAAAAAATGAGTAAGTCGAAAGGAAACTTCTACTCGGGCGACCAATTGCTTGAGATGGGTTACTCTCCAGACCAAGTTCGTTATTACTTGGCTCTTTTAAGTTTGGCAGTGAAAGCTTCAAACTTTGACTTTGATCATTTTGCGGAAAGAAATAAATTCTTGGCGGGACCGATGAATGCGGCTCTTGAGAAACCTATTTCTGCTTGCCACTCGAAATTTGGCGGCAAAGTTCCTGAAGGAACATTGATCGGTAAAGTCGAAGCCGAAACTGTGAAGCTGGTGCAAATGTATTTGCGAAATATGCAAAAAGGCGATTACGCGATTTTGTTGGGCCAGATTGAAAACTATGCGCGACAAATTAATTCTTTGTTCACGCAATTCAAACCTCATGATGACCGTGCGCCTGAAGCAGAAAGAAAAGATGCTTTGTTCACGTGCTTCTATGTACTTAAAAATCTGATGATCATGTTGGCGCCATTTGTTCCATCAACAATGGAAGAAGTTCGCAAGACTTTGAATTTACCAGAAAATGTTTTCCGCGCGGAAGAATTAGGCACTGGTATTCCTGCGGGCCACCAAATCAACGCCAAGAGCGTTTACTTCCCGGCAGTTGCAGAAACATCAACAGAGGAAACGTCGGGCTCATAGCTCGGCGTTCCCTATCTTTCGCACGTAAATAGATATTGTTTATGTTTTTTCCCACTATCTGCGAAAGTTCATAGATCTTTTTTCTAAATTACCAAACTATATTCTTGGCCGGTGAACACTCTGTTCTGAAAAGGACGTGATGGATGGCTAAGAATGTGCTTCAAAACAAATATTCTAAAATTTTTCTCGGACCGAGCATTGCGATTGTTGTCATTGGTCTTATCGAGTACTCGACTGAAACTGCTTATCCAGTTCCTCCCATCTCTCCACTGTTCCTGTTGATGGCAGCAACGGGATATTATGCAGGAACGCTGTCTTCACTACTTACAGGCTTAGTCGCGCTGGTTTACTTTAGCTACACAGCAACGAATCCCGAATCTCTCTACTTTGTTCCCAACAATAGCTGGGTTCGAATACTCGTTTGGTCCTTTACAATCCCTCTTACAGCCTTGATTATCGGCGCCCTAAAAAAGAGGACGGAAGCTCCTCTTAAAAAACAAGTGGTCGAACTAGAAAAATCAAAAGAGGCCCTAAGACAGAGCGAGGAGAGATTTCGCCAAATTGTAAATGCAGCACACGATGCTCTGATCGTGATTGATTCAAAAAGTAATATCGTCGAATGGAACCCTCAAGCCGAAGTTATCTTTGGGTGGAAACGCTCTGAAGCCCTGGGAAAGGAGCTTACGTCCACGATTATTCCTGACCGCTACGCCTCAGCTCATTTAAAAGGTCTTGCGCACTATTTACAGAGCGGAGAGGGTCCTGTATTAAACCGCCGGTTTGAAATCAGCGCACGTAATAAAAGCAATACGGAGATTCCTGTTGAGCTGACCATCTATCCTTTCCAACAAGACAACCAGACATTCTTTGGTTCTTTCCTGCACGATATTTCAGAAAAAAGAATGGCCGAACAAACGATTAGCTCACAACTTCAGATCACTCGCGTGATGATGGAGGCGGACACTGTTACGGAGGCCATCAACCCCCTGCTAGAAGCGATCGTAAAGAGTATTGATTTTCAAGTCGCTGAAATTTGGCTATTCAATCATACCCATAAGCTGACCTTACGGGGAATGCGCATCCCTGATAATACATACAAACCATTTTTAGAAAAATCTTTTGAAATGGTTCTTGAAAGCGATGATGCTTTTGCCGTGAAACGCTTAGAACATCGCGATTGCGATTGGATTGTCGATGTGGCTGCGACCAGCACTTTTGATCGACAAGAACTCGCAAAAAAAGTTCATCTCCACACCTGCGTTTCGGCCAAAATTCACGATGGTAGCGAAACTTTTGGCGTTCTTAACGTTTATAACAACTCTGTTATTGCTGAAGACAAGAAAATCATCGAAATACTCGCAGAGGCCGGACGGAAGATAGGGCTATTTCTTCGTCGTCGCAACACGGAGGAGGAACTTGAAAAACTAAATCAAGAACTCGAACAAAAGGTCAACGATCGGACTCGCGACCTCGAATTGGCGAACGAAAGTCTACACAAAGAAGCGGCGGAAAAGGCCCTTTTATATGAACAAGCTCAGACGGCAAATCGACTCAAGGACGAGTTTATTGCGACCGTCTCACATGAGCTTCGTACACCTCTTAATGTTATCATTGGATACAGTGACATGCTTTGCACCGACCCACTCTCGGATGAAGAACGCCGTGAGTATTACGATATCATTAATCGCAATGCGAAAATTCAATCCCAAATCGTAAATGATATTCTCGATATCTCGCGGGTCGTGACCGGAAAATTAAAACTCAATATCACTGACGTGAACATCAATGATGTTATTGAGGCCGCTATTGGGTCCGTCGCTTACACCGCTAACTCAAAAAATATTGAAATCTCGAAACACATTGATCCTGTGGCGTCGTCCATAGCCGGTGACTTTGGAAGATTGCAGCAGGTGTTTTGGAATATCCTGTCCAATGCGATTAAATTCACTCCTCGCTATGGGCATATTGAAATTACAACAAGCGTTGTGGAATCTCAGGTCCGCGTGGCTGTCAAAGATGATGGGCAAGGAATCGAAGCTAGTTTTCTTCCTTATGTCTTCGAACGTTTTCGTCAAGAAGACGCCTCAACCACGCGCCGTCATGGGGGTTTAGGCCTAGGGCTCTCTATTTGTCGCAACATCGTCGAACAGCATGGTGGAGTTATTGAAGCTCAAAGTGCCGGTAAAAACCAAGGGTCCACTTTTGTTGTCACTCTTCCCATTAATGCGGTTAAAGTTGCACTGACACTTCCGAAAGATCAAGGCAGCGTTCAGACACTGCCACTACGAGGTTTGCGCTTGTTAGTTGTTGAGGATCAGATAGATGCTTTGAATCTTTTGGCCAAATTGTTATCACGCGCGGGAGCAGAAGTTTACACCGCCAGTTCTGCAACTGAAGGACTTAAAAAAGTGATTGCCAACAGGCCCGACGTCTTAATCAGCGATATTGGCATGCCGGAGTATGATGGTTATTATTTGATCGAGATGGTGCGTAAACTTGATCCACGACACGGAGGTTCGATTCCTGCCATTGCACTCACCGCCTACGCGGCTCCCGAAGATTTGGAAAAGGCTCTGAGGTCAGGATTTCAAGTTCACGTTGCCAAGCCGGTTGAAGGCAGTGAACTGATCAATATCATCAGACAGTGGGCTAAAAAACCTCTTCCTCCAGAGCCTCCTTTATCGGCTCCTTAACTTCTCATAGTTTTTTGTAGCAAAATTTGTTTCAATGGAAAGCATGAAGAACCAAGCCTTTCATCGCCGTCTTCGATATTCGTTGAACGGAATAAAAATAGCTTTCAAAAACGAATCTAGCTTTCGTACTCAGGCACTTTTCGCATGGGGCGCTTTGATATTGTTAATGGTGCTCAGACCCGAGCCCCTCTGGTGGGCGCTGATTATCGTTTTAATTGCGCTTGTCTTGGCAGCAGAAATGATCAACACAGCTTTGGAATTTATCATCGATCGTCTTCATCCCGAACAACATCCAATTATTGGCAAAGCTAAAGATTGCGCTGCTGGCGCGGTATTACTTTTGAGTTTCGCATCTATCGTTGTGGCCGGAGTGATGTGTTGGGATGTTTGGTCCAAGTCGGGATTCCCTTTTTAGACCAAACATGGGTTAAAAACTATTTTTTTACTGAATCTATAGAGATCGCAAGAGCTTCCGTATAAGTAGCTTCAATTTGATCCCCCACTTTGATATTTTTAAACACTTCTGGTTTTGGGACCTGTAACACGATAGTTCTTTTTGGACCTTTCACAGTGACAGCGTGATTTTTCTCATCCACTTTTGTGACAGTTCCAGTTGCTGTGACCTTTTTGCTTGCCATCGCACCCGGCTTTTGTCCCGGAGCTGCTCGAACAATATCGGTATCTTCAGTAACACGAATCGGATCTTGATTTTTCTTTTTCAACTCCCAAGCAAGCGACTCAAGGTAGCTGACTCTAAGAATATCTCCCTTTTTGATTTGATTGAAATTTTGAACTTCTGGATCCACATTGATTGTGACTTCTTCACCGGATTCCTTCTTCAAAGTTAAGAGACGCTTTTTTTTATCGACCTTCACAACCTTGGCTTCCACCTCTGTTGCGCTTACTGCTTCAATTGAATTTTGACCTGTTTGAGTGACAACGACATCACCCTCAGCAGCGAATGCCGAAAAAGCAAACACGGAAACACACAAAGAAAGAACATACTTTGATAGCATAAAGAAAACTCCTTTTTTTGTTTTACTGCGAAACCTTAGTCCAACAGTGCCCTGCCAAAACGTCAAAGGATGCGACGAGTTTATGCCAAACAAAAGCAGCAAAGTATGTATCGTCGCAAGTGTCACGAATTGAGTGTTAAATAGGGATATCAAGTCTAATTATGCTCACACAAAAAAATAGGAGAACAATATGGCCAACGAACTCAACGGTAAAAATATTGCGATTCTTGCAACAGATGGGTTTGAAGAGTCTGAACTTTTCGAACCAAAAGCTGCTCTGGAAAAAGCTGGTGCGAGAACTGTGATCGTTTCCCCCCATAAAGGGCATATCAAAGCATGGGCAAAGGGAAACTGGGGATCGCTGATCGAAGTAGGACAAGATCTCGAGGAAGCGGATTCTGAAGATTTCGATGCCCTTTTTCTTCCTGGTGGTGTGATGAATCCTGACAAACTTCGAAATGACGAAAGAGCCGTGGATTTCGCTCAAGATTTTGTCGATTCAGGAAAGCCGATCGCAGCAATTTGCCATGGACCGCAACTTTTAATCGAAACCGGTATCCTGACGGGCCGCAAAGTCACATCGTGGCCTTCGGTGAGAACGGATATGATAAATGCCGGAGCTGAATGGTATGATGCCGAAGTCATGGTTGATAACGGCCTGGTCACCAGCCGCAAACCGGAAGATATTCCCGCTTTTAATAAAAAAATGATTGAGGAGTTTGCGGAAGGACTTCACAAGGAACATGAACAGGGAGCAACCCCTCATCATCACTGAGGGGCTCACCCAAAAAATTTAAAAACCTAGCTACGACTGGAGGCATTTCGTTTTGTGCCTTCAGATCCAGATGTGCTTGAACCACGACCTGGCTGATTTTGGCTGCCGCCGCTTTGAGAAGAGCCGCCACCTCGCTGTTGCTGCTCTTGGCCACCTTTGCGTTGTTCGCCTTGTCGTTGAGATTCACCTTGGTTTTTATTTTGATTAGCCATACTTTCCTCCCTATTTCCGAGTTCACTCGGTGTTTGCATCAAGCCTAACAAGAAGCGAGCAGACGGTAAATGGCGCAAAGTCGTAATTGCATCTGTATTTCATTCGGAAACTCGACTTCATGTTCGACAATCGACAATGAGTGAGCATTCGCAACTGTAAAATTTCGTATTGGGCCCGCTCGCAAAAAAGGAGATAATGGAAAACAAAACGGACTCAGTAATTCACGCGAGAGGAGTCAATATGAATTCATTATTTAACAACAACGGAAAGATCGGTTGGATATTTCTTTGGCTGATTGGCATTCCAATTCCAGTATTAATCATTTTGTTTTTGATTCGTGGTTGCACTTAAGTTTCTTGTCCCCGTTTTTAAATTTAAATATGTTAAAGATCACAAACAAGCGACGTCTTTATTTCTCAAACATGACGTGTGCAATGCGGCTAAGTTAATAAATTGAAATTTCTTGAAGGTAATTTGCGCAATTACCGACATTTGCTAGTTTTTCGGTCCATTCGGGGGCCAAAACAATGCGCAATACTTTGTACGTTCTACTTAGCTTTTTCATAACCCTGTCCTCATATGCGGGGACAAAATGTGTAAACATTTATTATGACAAATCCGACGATCCTAAATATTGGATGGGGAAAACTTATTCAGTCCTTGTTCAAAATTTACTGGGGCACTTCCCTGAATATCAACAAATTGTGTCCCCGATTGAGCTTTATAAAAAAGGTGATATCGAAAATTGCCGTGCCTCGATTTACATCGCATCTTATTTCGACAATCGCGTTCCACAAGAATTTTATCAAGACTATGTTGCCACCAAAAAAAACGTAGCCTGGCTTGGATACAAAGTTTGGAATTTGGGAACAGACTTTGAAAAAATATTCGGCTATCGCTATTCAGGTCTTTCACATCTAGATTATGATCACTTAGATAAAAACAAAAATCCGACATACTTTAAAAACATTCACTATAAAGGAGAAGTATTTTTTAAATATGGCGGTTGGAGTAAAGATGCACCGGGTGTGTATTTAGCTCCCTTTGAACAAACCCTTCTTTCTGAAATTTATCCAAATCGTTCGAAAGTGCTCGCCACTGCCCAGCACAACTTTACAGCCGAAAAATCTCCTTACATCTTGAGATCAGGTAATCACTTCTATATTGCTGACATCCCGTTAAGTTTTATTCATGAGGCTGATCGGTATTTCGTATTTGCAGATATTCTATTTGATATTCTTGGCGAAGCTCCTCGCCACGACGCCAAGCATGCGATTCTTCGTATCGAAGATGTCCACGCACTGATTCCTCTAAGCTGGCTTTACAAAGTGACGGACCTTTTAGAAGAAGAACAAGTTCCCGTGAATATCTCCATCATTCCTATTTTCTTTGATCCTCTTTACAACTTTACCCGCTCACCTTTCCAAAGTTTTGTGACAATGGATCGCCACCCTCCGTTTATGAGCTATCTGCGAGAAATTCAAAAAAGACCTGATGCGGGGTTCATCTGGCACGGAGTCACTCACCAATACAGCAATCACAAAAATCCCCACAGCGGATCTTCCGGGGATGATTTTGAATTCTTTGATGCTCGCAACAATCAGCCTCTGACGGAAGATAGTGTTTCATACGTACTCAATAAATTGGAAGATGGAAACGTTGTCATGAAAGCCGCTCAAGTGCAGGCTCCGATTTGGCTCATGCCACACTATCAAGCAAGCCCTTTAGATTATCTGATTTTCGCCCGCGTCTTTCCTTGGAACATTGGGCGAGTCATTTACTACAATATTCAAGCGCGAGGTGTGCCCGAAAAAGAAGATCCACGTTTATATATGTCATCAACACATCCGCAAGCCGCTGCACTTCGTGAAAATGCATTTAAAAACTTGGCGGTTCAATATACGGGTTCTCCTTGGACAGGGCAGATGTTTCCCTATGAAATCTATGGCGACATTTACGGTCAACGTTTGATTCCTGAAAATTTAGGGAATTCTCAGCCCTTTATTAATGAACATGTTACAGCTCCCCGTTCAAAAGAAGAAATTGTTGCCGATGCCAAACGAAACCTTGTCTTGCGAGATGCTTGGGCTTCGTTTTTCTATCACCCGTTTTTAGTCACAAGCTATGAAGAAGGAGGCCGAGGAAGATTCCCGGGAGATCCTGCTGAGCTGCAGTTCATAATCCGTGAGCTTAAAAAACTCGGATACAAATTTATCGATATTAACGCCTTTATTAAAAACAACACTGTCTCAAAAAGACCTGAACCTATTTATAAGGATACCCTATGAAAATCTTGGGCACGTTTTTGTTCACACTTTTATTCACAACTCAGGTCTTTGCGACACTGAAACTCGCCGAACCCGATGAGCTTTTAAAAAGAGCCAAAGGTGGACGTGCAGATTTGCGCGCTATCATCATGGATATTGAACTCAATATTCCAGAAATGCGAGATCCCGCGACCTTTGATAAATATTTTTATCTCCTCGATCAGCTTACCGAGTTCGCAAATGTTTCCCAGCTTAATGATTATTATCCGAATGCCGTGAAGGATCTGGCTTCACTTATGGCCGACAATGGGATGCGATGGCTCAATGTTACACAAGATTCTCAAGAGCGGATGCAATACTATGTGCGATGGATGACTCCACCTGTAATTGAGCGTCTTTTAGGTCTGGTTGATTATCAGCTCGACTCAGTGACCGATTTAGGGCGCCTAAAAACCGCTGCTAATAACTTGGAATCCATTCTTCCTCTGGTTCAAAAAATAGCGGGTGATAATTCTTATTCTCTTATTGGGTTTCGTCGCATTCTTTCGACGACCGCAGTTAATGTCCTCAAAAGTCCAGGACTTACCCAAGCTGATAAATTGGAGTGGATTAGAAAAGTTAAAATTCCCTCGGAGTTTGCAGAGTATGTCGATATCATGGCTTTGCAGATTTATTCTTTAAAAGCCGACAACAAAAAAGAAGGACATGATTACCTTGATCTTTTGGTTGCGATTAATTTGCACGGCCAAACTCTCCAGACCGGAGCCCCCACATCTTTAGTCACCGCCGTCCAAGATTTGATCGTGGAAACACTGATCCGAATGGTCAATCTGGCAGAAGTCATTAAGAAGGAGGAATTCAAACGCGCCATTGACAGCCTCAATCCACGCCAAATCCAAGGCCTCGCACAAGCGTGGATGTCAGTTCGTTACAACCCATCTCCTGACTATGTTTACACTTATTTGCAACTCTCCGGTCTGCTAGTCAATCGCGCACAAGAACTTGATCTGACCAAAGAAGCCACACAGCTTCTCAAATGGCTCAGTCATTCTTCGACACCTGTCGTGATGCGAGTTCAAGATCTCGAAGGAAAATACGCAATGGTCGACAACGCCGGTGAAGTATGGACTTTGACTCTAGCCATCGCTCGAGACAATTTGGTCATAGCATGTCTGTCCAATGCCGATCGTTCAATACAACGATCCCTTTATAACATTTCTTACGACTTTGAAAAAATGGAGTTCATTGCTTCAGACCGCGAACCCGATACGACGCACGAGAGAAATGCACCTCTGCATATTGCCCTGGATAAAAAAGGCTTCCTTTGGATTAAAGACGAATTTGCAATTCGACCGGAGTCGCGCCTTTTTAGAGGACGTAGGGTTCAAAGTTTTGAAGATCGTTATGTAGAAATCAGCAAAGAAAAACAAAAGCCAGCGGGTGTCTATGAAGGAAATATCATTTTCCCTTCTGGCAAGAGTGCTCATGTTCGACTTTCCGTTTCTATCCTCGACGGATACTTAGTGGGGAAACTGGAAGAAGTCGGCAACACTCTTTTCTTTGCGGATCTGACGCTGGGAAGTTTGGGCACCGATGGCATCGTCTACCTGACAACCGGACGTCGTCCGGGTGCGGGATGGTTGCAGCTTCGTGGTGTTCTTCGCGGTGATCAACTTGAAATTCAAACACTTGTTGGTGGTGTGGGACTTTCAACAGAAAAAACAACTTTATATCGAATTGAATAGTCGGAGCTTTATATGAAACAACTGGTACTACTTGCTTTTTTTGTACTCTTGCGCTCACCCGCTTGGGCCCTTGATAAATATATTGCGGGCTTTAACCTCACGGAAAATGGCAGTTTCGTTTATGACGCTGCCCCAGCAGGACAAGAGAAAACACCGGCACAAAAAGCCGTCGATGCCGCAAAATCTTTGGGATCGAATCATATCATTCTCAATGTTCGCGCGACTATGAACGGACCCTACACGTCAGAAATCACACCCGTAACCCCACCAGCCGAAAGATCCAAAGAAGCTCTTCGAATTGGCAGACTCATCAAATACATTAAATCCCAAGGCATGACTGCTGGACTCCGCCCGATCTTTTTCGTCGTCGGACCCCACGGAGAGTTTCCCTATATAGAACGACAAGCGGATGGAACATTTAAAAATTGGTGGCATGGAAATATTCAGCCAAAGGATCCCAACCGTTGGTTCGAATCCTTTCGCATCTATTTAGATATCTATTTAACTGTGGCCCGTATTGCAAAAGCAGATGAGTTTACTTTGGGAGCTGAGCTTTATTCAATGACAGTCGGTATTGAAGACCAATGGAAAGAACACCCTTACGGTTTTCCAGGAAGATGGCTTGAACTCTTACGTTACGCTCGCTTCAAAGCCCCTGGTATTCGTTTGATGTACGATATCAATTTTACCGATGACACAGTTAACTCCAACGGACTGGCGGCATCCGGTGGCGAATTCGAGAGATGGCGTTATCGCCTTGCCGATTTATCAGATCGTACAAATCCTACGGAAAAACAAATCTGGCAAGACCTCTCTAGTTTCTGGAAAGAACTCGATGCCATTGGACTTGATATTTATCGTTCGCTCGCTTCCAAGGGACAAAATTTTCCAACAGACGAAAACGCCATGGTGTCTGTTTTAAAATCAAGAGCCGATTCATACGCAAGCCAGATTGACACTGGTCTTCTTCAAATTGAAATGGCTGTTGGCCAAACTCAGAAAGCCATTATCAAAGAATTGGGATTCCGATCTGTCCACAACGGTTTTATCGATCCATTCACTTATGCAGGATCTGGAGAGATCAATATTAATCACCAGGCCATGGCCTATGAAGCGATTTTTCAATCCTTCTGGGATGCGAAATGGCCATGGTTTAAAGGCATCTGTTTTTGGGAGATCTCAGTCGATCCAAATAAAAATGGTGAAAACGATAACGGATTTTCTCCCATCGGAAAACCATCGACAGAGAAAGTCATTCGTTCGCGGTATTTCAATCTATAAGAGGTTTAAACAATGAGGGGATACTTCGGCGGAATCTTTGTTAGTCTCAGTCTGCTCTTTGCAGTCAAAGCTACCGGCGAAACTCCGCCAAGCCCCCTTATTGGTGTCACGATTGATGATGTGACACCTGTTCAAGAAATTATCAGATCTCTTTCACAAATCACTATCAAGCCCACAGCCCGAGTCGTATTTGATTTTGGACGAAGTCCTAACTCTTATAAATCAGCACTGATAAAAATGAAATCAGCTGCGTATATTATGGGACAGATTGCCGACTCCTCTGAGATGAAAAATATTACTCCGGAAGCCTATCGCTTGCGTACACAAACTTTTTGGCGGGCACTCCAAAACGAAGTCGACATTTGGGAAGTTGGAAATGAAGTGAATGGACTTTGGCTGGGTCCTCACGCTTTTGAAAAAATCAGAAATGCCTATGAGGAAATTTCCAAGAAGAAATCTCTCACCGCTGTGACTTTCTTTTATGAAGGAGAACCTGAAGACACTGTGAACTGCATTGAAGCTCCCGGGAGTGATATGTTCTCCTGGATTCACAAACACTTCGAACTCGACAAGAAGCCTTCCGCGCGATCGTCACAATCCGAAAAAATGCGCCTGGGCTTATCTTATGTATTTGTCAGTTGGTACCCCGACCAGTGTTTCGAAATCAAACCTCGCTGGAAAGAGGTCTTCATCAAATTAGCGCAGATTTTCCCAAATGCAAAAGTCGGATTCGGTGAAATCGGGCCAGAAAAACCACAGTTTGGATCTGAGTACGAAATAAATTTGATTCGCGAATTCTATAGCATGAGCAAAGATCCGCAATTTCATGAAAATTTTGTTGGTGGATATTTTTGGTGGCACTTTGTATCGGAAATGGTGCCAGCCGAAAAAACTCCATTGTTAAAAACCCTCAACGAAGCTATCAGTCCTTCAGCTTCCAATCGCGCTCCGTGATCAAACGAGCGCCTCTTTTCGAGAAAAGATAACTCCAAGACCACTGTAAAAATACCGAGAACTTATTTTTAAAACTGATCAGATAAAGAATGTGAACATAGAGCCAGGCAACCCAAGCCAGAAAACCTGTCATCTTGAAAAACTTCGCCTGAGCGATGGCTTTCTTTTTTCCAATCGTCGCCATTTGGCCTTTGTCGAGATATTGAAAGGAGTTTCCCCGAGCCCTGCCCCGAATTTCATTGAGAATCACTTGCGCCACATACTTGCCACCTTGAATTGCGGCTGGTGCCAAGCCGGGAAGAAATTTTCCAGCGGACATTTCAAACGAAGCCATGTCTCCCACAACAAATGCCGAAGGAAACCCAGGTACCGAAAAGTCTCCTTTCACTTTGATTCGCCCGGCACGATCCAACTCGACAGTCGGATCCAGATGCATTTTTGCGGCCTTCACTCCTGCCGCCCAGAACACAGCTTTCGCCGCGATCCAATCATTTCCTACTTGCACTCCTGATCCATCGATTTTCATCACTCGTGCACCCAGTCGCACATCCACACCTAAAGTCTCTAGATCAGATTTTGCTTGAGCCGAGAGTTTTTCATCAAAACTTGCAAGAATACGAGGACCCGCTTCTAATAAAATAACATGAGCACTTGCTGGATTGATGCGATTAAAATCTTTTACTAAAACCGTGCGGCTGATATCAGCGATTGCACCCGCAAGCTCCACACCTGTAGGGCCCCCGCCAACAATCACAAATGTAAGTAGCTCCTTTTGCCGTTCTTCAGAAATCTCATTTTCTGCTTCTTCAAACGCTGTTAAAATGCGACGGCGGATTTCGGTCGCCTGCTCCACACTTTTAAGTCCTGGAGCGAAGTCTTCCCATTGGGGATTCCCGAAATAACTATGCTGAGCTCCACAGGCGAGAATAAGATAATCGAATGAAAGTTTTCCTTCCGGGATCTGCAGATACTTTTCCCGCAAATTGATGTTTTCGATCCGACCCAAGTGAACCTCGACATTCGGAGCTTTTGGAAACTGACCTCGAATCGGCACGGCAATATCAGATGGATTGAGTCCTGCGGTTGCAACTTGATAAAGAAGAGGTTGGAAAAGATGATGATTTCTTTGGTCAATCAGAATGACCTCTACTTCTGGTTTATTGGCCAACACTTTGGCAGCAGACAATCCAGCAAAGCCACCACCCACAATAACAACTGTCTTGGTTTGCATACTCACCTCGAGCGCTTCCTATATTAGCCCTCCTTTAAGACCTTGAAAAGAAAGGAAATCCGACCAGATGTGTCTCCCTTTGGGATGTTAAGAACTGCCCCCTGTTAGCTGGCACTTAACACCTGTCAGCTCTCTAACAGTTCAGAGGCCTCTACAATCGAACTCTCCTTGGCGCCTTCTTTGCTTTGAGACCTCTCACACAGGAGGTTTTCATGAAAACACAAATCTTTGTGACAGGACTCACAGAAAAACCAAAGACACTGAAGTCTTTAAGCAACATGGATGTTAAAATGATTCAGAATCCTTACGAACTCAGAGCCGAATTGATCAATAATGAATCTGAAAAAATCATTTTGGCCTATTTACCATTTTTAGAATTACGCCACTTCGAGCTCTATCGTTACTTTCAAAAAACTTACTCTCGGGTAAAAACATTTTTTATTGTGCAAGAGCTTTCAAGCTCAATGAAACTTAAAGTAAAAGCCTCTAATGAGTTTGTAGTCCTATGGAAAACCGAAGAGTCTCATTTACCAACGATTCTGACCAAATACCTCGCCGGTCAAACGCCACTGCTTCGTCAAGATCAACGCGAAGAAAACCAAGTGCGCGGACTGGTAAGCCCGTCGCTCTTACCAGCAGGAACGACTAATAAAGGATTTCAGCCGATCTTACCGGGGTCCTTTGAAAATGTGTCACCAAATGGGTCCTGCGTTAAAATCAAAGCGCCTTTTTATAAAGACAAAGATTTTATCCAACTCTCTTATCAGCGCAAAGATGGTGAGTTTGTCTCCGTCGAAGGCCAGGTGCGTTGGAGCCAGTGGGATGCAGCCGAAGAGACTCAAAAATTGGGACTTCGCTTTGTCACAAGCGCATCGGGTTGACCTCGGGGGCGCAACGCCCTAAGCTTGATTCATGCCATCATACTCTCAGAATCAAACACGTGTATTTTTGTGGTTTTTCATACTTTCACTTATCACGGCCTTTATTTATATTAATTGGCCGTTTTTATTCCCGATGATTCTAGCTGGCATCTTTGCGTTAGGTCTGCACGACTGGATTGAAAAGATGGCCAAGCGTTTTCGCTCACACCGAACTCTCACCATCACAGTCACTCTTCTTGCGGGACTCGGTGTTTTCTTTATTCCGTTATTTTTAGCTGCATACCGTGCGGTGATGTACCTCAGCCGTCCCCAAGAGATTGAAAAAGATCGCATCGCAAATCAGGTTCAAGTTTTAAAAAACTTCGCCATCCAAAACATCCAAAGAATTTCTGACTTTACCGGAGTGGATCTGGCCACCCCTGCCCGCGATATCGTCGAATCTGGTTTGCATAAACTGGGCGCTTCTGTTCTTCAGTTCTCCAGTGATTTTGTCACTCAACTGCCAGCATTCGTGATTTCGAGCTTTACGTTTTTTATTCTTCTTTTGGTCATGCTTTTAAAAGCAAACGGTGTTCGATACTTTGTTGTGTCGTACTCCCCGCTTGCGGAAGACACGACGGATAAGATTATTAAGATTGCCAAAGACAGCTGTTCGATCACTCTTTTTTCAACCTTTGTCGTCGGTGTGATTCAAGCTTTTATCGTGGGCATGGGAAGTTTGGTTTTCGGCGAAGGAGATTTCTGGTTGGTTCTAGCGGTTACCTTTGTCGTTTCTTTTATTCCTGTTATTGGTGCTGCACCTGTTGGATATGTTTTGGCCCTTTTAGCGTACTTAGGGGACAGAACGGGAGCAGCTATTGGCTTAGCCATTATCGCAACAATCTCAGGAACCATCGACAATATTTTAAAGCCTCTGCTTGTTGGAAAAGACAACGATATCTCGGCCGTTATCAGCTTCACCTGTGTGGTGGGAGCAGTTATTATGTTGGGTCTTCCCGGATTATTGCTAGGACCGGTTGTATTGAATCTCGTCAGTCGCGCACTGCCGATTCTGCTGAAGGACAACTTACAAAAGGATTGAACTCGGCAGAGCTTCACGAAATGATAGTGTTATAAACACAAACGAGGAGATCGGGATGAAATTGTTCGTTTTTCTTTGCACGTTGGCTTTAGGAATGAATGCCGCTTGGGCACAACAAGAACTTTATGATGCTCAACAGGATGCTTATGAAATCCAGGGCGCAATTGAGTTTTCGCGTATCACTTATGAGTATGGTTACGGCCGTGAGTTTGCAACTTGCTCGAATCGCGGAAGCTTCTGCATTGATGATGTAAAACGAAGAGCTGAACAAACGGCAACTTACGATGGCAGACGACGTTGTGAAATGAATCGTGGCCGTCCAGAATTCGGTTCACCTTTCTGCAACACAAGATGCTCACCGAACTACATTCCACCAGGCAGCAAACCCGTTCAAGTATTCTGTGATGCGACTTGCACGATCCGTTGCGAAGTACCGAACTAGTTTTTAAAAATTGCTTAAGGTCGATCGTGATGATCGACCTTGATGTTATTCTTACAGTTTTCTGATGAAGGACTTGAAGAAATCGTTTCCTTTGTCATCGACGATAATGAACGCTGGGAAGTCTTTTACTTCGATTTTCCAAACTGATTCCATCCCCAACTCTGGGAAATCTAGGACTTCTACTTTTGTTATGCATTCTTTTCCTAAGCGCGCAGCTGGGCCGCCGATTGAGCCTAAGTAGAATCCACCGTATGTTTTACATGCTTCTGTTACTTGTGGGCTTCGGTTGCCTTTGCCCAGCATGATCATTGAAGCACCCTTGCTTTGGAATTCGCCTACGTATGGATCCATGCGTTCGCTTGTTGTTGGGCCGAATGAACCCGAGGCATAACCCTTAGGAGTTTTTGCTGGTCCTGCGTAATAGACTGCATAGTTTTTAAAGTACTCTGGCACGCCTTCGCCTTTGTCCATTTTTTCTTTTAGTTTTGCGTGGGCAATGTCGCGGGCTACGATCATTGGACCATTGAGCATCACACGAGTTGCGACTTTTTGGGCTGACAAAACTTTCAGTGTTTCTTGAATTGGTTTGTTCAGATCAATCACAATTGCTTCAGCCGAAGAATCATTCAAATGATTCGGCAAGTATTGTTCTGGGTGCAATTCGAGTTGCTCAAGGAAAATACCGTCTTTCGTGATTTTGCCTTTGATGTTGCGATCTGCTGAACAGCTAACTCCCACTCCAATTGGGCAACTGGCTCCATGACGAGGCAAACGAATCACGCGCACATCATGCACGAAGTATTTACCACCAAATTGAGCGCCAATACCTGTTTCACGCGCCCAAGTTTCAACTTTCTTTTCCATTTCAAGATCACGATAGGCGCGACCACCATCACTTCCTGAAGTTGGCAAACCATCTAAATATCCAGCAGAGGCATATTTTACGATTTTGAGAGTTTCTTCAGCAGAAGTCCCACCCACACACAGAGCTAAGTGATAAGGAGGGCACGCGGCTGTCCCCAAAGAGTTCAAAACTTCTTTTACGAACTTTTCAAATGACTCTGGATTCAAAACTGACTTGGTCTTTTGGTGCAAATAAGATTTATTCGCACTGCCGCCGCCTTTTGCCAGGAACAAGAAATTATATTCATCACCTGCTTCGGAATAAATATCAATTTGCGCTGGCAGGTTTGATCCTGTGTTCTTTTCTTCAAAGAAACTAATCGGCGCCATTTGCGAGTAACGAAGATTTTTATTCTGATAAGTATTGTAAATACCTTTGGAGAGAAATTCTTTATCATCAAAACCAGTGAACACACGCTCACCTTTTTTACCGACCACAATCGCTGTTCCCGTGTCTTGGCAAGACGGAAATTCGCCCTGAGCCGCGATCACCGCGTTTTTTAAAAGATCCACTGCTACGAAACGATCATTCGGTGACGCCTCAGGGTCTTGAAGAATTCTTTCAAGCTTTTCTAAGTGCGACGCGCGCAAAAGATGAGAGACATCTTTCAATGCTTCCTGCGCTAGAAGCTCAAGAGCTTCCGGAGCGACAACGAGAACTTCACGATCGCCGACTTTTTCGACTTTCACGTGGTCTGACGAGATTTTTTTGTATTGAGTGGTGTCTTTTTGTTTTTCGTAGAGCGGATGGTATTTAAACATAGTGAATGAAAACTAACAGATCGACGCAGGCGCGTGCAAGCCTCGGTAAGGAGTGTTAGGTGGGCTTATAAGGTGGGATGTTAGGGCGCCGTGACTACGGCTTCGCTTTTGTGGGCCGGACTCTCGCACTTTGAAGAGGGGCCCTGGGTCTTACCGAGGGTTCGGGATCAATCTTGTGTCCCGTTCTGAGACTCAATTTATCGAACTAGACCTATAAGGACAAACTGATAATTTTTACTCCTTCCATAAGTGTTACTTATGGATAAAAACCCTCTCCCAAACCCCGAAAGGGGGCATTTTCTCCTCTATAAGGAACCTTATTATTCTTCATATACCTAATGTGTTGCGTAAAATTTATAAAGACCGCCATGTGAGCCGCAACTGAAGCCGTCTTGACAGAATCCTGATGAAATTCGCTCTGCAAAGTGAGGCCCTTTAGATTGCAAATGCGGTAATTATCCTCTAAGTTGAGCGCGAAAATTTAAATGGAGGCCCCATGGCGTTGGTACTCGTTAGCCTGTGTTTGTTTGCTGTGATTTTCTTATACTTTAAGAACAACCCTCTAAATCACAGTCGCAAGTTTATGGTGCGCAGATTTATGAACTGGTTCCCACTAGGCATGACTTACGCCTTCCTCTACATGGGTCGATACAATCTCGCTGTTTCTAAAAACGCCCTTGGCGACATGATGACCAAAGAACAATTTGGTTTGATCTTCGCAGCCGGAACAATCACTTACGGTTTCTCTTTCCTCCTCAACGGTCCCCTAGTCGATAAAATCGGCGGTAAAAAAGGTATCATCATCGCAGCTCTTGGTTCTGCTCTTATGAATCTTTTAATGGGTGGCGTGACTTACTTGTATTTGATCGGTCGCTTGAAAACGAACATGGTTTTGGCGATGTCAGTTCTCTTCGCACTTAATATGTTCTTCCAATCTTACGGTGCAGTTTCCATTATTAAGATTAAGGCATATTGGTTCCACGTTCGTGAGCGCGGTGTTTTCGGCGCGATCTTTGGTACATTGATTTCATTCGGTGTGTACTTTGCCTTCGACTGGGGTCAAGCGATCGTTGATGCTTCGACTTTGACTTCTAAAGGTGAACCTTCTGCTTTCCGTAACTTTATCCAACACATCTTCGCTATCGACACAGGCGTGACAGATGCAACTTGGTTGGTATTCACAATCCCTGCGTTCCTTCTTGTGTGCTGGGCATTGATCGACATGGTTCTTTTGAAAGACTCCCCTAAAGACGCAAACTTTGACGATTTCGATACAGCTGACGCATCTTCTGATGACCCTCAAATGAATGACGATAAGTTGAAAATCTCTATTGGCTTCATGCTTAAAAAGATCTTCACAAACCCGGTTATGATCACGATCGCTCTTGTGGATTTCACATCAGGCGTGATTCGTAACGGTATCATGCAGTGGTATTTGGTTTTCGCTAAAGAAACTCAAAATACAAATGAAGCTTTCTTCCACGGTTCTGAATTCTTTATGAAGAACTGGGGTCTTTTGCTTTGCTTAACAGGTATCATCGGCGGTTTCTTGGCAGGTACGGTTTCAGACCGTTTCTTCCAATCACGTCGTGGCCCTCCAGCAGCAATCAATAATATCGTGATGGTTGTTCTTTTGATCATCATGACAATCACTTTGATGAACAATCCTACGATCTTTGGTACGGCTGCGGTCTTGATGACTTTGGCAGTTATCGGTGTTCACTCTTTGATGTCTGGGACAGCTGCTGCCGATTTCGGTGGTAAGAAAATGACTGCAACTGCATCCGGTATCGTGGATGGTTGCGTGTACTTGGGTTCAGGTTTGCAATCTTTGGCAATCGGTTACCTCAGCCATAAAAACTGGGTTTACTGGCCATTGTTCTTGATTCCATTTGCGATCATGGGCGCTTGGTTGTCTTTCCGTATGTGGAAAGAACTTCCGGAAGCAACGAAGAAGTACATCTTGAAACAAGAGCAAGCTGAGTTGCAAGCTCAACAAGGCGTTACCAACGGATCACCTGCGACTTCAAACTAGGTTTCCGACTTGTTTTCATTCTTCGGCGCCGCCATTTCTTTCATTTTACGCATGGCCATCCTTGGGATGGCCTTTCGTGCTTTTGTCGCCTTCTATTTAAAAATTTGGAGCTTCTCTGATCTAAGCTCGATCAAAAACAGCTTCGGTGCTTTCTGGTACGGTTGGCATTTTGATTTGGCGATGGCGGGATTTTTCTTCCTAATTCTTTTTGGTCTGCATTTGATTTTTAATCTCAGCAAAAAGGCCCAGAAGAGTTTGCAGTTTTTCTTTTTCTTCGCCTATGCCGTCGGAATGAGCACGGATGCGATCTATGTCAAAGAATCCGGTCGCCATATTTCCTACGAAGTTTACAGCCTGCTTTCGATTCAAGGCTCTCTAGGTGGCTTAATTGAACAAAACTGGCTGAAGGTTCTTTTCTCGTTCCTGGTTGCTTATTTCCTGATCAAGTCGCGCTTTACATTTATCAAGCCTGTTCAAGGTTGGTGGAAACGCGGGGTTTTACTATTCCTGACTTTAGCTCTAAGCCTTGGAATGATTCGAAACTTTGAAGGCATCCCTCAGGATCCTTCATGGGCCTATCGTGCGGGTGGCGGGGCTACAGGTGCGACACTGGCAATGAACGGCTCTTATAGCATCCTCTGGGCGATTTTCGCAGGCCCGAAAGTCACACGCGAACAACTGGATATTCCAACTGCCGTAAACACGGCGGAAGTTTTTCATAAATGGCGGGCTCAACGCGGAATCAAAAAAGCTCTGCATAACTTTGATGGCAACGTCGTTATTGTTTTCCTTGAGGGCTGGCCCGGGGTTTATGTCAACCGTGTCGAACAGGATAAAGAAATTCTGCCGTTTTTTAACTCCTTACAAAAAGATTCTCTGCATGTGGAGTTGATGCTGGCTGGTGGTCATCGCACCACGGAAGGTTTGTTTGCAACTCTGTGCGGACTTCCTAATCCGCTGGGCAAAAGCATCATGAGTTCGGAACTTGAAAATAAAAACTTTCTTTGCTTCCCACAAATGCTTCAAGCGAAAGGTTATTCATCTGCATTCTTTCAAGGATCTGATGCGCTCACAAGTGGCGTTGGGCCGATGGCACAAAAAGCTGGATTCCAAGATTCATACGGGAAGCGCGAAATTCCCAATTTAGAAAAACTCCCGCAAAACACCTGGGGTGTTTTTGATAAATCTTTGTATGAATTTACGCTGACGAAAATGAATCAAATGCAGGAACCATTCATCATCGGCGTTAACACCAACACAACTCACGACCTGGCATTACCACCAGGAACAGATCCTGCCTTTGGCGATGAGACTGACACTGTTTACCACTTCAGCACAGTTCATCATGCTGACACGGAACTTCGTTATTTCTACGAGCAACTCAAAAAACGCCAGTGGAAAAAAGATTGGGTGCTAGTTCTCCTCTCGGATCACACAAGTTTTTCAGCACAAAACATTTTCGAACACTACGCCATTCCTTTTTTGATGAAGTATCACTCCGTCACACCAAAAGGAAAATCACCCTTCCAAGATAATTTAGTGAAAGGTGCCTTTACACAAAACGATGTCAGCGCAACAATGGTCGACCTCATGGGACTACAGGCCGAAAATTTCCTAGGGCGATCGATTTTGCGCCCCGACCAATTTTCAGAAGGCGCATCAATTTTCCACTTAGGCCAAACCGCATGGTTCGAAGGTCCCTGGGCCTTAGTTTTCAACATCCGCCACTTCGGCAAAAAAGAATGCTACCTATGGGAAAAAGACCCTTCCCTAAAAAACAAACAACAATGCCCAGCAAACGCCGATGAAATCTACGAACGCGGCCTCAGCTACATAAAAGAATCCCAAGACCTCTTATTCAAATAAAAATTAAGATATCGCGACTCACGTCCGTGATTTCCGACACATTCCCTGCAGCCTTCTTGCGCAACCCACAAGGCTTTGGCGCAATAGAAGATAATGCGGGAGGTTTTATGAAGATCATCTGGGCCATGGATGCTTTTGAAGACAATAAAGAGCTCAACCAGAAGATGGCACTCTGCCTAAAGCAGCTCAATCAACTCACACAGGCAGACATCCAACCTCTCTATCTTTTGCGCGAAAACGAAATTGTCCTCCCAACATATGAGGTACCAACCTGGGTCACAGATCATTCGCGGACGGCTGAATCTTTATTTCTGGAAGTATTGGAAGACTACAACTTACCTTTTTTGAAGGACCCTAAAGTCATCCCGCACGCATCGCAGTCTCATGCCGGAGCTGCAGAGACCTTGGTAGAATATGCCAAACAAGTCAAAGCGGATTTGATTGTCGTCGGCAGTCACAGTCGCCAAGGATTTCAGCGCTTTATTTTAGGCAGCTTTGCGGAAAGTCTTTTACTTCAATCCAGCATTCCTGTCCTCGTCATCGGCACGCACACCAATCGTCTGAATAACTTTAAAAATATTATGTTCCCAACAGAATTTGGGGATCACTCCAAAGATAACTTCCGCCATGTTTTAGATGTGGCAAAAATTTTTAATTCTGAAATCACGCTTTTGCATATTATCACTCGTCCGGTGGAAAGCCTTTTTGACCTTGAGACTCGCCCGCAGGTTTATAACTACAAAGGCAAAATGCTAACCCTGGAACAGATCATCGAACATCAAATTGAATATCAAAAACAACGCGCTCAACATTGGATTGAATGGGCACAAAAAGAAGGTGTCACGGCACACTTTATTGTCGACAACAGCTTCCGAGCTGTGGACGAAATTATTTTGGAATCCATCGATAGATTAGAAATGGATCTCGTGATCATGGAAGCACAGAGCGGTCCGATGAGTGCAGCGATATTGGGAAGTTACTCACGTAATGTCGCGAGAAAGGCTCACTGTCCGGTGTATGTGATCACACGCAAGTTCTATGAAAAACCCGAGGAGCGCTATATAGAAACCCCATCGCCTTAGGAATTCGAAGTGTTTTTATAAACGCGAGTCCACGCAAAAACAGCGATGTCGCATTGCGATGGACGGCTGCTTAAAAAATATTTTTCGACATCGCAAAACCCGCTCTGAGAGCGGTTTCCCAGTGATATTCTGGTATTTCCTTCAAATTTAAAGTTTTACTTCATGATAAATTACTCGTATTAATCCGTAAGATTTCACGTTCGTAATGGTGAAATTCGAATTTTCACCATCATTGAACAGCTTCTTGATTGCTATCCCGTAATGATACGTATTTGTAGCGTGAGAATTTCTCACAAAATCTATTATTGCTCAATTTTAATCAAGAAACGGTCAAAATGTACCTTCTGGGAGGACTGCAGTACTGCTAAATGATACTTTAGGCACCAGTATTGAATGTTAACCCCCGTCGGGTGAATATGAACGTGAGCTAAGTTTACGAACCTCGAAGGGAGGAAATTATGAGTGCAGTTCCAGCGCACACACAACAAGACAAGAAGTACATGCTGAAAATCCCTGTTCAAAAGCGGTCCAAGGAAACGGTCGCCAGCATTGTTGAATCCTGCTCACGTCTACTTGTTCAGGAGCCTTACCATGCGATCACGACCGATAAAATTGCTGCGATGGCAGGAGTCAGTATCGGGTCTCTTTATCAGTTCTTCGCTAACAAAGAAGCTATTGTAGCTGCGGTTATCGATGATCTTTTACAGAAAGACTTGGCATATATCGAAGAGCATTTAGCGAAACTCCATGCTCCAGATATCGACGCGAAAGTTCATGCTTTCATTGATATTGGATTCACGAGATTCCACGACAACCGTCCACTTAGAACAGCTCTTCAAGGCGTTCAAGGGATGCTTGATTACTGGGAAACTCGCCGCGTGTTCTTTGAGCACTATCAAAAAGCCGTTCTTGAACATTTACCTGCGATTCCTGGTCGCGACCGCGACATGATCGCATTGTTCATCGTGAGCTGCTTTAACAACATCTTGAACTTGAGCCTTTTAGGTCCACAAACACCTGAAAGAGAGCAAGCGATCAAGGATGAAGTTTTCGTTCTCATGAGCCGCTACATCAAAGCGTAAAAAAGACCTTGCGTCCTTTACTCCTCCTCGTATGCTGAAAGTACGAGGAGGATCCTATTCACAAGTTCAAAGATTTTTTTATCACCCTTAGCTTTTGGATTTTGAACTCTGTGATCATCGGCACTCTGGCCGGTTCTGCTTCTGCTTTTTTCCTGTGGACTCTTGATTGGGTCACAAAAACGCGCGAAGACCACTCTTGGCTTCTTTATCTTTTGCCACTCGGCGGACTTCTCGTGGTTTTTCTTTACTCTCGCTATGGACATAAAATCGAGCGTGGAAATAATCTCATTTTGGAAGAGATTCATCAGCCCCAGGCTGTTATTCCGTTTCGTATGGCTCCCCTTGTATATGCCGGCACCCTACTCACACATCTCTTTGGTGGGTCTGCTGGACGTGAAGGAACGGCTATTCAGATGGCAGCAGCCTTGGCCGATCGATGGGCCGCAGTTTTTAGAAAATTCGCGATTGATCGCCAGCAAATTCTCATGATGGGAATGTCGGCAGGATTTGCATCAGTCTTTGGAACACCTCTGGCGGGCGCGGTGTTTGGTCTTGAGGTTCTAACTATCGGACGCATTCGCTACAGTGCTCTGCTCCCCTGCTTGCTGTCAGCCATCATTGCCCATGCAGTTTGTTTAGCCTGGGGAATCACGCACACCTCCTACTCGGTTGTTATTGTTCCTGATCTGAATGCCACAAGCCTTTTACAAGCACTTATTGCAGGGGCCTTATTTGGTTTGTGCGCTTGGATTTTTTCAACCAGTCAGCATCATCTTTCTAACTATCTGAACCGCTCGATCAACTCACCTTATGTGCGCGTGGTTTTAGGTGCCTTCGTCATCATTGCTCTTTCTTTGATTGTGCAAACGGAACGCTATCTCGGCCTTGGGATTCCGGTGATTGCGGATAGTTTTTATCATCCGAGTGCCAGTTATGACTTTGCTTTGAAAATTCTTTTTACTGTCATCACATTAAGTGTCGGTTTTAAAGGTGGTGAGGTCACGCCCCTGTTTTTTATTGGAGCCACTTTAGGAAGTTTTCTTTCGACCATCTTTACACTTCCAACAGGACTGCTTGCCGGAATGGGATTTGTCGCCGTTTTTGCTGGGGCCGCCAACACTCCGCTCGCTTCGTTACTAATGGCTCTTGAAATGTTTGGATCCGCGCCCGCTATCTACATGGCGATTGCATGTATCACGAGTTACATTTTCTCTGGTCACACAGGAATTTATTCTTCGCAAAAAATTGAGGTACGTAAATATGCTGAAAAGAATTAGAACACCATTTTCTGAATTGATGAAAGTCGATTTCCCGATCATCGCGGCGCCGATGTTTTTAGTGAGTAATACAGACATCGTCACCGAAGCCAGTGAGGCTGGTGGGATTGGAACCTTTCCTGCTTTGAACTATCGTCCCATCGAAAAATACGCAGAGGCTCTTAAGGAAATCCGCAGCCGAACCAGCAAACCGATTGGCGTCAATATCATCGTTAATAAATCCAACACCCGACAAAATGAAGATCTTAAAATTGCGCTTGATCACGGCGTGGATCTTTTCATTACATCACTGGGAAATCCAAAGCGTGTGATTGAAGAGGCTCATAAAAACGGCGCCAAAGTTTTATGTGATGTCACGAATTTAGAACACGCTTTAAAAGTTCAAGATCAAGGAGCTGATGGCGTCATTGCGGTAGGCGCCGGAGCTGGTGGACATGCGGGGCCTATTTCTCCGTTGGTTTTAATTCCTTGGCTTAAAACTCGCTTACAGATTCCAATTATCGCAGCCGGCGGAATCAGCCATGGCTCCATGATTGCGGCAAGTTTGGCTCTCGGAGCTGCGGGCGTGAGCATAGGAACTCGCTTTATCGCGAGCAAAGAGGCGCAAGTGGATCTGGCTTATAAAGAGGCCGTCGTGAAATCAACACCTGAAGATATTGTGATGACGACACGAGTTTCAGGAACTCCGGCTGCTGTGATCAACACTCCTTATGTACAAAAACTTGGAACGGATCTTCCTTGGGCGATAAAAGTTTTAAAAGAAAATAAAATGACCAAGAAGTACATGGTGCCATTGATTCACCTCATGGGCATGAAGTCGCTGGAAAAAGCGGCGATCAATCCAACTTGGAAAACAGTTTGGAGTGCCGGCCAATCTGTCGGCCTTGTCGATGATATCCTATCGGTGCGTGAGATTTACCAAAAGCTCATCAACGAGTTTGAAGAGAGCAGCAAAGCTCTCTCCAAATCAGGACTTGAGTGATCTGTTCTTCACCGACAGCGTGAGCTCGTAAGTCATCACGGGCTCTGTTTCAGATTTAGAGGGCACGACCGCGTGTCCTTTAAATTTTCTCTCGATGCGGTTCGGATTGGTTCTTGCCTCTTCGATCAAAGATTTAACGGCAGCTACATCTTCAAAAACAAAATGCACGTGTCCGTCAGCGCGCTTGGTGTAATCGGCTTTGTAGTCTTTGAAAACAAAATCGATTTTTTGTTTTGATTCCACAATTGCCATCACCGCTGCGGCAGCAATTGAAAGTTCCGCGCCAATTCCCAAGGCTCCAAAGTACATAGATCCTAGGTGATTCTTGTTTCGGCGTTTCAAAGGAAGTTTCAAAACAAATTTTTGATCTGTCGCTTCGACAACACGCGGGCTTACGAACAGCACCAACGGGATTTTAAAAAGGCCGTACAATTGAATAAAGGCTGTGGTTTTGAGATTTTTCAGATTCATTCCTCTATGCTAAGACTCCAGACCAGAGATGGACTAGCGATGACCATGAGCATCATTAAGTGTGTCATAATAAGGCCCTAGGAGCGGGTCCGTGGAAAGTCCCCTCAGATCCTTCTCTCATTCCCTCCTTTTCACGGATCCCCCCTTTTCCTTGACCCCTCAGCTTATGCCCTTTAAAGGAGAGGAGACACGAAGCAGAGGGATCTTTTATGCAAAATGCGCCAGAAAAAGTGAAATTTCTAGATCGGTTGACCCCGCGCTTTTTGCTTGAGGTAAAAAAGGTCTTTCGCGAAGGCGGCATAAAAGCTGTCATTCAACGTTTTGGCTGGAAAATATTTGCAGCCTTCTTTGCTTACTATCTAATTCGTGATGTCACTCTTTACATTTTGCTTCCTTGGTATTTGGCGAATAAATTAGTTTAAGAATGAAAATTAAAGTTTTAGTCACCGGCGGTGCCGGGCAACTTGGAAATCTTGTTTGTGAAAGCATCGCAAAGGCGGGCTTTGATCCTATTGCCATCGATAAGCTAATGCATTCCACTTATGAAAGCCTTCCTGCTTTCGGAATGACCGTCGAGGCAGACCTCTGCGATTACCAACGACTTCTCGATCTATTTAAACAACAACAATTCAAAGCCGTTATTCATTGCTCTCGTTTGAATAAAATCGAAGAGTCCATCCAGATGCCAGACTTCTACTACCAAAACAATTTTGGCGGCACTCTGTGCGTAGTAAAAGCAATGCTTGCAACGAGCGTTTCAGTGATGATTTACCCACGTTCGTCGGCCCCTGAAGACACACCCCTCGGCCGCAGCTACGCCATGATAGAACAATTGTTAAAAGACTCAGCACGAGCCTACCCTCTGCAGGTAGATTTTATGGAAAGAAATCCAGAAGCAATAGCGTCCCGTTTGCTCGAAATTTTCGGCACCCAACCCAAATAATATCTAAAAATAATATCTAAAAGATTTTCTGAACTGATTCGCAATTTTGGAATCTGGGTCGGAGGTTTCTTTCCCAAACCCAGACTCCAAACCCAGAAACTAATGAGTGACTTGAGAGAGGACTTCCTGCGCAATTCTTGGCTGCTCACGAAGATTCGTGATCTCTGCAAGGCTGATCATTCCGACCAGACGTTTTTGCCTATTAACCACAGGCAAACGACGCTGCTTATTTTCCTTCATTTTTCGTGCGACAGTTTCTAGATCATCATCATCGAAGCACCAGTTGATACCTCGGCTCATGCATTCGCTCACTTTGGTCAGTTTGGGATTTTTACCGGCGGCTACCACGCGAATGACGATATCTCGATCGGTTAACATCCCAATCATCTTGTCATTCTTTTCAACGGGAATGCTGCCAAAATCTCCTTGTTCCATCATCTTAGCTGCTTGTTCAACAGACAATTGATGATTAATGACTCGAACACCTGAGTGCATGATATCTCGAACGATCATAGAGACTCCTTTTTCTTTTGCGCAGGTTAACTGCTTTCCAAGAAAAGGCGGCCTTAAATTTTTGTATTTTGTGAGGGAACAAAAGCTACAATTCAATCCCTAAAAAGAAACTTGCAACCAAAGTTCCAAAGACAAGGAAAGCCATCAAAGCAAGACGGAAATCTTTTTGTTTGCAAAAAAGAATGCCAGTCAACAACACACGCAATAGCGGCAAACAAACCAAAATAACCAAACCGAAAAGTGCAATCAGGAGTGGACGATCTTGCATTAAAAGAGCCCACTGGACTTTTTCCAAAAGTGGTTCTGGTTGATAAGTTTGAAAATGAGAAAGGGCATCACCATCTTTGATCCACATTCCGACCCAGCCCCAGAGCAAGCAGATTCCCGCAGTCATCACTCCGATGCGCAAGACTTTGCTGATGATCATTTCTAAATCATGAAGTTGGTTGTCTTGTGGGTTCATGCCAATCCCTTCATAATCATTTGAACGGAAACAATCGCAAGGACAACTACGAAAATTTTACGGATAAGCCCCGGCGACATTTTCATCATCACGCGAGCGCCCACAGTCGAACCAATGATAATTCCCACTGCTACAGGTGCGGCAATTTCAGGACGAACATCTCCACGCAAAAGATAAGCTCCTGCGCTGGCCGAAGCCGTTACACCAATCATAAAATTTGAAGTCGCCGAAGACACCTTCATCGGGAGCTTCATTGCTCCATCCATTGCCAGGACCTTAAAGATCCCACTGCCAATTCCTAAAAGTGCCGACAAAACGCCAGCCCCGAACATAGCAAACAAACCCAAAGGAACATGCTCGACTTTGTAAGCTACGATGTTACCTTTTCCATCCGGAAATTCGCCATCGAGACGCATGCTGTTCGCCCAAGAATGATTATGTTGCGAAATATGATCACCACGACGACGAAGCATCATCAGAGCGGAAAACAAAAGAAATACCCCAAAGAGCAAAAATAAAAACTGCGCTTTGATGTAACTTGCCAGTAAGAATCCGACAATTGCACCACTCACGGTTCCAACTTCAAGAAATACGGCCAGACGAAGATTTGTTAATGAATCCTTCAGATAACTGGCCGCTGCACCCGAAGAAGTTGCCACAATGGAAATCAAACTGGCGGCAATCGCATAGCGAATATCGACGTGATAAACAAGAGTCAGGACGGGAACGATAATAATCCCGCCACCCAGTCCTAGAAGCGCTCCAAGAAATCCAGCTCCAATGGCAGTCACCAAAAGGAGAAGTTCAAGCATTACTTAGCACACTCGTATAAACGAACTAAGCGTGCACCAAAGTAAGTGTCTTTTTTAGTGAATTCCCAAGGTGGATAAGGGAGAAAAACGGCTTCCACACATTGACCTTTTTCAGCAACTGCCCACTGGCGATCTTCAGAAGAAGCTGTGTAGATTTCACCTGTTTTTTGATCTTTAATTCCAATGGCGAAAGAGAAAACTTTCGATGTCACTTGATCAGGGCGCGCCATTAAAGCAACTGGCAACTCGACTCTTTCAACACGTGTGATTTCACCCACCACTGTTTTTGAGAAAATCACACTGTAGTTTGCCACTACACCCCAGACGATGCCGACGAGGATAAGAAGCGCCAACACGAACTTTAAGAACTTCCAAATTGTTGTCATAATTATGAATTATCGGTAAGTCGCAGCATCGTCAAGACCTCGGACTCTTTGTGTCATGAGGCACCTAGAGTTTGATCTTCTGTCTTCCTTGTTTCACTTCACTTCGGCGCACTTTACTCTCGACGCGTTTTCGTTGCGAAGACCGCGTGGGTTTCGTCGCAATTCTTTTGCGTGGAACAAACAAAGCTTTACGCAAAATTTCATGCAATTTTCGAATACATTCACTGCGATTTTGATCTTGATCGCGATGCACCTCACTGCGCACTAATAAGTCCCCATCCACAGTCAGCTGTGATTGAAGTTTATTGGCGAGCTTTGCTTTGGTTTCTTCATTAAACACATGCGAAGAGAAGAGATTCCAGCGCAAAATGGCTGCGGAATTCGTCTTGTTGACGTTCTGCCCACCCGGGCCGCGCGATCTCGCGTAAGTAAAATCCATTTCATGAAAGGGAATTTCAAACGCAATCACTCGGCAACCTCTTCGAAATGTGCCTTGCCGTCGCCAATCCATTTTCCGTTCAAATGCACTTGATAACTGATTGGTGAAGCATCGACCACCATTGCACTTACACCACAATATTTTGTCATTGAGAGGCGAACAGCTTTCAACGCCTGCTCTTCACTGATTTCAGAACCTTTGATTTTGTACTCGACTAAGACTTCTTTAAAGATCGATGGGTAACTTGAAGTTGTTTCCGTCTTTGCATTCACTTCACAGCTTTCAACGACTCCCCGCATTTTTTTCAGAATGGAAGCCACATCCATTCCTGAGCAGGCACAGATGCTGGCGAGGAGAACTTCTTTCGGTGAAGGACCTTGGTCCTTTCCGCCCGAACTTTGGCCCGCATCCATGATGAAACTGTGTTGGCGCACCTGGGCTGAAAAAGCCAACCCTCCAGCTGATTCACCTAGCCATTTTGTCTGACATTCCATTGCGCCCATACCGCTCCTCACTTTTGCCTCTTTTTTAATACTAAAGCTCTTAATGCACAAAGTAAACCGCAGGAAAAATTGCGTTAAACAGAGAGCTAGGAGTAGAATCAAAAGGTTAGGAGTATCTTATGTTTTTAACCATTGCTACAGCCCTACTTTCTCTTGTTGTCGGTGGCGGACTCGGCTGGGCCTTTTATAAATTTCAAGCAGCTCGCAAAATTCGTTTAGCACGCGAAGAAGCAGAAGACATCGTTGGCGAAGCCAAGGAGGCTATCGAACTTCGCGCTTTAGAAGAAAAAGAACGCATTCAAGAAATTGAAATGGAACTTTGGACACGTGTTGAACGCGACATGCTGAAAACCGAAGAGCGCATCGAAGAACTGAGCGAAGTGGCCACTGAGAAAAAATCAAAAGCTGATGCTGCTTACCAAGAAGTAAAAAAGAAACTTCAAGAGCGCGAAGGCGAAGTGAAAACGCAAGAGCAAGCGTTGCGTGCGCAGGAAGCCAGCCTCAACAAAGTAAAAGAAGCACAAAAAGCATTAAATCAAGATTTCGTACAAAAACTGACGAGCCGTCTCAATACTTCCGCGCAAGCTTTTAAAGATGAGTTAAAAGCGCACATGGAAGATGACGCTCGAAAACGGGCCGCGCGCTATGTCCAAGAGCATGAAGACGACACAAAGGAACATGCGGAGCAAAAAGCCAAAAAGATTTTATCTTTGATTATCGATCGCTTTGCCCGCCCTTACTGCGCAGAACGCGGTATTGGCGCTGTGAATTTCCCAGATAACAATGTTCGTAAACTTTTCTGCGATCCCGCTGGTAACAACATCAAGGCCGTTCAGGACTCTTGTGGTTGTGACATTATCGTTGAAGAAGGCATGGACATGGTGGGTGTTGCGGGTTTCGATCCAGTTCGCCGTGAACTGACTCGCCGTACGCTTGAGCGCATCTTTAAAGAAAAGAAAAACATCAACCCTGATTTCATCAAAAAAATTGCTGAGAATCAGAAGAAAGAACTTTTCAAAAACATCAAACACGATGGTGATGCTTTAGCAAAAGAATTGAAACTGGAAGGCTTGAACGCTGAAATCCGTCAGATGATGGGATCTTTGCGCTATCGTTATTCTTTCACTCAGAATCAATACTTCCACTGTGGTGAAGTTGGCTGGATCGCCGGTCTTATGGCAAGTGAACTTAAACTGGATATTAAGAAAGCCCGCCGTGTGGGAATGCTTCACGATATTGGAAAATCCATGGACCACGTTCAAGAAGGTGGCCATGCGATGATTGGCGCTGACTTTATTGCCGCTCGCAATGAAGCTCCAGATGTGGTTCACGCGGTTCGTGCCCATCACTTTGATGAACAGCCTTCGACGGATCATGCGTTTATCGTGATCGCAGCCGATGCGGTTTCAGGGGCTCGTCCAGGGGCTCGTCGTTCGACAATTGAGTCCTACAATCAAAAAGTGTCCGAGCTTCAAGATATCGCTCGCAGCTTCCCAGGCGTCACAGATTGTTTCGTCCTCAGCGGTGGTCGCGAATGTCGTGTGATGGTCAATGGTAAGAAAGTTGACGATTCGCAGGCTTTGGATCTTTCTAAAAAGATCGCAGCCAAAATTGAAGAAGAATGTAACTATCCAGGACAAATCAAAGTCGTGGTTGTCCGTGAAACTGTTGTTGTAGAGCAAACACGTAAAGAACTCGCATAAAGCGGGTTCTCTATGTTCTTTAGCAATTCAAAGATTAAAATCCCATCATTGTTTTTCTTTTAGAAGATTCTTGGATTTATTTCGGTTCAAATTGAGAAGTCACTAACTGTACGAGGAGACTTCTCATGGTGCTAGAAACCACACTGGAAAAGCAACATACGCCACGCGTTCTTGTTATTGATGACAGTTTAGATTCTGTAAAACTGATGTCACATATTTTGGATCATTATAAATGCGACGTAACTATGGCATTTGACGGTCAAGATGCCATTCCACTTCTTGTGAACAAGCATTTTGATTTAGTTGTATTAGACTGGCAGATGCCGCAAATGGGTGGACGCGATACTTTATTGTTAATGGATCGCCTTCTCACAGAGAGAAAAGTTCACAAGCTCCGTCGCCCGATTCCTGTTGTTATTTACACGGGCCACAGCGAAGAAGAACTCGATTTGCCACTGGTTAGAAACTTCACCTACATGGGCTTCATCAATAAACGCCAAGCTTTTAGCTCGATGATGCGTTCATTTAACTTCATTCTCAGATCTATTTAGACATAAAAAAAAACGAGAGTCGAAAACTCTCGTTTAGTAAAAAATCAAAAAGCCTGCGTTCGTGTTATGGTTTTGCGCATTCGCCGGCTTGTTGGCACTTGATCATTTTCATACGAAGGGCATTGAACTCACCCAAGCTGTATTCCATTTCCATATCATAACCAACTGCAGTCGTGCCTTTTTGAGCAATAGAGATGAACTCGTTCACGTGAAGGAACTGCTCAGCATCATAACGTTGATGAGTTGCGGTGTTTACAAATTCAAGATTACGACCGCTGCCGCTACGAATGTTTTTCAAGAAACGCGCGCGTTGATCTTGGGCTTTCTTAAGACCGCCACGAGCGTCTTTCCAGCACTTTACTTCACCCAATTTAATAGCTTTGTGAAGGTTGTTATCGAAGATGATGATATCAAGTTCACCAATAGTGCGTTCTGCATTACCGTATGCGATGCCCACTTCAACAGTGTATTGAGGAGCTGGGTATTCTTCCGCGATACGAAGACGAGCCACTTCTTCACAGATAGAACCTGAATCAGTGTAATCACGTGGAACGGATTTCAAAGCTTCGAAGTCTTCTTGAAGACCCGCAAATGCAACTGAGCTAAGCGAAAGAAATAGAACAAGAACTGACTTTAACATAGGTCCCCCATAGACAGGCATTTACGGCGCCTGGTAGAAACGCGGCCCCCTATCGGCCACTTATACGAAGTAATTTTCGAAGCATTTTTTTGACTGTTTATAGGGTTAATTGCAAATGAAAACTGTCCCCAATTGATATAACGCACCGCGCGTCTTAGTTTACACTCTCCCCAAAGACACTTATGTTACCCGCCATGAACAGAGTCGAAATCTATATTTTCAGGCACGGCGAAACAGACTGGAATCGTGAACGCCGTTTGCAAGGCCACACGGATATTCCGCTGAACGAAACAGGCCGCAATCAAGCCCGAGAGCTTGCTAAAAAAGTTTTCGAACTCAAGCCAGAACTCATTTTAAGTTCCGACCTGTCTCGTGCTTTAGAAACAGCAACAATTGTCAATAGCCTCCTTCAAGTGCCAATGCATCTCAGTGATCATTTACGTGAATGCAGAATGGGAGAACCTGAGGGAATGCTTCGTGATGAGGTCTTGGCTCTTTACGGCCAAGATGCTTGGGATCGTTGGATTTCGGTGAAAGAAGCCGATCAAGATTTCGTTTTTAAAAATGGTGAAAGCAAGCGCGAGCACCTGATGCGCATGACAGCTTACATCGAGGGATTTTTGAGCCAGAACCCAGGTCTTAAAAAAATTGCAGTTTCAACTCACGGCGCGAGCTTACGCCGTTTAGCTCATCACTGTGAAGGCGCGCCTCAAGAAGGTATTTCTCTTCCGAACTGCGCGCTCTACAAACTGACTTTCGATTTGCATTCAAAAAAATGGAATTTCGAATCTCCGTTATAGTTCCTACGCAGATTTCCCTTTTACACCCGTTACAACAGTTTCTACCGCGTCGACCAATCGATCTAAATTCGTAGACTGTTGTGACAGTCCGATAGAAGCGGCGGCTGTTTCTTCTGAGGAAGCAGCATTGTTTTGGGTCATCTTGTCCAGATCATGCAGGGCTTTTGAAATTTGACTGATTCCCGCTGACTGCTCTTCGCTGGCACTGGCGATATCCGAATTCAACGACGACACTTTTTCGGACTCGGCCACAATCACCTTTAATGATTTCCCGCTCTGAATTGCATACTGATAACTTTGATCAATCTGCCCCACACTCTCGGTGATCAAACCGGAAATCTCTTTCGCCGAAGCTGATGATTTCAAAGCGAGGTTTCGAACAGCTTCTGCGACGACCGCAAAACCCTTCCCCTGCTCCCCAGCCCTCGCCGCCTCAACCGCCGCGTTCAATGCCAAAAGATTTGTCTGAAAGGCAATATCATCAATGACATTGGTGATTTCTTCGATTTGTTTTGCTGATTTAGATACTTTTTCCATCGAATCGATCAGAACGTTGATTTGATTCTCTCCTTGTTTTGCGGCGATACTCGCTTGGGCCGAAATATCTTTGGCCGAAACCGCATTTTCACTGTTGAGCTTCACCATACTTGTAAGCTCTTCGATCGATGCGGATGTTTCCTCAAGTGCTGCGGCCGCTTGAGTCGAAGAGGCACTGAGACTTTGAGAAGCCCCTGAGATATCTTCGCTGGCTTCGTTTAATTTCAAACTTGATTCTTTCATCGACTGAACTGATTTTCGCAAATTCTCAATTGGCTTTTTAGCAATGATCCACGCAACACAAACGCTCACCAAAAGGCCAATCAAACTAAAAATAAGAATATCTTGAACGGAAGCACGACTCATGGCTTTGGTTTCTGCAAGCGACGATGTCAGCGCAAAAACGCCATGCAGACGACCGTCTGCCCAGTTTTCCATTTGATGACCTAAAATATCTTTACCATCTTTAAACGGACTTTGTGATGGATGACCATGACATAACAAGCATCCTTGAGCTTCAGACAGGCGAACGGGACGATAAACAACTACAGCATCGTCTTGTACCGCTTGCAGTTGTTTTAGCTGGGGGTCCTTGGAGAACTGTTCGAATATTTCTTTTTCCTGGGCCGTCATCATATGATCTTTATTACGGGGCTCGGGAGAAAAAACCCGGAATTTATAACCACTTCTCTCAGACTGATCTTGGCCGACTTTCATCGACGCAAAAATAGGAACTCTCTTAAGAATATTCATCTTCACTTCTTTAGGAATATTCCCCTCAGGATATTTAGCAACGACGGAATTGATATAATCCTGCAGACCACCTTGTGCAGCAACGTAGTCGCGGGTTCCTTCGAGTTGATCCAGGACCGACTCACTTTTACCAACTAAAGCAGCAACACCCTGGTTTGTGACCTTTCTCCATGCAATAAACACAGCAGTTACAGAAGACAACAAAGTCGCTAACACCACGATCGCAACAATTTTATGCATGAGTTTCACAGGAAACCTCCGATGTCTTAATATTAGAGATCCTTCGGAAACCAACATATGATGAGAATCATAAAATATATTTTTATTTATGCTTCAAAAAGAGACGTTATTACTTAAGGCTGATCAAAAGCGACCAAGTGCGAGGCGGAGGGGGTGATGAGCATGGAGGTTATTGGAGGTACGTCGGAGTGATCAGCGACCCCCAACAAGAAGTCAGGTGGTCGCTTTTCATCAGTCGGCCTAGGACATGTATTCTTCTTGGGAGAAATCATCTACCAAGATCGCGTCGTAGCGGATTGCATCTGATGCTTGGATCAGTTTCAACTCTTCTTCAGAGATGATGTTTTTGCTACGAGCTTCGTCTAGCAACAAATGAACTTTCTTTTTCGGAAGAGCGCCTTCACGGATCGCTTTTCTGATTTTCTTCTCTGCTGCTTCAGATTTGATAGTCACAGAGAATGCATTTTCAAGACGGCCAATTGCTTGGTTTTTATCAGTTGGCATATAGATACCCACTGACAAACGATCACGGATTCCGCCTTCTTTCAGCATAGAATCAGCAATTGCATGTGACCAGCCATCAGACGCTTGTGAACCCAACGAGTTGATACGTGACCAAGCACCCAACCAACCTTTGAAGAACCAACGAAGTCCTGGGATTTTCAAGTTATCAAAAATACCGTCGAAACCTTTTTGGATTTCCGCCATACAACGTTTCAAGTTGTAGTGAGCAAATGCCAAATCTTCTTCACGACGACCTTCCGCTTCGAAACGACGAAGCAAGCAAGTTGCCATGTACATGTTTGCCAAGATATCAGCAAAACGACCTGTGATTTTTTGTTTCGCTTTCAATTGACCACCCAAAACACCCATCGCTACGTCTGAAAGAAGAGCGAAAGTTGCTGAAGACCAAGACAAGCGACGGAAGTAAACTTTCATTTGCGGGTGGCAATTTGGAGTTGAAGCCAAGAAACCACGAGTACAAGAAAGAAGAACCGCACGGCATGTATTACGAACAACGTGACCGATGTGCCCCCAGAAAGCCGCATCGAAACCTTTCAAGTCACCTGCTTCAGCAGTTTTAACTTCCGCATAAGCAAATGGATGAGCACGAAGAGCACCTTGACCGAACACCATAAGAGTACGAGTCATGATGTTTGCACCTTCAACCGTGATACCAATTGGAGTAGCAATGTAAGTTTCAGCCAATACGTTACGAGGACCCATCGAGATACCCGCACCACCCATGATGTCCATCGCGTCGTTGATCACGTGACGGCCCATTTCAGTTGAGTAGTATTTTTGCATTGCTGTGATAACGCCCGGTTTAAGACCTTTATCGATCGCACCCAAGCAATAAATTCTCATCGCTTCAAGTTGGTAAGCAGCTGCACCAATACGTGCTAGAGGCTCTTCCACACCTTCAAAGCGACCGATAGACATACCGAATTGACGACGAATCAATGCGTGAGCTGAAACAACGCGAGAAGCGAGTTTCGCCCCACCTGTTGCTTGAGCTGGCAAGCTGATACCACGACCGGCCGCCAAACACTCCATCAACATCAACCAACCTTTACCAGCGTTGGCGATACCACCGATGATCGCTTCATCAGCGTCAACGATAACGTCTTTACCTTGTGTTGGACAGTTGTAGAACGGAACACCCAATGGATCATGACGACGACCCAAAACAACGCCCGGAGTTTTAGAAGGGATCAAAGCTGTTGTAATACCAACGTCTTCACCTTTACCCAAAAGATTTTCTGGGTCACGCAAGCGGAATGCCAAACCAATCGTTGTCGAAATCGCTGCAAGAGTGATCCAACGTTTGTTCCAGTTCAATTTGATTTTCAATTTTCCGTCAGTGTCTTTGAACAAAACACCAGAAGAAATGATAGAACCCGCATCAGAACCCGCAGTTGGCTCTGTTAAACCAAAGCAAGGAATTTCGTCGCCAGAGGCAAGACGTGGTAACAAGCGTTTCTTTTGCTCTTCTGTACCGTAGTGATTCAAAAGTTCTGCAGGTCCCAAAGAATTCGGAACCATCACAGTGATCGCCGCTGACAAGGAACGAGAAGAGATTTTCATGATCACTTCAGAGTGCGCCAAAGCTGAGAAACCAAGACCGCCGTACTCTTTTGGAATGATCATACCCAAGAATTTTTCTTTTTTGATGATGTCCCAAGCTTCTTGAGGGATTTCCTTTTCTTTATGAATTTTCCAAGAATCCAAAACAGCGCAAAGTCTGTTCACGGGCCCATCAACGAACGCTTGTTCTTCTGAAGTCAACGATGGGTACGGTTCATTCATCAAGTTTGTGAAGTTTGGTTTACCAGAGAAAAGATCTTTCTCAACCCACACCACACCTGCATCCAACGCCGCTTTTTCTGTATCAGAAATTTTTGGCAGGAACTGCATCTTCTTCATGAACGCCAAGAGACCTGACGTGATCAACGCCGCACGAATTGGCGTGATAAGGAAGATGAGGGCAAGAACAGCGTAAACCGCCAACAGCCACACGGGTGCTCCGAAACCAACAAGAATCGCAGCGAGGGCAATTGCCCAAACGATAAGAGGACTTGTGAAAAAGCCCACGAACAAGAGTAGAACAACAGAGCCCAAAATCCATAGGCCGGTGTTGCTCTCTAAAAACATCCCATAAAATGAGTTGATAGAATCCACTGGTGATCTCCTTATTACCTTTATTCTAACACCCTTAAATTAGACTCTTTAATATGAGGATGTGCAAGTAGGCAGAATGAGAAGGCCAGCAATATCGGGACTTTATAAATCTGAGATTTGATTTTGTTTCAGATAACTAGAATAAAAATTCTACTACGTAGATCGAAGAAGGTCTCGGCCTGGAGATGGAAAACCGAACATGAGGGGCACAAAAACAAAAACCCTCCGAAGAGGGTTCTTATTCAACTTTGGCTGAGCTTTCACTCAGCCATTGCTATTTCCAAAAACTAATTACTTAGTTTCAGCTGGAGCTGCAGGAGCTGCTTCAGTTGGAGCTGGAGTAGCAGTTGCATCAGCAGGAGCTGCTTCAGTAGCAGGTTGACCTTCTGCAGGAGCTGCTTCAGTAGCTGCTGGAGTAGCTTCAGTTTGCTCAGGTTGGTTTTTAGAGCAAGTGAAACCAGTTGTGAAAGAAAGAGCTAGTAATGCTGCGATTACGATTGCTTTCATGTTGTATATTCCCTTCATAGTGTTAATTGCTACAGCCTTCCCCATCACGAGTGCGACAGTTGGGTCCGTAATTTATGTTTTAAAACTCGACGTAGGTCTTAAGTTACACAAATCATGACCCTCTTAGCAACGAAATTTTCAAAATTATTTTTGGCAACGTGAACACCAGAAGGTGTTTCGCCCACCCAACACTTGCGACTTGATCTTGTGCCCACATTTCAAACACGGCAATCCAGCTCTGTCATAAACTTGAAAAGTATTCTGAAAGTAGCCGCTCTCCCCCGAAGCTTGCGCAAAATCACTGATCGACGAACCACCTTTTTCAATCGAAGTTTGCAAGATTCGGCGAATCTCCTGAAGCAGAATTTCGACTCTCACACGTGATACTTTTTCAGCTGGCAAAGTGGGCTTAATTCCCGCCGCAAACAAGGCTTCACTGGCATAGATATTACCAACTCCGACCAAAATTTTTTGATCCATGATTGCAACTTTGATTGATGCTTTTTTGCCACGCATGCTTTCCCAGAGAATTTCTCCGGTTAAGTTTTCATCAAAGGGTTCCGGCCCCAGATCCTTCAATCTTGGATGCGCCGCAGGATTGGCGACAAAATCAAAAATGCCAAACCGCCGAGGGTCTCGGTACGCCAATCTTAAATGATCTGAAAAATGTAGATAGATATGATCATGGTCACGCTCATCGCCGGGCGCCGCTTGCCGCCAAGTTCCCGTCATTCCCAGGTGTGACAACATCGCCCCTTTGGATGTCCAAAAAAGAAGATATTTCGCCCGTCGCTCAATTCTTAAAATCTTCTCTCCGACAAGAGAGCGAATTTTCTTCGCCGGAATGGGATCGCGCAAATCTGCACGAGTGAGTTCGACTTTTTCAAGTACGGGGTGATGTTCTAGGATTTTTTCTAGTCCTCGACGGACAACTTCGACTTCCGGTAGTTCTGGCATAAAGGGATAATACCACGATATCTTCTAGCGCCGAGAAATCTTTTGTGCCAGGATACGAACCATGTCACAGAATCAAATGCCCAAACAAGAAAATCCCTGGCTCAATCTCGTCTTTAATATCTTGCTTCCGGTTCTTATCCTGAACAAATTAAGCAAATTCGTCGGACCGCTTTGGGCTTTGATCTTAGCTTTGGCCTTTCCGCTGGGTTATGGCGCTTACGACCTTATTAAAAGAAAAAAGACCAACGCCTTGTCCGTGCTCGGTTTACTCAACGTTCTTCTAACAGGCGGCCTGGCTTTGATGGGAATTCAAGGGATGTGGTTTGCCGTAAAAGAAGCGGCCTTCCCGACTCTGGTAGGACTTTTTGTTTTTGGTTCTGCGTTTTCCAAAAAACCATTTATCGAGACGTTATTTTTGAATCCCACAGTGATGCGCACGGAACTTTTGGAAGAACGCCTGCGTTCGAATCAAAAAGAATCCGAGTTCCATTTACACATGCGTCGCGCGACGATGTGGCTAGCTCTTTCGTTTGGATTTAGTGCTCTCTTAAATTTCTTGCTCGCACGACGTATCTTTACTGATATTGACCAAACGCTCACGCCCGACGCGCAGTCCGTGGCCCTCAACGATCAGATCGCCCAAATGACCACTTGGTCGATGGCCGTTATCTTGGTTCCATCGATGATCTTCTTAATGGGTATCTTTTGGTATTTGATGCGCGGAATAAAAAATACCACAGGCCTTAAAATGGAAGAACTGCTTAGGGACTAAACGTCACCACGATTTCCAAAAAGACACCATTTATAATGACGGATGAGCCTTTTTCAACAGCCGTTAGAAGTCGCCGCCGTCGTCGAAAGTTGGCGGTGGAATTGGCGATGTCATATCAGATCCGAACGGTTCATCACCAAATGGTGGTGGCGGCGGAGGCGGTGGTGGCGGTGGAACATCACCGAAATCATCAGGCATATTAGGAGCCGGCACATAGCCGCCATCGCTTGGTCCAAAATCTTCAAACGGTGGTGGATTCGGGAAACTTGGAGCGCTTCCTCCTCCCCAACTGCCCCCGCCAGAAGATCCGCCGGAGCCACGCGAGCTGCCCGCTTTGTATTTTCCTGGCGCACCAAAGTAAGCACGCTTTTTATAGTCGTAACGAGGTCTGTTATCAGCTAAGTTGAGCTCTTCAGCTTCAGTAGGAATTCCGTTTTTCCCTCTAACGACTTCAGATTTATTTTGCGCTTTTAATTCGACGTAATCGCGACGTTCTTTTTCTAACTGATCAGCCCATTCTTTCTTTTGAGCTTCGTCAGCTTTCGCCTCGGGTCCATCGTCTTCCATGCTTCGGCTTTTCTTTTGCTTGGTGTATTCCTCGGCTGTGCGTTCGCGCGCGAGTTCCCACTGTTCTTGTTGCTCCAGATAAGCTTTCTCGCCACGACTGCGAGCATCTTCAAATTGCGTCTGATTGTTTTGATGCTCAGCAAAACCACGGAGTCGCACTTCTTCTTTGTTGGCAGCAAAGAGAAGAGTTGGCGCGAGTGTTGCTAGGACGAATAGAATGCGTTTTTTCACTGGTTTCATTCTGCTACCTCTATGCTACCAAGTCCCGATCTTTTTTTTGAGCAAACAAAAAAGAAGCTCGACCTTTGGCCAATTCCTGAATAACGTAACGAGCTGCTAAAGGAGCATTATGGACGCACTGCAAAGTATTGGAATTTTCGCCGCTCAAACCTTCTTAATTCTCTTCGCGATTTTGGCGGTGATCATCGTCATCGCTCTGATTGCAGCTCGTGCAAGCCACAAATCGGAAGTTCAAGTTGAACTCATCCACAAAAAATACAAACGCTTCCGCAATCAACTTCGCGCTGAAACTTTAACTAAAAACGAGCGCAAAGATTTGAAAAAGAAACTTAAAGAAGAACAGAAAGCTTCTGAAGAAAAGTCTCGTGATCACGAAAAGAAAGTTTTCTTGATCGACTTTGAAGGCGACGTCAAAGCCAGCGCCGTTGAAAACCTACGTGAAGAGATCACGGCGGTTCTGACTGTTGCGACGACTTTTGATGAAGTTGTGGTTCGCGTAGAAAGCCCGGGCGGCGTGGTGCACGGCTATGGTCTTGCAGCTTCACAATTATTGCGCGTTCGTGAAAAAAACATCCCACTCACTGTCTGTATCGATAAGGTCGCGGCCAGCGGTGGTTACTTAATGTCGTGCACAGCCAACAAGATCTTCAGTGCACCATTTGCCATCGTGGGATCCATCGGCGTGGTCGCCCAGGTGCCGAACGTTCACCGTCTTTTGAAAAAACACGATGTCGACTACAAAGAATACACAGCGGGCGAATTCAAACGCACCGTGAGTCTTTTGGGTGAGATCACAGAAAAAGGTGAAGAAAAGTTTAAACAACAACTGGAAGACACGCATGTGCTCTTTAAAGGTTTTGTGCAAAAATTCCGCCCCAACTTGAATCTAGCCGACGTTGCCACAGGCGAGTATTGGTACGGCGAGCAGGCTCTGAGCAAAGGCCTGGTTGATGAAATCAAGACAAGCGATGAGTACTTAATGGGTCTTGCGGAAAATCATCAAATAGTTAAAGTAAAATTTGAAGTTCATGAGAGTATCACTGACAAACTCACTGGAATCATGGGGAAATCCCTGAAATCTGCGGGTCTTGGAATTCTTGCTGAACTTGAAACTCGTAGATTTCTTTAAGAAGGAACTTTAAGTGTCGAACACGATTGTTGAAGTTAAAGACTTAGAAACGACCTTTGCTACTAAGGCAGGCCCTGTTCGCGCTGTGAACAAAGTCAGCTATAAAATTGATAAAGGACAAACTCTTGGAATCGTCGGCGAATCTGGTTGCGGCAAATCTGTGACCTCTTATTCACTGATGCGCCTGATTGAAAAACCAGGCCAAATCACAGGCGGCCAAGTTCTTTTGAACAATCGTGACCTTCTAAAACTATCTGAAGCTGAAATGGCGGAAGTTCGTGGCGGCGAAATGGCTATGATTTTCCAAGAGCCGATGACAGCTTTGAATCCTGTTTTGACCATCGGTTATCAGATGGACGAACAGATTATGAAACACAAAAAATGTTCTCCTAAAGAATCCCGCGAGCGCGCCATTGAAATGCTTCGTTTGGTGGGCATTCCTTCTCCAGAAGAACGCTACCTGGCCTACCCTCACCAACTTTCCGGCGGCATGCGCCAACGTGCCATGATCGCCATGGCTCTGTCATGCGATCCGGTCTTCTTAATTGCCGATGAACCGACGACGGCTTTGGATGTGACAATCCAAGCTCAGATTTTGGAGTTGATCCAGAATCTGCAAGAAAAATTCAATATGACTGTTCAATTCATCACGCATGACTTGGGTGTGATCTCTGAGATCTCTGATAAAGTGATGGTGATGTATGGCGGTCAAACTTGTGAACAAGCTGACACCCAAGAATTGTTCTTAAATCCTCGCCATCCGTATACGGCGGCGTTGATTACATCTCGTCCTAAATTCGGCGAACGCGTGCAACGTTTGGCAACAATTGAAGGTAGCGTTCCAGCTCCTTATGAATTGCCAAAAGGTTGTCCGTTTGTGAATCGCTGTTCTCGGGCGAAATCGGAGTGCGCAGGTAATAAACCACCATTAGTGCAAATCAAACCAGGGCACACAGTTGCCTGCTTCAATCCACTCTAGAGGATGGGAACCATGAGCGACGTCATTCTTGAAGCCAAGAATATTAAAAAGCATTTTCCCATCAAAAAGGGTCTTCTCCTTCGCCAAGTGGGCAGCGTGAAGGCTGTTGATGATGTTTCTTTGATTGTTAAAAAAGGAGAAACATTGGGACTGGTTGGAGAATCTGGCTGTGGTAAATCCACTTTGGGCCGTACTTTAATTCGTCTTTATGAGCCCACGGCTGGAGAGCTTAAATTCCACGGTCAGGACTTCTTAAAATCCAGCGGCGATACTCTTCGTAAGCAACGTAAAAACATTCAAATGATTTTCCAAGATCCTTATGCATCTTTGGATCCTCGTATGACGGTGGGACAAATCATTCGTCAACCCATGGACATTCACAATGTCGGCACAAACGAAGAACGCAACAAACGTGTTTTAGAATTGATCGAACTTGTGGGACTTCGCAAAGGTCACGTCAATCGTTACCCGCATGAGTTCTCAGGCGGCCAACGTCAGCGTATTTGTATCGCGCGTGCAATTGCTCTGAATCCGGAATTGATTATCTGTGATGAGCCCGTGAGTGCCTTGGACGTTTCGATCCAAGCGCAGATCTTGAATCTATTAAAAGAACTTCAAGAGAAATTAGGCCTCACTTACATCTTTATTTCTCACGACCTTTCGGTGATCGAACACATCTGCAATCGCATTGCGGTTATGTACTTGGGTAAAATTGTTGAGATCGCCGACCGCGATGAACTCTTTAGCAATCCCCAACATCCGTACACGCAGGCTTTGATTGGCGCGATCCCTCGTGTCGGCCAAGGTAAAAAGAAAATGAAAAAATCCCTGGGCGGCGAAGTGCCAAGCCCGATCAACCCACCTTCTGGATGTGCATTCCATCCACGCTGTCCTCACAAAATGGATATTTGCTCTCAGCAAATGCCGGTTTTGGAAGGCGCAGGCACGCATCAGAAGGCTTGCTTCCTCAAAACAACTTAACGATGACGATCTTAAAGGAGACGACAATGTTAAAATCAATGACGACAGGATTGCTGACTGCAACCCTCCTCGGTCTAGGTGTTCAGGTATCCGCCGCTCCTAGCAACAACGAGTTGAAAATTGGGATCTCTCAAGAGTTTGAGACTCTCAATCCCTTGATCATGTCCATGTCCGCTTCAACTTACATGTCTCGCTTGGTGGGACGTTCTTTGGTCGTATTGACTCCAGATGGTAAGTGGGTGACTCAATTGGCGAAAGAAATTCCGTCACTTGATAAAGGCACAGCTAAGATCGTCGAAGTCGGCGGCAAAAAGAAAATCGTCGCAACTTGGGAAATTCTTGAAAATGCAAAATGGGGTGACGGAAAACCTCTCACTTGCCAAGACTTCATCACAGCTCACACGATTGCCAAAGCCCCAACAGTGAGCGTGGGTGAAAAAGAAACTTGGACTCAAGTTGAAAAAATCGACGTTGATGCAAAAAATCCTAAAAAATGTACTTTCACTTATGAGAAAGCAAAATGGGATTTCTATCAATTGGCGCAATTCTATCCAGTGCCAACTCATATCGAAAAAGCGATTTTCGATAAATATGGTAAGCAAAAAGAAGGCTACGAGAAAAACTCGGCCTTTGTTCGCACACCAACAAATCCAGGTCTTTACAATGGTCCTTATGTGATCAGCGAAGTGAAATTGGGTTCGCACGTGGCGTTTGCTCCAAATCCAAACTTCTATGGCAAACAACCCGCGATCAAAAAAATCATCGTGAAGTTGATTCCGAACACAGGAACTATGGAAGCAAACTTGCGTTCGGGTACAATCGACATGATTTCAAGCCTGGGTCTTGATTTCGACCAAGCTTTGGCCTTTGAGAAAAAAGCAAAAGCGGAAGGCTTGCCATTCGATACACACTTCACTCCTTCAGTGACTTACGAACATATCGACCTTCGCACCGACAACGCGATTTTACAGGACGTCCGCGTTCGTAAAGCTTTGTTGTTCGCAATCAACCGCGATGACTTGGTGAAAGCCCTTTTCGAAGGCAAACAACAGGTCGCTGTTCATAACGTGTCTCCAAAAGATCCATGGTTCACTGCTGATCCAAAAATCGTCACAACTTATCGCTACTCAAAACGTGAAGCTGGTAAATTGTTGGATGAGGCCGGTTGGAAAATGGGAGCTGATGGCTATCGTACTAAAGATGGCAAACGCTTGAGCTTGAATTTCCAAACAACAGCAGGAAATAAAACCCGCGAGCTTGTGCAAGTTTATTTGCAAAACCAATGGAAACAAGCCGGTATTGAAGTTTTGGTGAAAAATGAGCCAGCACGTGTGTTCTTTGGTGAAACAATGTCAAAACGTAAGTTTGAAGGCTTGGCACTGTTCGCATGGGTTTCTTCTCCTGAAAACAGCCCACGTTCAACTTTGGCTTCAACATCTATTCCAAACAACAGCAACGGCTGGTCCGGTCAGAACTACCACGGTTGGAAAAACAGCCAAGTTGATAAAGACTTGGATGCTTTGGATATCGAGTTCAATCCGAAAAAACGCCAAGACATCGTTCATAACATCTTGAAAAATTACACGGCGGAAGTTCCAGTTATTCCTCTTTTCTACCGCTCTGATATTTCTGTGACTCCGAAAAACTTGAAGGGTTACAAAATGTCTGGGCATCAATTTGCTGAAACTAACAACGTAGAAGACTGGTCCCTGAACTAGTCTTCTTGGAATATTTGGAAAATAAAGGACCATCATGACAACATTCATCACCCGAAGAGTTTTGCAAACACTCGCTGTGATAGTTCTCCTATCTTACGTGTGTTTCTATCTTATGAGTTTGATGCCGGGAGATCCGGTGGACATGATGGTCGCATCAAATCCTAAAATCACCGCAGAAGATGTGGCTCGCTTGAAATCTTTGTATGGGTTGGATCAACCCGTTTACAAACGTTATGGCAGCTGGATTTCGTCTATTATGGAAGGTGATTTGGGTTACAGCCGGACTTATCGTGTTCCTGTTCAGGAATTGATGGGTCCGCGTATGTGGAATACATTTATTCTGTCTTTTATTTCTTTAGGTCTTTCCATCTTGATTGCTGTTCCTCTCGGAGTTCTTTCCGCGCTAAAACCTGGCAGTCGGTTGGACTACTTCATGAACTTATTCTCGTTTGCCGGTATCTCGATTCCTTCTTTCTGGCTGGCCATCGTATTGATTATTCTTTTTGCCGTTAAATTCCCTCTTTTCCCAGCAGGTGGTACACAAACCATCGGCGCTGGTGAGCTCGGCTTTTGGACGGACTTGATGGACCGTTCAAAATATCTGGTCCTTCCCGTTTTGAGTCTTTCGATTCAACAAATTGGACGTTTCTCGCGTTTCACTCGTTCTGCGATGTTAGAGGCGATGAGAAATGATTTTATTCGCACAGCGCGCGCCAAAGGTCTTTCGCGCCGTCGCGTGATCTGGCAACACGGTTTTAGAAATGCCTTGATTCCGCTGATCACGATTTTAGCTTTGAGCTTCTCAGGTCTTTTCTCAGGAGCGATTTTGACTGAAACAGTTTTTGCTTATCAAGGCGTTGGTAAATTGGTTTACGACTCGATTATCGGCAATGACTACAATGTCGCGATGATTTCATTTGTGATCTCAGTGAGCATGGTGCTTTTAGCGAACTTGCTAGCTGATATCCTTTACGGCTTTGCGGATCCCCGCATTTCTTATCAATAGACAGGGAAAGACGCATGAGCGAAACAACTATGAATGAAATTGAAATCGAAACTCAGTCTTTATCCGATAAAGAGCGCCAGGCTTTAGAAAAAGCCCAACCCATGTGGAAACTGATCTTGAGTCAGTTCATGGAACATAAACTTGCCGTGGCTGGTTCTGTAGTTATCACGATCTTTATGTTGGTGGCGATCTTTGCCAATCAAATTCAGAGTATCACCGGACTTGATCCTGATGCACAGAATGTAGCTCACCGTTATATGGCGCCAATGACTACGGCTCAAGTAGGTCAAGACGTTCGCGAGACGGAAGTTGAACGATTCATTAACGACAATCCAGAAGCTGCCGATGCTATTCAAAAAGCCTTGGTGGAAAAAGGAATCGTCGCTGTGGCTGAAGCTGACGCGATTTATGAACTTGTCAGTCGTGACATCAAAGAGGTCGTGTCGTCTTTAAGATCATTAAATATCCCGCAAACTCAACCGCTCCTCGCGAAGGTCAATGAGTTTGAAACTTTCCATTTCTTTGGAACCGATGAATTAGGTCGCGATGTCTTTATTCGCTTGGTTTACGGAACTCGTGTTTCGATGGGGGTCGGCGTTTTGGTTGCGCTCGCATCAGCTCTTATTGGCCTTTTGATTGGCAGTATCGCGGGATTCTATGGCGGTCTGGTGGACACATTGCTTATGCGTATCACCGATGCCCTTCTTTCCCTGCCGACGATTCCAGTGTTGATCGTGATGGCAGCCATTGATCTTTCTAAAATCCCATGGTTGAAAGCCATCGTGAGCACGTCGAATGAAAGCGTCTTTAAGATGATTATCATTTTGTGCATGTTCTCATGGATGACAGTGGCTCGTTTGGTGCGTGGAAGTATTTTGTCTATTCGTGAACGCGAATTTGTTTTAGCAGCTCGCACTCTGGGTGCTAAGGACAGCACCATCATCGTTCGCCATATGTTCCCGAATGTGATTGCACCCATGTTGGTTTCGATTACGTTGGGTGTTGGTGAATCGATTTTATTTGAGGCTGCTCTGAGCTTCTTGGGTCTAGGAATCATGCCACCAACTCCAAGTTGGGGAAATATGCTGAATAACGCTCAAGAGTTGATTTACCAGGCTCCTTTCTTGGCGATCTTGCCCGGTGTTTTGATTCTTTTGACAACGATCAGCTTTAACTACTTAGGTGACGGCCTTCAAGATGCTGTCGATCCAAAAGCTCTTCGTCGCTAATGTTAATTCATCCAGGGGCCTTCAGATCTTTTTTTAAAGAACTCTTGAAGGCTCTCTTGATAATTTTTAATTCCATCATCCATGAATAACGTCTCCACATCTTTTTGATATCCAGGTGTTGAGGCAAGACTTTGCAATTTCTTGTCGAGAATTTTAATTACTGCTTTTCCCCAATCGCCTTGGTTGCAGGCAATATAGGCTTCCATCGCGCCAGGTAGCTCTTTGATGGGCAAAGATACTAATGTCCCACCTTTCGGGTTTTCTTTGTTAAAATAACGAACGAATTCTGCCATCTCGATGGTGTAGTCAATTCGCTCATTCTTGACCATAGTCAGAACAGTCTTCCAATCCACAGCATCGACCGGACTCCAGTTTCGAAAACCGCTATGCTCGCGCAAAATTTTATCAATGCCCTCGCTGTAAGATCGCTGCGGGATCAATCCGCCCTTCAACTGTTTATTTGAAAACAGTTCATTCAAACTTACTGAATTCTTATTCGCTAAAATACTCGGCACTTGAGAGTTGCGCACGATCACACGATAAGGTGGAACAATAAGGAAGGCTGTCATTTGCGAGGTGGCCCATCTTTCTTTAGTTTTAAGAATGGGAACGACGCAAACTTTTTTGCCTTCTTTCCAGAGACGTGCGGCTTTGTCAAAATGACCACGAATCACGTGGTGTTCATAATTAGGCAGTGTCTGTTGCAGTTCGAGAATAATTTTTTTGAAGACGTCTTCCTTTGCTGCAAAGGTGCTGTCCTGAGAAACAGAAGGCTTAGGCCATTCCGGCATGACCCAGATAAGTTTATCCTGTTGCGGGCCTGATATCTCGGCCGCAGCCCCTAAACCCCAACTCAGTAAGACAAGAACCGTAAGGACATTCATGTTCGTCTCCCTGATCTTTATATTACGCCCCCTCTTGGGTTCAGCAAGACGAGGCCGACAATTGTCTAAACACTCCCTGAAAAAAGGAAAGGACTCGGGTTCTCAAACCGTTCTGGTTCGAGGTCGGAGCGGCATAAATCTTGTTAATAGTGATAGCGATCATAAGTGGGGTTTTATGAAAACAATACTTTCGTTTCTAATAACAACATTGGCTGCTGCCAATGCATTCGCGCAGAACTCATACGAAGTTATGTGCCGTGCAAAAGCAAAAGAAATAGCAATTCAAACTTACTCATCCTGCGTGACGGAGTCTCGTCAGGCCAAGGTAGAGGAAATCCGCGCAGGCTATCAAAAAGATCTCGCGGCTCTTAAATCGAAATACGACAAAGAGTTGAAAAAGCTCAGCGGGAAAAATACAGCAACTGCTGCACCGAAAAAAGAATCTGCAGCAGCGGGTCCAGTCACAGTTAAAGAAACACAGGCACCGCGCCCAACAAAAGGCGTAGCAAAACAACTTCCAACGCGTTCAGCGACTCCTGAACCAGCTCCAGCGCAGAGCGTCTCAGAAGGCCAAAAGGTTGTTGCTGTAGGCCCAGAAACTCCTCAGGAAAGCCCAGAATTCTCTTCTGATACGGCTCTTGAGAAAGAGGCGGCTGCTTTGGATGGCGATAAAATCGAATATATCGAGATGCCGACAGAGTAAGAGCTAGTCTGGCATTGATTTTCCTTCCGGACAGGTCTAAAAGAGGTACACTGTTTTAAGACTTCCGGGAGGAATATAATGGGTGAATTTAGCCTGACCCACATTTTATTGGTTGCTGTGATCTTCTTGATTTTCTTCGGCCCAAGCCGTCTACCACAATTGGGTCAATCACTTGGTAAAGCGATTCGCGGTTTCAAACAAGGTCTTAACGAAATCGACGTAGATGCAAAAGACATCTCTGATTCTAAGACTCAAGTTTCTCATCAACAACAGTCTGCTCAATCGACTGCAAACAAACAAAAAGAAACTCAAAACTCATAAGAGAGTATCTGAGATTATACTGATCGCTCCGGCTTGCAGAAGTTTTTCTGCAAGCTTTTGATCATTCACTGTCCAGAGTGCAACTGGGATTTTTCTTTTCAAAAATGCCTGCACTTCTTTTTCGCGCCAATAATTCTGATCTAAATGAAGCGCATTCACTCCGATATACGGGGCGAGCCACAACTTCTTCAGATAAATTTTATTTTCTGGTTCATCTTCTTGCGAAGCTAAAAGTGCCCGCGGAACTTCGGGAATAATTCTTTTAAGACGCCAAATCGCCAGTGGGTTGAAGCTCGAAAACAGCACCCGTTTTTCTGCGCGGTACTTGCGCACCAAAGCCGCTACTTCCTTCTCTAAAGTTCCGTCCCAAGCACGATTGGTTTTAAGCTCGATATTGATCAGCATCGGAATATCTGTTGCTTGTAAAACTGACTCAAGCGTTGGCGCATTCACATAATTTTGCAATTCATCGGCCGTAAGATCCAAAACGTTCTGATTGCGATGACCGATGCGTTTTAAATCTGTGTCATGAAAAACCACCGGAACATTGCCTTTGCAAAGCCTCACGTCCAATTCAAACATCTGAAGCCCGCGTTCAGCCGCCGCTCGAAAGGCGGCCATCGTGTTTTCCTGAGCCCCACCCTTCCAGTATCCACGATGCCCTTGATAGGCTGGTGGACGAAGAGCCCCTGGTGGCCACGGAAGTGGTTTCCACGTCTTCTGACGAATAAATAGAAATAAAAATACAACCGCAACGATCACTAAGAAAATCATCTTCTTTGTGTCCTTTTCGGAGCATTATCCAAAATCAAACGGGGCTCATCGCGCGTACCTTCGACGATCCACTTTTTAGACTGTCGACCTTCGTTCACGTGCACGCCACCTTTTAAAACACCATCTTGATCCCACGAACCATCGACTTTTACCAAAGTGCTTTTATCGAGATGCCCCTGAAAACCCTTCCATGAAAGAGTTTTTTGTTTTTGAAGAACAAATTTTCCATTCACGTCCGAGATGTTCAAAGTTCCATTGTTCCAATATTTGTTGGCGGCAATTGTGCGCATCAAATTTGAAGTTGGGGATTTTTCCGAAACAGACATTTTTTGAATTTGCGTTCCGATTGTCAGCTCGCCTTGATGTCCTTCAAACTGCGCCCGCGTTTTGACGAACTCCACACCTTCAACCCGCATGTTTTGCACGCGTAACAAGCCTTTGGCTTTATCCAATTGTCCATTTTGAATTTTCAATTCGCCATCCAAGCTCATAGATCCCACTTCCCCACCTTGAGTCATAAGATTTTGTACGGCACTTGTAAAAGCCAATTCATCTACGTGGGATTTGACTTCGATGTTCTTAAAATCACGGTCGGCAGTAAGCTTTACTTCACCCAGAAAGCTTCCACCTCGCGGCTCAACACGATTGACAGAGATCAACCATTGATCGCCTCTCAAAGCGATTTCTCCCATCATCCGATCGATAACCTGCAATTGACGTTCGCTTTTGTTTGAGAAAATAAATTCCAACCCTTTGTGTTCACCCTGAAGGCGCATCATTTGATCCGAACGAATTTCCGCCACTCCAGAAAATTGCCCTAATGCTCCTAAGATTCGTGCATCCGCTGGGCGATTTAAAAGCACCAGCAATTTTTCCACATCCAATCTGCGCACATCGATGCGAATCGGCTTGTATTCGATAGGTGAAAGCCTTGTGAACTCCATCTGATCCACGCGCATTTCACCGAGGTCGCCCTCTACATTCAGATCGCGAACATTCAGTGGTGCATTCTTTAAGTCTTCAATCGGGCCTACCCAACGGGCTTTCGCGGACATCCAGACCTGCTTGCCGTTGAGTTCCTTGGAAGCCAAATCATACTTTTGCAATATCGACAAAATTTGACTGAGAGGAATGTGTTTGAGATCTGTCTCCACAGTCAGTCGATGATCCGAGAGATTGTAGTTCGCAATAAAACTGTAATGCCCTTCACGCCAGTTCCCGAAAAAGTGCGACTGCAATATTTTGTCAGGACTTTCTTTATACTCCATATAGAGATTGGCGTGAGAAAGATAGTCACCCACTTGGTTGTCTTTTAAAAGATGTGTTTTTGCGCGCACTTCAATCACACGCGGCTCAAAGGATTTCACTCGCACAGAGAAATCCAAAAGCTGCGAGCGATATTGAGGGTACTTGTCAGCAGCGATATTGAATTCACGCACGTAAAGCGAGCGCACATCATTGCGGTATTTTTCTTCCGCCTCAGAGGGAGATAACGTCACGAGAGGCTTGGAGCCCTGACTTTGAGTCACTTGCTCAACATGATCTTTATCACTGCAGTTTTTAAATTCTTCGCGCAAATTCAAAGTGACGACTTGAGCTTCAACGCTTTCAACAGGAGCACGTCCTGTGATGAGTCCCCAAACCGAAAGTGGCAAGCGCAATTCATCGATATTCAATGTAGGAGCCATCCAACAAACTTGTGACGACTCCATTTTGATATTGGTGATCACGATTGAAAAACGCGGCAGAATGCCTTCGCTTAATATGAATTCCGCAGAATCAAAAGAAACTTTTACGTCTTTGTGAATGTGGCTCGCGGCTTTTTCAATTTGAGCTTTTACCCGAGCTGGAGAAAGATAGGACTTCAGCGTGTAACCAATAAAAAAAGCCAGAACTAATCCCGTTACTAAGATTCGGAGTCCTGGCTGTTCAGCAATCAGATGTCTATCAGAGTTTTTTTTGCGCGAGTCCATGTTTCTATTTTGAGGTGGAAACAAGGACCCGACAACGTCTTTATTTAAAAATTAACCGAATTTGAACGAAATAACTTCGAACTCTTTGTCGCCTTTAGGGCTTTGTACCGTAGCTGTATCGCCAGCCTTTTTACCGATCAAGGCGCGAGCAATTGGAGACAAGATTGAAATCATACCTTGCTTCACATCTGCTTCATCCACGCCGACGATTTGGTAGCTGAATTCTTCTTCTGACTCTGTATCCACGATCACAACTTGAGCGCCGAATACGATACGGTCAGATTTGATTTGAGAAGGATCAATAACTTCCGCACCGGCTAATTTGCCTTGAATATCAGCAATACGACCTTCGATCATGCCTTGGCGTTCTTTAGCAGACTCATACTCCGCATTTTCCGAAATATCGCCCTGAGCGCGAGCTTCTTCGATAGCACGGATAATTGTTGGTCTTTCTTCAGTAATAAGCTTCTTCAATTCCGCCTCAAGCATCGCTTTTCCGCGGATAGTCATTGGAAGTTTATCAGGTGCAGCCATCTCTCGCTCCATTGTTAAGAGGAAAGATGTTTTAACGGATAAAGCAGAATTTATCAACTTGCATCATCACGGGACGTCCCTACTGACGTCGGGATGCGTTAGGGAAGCCGCATTGCATCTCATATGGGATGGGCGTAACCTTGAGGGGTATGGGAGCCAAGAAAAAGTCTGAGATCATCTGTAGATGCAACAACGTTTCACGCGAAACGATTGAAAAAGCCATCCGCGATGGAGCTCAGACTTTAAATGAAATTTTTGATACAACGACCGCAGGCGTGGGCCCCTGTGGAGGCTCCTGCCGTCGAAAATTAGGTCCCCTGCTGGACCATTACCTTAAAACCGGTCAGTTTCCAGAAAAAATACCCGTCGATATGACGGGTAAAGAAAATCCAAGTAAAAACGAAGATCCTGACCAAGACCCTAAATAATTACTGCGGAACAACGCCTGCTGCTTGCAAAATTACATTCGCCACTTCATTAGCCTTGGATTGCATGGGCACGTGACTGCTGGCTACACGAGTGGTTTTAGCATTGAGCTTTGTTGCCAACGCCGTTTGTAGATCTGGTTGAATCATACGATCTTGCTCCGCCACCACATACCAGTTCGGTTTTGTTTTCCAAGCTGCGACAGTGACTTTTTCTTCAAAGCACTTAATCGCTGTAGGTCCCTGAGTGGCAAACATCACCTTTGTTACTTCTTGAGGAAGATCTTGAGCAAAGTCATCCATCATGCCTTCTTCCGAAAGAGTCGCAAACCCAAATTTATCTGGAACCAATTTTCCAAAACCTGGAGGTACGGGATAATCTTTAGCAAGATCTAAAGCGGATTGTCCTTCAGACGGCGCAAAGGCCGCAACATATACCAACGATTTTACTTTATCATGCCCACCCGCTTCTGTGATCACAACACCACCCCACGAGTGACCGACGAGAATCACATCACCGGTTGCATTTTCAATCGCACGATTGGTTGCAGCGACATCATCTGCAAGTGATGTCAGAGGATTTTGAACCGCGATAACTTTGAGACCTGAGTTCTGTAAAAGAGGAATGACTTTATCCCAACTGTTTGTGCCGTCGGCAAAAGCACCGTGCACCAGAACCACAGTTTTATCTTGCAGAGGCTTGATGCGTACAGGAATTGTGGGACTAGCTGCTGTCGCCGCAAAAGCCGTAAAAATTAAAACAGATGACAATAAACTTTTAAAAAGTTTCATAACACTCAACTCCCTTTTCGTGATTGATTTTTACTAGAGATAGGAAGTGAATCATTCACAGGTGAGCAAGCCAAGATCCTCGGGGAAAATACAGAAAGTGCTCGTGATAGTTTGTGTTATCGCAGTAATCTCGGAGGAAACTTTAAAGATTTGTCTTAAGCAGATTTGCGTTGAGTGCGGTATTCGATGATTTTTTGAACGTAAGGACGGCATGTTCCGCATGCCGTGCTTGCCGATGTTTGACGAGTGACCACTTCGGGCGTGTGAGCGCCCGCGATGATCGCTTGATCCACAATATGAGTCGCGACACTTCGACAGTGACAGAGTTCTTCGTGTTCATAGGGAAAATTCCATTCACCACGAAGCTTCATGATCATTTCACACAACAACAAACTTCCATGATCATTGCCCTCGGGTAAAGGCCACTTTGAAACGTCATTGCCAAAACTGCGTCTCATCTTGTGCATCATTTCCATAAAACTTGAACAGCCGATCATTGAAACAGATTTAACGGAGAGCGAGCCTTTTGCGGCTTCCCCTTCGTATTCAACTTCAATTTGATCTCGTCCTTCGAGTTCGACTTTCAATTTCATAGAAGATTCTATTTTTCAGGAGAATATATTCGCAGCCAAGGCCAGATTTTGCTGTTTCACATAGGGCGTTATGACCTTTCACACAAGACTTGTCGGTGCTCATGCAATAGACAAAAATGATCCTATGGCTGATGTTACATTCTCCCCCAGTCGACCTTTCGTGGAGCTTCTCCCGATCTTTGAGGACAATTATGTCTTTGTTCTCGTAAATCCTTTTAACAAAGAAGCCCTGGTCGTTGATCCAGGTACACATGAAAAAGTAATCAACTATTTGCAAGAGAAGGAGCTGACTTTAAAAGGCATCCTCCTCACTCATCACCATCGCGATCACATTGGCGGCCTTAAGGACCTTTTAAAAACTTTCCCAGTCCCGGTGTGGGCGCCTCTTAAAAACAAACATCAAATACCTGATGCCACTTACTATGTGGAAGAAGGGCATCAGTATGACGCGGCATCTTTCCAATTTTCAGTGATGGAACTTCCAGGGCACACTCTGGGACATGTTGCCTACTGGCTGCAAGAACCACGCTGGCTTTTCTCGGGAGATGTCTTATTTGGCTTGGGTTGTGGACGACTTTTTGAGGGAACTTACGAGCAAGCATATTACAGCCTAAAAAAACTCAAAAGACTTCCTCCGGAAACTTTGGTTTATTGCACTCATGAGTACACGGAAACCAATCTACGTTTTTGCAAAATGCTCTCAAGCTTAGATGACACTCCCCTAAGAGGAGATGATGAAAGCTTAGAGCTTTATGAAAATGAACTTTTAAACAAACGTTCCTTAGGAATCCCCTCTGTCCCTCTCAAATTAGCGATCGAAAACAGAGTGAATCCTTTTTTACTTGCGGAAAGCCTACAGCAATTTACTTACCTGCGTGAGTTGCGAAATATGCAGTCATGATTTTTTGACGACGGTAATTGAAAATATCGTCGACTTCTTTACGCACCCACGGAAGTCCGCACAACCAACCCAAAGCACCCATCGGCAAACGATAGCGAACCTTATCAATCATCAAAGTTCCGCCACAATACGGCCGAAACTCATGCGTGTGATGCCAAAGGCTATAGGGACCTTTTACTTGATTGTCGACGAACTTATAAGGCGGCTGCCATTCGTCGATTTCGGTTTTCCATTTCACCGGAACGCCGTGAATTTTTAAACGATAGTTGATAATGGTTCCTTGCTGAATCTCCGGAGTGGAAATGCTCTCGATATTAAAATTCAACGTAGGTGGAGTGAGCTCCTCTAAGTTATGGGCATTTCGGAAGTACAGAAATACTTCTTCTGGATTTTCCGGGATAAATTGCTCCGAATAAAATATTTCTTCGCCATTACGAAGGGGCGCACAAATATTTTCAAACGCTTCCTCGAGATCATTAAAATAAAACTGATATCCTAGGCCCTCAGCCTTCACAGCACTCGCACGAATCGAACTTAAAATCGCTGTTCCTGCTTCACCAAAAACAGTTTTAATGGCCAAGGCCGGAATCGGCGGCCCCAAGCGACGACGCAAAGCTGACGCTAATGCTTGAGAGAAATCTTTATTCGTAGCAGGCCGAGGTGCTGTTCCATTGATCGCACCTTGAGCTTTTGGATTTTCCAACGCCATCACAAAAAGACCGACGATGTCTTTAATATGAATCCAACTCATCCACTGATGACCTTTGCCAATTGCTCCACCTAAACCCAAACGGAACGGCAAAAGCATTTTATCAAGAGCTCCACCGCGACGAGAAAGCACCACACCGGTTCGAATAAAAACACTGCGACAAGGCGCTTTGGCGGCTTCATTTTCCCAGTCGACACAGATTTGCGCCAAGAAGTCTGTCCCTGCACGATGCTCTTCACTGACAATATCAGGCCCACAGTCTCCGTAATAACCAATAGCAGACCCAGAAATAAAAGCTTTCAGCGGCGCCTGGCTTAAGCTTTGCACTAGGTGACGAGTGCCATCAACGCGTGAAGTGCGAATGGCGTTTTTCTTTTTATCAGTCCAACGTTCACCGACTACGGATTCACCCATTAGGTTTATCACAGCTTCGATCTTATTCAGTCGCGTATCAGTCAGAGTTCCTTTGCCAAGATCCCCTTCGATAATTTCACAAGGAAAAGGAAGTTGCGAAATCGCTCGCTTCTTATCTCGAGCCACAACAAAAATCTCGTGACCTTTTTCTGCCAGGACTTTTCCCACTTCTTTACCAATAAGACCGGTTGCGCCTGTGATTAGTATTTTCATAAACTCCTCAGCTATTTTTTAAGAGCCAAAGTGAACGCTTGCAAACAACGTCCGCGTGCTTCTTCGTGTTGAATAATAGGTTTAGGATATTGTGCAGTGCCAATTTCAGGAACCCATTTCTTAATGTATTTTGAATCTGGATCAAACTTATCTGCTTGGGCCGTCGGATTAAAAATACGGAAATACGGAGCCGCATCACACCCCGACCCCGCGGCCCACTGCCAATTTCCATTATTGGCAGCTAAATCAAAATCCAAAAGTTTTTTAGCGAAGTATCGTTCGCCCTCATACCAGTGAATTAACAAATGCTTGCATAGAAAGCTTGCCGTCACCATCCGCACACGATTGTGCATAAAACCTGTGGCGTTAAGTTCTCTCATGCCCGCATCCACTAGCGGATATCCCGTCATGCCCTGAGACCAACGCTCGAAATCTTTTTTAGAATCGCGCCATTTGATTTTATCGTACTCAGGTCGAAAGCTTTGAGTTTCTACTTGCGGATAATGCCAAAGAATTTGCATAAAGAAATCGCGCCAAATCAACTCACTGAGCCAGGTTTCAGAATGTTTCTGCCCTTCTCGCGCGAGTTCACGAATGCTCACAGTTCCAAATCGCAAATGCACACCGATCCGAGTCGTGCCTTTATCCAGATAAGGATAGTCTCGATCTTCAGCGTACTTTTTTAATACCTTTGTTGAAATCTCATCGTCCGGAAGAACAATCGAACTTTTTTGAAAACCGATATCGGAGAGCGAAATCATTTTCTCTGGCGATTTGATTTTGGCATAGGAACTCTCATAGAGATCCACTGGATAACTTTTCACATAAAAAGGCGATAAATTAGCAAGCACCTTGCGCTTATAAGGTGTGTACACCGTATACGGCTTGCGTGAATCCGTAAGAATTTCGTCTTTTTCAAAAAGAGTCTGGTCCTTAAATGTTTTAAACTCAATTCCCGATGCTTCCGCCCATTTTGCGACCGCTTCATCGCGTTTTCGCGCATACGGTTCGTAGTCGTGATTGGTATAGATCGCCTCGACGGAAAATTCTTTGCTCAAAGCCTTCAGAACTTCTAAAGGCTTTCCTTTTCGCACGATCAAATCCGATTTTTTCTTTTGCAAAGTACTTTTGACCGAGTCCACATGGTCATGGATAAACGTCACACGGGCATCTGTAGTATCATCCAGCTTTGAAAGAATATCCGTATCAAATATGAAGATTGGCAAAACCGCTGAGCGCTCTTTTAAAGCATAGAACAGGGCCGCGTTATCGAAGAGACGAAGGTCGCGACGCAACCAGAGCAGAGTCACTTTTGTCATTTAACACATTCACTTTCCGCATCAAATAGGATTTGAGTTTAACATTGGCCCTTACTCAGGTAAATTAAGAGTACATGGATGAAAAAAAGCCTGTCAAAAAACAAAAACCGGCTCCTGAGCTTTCCCGTATTAAGTCTTCCACTTTTTCACGGGGGCTTTCACTTGCAAAACTAACGATTCAAGCTGGCGCCTCTATTGCGCAGCATAGCATCACCAGCGCTCTGAAAAACAAAGAAGAAAAAGAAGAGAATTGGAAGAAGGTGCTACAAGGCCAAGCCTCAGTCATTAGCTCCGAACTCGGAGAACTCAAAGGCAGCCTGATGAAGGCCGGCCAAATGCTTTCCATGTATGGCGAGCATTTCCTGCCACCAGAAGCCAACGCACTTTTAAAATCCCTGCAATCGGATTCGATCCCACTGAGTTGGCAGGCCATCGAACCGACCTTGCAAAAACATATGAGCCGTGAGCTGCTCGATAAACTGGACATCGAAAAAACAGCTTTAGCATCTGCCTCTATGGGACAGGTTCACCGCGCAAGGATCAAAGCAACGGGTGAATCTATTGTCTTAAAGATTCAATATCCCAATGTCGACAAAGCCATCGACAATGATTTGAAAGCTATTCGCACTTTATTAGGCACATTGAAACTATTGCCGCGCGATTTTAATTTGGACCCCATGTTTGAAGAAGTTCGCGAAATGCTTCATCAAGAAATTGATTATGAGTTGGAAGCCCGACTCACTGAAGATTTCAGAAAACGCCTGGAAGGAGATTCACGTTTTATAGTTCCCCGTGTCTATCCTGAATTTTCCGGCCCACGCATTCTGGCGACCTCTTACGAGCGCGGCATTCGCGCCGACGATCCTTTAATCCAAAGCTTACCGGCCGAGCGCCGCAATCGCGTCGCGATGAATTTCTTGGATTTGTATTTTAAAGAACTCTTCGAGTGGGGCGTTGTCCAAACCGACCCTCATGCCGGAAACTACCGCATCCGCATCGACCCACAAGGACATGATCAACTGGTCTTATTCGACTTCGGTGCCACGCGCGAATACACGACTGAATTTATGATTCCCTACCGCCATATGGTGAAAGGATCTCTCTTCAATGATCGCGAGCTCTTAAACAAAGCCGCCTACAAATTAAAATTCATCGAAAGCGAAGACCACAAGGAACTTAAAAATCTTTTTGAAGAATTCTGCTTTGAATCGGTGGAGCCGTTCCTCGAATACAAAGACCCCAGAAACACACACCAACAAATAGCTCCAGACGGAACCTATGATTGGAAAAATACAGATCTGCCAAAACGCCTTTCGAAAAAGGTCCTGCAAATCATCCGCAATTTCCATTGGCGATCACCGCCAAAAGAAATTATTTTCCTCGACCGAAAAACCGGCGGCGTCTTTATATTCTTATCAGTCCTAAACGCCCGCATTCGCGGACGCGATCTGATTTTAAAATATTTAGAAAAACTTCCTAGTTTTGATTGAAACTGATCCCGAATTGTGTGCGCAGCACAATCCTAAGATATCCGGCACTATTCAAAATCGGATGCTGGGATAAATTAAAGACGTTTTAAGAAGAGCACATCTATTGCTGCCACATTCGTTTGATGGCGCAGTTTTCGATTCACCATAAAAAATGCCCTTATTGTGGCAACAACGACTTTTCTAAACGCGGCTACTTTTATAAAAAGAGTACTAAAACCTATATCCCGCGTTTTCATTGCAATCACTGCAATAAGAACTTTTCCACCAGAACTTTGTCGCCAGCTTTTAAACAAAAGAAAAGCTTTCTGAATAGAACCCTGTGCAAGCTTTTTGCTGGTGGAGTCAGTATCAGAGAGGCCGCTAGAATTGTGGGATGCAACTATAAAACAGCCTACACCCGATGGGTTTGGCTCGGTACACTTGCTAAGGACGATGTCTTAAGTAGAAAACTTCAAGGTCAAGAACTTGAGTTCGATGAACTTTTATCTATTGAACATACTAAGTTAAAACCATTATCCGTCATCGTTGCGGTTAATGAACATTATGAGATTGCCGGAGTTAAAGTGGCAAAGATTAAAGCCTTTGGACATTTATCTTCAATTTCTCTCCAAAAATACGGACCTCGTCCTGATGAGATCAAAGCGAAACTTCCTGAGTTATTACAAGAAATCTCCTCTCGTAATCCCAATATCCAGATCATTAAGTCAGACAAAAAACTCAGCTACATAAAAGCCGTGAAAAAAGCTTTTCCCAAAGCTCAACACTTAATATTCTTAGCTGACGATAAAAAAGAAAAGACGAGAGAACAAAGATATCTCAACCACAACAAACGTAAATTCGATCCATTATTTAAAATCAATCATACCTGCGCCAAACTTCGAGATCACATTAAAAGACTTACAAGAAGAAGTTGGTGCACAACAAAAAAACCTGAGCACTTAGAGCTAGGTCTTTATCTATATATTGCGAAGAGTAACAACTTTGCGTTTTTAAAATAGAAAAATTGTATCCGAGCTTTGAGGTTCAGCAAATTTGGGGGCTGGGTTTTGGAGATTTTCAAGACGTAGCGACCTCTGTTGGTGCCTGGATGGCACGAACCCACCGAAGGTGGGCAACAGCAGAGGCTGGATGCCGTGTCGCGAAGCCTTGGAAATCTCCAAAACCCAGACACCAAACCTCGCTCGAAGCACAATCTCATGGATCAGTTCTGTTTTGATTGAAACTGATCCCGAATTGTGTGCGCAGCACAATCCTAAGATATCCGGCACTATTCAAAATCGGACGTTGGGATAAATTAAAGACGTTTTAAGAAGAGTGCATCTATTGCTGTCCCATTCATTTGATGGCGCAGTTTTCAATTCACCATAAAAAATGCCCTTATTGTGGCAACAACGACTTTTCTAAACGCGGCTACTTTTATAAAAAGAGTACTAAAACCTATATCCCGCGTTTTCATTGCAATCACTGCAACAAGAACTTTTCCACCAGAACTTTGTCGCCAGCTTTTAAACAAAAGAAAAGCTTTCTGAATAGAACCCTGTGCAAGCTTTTTGCTGGTGGAGTCAGTATCAGAGAGGCCGCTAGAATTGTGGGCTGCAACTATAAAACAGCCTACACCCGATGGGTTTGGCTCGGCACTCTTGCTAAGGACGATGTCTTAAGTAGAAAACTTCGAGGTCAAGAACTTGAGTTTGATGAACTTTTATCTATTGAACATACTAAGTTAAAACCATTATCTGTCATAGTTGCGGTTAATGAACATTATGAGATTGCCGGAGTTAAAGTGGCAAAGATTAAAGCCTTTGGACATTTATCTTCAATTTCTCTCCAAAAATACGGACCTCGTCCTGATGAAACCAAATCTAAACTTCCTGAGTTATTACAAGAAATCTCCTCTCGTAATCCCCATATCCAGATCATTAAGTCAGACAAAAAAATGAGCTATATAAAAGCCGTGAAAAAAGCTTTTCCCAAAGCTCAACACTTAATATTCTTAGCTGACGATAAAAAAGAAAAGACGAGAGAACAAAGATATCTCAACCACAACAAACGTAAATTCGATCCATTATTTAAAATCAATCACACCTGCGCCAAACTTCGAGATCACATCAAACGACTTACAAGAAGAAGTTGGTGCACGACTAAAAAGCCCGAGCACTTAGAGTTAGGTCTTTATCTATATATTGCGAAGAGTAACAACTTTGCATTTTTAAAATAGAAAAATTGTATCCGAGCTATGAGGTTCAGCAAATTTGGGGGCTGGGTTTTGGAAATTTTCAAGACGTAGCGACCTCTGTTGGTGCCTGGATGGCACGAACCCACCGAAGGTGGGCAACAGCAGAGGCCGGATGCCGTGTCGCGAAGCCTTGGAAATTTCCAAAACCCAGACACCAAACCTCGCCCGAAGCACACACTCATGGATCAGTTCTGTTTTGATTAGCGCTGACTTTTTCGGGTTCTGCAGGAGCAAGCCAAATATCGACTATCTGGCCCTCTTTGGTTTTGCCTTTTTCTTTATACCAGAACTTGGAGCGCTCGCGTTGTTCTGCGTATTTGCCAATGGGAACTAAGTTGCCCTTTTCGTACTTTAAAGAAATCTTATCCACTTTACTTGAAAGCTTCACAAGTTCTTCTTTTTGCGAAAGCCCATCGCCATTCGCATCTTGCCATAACAGCAATTTGGCAAAATCTTTGTCTTTCTTATCAACCACTCCATCTTTGTTCGAATCAAACTGACGAAGAACTTCAAATCCGTTTTTCTCTGAAGCGTTATCGCCAAAGAGTTCGTCTTTTTTGTCAATAGCACCTGATCCATCACGGTCGTAAGCAACAAAGTAGCCAACGGATTTAGCTTCTGGCCACATGGTTTTGCCCATTGGGTTTAGAGGGAAACTGCTCACGCCATCAAAACGCGGTCGTTCATCGCTAAAGAACACCATGAGCGGTGACCAATAACCCCCACAAAATCCCGTTTGCCCCGGGAAGGAAACATACATGTCGACGATACTTTTATCAGAGGAAACACTCACCCCGCCAAAGCTGGCTGCCACGATTCCGGTTTTTCCCATGAAAGCACCACAGGGGTAAGAAGGTGTATGCGAAGAGTGCCCATAAGAACCATAAACCGCTCCACCAGTACAAGTGACATCTTGATAAAACGAATAAGTTTTAACGTAAACGCTTTCAATACCTGAAGTCGTAATAGTTCCCGATGAGTCCACTGAAACTTGAGTCGTGATCTGTGTTTTCATCATCACAGTATTTCCGTAAATTCCAGCGGAACCAGTTCCTGGCAAATTAAAATTGCCACTTGAAATAGGTGCAACCACCGCACTCTTCATTCCACCTTTTGCAACAGTGTCACCGGGATATTTAACCATCAATGGATAATCTTTCCCGTTCACATTAAGAGTGATGTTAGCTGTGATAATTGAATTGGGTGAAAGCGGATTTCCCGCCCCACGCAAATTGGTTCCAAAGCAAGAGTTGTGGAGATTGACGATGATATTGTCTTTACCTGAACGGGTGACAATGCCTGAAGCTGGTGCAGATGCCGCCGTGTCTCCGGCCACCCCTGAGTTGACCGCCATTGGAAAATCTCGATCTTGCGCCTGGCTGACGGAAGCTATTAACAGAATTGAAAATAGAATTTTCATACTGCAATCCCCTCTCAAAATTAGAGCCCCACCTTGGACTTGCTTTGAGTTTTAATAAGCTTAAAATACATCATTCTTTTTAAAACGGAATCACGTCTAAAGACGACTCGGTCCACTTTATCCGCCATCAAAAAGGGTTCAGAAAAGCGGCCGTTGGCATAAACTGTTTTATAAAGGCGCGAAGGTTTTGTGACCATGCGGTTGTCTTCATAAGGTTCTAAGTAATAGCGAATCAGTTTCACAGCTCGCAAACGAACCAGCGGCTGTCCACCACCCACTGACGGTAAATCTTGAAAGAATTTGTCAGCGCTATTGATGACTTTACCCGTTTCTGGATGATTGAGGTTGATATAAGCACGCACGTTATTATCAAACATCATATCTCCCCCATTTACAGATCCTACGAAGATAGGACTGCGTGGGAAGACACTCATATCAATCATTCCACTTGGAAGAACCGGACGAACACGTGCAGGCGTATCGAGCATCAACAAACGACCCGGCGTCCAAAATCCCGGTCTTTGCACTGACACCCAATTGTTTTTATTGAGCGTTCTGTATGTCAATGTCGCCGCTCTGTTGAAATCATCTGGTGTCGGACCAATATCGTAGGCAGTTGGCGGCTCATAGTTCAACAAAGCGCCCGCACTCGTATCTTGTACCAGAACCTGAAAGTCGACTCGGCCTTTCAGTGCACTCATTTCCGCAATCCTCTCCAGCGGCGTTCTTAAGGCATTTGCTGGCATATCAGGATAATAATCGAAGAAGCCATATCCTTTGTCGTCTTTGGTAATCACATTGTTGAACGAAGGATCCAGGCCCGCTAAGTCCTTAAAGAAAACTCGCTCTGCGAGATTTGTATCAATGGAATCATCCATGTCATTTTTAAGAGACACGGCTTGTTTTGTCATAAAGACATTCGTAGAGGCAATAATTCCTCCGAGTAGCGCCATCAGCGCCAACCCGATAAGAATATCAATAATGGAAAGTCCTCTGTTGTTTAAACTCATTTCGCACTCACCACAAATACATAATCACGATAAGGTTCCGTCCACGATTTGTGAGTCATACGCAACGTCACCTTGTACAAACCACGAAACTTTTCAAAGGGAACAATCACATAACCAAAAGTACCTTGGCACTCTGTACATTGAGCGCGCGGCACAGCCACGCCGATGTCCCAACTCATAGGGAGTGCTTTATAATTTAAAATTTGATCAACATCGGTTTTAAAGTTGTAGTTGATTTGATAGTTCTCAACTCCGGCCTTAATATTTTCAGCGATATCAGAAATCTGTCTTTCTGTTGCTGATAGCGTCACTGTCCCCTTTGTTGTTTTACGAAGTGCAACCAAGCCGCCGATAAAGGCGAAGCCAACCACGACAATCAATCCAAGCCCGACAAGACTTTCAAGAATACTTTGCCCGCGATTATTTCCAATCATATTGCCCCCTCGCGAGATTGCTCGACGACGAAGAAGCGAATCAGTCGACGCTTACAAGTAGTATTGGAAGATGAGCCTGAAACGATGCCACAATCCGGATCGACTGACGTCCACTGGAAAGGATCTGCCTTGGAACGCAAGCTGATTGCATTACACTTCATACGATCGGCCACGTCTTGGATCGAAGGAATTGGATGCCAGATTGGAGATTTTGGCGTGTCGCAATCACGCCCTGACATGGATTCCAAAACCTTCGCTTCACGCAGTTCACGAGTGGCTTGCGGATAATAGATCGAACTCCATTGAATGCCTGCGCGAATCGCAGATGGATCAATGTAGGCTTTGCTGGCGATAAAAGTACCAATGATACGCAGAGGAGTCGTACGCGGTTCAATAATTAAGTTGTCGCAGGTATAAAAACCCGTCACAAAATTTGCCGTCGCCTTAATCACGCATCGACCCACAATAGAGTGCACGCGGAACGTGATATTTTTTGCGGCAAAATTGGAATTCGACCCATTAAACTCAATGGACGATAACATCGGATCTGTTCCCACCGTCGAAGACGAATCACCGGCGAAGTTCCACGAACTTCTTGCGGTGGCAGCAAAGCTCACTGTCCAATCAGCCCCACCGAAAGCTTGAGAAATAAGCGCATTACGGGCACGCTCACAGTCATATTCCAATTTATCATAATCAACAGCGCCGTAATCAGAATCCAATTTTCCAGAGTTCGAATCGTTTCCTTTAGACAGATACTGAGGAACATCAAATGCTGTCTTGTTATAGTTAAACGAAAAGTTCATAAAACCCGTGAGGTTTTGATTCGGAATTGTAAAAATGGAATTACTATTTTGGTAAGTGGAATCATAAGCTTGGAATCCCACCGACGGCGCAACAAGATTTCCCGAAGAGTCAATAAAGCTAGATGCATTTTTCACATATACTTGGATGACCACTTTGTCTTTTGATTTACCACCCCAAGCCAGATCCACAGGAACCACTTTGATCGTCATTTCTGGTGGATTGTTTTGGATATATCGATAGTTTGCCAAAACTCTTTCCGCGTTATCTAGCTGCGTTTTTGCGGTTGAAACTACGCGTTCTTGGTTTGGAATTTTATTATTTACCAAGCTTGAAATCTCAGACTTCACGCTGGAAATTCTGTTTTCAAGATTTGAGATTTTTCCTGCATCTCGGTATCCACTTGGATCAAAAGGACTTGGCAATGGATTTGGAGGCGCTGGCTTGTTTTTTTCTTCTGATAATTCAGACTCAAGACTTGATAGAGAATTTCGTTTGTCATTGAGTTCACTTTTTAAACCTGCCAAAGCTGTTTCTGCGCCAGCAAGATTGGCTGTTGCACTGGCAACGTCGTTTTCATAACGTGCCTTCAATGCTGGGAAATCCACCTGAGGCTTCACCGTCAGACTGCTATCATTTGGCAACTGTCCCGCCACTGCACGATCGCCCATTTGGAATTTGATTTTTAGAATCGCATTATTGTCGTCAGAGGCATTACGGCTCGCTGTACCCGTTCCCCAATTTTGGTACTCGATATTTTGCAATTTGTTTTTCTGTTTGCTGAATTGATTTCGATCCGACAGATACAGTCGATATTGGAATACATTGGGATCCGCTGTGCGCAAAGCCACGCCGACCTTTGAGCGGTACAAGCTGTCTTTTGATGATTGAGCTAAGTTCCAATCCACACATCGTGACATCAAGTCGACATCCACACGACTGCCAGAGCGAATCTTACCGACAACTTCAAGTCCAGCATCGCGAGCCCCGTCGTTTTCGAGGCCTTTTAAGAAACCACCAAAAGTTCTGACATCGGGCCAATAGCGGTCCGTTGTCACGCCGGCTGTTTTCGGACGGAAGTCTCCGCCACCTGCTTTAACCGCGCCATTCCCCATGTAAACACGATCCGCAAAGGTCACGGCCGAATAAGGTACTCTATTCAAATCGCCCGAACTTGAATCAGCAGGAATGTGAATATCACCGTTTACGAACACTGGGCTTAGAAAGACCAATCCTGTGCTGGTACCCGCTTCCGATCTTGAACCGAACGAGTGCAAGACCACATCACCTTGGTTCACCGAAGCACCTGCAGGCCTATCCAAATACAAATTTCCTGGAACTAAAAGTGCAAAAGAGCCGACCTCTCGAGGGAAAATGGCGATTTTGGAACTGATCTCAAGAGGTATCGATCCTACTTGCAAAGGATTGGCGTCGTTTTTTTCAGCCTTCAGGGAAATGACGGCTTTTAAATAAACTTCGCGTCCCGCTCTTGGCAAATAAGGACTGTCATCTCTTTCGATATAAACTTGAATCCAACCGACCTTCACGATCCTTCCTTGAAGATCCTTGACCATCTTCAACATTCGAAGAACTGGAAAAAGTGGATGCTCAGTTGTCACCGAATCCACTGCGAGATAGCGAGTAAATGATTTCAAACGAAGCTTGTTAGGATCTTGTCCAATATTTTTTCCTGAAGCTGCGAGTTGGCGAATAAAGTTTTCTTGATCATTGGACATGATCAAGCGCTCAATGCTCCCCGTGTGCGAAAGATTGCAACTGCTCAGAGGTGCATTCATCAAGAGGTTGTCGTCGGTGAAACAATATTTTTGACGAATGCCGAAAAGGACGTAATCCATTGTGCTGTTCAAAGCAAAACGCAAGTTCACGGCATTCACCGTCATCCCGACTTGTTTCCTTTGACCGATTACGTAGTTAGTTAAAAAATAGAAGGTAAGGCCGAGAACAGCAGCCGTGACTAATACTTGAAGAAGAACGTTGCCTTTTTGGCCCCGCACAGTGGTCGTCATAAAGTCATTTCCCCTGTGTCCCTTATCGGATCAAAGTCGGGAAAACTTTTGCCTTTCCATGAGGGAATTTCAGTTTGTTTCAAAATGAAACAAACTGATTTAATGACGCTCTGTAAACACTATTAGATCAGTAGCAGTAGCCCTGAAAAACCACTTCGAGTTTTTTATTTGTGACGATGGAGGCAATTCTCGATTTCACATTGAAATGAAAATCTAGTTTTTGTTCTCGTTCATCACCAAAAGAAAAAGTTAAATGAGGTTTGTCTTTTCCAGTCGAGAATCCTTGGAAATCCACATCATTGTATTGACCTTCAACAAAGAGCGAACTTGTGTCGACAACAAAGTTCAAACCCTCTGATTTATCATGGTAGCTCACGCATCTATAGGTTAATTCGCGAGCCTGCGAAATGGATCCCATCACCAGGAATGTTAAACTAAGCACCAATGCTTTCATAAGATCTCCAATCATTACAGACCTTAAAATGCAAAGCTCTCGCCATATTAAAGCTTATCTAAATCGTGTTTAGAGATAATTGAGAACGCAGGCCTGATTAAGAGCTCTTCACCTTGACCATTTTGGCGTTTCTATTCTGTAACGTTGTTCCTAACAGAGTTACTTATGAACAGGATCGATACAAGTCATTCCCGAAAGCTCTGTCTCAATTGTCGCTTCGACAATGCCATATTCAGCTACGAGCTTTTTGACTTTTTCTTTGACCGCCTGAGCCTCGAGCGCTGTGATTTGTTGATTCAAAACCACGTGTGCAGTGAAAATGTGATTTTCTCCATCCAAAGACCACAAGTGAGCGTGATGAACTTCTTCGACTTCTGGAAGAGTTTTAATTTCTTGTTCAACTTCTTCGACCGAAATATGTGAAGGCGATGCCATCAAGAAAACTTTAAAAGCTTCTTGCAGATTTCGGAAAACGTTAAACAGGATCCACAACGCCAAAACAATTGCTAGTCCCGCATCAAGTTGCGGGATATCGAAAACTTTGATGGCAATCGCACCCACCAAAACCAAAACCCAGCCCATAACGTCTTCGATCATATGCCACATCAGCATACGCTCATTGAGCGAGCCACCTTTTGAAACACGATAGGCGGCGTAACCATTGACGATCACTCCCAGGACCGCCAAACCAATCATTCCATCTGCATGCGGCGTTTGCGGTTCAATTAAACGCGGAACGGCTTCCACGATGATAATCACAGAACCGACGATCAAGATCAGCCCCGTGATCACCGCCCCTAAAGTTGAAAATCGTCGATAGCCGTAAGAAAATCTCGCGTCACTTTGCTTGTGCGAGATTTTTTCTAAAATGATTGCAGTGAGCATCGCAATTGCGTCACCGAAATCGTGAAGAGCATCACTTAGAATTGCGACGGAGTTCGTCAAAATACCACCGACCAATTCAATGATCGCGAAAGTCAGATTCAGAACCAAAGCCCACTTCATCCGACCGACAACAGCCGATCCTCCATGAGAGTGAGAGTGATGGTGCCCATGGCTGTGACTGTGATGATGGTGGTGGCCTTTTTTCGATTCCGACATAACTCAACTAGACAATGCCTCGACACTGAAGTCAATCCGTGTTACTGACCTAACTACTATGACAAGAGCTCGTTTTCAGAAATTCGCAGGCCTGCTTCTCGCTTATACAATCCTTGTGATCCTATGGGGCGCTTGGGTTCGTATTTCTCATTCCGGGGATGGATGCGGAGACACGTGGCCTCTCTGTCATGGACAACTTATTCCGGAAGCCCAACGCGGCAAAACCTGGGTCGAGTACGGCCATCGTCTGATGTCAGGTATCTATGGGTTCGTCGTGATTTATTTCTGGTGGGTGGCTCGTCGACTTTATCCAGCAAAACATTTCGCACGCAAAGCAGCCCTTGCAACTTTGATCTTTATGATCACCGAAGCTCTCTTAGGAGCAAAGCTTGTGCTCTTTAAACTTGTGACGACCAACGACACACCTTATCGCGCCTTTGTCATGGCCCTTCATCAGATCAATTCTTTTATGCTCACGGGTGCGGTTGCCTTGGCTTATGCTGGCGCTCTTGAAAAAAACATTCTCACTCCGGCAAGCAAAACAGCACGACGCTATCAGTTGCTTCCTTGGATTATTGTGATTATTGGGATCACAGGAGCTTGGGCTTCTCTTTCCAATTCGCTTTTCCCCACTGAAAATCTGTGGCAAGGGTTGATGGATGATTTCTCATCTGAATCGCACTTCCTTGTTCGCTTGCGCGGGCTTCACCCGGCGCTTGCGCTGTTGGGTGGTGGCTCACTGGCTCTCTTCTTTTGGCTTTTTGCCCAGACATCCGAATTGGATGTGATAAAAAAACGCTCTGTCTTTATGAGCGCATTGATCATTTGCGGAATTCTTTTTGGCATTGCCACACTTTTCTTACATGCCCCTGTATGGATGAAAATCACGCATCTGTGCCTGGCACATGTGATTTGGGTGACGTTACTACAATGGGTTTATTGTTACCGCGTGAGCACTTCAAACGAGCTAAAGAGTCAGCTCGTTTGATTCCATAAGACGCTGTAGGAAACGAATTTTCTCGTTGATATCATCGTACTCAAGAACGATTTGTTGCAGATCATAGTCACGCACTAAATAGGAAGCGAAAGATCCTACGACTTCTTCAGGGCGTGTCACGTTTCTCATAAAAATTTCGCGCTGATTGGTATCGGGAATATGGGTTTGAATCCAACGACTCAAAGTTCGATAAAGAGCGTTCAGCGAAGCCTGCTCCGCTGTTTGCACTGCGGTTTTCTCCTCGAGAATTTCACCTTCACACACAATGTAGGGCGTGCCTTTGTCGATGACATTTCCCAGGCGTAACTTGCCTTCACCCTGTAGGAAGATCAATAAAGTGCCGTTCACTCGTTCTTCGACAATCTGCGGATAACCAAAACCCGCAATTTCGCGAACGAACGGAACTTTGTCCCCTGGCTTCACTGGCCCGACTTTCGTGGGGTCCTCAATAAATCCTATGGCAATCGGAGTTTTGGTAGCAATAGCTTCGCGGACCATCGCTAAATATCGGGGTTCAAAGACATTCAATGGCTTTGTTGTGCGCGGGAACAATGTCACGTTGACAAGAGGAAATAGAAAGACTTCCATGCGAACAAGACTCCCCTGGTTGTATCTCCATTATAAAGATTGTAGCCTGAGATGGCTATGGAAAAGGCGGAACTCGTGCAAAGAAATGTGATCTTTTTTGATGGTGTATGCCACCTTTGCAACGCATTTGTCGATGCTGTTATCTCACGAGATCCTCGACATCATTATCTTTTCGCGCCCCTACAAGGAACTACGGCCGAAGAACTCTTGCCTCCTGAAGACCGCGTAAAGCTTGATACAGTGATCTACTTTGAGGCAGGTAAGATCTATCATCGATCTGCTGCCGTTCTGAAGGTAGTCTCAGGTTTAGGCGGTGTCTATAAGTTGCTCGCATTGGCTTGGATTATTCCAGGACCACTCCGTGATCTTGCGTACAACTATGTCGCAAAAAATCGCTATGCTTGGTTCGGCGAAAGAGAGTTTTGTCGACTTCCCACACCTGAAGAAAAATCTTATCTTCTTCCCTGACGAATTTTTTCAACGAAAGGTCTATCTGCTGCGGAAAGATCTTGAACCGGGATTTGGTCGGGCTCTAACCACTTAAAGGCATCATGCTCTGTCAGTTGCAGCTCTTCATCTGAAGTTTCAGCCCAATAAACTTTAAGCCGTATGCTCTTTGTTGGATAGTGGTGAACTTCCTCTCCGATAAAATTTCGCACGCGGATGCGGATCCCCAATTCTTCTTCGATCTCTCGGAGAAGGGCCTGCTCGGGGGCTTCACCTACTTCGATCTTGCCACCAGGAAATTCCCAATGACCGGCTCCACTCTGATCAGGGCCTCGGCGCACAATTAGAATTTTACCGGGCTCGTGCGAGCGAAAGATCACGGCAGCAACAACGGGAATAGGTGTTAAATTCATAGACCTTAGTATATGACTGTCTTTTGTCTTTTTGGAAGAATTGTTTTACTCTGAATTCATGTTCTCGCAACACCGCTCGACACTCTCAGAATACTCCGCTGGAAATTTAATTGCTTGGCTTGCCATGGCCTTTCAAGCAGGCACGATTAACACTGGCGGGTTCTTATCTTGCCATCGCTTCGTTTCGCATGTGACGGGTTTTGCGACGATGATCGGCACTGAGGGTGCTCAAGGAAATTGGAATGAGGCTCTGGGGTTTTTGAGTGTTCCTGGATTCTTTATCGGTGGCGCGATGATTTCAGCGTTCTTTGTCGATCGACGCATTCAAACAGATCGCCGTCCTCTCTACCCATTGGTGATGGGTCTCATCTTTTTACTGACTTTGCTGGTAACAATCGCGGGAACCATGGGATTTTTTGGTGGCTTCGGTGCGCCAGCGTCTTTGCAGCGTGACTACATGTTGTTGGCAGCACTTTGCCTTGCTTGCGGTTTGCAAAATGCGACTGTTACTTCTGCTTTCGGCGCCGTTGTGCGAACGACTCACCTAACAGGGATCACGACGGATCTCGGCATCGGCGTGATGCGAGTTCTTTCCCGCTCTCACAAAATTCAACCTCGTCCTAACGAGATTCGCGCCAACTGGATGCGTGCTGGTTTAATCAGCTCATTTGTCGCTGGATCTTTGACTTCTGCTTATGTTTACGTTCACGCACAGTATTGGGGCTTCCTCATTCCGTGTTCTATTGCTACAATCCTATTCTTTTGGAGTCTGCTCCGCTTTAAAGACAGGTATACTACTTCATGATTGACACTCAGAATTCCTATTTTGTGATCCTTATCAGTGGCGTGGCCATGTTCCTTTATGGAATGGGTCTTTCCAGCTCTTCTCTTGAAAAATTAATGGCCGGAAAAATCACGGGCCTTTTAAATCGTCTCTCACAAAGTAAATTCCTTGCCATCCTCACTGGTGTTGTTCTCACAACATTGATGCAAAGCTCAGGCGCTGTGACTTCGATGCTTGTAGGCTTAGGCTCTGCTCGCGTCGTGAGTCTTCGTCAAGTCATGGGTGTGATCATCGGAACTGCGATCGGAACTACGATCACAGTTCAATTCATCTCTTTGGATCTATCGCAATACGCACTTCCAGTTTTTGCCGTGGCATTCATGTTTTATTTCAAATCCAAAAAGACGGTTTTTAAAAACCTCTCTTTGGTATTTATGGGTTTTGGTCTTTTGTTTTTGGGACTGAAACTAATTTCAATTTCGTCGCACCACTTTGCAGAAAATCCTCTGCTCACGGATCTTTTCCAAAACGTCCGTGACAACCCAGCATACTCGTTGATTATTTCCATCGTATTCTGCGCCCTGGTTCAATCTAGCGCTGTGACGATTGGTCTGGCGATGAGTTTGGCTGCAGTAAAAGCGATTACATTTTACGATGCGATGCTTTGGGTTTACGGTGCTAATATCGGAACGACTTCGGTGGCCTTGATTGCAGCTGCCGGTGGAAACTACGTCGGCCGTCAGGTGGCGTGGGCGCATTTCTTTTATAAAACCATTAGTGCGGTTATTTTCTACCCGTTCACACAGGTCTTTATCGACTTCTTATTAACATTTGATACGACGATCTCTCGTTCAATTGCCAACGCTCACTTGGTGTTTAACGTCGTGTCTGCGATTATTTTCTATCCGTTTCTCAATAAGGGCGCCGACCTTATTGAGAAAATGTTCCCAAAATCAGCTTCGGAAGAATTTGGAACTGAGTTTGTGAATATGAATAACTACCAAAGTTCTGCCTTGGCTGTTTCCTATGCACAACGAGAAATCATGCGCACGGCTGATATCGTTTTGGGAATGATCAAAGATTCGATTCGTTTGTTTGAAACAAATGATCCTAAAGATTTTGATTCCATCAAAGATCGCGACAACAAGGTCGATTTCTTGTATCGCGAAACGAAGATGTTCCTTCTCGACCATGCCAATAAATCCAACACAGTCGTGCATCAAAACGTGATGAATATGATTATGTTCCTATCGGACTTAGAGCGTGCCGCTGACGCGATCGACATCAACATTCTCGCGCTGGCGATTAAGAAAAATGCGCTCAAGCTTGAGTTTTCGGACGATGGCTGGCAGGAAATTCGCGACATGCATGCTCAGGTTGTAAAAGTAGCTTCCATGGCTATTAATGCGTTCCAAAACAAAGAGCTTTGTGAAAATGCGATTCAACTTAAACGTGAGTTGGCAAAAATCGAAATTACTTTGCGTGAAAATCATATCAGCCGCTTAAATCGCGGTATCAATACTTCGATCAACACCAGCTCCATTCACTTGGATCTTTTAAGTGAGTATCGTCGTATTGCAAGTTTGCTTTGTAACCACGCTTACAACCAGAGGACAAATCCATGAGTTCAGCAGCGCCTATCGGACTTTTATTTCTTTCCAATATTTTTATGACGTATGCATGGTATGGACACTTAAAGGACCATAAAAATTCAGCTCTGTGGGTTGCAATTTTAGTTAGCTGGGGTGTCGCATTCTTTGAATACATTTTCCAAGTTCCAGCAAACCGACTCGGCTCCAACATCTACACGCTTCCCCAACTCAAGATCATGCAAGAAGTGATTACGATGATCGTATTTGCAGGATTCTCAGTTCTCTATATGAAACAGTCGTTGAAGCTTGATTATCTCTGGGCAGGATTGTGTCTCGTTGGTGCGGTTTATTTTATATTTAGGAACCCTTAGCTGTACTTTTGTTAGATTGTGATTTAGAATGATACTATGAAGTTCATCTACGTCTTAGAAGATGACATTCGGGCGCAGAAAGAAATTTTCGAGTCTTTACAAAGTATTGACTCAAAGTTGCAGATCCGCTTTTTCCAAAACTTAGCCGAATTCCACGAATTTCTCAAAACAGCTCTGACAGAAGGACCGAAGGCATTAGCCGTCCACGGTCATCGCCACAGTTTGGATCAAGGTGATCCAGTCGAACCAACAGTCGCTGATGAATTACGCCTGGTTATTGCAAAGGACGAGTTCCTGGGAACTCAGAATATGGGACTGATTCGTCGCGCGCGGGACTTTTTCGTACGCAAACAAATGTGTTCCATTGAAGAGCCAACGGCTTTAATTATCACAGCCTTCGACAGCCCTGACTTTGATATCAAATTGGCCGAAGAACGTATTATCAACAACGTGATCTTTAAACCATTTGATAAGCTTATCTTAAAGCAAGATATCGAATATGCTCTGACGGGCCATCATCCACTGCAAAGCAGCTCTGACATAGCGACAATGAAGATCAGCTCGACGATCGAGATGTTAAAGGAAGTTCCCTTTGAGTCCGTGAGCGAAGTGGGTTTTAAAACTATCAACAATCATGAAATTCGCATCGGCTCGACTTCGAAATATTATGATAAGCTTTTCCAAACTGAACATAAACGTGGAATATTTGCGACCTGTATTTCATGCAAAGAAGTCTCCGAAAAAGAATTTCACTGTGAATTTGCGTTTTTAGGAGCTGATCCGGCACAGATTCAGCAAATTCGAAAACATGTTCTGCAAAACAAAGCTCACAAGACAATTCCATTTAATAATTCTCAAAAAGCCCAGTTCAATATCATCATTTTTGATGAAGATGCCGGAGTCGTCAGCGACATAAAATCATTGCTGGAAGAAAAATTCAGTCACATCCATGTTGACGGATATTCGCACAGTGCGCAGCTCTTGTCAGACCTTGATGACAAAGACACTACTCACCGCCGCGAATTACCAAACCATGTTGATCTCTTTATTGCGAGTATGGATCTTTTTTTGGATGACGGTCCAAAAAAATGGGAACAATTTACGAAGGTTTTTGCCGATCGCTGTAAAAAGCGTGGGACTGCAGAAAAAATTCCAGATCTTGCTCTTTATACTAAAAAACGACAAAGTGCTGAGCAAATTCGCGATCTTTTAAAATGGGCGAAAGAAATTTTCTATACACCATGGGATCGTTTGTATTTCGTTAAAAAGTTATTGTTGCAGTGGCCTGCTCTGACACCGCAGAACGATACGACTTATGCGGAACTGTGCGAGGGCGGAACTTTGAAAGTCGCCAATCCTGTACAAATCACACAAATTTCAGAAGCCGGTATTATTTTAAAATATTACCGCGCGATCGGCGTAGGTTCTTTCCGCGAATTTATCCTATGGCGTCCTGACGAAGTCGACACTCCAGAAATTATCGGCACCTGCAACTATGCCGAAAAAGAACAAGCCGGCGAAGCCTTCTTAAATCATTTCGTGTTCTTTGGGATGAAAGACCACTACCTCAAACACATCCGCATCTGGTTGCGCGAAGCCTATATCAAACAAAAAGAAAAATAAGAGGTATGCCGTACCTTTTCCAAACAAGAGCGCAAGCGGAGCGCTGATGCTCCGCTTGGTTTTCATACTATGACTTTAATTGCTTGCGCTTTAACAGCAGTGAGTTCGTCACAACCGATACGGAACTTAGCGCCATCGCCGCACCTGCAATCACCGGATTTAGCATTCCAAGTGCTGCTAACGGAATTCCAAAGACGTTATAGATAAAAGCAAAGAACAAGTTTTGTTTTATCTTTTTCAGAGTCAAAGCAGATAAGTCCATCGCTTGAACAACTGAGCGCAGATCGTTGTGCATCAACGTCACGTCTGCTGATTCCATGGCAATATCAGTTCCTGATGACATCGAGAAACTCACATCCGACATTGCTAAGGCTGGAGCATCATTAATACCATCTCCCACCATCGCAACACGTTTCTTTTTGCGTTTCTGAGTAAGAACGATATTGGCTTTATCGGAAGGTCCCACGTGAAATTTGAAATCCGTGATACCTACTTGATTGGCAATTTCCTTTGCAGCTCCCTCATTGTCACCAGTTAACATCAGAACCTGCACACCACGGGATTTTAAATCTGCAATAGCTTGGCGAGACGTTTCTCTGATTTTGTCAGCGATACCGATATAAGCTAACACATGCTCATCAGTCGCTAGAACCACAACAGTTTGCCCTTTATCTTCCATATCGCGGATAAATGACTCTTCCACCGCAATTCGCTGAGCAATCCATTTGCTGCGCCCAATATAATAATTCATATTTTGGATGCGCCCTTGCACCCCTTCTCCGACCACGGATTTAAAATCTTGAACAGCAAGATCTCCTAATCCTTTCGCACTTTCTGTCACAGCATGGGCCAGTGGATGCGAAGAACCTTTCTCAAGCGCTCCGGCAATTTTTAGGACCTCGCCTCTGGTTCCACGAATCGCGTGCACGTCCATCACTTGAGGTTTTCCTTCTGTGATCGTGCCTGTTTTGTCCAAAATAAGAACGTCGATTTTTTCAGCCAGCTCCAGCGCCTTGGCATCGCGGAAAAGAATTCCTAATTGCGCAGCTTTCCCAATTCCGACAACAACAGCTGTTGGAGTTGCCAAACCTAAAGCACACGGACATGCAATCACGAGGACCGATACAGAGGCGACAAACGCCATGCTAAAATCACGAGTCCAGAGCCATGTTCCAATAAAAGTTAAAATACTAATTCCCACAACCACAGGAACAAATATCGATGAGATTTTATCAGCCATTTTTTGAATCGGCGCTTTGGATCCTTGAGCAGCAGTCACGATTTTAATAATTTGGGCTAATTGCGTTTTCCCGCCCACGCTTTTAGCGCGCACACGCAAGGCCCCTTCTTGATTTAAAGTTGCAGCGAAAATGTGATCGCCTTCTTTTTTTGTTACCGGAATACTTTCTCCCGTTAACATCGCCTCATCGACTGTCGATGTCCCCTCGACAACCACGCCATCCACAGGGAATGCTTCGCCGTTTTTCACAAGAACGACATCGTCGATTTTTAGCTCTGAAATTGGCACTTCTTTAAGGCCCTCTGCTGTTTCTAAAAATGCCGTCTGTGGTTGCAAACGCATCAAGCTCTCGACCGCTTCAGAGGTTTTTCCTTTGGCTCTTGACTCTAACAACTTACCTAAGAGGATCAAAGTGATAATCGCCGTGCTGGCTTCAAAATACACATGACTGTGTGCCCAGTTCATAACAATAACAACAACGCTTAACAAGTAAGCCATGCTGGTTCCAAGAGCGACCAGAACATCCATATTGGCCGATTTATTTTTAAGCGCGTAATACGCTCCTCGATAAAAACGCCATCCTAACCAGAACTGCACAGGAGTTGCTAAGATCCATTGCAACCAACGAGGCATAACTTCCGTGTGACCAGTCTGAAGCATCGCGAGCATCTCAAACAAAAAGGGAAGTGTTAAAACAAGTGCGAACACAAAGTGACGCAAATCTTTTGTATACTCTTCCTGAGCCTTTTGTTTCAAATCCTCAGATGACACTTGGTCATTTAATTCGAAAGCTTGATACCCAATATTTTGGATAGCCTTAATGATTTCGTCCGCTTGAATTGCGCCCTCAGGGAATTGCACGTGGGCCTTTTCAGTCGCAAAATTGACTGTGGCTTTCACATTCTCCATCGAGTTCAGGGTTTTCTCGATTTTGCCGGCGCAGTTCACACAGGACATCCCGATTAACTGCAGGTCTAAATCGACATTGTTATCTGGCTTCATGATTTCTTCTCCTTACTTCTGTATGAGATCCATGATCTCGTCTATTTTCTTATGAATTTCTTTTTCGTTCTTTGCTTTAATCGCTGTTTTTACGCAGCCTTCAATATGTGTATTAATAATTTCAGCTTCTATGGCTTGCAGTGCTTTTGCTGCCGCTCGAATTTGAATCACGATATCAGGACAATAACGGCGCTCATCAATCATGCGAGAAATACCATCGATTTGTCCGCGAACTCGTTGCAGACGCTTTTTGTGGAATCCGTGATCAGGGTGCTTTGCATCGTCTTTCATAAATTCACCTCATTTCTCTTCCTTTATATACCCCCTGGGGGTATATTCCAAGGGGTCGTCTCAAAAATATATTTTTTATTTTTTGTCACAAACTCCAGGGGGCGCTCCTAATAGGGTCTGAATGAGGATATATGCTCGATAGAATTATTAAGTTTTCTCTGACACACCGCCTGCTCATTATTGCTCTTTCAGCCTTTGCCTTGGTCTATGGGACCTGGGCCCTGATTTCCCTCCCTATTGATGTGTTCCCCGATTTGAACCGTCCGACAGTGACAGTTATGACCGAAGCTGCGGGACTGGCCCCCGAAGAGGTCGAAACCCTGATCACGTTCCCTCTTGAGACAAGTTTAAATGGTCTGCCTGGTGTGGAGCGGGTTCGTTCAAGCTCGGCCGTCGGATTGAGCATTATCTATGTCGAGTTCAAATGGGGCACGGATATCTTTTTAGATCGCCAGATGGTGCAAGAAAAAATCGCCCTCGCCAAAGAAAAACTTCCTGACAATGTCAGTCCTGTGATGGGACCGGTGAACTCCATTATGGGAGAAATTCAGCTTATTGGCTTAACCGCTAAAGATGACAGTGTCTCGCCGATGGACCTTCGCACTTATGCCGATTGGACCTTGCGCCCGCGACTGATGGCAATTCCTGGGATTTCACAGGTGATCTCTTTGGGTGGCGGCGTTCGTCAGTATCAAATTTTAATTTCCGCGGAAAAGCTGCAAAAAATGCAGATTGCTCTGGATGATGTGGAGCACAGCCTTTCAGATCTCAGCATCAATTCAACAGGTGGTTTTATTGATATTGGGGCTCAAGAGTATTTAATCCGCAATATCGGCGCGGTAAAATCCAAAGACGATATTTTAAATTCTTATGTCGGCCTTCATTTGGGACGTCCTATTCTTGTAAAAGATATTGCGGAAGTCCGCGAAGGACATCAGGTCAAACGTGGTGATGCAAGCATCAATGGCAAAGCCTCTGTTATCATGGCGATCCAAAAACAACCGGGTGCGAGCACGATTGATCTGACCAAACAAATCGAAAGCGCACTCAAAGAGATGGAAAGCTCGCTTCCGCCTGGTGTAGAACTTAAAGAGAATCTTTTTAAACAGTCTCGTTTTATTGAAAACTCGATCCATAACGTGATCGAAGCTTTGCGCGACGGTGTGATTCTAGTTTTCATCGTACTCTTTATGTTCCTTCTTAATTTCCGCACGACGGCTATTACGATGACCGCCATCCCACTGTCCTTTGTTATTACAGCCATAGTCTTTAAGATCTTTGGCCTATCAGTAAATACTATGACTCTTGGTGGCTTAGCTGTCGCAATTGGCGAACTTGTCGATGATGCTATTGTCGATGTCGAAAACGTCTATCGCCGTTTGCGTGAAAATAAACTCAAAGGAGAACCTCTATCTTCGCTTCGCGTGATTTACGAAGCATCTTCTGAAGTTCGTAATTCGATCGTTCTTGCGACGATTATCGTGTGTTTAGTGTTTGTTCCGCTCTTTAGTATGGGCGGTATCGAGGGACGTCTGTTCGCTCCTCTTGGCATCTCTTATATCATCTCACTTTTAGCTTCGATGTTAGTGTCTTTAACTGTCACGCCAGTTCTTTGCTCAATGCTTTTGCCAAATACGCCTTTGCATCAACATAAAGACGGCGCCCTGGTTCGCTTCCTCAAAAAGTGGGATACGAAGCTCTTAGAAAAATCGTTGAAACACCCTAAATCCGTTATCGCGATTGCCAGTGGTCTTTTTGTCATCGCCTTAAGTTGCTTACCATTTATTGGTCGTGACTTTTTGCCTCACTTTAACGAGGGCACGGCAATGATCACGGTCTCAGCTGTCCCGGGCATTTCCTTGGAGGAATCCAATAATCTTGGGCAAAAAGCCGAAGAGATCATTCTAAAAACTCCTGAGGTCGAATTCGTTTCTCGCCGCACCGGACGTGCCGAACAAGACGAACATGCAGAAGGTATTCACACATCTGAAATCGATGTCGACTTTAAAGAATCCGGTCGACCGCGCGAAGTCATCTTAAAAGAAATTCGTGAGAATTTAGCTGTTATCGAAAATGTGGGTATTAATATTGGTCAGCCGATCTCTCACCGTCTCGACCATATGCTTTCAGGCGTAAGAGCTCAAATTGCAATCAAAGTTTTTGGACCAGAGCTGCCTGTTCTGCGCGCGAAAGCCAGTGAAATTCGAAATGCGATTGCAGACACGCCAGGCCTCGTTGACTTACAAGTCGAACAACAAACATTGATTCCGCAGGTGAAAATTCAACTATTAAGAGATCAAGCCGCACGATATGCAGTATCCGTCGGCGACCTGGCAAAACTTTTAGAAAAAGCCCTGCAAGGTGAAATCGTCGGTCAAATTCTGCAAAAGCAGAGAACAATTGATGTATTCATGCGCTTTGATGAGAAATCGAGATCTGATCTTGAACTCATCAAAAAAAGTCCCGTGAAAACGATGCCTGATGGAACGAAGGTTTATGTTTCTATGATTGCAGACGTATACGAGACTTCGGGGCCAAATATTATTAATCGCGAGAACGCCCAACGTCGCATCGTCGTCCAAGCCAATTCCGCGGCTCGCGATTTGGATGGTCTTGTTCAGCAGTTACGAGAGAAAATTGATAAAAATGTTCAAATGCCAGCTGGTTACTATATTCAGTACGGTGGCCAGTTTGAAAGCCAACAGCAAGCATCTCGTTTGATGGCACTCCTAGGAACGCTCTCGATCATCGCAATCTTTGTGATCTTGTACGCGCACTTCAAGAGCGGATTTATTTCCTTCCAAGTCATGCTCAATGTGCCGATGGCTTTTATCGGTGGTGTATTTGCGATCCTGATTACAAAAGGCACGATTAATATCGCAAGTTTGGTGGCATTCGTTACTTTGTGCGGTATCGCCTCACGCAATGGAATCATGATGATCTCCCATTATCTGCACCTGATGAAATACGAAGGCGAGAGTTTTAGCAAAGAAATGGTCATACGTGGATCACTCGAACGTCTGGTGCCGGTATTGATGACGGCTCTCACCGCAATCCTGGGACTATTACCACTAGTTCTTTCACAAGGGGAACCCGGCAAAGAAATTCTTCATCCCGTTGCTGTGGTCATTGTCGGGGGATTGATCAGCAGCACATTATTGGACTTGTTCGTGACTCCGACAGTATTCTATCACTTTGGTCAGAGTTCGGCGTTTAAATACTTAAATACAAAAATTAAAGAAAACGAATTATCTTAAAAGGAGTTCTAAAATGTTACGTCTTGTTCTAATTGCAGCTCTCGCTCTCCTCCCCTTGACACCTGCTCTTGCCCATGAGGGTCACGACGTTCCAGGACAAGTGAAATCTCGTCACGGTGGGATCGTAAAAACGGGAAAACAAATGCACATGGAAATGTTAGCTCTTGATGGAAAGATTCAATTTTTTCCGTTCCCGCACGAAAATGAAAAATTGGATTTCAATAAATTAAATCTCACAGCGACGATCAAATCTCCTAAAGGCAAACCAGCCGACATGCCACTGAAGAAAGAAACAAACTCTTTCTCTGGCACCTACAAGCTTGAAGGTTCATATCGCGCCGATATTGAAGTCTCCGTCGATTACAATGGAAAAAAAGACAAGTTTAAATTCCTAGTTGAGGAGTAGTTATGTTACGAACCTTGTCGTTGTTGATTTTAGTTTCTAGCTCCTTTTCCTACGCTTCAGACCTCGAAGCGCTAGAGAAAAAATTAATCGACAACAATCCAAGCCTACAAAGCTTTAAGCTTGAGCAATCAGCGAAAGAATCCGAAGCTTCTGCAGCAACGGGCCGCTTTCTGCCGGATGTGTTCCTAACCGGTGGCTATGAGGATTTCAAAGTTATCGACGAGCCTGAACAAGGATATGTCGGCTATATCACGGGTGCATGGAATCTCTTCCAAGGTGGCAAAGATGCTTATCGCAAAAGTATTGCGACAGAAGAGGCCGAAATTGCCAATCTCAATCTAGAAATTGAGCGCCGCAGTCTTACTTACAAAGTTCGCAGTCTCTATTATCAAATTCTGGCAAATAAAAAAATTTTGAAGATCTATGAATCCAAGCTGGGTCTTTTACAAAGCCAACGCCAAATGGCACAGAAAAAGGTCAATGCCGGACTCACTTCAGGCGTTGATGCCATCGAAATTGATATCGAAGAAAATACTTTGAAATCACAGCGTGAGCTTTTAGAAAATGAAATCATTCAAAGCATCGCTGATCTCAAGTCCGTTTTGAATTCAGAAGTTTCAAGCGAACATATTTCAGTGGCGGAAAACTTTCCGCAAGGAACTTTGCATATCGCGCCGGAAAAAGCTATCGAAGGCAATCCCGCTCTGAAAAAGCAAACCCTGCGCGAATCTGTAGCTGCGAATGAACGCTCTATACAAAGATCGGATTTCGTTCCACGTCTGGATTTAGAAGCCAGTTACGGTCGCATCACTCCTGCTTACCAAGATCCTTGGAGTGGCAATGAATCAAAGGTCGCTTTGCTTTTACGCTGGAATATTTTTACAGGCCTTTCAAATTATCACGATTTGAAAGCGTCGAAAGCTCGCGCTGAATCCTCGACTCAAGAGAAAACAGCAGTGGCTTTAAATATCAAGTCCCAATTAGAAAATCTGCTCACCAAACAAAAAGAACTTTCAAATTTAAAAGGTCTTTTTCAGCAACGTTTGGGGCTTACAAAGAAATATTACGAAATGACTCTAGCCGAGTACAAACGTGGAGTGAAAAACTCGGCGGATCTCGACGGAGCTACGACATCTTATTATGAAAACCAACGCCGCTTGATCGAACTCGAAAGAGACCTCACGCTGGTAGTGGAAAAAATCAAGGAACTGATTTAAAGGAGATTCCCATGAAAAAACTAATTCTCACTTCCCTCTTTATGCCGCTTACCGCTTGGGCCCATGGGGATGACAAACTGGGTCCAAACCAAGGCTATGTGCAAATGCCTGGCGCATTTCACACTGAAGTAGTTCTGGATAAAGACCAAAGCGTACATGTGTATTTGCTGGATATGGAATTTAAAAACCCGACACTGAAAGATTCTTCAGTTGCCGTGACTTATAGAAACAAAAAGGCAACCGTTCCATTTAACTGCCTGCCGATGGGCGGAGACCATTACCACTGTATACCATCACAAAAAATAGCGACTAAAAAAGGTGAACTTGTTGTGCAAGCGACAAGAGAGAAAGCTGTCGGCAACGAAGCGATCTACAAATTACCTTTGAAACTCACAGGTAAATCCAACAGCGGTGGCCATCACCACTAACCTCAAGCTGCGCTGAGCTTACAGCCTCGGCGCAGTTCGACTCTTCTTCGCAAATCTTATCTTCTTGGAATTTTATTTTTCGCGAACTTCAAGCGGCTAAATACTAGCATGCGATTGTTTGAAGGCATTTCGTAGTCCTTTAATAATTCAAATTCGTTCTTCGCAAACGCTTTTAGCACATCTTCAAAACCACGAAGCCCACTTAAGGGATCTTTTTCTTTTAGCGTCTTATCAAACGCCTCATTACTTGGTGTCGTGAATTTACCGCCATAGTTAAAAGGTCCGTAAATCACAACCAACCCACCCTCTTGCAAGCGACCGCTCACCAGCTTAATGAAGGTCTTTACTTCCTTCCAATGCATAATGTGGAAAGTATTGATCGTCAGAACAATATCAAATGTCCGAATGGGGAAATCGTTTTCACCAATTCGTAACTTAAACGGAGTGGTGATATTTGGAATGCGAGCTTGCTCAATACGACGCTTAAGCATCGGTAGATTCTCCGCCTGCTCTGTCGGCGTCCAATCTAGATGCGGGAAAAAAGGCGCCAGATACACGGCATGTTGACCAGTGCCCGCTCCGATTTCCAACAAACGTTGATGATTCGGTCGAATGACTTCTTTTAAGACTCTTAAAATCGGTTCTTTGTTACGTTCAGCAGCTTCAGAATGAGGAATTTCCATGAAGCGTTCTTACCATGCTTATGACAGGGGTTTCAATGAACAAAAAAAAAGAGCCTCTTTCGAGGCTCTTCATTGCTCTGATGGGAACTTCTCAGTGAAGGAGAATGATCTGATTCATTCCCATCATCTGAAGCATAATGTTGCTACGAAATGATTACCAGATTGGAGTGCTGTTCATGCACTGACCGTACTGGTTCATTTGGCAGTTATTCATGCCGTTGTTGTACATACCGTTGTTATAGTTGTTAGCTGCTGGGTAGCACATACCGTTGTAGAAACCGTAGTTTGGATAAGTTGGAGCACAACCTGCCGTTGGTAAGCAACGACCAAGAGTCGTGTAGATCTCACCTGCCATACAGTTCGTACCGTTGTTATAGCCGTATCCGTTGTTGAGGATCGGAAGTTGTTGGCCATTATAATAACATGTTTGCCCGTTACAATATTGTTGCGAGATACAGCCTTGAGAAGTGTTCACTTGTCCAGCTTGGCACATGCCATATACGCTAGAGTTGTCATCACTCTTTGAGCAGTTCGCCAAAGCAAACAAAGCACCTACTGCGAATACTAGTTTAAGAATCGTTGTTTTCATATGTTTCTCCTTCTACCTTTAATTTCGTTTTAACCTGTTATAGAGGTATATACTCAAGCTTTGTGCCAAGGCAGTGGGGCTAATAAAGAATTTAGGGGCACGCGCACGTCTCACGATGAAACGAAAAACCCTAAAAATCAAAAATGCCGTATTTTGCTAAACAGTCGACTAGTTGGATAGTTGAGATATCCATAGTTTTTTAAAGATATTAAGAGAAGGGGCTCGCTACAAAGCTGCGAGCCTCAATATATAGAGAATGAGCTTAGTTAACCGGGCGCACTTTCTGTGTGGCTTTCACGATCGATTCGTACTCTTCTATTAATAAAGACATCAAGTCTGTCGCCACTTGTCTCGGATTGAGACGAAGATCTTCCAAGCTCGCTGTTTTCACTGGCGTACCTTCATTGGTGATATTCATGGCAAAGTGAACCATCACCGAGACCGGTGATTTCGTGGCGATACTAATAGACAATTTCCCTTGTCCCAAAAAGAGATCATCCCCTTCACGAACCAAGGCCTGACCTGACTTCGCACTGAGATAGTCACGCGCAATCGCCGCAAACATTCTTTGCAAAGCCACACCTGAGAACAAATCGCGATCGAAAATTTCGATGATAAAGTGGAGCATATTAGCGCCACGTATTTCCGCCTGCTCTAATAAGTCTTCTCCATCAACCATGTGATCAAAAGAAATAGAACAAGGCCCCGTCCATGAAACCACTGAAGGACCTAAAACCTTGTGATCCAAATACGCATACAAAGAGCGCAACTGAGTGCCATCATAAGTTTGTGGTTTTTCAATGAAGAGGCTCTTCACGGATCTTACTCCTTATAAAGATTGCTGACGTCGATGTTTGCAGAAGCAAACGCACGTTTCGAACGAAGGCAGGATTCACACTCCCCGCACCATTTATCACCTGCAAAGTAACATGGCCAAATCAGTTCCCAAGGAACTTGCAGTCCATGCCCTAAACGCACGATATCTGGCTTCTTTAAGTGAGTTGTATAACAACCCGCCGTCACGTGATTGGATGTCGAGTAGTAAAGAGCCTTGGTCGTTTGATCGAGGAACTCTTTCGTATTATCAGGGAAGGTCGCAGCTTCCTCCGCATTAAATCCTGGAATGACAGCATCCGCACCCAAGGCTTCTGCATAGGCAGCAGCAATATTTAAGAAGATCCCATTACGATTGGGAACCCAAACCGACTTCGCTGTTTGTTCGGATTGTTCCTTGTTGTCGATTTGCACTTCAGAACCTGTTGGTACTTTTTCTGATTCAACCAACAATGAAGATTTATTGAAATCTTTAAACCAAGGCAGATCGACAACCTTATGAGGAACTTCCAAATAAGCAGCCAGCTTTGCTGCACATTCAATTTCTTTTTTCGCAGCTCTTTGTCCATAGTTAAACGTCAGAGCTAAAGCAATCTCACGACCATGCTTTTTAACGTCAAAAGCATTGACCGTCGAATCCAGTCCTGCTGAAAGCAAGACGACAACTTTTTTACGACTCATGTTGCAACCTTTATATCGCGGATCAAGATCTGGACGGTTTTCTGCCCAGCAAAGTAATTCCACTGAAGCTCGCCCAAGATATGATAATACCCTGGCACCACAGAGAGACTTTCAATTTGACGAGGAGTTGGTGTGAACAACAAAGCTTCGGTTGAATGCTGACCATCTTGATCTACTAATTTCAAACGAAGATGCCCACCTTTAAGATCTCTTTTAGAAATCACTTGAACATTTGTGAAGTGAATCAAAGGCGTTGTAAATCCCGTACCAAACGGACCTACAAAGTCATACCACTTCATAAGACCAGCACTGACTTCCGGCAAAGCCGCTTCAACATCGTAATAGATCTCAAGCGGTTTTGGTTTTTCGCGAAGTTCAGAAAAATGCTGATCCAAGGAACCAATAAAGGAAGGTACATTGAATTCAGCCACTTCAAATCCAGCTGCTGCCGAGTGACCGCCAAAACGATTCAATAGCTTTTCGGCCGAACCCATAGCTTCAACCAAGCAAGCTTCCTGACCTTGTGGCAAGCGTGCACTCCCCACAATCATTCCGTCATCACCGACGGACCCTACGAACGCAGGCTTATTATAAACCTGTGTCAGCTTGGTTGCGATCAATCCGACAACACCACGGTGGAAGTTCTTAGAAGCCACGAAAACAAAGTCTTTATGTGGCCAGCCTTTAAGTAACTCTTGAGCTTCTGCTTCGGCGTCACTTTGTAACTGCACACGTGTGGAGTTATTCTTAAGAACCTGCCCGACCATGCTTTTCGCCTGGGCTTTATCTTCAATTAGGAAAATATCAATTGGTAAAATGCCCGATTCCATTCGCGACAAAGCATTAAGCTTCGGCGCAAAACGAATCGCCACATCCTGACTCGTTAAAGGACGCCCTGTTAAATCCAACTCTTCAAGAAGAGCTTTAAGTCCGGCGCTCTTGGTTTCGGCGAGCTTTAAGAGCCCGTGCTTAACAAGAACTCGATTGTCGTCCACCAACGGAACCATGTCCGTTAATGTTCCGATCGTAAAGTAATCTAGAACTTCTTTTAAATCCCAATTATTTTTAGGCAGTTGGGGGTGATCTTGAAAGTATCTTTTAAGTCCTCTTAAAAGATAAAACGCAACCCCAGCTCCACATAAATAACCCAGACCTGAATCGCAAGTTCCTTGGTTTGGATTCACAATCACAAATGCCGGAGGCAATTCACCTGCAGGCAAATGGTGATCCGTTAGAATCACATCGATACCTAATTCGTTGGCACGAGCAACCGCCGCATTGGCCGTAATCCCCACGTCGACTGTGATGATCAGACTCACACCCTGTTTATGCAATTCCTCAACAGCCGATGCGTGAAAGCCGTAACCTTCCGACAAACGTTTGGGTTGATAATGCAGGACTTCTGGAAAACCTAAAGCCAGCATTCCTTTTTTTAGGAGAGCCAGACCTGAAGTTCCATCCAAGTCAAAGTCAGCGTAGATGCAGATTTTTTCTTTATTGATATGAGCTTGTCCAATGCGCTCAAGCGCTTGGGCCATTCCCTTTAAAAGAAGAGGATCCTTAAGATCCCCTAGTTTTGGAAACAACAGTTTTTCAACTTTGTCGGATTCCACAAATCCTCGGGCCGCGAGAATCTTACCTATCATGGAAGGCCACTGACCGCCCTCGACATTCGAAGGGGTTTGGACTTCCATTTCAGATTCGCGCGACTTCCAAAGAGGATTCATTAAAACCTATGCTTTCGCTGTTTTCTTTACGCCGAACTTTTCCATCAACAAAACAAGCGGAGCTGCTACGTAGATAGAAGAGTAAGTACCGAAGAAGATACCCACGCACATTGCAAATGCGATGTCTTCAACAGTGCCATCAGCAAAGATGTACAAGCACAAAGCTGATACGAAAGTCGTACCAGAAGTGATCAATGTACGGATCAACATGTCGTTGATGGATTTATTGATGATGAAACTGAAACCTTTTTCGTGAGCTTGGTGATCTGTTTCACGGATACGGTCGAATACGACGATCGTGTCATTCAGAGAGAAACCAATCAAAGTCATGATCGCAGCTAGGATTGCTACGTTCACTTCTTTACCCACAAGGTTGAACACAGCCAATGTGATCACAGCATCATGGAACAAACACAGAACCGCACCTGGTGCGAATTTGTAGTCGAAGCGCAATGCCACATAGATCAAGATCACAAGCAAGCAATAGAATACCGCAAGCAAACCGTTACGTTTCAACTCAGAACCTACTTGAGGTCCTACTGTATCCACGCGGCGGATATCTGGATTTGATTGTGCAAAAGACGTCGTGATTGTTTCACGGATTTTTGCGATATCTGCATTCAAGATTTCATTTGTTTCTTTATCAGTTGCACCTTGGCGACCTTGGAAACGAACGATGTATTCGTTACCTTCACCGAAAGACTGAACACCGACATCACCCAAGTTCAATTTTGTGATCGCTTCACGAACGTTGTCGATTGTCACGCCTTGATCAAACTTCACTTGAATCTCAGTACCACCTTTAAAGTCGATACCGTAGTTCAATCCAGCAACAGCTAGATAGATCAAAGAAGCCACAGTCAAAACAAGAGAGATTCCACCGAAAAGCCACGCTTTTCCAACGAAATCAAAACGGCCGAAAGATTGTTTATTGTTAGCCATATTTCCTCTATCCACCACTACACAGAGATTTTCTTAAATTTGAATTTTTGAACCATTGTATCTACGATAACTTTAGATACGAATACGTTCGCAAACATTGAAGTCACGATACCGATCAACAATGAAACCGCGAAACCACGCACCGGACCCGTACCGAAGTACAAGAGAACGACCGCAGTAGCCGCTGTTGTGATGTTGGCGTCAATGATCGCAGACATCGCACGGTGATATCCTTCTTTAACTGCCACGTTAATACCGTGACCCAAACGAAGCTCTTCTTTAATACGCTCATTAATCAGAACGTTCGCATCGACCGCGAAACCCACTGTCAAAGCGATACCGGCAATACCCGGCAATGTCAGAGTTGCACCGAAGCTCGTGAGAAGCGCGAACAAGCACAGGATATTCAAACCCAATGAGATACTCGCAACTACACCCATCATACGGTAGTAAATCACCATGAAGATCACGATGATCAAAGCACCAACGTAAGAACCCAATTTTGCTTTATCGATGGCATCAGCACCCAATGAAGGACCGATACGACGCTCTTCCAACTGCTCAAGAGAAGCTGGCAAAGCACCGGCACGAAGAGAAGTAGAAATCATTTTCGCTTCGTCCATCATTTTATTACGGTCACGACCACCACCCAAAGTGATAACTGCTGAACCACCCGCGATACGGTCACGGATGCTTGGCGCTGATTTTACGATCTTATCAAGGACGATCGCCATTTGCTTACCAACGTTGTTACCTGTTAGATCAGCAAATTTTGCAGAACCTGCAGAGTTGAACACCAATGAAACTTGTGGAGAACCGTATTGGTCGTAACCAACAAAGGCGTCATCCAAAGATCCACCACCCAAGTCTGTATCTGTTTTAAGAAGGTATGGAATCGCACCCACGTCGATCGAAGTCGCGTTTTCTGCCTTTTCAAAATAGATCACAGATTTTTCTGGAAGTTTTGATTTCAAATCTTCGTTCAGTTTTGTCACGTAATCGTTGTACTTCATTGTTGCCAATGAATAGTTACCCGCTTTTTCAGCGTCAGCGATCATCGCAGACAATTCCTGTTGCGATTTCTCATGAGACACGATCATGAAATCAAGTTTTGCAGTTGTATTGATCAACTGTTTTGCTCTTTCAGCATCGGCCATACCCGGAAGTTGGATCAAGATGCGGTTGGCACCTTGTTGAGAGATCGAAGGCTCCGCCACACCGAATTCGTCGATACGGTTACGGATTGTTTCAATCGCTTGTTGAATCACACGATTTTTGTAGTCCAAAAGATAAGCATCAAAGTAACGAGCAGTAACTGTCGTATCTGTTGAGCTTACAACTTGCAATACCGTCCCATGCTTATCGCTGATATATTTTTCAACTTTTGCTTTATCAGCTGCATTGGCAACAGTGATAACCACTTCGCCTGCAGAAGGATTTTCTGACTTGATGTCTGCAAATGGAACTTGTTCCTTTTGCATCTCAGCCTTCATTGAAGTGATCAAACGAGATGTGCTCTCTTTCATCACGCCGTCCACGTCAACGCCCATTACAAGGTGCAAACCACCTTGAATATCAAGACCGTAGTTCAATTTAGATTTTGTTGGCCACCATGTTTTTTCACCAAAGTGAACCACGTTCGGTACCACCATAATGATGGCAGCCGCGACGCCCAATACTGCGAGAATAGATCTCCAACGAAGTCCTTCCATTATTTCTTTTCCTCTGCTGTTGCTGCTTTCTGAGATGTTGCGATTTGACTACGAAGCATTTTGATTTTCACTCCGTCGGCAATTTCCAAAGTCACGAATTGATCTGTGATGCCTTCTACACGGCCCAAGATCCCGCTTGAAGTGATGATTTCATCACCGCGTTTTACTTCAGCCAAAAACTTTTGATGGTCTTTTTGGCGTTTTGATTGAGGACGAATGATAAGGAAGTAGAAAATAACGAAGATGAAAATGAACGGCACGAACATTTCGAATGCAGATGGTTGAGCACCCGTTGCAGTTTGCGCCTGAGCTGTTGATACAAGAAGTCCTAGCATGATTCCTCCAAAGATTAGCACGCCCTGAGATTTGGACTCAGAGCGAAGACAATAAAATTCACCATCTTTGTCAGTAAGAATCAATATTTAAGTCGAGTTGCGACTTCTAGCGTTCTTTCTTTACGAATCGTGTCAAACAGTCGTCGCGGAAGGCAGCCCAGCGTCCTTCAGAGATCGCTTCGCGCGCACGCTCCATCAATTTCATATAGAAATGAATATTGTGGATGGTATTCAAACGAGAGCCTAAAATTTCACCACTTAAGAACAAGTGACGAAGATAAGCCTTCGAATAGTTTGTACAAGTGTAGCAGTCACATTCTGGATCCAATGGAGACGGATCTTCTTTGTACTCACTGCGTTTGATCGAAACCTTACCCTGCCAAGTATAAATCGTCCCGTTACGGGCCACGCGAGTTGGAATGACGCAGTCAAACATATCAATGCCCGAATCAATCGCGATAATCAAATCTGTCGGCGTTCCCACACCCATCAAGTAACGAGGTTTATTTGCCGGCATTACAGGTGCTACATGTGGAAGCAATTCGTGCATCAAATGAATCGGTTCACCGACACTGAAGCCGCCCAGAGCATACCCGGGAAGATCGACTGAACACACTTGCTCCATACTTTTCAAACGATGCTTAAGACTCAAACCACCTTGAACAATACCAAAGAGCAAACTTTCTTTACGAGTCATCGCTGCTTTTGAACGAAGCAACCAACGGTATGTGAGAGCCATTGATTTTTCGATTTCTTCATCCGTTGCCGGGTACTGCAAGCATTCGTCGAAGGCCATAATGATGTCAGAGCCCAGATCCATTTGGATCTCCATACTCTTCTCTGGCGAGATAAAATGTTTTGCACCATCTAAATGCGAACGGAACTCCACGCCTTCTTCAGACATGTTACGAAGTTGCGACAAAGAGAAAACTTGGAAGCCTCCAGAGTCCGTCAAGATCGGACCATGCCAGTTCATAAATTTATGAAGACCACCCATGGCTTTGATGGTTTTTTCACCAGGACGCAAGTGCAAGTGATAGGTGTTACCCAAAACAACTTGAGTGCCGCACTCTTTGAGCTCTTCCGGAGTCATCGCTTTCACAGTCGCTTTTGTCCCAACGGCCATAAAAACAGGAGTTTGTACGGGACCGTGAGCTGTCATCAAGGTCGCACGACGAGCGTTGCCTTCTGTTTTATGAACTTTGAATTCACCTAACGTCATTGTTTTACTTCCATCTAACATGTTTAGTCCTCACGCGACCAGCAGCTCAAATCCCCATAGGAAAAGAGCCGGAACTTTCTCGCAATCGCCCATTGATAGCAAGCTTTTACTTTTTCCAGATTTGAAAAGGCAGAAACCAAAGCCAGCAACGTCGATTGCGGCTGATGGAAGTTCGTTAAGAGAACATCCACCACTTTGAATGTGTAACCGGGTTGAATTAATAATTTTGAAAAACCAGAAAAACCAGTTTGCGCATTTCCATTAAGAAGCCCCAAGGCTGTACTTTCAAGTGAACGAGTTGTTGTCGTTCCCAATGACCACACCTTGCAACCTTCTGCGCGCACCTGTTGAATGCGCTGCCAAGAATCCGCCGAGACCTCAACGTATTCTTCGTGCATGTCGTGTTGATCGAGATCTTCAGCAGTCACCGGCAAGAAAGTTCCCAAACCAACATGAAGTGTGACTTCGACGATATGAACCCCACGCGCTTTCAGAGTCTTTAAATCCTCAGCCGAAAAATGCAGACTAGCTGTGGGCGCAGCAAAGCTCCCCGGCTTTTCAGCCCAGGCTGTTTGATACCAAGATTCATCGGCGTCAACTGTGTGTCGAGCATCACGCGCTTTTTGAATATACGGTGGCAATGGAAGCTCAGCGACTTGTTGGAAATAAGTTTCGTCTACTTCGCGATCGAGTTCCACTATTTGCGGACGACCCTTTTGCACAAGAGTCATTGAAACACCTAACGGCAATTCAAGACTTGAACCGAGTTTGTATTTTTTTGAAGGGAAGAGAACTTCCCACTGTTTTCCAGAAACTTGTTTTAAAAATAAAATCTCAACATCGCCTGAAAATACGCGGCGCTTTAGAACGCGCGTATTGTTTAGAACAAGCACATCACCTGCTGGGATTTTTTCAAGAAGTTCTTGAAGTGTGATCTCGCGCGGCTCTGGATTCTGCGCAGACACCCACATCACCCGAGAGGGGCGTTGAGGTGAGGTCGCGATGAGCTCTTCTGGATATTGGAAATCGAGATCGGACAATTTCATGACAAGGCGTTCTAACACATTTCAAAGGGCGGCGGGAGCTTAATTTTACCCCCGCCCGCCCGTCAGATCCATTTTATGAGGACTTGAGTGTTTTTCGCCTCTATTGATAGACGTCGACTACAATATATTGGGCATAGCCATTTAGAATTGCAAAAACCTGCTCAGTACCTGAGCCCTTAACTCCCGAGAAAGTCACATTTACACAAGTGCTCCCCGCTGGGACAGTCACAGAGGATGGTACGGATACGCGACCGTAGGCTCCCACCATTTTTACGACGACGCCACCTGCTCCCGCTGCCTGAGTCAGACAAACTTCCGAAGAAGCTGTTTGCCCCACACGCATCGACACCGCCATGGTTCTATGACTAGCTATCCAACCTCGGTAGGCTCCGGAGTAACAATAGAAATTTTGCTTAACAGTATAGACGTTATTGGCAGACGTTTTCATAGCGCTGCCATTAGGGACCAACTGCCCACCTGAAATTCTAAGGCGACATTCTTGATAGATGTTACTGACATCAAAATACATGTAGCGAGTAGCATCGTTCCATGCCTGTCCTGACGTTGTTCCACCTGTACCTGTGATATTTGTACTTCCGATAGCGGTCATTGCAATCGATCCTGCGGGAGCTGAAATCGATGGATAGCTTAACAAGATCGGTGCGACACTTGTCGTTGCTGACGAGGATCCTCCTTTGGCTAATGCGGTCACTGATAAAGCAAGTGCACATAGTCCTGCGATCGTTACTCGTGATAACTGAGCTGTCTTCATTTGTTCCCCCATGTTGTGAAAGGCTGTTGCGTTCTTCTTGATTAACAAAATCAGAATAGGGATTTCGCTTGAAAAACAAAATAGCGAAGAGTTCGACAGCAAATTCGAACCCGCCTCAGACCGAGACCGCGGAAATTACAATCAGGACAAGATTGATCTTATAGAATAAATTGAATTAGAGGACTGCACTTCTGTCGAACTTATTTTCTACTCTCTGAATGATCGTCACAACAAGTAGATAAAATATGTTTCCGGATTAAAAGAAAACGCCGCAATCTAAGATCACGGCGAGAGCGATTGACTTGATAGTCATTAAGTTTAATTCAAATCAATAATATCGTAAACGATACTGAGCTGAGTTCCATCGGGTTGCTGCGACCATTGAATCTGATGACCGAACTCAATTGTGTTCGTGGCATCACGATACGTCCAACCCATATGGTAATCATTTGGAATTTCTTGAGTACCCCATTTTACACGAATCGTTTCTCTTTTAGGAATACGGCCCAACTTCACAGAACCAGCAGAGCGCTCCACGATATCTTGTGCGAATTCAGCTAGCTTTGTGCCATAGTCCGTTGAACACAAGCTCAAGATATTATCTTGCTTCGCATTTCCGTTCGCAGTCATCGCTAAGAACTCTTCAAGTTTCGAGTCTACATCTTCGCCAGCAGTGCAAACTTTGGCGTTGGCCACTGTGCGAATCACGCCATAACCCAAAATTTTTCTTTTATCGACTTTTTTGCGGATCAAGAAGTCCATAAATTCTTTAGGACTTGTTCGAGATTGCTCATTCGCATCCGTGATGATGATAATCGCAAGGTAGGCATCTTGACGATAAAAACCTGCATTTTCACCCGCCTCAAGTGCAGGGCTCAAAGCCGCCATCACCGGTGTGAACATCACTTCTGTCACCGAACCACCTGTTCCAAGTACCATTCGTCTCGACAAAGATTGCACGAGGTTTGGAGTTGTTCTTTCAACGTATGACGGATAACCCTGAAGCTTACCCGACTCTGTGTATCTCTCCATATCTGTTGAAATCACGCCCACATGATAATCCAAGACTGGCATTTTCGACAAAGCATCCGCGAACATGTAAGCATTCGTTTCTAAGCTTTTTTGAACGCTGGACATACTGCCTGAATTATCGATCACGAAAAGAATATCCACCTTTGGAGAGAAATAAGCCACATCTGTCGGCTTTTCTGAATATTCAACATCAGGAATAACAGGTTTCGGCACTAGCTTAGTCGCCGAATTAGTGTCACATCCTGCAAGAATAAAGAGCACAGCAAATGTCGCAATAAATCGCTGAAACAGTTTCATCTCTTATTCCTTTGCTGCCGTTTTAGCGCAGCCTTTTTTAATATCCACTTTGAAGTTTGAAAGTTCGTCGAACCAAACTTCGTTGCTGTCTGCAAAATTCATAGCGTACTTATCAGCAGAACCGGTCGTTCCTTTTTTAAGTTCCGCGGCTCCTGCGTTTTTCATAATTCTGTCTGAAGAATCCACTTGTTGAATCATTTCAACTTCGACGATGCGAAGACGTTGCAGGACCTGTTTTGAGTCCTCAAGTTCCGCTTTCGCCAAATTTTGCACTCGCGAATAAGCTGCATCTTTGCTCACTTGCGAACGTGCGATCACTTCTTGTTTCAGAGTATCAAAACGACCTTGCAAGTTACCAAAAACCAGAGAACGAGCATAGAGCTGTTCAGCAGTTTCTGATTCTTTTACAAGCGCGTTTTGTTTTCTCAGGCTCAATGTCAGTTGCTCATCACGAGAAACATTCATTGGCAAAAGGTGAGCACTTTGTCCCAATTTTTCAACAGATTGAGGACCCGCGTTCATCGCTGTCATTAAAGTCTCAACTGATTTCTGGTGAGGATTCGCCGAAAGTTTCTCAAGAGCTGCAAGGTGCTCGCCGTACTGACCTTTAAGACCTTTCATGATCTTCATCACACCTGGATAATCACAGACTTTAAGACTGCTAAATGCACCCAATAAGTGGGACTCCATACCAACCCAACCTTTAAACTGCGGGTAAGTTAGTGTCTTCGTCACTGAAAGGGCATTTTGTGGCTCACCTTTTCTCATGTATGCCCAAGCCAGTTCTTCTTGTGCCATAAACCAGTAATCAGATTTCTTTCTGATTTTTTTATAGTACTGGGTTGAAGCATCCAAGAAACCGTTTTGGTATAAAAGACGTCCTGCTGTGATCGTCATCAAATCTGGATCAATCGGGTTATTTGGACTTTTCATCAAGTGCGCAAGAACTTGAGCTGCCTTCGCAGAATCCCCTTTGATTCCCAGATTCAAAACAAGTTGCCATTGCAAAGTGGCTCTTTCTTTAGAATCGGGAGCCGTTTTCTTAATGAGCTCCGTCAACGTAGCAAGATCGGCATCCACGTAGTTCTTTTGCAAAAGAACTGCCATTTCAGCTTTATCACCGAAGACTTGATTCCAATATGGATTCCAAGTGACCTCAGCTAGACTCCAAACAGAGTCATCACTACCAAGACTTTCTTTCCAGAGACTCACGATTGTCGCATCGATTTTTTGTGGCTCTGAAATTTTAAACAAAGATTCAACGCCCGTGATACGAAGGCCGTTTTTATAGTACAACCACGATTCAAGGGCCTTGCCTGTTGGCGACTTCGCAAAATCAGAAGCACCGTAAGCCATGGACCATTGAAACAACGCTTTTTCGTAGTTTTTTTCAGTCAGTTGTTGAAAGAAAATATTTTGTTCAGCTGTCGAAGGCATGATGGCCTTTTTCAGCTTTTGCACTTCTTCACTTTCCACATAGGGAACTGCGTGAGTCGCAGACTTCCCTTCTAGGATTTGCATCAAATCATCTTCAGCAAATGCTCCTTGCGATGCAAGGAGGCAGGCGCCCAAGATCAAGACTTGTGATTTCATCATAACATCCAACCCATTTGCACGGATGCAACACCCGTTAGCATGTTTTGAGACTTGTCATAGTATTGAGCGGTGTATTGCTCGCCACGGTATTCCACACGAGTCGTCATATGACGGCCCAACCAGAATCCCATTCCGACACCTAAAGTCGCCAGCGGAGATGAACCATTTGAAAGTTCAATCGTGCCGTAACCCGCAGTCAGGTAAGTATCAAAGTGCGCAACACCACGTTTACCAAAGCTCAATTTACCAACAACTGGATACCAGTTCACAAAACCTAAGACTTCAGATTTTTGATAAACGACTTGAGGGTAAAGGTAATTTGGATCTTTTGGATTGGCATCTGCAGCTTGATTCGCACGCTCGACCATTTCTTTACCTTCTGGAGTCAAGGCATTGAACGAATAGTTGTACTTCGCTCCTACGCTCCAGCTTGGATTGATATGATAGTGAACGTTCATACCAGCACTTGTTGTGCGATTATAAGTATCCCCACCATTTGCCACGCCTGAGAACTCAGGAGCAAATTCAAAGCGACGAGATCTCTCAACAAAGCGGTTTTGCACGACATTGTTTTCGATTTCTGGATTTAAAGCTTTGGCTTTTTCATACAAAGCCTGATTACCACCGAAACTATCTAGTTCCTGTTCAACGTCTGCAAAAGCACTTGGTGTCACCAAAAGTGCGAAAATAAGTGCAAGATTTTTCATGGTTTCACCTCTTTAACATTTACGCTGAAATAGTTTGTCGAAGTAATTTTTCTTGTCGACGTTCTTGATGTTGTTTCAACCTCAAGACGAGCTTTGTAGTAACCAGACTTCGCGTTGCGTGCATCGACGACAGCTTCACAATATGCCAAAGACTGATTGTAAGCGTCAGATGTGCATTGAATCGAGCTTCCTGGCATATCTTTAGCCAAATCTTCAACGACTTTAACAGAAATGCTATTTACCGCAGTCGGATCATAAACGCTAAATGCAACCGTCTTCACTTCACCTACGAAGATTTGCAAAGTTTTATCCATTGTTGAACGCGGAGATTTCAGTTCTGGATCGTAAGTCACGACTTTTTCGATAGTTGCTGATGTAAGGCCGGACTTTGCAATTGCAGCAATTGCAAAGCAGTACTTACCTGCGCGCAGTGAGCTGACTTGGCGAAGGTTCAATGCAACCACACCTTCAAATGTTCCGTTGTTCATGTCTTTAAGGAACGTACGATCGATATACGCATAAGAACTCAAAGAGTCGTAAGCAGAATTTGAAGTACAAGCTCTTGTCACGATATCAACGTCATCTTTTGATTTTGCATCAAGATCTTCGATTTCAAATTTATAGCTGAATGACTTTCCACCTTCGACAATATCATTCCCCGTGAAGGCTTTAATTGTTGGGCGGCGGAAGCTATTCATAACATTGAACGTGATCACTTTTGCTTCTGAATTAGAAACAGATTCATTAGGCCCCAACAGCGTGCGAATTCCCACACGAAGTGTAAACTGAGCTGAAATAGCTCCTGCTAGCATTTCATGTGTCGGAATCCAACGGAATTCACCAGTTGCCGCATCAAATGTCGCCCCTGGAAAGTCCGCCAAATTATCCACCATCAATTCAAAATCAACACCGGGATACATCACGCGGCCACTGATTTTAAATTCAATAGGCTGTCCAACTTGACCGTCCACTTGATTTGGAGAATCGATTTGCAATCCCTCTTTAGGACGAGGTTTTGGTTGAATGGGTTTGTTTTGATCTGGCAAACCACCTTCAGCTACTTGATCATCAACACCGTCCAACGGATCTTGTTGAAGGCTGCAAGCAGACACCATTAAAGCACTTGCGATAAGAGCGATTAATAATTTCATATTTTACCCCTGACCTGTTCTACGTAGTACAAACGGATAAGTAACTTTCACATCCACTCCACCTTGTGGCAGAGGGAATTTCCATGTCTTAAGGCGCATGGTAATGCAGTCCTCAACACCTTTATTTGCTAACGAAGAACTCTCCACGTTAGCTGCTTTAACAAGACCATTTCCACCGATGGTAAATGCCATTGCAACACGACCGCTCAAGCCTGCATTTCCCTGCAATGCTTGCTCATAACAGAAACGAACTTGACCCAAATTACGACGAATCACTTCATCGATTTGCGCTTTATCAAGACCCGCTGCCACTTCGGCTTCCGCTCCAAGAGGAACTGGAGCACCACCAGCAGAACCGACTAAAGAAAGACTTCCGTAACCCGCCTGGCCACCGCCTTTACCTTTTGTTCCGTATCCGCCACCACCTGAAATATTTTGTCCAGGCCCAAGAGGAGCAGAGTTGATACCTTTTCCATATAATGAAGTCTGCACCCCACCGCTGCCACCTGTGCCACCAAGCCCTGCGCCCGCAGTCGTATTCACGGCACCTAAATTCAAACCACCACGATTTTTACCAGACTTTAAACTGCCTAGAACTGATAATGCGCCAGAGCGTTTCACCATCTCTGCATTTTTCTTCGTCGGCATTGTTGTTGCCGTTGGATCCGCCATGTTTGTCGCCATTGTTGTTGGCGTAACAGCCTTACGTTGCTCAACGTGTTTTACAATCTTAACGACTTGCTGAATAAGTTCTTGTTCTACTTTTACCGACTCACGAGGAGCAAACATAAAGATTGAAACAAGCAGAAGAAACAAAGCCCCTGCCGCTGCAATAGACATACGGATATCATTTGTCGCCTCTTCTTTAACATATCCGTCTGTTGGAACTGCGTTGACTTCGTTAACAAGACGAAGTGAACCGTAGTTACCGATTGCGACTTTCTTTGTACCCATTTCATCAAAATCAAGATCCGCGATTTTCGAGAATTTGATTTTCTTTTGAAGAAGACCTTCTACATTGCTGACCACTTCAAGACGTTTCGTATCTTGACGGTGAATCAACTGCCCCCGCTTTTGATTCAGCGGAATCTGACGAAAGACGTTTCCCTGTTTGTCTTCAAGAACTAATCTTAAACTCATTTCGACTCCACCTCACCCAAAGTCGCTGATTGCTTCATGCGATCTTTGAAATCACCACGCACACCAATCAAGCTATTTAGGACTTTATCTTCTTCAACTGTCGTCACCGCTTCGTCATTAAAGTGGTATTGACCGCCGACCAAAAGGTCTTCGAAGTTCACATCAGTTTGAGTGTTTTTTTTCGTTTCAGGTGCGGCACCTGAGACAGAACCAATAAATACAAGCAAAAGAGCTGCGTATTTCATCACTGTTGTTTCTCCTTCGTTTCAGAATCTTTTTTTGCGACTGTCGCCAAACGTGATTCGAGATAATCCACCATACTTTGGCGTTGAGCTTTTTTCTCAAGTGCGATCACGTCTTGGATCGCAGCTGGCGCAAATGGATTTTGTTTCAAATTCAAACGCGCCTTTTCCATTTCAGCCAATGTTGGACGTTCTTGACCCGCTGGCGTGATTTTCTGCAAATCGCCTGCAAGTGCTGTCCAGTTTGGTTTGTGGTCATCTGGTGCGATTGCTGCAATGGAAGAGACTTCTTTAGAAATCACTGCGATCCACTCGGAGTTTTGATTTGCGAATTGGCGGTAATTGTCGAGTGCTGATTTTTGTGACCAGAACTCTTTCACTTTAATTTCAGCCATTTGCGCTTTGTTTTGATTTGGTGCCACTTGTTGCGACAACAACATCAAATACTCTTGCTCTTGTTCTGGGCTCAGACCTGCTGGCATTGGAAGAGACAACACTTCATTGTAGAAACGTTGATTTTCTTTTGCTACCAAATCCAATGTCATCAATTGCGATGTCCAATCACCCAAAGCAATTGCACGATTCGTTAGAGCATCCATTTTATCAAGCATGCTGACGCGAGCTTTCAATGTTGCCGCCATGACTTTTTGATTTTTGCCATCAACTTGATGAGTTGAAAGATTTGTTGAAAGAGCTTTCAAATCCTCAAGGATCAAGATTCTTTCAGCCATCACGTAGGCATCTTGTTTGTTCGAACCGCGCTCTTTGACCGCTTTTTCAAGAACTTTACGATCTTGCGAAGCTATGTACACTGTCATCACGGTACGAGCGTAAAGACCAGGGTTTGACTTCATATAAGGTTTGTATGTTTCAAGATCCTTAATAGGATTTTTTGAAATACGAACCAATTGAGCCGCGATCAGAGCTTTCTTCTCAGCGTCTTTAGATTCTTTTAAATACTGTTGGTAGTACCCTTGAGGATCTTTTTCAGCTAGTTCCGTGTACAAAGCTAGTTTCAAAACCTTTTCGTCTTGAGACAAACCAGCAAACTTCATTTGTTCCGCGGCCTTAAGTGCAGAAGCGAAATCAAGTTCTAACTCTGCAAACCACATTTTGCGTCCCAAGGCGAACTCGCGCTCGTCAGGAGTCAGGTTATTTTCACGAAGCAAGTCTTCAACCGCAACGCGAGCTTCGGTGATTCGGTTTAGCTTTTCGCTAAGAAGAACTTTATTCTTCAAGTAAACCTTGCGATCTTCAGCGCTGGCTTCAGCTGGAATAAAACCTGCCAACACAGCCAAAGCTTGATCTGGTTGCTTTTCAGCTAACTTCGCAGATTGCGCCAAGATAGATTTTTGTTGAACGCTTTGGAAATCCGCTTTTTTAGATGGGAATTTCACGGCGAACTCGCTTGCCCATTGTTGCAAGCGCGTGTCGTCTTTAAGCAATCCCACAGCATCGAGCGCTAAATCAGCGGCTTGAATGCGGATTTGTTGAGAACCTTCATTCATCATAGCTAAAGCTTTCAACTGATCAGCCGCTGCCGCATAGTCTGCTTTTTGATAAACGGCGTAAGCTTTTTGATACTGAACGTCCAAAGTTTTCGTATGAAGAACTGATTGTTGTAAGTAATCGTCTTGAGCTGAAATCAAAAGCTTTTCGTTTTTAGACTTTTCAGCTACTTCGATACCTAAAAGAAGATTTTTCTCTAGCTTATCTGCCAAGGTCTTTTTCGCAGAAGCATCTTTCTCTGTTTGATAGTGAGCGAGCATCAAGCCGTTTGCTTGCGCTGTCCACTGAGCTGACTGAGAGTAATTTTCCACTTGAGCTGCGGCTTGTGCAGCCCAAACGAACATATCCTCATCTTGAGAAAATACTTTAAGATAATCGTCGTAAGCTGCGATAAGTCCAGGTGAAGCTTTTGTTGCCTCAATACGATTCCAGCCGATAACGAAGTTACGAAGTCCCTTAAAAGAATCTTCGCAAGACGTTTTGTCACAGCCCGTGCCGCCCCAAAGATTCAAAGCCATTGTGTAAGCTTTTGAAGCAGGCTCCATACGTTTCAGGTCAAAGTTTAACTGAGCAATACGGACTTGAGCTTCCAGGCGAGCTTTAGGATCCGTTTGTTTTTGATAAACAAAATCCCAAACTTTCAAATCCATTTCTTTTTGATCCAGGCGCAAACCTTCACGCGCAAGCAACGTCACTTGCTGCAATTTGAACGCTTGTGGAGTCAGGTTGTAGAGAGTCTCCGCATCACCTTCTTTGATTCCACGGGAAGCCATGAAGGTCACAAGGTCATGGGAAACTTCTTCTAAGAATTGCATATCAGCAGCACCGCGAGAAAGCGCTGCGCGAGATTGCAATTTCGGATTTTGCAGAATTTGCTGCAATTGAGATAAAGCCATTTCCATTTCACCTAAACGGAAAGAGCACCACGCACGACGGTAAGCTGCCAAACCTTGTGAGCCAGCGCCTTCTGTTGCAAGGACCTTTTCATAGAGTGATTGGGCTTTTTTATAATCTGATTTTCTAAAGGCCATTTCAGCTAAAGACAAATAAGCTTCAGCCTTTTCTAGTGGCGAGTTCGAAGAAAGCAAAACGCTCTCGTAGTTCTTTTCTGCTTTGACGGCATCACCTTGAACTTCAAGGATGTGACCCATTTGCAAAAGAACTTTCGACGAAGCATTTGTCGGAATTTTTGCAAGAGCTTCCGTATAATAAGACAACGCTTTTTCGCGATCCTTTTTACCAGCTTCGCAAACCGTGCAGCCTTCACCCATTTCTTTAACAGTGGCTTGGCGAGCACGCTCGGCATGCAAATCCCCAAGGCGCATCAAAACTGCTGCACGTGCAGGATCGGCCGGAGCCAAATTCATTTGCACTTGTGTGAGTTTTTGAATGAGAAGATCCTGAGTTGTGCCCGAACCTTCTGTTTGTGCGTGAACAACTGTTCCAGCGCTCAGAGCTAGAACCATAAATCCATTTAAAAGCATAGAGACCCCCTCGTCTCAGTCATGACCGGCGTGACAACCACCGGCCATGTACCTTCATGGTAACTATTTAGCGACGACAGCAAACTTGATGTCGCTGTATCCAGCCTGATTCATGGCTAAGATAATTTGATTCAAGAGATCGTATTTGACTCGACGGTCTGCTTGAATTGTCGCGATACCCGGGAATTCCTGTCCTGGGTGAATTTCTTGATACTTCTTACGCATTTCCAGCAATTCTGCTGTGATCGAATCTGCAGTGACAAGTTTGCTTTCGACAAAGATTTTTCCTTCATCGATCTTGATCACCGGATTTCTTTCAAGAACATCGGCTAAATGAGCTTTTGGCAGCTCCATGTTTTTACCCATGAACAGAACTTCACCTGTCGAGGAGAAATTCATCAAAAGAAAGATCACAAGAATGGAAAAGGCGTCGATCAAAGCCGTCAAAAGCAAATCTGCATGCACGTGGCGTTTCAACTTTGCTCCGCGCGGATTGATGATCGAATTGGACTCCAAAGTTCCCATTAAAACGGATTGTTTTAAGATACCATTGGAAAGCATAAAACCCCGTCCTTTCTAGAGTGGAGACACACCTAAATCTGTCATGCCGTTCTTTTTCAAACGGTCCATGGCATCGATAATATCTTCATAGGATGTTGAAGCCGTTGGTTGGATCAAACCAGTGTTCAAAGAAGGCTCCACTTGCTTCAACGAAGCGAGCGCCTTTTCGAAACCTGCCCAGTCAACTTTGCTATCAACTTGCGCAACACGAAGCTTACGAAGAGCCGCCGGCACAAGAGAGCTTTGTTGAACTTCCAGATCCAAATCACCTTTTGCTGTCATACGAACCCAAACTTGCGGAGTCTTTTTAGTGTCCTCTTTGGCTTGGCCGCCGACAGCTTGCTTCACGTTCATTGAGCCCACATTCAACCAAACTGCCGTGATCAACAAAAAGCAGATCGAAACCGACAGCAAGTCGATGAATGGAATCAAGTTCACTTCAAAATCTAATACTTTTTTCGAGTGTTTCATTCAACACCGACTCTCTTTTGTTAAGAGTTAACTTCGGCTTGGCGATCTGCTTTAGAAGTCTTCACTTGGTAAGAAGTGATAGGCTCATAAGAGTAGCTCAACCAGTTGAAAACTTTCAAACCACCTTGGTTCAAGTCTTCAGCCAAACGATTGGCGCGGTTTTGCAAGATGGCGTAAGCAACAAGTGCCGGGATTGCCGTGATCAAACCGTAGGCAGTCGCATTCATCGCTTCCGAGATACCAGCTGACAACAAGCTTGCTTTTTCAGCAGGGTTCGCAAACGCAACGGCCGCGAAAGACTTGATCATACCTGTGATTGTTCCAAGAAGACCTGTTAGAGTTGCTACGTTTCCAAGCATAGAAAGGAAAGCTGTACGACGATCAAGATGAGCGTTTTCCTCAAGTAAAACTTCATCCATTTTACCTTGGATTTCATCTTTGCCGCCGAAATTTTTAGCAGCGATACCACCAGCTGCTACAGCGCGAGCTACCGGATTTTGCGCCATCATCGCTTGAGCTTTAGAAATCAAATTGTCCATTTCGCCGCGACGGATGTTTTCTTCAAAACCCAACGCGATAGATGTTTGATCCAATTTACGACGGATATAGAGTGCGTAAACGCGCTCGATGATAATAGCGATTGAAAAGATTTGGATAAGCAAAATAGGCCACATCCAAAAGCCACCATGTTCAAAAGCCAATGCAATCTTAGTTAGAAATTCCATAAAACCCCTCCAATACAGATAATTACAGATCAAGGTCTAGGTCGATGTAAAGACAATTGATCTTTGACACGTTCAGCTAATTTTTTGTCCACAAGCCATTTTTTGGTCATGATTTTGTTATGAAATCCTCTACTAGCGCGAGAGACAGGCGATGCAATTCAACAGGGAAATGTAGATTTGGTCTTCCGAAAAAAATGAAACGGCGTTTTGATAGAGGTGTTCCTACCAGGAGGTTTTTATGAATAAAGATACTGTCCAAGGTGATTGGAAAATCATGAAAGGCAAAATCAAACAAGCCTGGGGAAAATTAACCGACGACCAAATTGATATGGCCGAAGGCAACCTCGACAAGCTTGAAGGTGAAATTCAAAAAAGCTACGGCATCAGTAAAGATGAAGCGCATGAAAAATACAGCGAATGGAAAAACAAAATAAACAGACGCGTATAAAGAGGTGATGATTATGTCATCAGGTCACAATCGCCATAAAGGCTTTAGTCAAACGAGTAAAAGATATGATGGTGCTCTGAAAGAAGAACACCAAAGAGGTCGAAGCAAACAACATTCGACCGAGACCGCAAAAAGCACTTTGGACGATAAAGCTCCAAAGGATGATAGTTCAGTCGGTAGAAAAGTAACACAAGCCACTTAATGGGCTATATCTACCAAGACTGACACATAAAACAAAAAGACCCACCAGGAATACTCTGCTGGGTCTTTTGTTTTTGAAGGTACCTGCTTACTTTCGTGTTGATTTGGTACCAGTATCTTTTCGCGCTGTGACTCCGTCAATAATTTTATTCAAGATTCTTACTGTGGGGTGTGGACTACTATTACTTTGTAAAGTCGTTTTCCGTTTAAGTTATAAAACGTTTTGTCTTCGATGATATTACCTTCGATGTCTTTCATGAAGCTCCCCTTCATGATGTGTTTTCGGCCTGACATTTTATTTTCAAGATGTGCTGTAAAGAAAATATCCTCCAGACCCCACGAGAAAGCTTCTGTAGTTTTGAAATTGAATTCATCAAAAATCACACGTGATACGCCATCAAGCAGAATGTCTTTTCGAAAAGCACTGCCATCTGCGTATTTATAGTCCATTATCAAACGTTCGCACCCAATCTGCGTAAACGTCAAAAAGAGTTCGTTATGCCCCTCTTCTATAGAGCGATATTCTCCCGAAAAATCGGTACAAGCTTCAGCAATTAATCCTGTCGATATAAATCCCCCGATGAGGAAGAGAATTGTCAGTAAATGCTGCAGCTTTGATTTCATAACCACCTCCAACAAGCTTACTTCTCTAACATACCCAAGAGCTTAAAGACTAGATCAGTGCACCTAACTTGGGAAATTACAAATTGAAGGTACCCTCTCCTAGTCACAGTCACCCCTGAGGATTTTACCTTATCGACAAATCTTTAGACAGGCGAAATCCCACCTTCCCCGCGTAATATCCTTATAAGAGTGGCAAAGTTCTCGCATTCCAAGCGCTCGTCAAAATAAACAAAAATGTCGAGGACGCCATTCTCGGCCTAATCCGGAAAGGTACATGTATGAAAAAAGTGATCGTACTTGCTGCTGGTTGCCTTCTTGCTGTTTCAGCTATCGCGCAATCTTTTAATATCGAACAAAAGGCTTTGGATATCGCTCGCGAAATCCAACAAAGAAGTCCTTACCTTACTGAAAGCCAACGATATGAAATCGCTCGTGACCTTGAATCAATCCGTCGTACATTGCGTAACGAAGGTGGCTCAAACCAAGGTCGTCCGAATCGCCCAGACCGCTACCAAAGTGACCTTGCGTGTATTTCACGCGACAGCGACAACAGAGCTCCATTTATCATCGTTATCCGTGATGGTGTTGATTCTCGTAGAACGAATGCGATGTTTAGAACAATGGATGAATGTACGACAGCTCTTCACTCAAGCATTCGCCTAGGCCGCTCTTCAGTATTCTGCTCTGCTCGCGATGGTGACAGCCGCGCACCTTTCGTGCTAAATGCTGTTTCTCGTAATGGAGTTGAGCGCATTAACGGAGTTACTTACGGTTCAATGAGTACATGTAATGACCTAGTAAAAGCAGGTCGCGTTACTCGCTCTGGCAACGCACTATTCTGCGCACCACGCGACGGTGATGACAGAGCTCCATGGGTTGCACTTGAGCTTGATACAGAGAACATGCAAGTTCGTGCGGGCAACCAAACATTCTCGACTAAAGAAGAATGCGTTAATTTCGTACGCTAGTTTTTTAGAATAGTTCAATCCCATGAAAGCCCTGGTCTCACCGATCGGGGCTTTTTTTTTGAAGGTACCTGCTTCTTTTCGTTTCGAAAAAGAACCTGGTACCAAATCGACACGAAAGGAAGCAGGTACCTACAAGAGATCGTAGACGAGGAAGTAGCCTTCACAGATTTCGTATTTGACGTCGTGGCCTAAGAGATCGAAGCCGTAGGTTGTACCCCAGGTTTTGGATTCTTCTGGTGGGAGTTGGCGTTTTTGGAATGCGGGTCTTGGATCGAGTTCTAGAACTTCAATTATTAAAGCTCTTAGATTTCTCTCACCATTTTTATCGTTGTTCTCGATTTTTCTATCGGCTTCCTCTGTGAAGTGCACAGGGTATCTTGGAATCGGCGCTGAAGCCCACCCTGCATTTGCGTCAGGGATTGAGTCTGCGTATGGGATATACGGTTTAATGTCCAAAACGGGCGTTCCATCTAACAGATCGACACCTGAAACGTGAATCTCGGGACCACCTTCTGCTTCCAAATCTACTTTATCTAAAACAACTGCCGACAACCCAATTGGATTTGGACGATGTGGAGAGCGCGAAGCTAGAACACCGACCTTCACGTTTCCGCCTAATCGCGGAGGACGAATGCTCGGTTTCCAATTTCTGCCACCATGTTCATGAAAAACGAAAACAATCCAAAGATGGCTGAATTGTTCTAAACTGCGAAGAGCCGTTTTGAGATCAGGATCGGGATGAATTTTAATCACCCCTTTTGCCTTTGATACGAGGCCCGGTTGGCGAGGGATTCCGAACTTATCGTCGAACGGAGTTCTCACCTCACCAATTGCTGCAAATTCAAAAACCTGCCCGAGCTTTTTCACCTACAACCTACGCGCGCGGAAGTGCTGTCACACCGATTTTGATTGGATCGCCATCGATATCAGAAGCATCAACGTGCTTACCTTTTGGTTCTGCACTCAATGCCAAGATATTCAACTTACCAGTCAAAGTCTCTGACACGATCATTTCTTTGTGCGCATTCAAGGCTTCAAGCAATGAACCTTCACACGCGATTTCAAGAGTGATCTTATCATCCATTTGGAAGTCCGCTGTTTTACGAGCCACTTGGATCTTACGCATGATCTCACGAGCCAAACCTTCACGTTCTTGCTCTGGAGTCACTGTAGGATCGACTTCGATCGATACAACTTGGTGCACAGACAAGTTCGCGTTGTTGCCTTTCGGCGCACGACGGATTTCTACATCTGACAACGAGATCTCTTCACCATCAACAGTGACAGTGCCACCTGCTTCAAGTTTCAAGATGCTTTCAAGAGGCAAGGCCATGATGCCAGCACCTACTGATTTCATTTTTGGACCAAGACGTTTACCCAACACTGGGAAATTCGCCTTAGCAGAAATTTGAACGAAGTTGTCTTCATTAGAATCGTAAGTCACTTTACGGAAATTCAATTCGTCTACGAAGAACGGTTCGAATTTCTTCAAAGTCTCAAGAAGCGAAGAGCTTCTGTGGATGATGCGGATATCGTTCAATGGGATTTTCGCTTTCACGCCGATTTTCTCGCGGTGATTACGTCCCAATGTCACAAGGGTATCCATTGCCTTCACAGCTTCTTCCAATTCTGGGCGAAGCATAGAAAGATCTTCCGCAGGGAAAGATTCCAAATGAACAGATTCTTTTTTATTCGGAAGAACTTGTGCCAAATTCAAGTAAGTCGTTTCCGCCATGAATGGAGCAAACGGCGCCATCAAACGTGACAACGTCACAAGAACTTCATGCAAAGTCTCGTAAGCGTAACGTTTCGTTTCCGGCATGCCTTCTTGCCAGAACAAACTTCTGTTGAAACGGATGTATGTGTTCGTCAAATCTTCGATGAACTGCAAAAGCTGCGGCACAACGTTATACAGACGATACGCGTCCATTTCTTTGTGTGTATTTGCAATCAAACCATTCAAACGCGAAAGAACCCATTGGTCCAAGATATTCGGCGATTTTTTCGCGTCACCTTTTGGTACGAAACCATCGATGTTCGCGTAGTTGGCAAAGAACGAATAAGAGTTCCACCATCTCAATAAAATCTTACGAACGATATCGTAAACACCTTTTTCGGTGAATTTAATCTCTTGCGCTTTTACGACAGGAGAGTCGATCAAATACAAACGCAAAGCATCGGCACCATGTTGATTCAAAACTTCCATTGGGTCTGGATAGTTCTTAAGGCTCTTTGACATCTTACGACCGTCTTCAGCCAAGACCAATCCATTCACGACCACATTTTTGAATGGCGCTTGATTGAACAATGCTGTTCCGATCACCATCAATGTGTAGAACCAACCACGAGTTTGATCCAAACCTTCGGCGATAAAATCAGCTGGGAATGCTTTTTTAAATTCTTCAACGTTGGCTTCAGGGAATCCCCATTGAGCATACGGCATAGAACCCGACTCAAACCAGCAGTCCAAAACGCCATCAACGCGTTTCAAAGCTGACTTCCCAGTTGGTGAAGGAATTGTGATCTTATCAACGAATTCGATGTGAAGATCTTCAACTTTTTGACCAGAGAGTTTTTCAAGCTCAGCACGTGATCCAACAACGATCACTTCGCCTTCCGCATTTCTCCAGATTGGCAATGGCGTTCCCCAGAAACGGTTGCGCGAGATCGCCCAGTCACGAGCATTCTCAAGCCAGTTACCGAAACGACCATCACGAAGATGATCTGGAACCCAAGTCGTGTTTTTGTTATTCGCGACCAAGTTCTCTTTGATTTTTTCAACTGCAACGAACCAAGAAGACACCGCACGATAGATGAGCGGCGTATCCGAGCGATAACAGAATGGGTAACTATGTTGGATCGTATCTTGTTTAAACAATGATCCGCGTTTTTTAAGATCCGCGATGATGTCTTTATCAGCGTCTTTAACACGCTTGCCTTGATGATCCGGAACTTCAGCTGTGAACATACCGTCGTCATCCACTGGATTGACCATTGGGATGCCAGCTTTAGAACACGCAAAGTAGTCTTCCTCACCGAATGCTGGCGCCATGTGTACAACACCCGTACCGCTATCAGTTGTCACGTGATCAGAAGAGATAATGCGGAATGCACCTTTATCAGCGCGATCGCCGAAATAAGGAAGCAAAGGCTCGTAAGTTAAACCGACGAGGTCTTTACCTTTCATCATTTGCAAAACTTCAACTTCTTCATCTGGTTTTTTAAATACAGACGGAAGCAATGCTTGACCCAAGATCAATTTACGACCTGTAGATTTCTCAAGAACTTTGACGTAATCGATATCAAGGCCTACTGCCAACGCTAAGTTGGAAGGCAATGTCCAAGGAGTCGTCGTCCATGCCATCACCGCAGTATCAGACTGATTGATCAACTTGAACATCACTGTGATTGCAGGGTCTTGAACCATTTTATAGTTTTGATTCGCTTCAAAATTTGAAAGCGACGTCGAAATCCCCACAGAGTAAGGAACAACTTTGTAGCCTTCGTAGATCAAACCTTTTTGGAAAAGCTGTTGGAATACCCACCAGACGGATTGCATGAATTCCACGTCCATTGTGAAGTATGGCTTTTCCATATCGACCCAACGACCGACTCTGCGAACTGTGGTTTTCCATTCCGTCGAATAACGTTTTACGATAGAGCGGCAGGCGTTGTTGTAGTTATCAACTCCCCACTTCAAGACGTCTTTACGACTTTCGATTTTATTTGCTTTGTTGATTTCGTATTCGACTGGAAGACCATGACAGTCCCAACCGAAACGACGAGAAACATTGTAACCCTTCATCGTCCAATAACGAGGAACGATGTCTTTCAAAACACCCGCAAGCAAGTGACCATAATGCGGAAGACCTGTCGCAAATGGAGGACCATCATAAAAACTGTAAGTTTTTGAATTTGCAGTCAGAGACTTCTGAAAAATTTGACCCTTATCCCAGAATTCGAGAATTGCTTCTTCTTGCTTGGCAAGTTGAACATCTGGTTTTACGGCTGAATAAGGATTTGTGCGTGTGTTTTGTGCGTTTGTCATAAGCTCTAGAAATTATCAAATCCTAGAGGAGAATGCACGAGTTTCAGGACTCTTTTTGAGTTTTAAAAGACGGACTCATAATGCGAGTTGTCGAAAGAGAATTGATCAAAAAGGTTCAGATGCAAGGCGGAGGGTGCGGCCCGCAGCGCAGGCGTACTTTCAGTACGTCGGAGCGAGGACCGTACCTGACAACGCAGTCAGCTGGGCCTTTTTCATCAATTCAAAAAAAAATGGGGGGCCTGTAGGGCCCCCCGGGACTCTTGAAGGGAACCACCAAACCTTCAAGGAGTCCGCACCTAAAATTTTATTTCCATCTTCGTGTTGTTGCTCTTGCCTCCACACGTGCCGGAGTTCTTGCGATCGTGACCCACAGCGAGTAGATCACCACTCCGGAGTAGAAGAGACAGAACAAGCCTACATCTTGTAGATCTGCCATAACCTTCTTCCCTTCTATTTTTGTCGGCCTTCCTTGGCCTCGGTCGCTTCGGCTGCCATCCTAGCAATCTTCGCTTCCGTGTTAAGAGCGTCCGTGCTCTTACTGTATAGATGCCTGACCACACTTCGGGGGTTAGTGCCGGGGTAAAAAATTGCTAATTTTTTGTACAAATGCCGTATATTGACTCTGGGGTCTAAAAATGTTTAAGTAGTGTTTCCCTCGGTCCAGATAACTGGACGTTTCAGCTGTGCGCGCGGATGGTGGAATTGGTAGACACGTACGTTTGAGGGGCGTATGCGCAAGCGTGAGGGTTCAAGTCCCTCTCCGCGCACCACTTTTTAATTTCTTAGCTGTCTCAGACCTTACAAGAAAGCCTCTCTCAGAAAAAACAGCGCCCTCCACTACCCATTCATATGCGCCGTGAAGACAGTCCCTCTCGATATACTCAGTGATATTTGGAAACACCAGGAAGGAATTATAATTCCCTGTTTAAAATTGACAGAAAATCCCGTCGTTTATAGAAGCTAACCCGGGAGTTCTTCATGAAATTGCTGCTATTTTCAATGATCACTGTCCTTTTTTCCTCTGGTTATGCTGCGCCTCTCTATACCTATAACTCAACTTCAGGGGTGTGCTTCAACCAAAACCTCGAACGAGGCTTCAACACAGATGAAACTACGAGCGAATGCCGAGACTTCAGTAGTTTGAGTTTTGTATCAAGATCTTTTGAAAATCAGAGTTTGCAAGGGACAAGCTTTAAAGCGGCCAATCTTCTTAAGGCGAGCTTTTCAGGTGCTGATTTACGAGGAGTCGATTTCACAGATGCTTATCTGAAGGACGTTTCTTTTAAAAATGCCATCGTCGATAAATTTACGAAAACCTCTGAGTATTTTGATTGGGAAAAAGCAGGAGCCAAACTTTCCGTATCAAATGATGATTATGATGCTAAAAAAGAATTCGAAATCCTGGTTAGAAAGTTTACCGCTCACACCTCCACCATCGCAGACATAGAAACATTTTTAACTAAAAACCCAACTCTTGATTTGAATGAAATAACTGATGATTCACCCAGCAGCTATAGCCTACATGTACTGGTCATTAATTTACTCACTCAAGGCCAACTGGATTTTTTCAACTGTCTCGTAAAAAGAGGTTTTAGATTCGATTTGGATTTTTTAAGATTCACGGAGGACGGCTATAGAAGAGAGCCTAATTATTTACGAGCGGCCTTAGCTTCTAATAGAGAAGATGTTTTGGATTATGTGTTACGATATTACAGCCCGTATAAATTTACTCGAGTTCACCTATCTACGATCATCAATGATCTATCGCCCACGAGTCTTGATCAAATTGTAAAGTTCCATCCTAACCTTCTGACTGATATACCAACTAAGAACTACAGAAATGACGATCCTCTCTACAACGCTAGCAAGCCCGATATTCTAAACCGTCTTTTAGAGCTACAGATACCTCAAGGTGCGACTGGCGATTATTCACGAAAATTTTTATTTGAATTCAAAAGAACCCTAGATTTTAGATTTTTAGATATCCCCCTTTCATTTGGATTCGATTTCTCAAATGAACGAACATCTCTAATGGAGATCGTATCGAAACATTGGGAACACATTTTAGATAAATCGGCATTTCTGAAAGAGTTAAAAAGCCGAGCCTATTCGCCTCACCAACCACACGGTTTAAAAGTGCTGGCCGAAAACGAACTTGGCAGAATAAGCTCTAGAATAGGTAATACTTTCGCCTTTAGGGGATCTGGAACTGATGACATTAAGAACACTGCGAAATATCTGGATATCCTGAGGGTCTATATTTCTCTTGTTGGAGTTCCTGTTAACAGCAATTTATTAGAGGAATTTCTATCTCAAGGTGGGGGTGGAAACTACTATTGGTATCTCCCAGAGTATGAAATCGCCTTTAGAACAATATTGGATCTCGATCCCCGACCGGACCTACAATATGCTTTAGAGGTCGTTCAATCTATACAAAAAAATGCGAAAACTCCTAACGATCCGATTTGCAAAAGGCTCCTGGAATTAATTCAGAGCCGAATGCAAAAGCCAACCCGGGACACCCTTTAAAGGTTCCAATTAGGAACATCACTGTGTTTGATCGTCACCGTCGATTTTTTAATCGCAGCCCCCACCGGGCGACGACGCGGCAATGAGAATGTCACTGTTGTGCCTCGTCCCGACTGGCTCTGCATTTCCACCGTTCCGCCGTGAGCTGTGACCAGTGTTTTGACCATCGCAAGGCCGATGCCAGCACCTTGATCGGCAGTCTTTTTAGCTTGCCAGAAGTTATCGAAAATTCCAGAAACCTGATCGGATGGAATTCCCGTCCCTGTGTCGATAACCGAAATATTCGCAAACTTCTGATCTGAACGAACTTTCACGACGACTTTTTCTCCGCGCGCGGAAAACTTGATCGCGTTACTAATAAGATTCACTAGAATTCTCACTACACGGTCATTATCGTAAAATGCCAAAATAGGCGGATTGACTGTATCCACTTGCAAACGAACACCATGTTCTTTCGCGATGGGCTCCATGACCTGTCGGGCGTTCTCAAGCACTTGATCTATCGGCAATTGATCCATGCGCAAGGTAATGCCTTCCATTTTATTGCTGTTATTATCACGAATATCTTCAATCACACCCTCAATCGTTGTGACCGTGCTTTTCATTAGCTGACTACTCTCAATAAAATCCAAATCTTGCGGAGCTGCAGCCAGTCGATCCGCAGTCGTATTAATAATATGCAGTGAATCCTTCAGATCATTTGAAATAGCCCAAAGAGTTTCATCACGGTCTTGCACGGCTTTTTGCGCTTCTAAATACAGACGTTTTTGTTGTGCCAGTTGGAATTCTTGTTTGCGCACCAAGCGAATCACCAGAAATGCCATCGCAACAAAGATAATCGCCATCGACACAGTTAATGAAGTCATACCTTGCGGAATCTGAAGTTCGGCACCTACGGCGGCCTTACGCGCCTCTTCGCGATTTTTATCCAGCTCTTCCTGATGCAGTCTCTTGACTTCATCGAAAAGTTTATTGATTTCAGTATTGATAGAACCGGTTTTAGATTGGAAAAACTGTCCTACGATTTTGGATTCAGTTTTCTTTTCTCGGAACTCCATACCTTGATCAAAAAAACTTTGCGTTTTATCTGTGAGTTCGCGGATCTGCTTTATATACTCAGCGACTTTCGGAAGATTGTACTTTTCTTGGAAGTCCGTAAGAGCTCTTCCAAAATCAGCGCGCAAAGTTCTTTGGCGCTCAAATAACGATGACGAACCTAAAAGAAAAAAAGCGCGGCTGGTGTCAATTTGTGCCGCAGAAAGGTTTCGTAACTTTTCTATTTCAATTAAAGCCGAAGGATCTGCATGGGTCGCGGAATTATTAGCTGCCACGGTTTGCTGCAATCTGATGGCAAATCCCCAGGCGCCAAGTATAACAACGGCGAAAATCACAAATAGAACGAAGAGAGATCTTTTCTCTAAGTTCCATTTATTTGTTTTTTTATCTTCTTGCGTGATGATAGTTGGGTTTTCGTTTTTTATTTCCATAAAAAAGAGCTAACAACATTCACAAACCACGGCGCAACCCAAAAAGTGCCAAACGGCACGATGTGAAGATATCTTCACACCGATGCAACATCTCTAATGAATTTGTAGAGAGAACTCAACTTTCAAAACGGACGCAAGTCGTGACCTCTGAATTAGCGACACACAAAAACCGCTGCCACGACGGTTTTTCCATTCCAGCATTAGACGCGTATCAAGCTGCCAATTTTGTTTTAATAGTAATCAATGCAAGTAGAATCGTCTTCAATCGATAGGAACTCGTCGGACACCGGCCATATAGGGCGGAAAAGCAGTGTGGTTCTTGCTTTGTTTCCGGTAAGCTCTGCTCCCTTTTCCGTAAGGTCGATTGTGAACTGAGTTTCTGCTGATGACTGGCCGTAAGCAAAACACTCTCTTACGCCGAGGAGTTGTTTAAAATCACCAACAAGCTCCGCCTTTATAAGCTCACAAGCCTTTGAGATTGCGTAGGGATTTGACCACTTCTCTCTGCCTATGAAAGCATTGAATCTCTGAGGAGATGCCTCTGAATAGACAAAGGAAAGATTAACTTCTCCCGAATCTTCCAAGACGCAATCAAGGTGGCGTGTTGCTCCGAAGGCATAAAGACCGATAGATGAAACAATAAAAAACAGGTTCAACTTTTTCACATTTAACTCCTTCGCAATAGAGGTTTAGTCGGCGTAAATAAAAGATGTCGCAAGAACTGCGCAGTCGCTATTTCTTGTTACGACTTCGTACATAGCGTATCCGCCCGCTTGATCCGCAATCACTCTTTGGATCGTCATTTTTTCTGTACGAGCAAGAACGGCAACAGGCCCGACAACATCAAGAGCACCGAGCTCGTTCTCCATATAATTACTAATTTCAGCATCACAGACGGTAGGTTCGTTAGATGCAAATGCGGATACGCTCATTAACGCAATCAAAAACGAAATCATGATTTTCATATTGCTATCCTTTATAAACTCGATTTTTTAAAGCCCGCCCCTTGAGTTATCTCCGCCCCAAGGAACTAGCTGGTTCACTTAAAGGCCTTCAAGTCTTCAGAGGGCCCGTTTAAGTCCGGAGCACTAAATAAGCTTCATACCTAAATACTTCAAATTGATTATTTATATAAATATGATAGATACAGTGTATGGATAATTTAGACCTCAACTACCTGAAGTACTTTTTCTATGTAGTGAACTCAAACGGATTCACAAGGGCTGCGGAAGCTCTTCATGTGCAACAACCCGTCATCAGCCGTGCGATTAAGCTTTTAGAGCAGCAATTGGGTTTTAAACTACTCGAGCGCCAGAAAAAGCAGATCATCCTCACCACCGAAGGGAAAGAGGTCTATCAACTTGCCCAAAAGGTCTTTCTGAATGCCGGGCAAATCACCGCTTACGCCAAAGATCGTCATGAGCAGACATCTGGGGATCTTTGCTTTGCGACCTCAGACTCCCTGGCTCCGGATGCGATGGGCTCAGTTCTAAAAAACGTGATTCAGAAATATCCAGGGGTTCGCCCTATTCACCATGCGGGACCCGCTCAATTATTAATCGACAAAATCCGCTCTGGAACAATTGAGTTCGGCATGTTCTTTAATGTGCCCGATCTTCCAGCTGACCTTGAAAAATCAAAACTCACCAATGTGCCTTTTGAATTCGTGATCGCAAAGGAACTTGCGAAAAATAAAACAACTATGGAATCATTCATTGCTTCCAAAGAACAAGACGATGATGAGTCTTCAAGACTCCCTCTTTTTGAGAAATACAAAGCTCACCACAAAGGGGTGAAAGTCGTCGCGGTTTCCAGCAGCTCCATGGCACGAAAAAGCTTAGTCTTAAACGGCCTTGGCGTCACAATCCTCCCCCGCTTCTTAGTGCGCACGGAATTAAAGAACGGCACCTTCAAATCAATCCATGAAGGCGACTACTCTCTGCCTCTTTATTTGGTTGAACGAAAAAGCTCTTATAGAACGAAAATTAAGCACCTTCTTATCTCGGAGATAAAGAAAACTGTAGAAGGATGATTTAACAGCGAATGGTTAGATTTATTTGAATTCAATTTCGAACTGCTCGGTTTCAGAGGTATTGATGAGTAAAAGAAAATTCTCATTCCACTTTCCAGAAACTGCCTCCAACACTGATTGAATTTTCGTATTCTTTCCAGATTTAAGAACTCGATAAACTTCCAATGACGAAGTACTAATTGGCTGTACAAAATTGGAACTCCATTTAGAGTCTATTCGCAAAAAACCGCCGGATTCTAAATGATAGGTGCCAGGCTTTTCAATAAGAGCGGACTTAGCAAACCCTCCCCACCCAGGGATTTCAAAACCTGAGTTGAGACTTAAGACGAACTGACGGATTAAGAGGCGTGGTTCTGTTTTAAGAACCACTGCAAAATCTCCTAAGGATTGAGTTCCGTTCGGAATGGCACGAAATACAGCCGCCCCATAGCGACTCGAAACAAAAGATCCAAAAAGAGAGTTAATCGCGTATTCCTTTGAGTTTTTAAACGGCATTTCACGTGCAAAGAAGCTTAAAACCTGACTGTCGTGAGAGATATTTTCGTGAAGATCAAACAAAGGACCTTCCGCAATTTCTGCTTCAACCTGTTGAGCCATCATTTCATCTATCCACGGACTAAGATCACGATCGTGATTCAAATGGTGGATGAGTTCATGCCCAACCAAAACCGGAAGAGCATATTTTGATAAGCGCGAGCAGTCTAAAGAAATTGAGGCATCCACCAGTTCACGCGGATGCACGTAAAAGCTGCGATACATCTTTGAGCGCGTCCCGAAAAAATCAAAAAAGATTCGTACGTTGGTAAAACTAGAGTCACTGACATTCGCAACAAACTTGGACAAAGCTTTGCGCACATAGGATTCAGGACGCACCACGAATTCACTCAAATAGCCATCGAGTTTCTGAATAGGCTCTGCACAGTGTGGGAGAGCTTCCGAAAAAGCAAAGACCCTCAAAGAATCTGATAGCGGTAAAGAAAGAACTTCTTGTGGCTGACCTAATCTAAAGACACCGCCTTCATCAAAGTACGGACGCGGAAGAACCTCTGCCAGCGCAGATAAGCTCAAACTCCCCACTATCAAAAAAGCACAGAGCCCCTTTATCACTCAAATTCCTTATAAATATCTAATATCTAACTAGCAAAATCCGATCCGGCTGATCTGAAATCCATTGATTTATGGACGACCTTTTCCAACGAATGACCCATTTTTGCCATCCACTGTATACGGCAAGAACACGGCCTAATTCATTCCTCGTATCCAGATAGCTCTCTATTGTAAAATTTTTAATACATATTACCTAGTATAATCAGCATGTTATGAATTTAATCGTGCTCAGATCACTTGCGAATCTTGATTTTATTCGTCGCATCATTTATAAAGCTAGTCACTTATGAGGCAAAACTTGAACACACCAAACAACCTTCAAATTTGGAATTTCGCAGACGCGATTTTGTTTTTGAAGGCCTACTACGAGCAAAGAAAGAAACTCAACCCCGAGTTTTCGTATGCTGTCTGGGCAGATGAGTTGGGCCTGAAAAGCCGCTCCTTCTTGCGTTTGGTATTGGTTGGAAAACGCAGTTTAACTGAAAGTGTTGCCGCTTTAATTTCAAAATCTCTAAAACTCAACAACAGTGAAGCTCGCTACTTTCACAACCTTGTTGGTCTAGCTCGCGCAACGACGCTCGAACAAAAAGAAACACACATTCGCGAGATCACGAAGCTACATGAAAAGTACAAATTGAAATCTCACGAGATCTTGGAGGTTTCCTCAAAAGATCTTTTTGATTTCCTTTCATCATACAAGATCCCCCGCCTCCAGGTTCTACTGGGATTAAATGATATTGAAAAGACTGAAGCACGATTAGCTGCTCTCTTAGGAGTCAAGGAATCAGAAGTCGCTGAACAACTGCAGATACTTCGAAAAATTGGATTGGCGGATAAAGATTCACAAGGACAATGGCATTCAAAAGAAGGCCAGGTCGCGACGCAAGATGTCTTGGGCAACATCGCCCTTCAAAGCTTCCACCGCAAAAGCTTGGAGGAAGCAGCCAATGCACTTGAACTTCCTAAGGAAACTCGTCGTTTCCAAAGCCTTGTCATGGCGCTAACCGAAGATCAGTTCCAAGAGGTACATAATCAATTACGCCGCACATTAGAGAACACCCTCCAGGATTTCGACTCTTCGGAAGGTCACGGCAAAAAAGTTTATCAAATTAATTTAAATATTATTCCGGCAACAGGCCCTATCCTCCGTGATATGAATCACGCGCCAGTGGGACGTTCGGAAACGAAAGGTCAGTCATGAAAAATCTAATTTTCTTTGCACTTTTAATTCCCTCAATCGTATTAGCACAAACTTCAGACGTGGTTATCAAATCTGTTGGCAAAAAATCAATTACTTCTGCAAGTTCAGCAAAAGCAAGCTCCGGTGTTATCATTGGTAGCGGCGCCGACGGAGTTCAGGATCCACTTATTTTTACAGCAGATTGCACTCAAAATAAAAATGATAACTATTTTTTTGAGATCTTTATTCCCTCAATGTACGACAGTTCAAGAACGCAACTTACCGTTGGCGTTCAACTTCGAATCGACGAGCGCGTATACACAACACAAAACGTCAGTGTCTTCTCTGATGAATCAGAGTCTAAACTTATCGCCTCTAACAAGGCTGTAATTTCAGCAATCTCTAAAGGCGGAATGCAAATCAAGATTAAGCTTCAAGATGGACGAATCTTAAACTTCGATCAGCGTGGCGGACGAAACATTCGCCTCGGGAATGAGACTTATATGTGCTCAAACCCAATTGGATTTTAACTGGTTCAAATGCATAACAATATTCATTAAACGAAGAGGACCGGGCCATTATTCTGTGACAGAAGGTCTCCATACAAATGGAGATAACTATGAGAGCACTTATTTTGGCCCTTTCACTTCTTTCAACTGCACCTGCCTTTGCAAATGTTCCCACTATCAAGCCTTGTACGGCAAAGGGCCTTGCTTATCTTCAAGAGTTCGTTGCAGAACGCGCCGCTGATGCTCCATCAACTGCTCACTATATGGTGAGTGCAAGTAACCAAGTTGTCGGCGTTTACGTTTGGGATCATGACGGCCTCAGCGCTTACGGACAAATTTGTGAAATCATTGACGTGCCTGACGATCAAATCACAGCAAGCACGTGGTATTACTGGGAAAGCGACTTAAGTTCCAACCCTGCTACTTGGCCGCTTCACTCTGAACACTCCCTTGCTCAAGATGAAGGCCGCTCTTACTTGAAGGTATTAACAACTGCACCGAATGGCGACATCACGATTGAATTTAAAGTGGTTGGCTGGGGCGAGACAGAAGATGAAATCATCTTCCGCTCTGAAGTTTTGCGCTTGGTAAAATAATTAACGTCGTCCCATGCTGCCGTTACCACCGGCCCAGATTTTTTTCCAATCTGTTTGGCTTCCAATTTGAACAGGAGAGCTGTTATTGGAAGTCACACCGTTACCGAGTTGGCCATATGTACCAGCTCCCCACGCAAATGCGGTTCCCGCAGTACGAAGTCCAACGAAATGTTTCGCACCTGCTGCAATAGCCGTCCATGTATCAGAGCCTACTCCAACTGGCGTACTTTTGTCAGCTGTCGTTCCAATACCCAACTGACCCACATCATTAAAGCCCCACGTCCACAATGTTCCATCAGAACGGATAGCAGCTCCACTTCCCAAGCCTAATGAAATATCCGTCCACGTCGAAGTCGCTCCCAAACGCACTGGCGTCGATACGTGAGTTGTCGCATTCCCGTTGCCAAGCAACGCAGAACCAGCCCCCCACATCCAAAGCGTATTATCAGTTTGAATCGCTCCATGAACACTTCGTCCGGCTGCAATTTTACTCCAAGTCGTCAGAACGCCGACTTGAACTGGGGAACGTTTGCGATCCAGAGAAATATCATAATAAACACTGTCGACATCTGAATACTGATACTGCTGCCAACCCCACTGCCACAACGTACCTGTTGTTTTCAAAGCAAGTGCCGTGTGATCACTGATTTGAACTTTCGACCAATCGGTATCAGAACCAATTTGAATGGGTGAAGATACGCGAGCGTGAATATCTTTTCCAAACAAACCAGTGACGTTATAGCCAAAGCCATAAAGATCGCCGTTTGTTTTTTGCACATAGAAAGTATCTTTGGAAGCAACATTGATAACCGGAGCCCAATCCGTGTCAGCTCCTATTTGCACCGGCGTTGAAACGAATTTCGTGTTATGCCAGTATCCGATATAACCCCAGACCCAGAGTGTGCCGTTCCGAATTCCCGCCGTAAAACAATCTCCGGCTGCAACTGCCGTCCAATCAGTCCAAGTTCCCATTTGCACAGGAGTTGAGATAGTCGTGGTATTGCCTCGCCCTAACTGTCCGTCGGAGTTATTACCCCACACCCACACAGTTCCATTCGTGCGTGTGGCTACGACGTGATTATGTCCCACACTGACGCTTTGCCAGTTCGTCGCACTCGATGTATTCGATGCCCACACATAATCAGAAGTCGTTCCCAAACCCGCTTGATAATCAGCAGAGTTACCGATCGACCAAAGAGTGCCATCGGAAATAATTCCCAAGCAACTTTCCATTTTTACAGAAATTTTTGAAACTCCACTTGCCGATTGTATAAACGCTGATTGATTAGTTTTATGCCCCAGCCCTGCGGTTCCATCACCGTTATATCCCGTAAACCAAAGTGTTCCGTCAGTTTTTAACGCCATTGTTAAATCGTATCCGCAAACAACATCCGCCCAGTTTGTCGCCGATCCGATTTGTTTGGGTGTTGAGACCGTTCCTGAGTTCCCACCATCTCCCAAGGCTCCATCGGTGCGAGTGCCCCAACCCCACATTGTTCCGTCAGATCGAATCGCCATCGTATGACGGTTGCCGCAACTTACTTTTAACCACGTTGTCGATCCTACTCGGGTAAGCGAAGAAACACTCGTGGTACTTCCTAATCCAAGTTTTCCATTCGAACCGTCACCGGTGACATACAGCTCACCCGCTGCATTAATAAAGGCCGCGTGATTGTGACCCGAAATAGATCGCCATGTTGTTGTACTGGACGCAATAAACACCGGAGTTGACGAAACAAAATCTCCTAAATTGGTTTGCCCTAAAAGTCCAAAGTTATTGGCTCCCCAGGCCCAAAGTGTTCCGTTCTCTTTGATCGCAAGTGTCGTGGAATCATTTGTCGCAACATCTTTCCACGCTTCACCATTCACTTGAATTGGTAATATATTATTTGCTCCGACCGTGCCATTACCTGGAAGTCCGGCGTTGTTTGTATCAATACCCGAACTCCACAGCGTTTTATCCGGAGCAATATAGTAAACGGTATTGTCATCTAATGCGATTTTCGCCCATTGATTGGGAGAATGAAGAATTGGAGAGGAAACGTTGTCGTTAGCATTCAAACCTAAACGATCATTCTTGTTGTTTCCCCAAGCATAAATTGCGGGAAGACGTCGGCGCGATATTCTCGAACTCACAAAACCAAACGCACTCGGTGCAGAGCTTGTGATACAAGCTACCGCCGCTGTTTGTGCTAGTTTTGCTAATAGATGCCGCCGTGAAAATCTTTGGTACAAGAACACACCCCGTAAAGATTTAATGTCTTCAGATCAGGCGTTTCCAAACAAGAAGGAATACAATAATTTTAGGCGGAGCCCCTGTAACAGTACATTAAAATGGGGTACTTAGCGGTTTTGTAATAATCAGATCTCGACTAATGACGAGGAGGAGAAAGTGCCTCCTCGTGAGACTCCATTTATAGAGTTTTATAGAGTGAATTAACCCCATTCAGGCAAAAAATAACTACTCAACACCATCTTCAGTGAATCGCAAAAGAATAAAATCTGACTGCAAAGTGAAACTGGCTGTGCCACCCATTAGGTAACCTCCATCCGGCATTTGCAACATCGTAGCGAGGTCTAATTTCGAGCCAAAGGGAGCAACAAATGTGACCGGGTTACCGCTATTAAAAGTCGCATCCATACTTCCATCAGCATTCAAGCGACGCAGCTGAGTCTCAAACCGTCCACTATCATCAGTAACGACACCCAAGGTTACTTTTCCATCGGATTCAAGCGCGCCACCAACAACCACACCATCAGTGTAAGATGTAAGTTGCACAAAACCATTCGTTCCAAAAGAGGTGTCCAAAGCTCCGTCTTTATCGAACTGAAGAACAAATGGTTCGACGCCAACAAAAGGATCGCCGACCGAGCCTGCAATCAATATCTTGTCATTTTTAACGACGACATTTCTTAACATGTAACCGCTTGCTCCGCCTGAAGGATTTCCTTGATACACACCTGCCGTCGCAAATGTGGCATCCATGGATCCATCACTATTGAGTCGAATGAGATCGATACTAACGTCATTTCTTCCCGCGAGTAAGATCTTGCCGCCTTCAAGAATTTGGATATGAGTCGCGCCATCAGAATTTGAAGGTAAATCAATCGTCAGTGTACCTGTTGTATTAAACGATGTATCCAACGCACCTGCAGTGGTGATTTTGACAACTCCAAGTGCGAAGTCTGTAGCCAACATCACGGCCGTCGCCACGTAAATGTTGCCGTTGGTATCGAGCGCCAAACTGGAGCCATAAAGACCGAATTCATAAAAAATGTCTCGGTAGCCGACCGTATTAAAACTTAAATCTAAGGTCCCATTTTCGGTAAAACGAACCACGCGGACTGTCGGATCACCGGCATCCATATAGTTAAGAAGCACAACGATGCTCTTGTCCGACTGTTCAACAACATCTCCAAACTCCCACATAGGACCAACAAACGGAGCATACTCAACGGCCCCTCCTGTTCCAAAAGTACTATCAACCGATCCATCTGAGTTGTAGCGAACAATAAGAGCTGCTTCAGGCAACCCACCGGAACTCGATCCACCGACGGCCAAAAGCTTTCCGCTTGCCAACCGCTTGGTGCTGTACATGATATCAGTGCTCTGATCGCCGATATTGATAACTCGAGTTCCCGTTGTATTAAAGCTGGTATCCGCAGCGCCCGTGCTTGTGAATTTTTTAAGCCCGGTCGAAGTTAATCCTACACCCGAATCAATCGTATCTCCGTAGACGAAAAGCCCCGTCCCGCTGACTGAAACCTGGAAGACAGACGAATCTTGCCCCGCTACAAAATCAAAAATGGAATATCCCGTTGTATTAAATGTGGTATCTGTTGAACCATCAGCATTAACCCGAGCGACAAAAGCCTGTGCACTGAAAAACGATCCCGCAAAACCCGCAACTACGATCTTGCCATCGGTCTGCACATCTACACTCACCACAAAGTTGTCGGAGGCGGAAAATTTTCGAACCACATAACCAGTCGTATTGAAAGAGGTGTCTAAAGCTCCGGTGGTGGTAAACTGCGCAATCACCGTGTTAGCACCATCACTGCCAGCAACAATAATTTTTCCGTCACTCAAAAGTTTCGCACCAGAAACATGGATGCTTGCATTGTTTGTTTTCGCCTTACCGCCGGTACCGAATGTATTATCCAGACTTCCATCGGCATTAAGTCGCATCATGCCGATTCCATCAACCGCATCATTTGTATGGCCCGCAAGAATGATTTTACCATCTGATTGCAACAGAATTTTACTAACCAGGTCAGAGGATGATCCTGGAGAAAATTGAGAAAGAAACATACCAGCAGTTGCAAATCCCGTGTCCAAGCTTCCGTCGGTATTGACACGAATGACGGTGAAATTTTCATTAGTTTGACCGGCAATCAGGATCTTACCATCTGCCTGTATGACCATGTCTGATACATAGTCGGAATTGCCTGACAGATCAAAAACTGCCGTTCCACTTTTATTGAAACTTGTATCGTATGTTCCATCCAAATGATAACGCGCTAAAATAATATCCTCGTCACCGGGATTTGTTTGACCTGCTAGATAGACTACATCACCTACCTGCACGAGCTTTTTAAAATAGCTGATGAATCCCGGCCGAATCGCCGTGACGTTTCCTTTTTGATAACCAAACGTCATATCAAGAGAGCCATCCGCATTAAAAGACTTCAGATATCCCTGTGAGGGCCCAGCCCCTGAAGTTCTACCGGTCACCCAAATGCGTCCGTCCGCCAGCTCCAAAAAAGCTCCCGCCTCATCATCAGAATCACCATCACGCAGCCGATTCCAGAGGGAAACACCGCGACTACCAAACTCAGAAGAAGGCTCTGTCACCTCGCCGGGCAAAGTTCGAGTGGAGCGGAGAAAACTAAAATCCATCATTCCGCAGGCAGAAAGAGACAGAAGAAGAAATCCAAGAAGAGAAGTTTTGATAGTGAACGTGCGGTATTTCATATCCTTCTTATCGGATTCTTAACAGGACACAGGAGACAGAATATTAAATAGTTCACATGATTCTTATAGAGAGACGGTTTTCATTCGGGTGCTCATGTTCGAACAATAAATATGAATTACTCTCTGAAAATTTGAGAGGGGAAATTAGAAAAGTCCGCGACACATCTCGGCCGACTCAAGAGCACGAAGAGCTTCAAAGATTTTCGCAGCCTGCCCGTTTTGTCGTTTTAAAAGCAGTTCCAATTCATCTCGATAATCAACCAATGCATCGGAATGAGGAAAATGTCGCGCGAGCGTATCTAAGCTTTCTTGCGATGCAGACTCAATGATCTTACGAAGAAAGGCTTTTTGCTTCTCGCCCTGCTGAACTGTCGGCAAAAACTTTTCAACAAGAGCAATCGTGCTATTTGGAGATTGATGATTAAGTGTCCAAGTGATCCAACGACCCACATCAGGATGATTGCGCCAATGAGGTTTTGTTAAAAGTTCGCCCACGACATAGTCAACATGTCGGCCGGTCAAGAGCGTATCGATCAACTCTGGGAAACGAGCCGCCTGAGGTAAGAGCATGAAAGAATCAATTTTACTTCGCGCGTGCTGAAACTCTCCGGGAAGCATACGGTTCTTATCAAGATCATTGAACTTCTGGATCAGACTCATTGCCAACGTTCTAAAATACGACGACACACTACTTTGTGGATGCCAGTTTAAATCAGCTATCAAAGCGTACAAATAAGCGCGAGCATTTCCTCGCACACCCACCAAGTTTCGCAACAGATTCATCTCGTAAGTTTGTTGTTTGTTCCAAAAAGCATTTACATTTTCCATCCAACCCGGCGGAGGAGAACTCATCTGAGATTGCTGTTGATAACTTGCGTGCGTACCAGGGTTCGAGTAAGTAGCAGAGTACTTTTTGAGAGACGAATCATATTTCATGCGCTTTGAATCATCCGCCAATTCTTGCCAGGCTTCGTTGATATTCTGAAAAAACTCGCGGTGCATTTCGGGATTACGGTCCGGATGGTATTTTATCGCAAGTCTTTTAAAGGCCTTTTTAATTTCTTCCGTAGTTGCTGACGATGAGACACCCAAGCGTTCATAAAAATTATTGCTCAATGGATTTGCTTGGGATACGGCTTGACCTTGGGCAACCCCTGATAAAAGTGCAAAAATTAAAATGAATGCACTAAACTTCACGGATATCCTCTCTTAATTTCCACAAACCGCGAGTTCATACTCGCGATCCGAATAAATAAAATAAGAACCACGAACTTCATGAGCAAGAGCGCGTCCTTGGGTTAACATTTGTGCAACATCAAATTGCACAGTCGTGTAAGCCGAGGCAAATTGCGAAGGTACCACATCATAGCGATAATCTGCCGTAATAAACTTCTCAGGACCCCAGATTGGCAACGATAACGCCAGCATGGCCTCAGTCGTCCCTGCTTCGGCTAATGCTTTTAACGCGGATTTCTCGAGGCACTGGATCTGAGGGATGACAACCATGCGGTCGTTTGCAAACACCCGAGACTTGCTAAAACGGAATTGCGCACGATTGGATAATTGAAATGCTTGAAACTGCGAATCAAAATTCATTTCAAGAGCGTTTGCGTAGAACGCTTTGAAATTGAATTCAGATGGTCTTTTTTCATCACAGCGTGAATCTTTGACGGGAAAACCCGTTGGTAGATCCACACAAGCCATATTGGTCATCACAGACAATGGAGCATATTTTTTATCCATAGGCCAAGTCGCATGAACGATCGCGCGAACGCGGCCTTTTTCATCCACAGCAACCGAACCTGAGTTTCCGCGAATGATCTGACAACCCGTAAAAGACGCCACCGGGCTCAGCGCATCGATATAACCAGGAATTAAATCTGTGTTCTGAATACTTTCACAGGACTTCTTACGTAAAACCGCGTTCACGGGACTCCCATGAACGGGATCAAAACTATAGGTCGTAACTTTGATTCTATTAGGAAGGCCCTCACGGCTGATCGGAAATGCAGCTCTCTTAACCGGGCGATTCAAACGAATCACAGCATAGTCCATATGACCCGTCGGAAACTCTTGCGCTGCTTCAGAAATATTCAATATAGATTCACACTCGGCACGTTCGGCAGCATAACCCGCAGTTTGTGGGAATACGGCTGCAATGCGACCAACACATGAAAGAGTTTTATCTTGAAGGTCCTCAGGAATGCAGTGACGGTTGGTCACCAACGTTCGCGAGTCGATGAGAAATGAAGAACAGCGATCCAGCTCTCCGTCTGGTTTCTTTGCCAGAATAAGAGCCACACCACTTGGACACTCAGCTTCGTTCGCGCACACAGCTTCAGTTGCTGGAGGCACGCCCGCAGCGGCCAGCACCGACCCAGTCAGCATAATTCCAAATAAAAAAAGCAGAGTTCTTTTCATCATCATAGGAAATCTATGCGATGTTTGTTCCAGGGGGCCTTACTAGCATTAGAATCATTTAAGCTTATTGCAAGACCGACTTAACAAAGAAATCTCAAAACGAGACGTTAAGAACGCCTTTAAAATCACACAACTGACTAACGATAAATGTCATAGCACGAGGGCACACATCGGATAGATCAACAGAATATTCGCAGCAACCATAAACACCTTTGATTGAAACTGGACATTAGAATATTTCTACCTTAGCTGATTTTGCCTCAGCCCAGCAAGAATAATATCTAGATGAGGCCTCTTGATGAAGGAGTCGTTTTCACTTTTAAGATACTCTTCATTTGCGCGATAGCTTGTTTGTTATCGCGTTCCGTATTCGAAGCGATACAGTCTTCGGGGATCCAAAGATCATAGTTGCGCATGTAGGCATCATTGGCTGTGAAGTAAACGCAGATATTACCTGCGATTCCGGTCAGAATGAGTCGTTTGACTTTCAGATCTTCGAGAAGAATTTCAAGATTGGTGTTAAAAAATCCAGAGTGCCTTGGTTTTAAGACAAAATAGTCTGATTCTTCAGGCCTAAGAATCTGAGCAAGAGGAGCCCCATAACAGCCTTCCGTCACACAAGCTTCGTACACTTGATGCCAGCTGGAGCGCCACTGACCAAAGTTATCATTTACATAAATCACAGGCTTAGATTTTGTCTGCATGCGTTTTTTCAGTTTCAAAATCTGGCGGGCCGCTTTGAGAGCATGAGGGCGCAACTGTTTGGCTTCAGGAAAATCTAAAGTGTTCAGCATATCAATAATTAACAATGCCGTTTTAGGTTCCTTTATTTGCAATTGCCCTCCTATCTGACAATTATAAATTCACAGTACCATGGAGGGAGCAATTTAATAAAAATTGAGAGAAATACAGAGAATCCGCTTAAGGAATGTTAAACTTCGCTTCAAAAGCATAAATTTCGTTATAGACACGAGATTGTTCATCAAGAACCCGACGCATCTCGGGATTGTAGCACTCACCTATTTGTTCAATACTCTTGCCACAAGCAAGCAAGTAGATTTGATACATGTTCGAACGAATCAATCCGGCGAAATAGTGATTTAAGACTGAACTGCCAAGGCCCGACTGCATAATAGATTTGAGATTCAGCTGCTTTATTAACGGCAAGATATCCGAATGAGTTTTACGATTGCGAAGCTCATCCGTCGACAAATTTAAAACATTTCCGATTGCTAAACGTAATTTCAGCTGCTGCACGATGGCAGGCTGCGTTTGAGATTTCAAAACAGCGGCTGCTTTTTCAGGACGACAGCTATAGATTTTCCGTTGATACTTTTCACCGAACAATTCTTCTGACTTTTTTTCTCCGTAGAGACTTTCGCGCAGATTTCTAACCACGTAGTGACCGGGCTGAGGATCCGTTATATCAGAGGCCGTCGATAGCCCATTGAGACTGTCTTTTTCTAAGATTTCAGAGGAGTTGATTGCCATGGCAGCATGAATAAACTGAGAACCACTTTGGAAAGAAACAACATCTCCGTTTTGGATAGCCGTTTGATCTGACTTTAGCTGGCAAAAGTTTTGGAGATAAAAAGAAAACTCAACATCTGAAGTGTACTGAATGCTCTTTATCATTCCCGAGGCATAAAGAGCCGAGTTGAAACAGTTCGGCCCAGAAACTTGAGAGGGATGAGACTGAAGGTACTGAACGGAGGACGCGGCATTCACAGCCACGGTCACCCCCGTCAATACTAGAGAAATTAGAAATCGAGAGATCAATTCAATCCTACGCGACCCAAAGTCGGTTGTTCGTTTTGAATCTTCTTAGCTCTTAAAGCTTCAATCTTTTTTCTGTTAGCCGCTACTCGTGCCAATGAACGACGCGTTTCACCCGATAAGCGTTGGTGTTCTTTTTTATTTTTAATTAAAGATTTTTGATAAGAAGCCTGTGCTCTCTTCAAAGCTTCATGGCTTCTTTGCTCAGCGTCTTTGGCTTTTGCCCAAGCATTACGGACTTTTTCCATTTTAGCGTCCATTTGCGCTGATTTTTTATTTAATTGTTTTTCTTGAGCTTCATTGTTACGAGCTTGTTTTTTCAAGCTTGCGATTTGGGTGGAAAGCTTTTGCGTTTCTTTTACATTTTGTTTTTGTTGTTTTTCAAGACGTGCGATCTCTTCACGAATACGGCGAGCTGATTCTTTTGCTTCGGAAGTCAAAGCCGCATGATTGTCTTTTGCGAGATAAAGATCGTCAGCACTCATATCGAGGCCCGCTTGAGCGTCATCACGATTGGCTTGAGCCGACTCAAGCTCAGCGCGAGATTCGTAAAGAGCTTCAGTCGGTGTCGCTGCAAAAACAGACGAAGAAATAAAGCCAGAAAGCACCGTCATAGCGATTAATTTAGGGAGCATAAGCTTAGCATTCATAGTGGGTCCTCTCAGAAAGGTTCACCCGTCAGATTACACAAATCATGCCCTGAGGAATCCACCTCCTCGCCTTCTTTAATTGGACTTGAGAGGTTCAGCTTTGTAAGAATCACAGGCTTAGACCAAAAAATGGAGGCCTAAAATTGGGCTCACAGCTGTCCATAGATTAGACAGCCTCAGATCGCAGAAAACGCTCTTTCGACGAATTCTTCTCATCTTGAAACAGAAAACCACGACTGGCACAGTTTGCAGATAAAGAGTGAGATTGGAGGAGAAGTTATGCGCAAATTCAAAGATAAATTTCGTACTATGACGATTTGCATGGGCCTATTCCTCACAGTGGCTTGCCAATCTGTACAACATCAGTCGGCTTCAGATAATCTCAATGAGGCCCAGATCAAAGCCTCGCAGAATCGCATTCTTTCAAATCAAATTGTAAAACTCCGTGAAGAAGCTCGTGAGGCGCAAAGCCGTGGTGACTACTACGGAGCCGCTGACCTCCGACGTGAAATCAGAGAAGTTCAAATCAAGCTCACCTTAAATGGTGGAAAGTCCCCGCAAGAATACGACATGTACGAATCCGACAACTATCGCTATCGCAACGAAGTGCAATTGTGGGAAAGAACCAACGCCAATTCAACTTATTCCAATGGCGAACTCACGACTAGCAGTAAAATGCTACGTAATGCCCAGTAATTAATTCTTCACACAGGTAATTTTCTCGGCCTTACAAAACGACAATAAAGTGTGTCCTTGGCACTTTGCCAGAACTTCTTTGCGAGCATCTTCTTCGGTCTTACCTAAAGCTGAAAACCGATTTCCCATGGATACTAGCTTGCACGTGTATGTGGCCACTAGTCCCACCTTACCATCGCTAACATCTAAGGCCAATGTTCCTTCGTTTTTATTTTGATCATTGGGATTGATCACTTTCAATCCGCAACCCGTTGCAATTGAAATCAAAAGACCTGTAACGGCGACTAAAGAACGTTTTTTCATTTCATTTTCCTTAAGTTGAATCTCTCAAAAAATGATACGGAACATAGTTTCTAATCTCCAGAGAAAAAACACTCCCTCGTCCTCACCCCGTCAGGACCATGGCCCATGCGTCGTCGCTTCGTCATCATGTGCAAATAACATGTCCTCAGCAGATCCGTCAGGCATTAAAATGAGACCAAGAACATCCGCGAACGGAGTTCTCGATGCTGAAGACGATCATGTTAGGAATAGTCTTACCTTTTCTGATTTACCTGATTCCAATAGCCGGGTTTCTTTATTATTTGCACACACCCGAAGGAAGAAAAAATCCCGTCACCCATGAGCTGCTCGTCCTTTTTGACTTTCACTGCCCGGTTGATAAAACAGCTGCGAAGGAAATTGAAGGACTGCGACTTAAAAGAACGGACGCAAGTCTGGAGTACCCGCAATTTGCTCCGCAAACCAAAATCTGGAGTTTAAATCTCAATCAAACAACTGAGTTTCAACTTACGCAGTGGCTAAAAAGAAAACGCATTGCTTGTTCTAAGAGTTTTTTATATCAGCATCAGATCAAATGCGTTGAAGTCGAACTTGAAAAAATCGGTTTACCCAAAGTCCCTGCAAAAGCGGAATTGGAATTTCGGCTTAATGAAAAAGGAACGCTTCAGTATGTTGGAATATTAGTTAAAGGTCTTACGACTCTCGATGCACAAGAGATCTTTCGCGCCAGATCCGTCCATCTAGAAAAACACCTCGGTGTTGCAAATCTCACCGAACGCAAGCCGCTTCTGTACTCCCAAGAGTATCGCTTCAATGATTATTCCGTAAAACTCACGGCAGCAAAACTCGCGAAAGCAGGTCTTAGTTTTTTCGAACAACATCTCTACTTTTTTGAGGATCAAAATCTCCGACATGCAGCTTGCGTTTACCACCTTAATGAGCCTTAGCGCAATCGTCGAAAGGCTTTCTTAAGAGTTTCGATTTCTTTAAGTGGTGTTTGAATATTGCACGCTAAATAGAGATCGGAGCTTGCGACTTTGACGACCTTGACGTAGTCAAAAAGATTCGCCCCACCTTTTTCTTCAAATTCAATATAAAGAGGATCATCAATCCAGAGCTGAACTCTTTGTCCGACTAGTTTTTCCTTATTCAGCCAATTGGTAACGACAGATTCGGTTTTAAACCCCTGGCGTTTTAACTCGGCTAAGGAAGCATCACCCTCCAGACCTCCGACCACGTATTCTTTAGCTTCCTCCAAGGTTCGCACTTGCGCGGCAGGCGTGCCCTTCTTTGCAAACAAAGACCATTCAACTGTAACTAACGGACCAATCCAATAAAAACTAGGTTCGCGCTCTGGATTTCGGGCTGTTGAATAAACACAGTGGCGAGGGCCCGTTAAACTTTTATTATATGCTCGCATCCAAGGATACAGTTTGATTTCAAACTTAAATCCGGCAGCCTTCATCAATCTCCGCACTCTTTCGGTGGAGTGTCCTAAAATGCGCTTGGAACTTTCATCATAAAAACTGTATGGAGGATAATCTTCCGTCGTAATACTATAAAACGGAACTGATTGGGCCATTGCCCGCGGGATTCCCCAAAGACAAGTTAATAAAGCCAAGAGTCGGGTGAACTTCATTTCCAACCTCGCCTCTAAAGATTTTAGCCTTTCTTTTACAAAAAGGCTTGCGAAGAGACGATGGCAAAAGACACTGGACTCTTCAAAAAGATCTTATGTGATGACGTAAAGAGTCCATAGCGAAAGGCCTAAGCCCATCGTACCCAAGATACACATTCCAGAAAAAAACAGATGCTGAAGGGATTGCTTTTTCAAGATCAAACTCAGGGCACCAAGAACAAGGCACAGTTGAAAAAACAAACTGGAAAGATCAAAACGATCTCCGGCCTTGGCTAATACAGACAGATGGTTTTCAATTTCTTGTGCGCCGATAATCTTGCCCAGCTCGCCATTAAGATCTTGCACCCAGTTGTCTTTTCCGACTTGTTGCGAACCCTTTAGAATTTCATTTTTCTCTTTCTTGTAGCGAGCGCTCTTCATGCGCAAACTCACAATGTGCTCGTCAATTGCCTTTTCCGCACCCGGCTTGATAGCGCCTGCGGTTTGTAAACTCTCAAGTAAAGATCTTTCTCCATCTACGAGAGTCTCTTTGATACTTTTAGATTGATACCACATGTAAGCTGCGGCTTTATCGTTCGTGCCGATGATTTCATCATCACCGTATTTCCCTGCGACTAAATCATTCACCGCCATAATGGCAGCAAAAATTGCAATGATAACTCCACAACGTGCTTCAAAACTTGAACTCTTCTCTTCAGACATGGACATAGTTTTATAAAAAACTATTTCTCTGCTCAATATTTTATTTGCAGCGACACATTTTTGAAAGACAAAGAAATATTCTGTTACAGAAGTTCACTACAACTCACATTGAACTTCTATATTTTAGGCCTTCGGTATTTCATAGTGCAGTTCGACGAATGGAGCCGCTTTGGTAGAAACGCCTAATAGCTTCATCGGCGGGTGAATTCTCCGAGGCAACAACGGAGCACCACCCACTAAGGTTAATGGAGCTACCTGCAAAATAAGTTCATCCAACAGCCCTTGATCATAGAACTTTCCGACGAGCTCTCCGCCTCCCACAACCCAAATGTTTTTACCATTGGCCACCTTCACCATTTCATCGTGTATCGGTTTTACATCTCCTTGAACAAACTTAACATCTGCATCGGGAATATGCGGGAGCTTATGATGGGTAAAAACCCAACTTGGCTGAGCATAGGGCCAGGGCTCAAGTCGCTCTGGATTTTTAGCGATCGCATTGTCATACACCCATTGATATGTCGTAGCCCCCATGGCAATGGCGCCCACATCTTTTATAAAGGAATCAAAATCATGTGCACCTTCTCCCCCGAACTGAAATAACCAATCGAGGGAGTTATTCTCATCAGCGATAAAGCCGTTCAAACTGGTGGCGCTATAAAAGATGGTTCTCATTAAAACCAACCTTCTTTTTCAAAAAGCTTGCGGCAAGTTTTCGATTTCACAAAATTCACAAATTCAGTGGCTTGATCCTTTTGTTGAGACGACTTCGATAAAGCAGTTCCCATCGAACGATAAATAGTTAAGTTCTTTTCTGTGGCAATGATTTGTGCCGACTCAGGATTGCGTGTGCCCCAAATATTAAAGACCAACCAAGCATCGATGGAAGGATCTTCGTTCCATTTCTTTTCCGCCTCGCCGGTATTTTTCGCAGCGAATACAATATTGGCGCGAAATTTATTTAAGGCATCGGCACTCTTAAGCCCACCTACGATATCCTCCCACATTCCCACTTGCCCCGCACCGTTAACCACGATGACTTTCAAAGGTTGATTTACCAGATCTTTAATGCCTTTAATTTTTTTAGGATTTTTAGGACGAACCAAAATAGCCGATGGTCTTAGGTAATGAGTTTGAATCGTTGCCGCATCTAGATTTGGTATCTTTTCCGCAAACCCATCCATCATATTTTCAGAACCTGAGTAAAATAAATCCGCCGTAGGAGCTTGTTCACTCCATTTTTCAAAAGGGCCCGCGTTAATCTGAACTTTAACGCCTTTCTCTTTCTCGTAAGCGGCGGCACAAGCCTTCATCGCGGGAGCTGGACCACCAGGACCGAATACTTGCAAAGACACTTGAGCTTGCGCCGAAATCGAAATCGCAAAAGATAAAATAAAAACTTTCAACATACCAATCTCCCTTCATCTATTTATTAAATGCCAATTCAAAACTCTCCGCAACCTCTGGCGCATTTAAATAGAATTTCTGACGAAGCGCAAAGTTGCTATTGAACAGCTTCCTCTTCTCTTATTTCCTGATTTTGCGAAATCCGTTTAATCTTTAAAAATGAAATTTCTATTTGTGACCCGATATTCTTCTCTCCACGCCTTGGCTTCGCAAATCCAGAAAGAAGGACACGAAGTTAAATACACTGTTTTATCGCGAACAGAAAAAGAAGTCGGTGACGGCTTTGTTGAAAAAATTGATAACTGGGAAGAGTACAAGAAATGGGCCGATGCCATTATTTTTGATGACTCTGATTTTGGAGATGTCTGCGAACGCCTCCGCAAAGAAGGCCACAAAGTGGTTGGCGGAACTCGATATTCTGACAAACTTGAATTTGATCGTGAATTTGGAACAACGGAAATGAAGGCCGCCGGTCTCACCACAATTCCCTCTTGGGAATTTCAAGACTTTGACAGTGCCATTCAGTTTATCAGAGACAATCCTCAACGATGTGTTGTCAAACCAAGCGGCAAAGCCCAAAACGACAAAGTCCTTTCTTATGTCGGGCAAGAAGAAGACGGCAAAGACGTTATCACTATCCTGGAACGCTACCGCAAGGGCTGGGGAAAAAAAATCAAACGTTTCCAAATTCAAAAATTTGTTTCAGGTGTCGAAGTCGCAATTGGTGCATTTTATAATGGCAAAAAATTTATTCTTCCCGCCCTTGTGAACTTTGAACATAAGAAAATGATGAACAATGATATTGGCCCCTCGACCGGAGAAATGGGCACTTCGGGATTCTGGGCGATGGACACGCGGCTCTTTAAAGAAACTCTCGGAAAAATGGAATCTCGTATCCAAGGCTATGTGGGGTACTTCGATATCAATTGCATCGTCAATGCACGAGGTATCTATCCTTTGGAATTCACACCACGCTTTGGCTATCCTACTTTAAATTTGCAATTAGAAGGTATACTTTCAAAGTGGGGCGAATTTATGTACGCCCTCGCCGCTGGTCACGACTTCCCTCTCCGAACAAAAAGGGGTCTGCAAATCGCTGTTGTTGTCGCCGTTCCGCCTTTTCCGTTTTCGGATAATGAAACTTTTCGAAAGTTCTCGGAAGATGCGCCCGTGGTTTTTAAAAAACCTAGCACAGAAGGAGTCTATCCCTGTGAAATTAAATTGGTCGACGGCGAATGGCTGCTCACTGGAACCTCGGGATATTCAATGGTGGTAACTGGTGCTGGATCGACCATGGGTGATGCCCGCAAAGAAGCCTACTCGCGAATAAAAAACATTCAAGTACCTAACATGTTTTATCGAACAGATATCGGCGAACGTTGGAATCGCGATAGCGACCTCTTACAAACCTGGGGACTCTTAACCTAATCACAGGTCTCGTTACGATAGATCGAATGAAAAGCCGACTTATTGCCTTCTTTAAAAAGCTGACAGTCTTGTTTTCTGAATTCATCATTCCAGACCATCATATCCATAAATGAAGGCAGATAACCTTTGGCCTTATAATACTCATCTTCCTTTTTTTTAAGATGAGCTTCCAATGCGTCGGCCACAGTTTCAAATTGCAAGACTGATTTCATCGTTTTGATTGGCATATAGGTCGGAAAATCCTCTGACATAAAGCCCAAATAACGAATTCCTTTTCCCAAATAGGCCTGCGTCGTCACCCACGCCGAATCGTAAAAGACATAACCCTTCCCAATCATCCATTCATATACGCTTTGTAAAACTGAGTCCTGCATGCGAACTTGTCGCAGCAAAGGATAATATCGTCCCTCTGCCACAAAGCTAAAATGTGGTTCTACTTCCAAATCATAGGGTGCAAACAAACTGCTTCCCATAACTCCCAGAGACTTGGGATAAGCTCCGCCCTTAAATTTTGAAACATGGCTACGGTACTTGGGAAGCTTCACAGCACCCACGGTGGCCTCATCAAAAGCAAAACGCACAACCTCACTGCAAAAGACCTCAGAATAGTCATCATCGTTCATCGCAAAGTCATATCGTGCGTGCCCTTGTCCCCATGCATACAGCATTTTTGCGGCCTTCGCGGCGACCTCGGGATCATGAAAGCGATAGAGGGCGACCCTCGCGTCTTGGGCCTTACGCCATTCCTCAAGTGGAGTTATGACAACTCCATATTGAATCAAGGATTCAACCACAAAAAGTTCACCTTTTTCATTCTGCCCGACCATGGCGACATGTGAGAAATTTCCTTCCTCATCACCAATCCGTGCAATCATCGCTGATACGGTACTTTTACCGCGAATCAGAAATACATCGCCCGGGTAAATACGCAGATCCGGAAACTCGGGATTACGCATAACAAAGGGTTCAGGGCCCTCTAAGATAAGAGATTTTTTATAAGTGACGGCTTTATGATGCACCAACCATTCGAGCAGATATTCCTCTGTAAAACGCGCATATTGTAAACCCTCACGGACTTTTAGCATGCACTCATTCGAGAGATTTCCCTGCTTATCAAACTGCAAGGCCTTATCTCGCAATCGCAGCCGAATTAAAAAGATCTTTTTGATCATACTATCGCCATTTTTTTTGAACTCCGCCGTTTGATCCAGCGTCTTGGGAATAAAATAATCAGCGGGCTGCTTAAACATAAAATCGGTGACGGAATTGATATAATGAGGGCAAGTTTCTGCATTGAATATTTTTGCATTCGCTAGATCAGCATAGATCTTATCAATACCGGAATTTAACGGATCGACCTTCACGGCATCTTTTTCTGCAAAACAGGCCACAGAAAAAATCAAGACAGACAGTGCACTCCCTAAGATTTTAAGCATATTTCATCCCTCGAATTTATTGTCACAAAATACGTGGTAACTGAGAAGCTATGCGTTTTGTGTAAATCCGCAGAAATCCAAGAAACAAGCAGACGTCATAGAAAAGCAATGCTGTGCTTTGACTATGATTAAAATCGTTTTCATTTTAATCGCTCTTACTTTTGTATTCATCTTTGAAGCTTCGCATGCCGCTCCTCAACGTCCCAAGGTGGGCCTGGTACTTGGTGGAGGTGGTGCGCGAGGCTTTGCACATATCGGCGTTTTAAAAGTCCTGGAAGAAAATCGCATCCCAGTTGATTGCATCGTTGGAACTAGCATTGGCTCGCTTGTCGGAGCCAGCTATGCCGCCGGTCGCACCACAGCTGAACTGGAAGACGAAATCAACAAAGCAGACTGGAACAAAATATTTTATAGACAAGCCCCCCGCCAATCCTTTCCTTTTCGCCGAAAACAAGACGATGCTCTCTCTCTTTTAGATATTGAAGTTGGTTTGTCAGATCAGGGTAAGGTCAAACTTCCTCACTCTGCCATTAGCACACAGCAAATCGAACTATTTTTGCGTTCCCTGACCTTTGGTGGAACGGTTGCTAATTTTGATCAGCTTCCCATTCCTTATCGCGCGGTTGCCACGGATCTTGTCACCGGAGATATGGTGGTGCTTAAAGACGGAGATTTGGTGACGGCTATGAGAGCCAGCATGGCGGTCCCAGGAGTGTTCCCCGCAGTTCCAACTGGAGGCAAAGTCTTAGTCGACGGAGGATTGGTGCGCAATCTCCCAGTCGATGTGGCGCGCCAGTTGTGTGCAGACGTGGTGATTGCTGTCGACGTTGGCGCTGCCCCCATGACTCAAGAAGAAATCACCAATATTTTTTCTGTCGCCGACCAATACACGCGTTTGATGATGATTCAAAACGTAAAACCTCAGACCACGACTCTCACACCGAAAGACACTTTGATAACTCCCACCTTTAATGAATTAGGTTCGACTGATTTTGGTCGCGGCCAGGATCTTTTTTCTGTCGGCGAAAAGGCGGCAAAGGGAAAATTAACTGAGCTGCAGAGATATTCAGTAAGTCCCGCCGAATATGCTGCCTGGGTTGAAAACAGAAAAAACAAACGTCTAAAGCCTAAACCCATTACCAGGGTGACGGTCGGATCCAGTGGCTGGGTGAATCCAGAGGTTTTAAAAAAATCACTGGATGTCAAAGTTGGTGAACAGCTCCCGAGTGATGACTTCGCGAAACGTCTGACGAATCTTTATGCACGAGGAGACTTTAGTCAGCTTGACTATGAGTTGATTGACGCAAGCAACGGACAAAGTCTTTCGATTCTGCCTGTGCAAAAAAGCTGGGGACCGAATTATTTAAATTTCGGATTGAGTCTAGGAACTGATTTCGTCAACTCCTACCCATGGAATCTGACCGCCATGTATCGCCGCACTTGGATTAATGACCTCGGGGCAGAATGGAAAACAATTCTGCAAGCCGGAAGCTCATCGTTTATTTTTACCGAATTCTATCAACCTTTGCAGCTCAGTGGCGCCACGTTCGTGTCACCTTATTATTATTTTAAAAGAGACCCGCTTTCTTTGTACCAAGATGGCGACCAAGTGGCCCAATACGAGTACGCAAAAAACGCATTGGGTATTGATCTAGGATCTGGTTGGACCAAGTACGGAGAGTTACGCATTGGTCCCGCCTACCATGATTATAAAGCTCGCCGAGAAATTGGCTCTTCGATTTTGCCGAACTCTCACACTTACGATTACGGTCTTCGTATGAGTTTGTTTTACGATCAATTAAACAATTATTTTTTCCCGACGGAAGGTATGTATGCTTATGCCTATGCCTATTACTCAATCGGAGGATCAGAAGAAATCGACAACTATGGAATTTATGGACTGCTCTTTCGCAACGGGATGCGCTTAGGAACGGGCGCGTTTCAACTCACCTTACGCGGGCAAAATACGGAAGGTGATAATGAAACATTGGCAGATGTCAGTTGGCTCGGCGGTTTCTTAAATTTATCAAGTTATCGTTATCAAGAATTAATAGGCGACCAGCTCGCTTACGGCTCTTTACAATACTATCACCCCACCGGAACAATTGGCGGAACATATTGGGGACTTGCAGCTGAGTCAGGACGCGTCTTCGACCACTTTGAAAAAGATCTCGCCGATCACTGGCATTATTCAGGAACAGCTTATCTTGCCTATGATAGCTTCTTAGGACCGATGTATCTTGCGGGTGCTTACGGTGACAACTACCAACTCTCGTTTTATTTTATGCTCGGAAAGCAATTTTAATTTTACCAAAGAGTCATTCTGCAATTTTGCATGTCACTCTTTTTAAATTGATTTCGGTAAGCGTTCCGCCAAGATGGTCTCATGAAAAATAAAAGCGTCGTCAAACTTGTGCTTCTTTTTTCTTTGATTCTTTCGCCGATACTGGGCCATGCAGATCCAGAACCCGGTGAAGAAATGTTTATCTTCCATCTAGGTTACTTCTTACCTTCCTTTGATACCAAACTTCGTGTCAACAACGACGCCGGGCAAGGCGATGATGTGAACGCCGAAGATGATTTGGGACTCGACAGTCAAGAAACCATTATCCGTGGAGATGTCACATGGCGGATCTCGCCGAGAAATCGTCTGACTCTAGGATATTTCAACTTTGGAAGAACCGGTACACGCACAATCGATAAAGAAATTGAAATCGGCGATGAAATCTATCCGGTTGGAGCAACACTCGACACCGACTTCAACTTCACCGTGATTCCGATTTCGTACTATTTTTCTTTTTATAAATCGGATGAATTGGAATTTGGTGCGGGACTGGGTCTTCAGTGGTCGGTGATCACTTTAGATATCGAAGGAAGTGCTTCGGCAGGAAATCTGGATGGCAACCGAGAAGCTCGAGCCGATGCCAGCGCGCCACTGCCGTTGTTGGGTGTGGATTTAAAATACTATATTTTTCCCACTTGGAGTGTCGGTGGTAATATCGGAGCCTTCGCTTACAAAGTTGGCGCGGGCAATATGACCATGCAGGGAAATGTTTATTCAGCGGCGATCAACACCGATTACTGGTTCAGTGAATATGTTGGTGCGGGTCTGGCCATCAATGCTTTTGCAATTGATGTCGATGTCGCTGGAGCAAAATGGAATGGAAATTTTAATTACCAATATTGGGGTCCCCAGGTATTCTTGAGCGGACGTTTCTAGTTCGAATCTTTGCTGCACCGCCATCATAATCCATCACTTGAAGTATCACTTCGCCACCGCATACTTGGTACGACACTTGCTGCATCCCCTATTGCTATTCATTAACGGGGGATCAACATGAAATCAGCACTCTTACTTCTTCTCGCTATCACGTCTATCTGCGGCACAACTGCTCATGCGATGAGCAAAAGTATTGCAAAAATCCAGAATGAATTGATCAACGAATCGACAGTCGTCACAAATTTCAACCTTCGCGCGATTGATCGGTCCGTGCTGACTTTCGCTTCTTCGGAAAGCCAGACTCCCAGCGAAAAAATGAAATCCTTCACTGCAAAACTGGATAAATCTGGAAACTATATTTGGCTCAACACTCAAAGCAATAAAGCTGCTGTTTTTAAAGTCATTGGTAACTTAGAAGGCATCCAAGAAGTGCGCGATCTGCCCAAACTTGAAGTGATGGCAACACACTCAGGACAGAATATTGGGATGCGCTTTCGCCTCACGGAAATTTCACAAAAAGATCTAAATAAAAAAGGCGACAAAGAAAGCTGTCGCCTCGAAATTGAATTAGTGGATTTGCAAAATCACGTCGTAGCTAAAGGCAAAGTCACGGAAATCGCTTGGGACGCAAACAGCCGCCGCAGCGATTGCCAGTCTGCGGATTAAAGCTTAGCCAAACCGACATTTTTGCTTTGGAAGGATCATTGGTTTTTTCATCAAGCGTGCAGGAATGCACTGACCTTCCATTTGCATCGACACTTCTTCAGCGGGGCCGATGACAAAGTCTTCTTGTGATTGTTTTTGGAAAGTTCCGTGACCAATAGATCCACAGAAACCAAGACATAGTGCGAATAAAAGAGTTTTTTGAATCATTTGAATGTCCTTACCCGTTACTAACAGCTATGGAACTTATCGGCCTGAAACACCCTAGATTAAAGGCTTGTTTGAAAAAATCTTATACAAAAAAGAAGAATTTTTTCGAAGGACTGTTTCAGCCTGAGACAGCTTTCTCAGATTCAATTCTGTTAGTTTCCTTGGTGACAATCCCGAAGGCGTCTGTTTCGATAGTTAAACAGAGGAGAGTTTTGCATGGAAATCAATGAAATGCATCGCGGTCGCTTGATCGACCATATACAACTTGTCGTTCGCAATATTGAGGCGAGCAAGAAGTTTTACTTCGCTATTTTTGAATCTCTTAACATTCCAATTGGTGGACAAGCAGATGACTACTTCTGGGTTGATGAACTCTTCGTCTCGTCACAGAAAAGCCAAGCCTCTGCAGGCGAACTAACAGGACGAGTGCATCTCGCTTTTCAAGCAAAAGACCAAAAAGCCGTAGATGCATTTTACAAAGTCGCGATGGCAGCCGGCGGTAAAGACAATGGTGCTCCGGGACCACGCCCCTATCACCCAGGCTATTACGCTGCATTTGTAATTGATCCAGATGGGAATAATATTGAAGCTGTCTATCATGGACCAGCCAAGAAATCTGCCGAGTCTGTTAAGATCACTTGGTAGCTTCGGAATTGCCGCCAGCAATTTCTCGATTTTTCTTTTGCTCGTAAATATCAGCATAGATTTTCGAGTAATTGCTGGTGACACGTTGAGAATAACCGCGTTTGAGGTAGTGATTATTAATGGCTAACTTCTTACGGCGCTTTTCAATTTTGCGCACATTCCCCGTTCCCATATTGTAGGCGTTTATATAATGCCCCGAACGCCCGTCAAATTCTTCGCGCAAATGCGCAAAGTACGTAATTCCAAAGCGTACATTCGTCACAGGATCAAACAACGTCCACTTGCCCTTCCACGGCAGACCATAGATTTGTGACATCCACTCGCCGGTTCCCGGAAGAATTTGCATCAAGCCGATCTCGCCAGCAGCTCCCACAGTTTCGGGATTGAACGAACTTTCTGTTTGAATAACAGCCATGATAAAGATGGGATCGAGCTTTGCTTTTTTAGACTCAACAATCAAAACTTCGGTTAACTGCTCAGCACTGTCTTTCCATTGCCAGGGAAGCGCATCGCGGATTTTCTCGAGGATGCGATAATTTAAATCCGCATCGCCTTGCATTTTTCGCGCAAGGTTTGCGCTGAAGCGCTTGCCTAAAACTTCGCGTGCTTGCGCGAGGCTTCGGTTTTCATCGACTTTAGAAAGGGTGACGGATGAGAAGTTGTAATAGACGGCACTCGGAAAAAGAATGCCGAGTGAAAACCAGCTGTACCAGATAGCAATGCGCCTTACCAGTGGCCTTTTCATTATGAAACTTATCGGAATTTTCACTCGAAAATTGAGAGATAAGTTGGCCTGTCGATCTTTTTAACAGCGGCTTTCAAACAAATGCCAATCTGTTGAATTTTTAGTGATCTAAGAAGAGACTTGCCCGTTAAAAAGGCATAAAAAAAGCCACAGATCTTTCAACCTGTGGCTTGGCACTAACTCAAGTTAGCAAAAAACTATCTTGCGATGTATTTGCAACCGTAAGCTGTTTGAACAAAAGATTGGCTTACAGAGTTAGAGATTTTTTCGCCAGTGCGAACGCGCTCATCGATACGGTTTCTTACTGTGAACTCATGGTCACCGTGACCACCGATGCGCAAGAAAGAGAACTCAACATATTTCATGTCAAGTGTGTTGTTTGTTTTGTTAGTCAATGTGCAAGTGTACACGTGACCACGTTGAGACAATTTACCGTAATGGCTTTCCAACGCGTGTGCAGAGAATGCAGACAAAGTAACAAGTGTAGCTAGCAATGCTTTCATAGGGCCTCCTATTGGCTTATTGAAATCTCTTTGTTAAGCGGGCCAACATTCATCCACCAGGGACAAAAAGGCAAGCGACAAACAAATGTGACGCGCAGTCAAATCATTAATAGCACGTCATGTCGATGGACTCATTGTCATGATGGAAGGAAACATGCACTTCATCGACTGCTTGCGTGGAAACCTTGCTGTTACCAGCTTTCAGGACAACGAAGAAATTACCATCCACTTCGCGGACAAATACATTTATAGAACCCACAACGCCGTCAAACAGGTAAGACGCCAGGTCCGTACCTTCTTTAACGTCCACAACGAGCTTTACGATCGACTCCGTTTGTTTTCCTGCCAGGGTGTGCTTAATGGAGCATTCTTTTTGAGTGGCCCAAGCAGACGTACCTACGAACATTGACACGATAGCTAATAAATACTTCACAGTGATCCCCTTTGGTTATGATGGGGTTCTATACTCATTGCGTAAAAAAGAAAAATGGATTAATTTCATTTTAATAATAAGGAATTGTTATTATGAATGAGCCCAATCTCTATCACCTGCGCTATTTTCAAACTGCTGCCGAACTAGGTGGAATCGCAGCCGCTGCTAAAAAATTGGGCGTGAGCCAGCCCGCTATCAGTCAGGCCATCCGCAAATTAGAAGAAATTTTAGAGTGCCAGCTTCTCGTGCATACTCGCAATCGCTTTAAGCTCACCGAGGAAGGCAAACTCCTTGTTCAAAAATCCGAATCTCTGATGAAGCTGGTGACGGAACTCAAAGGAGATCTCAAGGGCCTAAAGAAAGAACCCTCCGGTTCGCTTACGATTGCAACCTCTTCCAGCGTTGCATTTTATTTCTTGCCGGCCCTGCTTAAAAATTTCACCGACTCTTTTCCGAAAATTCGCCCTTCCCTGCAACTAGGGAACGCTCAAGATATCATTCACCTCGTTAAAAGTGGCCAGTGTGAATTAGGTCTTCTTATTGATGACGGCGGATTGAGTGGACTCGAACGTAAGCTTCTACGCAAAGGCAGCTTTCGCTGTATCACAGCCGAGAATGTGCCAACTCCGCCAACTCCCCGCTTCTTGGTTACAAAAGAAAGCCCGGGGCTCTATGAGCTGACAAAAGTTTATAAAAAGCACACCGGAAAAAACGCCGAGATCGCAATGGAAGTGGAAAGCTGGGAAGTCATTGCGCGCATGGCGGAACTGAATTTGGGAGTGGCTTTCGTGCCGGACTTTATCGCTAGCAACCAAAATGGCGTGAAGGTCTTAAATACAATGACGGCATGGGCGCAAAAGATTGAGTACCGCATGTTTCTTTTGCATCAAGGAGATCATCAACTCTCTCCGAACGCCCAGCTCTTTCTAAAAGAAATTTAGGTATTGTGGAAAGCCTCGAATTTCCGTGCGAGGCCTCCCAAGTGGACCTTAATTTGCTAATAACAAATCCTGAGAAATAAGAACGCCCTAAGTTGAATATAGCGGCCCTCACCGGCTGATATATGGGCATCGTATTACAATTTACGGCAAGTAACCCGAGGAGCCTGAATATGAAATATATGATCTTAACCATGGCCACATTGTTTTCCTTAAATAGCTTTGCGGGCGTACTGAAATGTGACAGCCAAGAAGTTCATTTCCAGATCAATTCACAGGATAAAAAAATTGAAGTGAGCATCAGTGATTTGAACGGAAAAATTCACTCTCGCTTTCAAGACAGCATTCAGAATCTGGGCTTGAAATATGTGGGTGATATGGCGCAATTCTCGATTCAGTTTGGTAAAATGGGCGTACTGTCAGCGGCTCTTTTTGAAGACTACTCTGGCAACTCTTTCACTGGCGGCGCGTTTATCGAATCCAAGGGCTTTTTTGAAAACAGCGGCATTAAAATGTTTTACCCGGAAGACCCAATTGAAATGCAATGCACCTTCGTAAAATAGGCTAGAAATTTGGAACGGATCTAAGATCCGTTCTAGAAATCCTGCAAGTTTAAAATTTCTTTGCAAACCTCCATCTGGCGATCGATTTCTGCGATCGCCTTTTGCAAACGAAGCTGCTCCCTCTCGTCAACCTCTGCATCCATCGCAGCTAAAACAATCGCATGCTTTTTAAGCCACGCACCTTGGCGTGAAGCATAGTTCTCAGGAACTCCTGAACGCAAGGCTGCATGACGAGCATCGCCGTCTTTTAAGTACTCCACGATAAACTTCAACGTCTCAAGAGTGAGTACTTTTCGATGAGCCTTAAGTCGAGATGAGAAACCCACTTGTCTGATGCGCACAAAATATCCTTCATGTTAAAAGCTAGCTAAAAGCCTACGGAGATTGCATTCAGACTGCAAGATATATGACCTACGAAGTCATTATATTGCTGACTGATAGGAGTCACTGTTATGGTGATATCTCTCTATTCGCAACAAAGGAGCCAATCGTGGCAAAAATTACTCTTAAAGGAAATCCTGTTACAACATCTGGTTCTCTTCCTGAAAAAGGAACGACAGCACAAGATTTTAAATTGGTGAAAGCCGATCTTTCAGAAGCAAGCTTGCAATCTTATGCAGGCAAAAAGAAAGTTTTGAATATCTTCCCAAGCGTTGATACCGGAACTTGTGCAGCTTCTGTTCGTCGCTTCAACCAAGAAGCTGCTAAATTGGACAACACTGTTGTTTTAAATATTTCAGCTGACCTTCCATTTGCTCAAGCTCGTTTCTGCGGTGCTGAAGGCATTAAAAACTGCGAATCTCTTTCTAGCTTCAGAAGCACATTTGGCAAAGACTGGGGATTGCAAATCATAGACTCTCCTCTGGCGGGACTTCTTTCGCGCGCAGTTGTGACTCTTTCAGCTGACAACAAAGTTCTTTACGTTGAACAAGTTTCTGAAATTGTCAACGAGCCCAACTACGATGCAGCTTTGGCTTCTTTAGGTAAATAAGCTCTTGAGCTTTGCAGAAATAAAAAGGCGCTGGTCAAACCGCGCCTTTTTATTTTGTGCTTTTGATAACGCACAACTACCTTGTGGGCCTGCAAAGCGGGCCTTAAACCCGAAGCTTTACTTTTTCTAATAACGCATCTTTTGAAGCACGAAACTCATGATGGTGCTCATTTGAACTTTGAATCGTAAACCCCATGCGTTTATGAAAATTGATGGATCGCGTATTGGTGAGATGGGCACGGCTTGTCACTTCATCTACATCAAGTGTCGCAACTTGATCGCGGAACTGTCTAAGGAGATCTCTGAGCGAATCCGCTTGAAGTTTCGCCCCCATATTGAAAGAAACTAGCTGAATGCGGCGATTCTCAATAACGAACATAAAGAATCCATCAATGCGGTTTTCGGTTTTAGTAAGAACAATCTCGGCATTCGCAAAATGCTCGAGTTGCTCCCACATGTGTTTTTCCTCTAGTGGCAACCCGACACTTTTTAAGACAGGTAAGATGTTAATAATCTCAAGCTCACCTACTTGCTGATACTCTTCTGGAGTTAAGTCTTTAATCTTCATAATATTCCCTAGAATAAACTTTCGCAGCGAATGCCTTTGAGGCTTTTCCAATCAACTTTCGAGGCTTCAAGACGACGCAAAGTACGGGCGTACTTTTCAGACCCCGCTAAAAGATTCCTAGCTTTTTCAAGAGTGACGTCTGGCTTAAGTGATAGATAATGATCTGCGGTCATCGACAAAAGATCGCGGGCGATTTCGGGACCATCACTTTTGGGTTCCCATCGGTCTTTAAATCGCGTGATGAGTTTCATATATTCAGCTTCACTTGTCGTGGCTTGAAGCTCGCGAACTTTTTCCTGCACCGCCATAATATAAGCCTGACGCTCTTTTAAAAGAGCCTGAGCTTCAGGAACAAGCGCAAGAGAAGACGCCCATTGAGGATTCGCACGGAAGAAAGAAATCATCGACTGGCGTGCTTTTTTTGAGCGAACGATAGACGCGAGAATTTCTTTATTCGAAAAAATAAGCCCCGGGTTCTTAATAAGAATTTTACTGATCAACTTACCGCTGCTGATAGACTCCGATACATGAATGTCGTTATAAAAAGACCTAAAGAATTTTGCTGCGTATTCTTTGTTCATAAGTGGATCGGCGTTTTCCAACAAGAAGTCCGCGAGAAAAATCCCTTGCCCCAGATCAAGCAAGGAATCACTCACACTTTTAAAAATCTTGGGATGGCTTAAGAGATCAGGCGCCCTCAACAATCCCTGCGCCACAAGACCGATGTTTTTTAGGAGATAATCTTCAGAAACGTCAAAGCCCGTTTTCACCAATTGTTTGTGGAAAGTATCAAGAAACTCTTTGACTGGTTGCCCCTCTTCTTTGGGACTTCCATTTTTTGAATACCGAACCAGTTCAGCGATATCGCCCACAGAAACACCCGCATACGGAACTAAGGCCTTCAAAATCGCTGCATTGTTTTCGACGTTTTGTTTTCTGAGCTGCATGAGCACACCTAAAAGTACATTCTTTTCGACAGCTGTACTCACGCTTTCAAGTCCCATAGCTTGACTGACACTGATGTTTACTGGAGAGAGCTTGTTGGCATGCAATCTTTGACCTTTTAGGTTTCCATTTGGATCGTCGTAATCCGGACCGATTTTAAAAGTTTCTTTAAACTCTTTGCGGATCTCGGCATCCTGATAGCTCAGGTCCTTGAACTCAGTCGAAACAACTTCCTGAATAGCCTCCCTCACTGGGAGGAAATTTATGAGAGTCGTAATTTTTTCGGGATTTGGCAAAAGAATCTCAGAGGCACCGAAGCGAGCTTTTTCTTGATGAAAGAGCGAAAGAATCTCGTGCGTTTCTTTTTTTGAGAGACGAGGTCCTGTGATCGTGTGCAAATAGAAAACATTTTTCCCTTCGGCTACAACTTTTGTCCCCTGCACATACCCTTTTACTGCGCCTTTCGTATCATAGACAAGGAAAGTGTATTCATTAGGTGAATTCACAAATGGAAAACTGAATTTCGTGGCGCAGTCATTTCCAGCAAAACCACGGAAAAGCCCCACCACAGGAGGAACTTCACGTAACGTCATTGTCACAGCGGCCGCTTTTTCTTGGGGAATCATTTTTGCTACGTTTGAGATAAACCATTGTTCGAGAGATTTCTTTGTTGCGGCGTCTACTTTCCAGATTTGAGCGTAGTCTTTCGGTGAAGACAAACGGCTTTGCAGGGATGCATAGTGCTCAACCATCAAAACAGTTAAATTCTGCTCCACTTGCAGAGCCTGCTGAAAACGAGAAATAATCTCTTCCTTTGTGATACTGGCATCGGTCCAACCGAGGCGATCTGGAGCAAAACCTTGCGATACAATCTCCGCGGGAAGATTCTCTTGGAGAATTTTAATTTTTGCTTCAGGTGATGCAGAGAAGAATTCCTTTTTTAGTGTTCCGGGCAAGATTTGCGCAAGTCCCACAACAATGCCTTGGCTTTTTCCTAAAAGTTGTGACGACAGCGTTTTTAGAATTTCTTGAGCAACCGCATCGGGATTCGTTAATCCGCGGCTTTGCGCAATTTGATGAGAGCGTTCGGTCCATAGATTCCAATTCAGAACCTTTTCAGGATTTTCGCCACCACTTGTTTTGCCGTCCAGAACTTGAAACTGCATCAACTCTCCGTGCCCAGAACGCAATTTCTCGTACTCAGCACTGGCGTTCATCATTGATTGAATTTGCAGTTGTTGACTGAAAAGTGTAACGGGATCAATGGCGTAGTTGATAGCGCCTTCCCCCAAAGCAGGAATCAAATTGCGGATCTTCAAAAACGCCTCTGCTTTTTCAGATCCTTCTACCAAAGGTAAACTCTGGTCCCAAGAAGCCGCGAAGGACTGAGAACTTAAACTGAGAGCTAACAAAAGCGAGTATACAAAATGCTTTTTCATAATTTTTCTTAAAACAAGCCCTCACAGGAAATACGGATCGGAATATTTGTTCCGATTGTAGATTTACGGCGTGCGTACTCCACATCGCCCTTGGCCTGATAAATATATTCATCAAATATTTGGTATCGATTTTTTTGATTGGTCTCAAGTTCCACTGGAATTAAAATCTCCACATTCTTGAGGTAATCAATACGCCCTTGCATGATCTCCGTATAGCGAGCAAATTCCTCTGCGTCTTGAAACTCGCGCATACCACGCAATTCCAATGTCTGTTCTTCTTTCGGGAAGCCTTCGAAATGATCGACGTTGAGATTTTGGTATTTTGTAAATGGAACAAATCCCGAATAGGACTTCACGTAAACTTCACTTCGCATTCCTTCAAATAAATTGGAAAGCAGTGTTTCGGGACCGAGAAATTTCAGATACTCCCGATATTCCTTATCCCACTCGCCGAGAAACTTATGAAAGCGATGCAGAAGACTCTCACTATCAGTCGTATAAATTGCCGCCATAGGTGCTGCATTTGCAGGGCTCCAATGAAAGGCGTGCGCGGTTGCGAGCGAATGGTTCACCCAATCCACAATAAAATTTCGAACAGCATGGGGATCACGTTGAAATGCCGAAGAAATCCCAATATGCAGATGGCCCGAAGTTTTTTGCGACGGATACAAACCCACAGCCGTGGCAGAATTAAAGATCAACTCTTGAATTCGCGGAGCATTGCGAGCTACTTCCTTTGCCGTCATAGGCGACGTTGTCACTTCCACCACCCATGGGTCCAACATGATTGTGAAACTCCACCCTTCTGGCGTCTGGACCTTGAAAGCATCGATACGATATTTGTCTTGAATGCGCTTTGCTTGGCAATCAGGACATTTTTTGCGGACTTCTGCCAGGAAGGCTTTTTGTGCAGCCGTATTGGCGTCAGAGTTGACGACGGACGGCCCAAGAGCGCGTCCCGCCTGTATGAGGTTTTCGTTTGTAAAATTGAATTCAGGGCCAAATGTGGCTTCTTGCGCATAAGCGGCGCAAACTTGAAAAAGAATGGAAAAAGCACCCAAGAACCAGCGGTTCACAAAATAGCCTCACTTTGATGGCACACCATCAATGGAAGGAATTTGCAAAGCATGTTCCGACTGGTTCCGGGTTTTATTATCTATGGGCGTTTCACTGTGAGACGCCTTTGTGTGGCTGCCAATTTTGGCTCTACACTCGAGTTATACGGTATCGACCTTTAAACGGCCGCAATGCTTTTCGATGATCTTGTGGGCTTCGCTCGAGATTTCTTCAGAGGCTTCGACATTGAGATCGAGGATCTCAACTTTTTTTACAACTGTGGGCCCATACCACTTTACGATGTTATTAAATGCTGTTTCTCTATCTTCTTTGTTTGAGAATTCGTAGGTTGATACAGTCATGTCTCTCCTTGGTTAAAGGTTCTACATTAACCCTAACAAAGCATAGACACATCGACCAAACAAAAAGGTTAAAAAAATTCTCTACTCAAAATGAGAGTGGTTTCAGAGTGAAAAAGTCGTAAAATGACGCTACAAAAAACATGATTTTCAGAGAGCAATTACTCCATTTTTTAAGACGCTTCTTGATAAACTCGGTGCTTCCTTTTATCCTGATATCACATCTATGACACAACTAAAAAACCGCGTTCTTCATTATTACGAACAAAATGAAACTAAAGTCGATATCGCCTTCTTCTTGGGTGGATTCTTCTTTGATATTTTCACTCTTTCTGACATCGACGATCCTCTGAGTATCGCTCAGCAAGTCGTGTACTTACTTGTTCTCGGATTTATTTTGTTCTACGATTTTTTGGGAACACATCATCTTTTTCAACCCTCCCCGCGTCTTGAAAAGATTTGGAATTACCGCCAGTTGATTTTGCATTTTCTCTTAGGGAGCCTGCTCAGCGTTTACTCGTTGTTCTTTCTTAAGAGTGCTTCCATCTTTTCTTCAATTATTTTTGTTTTGCTTCTTTTGGTCATTATGGTGGCCAATGAACTCAAGCGCGTCCAAGAATCCAAGGTCGATATTAAAATCGGTCTGTATGTAATCTGCGTGTTTTCGTTTTTCTCTATGACGATTCCAGTCATTTTGGGGTTCGTGGGATATGTGCCGTTTTTACTCTCGGTTCTCGCGACGGCTGGCGTTCTTTACGGCATCGTTCACCTTTTACAGAAGAGGATCGAGAGTCGCAAAACGCTGATCCGCAGTATTTTAGCTCCGGGTGGTGGCGTTCTTGCGCTTTTTGTTTTGTTTTATTTTGTCGGTTGGATTCCGCCGGTTCCTCTCTCTATCCCGAACATGGGCATTTATCACGGAATCGAAAAGCAAGATGGCAAGTACTTACTGTCCCATGAAAATCCAGCGTGGATGTTTTGGCGAAAAGGTGATCAGCAATTCGTGGCCGAACCGGGGGACAAAATTTATTTCTTTGCGCAAATCTTTTCTCCTGCGCGATTTAGTGATTCAGTGATTTTACATTGGTATTACAAAGACCCTCGCCGTGGTTGGCAAACTACAGACCGTATTCCGATGAGCATTGCCGGGGGACGCAAACAAGGTTATCGCGGCTACACCAGCAAGCAAAACTATTCCGAAGGCGAATGGCGGATCAGTGTCGAAACAACGGATGGGCGCGAGATTGGACGAATCTATTTTGACGTGATCAAGGTCGCAACTCCGAATCCAGAGCGAAGCTTCAAGCAAGATATCTATTAAAGTTCTACCCTTTGCTGGTGAATTGCAGCAGAAAGCCATTGCGATTCGCCCCGTTTCAGTGAAAGTTGGTGACATCTCGTAGATGCAGGCTAAACTTGTTTTTATGAGGATGCTGCTTTTAACACTGGTCTTAAGCTGGAACCCCTGGGCGGCACACGCGGCTGAGCCCGGAAATTTGTCTTCAGCTACCTATGGAGTCAATTCCGACTATGCCATGCCTCTGGTTGATATCAAACGCATTCAAAATACGCAGACCTTAGACGCTGGAATCTTAAAAGATTTGGGCGAAGCTCTTTTTAAAGAAATGCATCTTGTACCAACGATCACGTTATTGCCTAAAAAACGAGTGGCTCCAAGCCTTCTCTCAGGCTCCGCAAACGTGATCTGCCACCTTAACGAAATCTGGCAAACAAAAATCGCAAAAGATGTCTATTGGAGTCGTGACGTCTATGAGAGCTCAAATGTTATCGTTTACATTGGCAACAAACCACTGCATCAAATCAAAGACCTTTATGGCTTGCGGGTGGGTACTGTTCTCAATTTTGTCTATCGCGACCTTGAACCGCATTTCATTTCTAAGCGTATTCTGCGCGAAGATGGACCTAACAATGAATCTAATCTACAAAAGCTTTTAAATGGACGAATCAGCGCCATTATCATGTCGAATCTGGAATACAACTACTACAAGAAAATCTATTCCAATTTAGACAGCGCTGCCATTGAAATGGATACGATAATGACGAAGTGTGCTTTGTCTAAAAAATCCAAAAAAATCACTCTGGAAAAATTAAACAAGGCCATCGATGCCATTCAGAAAAATGGCACCCTCGATAAAATTTTAAAAACGTATCAGTGATTTTTAGATTTTTTCTAGAGGCACAATCCAGTTGAAACGATCTGGAGCCGTGCCACGCTGGATGGATGTGATCTCTTTATAAAGCTCGGTGCTAAGAGGGCCATTTTCGTTGTTGTTGATCACCCATTCCTTGCCTTTATATGACAAAGTTCCAATTGGTGAAATCACCGCAGCCGTTCCTGTACCGAAAGCTTCTTTCAAGCGACCTTGCTGAAGTTTTTCAATCACTTCTGTGATTGTCACACGACGCTCGACGATTGGAAGATTTTTAGATTTCAAAACATCAATCACCGCGCCACGAGTCCCACCGGCAAGAATGCTACCATTCAAAGCAGGCGTCACGATCTCATTATCAAAAACAAAGAACACATTCATTGTGCCGACTTCTTCGATTCCTTCGTGATCAACATCCAACCACAAAACTTGCGCGTAACCCTTTTGCTTCGCCTCGTAAGCGGCTTTCAGGCTAGCAGCATAGTTCGCACCTGCTTTGACAGCACCAAGGCCGCCAGGAGCTGCGCGAATGTATTTTTCTTCTGTCCAAATGCGAACAGGCTTTGTGCCCTCGCTGTAGTAAGAACCCACCGGCGACAATAAAACATAGAACACAGTTTCATGGGAAGGACGCACACCCAAGAAAGCTTCCGTGCCGATCAAAGTCGGACGAAGATAGAGTGACGTGCTTGGATCTTGAGGAATCCATTTTTCATCTACGGCCACAAGTTCATGAATCGCTTTCATGAAAAGTTCCATTGGAGGTGGTTGCAAACAAATACGCTCTGCGCCCTCCACGAGGCGGTGGTAATTAAATTCAGGTCTGAAAAAGACGATTTTACCATCTTGTTGGCGGAAGGCCTTCATACCTTCAAAAAGGGCTTGGCCATAATGAAATACAGAAGCCCCTGGATCAACCGAGAACGGTCCATAAGGCTCAATCTTCGCCTCATACCAGCCTTGACCCTCACGATATTTCGCAACGAACATATGGTCCGAAAAGTACTGTCCAAATCCAAGTTTGTCAGATGGAGGAAGGGCTTTCGGAGTCGTGGTCAAAGTCTTTTGAATTTTCATGCTATGGAAGTAACGGAGATAAGGACCGGGGTCAAGTTAGAGTTTAACTTGCACCACGGATTCACCGACTCCCATATCAAATCTTCCCCATGAAGGACGGAAGAGAAATTTTCCATTCAGAGTCACGGTGCAATCCATAAATGTTACAATTTGCAAGTATCCTTGACGAGACTTCTGGGACCTAACAAAAGTCCCCTCAACAACGACACCAGAACTAAACTCAAGTTTAGCGCGCTCGCCTTCGATCAATCCAATATCTTCAGGATTTTTTAGAGTAGAAATTCGAATGCCGTTTTTAAGAACTCCAACAGGAGTTCCAAAGCCAGTTTTATGCATATCAGGAGTTTGACCCACGTGCGTGCGGTACTGATCTTTCAAGCTGGTTGGCCCAGATGTTTGGATATAGGCCACTGAATTATTTTTCTCATTCAAAATCACATTTGACAGAGTGCCTGACACTGTCAAACCAGAGTTGAGTGACACTTCAGAGTGTATTTGTGCCGTCACAAGTTTTTGCAATTTTTCTACGGGAACTTCTTCGCCTCTTTGCGCCACCATCGACTCGACGATTTCCTGTGCCGCCGATTTCATGCGTTTACGAATATCCGCGTCTATCACTTGAGTTTCATCTACTTTTGATTCGACATTTTCGATATTAATGCGACTTGTTCCAGACACAGAAGCTTTTCTGTGCGTCAGCGTCTCAGCAAATCCGGCAAGAGCGTTACGAGCTCCCCACTTTCCAGCGGAAATTCCAACCAGAGTTATGGATTTACCAGCAAGTGGCGCCTGAACATAATCAAAGAAAGTTTTTAAAATTCCAGGGAAGGAACCGAAATACTCAGGGACCACGACAACAATGCTTTCAGCTTTGGCAATAGGCTCATCAAATTTTTTTTGAAATGTTTTAGGCGTATGAGAATAGTTTTGTGAGGAGTATGTTGTTGGCGGAACTTTGGCTAAATCTAAAACTTCGACTTGAGCACCTTCATCCAATAAAAGTTCACGCATTGTCTCTGCCACTTTTAAAGAATTTGCCCCTTCACGATTGGTTCCGGAAATAACCACGACAGATGGAGCATTCGATTTATTGGAGCGCTTGGAAAAGAGATCTGCGCACATGGGCCCGGCGGCGATCGCATTTACAGAAATAAAAAAAACGACAGAAAGAGCCGCAATGTTAGAGACCTTCATAAGATACACTTCTCCCTTAAAAACAGGATGTTCAAGAGAGGTTCTTACAATAACTGATCCAACGAACCAACACCGACAGATTGCTGCTCGCTGTGATTTGTCTCAACTTGAGACAAATAGCGATGTTAATTTCTAAACACGTCGGTGACAGATTTGCGTCCCAAAAATCATAAGACCCGACGCACCCGCAACAAAAGAAAAGCCTCCTCAAACAATTCTTTACTGGTACAGTAAAAAACTATGAGCCGAGCAATTGAAACTCTTGAAAACTATATGTTCGTTCGCCGCAGCCTGAGCCTGCATATCAATACGATGATTAAGGATATGCCCTTAGGACATCGCCAACTCACCATCATGCGCTGGCTAGATCGCAATGGCGAAATGAATCTTAAAACCTTGGCACTTTATACGTACACCGATCCAGCGACAATCACGCGCTCCGTACAACAGATGATTCGTCAGGGGTTGGTGGAAAAAGTTAAATCTAAGGACGATGGCCGCCAGTGGATGGTTCGCTTATCTAAAAAGGGACAGAAGTACACACCAGCTATCAAAAAAGTATATGAAGATGTCGCTAAGATTTTTATTGAAGGCTTAAGTAAGTCAGAGCAAGAGCAGTTTTCGGCTTTGTTGGAAAAAGTGGGAAATAGCCTGGAGAAAAAGTTTTCGGGAGAATAGGTTTAATGAGCCGGCCCAGATGCGCGCTTGATCGCGCACCAGGCTTTAAGGCTTTTTATTACTTTTTAGCTACAAGCTTCAAAGTCAATTCAAACTCGTCACTGATGATTTTGTCGCCAGCAAGTTCTTTAAAGAAGTTACCAGAACCGTATTTAAGACCCCATTTTGTGCGGTCGATTTTCACAGTCGCTTCACCAGTTGTCACACCTTTATCAGTTTTGATTTTCGCTGGGAATTCGATTGGATTTGTTTGACCGATCATTGTGAAGTCACCTTTTACAGTGTACTCGTCACCTGATTTCTTAGTTACGCTTGTGATTTTAAAAGTTGATGTTGGGAACTTTGTCACGTTGAAGAAATCTTCATTAGACAAGTGACCGATCAATTTCTTTTGGTAGTCAGCGCTGTCTTTCAAATCTTCATTTGTGATCGTCGCCATATCGATAGTGACCAGACCAGCTGTGATCTCGCCTTTTTTATTTGTTTCGATATTACCTTCTTTAACAGAGATGCCACCATTGTGTGTGCTTCCCATTTTTTTGAAACCCTTCCAAGCAACCGTGCTGGCTTTTGTGTCGAGTTTCAAAGTTTCCGCTTGTGCATGAACAGCAAAAGTTACAACCAATGCTGCCAATAGTGTTTTGATCATTTTGACTCCCTTCATGATGTCGTTTGATCGTTAATTGATACAATCACAGTTACAGAATGTTTCACGAAATGAGGGAGAGACTCAAGAGATTTTCGCCGAATGACATAGATGAATACCAAAGGTTTTAAGACTTCAGTCTGGGTTAAAAATTCGCAGGACTTAGGATCTCGGGGCCAATTTCCGGCACACAGCCGCGCGGATCTTAGCCGTCTCAAATTGAGATTATTTACTCTTAGTGAAACTAAATACAAAGAGCCCCGTGGCATTGATCTTGTATTGCTCTATCTCTAGCTATGAAACCATATTGTTATCTTATTGCCGCTATTTTCTCATTGGCTTTCTCTTTTGCGAAAGCTGACGCATCTATTCGCCTGTATGAATGGCATGCTCAGCAAACGCTTATTCCTCTCATTATCCCCGTCCGCAGCAGCGAGACGCCAGAGCAAGCAGCCCAACGATATCTCTTAAATATGGAGCGCTCAGCAGACTTGATGGAGTTATTTGAAGGACGAACACCTGATCTTACGTTGTCTGAATTTAAACCGCTCAGCGGAGATAGCACGTCCCGTACTTTGATTATGGCCAATGCACCGAAAGACTATACGAAAAACTCGCAACGCTTGGAAAACTTTGCCGGAAGCTTTACTCGTAATGGTCAAAAAAGTTTTTTGCTCCCGATCATGGCAAATCTAGGTCTTTCGAATAGTGAAACACGCGTTCTTTTTAACCATATCGTAAATGAATTTCCAATGCTGGTGCATTTGGGTGGTGATGACGTAGACCCAAGTACATATAAAAAAGAAAACTTCCATGCAAAAAACACGATTCCCGCCAGAGATCGATTCGAAATTGCGTTGATCAAGGCCTACACCTCAGCTGAGAAAGGTTTTCTTTTCGCCGTTTGCCGTGGCGCTCAGATTACATCAGTCGCATTAGGTTATAAATTGATCCAAGACATTCCATTTCACATCAAGGGCGCGATTGAGCACGCGAACAACTGGCACTCAATGACGCTGTTGAAAACGAAAAACAATTTATTAGGTGACGCGCTTTCTTATTTCAAAACCATCAAAATCAATTCAATTCACCACCAAGCAATTATCTTTAAAGAAGGTGGCCCTCTTGAATTGGCGGGTGTCGGACCTGACGGTATCACTGAAGCCTTAGAAGGAAAAAATGGACGCATCCTTTTAACTCAATATCACCCTGAACTTATGGACACTCCTCAAGGTGATGCTGTCTTAAACAAAGTCGTAAAACAAACGCGAAAGCTGTTCCGTGCGGGTCTTTGCGCGCAACAGTTCTCTTTTTAACAGGTAATTGCGAAAAGCCATTGCTCTTCAAGCTGACTCCCCTATGATAGAGTCATGCTTGAGCAAATCTATCTTCATCAACGCCAATACAGTTTGCAACTTCGCAAAGAGCCCTATGAGACTCGCCGCGAACATCTGTTGACGTTGCAGAAGCTGGTGGAGAATCATCAAACCGAGATCTGCCGCGCTCTCGAACTTGATTTTCAGAAACCTCAGTTTGAAACCTTGATGACGGAAATTTATTCTGTTGTGCATGAAATCAAGTTTGCCTTGAAGCACTTGCGCACTTGGATGAAGCCACAGCGTGTTTCTACTCCCCTGATGATGTTGGGTACGAAAAGCGAAATTGCTTACGAACCTCGTGGCGTGTGCCTGTTGATCTCGCCATGGAATTATCCTTTTTACTTAACGATGGCTCCCTTGGTTTCCGCTGTGGCGGCGGGGAACTGTGTTATTATTAAACCTTCTGAATACAGCCGTCATACCAGTTCCTTAATGGGACAGTTGATAGAAAAATATTTTTCTCCCGAACATATTCACTTTGTGCAAGGTGGACCGGAAACAACGCAAGCACTTTTGCAATTTCCGTTCGATCATATTTTCTATACAGGTAGCTCCCGGGTCGGTCGTTTGATTATGGAAGCGGCTGCGAAACATCTGACTCCTGTCACTTTGGAATTAGGTGGAAAAAGTCCCACGATTGTCGATAAATCGGCTGATCTCGAGGTTGCGGCTGAAAAACTTGCTTGGGCGAAGTGCCTGAATGCGGGGCAAACTTGTGTTGCTCCCGATTATCTTTTTGTGCACCAAGATATTCAGGCGAAATTTTCAAACTTGCTACAAGAAAAAATCAAAGCAGCTTTGCATCTGAACTCTGGTGAACTTCAATCATCCCCGGATTATGCTCGTATGATTTCACGGCACCACACGGATCGACTGATTGGTCTTGTGAAAGAAGCCGTCGATGCCGGAGCTCAGATTATTTTCGGCGGCGATTCTGACAGCGAAAAACATTTTATTGGGCCGACTCTGATCACTAAAATTCCGCCACAGGCCAATTTGATGAAGGAAGAAATCTTTGGTCCTATCCTACCAATCATTCCTTACAAAGAACTTTCTGAAGTGATTCATTTTATCAACGATCGTCCAAAGCCATTGGTCCTTTACATGTATTCCAATAGCAAATTGGATATCGACCAAGTGCTGCGCGAAACTTCTTCCGGCGGAGCCGTGATCAATGATTCCATCATTCACCTAGCAAATACTCATTTACCGTTTGGCGGCGTTGGCGAAAGCGGCATGGGCCGTTCCCACGGCATCCACGGTTTCCGCACCTTCTCAAACGACAAAAGCATTCTCCGCCAAGGGGCTTTGGGCCGCTTTATGCGAATAACCTACCCACCTTATACACCATTCAAAATGAAATTCATAAAGAAGCTGATTAGGTGGAGGATTTAAATGGTCCTCTTGCATTGTAATTTAATCTAACGCCAAGATCTTCTCTCGATCCCCTACTATCCACAAAAGATCACCGATGCGGATGATTTCTGTGGAGTCGGGATTGAGGATGCGGCGGCCTTCTCGCTCGATTCCAACGACGAGACCATGGGTTTTTTCGCGGATGCCACAATCACGAATGGATCTCGTTACGAACTCCGATCCTTCTTCGACCATGTATTGTTCCAGACTGTATTCAGATGGCGCTTCAACCAATTCCGAAATCACATCGGCTTCAAGAAAGTTTTTAAAGAGAACTAACTGTTCATCCGTTCCGATCACATAAACACGATCATTCGGCATCAGGGATTCTTGGCGACCGGGTGCTGTGATACGTTTTTTTCCCCGTTCAATCAGAGCAATTGTCACGCCGAAACGTTCGCGGATACTTAAAGTGAACAATGGCATTCCGACATAAGGAGCTTCCGGTGGAATTTGGAATTCCGTGATATGTGCATCCCATGGCGCTAACATTCGATTGTGTTTTTGAGCGTGTTTCTTCTGAACCTCATCATTGAGATTTGAGAGAAAACGATTTTCAAACCATTGGTAAATGTCCTTAAGATTTTTAAAGAGCACATAACCAACGACGACGACCATCCAGAGCGTAATTCCCAGAGCCCATGCCAGAGGCACGAATTGCGCGACCATGGCCCCTAAAAGACCAACCGTCAGCATGATTCGAGAAATTAAGAAGATATAATTGTGGCTACCCTTTCCCTGCTCAATCATCAAAAGGCTAAAGTTTTTTGTACGTCCAAAAGCCAAAGCCCACAAAAAGGGAGCTGTTAAAATCAAAGTCAAAGAAAGCGCAAAGAACTTCGCCGAACGTTCTTCAACTTGTCTTTCTAAGAGGAATGGCAAAAACACCCGCGCGACTAACAGGAAAATCGCAATCACCACAACTGCATTTAAAAGAATCTTAAGTAGATACGCACGCACTTGATCGCGCCACTCACGATTTCCGGCCATTGAAAAAGAAATCACACTATAGCCATCAATGGTTTGCACGAATTTCTGAGGCAAGACCTTCTCGATCCAGTTGTAGACCTTTTCAGAGGATTTCAACATATACGGTGTCATAAAGGCCGTCAGAACTGAAACCGCCACAGCCAGAGGATAAAGTTTTTCACTCACGACTTTCAGACTTAATCCCAAAGTCGCAATGATAAACGAAAACTCTCCGATTTGCGCCAAGGCCATTCCGGATTGCAAAGACGTTTTTAAAGTTTGACCCGAAAGAACCGAACCAATTGTCACGCTCAGAGTTTTACCAAACATCACAACCAAGGAAAGAATCAAAACTTCTTTCCAGTAAATTGCGATCATGTGCGGATCAATCAACATCCCGACAGAAATAAAGAATACGGCCGAGAAAAGATTTTTAATCGGTTGAATCAGGTGATGCATTCGCTCACCCTCAATGGTTTCAGCTAAAATAGATCCTGTAATAAATGCACCCAAAGCTGAGGAGAATCCCACCTTAGAAGCAAACACCACCATCAAAAGGCAAAGTCCCACGCCGACAACTAGAACGGTTTCTTCCGTGAGAACCTTTTGATTGCGTTTAAAGAAACTTGGCAGCAAGAAAATCCCTGCAACAAACCAAATCGCCAAGAAGAAACCCAGCTTCAAAATTGAACCCATCATCTCGACACCCGAGAATTCTCGAGTGAGAGCAACCGTTGTCAAAATCACCATCAAAAGAACGGCCACGAGATCTTCGATAACTAAAATCCCAAAAACAGTTCCGACGAAACGGAAATTTTTAATTCCGAGTTCCTCCACAGTCCGGATGATGATGGAAGTTGAAGAAATACTTAAAATTCCACCTAGGAAAAGACTGTCCATAAAGTCCCAACCCATTAAGCGCCCGGTCGTATATCCCAAGGTCACCATCATCCCGATTTCAATAATAGCGGTGAAACTGGAAGGACCACCAACACGGAATAATTTCTTAAAGGAAAACTCAAGACCTAAAGCGAAAAGCAGGAAGATCACTCCGATTTCAGCCCAGAGATTGATACTTTCTGTTGCGACGATGGAGGGAAAGAATGACGTTTTCGGACCGACTAAAAAGCCAGCGACCAGATATCCCAACACCAGCGGTTGGTTCAGGCGCTTAAATAAAAGAGTCACAAGACCCGCGGTACCAAGAATAAGAGCTAAATCAGCGATTGCGGAAGGAAGACCATGCATAGAATTATTATGGCGCTTCGAATGACAGAACTACAAATATAAAAGGCCGACTTTTCAGTCGGCCCTTTAACTTAATGCGTTTTGTTAAAAACTAGTGAGTTGCAAGAGCGGCTTCAACAGCGGCTTCAGCATTCACAAGACCAGAACCGAACTCATTTTGAGTGTTAGGGTTCAAAGGAGTCGCAGTCGATCTCAAGATTTGTTTTACTTGAGCGCCAGTCAATGACTTGTTAGCTGCTTTTACAAGAGCGGCTACACCCGCAACGTGCGGAGTTGCCATTGAAGTACCATCGAAAGAAGCGTAGTCAGTTGCAACCGTTTGCAAAGTCGCAGAAACAGTTACGCCCGCTGCCAATTGTTTCACGATCTCTTCACCCATCGTTTGTTCGATCATGAACACACCTACTGGCAAAGTTGTGCTTCCGTCAGTCAATGCACCTTGGATCAAACCAGGAGCGTTGTTGTAGATAACCACACCAGCTGCACCCGCTTTGATCGCGTTTTCAACTTTTTCTGTGAATTTGATTTCGCCACGAGCGATCAAAGCGTATTTACCTTGAACGTTTGCTTGAGCGAAGTCTTCAACTTTACCAAGACCTACGTGAACCAAAGAGTTTGTTTCAGCAGTCAAGATTTCGCGAGCACCTTGGAAAGTAGATGCATTTACTTTGTTAGCTTTTTGACCAACTTTAATAGTCACACCCGCTTCACGACCTGTGCCGCGTGGAACAGTCGAAACAACCGCAACACCTGGAGCAACGATCGCCAATTGCGGACCGTATTGAGAGAAATCTGCTTTTTTAAGTGTGCTATCAACTGCACCAACTGCGATAACAGTTGGAAGAGCTGCTGGGTAAGAAACGCGAGATGAACCGTCGTTACCAGAAGCCGCTACAACTGTGATACCAGCCGCATCTGCTTTAGAAACAGCGTCTCTTTCAGCAGGAGTTGACCACATACCACCCAAAGACATCGAGATCACATCCACTTTTTGAGTGATACCCCAGTTGATACCTTGAGCGATCGCTACGTTCGAGCAACCTTGATCAGAGCACACACGGCCCATCAAAATTTTTGCACTTGGAGCAACACCAGTGAAACCTTTTTTATCAAGAACACCTGCGATTGTACCCGCACAGTGAGTTCCGTGACCAACGTGGTCTGAGAAATCTTCGCCGTTGCTTTCGCCAGTGAAGTCTTGACCTTGTTCAAAGTTCGCTTTGATTGATTGGTGTTCAGCATCGATACCTGTATCCAATACAAGTACGCGAGCGCCTTGACCGCGATTTGATTTGATCCAAGCTTCAGGAGCTTTTACCGCAGAGATACCCCATGGAGTGCCTTTAGATGTTTTTACGCGTCCTGCAACTGCAGAACCCAAGAAACCTTTAACTGGACGAGGACCTTCGTGGAAAACTTCTTTTTCAACATATGCTACAGCTGGGTTCGCTTGCAATTTAGCGATCTCAGATTCGTCTTTAACGTTCACGATAACTGTGTTCAAGTTCGACAAAGTGTCTTCAACTTGAGCGTCAATTTTAGATAGCGCGTTTTCTTTTACACCGTCGATTTTAAAACCTTTAAGTGCATAAGAGCCCCCCGCCTTATACGCTTGGTGAACTTCCTTGAATGACTGAGCGTCTTTCATGATTACGATCGCGCGCTCAGCTTGAGCTGCAGATGCAAACACTAAAGACAAAATGAGTGCAGATACGTTGAGTTTCATTTAACTCCCCCTCAAATTCCATGGACATCAACAATTGACGTCCTCGCTGAAAGGCACTTCATTTTAGTTTGAAAGTTTTATCAAGTACTGTTTTGGAACCACTTAAAATTATTTTTGGCCGCGAAAAAATGAAATTTTCTGTCATGAAGCCGTGGTTCCGTTTTGGAACCTCAGCTCAAAATTAGAACTGATTCATGGTTAACTATTAATATTCTTTATATTTAATATGAATTCGAACCGCAGCTGATGCTTAAAATTACAACAGTGAAATTGACGCGGCGCTAGTTAAAATAAGCCCAATCGCAACTTTAAAACTGTGCAAAACATTTCCCAGCTGTCGCGGAAAAGTCGGACATGAGATTCTTCTTTGTGCTCCCAGCGCACAGGCACTTCTTTGATCTGCAGTTTCTCGTCTTGCATCAGTAGAATCAGCTCCACATCCCACGCAAAACGGTTCACACGCAATTGCGGAATGACTTTTCCACGAACGACGTTTGTGATTTTGAGTAATTTAAACCCACACTGCGTATCGTGAAATTTAAGTCCCACAATACCTTTAAGAATTTTATTAAAAGTGCGCCCCATATTTTGTCGCACCCAATGTTGGCGCACGACGATTTCACTTTGTGGAAGTGCTCGCGACCCCATCAACAAATCATACTGCGAAACATCCGGCAGAAATTTATTCATCTCTGGCCAAGGAGTCGCCATGTCCGCGTCCGCGATCAATACAAACTCTTCACGACTTTCGCGAAGTCCGCGATGCACAGCTGCGCCTTTGCCTTGATTCTGTGGCAAGCTGATCGGGCGAATCAACGTCCACTGCTTGCTGACTTTTTCAATATACTCTTTGGTTCCATCGGTCGATCCGTCATTGACGACAAGAACTTCACCAATTGTCCACTGCAATGCTCTTTCGTCTATTAGGTTTTTTAAGACCTCAAGAGTTGCCGGAAGACGTGAAGCTTCGTTGTACGCCGGAATAACGATCGAAAGACGCATCAATGCCCACCTTCATGTGATGACTTGGAGCGAATCGTTGATCCCACTGGAAGAACGAAGCTCAAAGGATTAGAGAAAAATCTTTTACGAAGTGCTTTACGAATGGCACGACGTTGAGAGGTATCGATATTACGGGCTTTAATAGCCAACAAGAACGCCATACCAAAGCTTACAAGAATATTGAACACACCAATGAACATCACGCCTGCCACTGCACGCCAGAAAAGTGGTGTCGATAAGAAATCAATACCCAAAGTCGGAATAGAAGCCGCCAGAGTTCCCGAGGACAATGTCACGTGGCGCACATCTAATGGCAGTCCCAGGAACTTCATAATCTCCGGAACCATTCCCAAGAAGATACCCAGAGAGATATTCCCGACCAGTCCTGAAATATTTTTTTCAAAGAACATTGCAATTCGACGAGCTCCACGACGACCAAAGATCGTCATCAAAGTCGGACTGCGCGCCAACGTTTTGCGAAGTGAATTAAGAGCAAACCAGTTATCGCCCCAACCCGCTGCTAAACTTGAGAGCCACAAAAGAATTCCCGTGAAGCCCGCATAGAGAATCGACGGCCCCAAAATATCCACGGTGTGAAAAGAATAACGGGCTTTAGCTTCACCTAAAATATGTCCACCAAATAACAACGAATAAATCGTATCAATTAATAGAACACACGGAACGACGAACATCACGTTCCCGAAGACCGAGGCGACTTGCGAGCGGATCAAATGCACAATCTCGGTGACCAGATCATTCATCCCCTCTTCGCTGTCGACATTTTGCATTTTTTCGGCCAACGCAGGAGCTGTCATCGCCGGCTGTTTCGTTCCGAGAGTGAAACCCAGCAAATGAATCGCCACGAAACTCACGGCATAGTTAATGGATGCAAACGCACCTTCCATAAAACTTGAAAGTCCCAATGCTAGGATCGCAAACTTCGCATACACAGTAAGAGCTGTTAAAGCTCCTCCGCCACCCGCCGCTTGAAGCATGCGACGGTATTCCGCTTTTGTGCGGGTGATATAGTGCTCACCGGTTTCCGCAGCTCGCTCAACTAATTTTCGCGCCAAGAACGACACATTTTGCGAAAGAATCGAACGCACGCTGCGCAGATCTTGATTTTCCGCGACAAGATTGGCAACGAATCGTGTGACTTTTTTGCAGTCCAATTTTTCCGTGATTAAAATTTCAAGTAAACTTTCAATACGCTGAAGATAAGCTCTGATACGCATCATCTGGAAGACCAAGCTGATACTCACACCATATTCGTCCAAGTGTTTATGGACTTGAGTCAACTCGCGACGGCACTCCCACACAATCATACGAAAGCGCGATGCCTTTTCAAAAAAGAGATCTCGTTCACCAGCTTGGTAACTTGTAAGAAATTCTTCCATCCCGCGTACAAGAGAGAAAAATGCAGAATCGCGGAAGTGAGGTTTATCCAGGCGATGACGAATCGCTGGCGACAAACCAATCGCACGAACTTGAATAACTAGATACATCAGAGCGTCTTCCATATCTGGCCCCAGACGATTCCAATCTAGTTCATCTGTTTTCACTTCATAGTGGAAAAGTGCAATGAGTTTTTCAAAAGTCTCGTTATCAATGGCCGTGATCCATTCAGGATCTGTGTCTTTGGGAAAAAGAGCCCACAATAAATATCCGAGTTCAGAATCAAGTGGTGGCGTTGGCAAAAGCTTCATAACCATACGGTCGACAGCTTCTCCCCACACGCCTAATTCTTTCGGCAGACCTGTTTCTGTGTAGAGTTCAAGACCACTGACATCATGAACCACCCGACGTAAAATACGCGCGCAATTTTTCTTCCACTCAGGATTGCGATCCAACACATTTAACAAGAACTTCAAACGCGCCACGGGATGCGATGCCACTTGGCCTTGATAGCGAATCCATTGCAGCAGTTTTACCAACCAATTCAGCTGATCTTCCAACTGAATTTGTTCAGCAGCAGAAATTAAAAGCACATCCAGTTCGCTATGAACTTTTCCTCGGTTCCGGTAAATTTTCAATCGAGTAAAAAATTGATTTATATCTTTCAACATAGTGTGATGCTAACAAGCTCACTCTGACTTTTTGAGGCCCAGCGCGTCGTTCTATACCGTCTCAGAGTGAAACAGGACCTTCGACTAGCTCGAGAAATTACCAAATGTCGAGTGAAAATAAATCGCAACCCAAAATGAATTTACGTTGTCCTCACAATTTGAAGATGTTTTTTATGAAATAATCTTTAGAAGATTTCTCATCATTCCGTTTGTTTATGTATGAAGCGCGTGGGTCCTTATGAGCTATTAAAGCCGCTGGCAACAGGGGGTATGGCAGAAGTATTTCTGGCTCGCTCCACGTCGTCATTTAACGATGGAAAAGTCGTCGCGCTCAAGCGCACTCTGCCCGACTTTCTCGATAGCCAAGAACTCTGCCAAATGTTCCTTGATGAAATTCGTGTCGGCGCTTCTTTAAATCACCAAAACATCGTGCAAGTTTGTGATTTTGGTCAGACCGAGAATCAAGCGTTCCTGGTGATGGAATATATCCACGGTATTCCGCTTCGTGAATTGATTGCCACGCTTCGTGATAGATCCGAAAATCTGCCGCTTCCATTTGTGCTTTACGTGATTAAAAAAGTCGCGGAGGCTTTGGAGTATGCATACAACGCCCAGGATCCAACAACGGGTGAGCCTATGCACCTGATCCACCGAGATATCAGTCCGCAAAACATCATGGTCACTTACGAAGGCGAAGTGAAGGTGATTGATTTTGGTATTGCCAAGGCCGCTGCGATTTCTGGCAACACCCAACACGGAACGATCAAAGGAAAGCTTGCTTACATGAGTCCTGAGCAAGCGTCGCGCGAACCTATCGATCATCGCTCTGATTTATTTTCATTAGGAATTATCTTCTGGGAGCTTTTAGCAAATCGCCGCTTCTTTGCGGGGCGCACGACAACGGAAGTTAAACACTTGGTGCGTGAATACCGCTTTCACACTTTAAACTTCTCTGAATCTGAAAACTTGCTTTTGATGGAGCCGATTCTGTCTAAATTGCTTCATCACGACAAAACAAAACGCTATATGCGAGCGAAAGATCTGTGTCAGGATCTACAATTGACACTGAATAAAAATTTCCCGCATTTTTCTTCGCTGGAATTTGCTGTTTATATCAAAAATCTCTTTTTTGAAAAGTACGAACGCTCAATGCGCGAGATGAAACAACTTCTTGTCGGCGAAGACTTGAAGACAGAGCGCATTGCCGCTGGCAGTGAAAAAACTGAAAAAACCGTTCTTACTCACAACAGCATTCGTCTCTTTAATGTGATTCAGCCAAAGGCAACGCCTACTTCTGTGGCTGCTACAGCTGCAAAACCTCAACCTATTCCGGTGATGCCTCCTCAGTTGCAACCGCTGCCGGCTCAACCGCCACCGAAGCGTCCGATTGTGCAAGTTCGGGGTGTCACGGTGGTTCGCGACGTAGAGCCCGAACATCAAGTGTCGTGGCCTATTTATGTATTGTTGTTCTTAGGTTTTGGTCTCTTTTCATTCTTTGGTTATCAATGGCAATCAAAGAACCCAGTTCGCGCGGCTTCTTTGTTGTCTTTACCAGAGGTGCGCAATAGTTTTGCCAGTGACTATGTTGACGTCACACTTTCGTCGTCTTCTGGCTATTCGCAAGTTCTTGTGAATGGACAAATGCAAAACACGCCAACTCCTCTGACATTAAAACTTTTAAAAAATCGCCCTTATCAAATCGAACTGAATAGCCCCGGCTATAAGTCTCGCCGTTTTAGCTTTATTCCTGCAAGAGACGCCCAATATGTGATCACGATGGATCGCCTGCCACCTCCAGTCAGCAAACGTCAAGTCGCTTCAACAGTGGTGCCACAGATTGCAAAGGCCACACCGAGCAAAGTGACAAAAAAATCAAACAAGGCCCCTCGTCAAGTTCCAGCGAAAAAGCATAAATAACTGCAGCTCCACACTGGCTTTAATCATCATGTAAAATTATTTCTTGTCTAGGTCCCTGTGAATTTTAGTTTCACCATAAATTCATGGGGAGGATCTTATGCGTTTTAATCTGTGGTTCTTTTCTATCTGTTTTCTTTGCGCGCTCAGCGCTAAAGGCAACTCCATTTCAAAAGGTGCGGAAGTTCGTGTGGGAGCTGGTGTTGCTTACTCCTTTGTCGAATTCGACAATCAAAACATGCCTCTCTCAATTGGCATGGAATTCAACGGCAAAGCCTTGAGCGGCTTACCAGCACACGATAGAGAATTCACTCTGCCGTTCCCAGCCGGAACTATTTTAGCGCCTTATAATCATCTGACGATGAATTGGAACCCGCACGGGCATTTTCCAGATGAAGTTTATGGTGTTTCGCACTTTGATTTTCATTTTTATTTTATAACTGAGAAAGCTCGTCAGAAAATCCGTTGTAGTGACAACAACAATGATCCTTGCACACGTTTACCACTTGAAGAGTACACCCCGCCTTTTTACGTTCCTGCACCTGAAGGAGTTTCAAATATGGGATGGCACTGGGTGGATTCTCGTTCGCCCGAACTCAACGGCAAAGCTTTCACGACAACATTTATCTATGGTTACTATCGAAGCGAATTCATTTTTGTAGAACCCATGATGTCCCATTCATTTTTACTTACCAAACCGCAATTCGAGTCTGACATCGAAACACCTCCGAAAATCAAGTTAACGGGTTATTATCCACGTTCTTACTCTCTGAAGTACGATTCTGTCCGCGATCTTTATTCTCTTCGACTGCAAAAACTTCAGCTGCGTGCGACATCTGATTTTTAGCACTTAGAATCGCGGGGATTTGCGAGGCCTCACATTTTTATTTTAACCTCTGCGCTATTCACAGATAAGGAGTGTTAAATGAAAAAAATGGCTCTTTGGTCTTTGGCTCTTTGTGTTTTTTCAGAACCTCTCTGGGCCGGTTCACTTTTATTCGACACGCGCGTCGATTACAACTCAACGACCTATAACGATGATGCAGGATTACCGAACTTTACGAAGTTCTATATAAAAACCGGTCGACTGGACTATCAAGGTCAGCTGAACGAAAACTTAGTCTATCGTGCTCGTATTGCTTTTAATAAAAATCCTCAGCCTTCCGTTCGCGACAGCACAGGTGCAGCCGTTGAATACGCCTATATCCAAAATAAATTCTCGGATATGTTTTCACTTTCAATCGGTAAGAATAACACCGAAATCGGAGGCTTTGAGCAGGCGACAAGCGGAGCCGATATCTATCTGGCTTCCGAGTCGTACAATCACTCCGGGCCTGGCGGCGAACTCGCGGGGCGAAACTTAGCCACAGGTGATGTGTATTATATGACGGGCCTTAAAGGTATTTTTAGTTTCGGTGAACAAAAGCTTTATGCTGTCGTGACAAATGCGGAAACTGACCACACGAGCAATGGAACAGATTTTGATCAGAACTACAGCCTTTACAACTTAACTTGGCTGGGAAATTTCGTTGATAAGGCACTTGCTGTTCGAGTGAATTACGGTCAGTTGGCAGGTCCTTCTGAGGATGACATGAACACTTTTGTCGGCGCGGGTCTGCAATGGAACTCACAACCAATCTTAATCACCTTTGATTATCTTCTCACCGAGTTTAAAGAAGGTGCGACCAGCGACAAAGACCGTCTGACTTCTTTAATCCTGAAATTTGCCTATACAGGATGGGAAAACTGGATTCCACGTCTAGAATTTACAGGATCAGAAGAAAAACGTGAAATTGGTGCCAGTGAAACAAATAAGTTTCACGGTATTGGTGGCGTGATTGAATACGTTCCGTATAAAGACTCTGTTTTTCGCTATCATGCAGCCGTGACCAACTACACAGAGGAACCTGAAACTGGCGGCGATAAAACCAAAACCGAAGTGATCGTCGGTACGCGCTTGTTAGCAGACTTTCTTAAATAGTTTATTTGTTCGGAACTGATCCATGAGTGTGTGCTTCGAGCGGGGTTTGGTGGCTGGGTTTTGGAGGTTTCCAAGGCTTCGCGACACGGCATCCGGCCTCTGCTGTTGCCCACCTTCGGTGGGTTCGTGCCATCCAGGCACCAACAGAGGTCGCTACGTCTTGAAAATCTCCAAAACCCAGCCCCCAAATTTGCTGAACCTCATAGCTCGGATACAATTTTCTATTTTAAAAACGCAAAGTTGTTACTCTTCGCAATATATAGATAAAGACCTAACTCTAAGTGCTCGGACTTTTTAGTCGTGCACCAACTTCTTCTTGTAAGTCTTTTAATGTGATCTCGAAGTTTGGCGCAGGTGTGATTGATTTTAAATAATGGATCGAATTTACGTTTGTTGTGGTTGAGATATCTTTGTTCTCTCGTCTTTTCTTTTTTATCGTCCGCTAAGAATATTAAGTGTTGAGCTTTGGGAAAAGCTTTTTTCACGGCTTTTATGTAGCTGAGTTTTTTGTCTGACTTAATGATCTGGATATTGGGATTACGAGAGGAGATTTCTTGTAATAACTCAGGAAGTTTCGCTTTGATTTCATCAGGACGAGGTCCGTATTTTTGGAGAGAAACTGAAGATAAATGTCCAAAGGCTTTAATCTTTGCCACTTTAACTCCGGCAATCTCATAGTGCTCATTAACCGCAACGATGACGGATAATGGTTTTAACTTAGTATGTTCAATAGATAAAAGTTCATCAAACTCAAGTTCTTGACCTCGAAGTTTTCTACTTAAGACATCGTCCTTAGCAAGTGTACCGAGCCAAACCCATCTGGTGTAGGCTGTTTTATAGTTGCATCCCACAATTCTAGCGGCCTCTCTGAGACTGACTCCACCAGCAAAAAGCTTGCACAGGGTTCTATTCAGAAAGCTTTTCTTTTGTTTAAAAGCTGGCGACAAAGTTCTGGTGGAAAAGTTCTTATTGCAGTGATTGCAATGAAAACGCGGGATATAGGTTTTAGTACTCTTTTTATAAAAGTAGCCACGTTTAGAAAAGTCTTTGTAGCCACAATAAGGGCATTTTTTATGGTGAATTGGAAACTGCGCCATCAAATGATTAGGACAGCAATAACGGTACTTAGTTTAAGGCGTCTGATTTTAAATCTAGGTATCCGGTTTTAAATTGATCCGGACACCTTCAGATGGTGTTATGCACACAATACGGGATCAGTTTCTATTTGTTCAGTGTCCAACCGCCGCCGAGGGATTTGTATAAACTGACCACGGCGGCCAGATGTCCTTCTACGGCATTGACTCGACTTAAATCAGCTTGAAACAAGCGGCGTTCTGCATCGAGCACCTCAAGATACGGTGATTGACCATTGTTGTAGCGAAGTTTTGCCAGATGCACGTTTCGCTGTAAAGCCGTAACCTCTGCCGTTTTTGATTCAACCAACTCCCCTTGTTTTTCATACGCCTTCAGAGCATCTCGGACTTCTGTAAAGGCAATCTGAATGGACTTTTGATAGGCGGCCAAGGCCTGCTGTTGCCGAGCCGTTGTCGCTTCCACTAGATAACCAATTTTACCCGCATTGAAAATCGGCATACTTAAATTAATTCCGTAGCTCCAAGTTTCGGATTGTCCCTTAAACAGGTTGCTGAGATCCGAAGAGTCCGAACCAATTCCTGCAAATAAACTAATCGAAGGAAAATAATAGGACTTCGCTACTCCGATTTGCGCATTGGCGCCGATGAGGTTTTGTTCTGCCGCCATAATATCGGGGCGACGCTCTAAGATCTGCGAGGAAAGTTCTTTCGGCAGTTCTGGTGGCTTTAAAAATTCCGAAAGTTGTTTTCCTCGAGCAACCGTCGTCATGTATATTTCTTTCGGCGTTCGTCCTAATAATACCGCCAAAGAGTTTTCTGCTGCACTGATCTCTTGTTCGAATTTTGAGATCTGCCCTCGAGACTCATGCATTTCCGCTTCCGACTGACGTGCGTCGAGTTCGGAACTCATTCCACCTTTAAATCTTTTTGAAATCAAATCGTAGGAGTCCTGGCGTGAACGATAGGTTTCTTGCGAAATTTGGAGTTGCGAGTCTAAAGCTCGCAAATGAATATAGTTAAATGCCACAAGCGAAGCGATTTGCAATTGCACGTTAACGCGATTGTAGTCAGCCTCAAAAAGTCGTGCACGAGATGCTTCGTTGGCACGACGAACTTTGCCCCATAGATCCAATTCATAGTTCGCAATCAAACCGACAATATTCGTATTGGACGTGCGATTCATTCCTGGAATAAATGCACTCGATCCCACTTCACTGATTTTGCTCTCACCAAATCGGCCTCCTAAATCAAGAGTCGGATAGTAGTCAGCACGCGAAACACCCGCTAAGGCCCGTGCCTCGTCCAATTTTGCCATCGCCAAGGCTAGGTCTTGATTCTTTACTAAAGCTTCTTGCACCAACGCTTGCAACTGTTTATCGCCAAAAAGATTCCACCAGTCTGTGGGAATTTGTGCGACTGTGGCGCTTGTGGATTTTTCCGCTGGCGGCAATTCCACCGCCGGTCGTTTATAATCAGGTCCCGTCTTACAACCTGTGACCGTTGCGAGCACTATAAGTGGAAGGGCTTTATTCATGTGGCTCCTCCGTGCAAAGGTTTGACTTGGGCTGGTGGCAATTGCGTGGCCTTTTTTCTCTCCGTTACTGAAATCACCCACACATAAAACATGGGAATAAAGAAAACAGCCATAAAGGTACTGGCAAGCATCCCCCCGATAATTCCCGTGCCTAAAGAGTGACGACTGGCCGAGCCCGCACCTGAAGCAATGGCCAGCGGCAATGCGCCAAACACAAATGCCAGTGATGTCATGATGATCGGACGGAAGCGAAGTTTTGCGGCACTCATCGCAGCCTCACGGAGTGACTTTCCGGATTCTTTTTCTTCTACCGCAAACTCAACAATCAAGATGGCATTTTTCGCTGAAAGACCAATCAGCGTAACCAGAGCGACTTGGAAATACACGTCGTTTGAAAGACCCCGCAAGAAGTTTGCCAGAATCGCTCCTAACATCGCATACGGCACTGACAGCAATACTGAAACCGGCAAAGACCATTTTTCATATTGTGCAGCTAAGATCAAGAAGACGAAAATCATACCGTAAATGAAAACCATCATCGACGTTCCGCCCGTCTGTTTCTCTTGATAAGCAGGTCCCGTGAATGAAACGTCATAGGTGGACGGAAGTTCTTTTTTAGCCAAATCCTCGATAAGCTTGATCACCTGCCCGGAGCTCACACCCGCTTGGGGATTTGCGATAATACGAGTCGCGGGGAATACGTTCAAACGCTCAACCAACTCGGGACCGGTGATTTTTTGTACGTCCATAATCGAGGTCAATGGCAACATCGCACCTCCATTAGATCGCACATACACGTTGCTAATATCTCCAGGATAAGCGCGGAAATCAGGTTCAGATTGCAGTTCGACTTTAAACGTACGACCAAATTTATTAAAGTCATTGACGTAGTATGCACCAAAGGTCGCTGACATGGTGTCAAAGACACTGTTAATCGGAACACCATAAGCTTTACTGCGCTCACGGTCTAAACGGGCATACACCTGCGGAATGTTCGCACTGTAGGTTGTTTGAGCGGCCGCAATCATAGGGTCCTTATTTAACTTTTCTAAGAACTGATTCGTGATTTCGCCCATTTTTTTCAGCGACTCCCCACCTTTATTTTGTATGTAAAACTCAATCCCCCCGGTAGAACTCATACCGGTGATGGGCGGCGGATTGTAGGCGATCACTTTCGCCTCTGGAATAACGGCATTCAGCCCTAATAACTGCGCGACCAAATGTTTGGAGCTGTGCTCGTCCCCTTTTCGCTCCTTCCAATCTTTCAGAACAATAAAGCTAGTGACCATGTTGGTTTTGGCGGTCCCTGTTAAAAGATCAAAACCAGAAAACGTCACCGTATCTCGCACATCTGGATGAGTCATAGCAAAGGCGTCGACTCGATCACCCACCGCACGCGTTCTCGATAAAGATGCCCCATCTTGTAAAACCGGAGTGGCAAAGACATAACCCTGATCTTCATCAGGCACCAAGCTGCCGGGAACTTTGCCAAAAAGGATAACGGTTGCAATACCGGTCGCCACTAAAATGGCGGCGCCTAAAATACCTCTGCGAATAAAAAGTCCAACACCTGATGAATAACCATTAGTCATCTTATCAAAGAAAGTATTAAACCAACGGAAGAAAATAAACGGCTCACCATGTTTTGGTTTTAGCATGATGGCACATAGAGCTGGCGTCAGTGTTAAGGCGACCAATCCGGAAATAGCGACCGAGATCGCAATGGTGATCGCAAATTGTTTGTACATTTGCCCCGCAAGTCCTCCGGCAAAAGCAACCGGAATAAACACGGCACAAAGAACAAAGACGATGGCAATCACCGGACTGCTGACTTCTTCCATAGCAGCGATGGTGGCTTCTTTCGGCGGCAGATTTTTTTCATGCATAATCCGTTCGACGTTTTCCAGAACGACGATGGCATCATCGACCACCAGACCAATTGCCAAAACCAGACCGAATAAAGTCAACGTATTGATAGAAAATCCCAAGGCGTACATTCCGGCAAAAGTTCCCACGATCGAAACCGGAACAGCCAGGCACGGAATCAAAGTGGCACGCCAGTTTTGCAAAAATAAATACACGACAATGAAAACTAAAATCATCGCTTCTAAAAGAGTGTGCAAAACTTCTGTGATCGACACTTTGACGAAAGTTGTTGTGTCATAGGGAATAGAATACGTAATACCGGTCGGGAATTTTCCTTTTAATTCCTCCATGCGCTCAATAACAGCCGTGGCCGTTTGAATTTGATTGGCACCCGGAGCCAAATACACAGCAAGACCGATAGCCGTTTTCCCGTTCCATTTGGTTTCAATATTATAGTCAAGAGAGCCCAAGTCGATACGAGCAACATCGCTTAAGCGAAGCTTCGATCCATCCGGATTAGATCTGACAATGATATCGGCAAACTGTTTAGGGTCCTCCAAACGCCCTTGCGTTGTGACTGTCATAGTAAAGTCCACCGGCGAACTCACCGGTTCCGCGCCGACTTTACCCGCTGCGAACTGACTGTTTTGTTCCCGAATCGCAGAAATAATATCTGATGATGTCACTCCTAATTGCGCCATGCGATCGGGGCGTTGCCAAATACGGATGGAGTAGTCGCGAGCTCCGATGATACTAGCATCCCCCACGCCTGGAATACGTTTGATATCATCAAGGACGTTAATCAAGGCGTAGTTACTGATAAAGGTTTGATCGTAACGGCCATCCGGTGAAGTCAAAGTGATGATTTGCAAGATAGCGGATGATTTTTTTTGCACCGTCACACCTTGACGGCGAACTTCCTCTGGCAAGGTAGCGATTGCCGCTTGCACGCGGTTGTTGACGTTAATAGTATTGAGATCTGGATCTGTTCCAATCGCAAAAGTCGCCGTGAGAATCATATCTCCGTTTGAGGAGTTATAGGACTGCATATAGATCATATTTTCCACACCGTTAATTTTTTGCTCTAATGGTGCGGCAACAGTTTCAGAAATAACTTCGGCAGAAGCTCCTGGATACTTGGTAGTGACCGAAACTTGCGGCGGAACGATGGGTGGATACTGCTCAATTGGCAACGCCATAATCGAAGCATATCCGGCAATAATAATCACGATGGAGAGGACAGTGGCAAAAACGGGCCGCTCAATAAAGAATTTAGAAAACATGTGCTACTCCATTCGTTTGCTTTGCGCGATGGAACCACTTTTTGTAATCACTTTTACTTTTTGACCTTGGTGAACCTTGATCGCACCGTCGACGATCAAAAGATCTCCAGATTTAAGACCTTTTTGAACGACAACGTCGTTCCCGATTTCTTCACCTAACTCCAGCATCACTTGCTGAGCAACGCTTTGTTTGTCGACGATAAAGGCCACAGGTCCTTTTTGCGCAAGAATCACGGCTTTCTGTGGAATCATGATACTGTTTTTGAGTTGAAAACCTTCAACCAGAACACGAGCGAATTGTCCCGCTTTTAAAAGACTATCAGGATTGTCAAACAGAGCGCGGGCACGGATTGTTCCCGTGCTCGTATCAACTAGGATATCGGTAAAATTTAATTTACCGATGACGGGATAAAAAGAACCGTCGTTCAACTTCAACCGTACACGTAAATTTGTAGCGTCACCAATCAGTGTTCCCGCATCTCGGCGGCGACGCAAATCATAGAGATCGCTTTCCGAATAGGTGAAGTTTACATAGGCGGGATTGATTTGTGAAATTACGGTTAACAGGGACCTGTCGGTGTCAGCCACAATTAAGCTGCCCTCAGAGACAGTTTCTTTACTGGTAAACCCACTAATGGGCGCACGCACCGTCGTGTAACCCAAATCAATTTGTGCGTCTTTTAAGCGAGCCTTCGCAGTTTCCAAAGCAGACTGCGAAGACTGGTATTCAGCCACGGCATCATCGCGATCTTTTTGACTGACAGCATTTTGCTTATACAGTGGTAAAATTCGATTCAACGAACGTCGCGCATTTTCAAACTTTGCAGCTTCAATGCGCACGACACTTTGGGCTTGGCTCACGCGAACTTTAAAAGGTTCGGGATCGATGAGAAAGAGAAGGTCCCCTTCTTTCACACGGGACCCCTCTGTGTAATAACGTTTTAATAAAATTCCACCAACGCGGGCACGGACTTCAACGTCCTTTATACCTGCTACCTGTCCCACGAATTCTTTGGTAACTGGTATGTCTTTTGACTCCACCTTAAGAACTGTGACTTCGGGGACCATCGCTGTGGGCTTAGGGGCTTCCTTTTTAGAGCAAGAAAGCCCGAGCATCACAAAAACTAACAAATATAAAGAACGCTTCGTCATGGAGAACTCCTTCCTTGGGGTTCCTCATTAATTGCATTAGTGAGATTTGTGGTTTCTTTTATCTTCCCATTCATCCACGTACACTTGAGCAGCTTCTCTTAAGTTCGCACCGATTTGCGGGTACGCATTTTCGTCCAAATTCGCGAGCGACACCCGCACAGACCATTCAGGTCCAGCAAAGCCCCCACCGGCCATCAAGACCGTCGAAGAAAGTTGAGCTAAGCGGAACAAAATATCTGTTGGTTCGTAGTTTTTCTTTAAGAATGCCGCAAAGTCCTTACCATAGTTCACTTCCGCCCATTGCATCAGGTCAAGTTCTGTATAGTAGGCTGTGCGCAAAGCATTTTCTGGCAACGGAATTTTCATGCCGTCAAACAATGCCTTGAGACGACGACGACAGATATCCTGAGTGAGTTTTTTATATTCATCGTTTTTATCCATCAGTGACTGCAACGAGAAAAGTGTCATCATCACTTGCTGTGGTAATGACAAGCCCGCCGTGTGATTAAGAGCGACCTCGCGACTGTCAGCCACCATGCGATCAATAAATTTCAATTTTTCCGGTTCAAGCGTGATAGAAGCATAGCGTTCTGCCAGTTCTTTTCTTTTTGCTGCTGACTGTTTTTTGATCATGTCGTCAAAGATATTTTTCTCATGAACCGCGACAACGCCCAAACGCCAGCCTGTGCAACCAAAGAATTTCGAATAAGAATATACACCGATCGTATTTTGCGGGAGATCCGCCATCAAAGAACGGAAGCCGGGAACAAAAGTTCCGTAAACGTCATCGGTAATAATAATCAAATCAGGACGTTTTGTTTTTACAATATTCACGATTTGCTTCATTGATTTCGGCGACATCGAAACACTTGGTGGATTGCTCGGGTTCACCAGGAAGAAAGCTTTCACTTTAGGATTGAGCAATTTGTCGATTTCTTTCTCGCTGTACTGCCACGTGTGATAGACGCCGTCTTTCGTCATTTCATCGGCATTGATATGAACAGTTTTAAAATCAAAACGCTTCAATTCTGGGATTTCGATGTACGGAGTGAAGGTCGGTGTTGCAAGAGCGATTGTATCACCTTGCTTCATCAGATGATTTTCCATCAAGGAATCAAAGATGTAACACATTGCCGCTGTACCGCCTTCAACGGCAAACAAGTCAAAGTGTCCTTTAGGCGGTTTATTGCCGCACATTTCTTGTTCAAGATAGGCATGAACAATAGCTTCGTTATGTTTCAGCATACGATCTGGCACTGGATAGTTGTCGCCAATGATACTGTCGACCAATTCATGCACGAAGGCATCAGGTTGAAACTTAAATCTTTCAACAGAGTACTTGACGGCTTTTTTAAGAAACTGAGCACCTTCATCTTTGCTGTGCTTCTCGATGTACTGACTGAGTCGTGTGGCGATCCCCTGCTTTTGCGGCATACCCCCAAGGTCTTTATCGTCCCACACTCGTTTTGATTCACGAATAGCAAAGTCGCCAAGAGTAAAAAACGCTTGCCGTGGTGTTGTCGCCACCCAGTTCGGATTCCCGCGACCGGCATTCAGCATCGCCGTGGCACTTTTTTGTGACGTTTCTGCTGCGAGAGAGATCAGCGTGTTTTTCATTTCAAAGGGACTTAGTTGCTCGAGTTTTTTCTGTGCGGCCCGAGACACTTTCAACTTCGTGTACTTTGTAGACATATATGTTCTCCTTAGTTTAGAACTTTTAAAATTAAGCTAACAAAACTACGATCACCGAACCCCACAGCGCCAAGAGCACATTGCCAATGGCATACGTCACACCATAACCTAATGTGGGAATTTTACTTTTTGCCACTTCTTGAATAGCTGCTAGTGCAGGAGCTGAAGTTCCCGCACCGGCGCAAATTCCTAATAAAATTCCCGGATGAATTTTGAAAACGTATTTTCCTAATAACAAAGTCACGGTGTGTGGAATGATCACTGTGACAATGCCTAAGCCCACAAGCATCAGCCCCGACTCCTGCAAACCTCGAACGAAATCAGGTCCGGCACCAATAGCCGTGATCGCCAAAAACCCACATAATCCTAAGGAGTCGAAAATCCAGAGAGCAGGTTTCGGAATTTGTCCCAACTGGGGACGTGTGGAGTGCAACCAACCGACAATCAATCCACCAACCAAAACTCCGACAGCAAGACTGAGTCCGATTTGCACACCGCTCACCAAAACCGCAGGCAGACCAATGATGGCACCAAACAAAATAGCGGCCATCACCGAAACCATTTCACTGCTCTCTGATGGGCGAATGGCAAATCCAACTTGCGCTGCGACTCGCTCTACGTGCCAGCGGGCTCCGGTCATCTCTAGGGTGTCTCCGACTTCAATTTTTGTTTTCGGCATTATTGGAACATCTTGACCAAAACGTTTGATGCTTAAAAGAAAAACACCTCTGGCGTCCACACGCTTGGCAAGATCTTCGATGGTCTGTTGGTCGAGAGCCTTATTCGTAACAATAACTTCAAGAGTCTCTCCCGAATAATCCAGCAGCTCTCGATCTTCTACTTCCAAACCTTTTAAAGGACTTTTGGCATCGGAAAAAACAAATGTACGCCCGCTGAGCGCCAGGACATCCCCAGTTAAAACTTCCTGTAAAGAATTTCCTAACAAAAGCTCTTTACCCCGTCGAATACGGTCCACAAAGACGCGATTGGGTAAAAATTGTTTTTCCAAATCGCTGACCTTTGTTTTATGCAAACCTTCCGGAACACGATAGGCGCGCACCGAAATTTCTTGATAAGCCATGTAAACGGCAGGGTTCTCTTCTTTGGACCCCATTTCTTCTTCAAGCTTTCGGCATTCCTCGGCAATATCAACACCCAAAATTTTTGGACCTAAACGAGACAGATAAAATACGACAGCTAAAACTCCTAAAAAGTAAGTCACCGCAAAAGCCACAGTCGCATTGCCCGTAAGTTCTTTTAACTTTTCAGGAGAAATGTCTAATTTAGAAAGCGCTTCACTAGCAGAACCTAAAGTCGCAGATTCGGTTAAGGCTCCGCCAATTAATCCACCAGCCGTTCCTGGATCTAAATTAAACATCTTTGCAAAAATGTAGACGACGATTAATCCCGTGACACAGAGAACAGCTGTGAGCGCCGCTTGCACAAGTCCCGTGGATTTAAGTCCTTTAAAAAATTGCGGCCCTACTTTGTAGCCAATGGAAAACAGGAAAAGCAATAAAAGTGCTGATTTGAATTCAGCACCAATTGCGATTTTTAATTGTCCGACACCAACACCGGCAATCAAAACCCCTGTGACAGCGCCCAGGGGCATTCCTAGAATTTTGATTTTACCAATCAGGTAGCCAAGTCCCAGTGTCAGAAAAAAAGTCAGCTCCGGATGCGCCTGAAGGTGTTTTACGATGATCTCCATACGTGCATAAGCTCCTGGCTAAACCAGCATAAAGACAATGACGGCACCCCAAATGGTTTTCAGCGTATTCGCAACAGCGTAAGTCACTGTGTAACCTAAAACAGGAACGCGGCTTTTCGCCGATTCTTGAATGGCTCCCAATGCCGCTGTTGTCGTCATCGACCCAGCACACGCTCCGAACAAAATAGCAGGATGAAATTTAAAGACATAGCGACCGATAAGAACCGCAATGATCGAAGTAAAGAAGGTCACTGCAATACCAACAAATAATAAGCTGATACCAACCGCCTTAATACCTGCTACAAAACCTGGGCCTGAAACCAGTCCGACGATGGCAACGAACGCTCCTAAACCAACGGAGTCAAAAACCCAGAGAGCCGCTGGAGGAATTTGCCCGAATGTTGGTTTTGTCGCTCTCCAATACGACATCAATAAACCCGCAATCAAAGCGCCACCACTGGTGCTCAGACTGAGAGGAATTTTCCCGACATTAAAGGAAAGAAGTCCAACCAAACCCCCGATCAGAATACCCAGTCCGATAAAGACCATGTCCGACATAATCGTAGGTCGCGTGGCAACACCGATATCCCTTGCAACGCGCTCAACATCTTCAACCCGGCCAATCAATGTGACGACGTCACCCTGTTGCAGTTTGGTGTTTTCATGAATAGGTACATCATGCTCGATACGCGTAATTTTACGTACCATCACATTGCGACGGAACTCATGCCCCTTCACCGCAATCAACTCAACCAATGTTTTTCCTGTCACTTCCTCATTGGTGACAACAACATCCAAAGCTTCCATTTTGAAATTGGTTAATTCCTCGTCGTCGACCTCTTCACCGATTTCTTTTTCGTGTTCAACAAGCGCTTTACGACGTGAGCTTAAGGCAACGATATCTCCTTCATTGATCACCACATTGCCATTCGGATCGATCACCTTGCCTTCGTGGCGCATACGAGTCACAAAGAGAGGATCTGTGCCGAATGATTTTTCTACATCAGAGACTTTACGATTCACATAGGTTGCGCCAGTGACTTTATAGGTACGAACGACGTCACGACTCACAGCTGCCATCATGCCAGGCTCATCCATCTTGGCACCCAGCTTTTCTTCATAGTCCTTACATTCTTTGGCGAGATCGATTTTTAATATCTTAGGACCAAAGCTTGCGAACACCCAAGCAAACACAATGGTCCCGAAAATGTAAGTCACTGCATACGCGATAGGGATTGAATTGTTGTATTGAGTTTTGAGTTCCTGAGAAAGGCCCGGCAAACTGTTGATGGCATCTTGTCCCACCCCGATCACCGCCGATTGGGTCAGCGCCCCCGCAAGCAACCCGGTAGAAAACCCAAGATCATATCCCATAATGCGGGCGCCAAGATAAGCGACGAGCAAACCCGCGACACAAACAACGGCAGAGAAGAACACCTGAGGCAAACCGTCTTTTTTCAAACCTTGAATAAACTGCGGTCCTACTTTGTAACCAACAGCAAATAAGAACATCAGAAAGAAAATGGCTTTCGTGTCAGCACCAATCTTAATTCCCAGCTGACCAATGATGACACCAGCAATCAAAGTACCCGTGACCGAGCCCAACTGAAAATAACCGATTTTAAGCTTACCGGCGAAATAGCCGATTCCAATAGTGAGAAAGAAGGCAAGTTCAGGATGAGCACGCATTTGTTCGATCAACCACGACACCATACAATCCCCTTACGAGTCTGTTAAAGACATCAAACTTGTTGTAATTGATGTTAAGAAAAACAACTCTGTGAGACAAAAGGACCCGATTAAATTGCAAACATACATCGCGTTATTGTGAGCATTGGCAGCAGCGAGAACGGCGAATGACAGTACGACGCAGAGCTATCGAACATAAATCACTTGCCGAGCCCCGCTTTGGTCGGGAACACTTAAGACTCAAATGCAAAGGAGTGTCTGTGAAAACTGTTATTGCACTTATCGCCTTGATGGGAGCTTTCTCTGCTCACGCCGCTGATAGAAAAATCGGCAATGTGATCATGATTGAACGCGACATCGAGAATGTTTATGACCGTTGTGTTGCTTCCTTAAATCCAGAAACTAAAGCTGGTGAATATATCTTTTGCCCAATTCAGATCACAAAAAACGCGGGTGAGGTTCTTTTGAACAAAGGTGGCGGTCTTCGCTACAAAACTCCAACTTGTTCTGTTGAGAGCGACTTCGGCAACGGCAAGATGTTGATCACATACCGTGCATTGAGCAAAGACGCGACTTTGGAAGATGCAAAACGTTGCCTTCAAAATGCTCTTAAAGGCAATGAAGACATGATCGCTACTATTCAAACGATTGAGTAGTCGACTCACGCTGTATGAAATCTCGTTGGCCCTTCCTGATCCTGGTTAGCCTTTTAGGTCTTTGCTTGTTGTGGGTTCTTACAAAAAAAGATCCCACAACAGATAACATCCCTCAGGAAGAGGTCTCCGCGGATGCCCAGACTTCAAACTTAGCAACAACCGGCGCCGCTCCAAACTCATCCTTTCCCAGTCATGAATTAGCGCAAACCCCATCCACGGAAAACGACCCCGGCGCCCTTGCCGTACCTTTTGAAAATCGCCTTCAAGAAATTGCCGATTGTTTGAAAATCAAACCCGGTAAACCGGATGAAGATTCCACGGATATGGACTTCTTTTCGTTAAATTCAGCCTTGGCGGAAAAATTTGGCGGTTATCGAGATGAAGATGACTTGTGGGCCTCAACCGAACTTAAAACCCCTTCAGGAGAGCATCGCCGTCTGTTGATTGATTTCCGTGAAGGCCAGCCTGCGCTTCGTTATGTAGTGGTCCAACCCGATGGTAGTCAGAAAAATATTGAGCTGACTCCTGAACAGTCGAACGAGCCTTCCGAAGCTTTAATTGCAAGCCTTGAATCAGATGGTCAGGTGACAGGAAGAGCGCGTGCTCGCGTGGTGAACTATGCTTATGGCCAACAACTGACCCTGCAAGAGATCGACGGAAAAATTTATTCCTACAAGCTCTCTCAGGGCGACAAAGTCTATAGTTGTCAGCGCCCTACTAAAACGGGCGTTCCTAATTGCTCATGCGGGGATAAATACTAACTTTTGCTGCGGACTTTTTGAATAGCTTTATTCAGACGTTCAATAACAAAGTCAGGAACTTTTTTACTGCACATAATATGACGCTTTGGAGTTTCTGGAAGATCCGAAACTTTAATCACAACGAATTCATTGCGCTGACTTTTCGTTGTTTCTAACAAATGTCTAAATTCGATATCAGAAAGAAAGAAATAATCTGCGCGACCGGATTTGACCATGAGGAGCATTTTCTCCATATCGCCTTCCATCAACACACTTGGCGGCTTTAGGTCTGCTATTATCTGATCAAGTACAGGGCCATTCGAGAAACGTTCTTGATACAGAAAGCGCCATTTTCTGTTTTGCAAAATTTCACGCGCGGTCTTGAGCTGTGGATCCAAAGTTCCCTTATGCCCAATTGCAACCCAAGGACCATCATCGTAAGTCGCATCGGTGAACTTCGCGTTTTTTTCACGCTCTGGTGTACGGAACCATCCCATCGAACAATCAAAACCTTGCCCCGCAAAAATCAACATAAGCTGACGATTCACGGGCGTGTGCACGACTTCATAAGGCACACCTGATTCTTCTATAACCTTTAAAGCAAACGTTGCGACTTCGCCCTGAACCTTACCAGCTTCTTCATATATAAACGGCGGCCGAGCATTGTAACGAATCGTTAAATGAGGAACTGCTTCGACGACGGCGAAAGCAAGAACAGGTGATATGAACACAATAAGAAAGTTCAATAGGAAGTTCATCGGGTTATTATTGAAGCAGAGAATTGTTTTTTCAATCTCCATAAACAAAAAATCGACTGCATAGCAGCGCAGAATTTTCTTTTTTCACACGATCTCTGGTATCTCCTCCTCACATTTAAATAATGATGAACCTCACATCTCGCGCTTCATTTTGTAGTTCTAAACATAAAAAACTATGCAGTTAGCCTCCTAAGTATCACAATGTTAGGTATCTACTATTTTAATTGAGGTGATTAGAATGAATTCCACGAATGGATCCATCAAGAAAAGCGGCGCACTTGCCGCTCATGATTTACAGATTGATATCACTCCGGATGTTGATGCTGGGAATGCTCCTGACTTGGAGACCAAAAAGATTTTTAAAATCTATTTCTAAAGCCGTACCTTCAATCGCCGGAATTTTAATTCAATTTCCTCTCTATGTAAGTATCGCGTATACATTGACGAAAGCTCCCGGAGCGGAAGGACAAACTTTGTCGCATCATATCTTTGATTTCTTCGTATCAATTTCCACGAAAGATACTTTCTCTGCCGCCTATGATTCCTTAGCCGTTCCCATAGCAAGCTGGTTGACTCCATAAACCAGCTTGCGAAATTTCTTCTTCTCCTTAATATATCTTTATGTTTCAAAAAATCGCCGTGATTGGAAATATTGCCGGAGGTAAAACTCGTCTCAGTCAAAGCTTGGCTGCGCGGTACTCATTACCTCTTACGCATATTGATCGCTTGCAGTTTTTGCCGGGCATGAAGATGCGGCCTCTGGATGAAACCAGAAAATCTTTAACCGAGGTGACGGCGCAAGATAAATGGATCGTGGATGGCTTTGGTCCACTTGATCTGTTAGAACCGCGTTTAAAAATGGCTGACCAAATTGTCTTTATTGATCTTCCGATTTGGCGTCACTATTGGTGGCTTACGAAAAGACAAATTCAAAATCTTTGGAGTGTTCGCGCCGAACTTCCAGCGGGCTGCCACGAGCGCAGTTGGGAACATACGCAAAAGCTGTATAAAACAATGCGCCAGATTCACACGAAAATGCGCCCTGAAATGCTCCGTATTTTAGAACGTCCTCATTATAAAAATAAAACTGTGCTTATTCGCGATATGCAGACGTGGAATAAAGTCTTTCAAAAAGGCTTAATTCCTTAAAGAGAATTAAGACAAGGCTTCACCGAACTAGCGTCTCACTGTGAGAAATTCCCCTGTCTACGAATTTGATTTTGCCTAGTGCTTAGCCAGGGCGATTTTTCTTAAGACAATTCGCCGACTTCCACCTGTATTAATGAAAAATAAAATATCATACTGACACTCACCCACCCCCATAAGCATTTTACTGACAGCTTACGATGGCACTTGGAATGCAATAGCTAGAGTTATCGAGATTAAGCAACTAAGGTGGTATCAAGTGAAAGCAAAATTATCGACAGCATTTCTTCTCTGCAGTAGTTTCGTTCTTATAATCGCCTTCCAAAACTGTTCTAAGGTTGGCTTTACCGAATCACAAATCGCCTCACTGAAAAATACTGGTGACGGACGCAATCCCGGAGATGACCCGTTAGGTGTTAACGGTCGCGATCCCGGAGACGATCCAGACGCTGATGAACGCGATCCAGGTGATGACGAAGGAGAACAAGATCCACGTGATCCAGGTGACGACGAAGGTGTGAATAGCATTGATGAAGATGAGGATAGCGATTGGCTTTATATCCCTGGCGGACGCGGACACGTGCCAATGAGTTCTGTGGCAATTTGCCCTGTGGGCTCAAAGGACGAAGGTAAGCAAAAATGTCCAATGTTCTGTTACAAGGGTGTGGACTATGTGATGCACAAAAGCGAAGCAAGAAATTACTTCGTGAAAAAGTTCGATGAAGTGCCTAACTACGGTGGTGGTGCAGTTCCAGGAACTTGTGCAAATCCAGATCTAAAAATCAAAGACTAAAATTATTAACCAAGATCACACACGAAAAAAAAGCCAGGCTGAAGAAGCCTGGCTTTTTCTTATTGAGCTAAGAACTCGCCGATGATTTGCGCGGCTGTATCTTCACTGTATTCGTAGTTTAAAAGCATTTCTGCAAGCGTTGCGACCTCTTCTGTCGACAATCTCTTGCTTACACATTTATCGACAAGCAAAGCCTTTACCACTTCACTTTGCACAATTTGGAAGGGCAACTCTACGATACGCAATTGATCAATTTTCGCTGTCGTTTTTTTGCTGGCATTGCAATATTTAGAAGCGGCTGAAACCTGTACACTTGCGAGAACCAAAGTCAGAGACAAAATTAGTTTTTTCATGAAAATCTCCATGTCAGTTTTTAAAACTGAGGTGAATGATAAAACCAAGGGTCGCGACTCACAAGTGGTCACAGAAAAGCATGAAATTATTCATCAACAGATGTCTTGAAAATTTTATACACCGTTAAATCAAAAAAAAAGGCCGATCCCCTGACCGGCCTCTTTATTCACAATTCGTGAAAATATTTATTTAAATAGTTGGCGCAAGCGGCGGATATCAAGGATCAACTCCTCTACGCCTTCTGTGACATTCTCAAGTTTGTGATAAACCTGACTCATGTCTTTTTCTTTACGAACATGCGCTTTGAGTTCTTTCATCGCGTTTCTTGCTCCCTCGATAGAGAAACGATCGCGGTGAAGAAGCTTTCTGATCAACAAAGCATTCTCAACATCTTTACGTGTATACATACGCTGATTGTTAGACGCTTTTTTAGGCTTTAAGATATCAAACTCAGTTTCCCAGTAACGGAGAACGTATTGTTTAATTCCCAAGATATCGGCAACATCGCCGATTTTAAATCCCATTCTGTCCGGAATAGAATTGATCTCTTCCAAGAGCTTGTCATCACAAAGCATCGCCGGAATAGAGATAGGCTCGCTCGATGTCACAGGGACATCGGCGTTTTCGATTTCTTGCGCCAAGCCCACGTGTTGATCTTCCAACGCGAGCTCGGAGGCGTCACTACTCGTGATCGTCGTAGTTGTCATCGTCGTCATCATCATCGTCATCCTTCAAGTGAGCGTACTCTTCACCATTCAACATAGCTTTAAGTACTTGTGAGGGACGGAAGGTCAAAACACGACGAGCTGAAATTTTGATCTGCTCACCCGTTTGTGGGTTGCGACCAATGCGCTCGTTTTTTCCGCGAACAAGAAAATTACCAAAACCGGAAATCTTAACCTTTTCCCCGTTTTGCAAAACATCCTTCAAGGTATCGAAAACCATTTCGACCAATTCAGATGCTTCCTTCTTGGAAAATCCAATCTTTTGGTACACGTTCTCGACGATATCGGCCTTCGTCACAGTTGATTTGCCTAAGTTCTGGCCTGCCATAGTAGTCCTTCACTCCCTTTTCGTACTTAGTCATGCACCTTCAGCCTAACAAGTTACTGAAACATATCAAGAGTTTATCTCACTGAAAGATCAAAATTCTTTTTCAAACTTTCAAGTACCTTCGTAGTTACCTCTGAAATCTGCGCTTCTTGCAGTGTGGCATTCTTATCTTGCAACCACAGTCTCAGCGCGACAGACTTCTTCCCTGCTTCCATTTTGTCGCCTTCATAAAGGTCAAAAACGTCCACATTCAGCAACAAAGCTCCCGCCGCCTTACGGATGTCTTTCAAGACGTCACCCACCTTCAACGTCTTCGGCATCACAAAGGCAAAGTCACGCTCCACGATAGGGAACTTCGAAATGCTTTGGATACGGTAAGGACGAGGCTGTGTTTTATAAAGCAGATCCAAATCCAACTCTGCCAATGCAGCAGGAACACGAATTTTTGCTTCTTCAAGTAAAACTGGATGAACAGTTCCGATAAAGCCAACTTTTTTGCCTTCAACTAACAATTGAGCATATTGACCCAAATGTAAGAACGCCGGCACTTCTGCTTTATTTGCAGGCGTCACCCACGTGTACGAAGAAATATTGAGAACTTTAAGTAACGCTTCAACTGCAGCTTTGGCTTCATAAACCACTGGGTAATCCAATGATTTGTTCCAAAGATTCTGCGTGCGTCCCCAGATCGCAAGACCCAAATGCGTGCTTTCAGAATAAGAACCATCTTCTTTCACCGCAAAAGTGCTACCTGTTTCAAAAAGCTTCCCTTGCATATTGCCAGCATGGAAATTTGAATTCAGGTTTCTGAACAAACCAAAACTCAAAGACGAACGCATGACATCCATCTCTTCGTTCAGAGGATTCATCACATGAATGGCTTTTTCAGAAGCCACCAACCCCGCTGCTTTCAACGTCTCAAGAGAGCCCAAGAAAGCACGCTCTGCTTTTGAACCGACAAAGGCGAAGTTCACAGCTTGTGAGTAACCTTCCGCACGCAAAAGTTCGCTGGTTGCGCGATTCAACATGAACGTCTTATCCTGGAATGTCGGCATTTTTGCAAAAACCGGCAATGACTCTGGAATATGATCGTAACCATTCAGACGCGCATACTCTTCCACCAAATCCATGTCTTGCTCGATATCAAAACGGAATGTCGGAGGCAAAACTTTGTAAGCTGTGCCTGACTTCTCAACATGGCAACCTAAGCGCTTCATGAAATCGACAAATTTATGTTCTTCAGCTTCATAACCCAAACGGTCTGAAACTGTTTGTACTGACAATGTCACTGGAGATTTTTTAACTGGATTTGGATAGAAGTCATGGTGATCACTATAAGCTTCACCACCAGCAACTTCCAAAATCAAAGCTGTTGCACGATTCAACCCACGCAAAGCTCCATCAGGATCCACTCCGCGAGAGAAACGATAAGCTGAGTCTGTTTCAATACCGTGAGCGCGTGCTGATTTACGCACAGCCATTGGCATAAAGTAAGCACTCTCAAGGAAGATGTCTTTCGTCGCTTCAGAAACGCCGGAATTTTTACCACCGACAACACCTGCCAAACAAACCGGATGGCTGGCATCACGGATTGTGAGTTCAATGCCCGTCAGAGTTTTCTCAGTGCCATCAAGAGTGATAAATTTCTCACCAGCAACAGCACGATCCACGATGATTTTTTTACCACCGATAAAGCCCGCATCAAATGCATGCAAAGGCTGACCAAGTTCCAACATCACAAAGTTTGTCACGTCCACAACGTTATTGATCGAGTTCATGCCCAGAGCTTCTAAGCGCTGTTTTAACCAAGCCGGGCTTGGTCCCACTTTCACTCCTTTGATAAAGCGACCCGTGTACCGAGGACACATATCGGGAGTGCGCACTTCGAGTGCAATTTCGCTTTTCGTCGATTTAGAAACTGTGACGGGTTCTGCTTTTGGCGCTTTTACTTCTTTTGAGAGCAGGCAGCCCACTTCACGAGCTAAACCAAAGTGGCTTAAGCAGTCCGCACGATTTGGAGTCACCTTTAATTCGAAAGTGATATCGTCATAACCACCGTATTCAGCGTAAGCTTTACCGATCGGAGCATCTGGAGGCAAAATCGCAATGCCTTCTGATTCTTTCGCCAAGCCCAATTCTTTAAGCGAACACAGCATACCTGCTGAATCCACACCACGAACTGCTGATTTTTTAATCGCAAAATTACCTGGCAATACAGCACCTGGAAGTGCCACGATCACAACATCACCCGCTTTGTGGTTTTGCGCACCACACACGATTTGATGAACGAGTCCTTCGCCTGTCGAAACACGGCACAAAGACAATTTATCCGCGTTCGGATGCTTGTCTTTTTCTAGGATTTTACCGATCACCACGTGATTGAAATCTTTTGCGCGGTTTGTGATCTCTTCAACTTCCAATCCTGCACGAGTCAAAATCTCGGCAAGGTCTTCCGGTTTAGTGAAGAATTCTTTTACATCAACATACTCTTGGAGCCACTTTAGACTTATTTTCATTTTACAAACTGCCTTAAGAAACGAACGTCATTTTCAGGGAACAAGCGAATATCTTCGATTCCGTATTTAATGATGGCCATACGCTCAACACCAAATCCGAATGCGAAACCTTGCCATTTCGGATACTCAATTTTTGCTGCTTGGAAAACTTTCGGATTCACAAGGCCGCAACCACCGATCTCAATCCAACCTGTATGCTTACAAAGACTGCAGCCTTTGCCTTTACAAATCGGGCATGAGCAATCCACTTCTGCCGAAGGTTCTGTGAATGGGAAGAAGCTTGGACGGAAACGGGTTTTAAGGCCTGCACCGAAGAACTCACGTACGAAGAAGCTGATCGTGCCTTTCAAATCCGCCATTGAAACTTTCTCATCAACGCAAAGTGCTTCGATTTGATGGAAGTTTGGCAAATGCGAAATATCACTATCGCAACGGAACACAGGACCTGTTCCGATCACACGCAATGGCAACTCTTCATTTTCAAGTGAATGAATTTGAATCGGAGATGTATGAGTTCTAAGAACATGCGTTTTATCAATGAAGAACGTGTCTTGCATCTCGCGCGCGGGATGGTCTGCCGGAATGTTGAGAGCTTCGAAATTATAATAATCTTTTTCGATCACAGGACCTGTGCGCAGGCTGTAACCCAAGCGAGACATGATCGTAAAAATCTCGTCGACAACGATGGCAGCTGGATGTTGGGTGCCTTTAGGACGAGTAAACGCTGGCAGCGTCATATCCAATTCTTCAGCGGCCATTTTGCTCGAGATCTCGGCATTTTTCAGAGCGTTTTCTGCTTCTGAATAAGCCGTCTCAAGAATTTGTTTCACCTCGTTGACTCTCTTACCAAAGAGCGGTTTTTCTTCTTTTGGAAGAGTCGCCATCTCTTTCATAATCTCAGTGAGGGAACCACTTTTCCCCAAGTATTGAACTTTGAGGTCGTAGAGGTCTTTGGAGCTAGGAGCCGCTTTAAAGGCTGCTAGCGCTGCATCTTTAATAGAATCAAGTTTCGCTAATGACATAGGTTTCTGATATTCCCTTTAAACCCGCGATTTTTCAAGGATTTAGGTTTTACACACAGTGCAGAAAAGCCTTGAGGTTTAAGGGTTTTGCCCCTATTCTCGGCCCCACTCTATGGCGCATAAGAACAAAACGAACTACAGTCCCTATAAGGCTCGTCAAGAAGCCCGTGCAAATCCTGCCGATAAAAGCCCCAAAGCCCTTATGGGTCGCCATAAAAAGCCGGAACATATCTTTGAACTCAATGAGGCCAACGACCGACTTGCCGATATTTTCCGCAATCACGAGTTCAACTTGGTTAGCCACGAGCAGCGTCATCAATTGGCGCACTTTTATCGCCTTTTGATGCTGAACCAAGAAAAAGAGAACTTTACCCGCCTCTTAAAACTTCGCGACATCGCCATTAAGCACTTTATCGATAGCATCATCATTACGAAATATACCAAGTTGCAATTTCCACTGATCGACGTCGGCACCGGTCCCGGTTTCCCGGGAATTCCTCTTAAAATCATGTTCCCGAAAGAAAAAATTCTTTTAGGTGAAGGCGTGCAACGTCGCGTGGAATTCTTAAAACACGTGCGCTCAGAAATGAATTTACCAAATCTTGATATCGTCGGCCGTAACATCAATAAGCACTTCGTTTACCCGGTAAATGGCGCCATAACACGTGCTGTTGAAGACATCGGCAACACTCTTGGAAATGTGATCAGCTGCTTGCAAATCGGTGGTCGCGTTTACTTTATGAAGGGCCCCGGCGTTGATCCCGAGATCAAGGCTGCGAAAGAAAATTGGGGCGAGTTCTATAAACTTGTTGAAGACGTGGCGTACACTTTACCGCACACACCGCACGAGCGTCGCCTCGTGGTTTACGAAAAAATCAAACACCAACCGCTCCCAGAAGAAGACGATGGAGAACACCTTCTCCTCGAAGAACTCTCTCCTGAAGAGAAGCGCCGTTGGGCCGAAAAATATCCCAACTCTGCGCGGTAATTGCGTCATTCTTTGTGCTGAATGCTAGACCTTTCGGCAGAGTTGCGTCTATTCTCCTCTGGTAAAGCGATAAAGGAGGATGCATCTCGTGAAATTCAACACACTTCGATATCTTGTTCTGCCATGGTTTCTTCTGTTCTGCGCGATTATTGCGTCGATGATTGTTGAAGGCACAGTTTTACACCTTGATCCCGTTTATCACGATTACTACGTCTACGTTTTGGCTGTCGGCGTTTTCATGTGCTTGTTTTCAAACTTGCAAACACTTACCAAAGCCGGCATCTGGCTTGCTCATTCACTTCCAAGTAAATTGCGCCACAACCCTTGGGGTTGGTTTGCTCGCGCCCTTGTTGCGGCTTTGATTGCCTATGGATTTTACGAAGTCGGCAAAATGAGTTGGGCTCCCCTTATTTGGCAAGGGGCTGTGATTCCAGTCGCCTTTACAATCTGTCTTTTTGTCGTCGTGTGGAGTTTGATGGGCCCCTTGCTGTCATTTTGCTCCCGCGTTGCCTTTAGCCGTTTGTCTGCATTTGTTTTGAGTTGGCCAATTTTTATTCTCGTTCCAATCACCGCCGTGTTTTTGGGGCGCACGATTGTAACGGCATATAATGAAAGCCGTCCTGATTTTGCTCTCACGCGTGGAGCTGTGACAACTGTTGAAGCTCCTGAAGAAGTCACCGCGGCTCCAACTGAAGCTGTGACGATCACCGCAAAAAATAAAGTCGCCGTGGAGCTGCAAGAAGCTGTGGCCACTGGTCAAGCTTGTAACGACAAAAACAAACTGATTCTGGCAAACCTCACAACAAACGGAGACTCCGACGTTGTCTATTGGGCCGTTCGCGCGGTGAAATGTTCTGACATGAAAGCAGTCGTAGGCTTACCAAAACTTGCCGACATTATGCTTAAACATAAAGATCCAACAGTTCGTGCGGCCGCTATCGATGCCATGCCAAAGTTTGGAACCGAAAACGTAAAGCGCATTGGCTATCTTTTGGTTAAACGCTTAAGTGAATCAGAAGATCTTCAGGTCTCGGAAGCGGCAGCGGGTGTTTTGCTAAAACTCGGTGATGAAGAGCGCGCGTGGGTCAGCAAACGCCTGACATCTCTGCTCGACAATCCGAAAACCAGCGCCTTGGCTTCTAAAATATTGGCACAAAAATTAAAACGTGAAGATTTGGTCAGCGAGTTTGTTGCAAAAAATCTAGCACAAGAAGGCACAAATCGCCGTCGCGCGATCAGCATGGTGTGCTCGCTTTCTGAACAAGGTCGTAAGATTGCAGAACCTCATATTGATGCGATTGTTTCCAGCATTAAAACAGGCGACACTTCAGATCCAGCAGTAAAAGCTTTGGAGTGCTTGGGCCATCCGGGACTTGAAGCTTTACGCAAAGAAATTGCAACTCCGACGAAACTTCAAAAAGACATCGCGGCTCGCGCCTTTGCACAAGCCAGCTGGAAAGAAGAACAAGCGGTTCTTGAAACCGCATCGACTTGCGTTCGTGACTCTGAAAAAGAAGTTCGCCATTGGTGCAGTGAAGCTTTGGGTAAAGCTGGCGCGCCGGCAGTTCCTGGCATCTTAGAGCTTTTGATGTCGCACGATCCAGAGCTCAAATCGGCAGCGACTCATGCGTTGTCTTTACTAAAAGACCCTGAGGCCAAACAAGAATTGCTGAAAGTTCGCGCAGCCAACTCCGGCTGGATGGCAAGACAGAAAGATTTGGAAGTGGCTCGTGCTATCGATAAAGCCCTTGCCAACATGGGAACTGCACAGGAATAAAGCAGTACATTAATTTTAATATTTAAGATCGTGTCAGACATTGACGAAGTCCTGACAAAGGCACTATTCAATGTCCCGGCATGAATGAGACCCTGACAAATTCCCTCCAACTCGCAAGACTGCTGTACCAAAAAGGCGACTTTTTGGAAGCTCTTGCCGCGTTTGAAAAAGCTCAGGCACTCGCACTAGCACAAAAAGAATTTTCTTCTTATCTCGATTGCATACGCATTCAAATGCAGTGTTTGGCTGAATTGGAACGCAGCCAGGAAACGTATCAGTTTCTTGAAAAAATAAGTCCTTTTCTTGCAGATGAATTTGATGCCTCTTTGAAAGCCCGTGCTTCTTACCTTTTGACGTTTCACAACTTGCAGCAGAATCAAATTGAAGAAGCTAAAACATACTTAAGTCAAACCATCGCCTTTGCGACACAGTCGCAAGACTTGGAATATTTGGCGCGTTCACTGACATTGGAAGTTCATATCTATGCGAGCCTCGCCCGCGACTGGGATTTTGCAAACCGCAGTCTTGAAAAACTTGAAACGATTTTGCAGTCAATTGATCTACCTGAAGTTGAGATCTGGGCTCTTGTTACACGGGCCCATATCGCAAGCCAAAATTCTTTATTTGAACAGGCCTCTGCCCTCGTATGGAAGGCCTATCAAATGGCGCAAAATAAAGGCAACCACCTGACAATGCCAGGATTGTTGCTTCTTTTAGGGCGAATTCATAATGAGATCGGTCAAAGAACTCAAGCGCAGATTTATTTTGATCTCTGCATGGCAGGAATCGATCCTAAGAAACATCCGCGCCAGTATCGCATTTATTCAAAAGATGCCTTGTCGAAAAAAACGCCGGGCCTTTTGCAGTTTGATTTTATCGTGAATATCGAATCTCGTCTTATAAGAGAACGCACGCGCGGCCACATCGACTTTAAAAACCAACACTTACTATTGGACCTGGCTTTGATGTTTATGAAAAACCCAGGGGTGCGCTTTAGTAAAGAAGAAGTCCTTGAGAACATCTGGAAGCAAGCTTACGACCCAAGTATGCACGATAACTTGATCTATGTTTCGATCAAGCGACTTCGTACACTTATAGAACCCGATATTGAAAACCCTCGATATATCCTTCGCGATCGCCGTGGGTACTACCTCAGCCCCGCTTGCAGCATTAACTTTGAATTACAACCGGAGACTAACATATGAAATTCTTGAGTCTTATTTTTTGCTTAATCCTCGCTGTCCCTTTTTCATATGCAAAGGACACTCCTCTTCCCTGGCCACTCGCTACCAACGTACTGCCAATTGACCAAGGCGAGCTTCCTGGCTCTTGGGTAGCCTATGACCACAATACGATTTGGTTCGTCGAAATCCAACCAGACGACGAAAACGCAGATATGATCCACATCGACCTTCGTTCTAATGGGATCCGTACCCATCACGTAGAAGGTTATATGGTTCTTGGGGAAAAGCTTTACGTCGGAACACTTAAAAACGAAGACGACCGTTATTATGTTGGCAGCTTGTACTTGGATAAAGAAGGTTATAAAATCCGTGTCTTCCGTAGCAAACACAGCTATTTCGATTTGCGACTTTACAAGAACAAGTAAGAATTGCGACTTTCCCCGCCCCATATTAGAATCAAGCCTACAACCGACTTTAAGGGACGTAGGCTTTGATCGATATTTCTTCAAAAACAAATGAACATTTCCGCCGCTGGAGTGACCTTTCCAGTGCGCGTGGTATTAAAAAGCATCAAGAGTTTATTTTGATGGGCGAAAAGCTGATTTCGGAATTTTTGGCCAATCCCAGTTTTAAAATCAAAGCTGAGATCATTCATGAAGATTTAAAACCGCTGACAACTTCTTTGAAGGGCACTCGCGTCCCATTATTCAAACTTCCCAAAGCGTTGTTTAATGAAATCGATGTCGTGGGAACTCACTACAATCTTTTGGTTTTAGAGCCCAAAGAAATTGAAGTCTTGAGTACTGATAAGTCACCAAAAGGTTTGGAAGTGGTTTGCCCTCTTGGTGATCCTTCAAACTTAGGTGCGCTGGCTCGTTCGGCAATGGCATTTGGAGCAAGCAAAATTCTTCTCACTGAAGAAAGTTGTAATCCCTATCATCCTAAAGCCATTAAAGCATCCGCTGGTGCAATGTTAAAGCTTCCTATTTTTAAAATCGGAAAACTTGCAGATTTTCTTCAAGGTAACGACCAGGATTTCGTCTTGGATATGAAAGGCGAAAATGTCGCGAAGTTTCCGTGGCCCAATGATCTACGTCTGGTCATTGGCGAAGAAGGCCCAGGGTTTAGTGGCATCAAAGGACTTAAAAAACTTTCTGTCCCGTCAGAAGGAGTAGAGTCCCTGAATGCAACGGTCGCAGCAAGTATCGCACTTTTCTGTTACGCCAATCGAAAGAAGTAAAATGGGAATTCACCAGGACATTTCAAAACTGCGCAATCCAGAGAAAGCAAAATTCATGCTGCGCTTTTTTAAAACCGGTCCCGGTGAATATGGCGAAGGTGATATTTTTTTAGGTCTCACCGTTCCACAAAGCCGGGGCATTGTTCGCAAGTATCGTGATTTGCCACTCAGTGAAGTCACAGCTCTCTTAAAATCCAAATACCATGAAGAACGTCTGATCGCTTTGTTGATTTTGAATTATCAATTTCAGAAAGGCACACCAGCCGTTCGCAAGAAAATCTATCAAACCTACGTGAAGCATAAAAAATTTGTGAATAACTGGGATTTGGTCGACAGCTCTGCGGAATACATCATGGGAAGGTATCTCTTCGAACAAGATCGCAAGATTCTCTATAAACTTGTGAAGTCCAAATCTGTTTGGGATCGCCGTATTGCCGTTATGACGACGTTCCATTTTATTCGTCAGGGTGAATTCGATGAGACTTTAAAACTGGCGAAGTTACTTTTAAAAGATGACCATGATTTGATTCACAAAGCCGTGGGCTGGATGTTGCGAGAAATCGGAGAACGCGATAGCAAAATTGAAATGGCGTTCTTAGACAAGTATTCGTCAGAAATGCCACGAACCATGCTCCGCTACGCCATTGAAAAATTCCCCGAGAAAAAGCGCCTTTTCTATCTCAGAAAATAAGAGCTCCTAGGTGCACAATTGCAATGACATTTCGCATTTCAAAAAGGTACGGATACTTTTCCTAAATACAAAGTTGCGGCTGGATTGATTTATCTGAAATTTGGCGGAAAATATCGCAGATCTTATTGTCCAGAAGACCATAAACATCCCAGTTCGAAAAGATCGTTTCCGCGCGACCCTTCACAACCGCCGCAAGTTTTAACTGATCTCCGATTTGAATAAATAGCGGGCCGCCACTGTCCCCTGGCGCAAGCCTTGCGATAGACTTTGATTCAAGGTGTCCGCCAGAATTGAAACTGACTTTATCCAGCAGGGCCCTTCGGCGAGTGTCGTTTGTTCTGATTTCTTCAAATGGATTCACTGTCACGACTTGCGGACGATACTGCATGAGTCGTGGTAAAAGTCCTTTTAACTCGGCCTGGGTGACAACTTGTGGAAACTGCATTTCTGGCTTTACTTCAAGATCTCTCTTAAAAACAACAACTGCGATATCATCATTGGGACCTAAACGCGTCCGAAGCCCCTGGCTGATCAGTTTGTTCTTAAGTGAGGTAATAAAATAAAAATCTGCATCGATGATTTCTTTTTTCTTATAAGCATAACCAATACGCACAATCTCGCCGTTTCGGTCACGATAGAGATATTCCCCTAATTGAATTTCCAGCGTGGGTTTCTTCAGGACAAAGGCATGAGCCACACAGTGGGCAGCTGTCACCATCACGCGCGGAGAAATCAACTGGCCATTGCAAAACCCCAGACCTTCTTCTTTCGCCGATTCATCATATTGAGTAACTGAATAAAATACCGTGGAATCGAACTGAGACTCCACTGCTGGCACGGCATTACTCAATGCGAACGTTGACAATGAAAATAACGTCACTACGACCAACACTGCGAATTTCACGGCATGTACCTCTTAGCAAGGAATCAGTTGAAGATCTTTTGCAGGTTGTTTTTCCCAGAGGGATAATACGTAGCCGCCGCCGCCGGAACCTGTGGGTTTGACTGCGATAGCGCCGTTTTCACGCAACAAAGCTAAATGCTTCGCTGGTGCGCCTTCGTTCAGTCCCCATTGTTCAAAACATTGTCCTGCAAGGTCCAAAGCTTTGATTAACAACGTCTTACCCTCGGACTCTGGGAGCTGCAGAGCTTGTTCAGCCAATTGCACAGCTTTCGCCATTTCGTCGTCGATTTTTTTTCCAAGCACAGGATCCGCCGCAATCAGTTCTTTCACCTTATTCACGGCATCGACGGTGACACCACGTTTTCCAGAATAAGAAATAAACCAATTCGGCTGCCATTTTGTCTCTAAAGACGTGCGTTCACCATCGCGAACAAAGCGCAAGCCTTCGCCCGTTAAAGCCACCGCGATATCAACGCCGCTGGATTCACCGTGGAAAAGATTTTCTAAAGAACGAGCGAACTCATAGTATTCAGATTCTTTTACATATCCCAAGAATCCCAACCAACGAGTCAACGCCACACAAAGTGCAGCAGAAGCACCCATCCCCGCACCGACAGGAATCGTCGACTCCAAAAGCAAGGTGCCTTTAAGGTCTGTGCGTTTGATATTTTTTGCTTCACAGGCTTTTTCTAAAACGCCCCAAACTAGGAGCTGCAATTCTTTCCCGTGATCACCTTGCAGTTTCAACTCCAATGGGGATTCACTGCGAGCATAAGACAGTTCAAGAACTCGAGATTTCAGAGGGAAAACCAAAGCCGGAACACCACGCAAAACCGCATGCTCTCCTGCTAGGATCCATTTGCCAAATGCTTTACAAGAAAAATTAATGGACATTGCTTTTCACACCTTCAAAGGCCATGACCTTAAAGTTTGCAGCAAATTGCTCACGGTAACTCGCAAACGATTTCAACTGATCGTTACGGAACAACATATGCACGTTGGCACCGGCATCCATTGTCACCAATGGACCGTCTTGCCACTTATTCCAAAGTTTTTGGCACTCTTCCAAAACCTGGCGAGAACCATCCGTCATATAAGAAAAACTCGGCGTGCTAGTTTCGAACAATTTATGCATGTCGATGAATTCATCCCAAACAATCTGACGAGCCAGGTGCCAATCATTAAAGCGCAATGCATTCGTCAAATCACGCAAACGCATTTCCGCACGATCTACACGTCCTTCGAAACGCGGGCTTGTCGTCACCAATTTGTGTGCCTCTGAACTTGAAACTTCTTTTTTAGAATCTTCAACAATCACAACCAAGTGATGCAAGTTTTCAAATGGCAAAGCCATGTTCTCTGCATATTCGTGCTGCCATAAAGCCCAAGGGCTGTACAAAGAACGACATGAAGAACCGGATCCCTGACGAGAAAGCTCTGACAAAGTTTTCTTATCCGTGCCCCAAGATTGAGGATGAGTCTTTTGGAACATTTCAGCTGCTGCCAAAGTCAAAGCAGCAAAGCTTGAAGCTGAACTCGCCAGCCCACAGTCGGATGGGAAATTATTCGCTGATTCGATCAAATAATTCTGGGTCACTCCCCATTTCATTTTAAGGAATCCCAAATGCTTAATGAAGCGTTGTTGGCCTTTTTCAGATAATTCAATTGGAGTGAGATCTTCTCTGACAAATGCCTTCCATTGATCAACAGGACCTGAAATTTCAGTCAAACGAACAAAGGTGCGCAGGTTCTCAAGTGTATAAGACAACGAACCATTCGTCGGTTTGTTACCAGAGCCTTCAATTTTACCCATGTATTTAATTAAAGCGATATTTGAAGGTGCCGACACCGTTACTGAATTCATAAATTTTCCCTTACCTGAAACTGCAAACCGGGAGCGAGATCTTTTTGCGAAGCCGTGATTGTGAGTCCCTTAGCTTGGCTGAATTCTTCCAGCGAAGACTTCTGACCTTTCGAAGTCACCACCAACAAGACGTCCGCCCCTAAAGCACCACAGCCTTTTGCTGCCAAAACACCTTTGCAGTTTTTTAGTTCCGCCAACAATTTCAACGTCGGCTCGCAAGTAAACTGCAAATCCGCCAAGGCCTTTGCATAATCCTGAATTCCGTTAACAAACTCTTCTTCAAGATGCTGCTCGAAAGATCCACGAATACGCGCAAAAGCTTTTTCAAGCGCTGAGGCATCAAACTCTTTTAAAGTTTTCAAATGCTCATGCGTTGGCACTTTATTTCCCGTATGCACAATATAAAAATCTAAATTAGAAAAGGGCCATCCCGTCACTGAAACAGCCGAGCGACGTTTCTCAAAAAACGTCAAAGAGCCTTTAAGTTGCCCAACGAGATCTGCTCCACTCGGGCGCTGTCCCTCTCCCGTCCAAGCCACTTCATAGTAGCTCTCCAAGAGATGTTTGATATCAAAAAGCTTTTCCATGTCCTGGTGAGAATGCTCTTGTACCAAACTCATTGCATACACACCCAAGAACTGCGCCGTTGAAGCGCCAAAGCCGCCGCGCCCTTGATAAGGGTCACGAAAGCTTACATCAAACTTACTGAAGATCTCAGAATGTTTTTTGATAAAAAGACCCGCGGGAGAATTCGGGTGAATACCCTCAAGTTGGCCTGTTCCCTTTTTAACCCCAACCTCAAAGCACGGCTGAGACAGGAAAACCAAAGTCGGTCCTTCCTGCAAAGCCAGATACTCTCCGGCAAGAAATGTTTTTCCGGGGATAGAAAAGGCCAGTGCCACTTAAAACTCCGCTTACAGTTTTTGCGAGGCTTGGCTACGAAGTTCTTTCAGAACGTCGATCGCATTGCTTAATGAAATGCGTTTACGGATCGCCAAGATTTCTTCCAATTTCTTTTGTACTAAAGGAATCTCACGCTCTTCCGCACCTGCACCCAAAGCGAGATTTTTCGTATGAAGCTTCATATGACCTTCAATGATTCCAACTGTCGTGAGGGCTTTTAAAGCACCCAAGTTTTGCACCAGACCGACGGCCGCAATCACGCGAGAAAGATCATTTGCTGATGTTGTTCCCAACATCTTCATACACATCATCGCCGTCGGATGAAGTGTTGTCACCCCACCCACAGTTCCGACGATAAGAGGCGCTTCAAATACACCCGTAAGACCTTTACCATCACGGTACCAACGAGTGATCGAGCGATATTGACCTGTGCGAGAAGCATAAGCGTGAATACCGGCTTCCACCGCACGCCAGTCGTTACCAGTTGCCACTAAAATCGGATCAATACCATTCAGCACACCTTTGTTGTTGGTCGCTGCACGATAAGGATCTTGCTGCGCAAACAAAGAAGCTTCCGCAATTTTTTCAGCCAAGTCAGCATCGATATCCGTGATATGAACGGTGGCACGAGTGATTTTAGAGTCCACCAGGTTTGAAAGGATGCACATTGTGACCTTTTCGCCGGTGAATTGTTCAATCGGTTCTTTTAAGAACTCACAAACCTGGTTCATGATATTCGCACCCATGGCATCGCACGGATCCATCATCACATGCACAACCGCCATGTCCGAACCGTCACCACGAGGCACACGGCGAACAACGATATCACGAACACCACCACCGCGACGAACCAAGCCAAAAGCCACTTCGCGGTTGGAAATTTCAATCATGTAGTTTTTTTGAGCCAGTAATTGCTTTTCAAATGTCGCAAAGTCTTGAACTTTCGCGCATTGAATTTGTCCGATGATTTCAGCACCTACAACTTCAGTCGTGATCGTGCCCGATTCACGAATCCATTTTGCAGTTTTAGAAGCGGCTGCCACGATGGAGGTTTCTTCAACCGCCATCGGGATCACAAAGTCCTTACCGTCGATCCGGAAATTTGTCGCCACTCCCAATGGGATCTGGAAGTAACCGATCACATTTTCGATAAATTTCTCACCCAAAGATGTATCGCGAAGACCACCTTTAGCCAGATAATCCACGTCACTATCATGAAGAACGCCGACGTCTTTCAACGCCTGAAGACGCTCTTCGCGAGAAAGTTTTGAGAAGCCTTGGAAGATGTCACGAAGTTGTTTTGTCATACTATCACCTTCTTCGTTTGCAGATCTTTGAGATTTTTAGAACCCGTACAGAAAAGAGAAATTTTAAGTTCCATCTCGAAGCGATTAAGTAAATTTTCAAGTGCTTCATCCCCTTCAAGAGCGGCCTGCAAGAATGGCTTTGCCACCCCTACTTTCGCTGCTCCAAGAGCACAAAGTTTTGCCACGTCCAAACCGTTACGAACTCCACCGGAAGCCCACACCTCGTAAGGCACACGTGCTTCCTTGGCGTTTTTCACCGACTGAACTGTGCTCACACCCCAGTTCGCAAAGGTCTGCGCCACTTGATGGAGCAAATCTGTTTCTTGCGAACGGTAACCTTCCACACGTCCCCAGTGAGTGCCGCCTTTACCGCTAACATCCACTGCAAATACACCGGTATTCGCGAGACGCTTCAAAGTCTCAACAGAAAAACCGCAACCCACTTCTTTCACCACAATCGGAACCCCCGCAAGCTGCACAAGGTTTTCGATCGCGACCAGACCACTTTTAAATTCAGTCGTGCCTTCTGGTTGCAAAGCTTCTTGCAAAGGGTTCAGATGTACGAACAAGGCCTTTGCTTGTGTTGAATCAATCAAGCGGCGAATCTTATCGATTGGCGTTTTGATCAATTGAGCGATTCCAATATTTCCGAGTAGCAAAGCCTTCGGCGCTTGTTTGCGCACGCGAGCCCATTCTTCGGCAGCATTGGAATCGTCCAATTCACGACGTTGCGAACCAACGCCCATCAAAATCTGACGACGATCACTCAAACGAGCTAAAGCGGCATTGATCTCCTGACCATTTTCGTGGCCGGCCGTCATCGATGAAATAAAAAGAGGAGAACTAAGAGAAAGAGCTTCGCCCTTAAAAACAAAAGAGGTCGAAATATCGACCTCTTTCAAATTCAGATCTGGTAAGGCCTCATGCACTAATTCTATTGAATCCAACCCGCTTTGGCCCTCAGTTTGGGACCGAGGATCCAGCGCGATACGAATATGATCGCGCTTTCTCTGCTCAAATTGCGAGTGGGATTCTTGCATAAGACCCTGTCTACCCATCAGCTTCGCTGCTGTAGGTTCTGAAAACTACGCCAAAGCGTGTTTGCAAAGAGCTGCGAATCCAGCTGCGTCAGTGATAGCCATGTCAGCCATAACTTTACGATCAACTTGGATGCCAGCTTTAATCAAGCCACCGATCAAACGAGAGTATGTAGTCCCGTTCAAACGAGCTGCTGCATTGATACGTTGGTTCCACAAAGTGCGGAAATTACGTTTGTTAACTTTACGGTCACGGTATGCGTAAACCATTGCACGGTCATTTTTCTCAACCGCGTGGATGTATGCACGGCCATTTGCTGCGTAATAGCCTTTTGCTCTTTTAAGAACTTTTTTGTGACGAGCACGATTTGTTTTACCTGATTTTACACGAGCCATTTTTTACTCCGATTATCTATTGAGCTAGGGATTAATTAAAATACAAGACAACGTCTTACTTGAAGCATGTTTGCGTCTTCTACGTAAGAAGTTTTGCCTAGTTGTCTTTTAGTTTTTGAGCTCATGTGGGAGTTCAAGTGACGCATGCGAGTGCTTTTTTTCTTAACTTTGCCGCTTGAAAGAACTTTCAAACGTTTTTTAGCGCCAGAATGAGTGCGCATTTTCATGATAAATACCTTTCGCCGGTAAGGCGTCTGTCCCGATGGGGTCAGCTCTTAACAATGCCTTAGTCAGTTGTAATCACGGACTCATGGTTTTAGGTCGAAGCAGGTGGAAAATCAAGCTTTTTAAGGGCTTAGCCTACTCTGCGGTCAAAATTGGACCATTTACGAGTCATTTTCGATACTTAGCAGCAATTAGAGCGCTACTTCCGTGATCAAGCTTTGCTCACAATCGCGCATACTTTTAAAAACCTGCTCCCCGGCCTGAGCTGAAACTGAATCGACAATGCGAATCTCAGTCCCATTGCGAAGGCAGAGCTTCTTATTAAAGGCCCGGCTTAAACGGTCGGCGCATTCAAAAAAATTATCAAATGAATCTGCTGGCAAAACCAAATTATGACTGATGGAGCTGATCACGGACTTTTTATCGGAGACCGAAATGCACGCCATGTTTTCACGTGCTTGAATGACCGCAGAACCGCAGCTGGATCTATCCGCATAATCAAAAATACGCGCTCCATCGGCAACACGAATCATCTCTTTATCCTTGCAGGTCAGTCCCTGATTCGTGAAATCAGGACGTCTTTCATACATATCCCAGCGGTCACTCATCAGATAGGACATCATTTCACCTGAGTTTGTTAAACCACTCCAACCCACTGTGAGCATGTCATTCCCTGGCGGGAGATCTTTTAGATAGAAATTGTCCATGGCCAAACGACCGTAGCAGGCTGACAAGATGAACTGATAAACAGACGGAGATGCATTTTTGAAAATGCCATGCGGGATCGCCTCCCCGTTTGAACCATAAAAGAACTCATCGTTTCCGTGAGACGACCAGATGATCACAGTTGGCCGAATGTTTTGTAAAACCGTGCGAAGATCGGCGGTTCCTGCATGTAAGTTCACCGTCACACGCATACGACGACGGGATAGATAATCAACGATCGGAAAAAGTGCACGATACTCGTCCTGGCGCATCTGTTTATCTTGTTCCGGAGCTAAACCGTGCATGATAAACGCATCGCCACCTGCGTAGTTCTCATCCAGTGCCGTTGTACCAACCTTCAGAGAGTAAGAAGAGTTTTTCACAAAGGTGATTTCTTTGACTCCGCGAGAGTAAACGAATCTCAAAACTTTCGCGAATGAATCCTTGTTCAGGTCCGATAGAACACTTTGATCCATCTCAATTTTCAGGGAGGGAGCGGCGTGAGTTTGAACACCCATGAGAATGAATACGAATATCAGCAATCCACTCCATACTTTCACGGGGCCACTCCTAGTAACAAGACTTTAAAGGGTCTCGGAAGACGTCGATTAGATACGTCAAACGAAACTCGCTGATGGTGTTGCCGTCTTTATCCTTGAAAGTAAATGTATTCAGGCCTTCAATGTTGACCGAGCTTTCCAGATAGACAAACGGTGAATGCCCATCTGGATTTCTCCAAAACACAGTACCTCCGACAGATGTCTGCCAGATAAATTTTTGCGTATTTAAACTAAGCCCGGAGACATACACATCCTTGTTTCCATTTTGGAAATCATAGCGAGCGTAAAATTTTTGTCCCGGCAAACCGCAATACCATTCATCGTCGATTTTTGCCCAACGTGCTCGCTCGCGATTCACATCAACGTCAAAATAAGGCTTATCCGAGTCTTGGAACCACAGGTATTCAGTGCCGACAAGGTCGGTTTTTTCCACCGGGCGTACGGGACCTAATTCACGTTGGCGAAACTCATTGTCATTCTGAACACAAGAAATCTGATCGCGGAAGGACTGAATGGAATAAATCTCTTCTCCAACACCGGCTTCTTTACTCCAGGATTCACAATAGCTGCGCGTTTTTCCATCCACGGTTTCGAAAAAGTTTGTTCTGATACGGACACAGCTTGAAGTTTTTAAGGAATATACATTTTGATCCGCAAGATATCGCCAAGCGACTTGGCGACACGTCACGAAAGCCTCGCCAGCAAAGGCCGCTGGAGCAAGGAGTAGAATAAAGAGTACAAGACTTTTCAACATGTATTAAGACCTACTTTTAAAAATCCCTCGCATACTAATCCCCTTATTCCGGGACCGAAAGGGCTCTGGTAAAGATTTCCCCGAAAGCCCAAGATTGTCTCTCTGGCCGATGCACGCCCAGCACGCTCTTTGCTCAGCGGTTTTTTCGTTCTTCTAAACAAATACAGCCGAGGCCTTGTGAAAACCCTGATCCTTTTTACCTTGTTGTTCAATATTTCAACACTTTCGAGCGTGAGCTTGGCATCGGACTGCACTTGTTCGTCAGATCCTTATACGAAAATTTATACCGCGGATGGAGTCAAGAACACCTGGTACGGGGGCAAGCGTGCTTGGTCTTGTCTCTACACGTGTGAAAACTCCTCCGGCTTAAAATCTGAATTTCGCGGAAATCATAAGGACTGGTACGTTGGCGAAGATGACGGGCTTTGGGGTCTTTGTGAAGGACTGGTTTACGTAAATGAATACAATGCCTATGCGGGCCGTTTTGTGTGGGCCTTTAGTCGCATCGGTTCTTTTGATCCCGTGGACTCCAAATCACCCGAGGTACGTTCTTGGGCAAAACAGAATTGCCAGCCGTAATTAATCGTCCGTCGAACTCTTAGACAAAATTAGTTCAGCGAAGTTCATACTGAACTTATCCTTTCCCTTTTATATTTGGCGCCATCTAAACACATGTACTAAGGGAGTATATATGAAGCGCCTTATCACCGGTCTTATTTTGTTAAATAGTCTTTCACCCGCCTTTGCCGACATCACCGATTTACCAGATCCCGGGCAAGTGACAGAAACTTACACCTCGACACAACGTGGAAGTTTGGTCATTCAAAATATCTCGCGTAAAACAGGTGGCGAAAAAGTCCAAATCACTCTGAAGAATCCTCTCCCAATTGCGAACTTTGAAATTTACGTTTCAAACGAATCGGTAAAAATCTATTCAGCACACTTTTCAACGACGGAGGGACAAAAGATTCCGGTACGTGCATTTTCCGAAACCGGAAAACTCGAACCCAAGTCTCTCTATACTTCGGAAGTTTTGAATAGCAAAGATGTGGTTGCCTCTATTGAGCTTGAGATCGAGGCCTTCGGCAGTAATGCAGAAATTCAGTTTATGGCTTATGCAAACACTGGACTGCCTGTGCTTTCGATCAATCGCCAGCCCGTCCCTCAAAAACCAGTGCAGGAAGCAAAGCCTTCTCAGCCAAAGCCTCGGCCGAAACCAAAGCCAGCTCCTCCCACAGAGAGAGCCTTTAAAGTCGATGACGTCGTGGGTTTTTCCACGTACTACGGCCAAATCGATATCGGTCGAATTAGAGAAATTTACGAAAACGACAAGTATCTCGTTGAAGCGTCTGCTGATGATAAGAGAGTATTAGCTAAACAAGACCTCACACTGATCACAAGATGCAACGCTGAAAAACAGCTCTGCACGGACTCGGCCATCTATTATAAAGGCAATTATTCATTTGAAGACGGTAAAGTTTTTGGTCACTTTGGCAGCAAGTATGTAATTGTCAGAAGCTCTACTGAAGAGAACTATATATACTTCATAGCCCCTAACAAAGTTTATCCAAAGACGGATTGCTCATCCAAATACAATCTCTGTGTGGGTGCTCGCGTACTTTCGACAGCATCGAATGAGCTTCTTCGCAAAGGACGTGTAACACGAGTTCTTCCCAACGATACTTTCGACGTGCAGCAGGAAGGATACTCACTCAATTTCAGAGGCAATGAACTTTATCGGGATAAAGAGACGCTTTGTGCGGAATCGTTGTGCGTTGGAAATCGCGGCCTCTTTATCAGTGGCTCCGGTTACTACTACTACACGGGAATAGTGCAAAAAATCTGGGACAATAAACTCGTCCAATTTAAATCCGATGAGGGCACCACGTTATTTGTACCTGCCAGCTCGATTTCAAAAGCGAAATAATAGAAAGGGAGCCAAGCTCCCTTTTTATTTTCCTGGAGATTTTGGAACTTTCCTTCGTTCCAACTCTCGTTGATAGGAACTCATCGCTGTGGCAGAAATGGATTCTATGACTGGATGGCAGCACGCTTGGGACTGCCTGTTTCTTCAGTCAAGGCGATTGCGATGACAATCCCTCTCAATCTGTAACGACAATGGATCTTGCAGGCACGATGAAGCTTTGACAGTCACTGGATTAACCGAGGCATTTTAAGAGGATAGATCCTATCGAACGAATGCTATTCGTCTGGCTCTGCTCACGGCATTTCCAGCTGTCGAACTTCTGTTCTCCACGAATCAAAGACTTAGAGAGTGTTTCGGCGGGCCATGTATTTGCAATAGCTCCTTGTACAACAATAGAAACAACAAGGAGACTTCATGAAATTCTGGAATCAATTTAAGATCGCTGCTTTGGTTACTCTCATTGCTTCAATCGCAAATGCCCAAAGCGTCTCGTTTCAAAACATCTCGGACAGTGTCTCAGGAAGAAACTATGATCCTGCAAGCACAGTTGTCGACTCCACAAATTCCAACAAACTTCTTATCGGAATTCATTCTGGGTATGACCCAGTGACCTGGCAGAACACGGCGTTTATCGCTTCGACCGCAGGTTTTCACTCTCGATCTGTGACAGATTCATTAAATGTCGATATTGTGGCTCCTGCAGGATATGGAATTGTACAAATAATTTATCGCCAAGACATCGCGGCTTTTAAATCCCGCGAAGGCTCTTACAGTTCTAATATTACTTGGACCGTTGATGGAGCCAAACAAACTGTTTCAGCACTGACTCCGGGAAGTAAAGTCAGCACGGCGCAATTTGAAGCTCCGCGCGCTTCAGTTCGCGTGACACTGAACTCAAGTCTGTCTGCAACAGATATTCGATATATCACTCCCTATCGTTTTATTCGTCTGGGTGGCGCAAGTATTTCGATCTTAAACCCATCCCTGGAAGTTATTTTAGCTCCGATGTAAATCCAGAACGCAAAATCGTTAAGGCCGACGAAAAGTCGGCCTTACGACACCTAGGGAAATTAACGATTTTCCACTAAATCAAAACGATCTAGATTCATCACTTTATTCCACGCCGACACAAAATCGCGGCGGAACTTTTCTTTCGCATCGTCACTCGCATAGACTTCCGCAAATGCACGAAGCTGCGCATGAGAACCAAATACGAGATCGACCGCTGTCGCCGTCCATTTTTTCTTTCCAGTTTTACGATCCTTCCCGACGTAAACACCTGCTTTAGAAGGCTCATCCCACACGGTTCCCATATCCAAAAGATTCGTAAAGAAGTCATTCGTCAGAGTTCCGGGCTTCTCAGTAAACACACCATGCTCAGATCCCTCGTGATTGACTCCCAAAACTCGCAAGCCTCCAACAAGCACCGTCATTTCCGGTGCCGTCATCCTTAAAAGATTGGCGCGATCTAATAACAAAGTCTCTGGTGGCAAGTTTGCTTTGGGGCCGACATAGTTTCTAAAGCCATCGGCTTTCGGTTCAAGAACCGCGAATGAATGAACGTCGGTCTGATCTTGAGAAGCATCTGTACGACCAGGAGAGAACGGAACTTCGATGTTCGCACCCGCTTTCTTCGCTGCATTTTCAATCGCTACGCACCCGCCCAAGACGATAAGATCCGCTAATGAAACTTCTTTTCCCGAGGCAGATTTATTAAAGCCCGCTTGGATTTTTTCAAGTGCCGCTAGAACCTTTTCCAATTCTTTTGGTTCATTGACTTCCCAACTTCTTTGCGGCGAGAGGCGAAGGCGGCCTCCATTTGCGCCTCCACGTCTGTCCGTCCCGCGGAATGAAGATGCCGCGGCCCAGGCCGTGGCAATCAATCTTGAGTCACTGAAGCCTGCCGCCAAGATTTTTTCTTTTAAAACTTTGATGTCAGCCGCATCAATAAGTTGACCTCGAACTGGGGGCACCGGATCTTGCCAAAGCTGTGCTGGTGGTACCCAAGGTCCCCAATAGCGAGACACCGGTCCCATGTCGCGGTGAAGAAGTTTGTACCAAGCCTTAGCAAACGTATCAGCAAACTCTTGTGGGTTTTCATAAAATCTTTTTGAGATTTTTTCGTACGTCGGATCCACCTTTAATGAGAGATCTGTTGTGAGCATTGTCGGAGCATGCTTCTTCGTCGGGTCATGCGCATCGGGTACGGTGTTTTGTGCTTCTTTATTTTTTGGTTTCCATTGATGAGCGCCTGCGGGACTTTTTGTTAATTCCCATTCGTACTTGTGCAAGTTTTCAAAAAAGTTATGACTCCATCGTGTGGGTTGAGTTGTCCAAGCCCCTTCAAGACCGCTGGTGATGGTATCGCCACCTTTTCCTGTTTTATAAGAGTTCTTCCAACCCAATCCTTGCGCGTGGAAAGGACAACCTTCAGGTTCTTTCCCGACATGATCTGATTTTGCGGCCCCATGGGTTTTTCCGAAGGTGTGGCCTCCGGCAATCAATGCCACTGTTTCTTCGTCATTCATCGCCATACGGGCAAAAGTTTCACGAATGTCGCGAGCAGCCGCTTTCGGATCCGGTTTTCCGTTCGGTCCCTCGGGGTTCACGTAAATCAAACCCATTTGCACAGCCCCCAGAGGGTTTGAAAGATCTCGATCGCCACTGTAGCGTTCGTCCCCTAACCACGTGTCTTCAGGTCCCCAAAAAACTTCTACCGGTTCCCACACGTCCTCACGGCCAAAGGCAAAACCAAAAGTTTTAAATCCCATCGACTCGAGGGCACAATTTCCGGCAAAAACCAAAAGGTCCGCCCAGGAAATTTTACGCCCGTACTTCTTTTTGATCGGCCATAAAAGTCTGCGCGCCTTATCAAGATTGGCATTGTCTGGCCACGAGTTGAGGGGCGCAAAACGTTGGGCTCCGTCGCCAGCTCCACCGCGACCGTCTTCGATACGATACGTTCCAGCCGCATGCCAACTCATACGAATAAAGAGCGGACCATAGTGACCGTAATCCGCAGGCCACCATTCTTGGGAATCGAGCATCAGTTTGAAGATATCTTGCTTAAGAGCTTCCACATCGAGCTTTTTAAACTCTTCTGAATATTTGTAGGTGCTCTCCATCGGATTGTAGTGAGGCGAATTCTGCGCAAGAATTGAAAGATCCAACTGATCCGGCCACCAATCACTGTTGCGGCGGGGCCGTGCTCCGGTTTTAGGTTGTGGCGAAGGTATGGCGGGATTTTCACTCTCACTGTGTGGTTTAGACATACTAAGCTCCTCGTTAATAAATAAGAGAGGCATTAGATTACTTTGAACACGTGGTGCCACGGAAGCTTGGAGCACAAAGCTTGCTAGATCACAAAAAAAGGGAGCCTTGCAGCTCCCTTTTTAATTTCGAATTTTTAAAGATTCTACTCTTCGTCTTCTTCCTCAAGCTCTTCAAGCTCCGCAAGCTCTTTCGTATCTTGCTTCGACTTATTAGGATGAGCTTTTTGATATTCCTTGATCTTCAATGGGTCTGGACCCAGCATCAGGAACATGTTTTTGCCTTCCATTTTGGGCTGAGCTTCCACAAGAGCCAAGTCGTTTACGAAAGCGATCGCTTTTTGCATCACTTCGAAACCAAGCTCTTGATGGGCCATTTCACGACCCATGAAACGCAATGAAACTTTCACTTTGTCGCCATCCAAAAGGAAACGACGAGCATGGTTCATCTTAGTTTCAAAGTCATGTTGATCCGTACGAGGACGCATTTGGATTTCTTTGATCGTCACAACTTGCTGTTTTTTACGAGCAGCTGTGGCTTTCTTTTTGTTCTCATACTTCCACTTGCCGTAGTCCATGATTTTACATGTCGGCGGCTGTGCTGTTGGAGCAATCTCAAGAAGATCGAGGCCTTTTTCTTCTGCAATTCTTAACGCCTCAGGAACAGTCATTACTCCCAACATGTTACCTTCATCATCGATAACACGAATTTGTTGCGCACGAATCTCGCGATTCACGCGAAGTGAGTCTTTAGAGTCCTTTTTACGATCACGGTCAAAACGACCCCCACCGCCTCTAAAATTTCCTTCAAACTTGCTAATGGTAAACCTCCAATGGTTTCTTTTAGTTCGTTGTTGCAGCTTTAGCTAATGATGACTGCAACAATCTTTCCTTAATATCTTTATTAATCAAATTCATCACTTGATCCACAGTCAAACCCTTGTGCTCAGATCCATCACGCAAGCGCAATGAAACTGTGCGGGATTCGGCTTCTTTATCACCCACGATGATCATATATGGAACCTTCATCAACTGGGCTTCGCGGATCTTGTAGTTCAATTTCTCGTTACGACGATCGAACTCCACACGAACTTTGTTTTCTTTCAACAGATTTTGCAACTCTTCACAGAATGTATTCACACGGTCTGTGACATTCAGAATCGCAACTTGAGTCGGTGCCATCCAAGGCGGAAGATGTCCAGCCGTGTGCTCCAAATAAACGCCGATAAAGCGCTCAAGTGATCCTAAGATCGCTCTGTGTAACATGACAGGACGATGTTCTTTGTTGTCTTCGCCTGTGTATTTCAAATCAAAAGCTTGTGGCAAATTCGGATCCACTTGCAAAGTTCCCAACTGCCAAGGGCGATTCAAAGCATCTACGAACATGATATCCAATTTCGGACCGTAGAATGCGCCATCACCTGGGTTCAGCTCAAACGGCAAATTCAAGGACTTCAAAGCTTCAGCTAAAGCTCCTTCAGCCATATCCCAGTACTCTTCACTGCCCATACGGTTGTCTGGACGAGTGGAAAGATAGATCTTGTAATTGCTCATTCCCAATTTGTCGTAAACGCGATTCAACAAATTCATGAACTTCGCGATTTCTTCCTGCAATTGATCCATGCGACAGAAAATGTGCGCATCGTCCTGACAGAAAGTACGAACGCGAGTCAAGCCGTGCATCGCGCCTGATTTTTCATAGCGATGCAAACGACCGAAGTCCGCCATTTTGATTGGCAAATCACGGTAAGAATACTTCTCAGAGTTATAAAGCAAACAGTGAGAAGGACAGTTCATTGGTTTTGATGCGAAATCACGCTCATCTACTTTCGTGAAGAACATGTTTTCTTTGTAGTTCTGATAGTGACCAGAAGTATGGAACAAGTTCACGTCGAAGATTTGCGGCGTGATCACTTCTTGGTAACCTGTTTCAAAATAAAGTTCGCGCAAGTAAGTTTGCAAAGCTGTATATACAGTTGCGCCCTTACCCGTGAAGAACGGAGAACCTGGAGCAAGTTCATTGAAGTAGAACATGCCCAACTCTTTACCCAGCTTTCTGTGGTCGCGTTTTTTCGCTTCCTCGATATTGTGAAGGTAAAGATCGAGATCTTTTTTATCGTTGAATGCCGTCGCGTAGACACGTTGCAATTGTGCATTCTTCTCGTCACCACGCCAGTAAGCACCCGCCACGCTCAAAAGTTTAAACGCTTTAATCTGGCCTGTGCTTTGGATATGAGGGCCACGGCAAAGGTCAAACCAACCTTCGCCATTGAAGTAGATACCGACAACTGTTTCGCCTTTGGCAGCCAAGTCTTCAATCAACTCAACTTTAAAACGCTCACCCATACCTTTGAAAGTTTCGATAGCTTTGGCGATCGGCCAGTTTTCACGACGGATCGGCAGATCCTTCGCAACGATTTCCGCCATTTTCTTTTCGATTTTTTCGAAGTGTTCTTCGGTAAACGCGAACGGAGAATCGAAATCATAGTAAAAACCATTTTCGATCACAGGACCGATAGTAACCTTCACCTCTGGCCAGATATCTTGAACGGCTTGAGCCATGATATGCGCACAGGAGTGACGGATCACTTCGACGGCCTCAGGAGACTTTGTCGTGATCAATGCGATTTTGGTGTTATCTTTTAAAGGAGTTCGGAAATCCACGACTTCGTTTGAGCCATTGAGTTTCACACCCAATGTTTCTTTAGCCAAACGAGGGCCGATAGCAGCCGCTACTTCGAGCGCTGTGGGTTCGTGGTCGAAAACCTTAGTCGAGTTATCCGGTAGAACAATATGAACTTGTGACATTATGAAAGAATTGTCGCGGTTGTTGAACCGCCAATAGAAATAGAAAGCGTTGATGAAAAATTCAGCACTAATTGCATCTAAACATTAGTAATCTGACCTGCGAGAGGGGTCAAGTACTCACCGCAAGAAATTGAACTCCGACAACCTGAATTCCTTCGGAAAGTGAGCGAACCCAGCGCACCTGGGATTCGACGGAAACCCACAATCCTTTTTTGTCCCGATACATGAGGCTGACAAAGTCCTTTACCTTGACCCCATTTTGATGAACGGTCACTTGAGCCCCACCTTGAGAAAAATCAACCATGGACCCTTCTCGAAGCAACTGGACCGCAGCGCCGGTTGGGGAGTTTTTCATAAATGCTGATTTTTTAATCATGACTGGTGAAGCCACATGCAGACGCTCCTGGCGACGACTCTTCACAATTCCACCAAGGATGCGGCGAGTTATAATATCTGTAATACGAGCACCTTCTGACTCGCGAATCAAAAGAATAGGATGCCCCATATTAGTGAGCTGATAGGCAGCCTTTTCAATAGTTTGCGCAATAAAGATAAAGCTCCAACGGAACTTCATCTGAGTCCAACTAAGGAACGCCTGAATCGTGCGACTATTGAGTTGATCTGTCTTTACTACCACTGTGACATCTCCCGTTCGACCTTGAAGAAAAGCTTTAAGTTCCTCCGTACTCTTCATGTGATGCCATCGAACTCCGGAAATATTTCCTAAGTAAGATGGTAGCGACTGACTCGAACTGAGATAAATCAGATCTTTTCCGGCGGTTAATTGCATATAAGGGATGTATTGCAAGATAGGGCCCACCTGTAATGCAGCTCTTTTAGATTTGAGCGACTAGAGAATGGGCACCTGCATAGAAGGCTTTAAACATCAAAACTAAGCTGCCGGAATTGCAGCAGCTTTTCTCATACTGAGAGTTTGTCACGAGGATCTATCGACATTGATCCGCGATTTTGCGAATTTCAATCAACTCATCGCAATCCCACCGAGGCAGTCGTGAACACACATAATCTATACATCCCGTATCGTACATTCCTCGACAAATTTGCGTGACCGTCCCTAACTCATTTCGATCATCACACTCAAAACTTCCCACTCGGGAGCAAACGGCTTTCACACATGACCCGCGGACATTGCGACACATGCGCGTGATTTCCATCAGGCGCTCACGATTATTACATTCAAAGTAACTTAAGTGATTGCAGACGGCTTCGATACAAGATCCTGGACTACCTCCGTCTCCCCAATCCGGATCACAGTTTGGTGGGCGAGGTCGGTTCGGGGGATTATTGGGTGGTGGGTAGCTTGGCTCATCGGGGGGATTTGGATTATCAGGATTTTCTGGAGGTAGGGGTCGAGGGTCCGCATTTCCCGCCATGATGTATTTAAAAGTTTGAACGGCATCAAACTGTTGAACCAGTTTCTGGATTTTTTCTGGTGTTGCTGATGATTCTTTGGCGTGAGCCCCGCCCGTTAGCAAAAACAAAACGATCCCGATAAGCGCTAACTTCATAGATCCTCCGATGGATCTATTTCCCCAACTTTTAAATCAATCCACAAGTGAGCCCGATAAAATACATATGAAAGATCTCTGCAGCGCAGGGAGCTTTTCCTCTTGCGAGGACCCCTAAATCGTCATCAAATTGTGGGATGATCAAAGAAAACAAATTTCATCCTGGGAAAAAGCCTCTTCATAAATTCCCTACTGCGGGAAAAAAGCTCTGCAAGTTGAATGACAAAGAACTTGAAGAAGAAACTCACGAACTGGGCGTACGCTTGGGCGAACTGCAAGAGTTGATCTATGCAGAATCCAAACAAAAAGTTCTGATTGTTTTGCAGGGATTGGATACTTCCGGAAAAGATGGAACTGTAAAACACGTTTTTTCTGAAACCAATCCACAAGGGGTCCGCGTTGTTTCTTTTAAGCAGCCGACCGATATCGAAAAACGACATGACTATCTTTGGCGCATTCACCAACAAACGCCTGCACTCGGTGAAATGGTGATCTTTAATCGTTCGCACTACGAAGATTATATCATCCCTGCAGTTCATAAAACCTTGCCACCTAAAAAAATCGAACGACGAATCAAAGAGATCAATCACTTTGAAGACATGTTGCTCTCTGAAGGGGTTACGCTTTTTAAATTTTTCCTGCATATCAGCCGCAAAGAGCAAGCTCAGCGAATTCAAGAACGCTTGAATAATCCCAAGAAACATTGGAAATTTTCATTAAGTGATCTGAATGAACGCCAGTTCTGGGATCAATATCAGAAAGCGTACGACACAATCTTAAAAGCTACGCACCACAAAGATCGTCCTTGGGATATCATTCCTGCTGACGACAAAAAAATCAGAAACTACGAAATATCAAATATCCTGGTGCAGCGTTTAGAAAAACTAAAACCCGAATTTCCAATGATGGATCACAACGTCATTCGAAAAATCAAATCGGAAGCAGCAAAAATTTTGCGCTTCTAATTTTCATTTGGAGTTCAAAGTAAGGGAGAAGTTTTTTTAATTCTGTACGAATGGTTGATTGCACTTTTTTGATACAGTAAGGTTATTGAAAAATATTTTTATCAGGAGTCAGCATGTTGTTCTTCTTACCTCTCCTTGCAGTCGTCTTGTGGGCTGTGAGCGGTTTCTGCATCGGCAAAAAAACTGTGCAAGGTGATATCACGATGAAAGTGGCACCGAATATCGCGCAAATTAATTTAGGCACTCAACATGTGACAGCAGGACAACGTCTTAATATTTATCGTCAAGAATGCCGCTTTGCTGTTTGCAACAAGGAGCTTGTTGGCGGCGGTCGTGTGTCTCGCGTCTTCGATAAAAAATATTCTGAGATCACTCTTGATCCAGGCGTGTACTTCGATGTTGGCTACGTTATCGAGCGAGAATAAAGATCGTTTTAAGCTCGTCTCACTCTAAGACGACGAGCTTCTAGACACGAATAGATTTTAATCGTCTCTCACATTCCCCTGCATATTCGCGATTTTAGCTACATTTCAAGTATGAAAAGTGATCATAATTTGCACTTTGTCTCAAAAGAGAAGTTCATTTTTTATAATTAAATCCGATAGTTACATTGTAAGCTCTGGTACGTCTTTTGAAGTTCAAATAGATCACTGTCGTGAGGAGCTTTTATGAAACGTCTGATTACATTACTTGTTGTGTTCTCTTCATATTCAATTGCGCATGCCGATTTTGATTCTGAAATATCTATTGAAGCAGAAACTGCTTTCGGTGTTTCCGAAGAAGCCCGAGCTGAAGCTGAAGAATTAAAACGCATGGCCAAAGAAGATAAGAAGCGTAAAGAACAACTGAAAGTACGCTCTGAACAATCACGCCGTGAAGCGGAACGCCTTGAGGCGGATGCTCGCCGTGAGGCAGAACATGCACGCAACGAGCGTGAACAAACTCAAGCACAAATCCGTGAGTACGAAAAACAAATCAAAGGTTTTGAAGCCCGTATGGCAACAGCTAAGAAAAATATCAACTTAGCACAAAACGAAATGGCGCAAGCAAAACAAGTGCGCGAAGAATTCCGCAGTAAAAAAGAAGGCTCTGAAAAAGAAATGCGCCTGTTAGATCAAGAAGCTGCGAAGTATGAACAATACGTTCGTGAAGCCACTGCTGACGCAGATAAAGCCCAACTGGAAGCGCGCAAAGCTGAGCAGTTCCTGAAAGAACGTCGCCTTAAAAACGACCGCGCTCGCGCCAGCGCACAACAACGTGCTGAGATCGCTCGTAAACGCGAAGCCCAATACAAAGCCGAATACGAAAAGACTCGCAACGCCTATCGCGGCATCAGCTCCGAGCGCCGCTAATCTCTATTTTATTTCTTTCAAATTTAAAAAGACGTGAGGCTGTTTACCGGCCTCACCTTTTGCCGTCGCCAACAAATACATCCGCTCATTTTCTATTTTTTGCTGAGCCAACGCGGCCATGACGACATTGCCTCTTTTAAGTCCTAAGTCACGCAGACGATCTTCCGGAACTTGTGCGGTCTTATAAAATTCTTTTTCAATCTCTTGGCTAAGTTTTGAAACATCGGGACGCCCCTGAGAAATCTCGAATCTTTTGAAATCTGAACTGCGTGTTTCTCGTTTGGCGAGGGCCACAATCGCCTCTTCGCGGTTGCCTTTGGTTCTTTTCATGTAGGGCTCTAGCTGCTTGTCTAATATCTCACTCTTCATCTTGTCGATGTCTTCAGTTTGGAACTCGCCACGAATCTCAAGAGCGAGACTTGGCCGTTCTTTAAGGGCTTCAGCTAACTTTTCAATTTTCGCTTCTTCCCCGGCAGCGAGGTCGGCTGTGCCGGGTTCGAAATAGACCCATTGCATGTCTTTGCCACCGCCAACCAAACTTGCGATAAAATCAAATGGAGAAGCTACGATTTTTACGACAAGATTTTTCAGTGCGGTCCAAATCAAACTCCCCCAAGAAAAAGAGGGATCTTTGATATCACCCTGAACTGGGAGCTGAAACTGAATCTGACCTTTTCGATCTTTTGCTAGGGCCAAGGCGAATTTCAATGGCCAGTGTCCGGCCTTTTCACTATCAACTTTGTCACCTAAAGTGAATTGATCGAGGAGAACCTTATTTTTTCCTTTAATACGAGTACCTGCCAAACTGTAGTTGATATCAAGGAACAGCTTTCCCTTACTGATTTCATAACCCGCAAATTTTCCCGAGTAAGGCGTGAATGTCGTCAATTCAATATTGTGAAAGTTCATATCGAAATTCAGAAGGGCCTGTAAATCAGCGGGTATATAAAATCCTTTGCCCTTGAATTTTCCGTAGGCTTCAATTTGTCCATTTAAGTTCACATTGATTTTTTGGTTGGTCTGCGGCGAAATCGGCAACACGGTCCCGTTCACGTTGTGAATATGAACGGAAAATCGCGGCTGGATCGTTTCATCGGCGTAGTCCAAAATTCCTTTTTCAACAGTTAGTTTTTTAACTAAATAGTCGAATTTCGATTTTTCTTTGGAAGCCGTCTCTATTGGGGGACTCGCCTGCTCTGCGGAAGCTGCAGGAGTTTCAGCGGCCGTCTCTGAGGTCGAAGTTTGGCGCATATATTTTCGTACATTCAGGCGTCCATCTTTTTCCAAAACAATTCGAGTCTTAAGTTCTTTCAGATTAATTTCATCGACAAGCAGACGTAATGGTTTGGTGCTAAAATCAATTCCATGAACCGACATCAACGACCATGCAACAGCGTCTTCGCCTTCCCCTTCTGCCGGGCCAATCGCTAAATTTTTAAACGCGGACTCGCCGACAATCGTCAAATTGCCATTTCCGTATTTCAATTTTCCTTTCAGATCACCGCTGCCTCTTTTCAAAGCTAAGATCGTCGCGTCAGACAAATAGGCCGACAAAAAATACAACGGGAGATCCGTAAAATCTAAATCGAGATCTGCCGTTAATGGCGAAGGACTGAATGTGCCATGAATTTTTAGATGGCCCGCCTCTCCGACTAAAATATCCAAACTGCGAAGCGAGGTCTCAGATCCGAGAGACGTGCTTAAGTGATTCGCCCTCAAAGTAAACGGACCCAGCGGAAGATCCATAGGTCGCACATGGGTTTTATCGATAACCGTCAAACCACTGCGATCAATTTCCAATCGCTCAAGAGTCAGAATCCAAGGCTTCCCCTCGTCCTTTTTCTTTTCTTCTTCAAGTTCTTTTTTAACGGCCCAATTGGTGGTTTCATCCTGGAAAATGACGGCCTTTCCTTGCAGGTCTTTGATCGCCACCATTTTAAAACGCAGTTCTTTTTTAAACAGTGGATGAAGAACGAGTTGCAGAGTGAATTCTTTAAACTTAAGTCGGCTTCCTTCTCCAGCCCGAGAATCCACCTCTGGCAAATCAAACCCTTCAACCGTGGCCTTAAAGGTAAATGGATTGAAGGAGATTTTGTCTATCTTGGGCCTAGCTCCCAGTTTCTCGGCAATGATTTTTTTGCCTTGCTGCTTCGCTATGTAAGGCACTAAAAAAAATCCCGCCAGCGTATAGAGCGCCAACACCCCGGCACAGGCTAGGATCAGATTACGAACAGTTTTCGTCATCTCTTTATAATCGAATATGCGTTTGAAAGTTCAAGGGCCCCGGCTATGACTTCTTACAAAGTAATTCGTAGCTTTGCTAATTACTAGTGCTTTGCTGACTAGTGCATGCTCTGACCATTGACCTCAATCCCCGAGGGTGACGGCATCACCCCTTTCTCGACCGACTTGTTAATCAACGACCGTGAGCTGGAAATTCATCACCGATGCAAGAGAGGCCAGATAAGCCATCTCTTCATCAATTCCCCAGACTTTTTCGAGTTTGATTTCATGAGGTCTTGCGCTAAAGACCTCCACTTTTTCTCCATCACTGATCACGCCACCAATACGGCTGATTTGATCACGTAAGCCTGAGTTCTTTGAAAAATAATATGTTCTTCCCTTGCGAATCTCTTCGTTGGCCGCCAATTCAATAACCGCACGATCATCGGCGTTCATGATTGTCGACATATGCGGTCCCGCGAATGCATAAAGATTCATATAATTAGCGACAACCTCTTCAGAGAAATGACTCAGTTCCTTGATTACAACAAAATCCGGTGAAAGGGATTGAACGATTTCTTCCTTCAGAAGCGACTCCTGAATCACGACAATGTAAGGCTTGCTTTGTGGAAATGCGGATTTTCCATCCCAGACGATAACAGGAATCTTCTTCCCGTTCTTTTCAAAGTGATCTTGGATAAACGTCGCAGTCTTTTCCAAATCACGAGTCCCGGCGACCACCACAGATAATTTTTCAAACTGAGTCATAATGAATCTCCTCTCTTCAGGGGCTAAGCCCGCTTGGTTGTTCTTTAGAGAGGATAGAATGTTTTGAATCTGCTGTTCTTGGTCCTTGGATCTTGCCATCTCAAGGTGAATTTTCTGTAGACGCGCCTTCAAGTACTCCTTGAGTTTTTCGGAAGTCATGTCACGATCCACTTCAAGTAACGATTTAACTTCCCCCAGTGAGAAACCTAAATCCTTAAACTGTTTGATTCGCCCTGCAACTTCGATTTGCTCAACGGTATAATAACGATAGTTATTCTCCCCACGCTGAGAGGGAATAAGAATCCCCTTCTCCTCATAAAGGCGCAGCGCTTTTTCCGTCAAAGAAACCTTGTCAGCAAATTGTCCAATAGAAAGCCAGTTCTTCATCCTACCCTCAACAAGAGCCTAAGGATTCCCCTAGGGTCAAGGTCAAAGGACTTTTTGAAGAATTCCGGAGTGTTTCAAATAGAGGGGATTTTCTGCGGTGCACGCCAAAAAGGTACGGCGTACCTCCAAAAAAAAAGGCCACCCGGGAGGGCAGCCTTTTTTATTTTTGCATTTCAACCGACTATTAGTAGCTGACGTGATGATTCAAAGCTTCGTGAATTCTTGGGTCTTTCAACGGCACTAGGCTGTGTTTTGACCAGAAGCTCATGATGCAAAGAAGGAAGATACCTGCGAAGCCGGCGAAAAGACCAATTTCCCAGAAACCAAACACGACTTTACCGTCGAAGAAGTTCGGGTAAACCATCCAGTAGATGTCTACGTATTGCATAACCAAAACAAGCGTCGAGATCAAAAGAACGTGATTGTCATTACGTTTCAAACCACGAGGCAACAATGCCAAAAATGGAACGATGAAACGGAAGATCAACAAGATCATTGATACTCCCATCCAACCGTTTTGTGAACGCATGATGTAGTATTCAGTTTCCTCTGGCAAGTTTGCGTACCAGATCAACATGAATTGAGAGAACGCAATGTAAGCCCAGAATACTGTGAAACCTTTCATGTATTTCACAACGTCATGTTGATGCTCTTCAGTCACATAACCTTTTACGTAACCATGGCGTCTCATCAAGATAATAACGATCGACAAGAACGCAAGACCTGCTTGGAACATACCTGCAAAAGTATAGATCCCGAAGATCGTTGAGTACCAAGTCGGCAACAATGACATCAACAAGTCTACAGAGAAGAACGAGAAGCTTAATGCGAAGAACAAGATGTAAGCAATAGAAAGGCCCACGTTTTTAACTGTGAACTTGTTATCGCCAGTTTGGTCTTGTTTCAAAGAGTTTCCAACGATCATGTAACGGAAACCCATCCAACCCAAAGTGAAGATCAACAAACGAACAACAAAGAAACCTGTGTTCAAGTAAGCTGTTTTCGCAGCAATAACTGGGTTGTGTTCAACAACGTCAGCATTTGCCCAAGGGTAAAGATGTTTGAAACCTGCTAACAATACCAAGCCACCCACAAGGATCACTGGCATGAAAGAAGTTGTCGCTTCAGCATAACGACGAAGAGTCACTGACCAACCCGCTTTCGCGATGTTGTTAATCGCAACCCAGAACATTCCGCTTAGACCCATCGCTGAGAAGAAGAAGAAAGCTACTAGGTATGAAGTCCAAAGACGATCTTGGTTTTTCATCAAACCAACGATGAAAGTCAAAAGACCGATCGCGATCAAAGCAAAGCTCAATGTTTTAAGCTTTGCTGGCGCTTCAAATTTAGAAACGTGTAGTTGTTGTGCGTGATTATTTCCAGCCATACTAAAACCTACTTAGCATCTTGCTTCTCAAGGAAGCGAATGTAGTTAACAACTTGCCAACGAACTGATTGCGGTACGTGAGAAGCGTAAGGGCCCATCACACCTTGTCCCATCGTGATAACATGGTACAAGTGGCCATCTGGCCAACCTTTTACTTTATCAGACAACAATGCTGGTGGTTTCAAAGCCATTTTTTCCGAAACAACAGATTTAGCAGCAACGCCGCCTTCACCTTTGTAACCGTGGCAAACCGCACATTGTGTTTCGTAGTATTTTTGACCAACCAAAAGAGTCTCTTCATCCATCTTGCCAGCAAGTGGGTTTTTAAGATTCTTCGCTGCACCTTCTACGTCCGTTGCGTAACGGTATGGAGTGAAACCAACTGGAGCTGTGTGCTCTGGTGGTACGCGCATACCGCTGTGGTGTGGAGAGTTTTCGTCGTACTCTTGCGCTTTGATCGCAGGAGATTCCATCATGTCTTGGATAACCTCAACATTTGGTTTGTTGCCACGAGGACCACAGCTCGACAAAGCGATCGCCGCCAAGCCCGCTGCTGCAATACCCATAGATAAATTCACAAGGCTTCTCATCTTAGTACTCCGTTCTCTTCACTTCTACAGCGCCGTGTTCTTTGAACATTTTTTCGATTTTCGCTTCGTCATAACCGATGTCGTTATGAGGAATGAAGATCGCGAACTTGTGCGATGTCAGGTCTGGATCGATGCTTGGAGGATCAATGCGCGGAATTTTGCACGCGTAGAACAAAGCGCCTACAGAGCAAAGAGCCGCAAACAAGATCGTCAATTCGAACATGATTGGAATAAACGCAGGCAAAGAGAAGAAAGGTTTACCGCCGACGTTGATCGCCCAGTTCACTGCTGAAGTCCACCAAGTCAAAAGCAAACCAAGAATCAAACCTGTCGTCCCGGCTGCGAATGTCACATAAGGGATCCATGAACGTTTGATACCGCAAGCTTCTTCCATGCCGTGGACAGGGTAAGCAGAAATCGCTTCAAATTTTTTGTAACCTGAGTCGCGGGTTTTTGCAGCCGCTTTAAGCACCAAATGCTCTTCTTCCCAGATACCAGCAATACCTTTTGTATAGTTAGCCATTAGTGGTGCCCTCCTTTATCATCATAACCCACGTGCAATACGGGCTTCACTTCCGCGATAGAAATCGCAGGGAACAAACGCAAGTACAATAAGAACAGTGTCAGGAACATACCGAACGATCCGACTAGGACGCCTGTATCGAACCATGACCACGCGTACATACCCCAAGAAGAAGGTAAGAAATCGCGGTGCAAAGAAGTCACCGTGATCACGAAACGCTCGAACCACATACCGATGTTAACGAAGATAGAAACCACGAACATCACTGGGATAGAACGACGAAGCGACTTAAACCAGAAAACTTGTGGGATCAAAACGTTACATGAAACCATCGTCCAGTAAGACCAGCCGTATGGACCGAATGCACGGTTCACGAATACGAAACGCTCGTAAGCATTTCCTGAGTACCAAGCAATGAAGAACTCAGATGCGTATGCGTAACCAACCATCAAACCTGTCGCCATGATGATTTTGTTCATCACTTCCATATGATCAAGTGTGATGTAGTTTTGGAATTCTTTGAAACCCAAACGAACCAAAGTCATCAACGTCACAACCATCGCGAAACCGGAGAAGATCGCACCGGCAACGAAGTATGGAGGGAAGATCGTTGTATGCCAACCTGGCAAGTTAGAAACCGCGAAGTCGAAGGATACGATCGTATGTACTGAAAGAACGAGTGGAGTCGAAAGACCTGCAAGGATCAAGTACACCATTTCATAGTGTGACCAGTTCTTCGCAGTTCCGCGCCAGCCCAAAGACAAAGCACCGTAGATTGTTCTACGAAGTTTGTTTTTCGCGCGATCTTTGATCGTAGCGAAGTCAGGCACCAAACCGATGTACCAGAATACCATTGAAACCGTCGCGTATGTTGATACGGCGAAAACGTCCCAAAGAAGTGGCGAACGGAAGTTCACCCACAATGGTCCACGTTGATTCGGATACGGGAACAACCAGTAATCCAACCAAGGACGACCTGTATGCAACAATGGGAAAAGACCCGCTGTCATAACCGCGAAAACTGTCATCGCTTCCGCAGTACGAGCAACCGAAGTTCTCCATTTTTGACGGAATAAGAACAAGATCGCAGAGATCAATGTACCGGCGTGACCGATACCGATCCAGAATACGAACGTAACGATCATCGTACCCCAAGCTACCGGGCTGTTAACACCCAGTAGACCGATACCGATACCCACTACGCAGGCAAGAATTGCGATGTAGAACAACAAAAGTGTTTTAGCACCGAGGAACATCCCCACCCATTCTTTAGATGGGAAGCGCTCCACCGGAGCACAGATGTCATCCGTTACATCTTTCAATGATTTATTTCCAAGAACTAAAGGGCTTCTCTTCATCATGAGTGTTCACCTTGTTTTTCTGTGCCATGGCCTTTTTGGCCGCCAGTTGTTTCTTTATCGTTGTTACGGATTTTAGACATGTAGCGAACTGAAGGTTTCGCATGCCATTCTTCAAGCAATCCGTAAGCTCTTTCTTCTGATTTGAAGATCTTCGCTACTTCAGAGTTTGGATCATTCAAGTCACCGAAGATGATACCGCCAGCAGGGCAAGCTGTTTGACATGCTGTTTTAACATCGCCGTCTTTCACTGCGCGTTTTTCGTTACGTGCAACTGTTTTCGCGTCTTGGATACGTTGTACGCAGAACGTACATTTTTCCATGACCCCGCGAGTACGAACACCAACAGATGGATTCAAAGCCATGTGCATTGGTTTTTCGATTTGTTTCGCAAAGTTGAACCAGTTGAAGCGACGTACTTTGTACGGACAGTTATTCGCGCAGTAACGAGTACCAACGCAACGGTTGTAAACCATGTCATTCAAACCTTCGTCACTGTGAACAGTCGCAAGTACTGGGCACACTGTTTCGCAAGGAGCGTTGTCACAGTGTTGACACATAACTGGTTGGAAGATTGCTTCTGGATTTTCTGGAGTACCGATGTAGTAACGATCGATACGCAACCAATGCATTTCACGTCCCTCAAGAACGTAGCGTTTACCAACAACAGGTCCGTTATTTTCAGATTGGCAAGAGATCACGCAAGCAGAGCAGCCTGTGCAAGAGTGAAGATCCACAGCCATACCCCATTTGTGACCACTGTATTCGTGACCAGACCAAATGTTCCATGTGTGGGGCTTGTTAACGTTAGCTGCCTTGTTTGCATTGTAATCTTTAAGAGTCGCTTCGATAGCAAGCGCGCGGCCTTCCATTGAGTGGTGACCTTGCGTGCATGCAAGCTCATACTTTTTAGAAGTTTTTGTGAATGTAGCAGGTTGACCTGCGAATACCACTTTACCGTCTTTAACAGTCGCCAAACCGAATGCGTTTTGGCCGATACCATTACCTACTTTACCTACGCGAGTACGTCCGTAACCAACAGCCAAAGTCACAACTTCATCGTGAAGACCTGGTTGGATATGAACTGGGATTTCCATTTTCTTGTCGCCGACTTTCAACTCAACAACAGAACCTTCTTTAAGACCGTGTTTTTCAGCTGTCGCCAAAGACACGCTCAAGTAGTTGTCCCATACGATTTTAGTCACAGGATCTGGAAGCTCATGCAACCAAGAAACGTTGTTCAAAGAGCCGTCGCCCATTTGAGACGTCAAGTAAAGAGCCAACTCAAAACCTTCAGAAGCTACTGGAGCTTTGATGCTTGTGAAAGCATCTGTTCTGAATGAGCGAGCAGATGAACCATTGCTCAACTCACCCACTGAACCTTTTTGAAGAGCAGCTTGCCAGAAATCTTCGAAGTCTTGGCCTTTACCGAATTTAGGATGAACGTCTGATCTCCAGTAAACACGGAGGTAGTCGTAGAACGTTTCATAGTCACGCATACGAGCTGGACCCATGTTCGCCATGAATGCCCAAGTCATAAGAGACAATTGGAATGAACGAGTGTCATACATTGGACGGATTGCAGGTTGGCAGATCGAGATCACGCCATTTGCAAGCTCCATGTCGTTCCATGATTCAAGAGCATGGTTGTCTGGGATGATGTAATCCGCGTGAACACCCGTCTCGTCTACACGGTCGCCCGTGTAAAGAACCATTTTTACTTTTTTAACCGCATCTGCAAAGCCCATTTCAGCAGGCAAAGAGAAAGCAGGATTTGCGCGGTGGATGATCAAAGTTTGAACTTTGCCCGCGTTCATATCTTTAATAAGTTCAGCCAAATCAGAGTAAGAAGCTTTCAAGGCTTCGTTGCCACCTTTGTGGTCAACTGTCTTACCGTCATTTTCAAGAACAGAGTTCAAGAAGTTCACAGCTACTTGCAAATCTTGAGATCTGCTAGTCAAAGTTTGCAAACCACCTGCTACAACCAAAGATTGACCTTTGTTTGCCAACAAGTCTGCTGCCACTTTCGCGAACAATGCTGGTTCGATGTTTAATTTTTTAGCTGTATCAGCGTAAGGAGCCAAAGCTGCTTTTACTGATGAGTTTCCAGCGTGAGAACTTGCACCTTTGTTCACGATGATTTCGTGAAGAAGGCCCATCACCACATCAAGCTGTTGCGAAGGTTTGATTCTCATGCGGATATCCGCATTTGAAGCTGTCAATGAATACGTAGAGTCGAAAGACACCATACGATTCATGTTTTTGATATCTTTACGGCCGTTAACGAATTGGTTTGTGAATGCTGTTGGAGCAATCCAAGTTCCCAAGAAGTCAGCGTCGATAGAAACGATCATTTTTGCTTTGTCGAAGCGGTACAACGGAACAACAGCTTCACCGTAAGAAGCTTTTTGACCGTCACGGATTTCTTCGTGAGCAATCGGTTCCCAAACAACGTGTTTCGCTTTGAAACCTTGTTGGAAATCACCGATCAAAGCACGAGTTGCAGGAGAAGAAACAGCGCCCGTCAAAAGAACAACGTCGCCTTTTTTCAATTGCTCAACAACTTTTTTATCTAGGTCTTCCCATTTAACGTCGATCACTTGTGCATTTGATTTTTTCTCATTGAACAAGTTGCGTTTTGGACCTTGAATACGCTCTGGATCATACATATTCCAAACAAGAGCTTGAGAACGAATGTTCAAACCTGATTGGCTGAATGGATGAGAAGGATTTGCTTCAATTTTAATTGGGCGTCCTTCGCGAGTTTTAATAAGCATACCCAAGCCATCAGTCCCATCAGCGTAAGCAGATGAGTAGTAGTTAGCTACACCCAAAGTTACTTCTTCTGGTTGCTTGTTGTAAGGAACGATTTTTTGCACTGGACGGCGTACGCAAGAAGCCGTCGCCATTGCCAAGGAAGCACCCATGAGTTTCAAGAACTCACGACGGGCCCAACCGTCTTCTTTATCATCGCCACGAAGTGGTGATGATTGGAATTCAGTTTCAGCAAGCTTCATGAACTCAGGATCATTTTTCCACTGTTCAAGGCTTAGCCAGTGATTGTTATCGCGCTCCACTTTCGGGCGGAGAGCTTTCTTCATTTCTAACTCGTGATCGTGATGCATTTCAGACATAACTTTTTCCGAAATCCTTTAGTAGTGACAAGTTGAACAGTTAAGAGGCGCCTTGTTTTCAGGCTGACGATGACAGTTCACACACCAACCCATAGAAAGGTCAGAGAACTGTTCTACTTTTTTCATAGTCTCAACTTGACCATGGCATGTTTGGCAGTTCACGCCTTTAGACACGTGGGCGTTATGGTTAAAGTGAACGAAATCAGGAAGCATGTGAACGCGAACCCACTCAACAGAGCCGCCGCTGTCATACGCTTCACGCAATTTTTGAATTGCTGGTTTGTCGGTAGCAACTTGCAAGTGGCAATTCATACAAGTTGAAAGAGCCGGAATATTCGAGTGCTTCGTTCTTTCCACTTGGTTGTGGCAATACTGACACGCGATCTTGTTTGTACCCGCATGAAGCGAGTGATCGAAAGGAATTGGCTGCTCTGGCGCATATCCTTTGTTGTATCCAAAGCCCGGTTGAAACTTACAACCTGCTAGGATCGTTGACACAATAAGTGCTGCTACGATTGCAACCGCACTCCCCAACCTTCTTCTGACTACCCGATGCATAATCATCCTTCGCTAAATCACTAATGATGTCGGTTCAATAAACTTTCCCGTGTCATTAAAATGTCACGAGATTGTCCTAATTTTAGTTTGTCCCTATTTAAAAGCGGAAAAGTCCAGTTGTCCATATTCTTTTTGCAAGTATATTGAAAAAGAGAGAGACTCCCGCGCTTCGCTTAAATTCTCAGCAGAGAATTTAAGCTTCTTTCCCTCGGCGTACCACTGCTACGTAGACCACCAGAAGCATGTGAGCTGCCACAAAAGCAGACACATATTCGATACCACCAGCTCCGAATCCGTATGAATGAAGCCCTGCGCCAAGCACAAAGTTCACACCGTACCAAGCCATGATCACGAGTGAAAAAGTCACAACAGCTGTGGCTACTAATCCGAAATTGCGAATCATACCCGCGTATCGAGCATGAAGAACCGCCAAATATCCAAGCAGAGCAATCAAAGCCCAAGTTTCCTTCGGATCCCAACCCCAGAAACGTCCCCAAGAATAATCCGCCCAGATCCCGCCCAAAATAATTCCCGGGCCCAAGAACGCGACACCGATTTGCATCGAACGGTAAATTCCCGTCGTGATCGCACGGATCTTTTCTTGGTTCTTTTTCTCGCCGCGCAAATAATAGTAAAGGCCCACGTCGCCCAAACCGAACGCCAAGAAAAACGCCGCGTAACTGATAGTGATAGTCATCACGTGAATCGTCAGCCAGTAGTTACTACGCAAAACCGCTTCAAGTGGTTGCAGCGAGGGATCCAAAACCGCTGGAGCAAAATCCGCGATAACGAGCGCAAACGCCGCCACCAACGTTCCCGCCACCAAAATAATACGATACTTATAGATAAGTTCCAGAATGGTAGCGAACAAAACTGTTCCCCACGCCACCCAGATCACAGTCTCATACATATTAGAGACCGGAGCTCTCTCCATAATATACATACGAAGAGCAAAGCCATACGTGTTCAGCGCAAAACCAATTGCCAACAAAGGCCACGCGATTTTCATCCACGATTCTTTATTGAGTGTCCAGATCAAGGCCAAAACGATAAAGGCCAAGAAATAGAAAATATAAGCCCAACGGAAGGGATGGAAGTCATTGTAGTGAACTTCTGCTTTGATACGCGCATCGTGAGAGTAAGCAGCTGGATTTTCCGCGCGAGCGGCTTCTTCAAACTTCACGATGGCCTCATCCATCGCTGTTCCCGCTTCGTCCAAAGCTTTACCATCGGATCCTTGTGCCAACGCTCCAATGTAAGTCACAAAGGTTTTTGTCACATTCATGAACTTTTCTTGAAATTCCGGAGTTAAATCAGCAACCGAAATCCAAGCATCGCCTTCCTTCGCAGGCACGACTTTAAACATACGGCCCGCAGCGATTTCTTGGAAAATAAAGTACTGATTCTCAAGACGCTGCAAAGCTTGGAAATACGGATTGAGTTTTTCTTTTGTTTCACGCTTTGCTTGCAGCTCTTGACGTAGAAGTGTGAACTTTTCATTCGCGAAAATTTCATCACCAGTAAAGTGACGTTGATCTTTCGGAAGACCTAAAGCTTCCAAAATTTGATGATTGCGAACTTCGAAAATCTTTTTACTCTGCCAGGTTTGCGGCGCGAGCATCCAAGTCATCACGATCTCAGTCGCATTACGACCTTCGAACTTGGATTTTCCATAGATGATCTCAAGCATTTCGCGCGCAAAGCTGTCATAAGGCTTTACTCGTCCGCCATCTTGGACTGGCATGTATTTAAGAGCATCACCTGGCTTAGCGAAACCAGGAAGGGCCATCAGAACAACTGTAAGAAGGAGCAAAACTTGTTTCATGAGTTTTCCTTTTGCTTTTTAAGACGCTTGAAATCCAAATGTTTAAACCACATCAACAAAATCACACCGACAGACATGATTAAAGATCCGAGATACTTTAACCAACGACCTGGGTCATGATTGACAGAGAAAATAGAAGCCACAGGCACGCCATTTTCCTCTTGGAAGCTCGCTTGATAGAACGTCAAACCTTTATGCTTTAAAGGCTCGTTCATTGAAATCAAAGCATCCCCAACCTCAGGAACTTCCACGAGACTTTTATAGGCCATCGCACGCATTGTCCCCTGGTAGTGGTTCACCTCAAAGTTTTTCAGCATAAGAGGAAAGCCAATATCAATACGGCGATTTCCGTAAGTAAGAAGATAAACAGCATCATTGGTGAAAAGCTTCACCATATCGTTCAACAGCACCCAGTGCTCTTTGTTGTTGAAGATGATTTTGATCGCCGACGTCGTTAGCGGCGTAGGACGCTCAACCGGTTGTAAATCCCAATCCTCAAGAGCATAAGGAAGATAGCGAAGCACGCGCACTTCCAAAGCCATTTTAAAACCAGGATCGAAAGAACCACCTTCTTTGATCGTTCCTGTTTTAATCGCCTTTACGGCGTCTTTATGAAAAACCGCATAACGAAGACCGTCTTTATCCGGAGCAAAGTAGATTTCATTCTTTCCTTGGCCGTGCGGTGGAATCTCGCCTAAGTTAATTGTCGCAGGACCCAAGTTTTGTGACGCCATCGCATTGGGCTTACGCTGCACCAACCATTCGATCTGATTCACGTTGGGATTTTGCAACTGCAAACGAATTCCCGCGCCTGACTTTCCGACTTCGCCTTCAACGACTTTCCGAGAAGGCAGAACGTATTTTTGGTAATCAACGACTTTGATATCGTCAAAAGCGGGAATGCTATAAGGTTTTTCTTTCGTCGGTGGTTTTCTAAAGAAGTCCACTTCTTGCTCAAAGCTTTTGGTGTAGCGATCACCGTCAAAAGAACTGTAAACCGTGATATCTGTTTCAGCCGTCTGAACTAGATTATTTTTTTGACCGATCTCCACTCTCATAGAGCCGTCAAGTCCCCATTTCATTGTGAAAAGAGAACCTAAAAGAATAATTAAAATACCGATGTGCGCACAAACGAAAGCAGCATGACGTTTTTTCCACGGCCAACGATCAATCATCACACCGATCAAATTGATCGCAAGCGCGCCCATGATCGCGTACATAAACCAAGTGTCATAAACGAGTTTTTTAGCAGCAAGAGCGTCGTATTTGGCTTCAACAAAAGTTCCAACAGCTGTGATCACCGCAATTGCAATGATAATAAAAACAGCCAATTTGACTGACGCCAAAGGGCGATTCAGGCGCTTCCACCAAGTATTGCGGAGATCTGTATTCAAAGCACGGTCCTTTTAATATAAAGAAATGGCCTATCATTAAATGAAAGACCCTGATCTGACTATGCTTTTTGGCTTTCGACGCCCTACATTAGGTGCCGCAAATTGTTGCAGATATAGCCGAGAGCTTTTTCCACTTTTTCCTGAATCGCCTTCGCATCTTGGGGTTTGAGCTTTTTTGTTTGCTCATCCATGTACAAAGAGCGGTTCATTTCTACTTGAAGAGTATGTTGTTCTCTTCTCGGGTCGCCATACTGTTCTGTGACGCGACCGCCAAAGTAAGGCCAGTTGTAACCCACTTTGAATCCCGCAGTTGCATAAGCTGCAATCACCAGATCCTTGAAGCGCGGGTCACAGCTTTTTCCTTTGCTGTCACTGACAACAATATCGGCTCGCCGTTCACCTGGATCGCGATGCTCGCTGGTTCCAACTGAAGGCATACTGTGCGCATCAATATGAAAAGTTTTGGTAAAACCTTGCGCATGCATATCCGCATAAAGTTTTTTGATCGATCCATGGAAAGGTTCGTAAATCAGATTTACCAATTCATCATGAGCTTTTTTGCTCATGGGTTGTGTCATGAGTTGATGTTTGTAGGTCGTAATAACCCAATGAAAGCCACGATTGTGAGTGCCAGCCGCCGTTGCATTTCCTTCAACCGAAGATGCGTCCACGTCCTCCGGAATACGATTCAAATCGGCAGCGTAACGATGCCACTCTGTTTTCACGTAAGGAATCTCAAGTTTATGCAAACTGGGCTCATACAAAAAGTCCACATAGCGATCGACATCGCACATAAGAACTTCTTCCGGCAAAGTGTTGAGCCATGGAGTTTGTGGTGGAACTTTTTCTCCCGAATGCGGGATTGTCACAATCAAAGGAAGCTTATTGACCATACCCTAACACTTGACCTCTTAAGAGGAAAAAGCAAGACTTTAATCATTGAAGGTGAAATATGACATCCGCCCCCAAAGCAAAAATCTACACACGCACTGGTGACAAAGGAAACACTCGATTGGTCGATGGTTCTTGCGTCGAAAAATTCAATCCTCGTGTAGAGGCTTATGGAACTGTTGACGAGTTGAATTCTTATTTGGGTGTGGTTCGTTCCAGCCTGCAAAGCTTTCCTGCTGTTCAAGCTTTGGACCCGGTTCTTGAGAAAATTCAGAATGAACTTTTCAATATCGGCAGTTTGCTTGCGACCGAAAAAGATGAAGTTTTCAAAATGCTTCCGGCCATCAAAGAATCGCAAATTCAATATCTAGAAAAGCAAATTGATGAACTGACAGTTGAATTGCCTGAACTCCGCAATTTTATTTTACCCGCGGGACATATCGTTGCTTCCCACTTACATGTGGCGCGCACTTGCTGTCGCCGCAGCGAACGTCGCTCAGCTGAGATTGCGATGAAAGACGATCGCTATTCATTATCTCTGCAATACTTGAACCGCTTGAGTGATTACTTGTTCGTGGCCGCTCGTTGGGCCAACCTTAAAGCAGGCTTTAACGAAGTTTTGTGGAAGAAAACTGAAGAATGAATTTAGAAATTGCCTCGCCCGAACATTCTCGCCAATTGGTCGAATTTTACAAAGGATTCCCACTTAAAGGACTTGTAGAACTGAAAGTGGATCGCGATGGAGATTTCTTCGCTCCTTATTCCATTCAATCAGACAAACATCTCACCTACATGTTGAAAGAAGACGGACAGCTTGAAGGGACAGCGAGCTTTGTCGTCCGTGACGTGATGTTGGATGGCCGTCCCACTTCGGTGGCGTTTGGTCGCGATTTGCGTATCAGCTCCAATCGTAAAGTGATTTTGGAGTGGTCGCAGCACTTTTTACCGGTGATGCAAGAGGTGGGTCGCACTTTAGGCGCTCAATATTTCTTTTCGGTGATGAGCATGAGCGATGCCCAGGCCCTGAACGCCTTTGTTCGCCCTCGCAATATGAAACGTCCACTGCCGCGCTACTACCTGTTCAGACGTTTTAATGTGGTTTCTCTTCACGGAAGAATGCCGTGGGCGCAAAACCCATTGCCGCATTTGCGTATTCGTCGAGCGACACCGGCTCACTTGGATGCTTTGATTTATTATATCTCTCAACAATCCGCCTCCAAAGAACTCGCAACCGTTTGGGATACGACGAGTTTTAATGAAAAACTCGAGCGCTGGAAAGGTCTCAAACTCGAAGACTTTTTGATCGCTCTTGATAGCAAAGACAATATCATCGGCTGCGTGGCTCCTTGGTCGTCAGGTGGACTGCAAGATTTTATTCCGATGGAATACTCTCTGCGTGCGCACAATTTCCGTCAGTTTTTGAAGTTCGGAAAAACCTTTGGCTGGACACGCACTCTCACAAAACCTTATTCGCGGGTAAAAATTGAAGGCACGCTGAATTTTAAATATTTAAATTTCTTATTTGCGGATAATGAAGATATCTTTGCTAGCTTGTTGTGGCGCGCTTACGACGATGCAGAAGAAAATGAATTCCTGCTCTACACGCAACCACGTGCCGACATCATGTACCGCAGCCCTTTGAACTGGATTTCAGCAAAAATGCCTTACGGAGTTTACTTGCTATTGCCTCCTGATCAAACGACTCCCTCGTTCTTAAATCCGCGCAATGAAAAGTCTCTTGAGATCGAACCGTTCTTTGCATTTTAAACAAGTGTCGCTTGCTTGGCACGAGCGACACTTTCTTGAACTCCCCTTTTGATAAACTTCAAAGACTTGGGTCTTTTGTTTCGGTATCTGAATGAGAACCCTATACTCATAAGAATTCCAAAAAGGATTTCTTATGAAGATACATCATCTTAATTGCATTTCCTCTTGCCCCTTAGGCGGCCATTTGATGGACGGTGTTTCTCCGTCTTCGCTTCAGCGCGGTCATCTTTGCAATCACACTCTTCTTATTGAAACATCGCGCTCTTTAATCTTAGTTGATACAGGTTTTGGGCTCCGCGATGTGCAGGACCCGGAATCTCGTTTGAGTGGTTTTTTTCTCAAGATGCTGAAACCGGAATTTCGCGAGTCCCTTACGGCTATTCGGCAAATTGAAGCCTTAGGTTTTCAGGCGAGTGACGTTCGCGATATCATCCTCACTCATCTTGATTTTGATCATGCTGGGGGACTTGATGATTTCCCTGAAGCCCGGGTTCATATGCTGGATGCAGAAAAACGTTACGCAGAAATGCAAAAAACCTGGCTTGATCGTCAGCGCTTCCGACCACAGCAATGGAATTTTAAGCAAAATTGGATCACTTATCCTTCGGCCTCCGCGGGAGAGAATTTTTTCGGCTTTCAAAAAGTCAAAGTTATTGAAGATCTTTCCGAAGATATCGCCTTGATCCCACTGATAGGTCATACCTGGGGACATGCGGGTGTCGCGATTAAAAACGGCCATCATTGGGTTTTAAATGCCGGAGATGCGTACTTCTATCGCGATGAAATGGATTTTGCCAATCCGTGGTGCACACCCGGCCTTGAGTTCTACCAAACTATGATGGAAAAAAGTCGCCCGCAGCGCTTGGAAAATCAACAGCGTCTGCGCGATTTGAAAAAAGCCAATTCTTCTATTGATATTTTTTGTTCTCACGATCCGATTGAGTTTGAATTGCGAGAGTCAAAACGATTAATCCAAGAAGCCCCACGCTTATCCGTGAACCCTTTCGACTTGATCTAAACGCGGACGATGCGTCTTTAAATCAAAGACATGATCTTCTGCCAAGATGTGCAACTGAACATTGTGCATCGCCATCGTGTTTTCGGCTGCCGCCTCGGACAAATTGGTATAAGTGACATTGCGAGCATCGACGATATAAACCGCATTTGTTCCTATAACCCGCAAATGATTCTTCTCAACGATGATAGCCGTGTCTTCATCAATTCCCACGCCTATAAGCCCCGGATTTGGCGCCACAGCTCCTAAGAGACGACCAATTCTCCCTCGTTGAGCAAAGTGTTGATCAATAATCATATCTGGCAAAAGCCCCAATCCCGGACTCATCATCCACTGACCGACTTTGTGGGATTCCTGATTCTCTCCTCCCATCAACATGATTTTTCCCATCACCGAAGCACCTGCTGATGTGCCAGCGATGGTTCCACCATTGAGGTAAATATCTTGAATCCAATCCACGATATCCGTGCCACCGATTTTTGTGGTGATCTTCAGCTGATCTCCTCCAGTGAAAAAAACTGTTTTGGCATTATGAAACATGGCTTTGTATTTGGGATGTCGTGCTTCTTCGTGATTTTCAAAATGAAGATGCTCAATGTGCTTCACTCCGAGATCGGTAAAGACATCGCGATAGTCTTTCCACAAGTCTCCCGAGACTTCACTTGCCAAAGTTGCTACGATCAGTTTTCCCGTCCCTGTTCTTCGTGCAATTTCACGAAGAATCACGCGATCCTTTTGTTTATCTTCGCGGCCTCCGACAATGATGAGCGAGCCTTTTGAAGCTATGACCTCTGCTTTATTTCCAGTTACGCTATGACGTTTCATCGCATTTCAACCCGTCTCTCAACACCATCGAAATGACGATGGTGTGTGATGAACTCCGGCAAAAACTCGGGAACTATCTCCATGGGTATAGGATTGTACTCTGACAAAACTTGCATCATGGGTTCCATTTTCTCATAAAAGACCACCACCACTTCCTGTGGTTTCATTTCTTGAAGTGCCAGCTTGAATGCTTCGCATGCATCTAAGACAACCCGAGTTTCAACGGACCTATTTTCTTCCTGAATCGCCTTTTGAATAATTCCTGAGATCTCTCCCGCAGGTCTGCCGCGAAGATCATCATCTTCACGAATCACCACCCGATCAAAAAAGACCGAAGTTATTTTTGCCGAATTTTCTATAAGCTCTAAATGCCTATCTCCTGGCAATCCCAAGACCGCAGTTTTGCGACCTGTTTTCATACTATTGACGAACTGACCTATGGATTCGATGGCATCAGAATTATGCCCATAATCCAAAATGACAGTTCCTTGATTCACTCGAAACAGATTCATGCGACCTGGATTATCCGACATCTTGAATGCTTTAAGTCCATTGATGATTTTCATCATATTCAGACCAGCTCCGTAGGCGCCGCCGATGGCAGCCAAGGTATTGGACACCTGAAAGAGAGCTCGCCCCTGCATCGTGATTGGAATATCTTGCACACGGCAAAGACGTGTTTTAACAGAACCTTCCCCTAAGAAAATCCAATCACCTTTGATCCAAATGGCTTTTCCGAAATTACGAAGATGATCTTTAACAAGAGGATTGTCTTCAAAGATCGAAAACAAAACCAGTTTTCGCGGGATCCGCTGAACTTGCGGCCGCTCTAACACACGCAAAGCCCCCTCATCATCGGCATTAATGACCAGAGTCCCATTTTCTTTTACACCTTCAGCGACTAAGGACTTAATCCAGACGAGGTCATCCAAATCTTCGATTCCATCTTGTCCCAGGTGGTCCTCGCGAATATTGGTGATAATTCCAACATCGCTTTCTTCATAGGCTAGTCCGCCGCGCAACAGTCCTCCTCGAGCAAGCTCCAAGATTGCAAATTCGACTTTTGGATCTGCTAATACACTCCAAGCGGAAGAAGGGCCGGATGTATCTCCCCAGGCTACTTGCTGATCGCCAACCCAGACCCCATCTGTGGACGTCAATCCTCCGCAGGCGTCTTGTGAGAAGATCTTATACAGCATGCGTGCAACCGTCGTTTTTCCATTTGTGCCCGTCAAAGCGACTATCGGAATTCGCACAGGTTTATTTTCTGGGAACATATAAGAGATGATTTTATCATCCACATCCTGCGAGTCTCCCTCTGAAGGCGAAACATGCATGCGAATTCCAGGCCCTGCATTGACTTCGATAACTCGCATGCCTTCGTGAGGTGGTTTTGAAATATCGCTGTGAATGAGATCAATTCCGCAAATATCGAGGTCCATCACGCGAGATATTTTTTCGCAGAGGGATTTAACATCTTTATGAACGAGTTCTGTCACATCTTTAGCTGTGCCACCACCGGATATATTGGCATTGCCTCGCAAATAAACCAGCTGCCCCTCATGAGGCACACTATCCGGCGTAAAACCTTGTCGTCCCAGCTTTTCCAGCACTCCGACATCGATTTTAACCTTAGATAAAACCGAGCTGTGGCCATCCCCCCGACGGGGATCTTGATTGAGCTCCTCGATTAACTGCAGGATAGTTAAATTATCATGTCCCATCACACTGGGCGGCATTCGCTCCGCAGCAGCCAAAAAGCGTCCATCTACAATCAGAACGCGATAATCAAGACCTGGACAGTACTCTTCGATTAAAATATTTTTTGAAAATTGAGAGGCATGTCGGAAGGCCTCTAAAACCTGCCATTCAGTTTCGAGTTGTAAGGTCACACCATTGCCATGATTTCCATCAAGGGGTTTTACAACCAAGGGTGGGCGCAATTTTTGTAAAATACCCGGTATTGCTGCTTCATCGGAAATAACAAATCCTTCCGGAACATCGATAAAATGCTCAGCCAAAATTCGCTTGGTTAAATCCTTGTCTTGCACCATTTCTGCGGCAATCAGTGATGTTTTAGATGAAATGGCAGTCTGAATCTTACGGATGTATTTTCCATAACCTAATTGATACACGCTTTGATTGCCAATTCTTCGAATCGGGATATTTCTTTTCCTGGCAGCACGATAAAGCGCCTCAGTGGTCGGTCCCATTTCATTGTTCGCGACGATTTTTTTGATCTTTTCAATTTCTGTTGCCAGATCAACGGGCTTATTTGACAAAACGCCAAGCACCACGTTTACCGCCAACTCGACACAACCTTGCATTCCCTCTTCACTTTGAAAGCATGTGATGATGTCATAAACGCCCGGAGCGCCAGCATATCGGCTTTTTCCATAATTCACGCGGATTCCACTTAAAGACGAGAGCTCAAGCGAAACATGCTCAATAATATGTGCGAAGTAAGTGCCTCGCCGAAGACGTTCGACGAAGCCTCCTTGCTTTTGTGGTGAGCAATGATGCTCATCAAGCCCCGGCAATAGTGCTATGAGATTATCAGTAAAGCCTTCGATTTGATTACTCGCAATATCCGTCCATTCTTCTAAATGCAGTCGCGTCACAAGGACTGGTAATGAGTGATATACATTCGGCCCGTAAATAGCCTTGATCCTAGAAATTTTCATTACCAACCCCCGCGATGTCGCGTTTTATTTATCCATTTTATTGACCGTCCGAAGTACCAGATGAATCTGATGTACCTGAACCTGAAGATGTGCCCGAACCACTTCGGTTGCTATCGCCTCTGTTGTTGGTTCTCGTTCTATCGGTGTCACTTGTTGTATCTGTGGTGCCTGATCTACTTTGGCGTGTATTACGATTTGTGGTTGTGGTGTTTTCCGAAGATCGTCTGCGAATTTCTTCAGTTGATAAATTGGTATCTTCATCTTGATTCATACCCGAGCGACTGCCCGTCGTGCCACCGCTCGTACTACCTGTGCCGCTTGTGCCTGTACCAGAACTGCCGGTACTACCCGTTGTGCCATTCACACTTCCACTTGTGCCTGTCGCTGCGGCACCAATTTCAGAAACAAATCCAACCAAAATTAGAGTGATCAAAAACATTTTGCTCATACTTCCTCCTCAGTTAAATTCATCGTGAATGAACTTAGTACTGGCCGACAGAAGCGGACCCCAAACATTTAGAAAATCAATTTATCTACTTGTCTCAGATCATTTTTTTCAAGTCTCTTCGTCTAAATTAAAAAAAAATATATCGGAAACAACGTGTCTATTTATTACGCTCCTGGAATGACAAACTTATCATTTAAACTCGTGACTGACAGATAGCATCGCGCTGGTCACAAACCTGTCTCTAATTATTTTTTTCAACAACTGCGATTACAAAAGATATACGAAGCCGTTCGATCTTCACTAATCTTCCGATCAACTAAAGGAGAATCAAATGAGAATATATGAAGCACTCAAGCAGGATCACGAAACCGTCAAAGCTTTACTCAACCGACTCGTGAGTCTCAATGAAGATCAGAATGATGAAAAATCAGAACTGTTGGACCAAATCCGCGATGAACTGATTCCTCATGCCCGAGCCGAAGAAGCCGTCTTCTACAACTCATTACGTCTACTGGACGAAACAAAAAGTATCGCTATGCACGGGTACCGCGAACACCTCGAAGCAGAAACTCTCCTTAGAACTTTACAGGCCGGCGATGTTATCAATGCTGACTGGAAATCCACAGCCATGAAATTTAAAAATGCTTTGGAACATCATATTGAAGACGAAGAAGGCGAAATGTTTACAGCGGCGCAAGGCCTCATTACCGATCAAGAAGCAGAAGCCATCAATAATGCATTTCAAAAAATGAAACCCGAAGTGCGAGAAGAAGGCTTTATGATGAACACCATCGAAATGGTCAAAAACATGATGCCACCGCGTCTAGCCGACGCTCTTAGTGAATACCATATTCCGCAAGGTCTTAAAGAAAGAACCGGAAGCGAAAAGCGACCTAATCGTTAATTCCATAAAACTCTTAAACTCTGATCCAAGAGTTGCGCATATACTTTTGGATCAGTTTTGAAGCCACCTCATTACTGAACCTAAGGTCTATTGAACCTCGAGAGCCTCTTGCAATTGAGAAGCAAATTTGCGCGGACTTTTATCAAACTCCGCTGCAAATAGCCTTTCGATGCGTTCTTCGTCCAATCTCGCAACTGAAACTTCAAAACGAGAACCAAGATCTTGCAAGAAACGAGAGCGCAAACGACGTGGCATCTCCAGTTCTAATTTTTTTAGTCTTTGCTCGTATTCACGACGGCCCATTCCCGGATACACTGCTGGGTGGTGTTTTAAATTCATTGCTCCCTCTGCAATCAAGTAATAGCAGAACTGTTTAAAGAGTTTATTTTCAACTGGTGTTGCCTCAACAGCTTGCATGACCTTAAGGATTATGGGTTCGAGAGATTCTTGGCGAGAAAGAGCCTGAGTAAAGATCGTCACGTCGCCGTTCAGATAATCCTGAACTGTATCTTGAAGATCATCGATCAATTGCAGAACAAAGCCCAAACGATAAGCAAACTGCAGATCTGTTTCTTTCGCCGACGGATGAACCAGAATCGCATCTGCTAGTACCGACGCGCCACCTTTTTGAATCGACATGTCCAAAACTTCCGCCGTTGAGAATTTAGAGAGATCTTTTTGCTGTTGACGAGCTAAGCTTTGAATTTGGCGATCATGAATAAGTAACAGGGCCTTATAAACCTCTGGATATGCCAAACGATCGTATTCATTTTCAATGAACTCGACGAGGCTAAAGATTTTATACTCTTGGGAATTGAGGGCCTTAACAGACTCACCCGAAAGACGACGTCGGAAACGCTCCGCGAAGCTGACTTTCTCTTTCGTGCTTTTCAAAGTTTCATCGAGATAGTTATCGGTGTATGGATACAATAAGCTGTAGGCCGTGATACTAGGAGTCAGGACAGTCGTTACTTGGAATGTTTGCTGCAAAAATAACGCTGTGATCACATTTCTAAGGGCCTGATAAACGTCAGCTCCCGAAATGCTTGAATCAAAATCCAGCGCCTGATGCATAAAGAGTGACGCTGCCTGCATCAATCTTGGATCTTGATCGCTGATATCCACGACACCCGAGATTCTTTTTTTCGCGATCTCTGACATTTCTTTGAGTTTTTCTCGGCGCTGAGGTCCCGTTTCTGGAATTATTTGAATTTGACGGCGGAATTCAAAAGCAAAGGCTCGAAGCTCTTGATTGTTTTGATCACGTGTTGACTCGGGATAAACTTTCCAAAGGGTTGATGGTGTACGAGCCGGTAAAGCTGCCCATTCATTTATGAGGTTTGAAGTCCACGAACCGAGTGGAAGAGCTGCCCCGTCTTTGGTGATCGCAAAGGCCTTCCCTCCGCGAGTCGCCTGATGAGCCAGACCAGAGAGAAAGTAAAAACTCGTTACAAGCGAAGTCCCTTTAAGAAAGCCACGTCTATCCATTGAAATCTCCTTGCCGTATGTTGCCGACAGCAGGAGATTAGGTATATTTCAAAGACTTCTCAATTTTCCCAACCCTTATCTGTTCGCTGCTAGCGAACAGGTAAAATGAGCCGGTTCATTTTGCAAGTGTGCTTTAACAAGCCCACCAATTCTTCGTACACCTGATCATCAAGTGGGCATATAAACCGATCATGGGTGCTATACTTTGGACTCTTTTACTGACACTGCTGTCTTCGCACTCCTTTGCCCAGGAATACAAAAGACTCAGGGTCGTGACGTCGGACTATCCTCCTTATCAGGGGCAAGGCCTTCCTGACGGCGGAATTTTCGACAACCTTGCACTGCTAATCTTAAAAGAAGCAGGATACAATGTTGATTTGGTCTATCGCCCTTGGAAACGAGCCCTTAAAGAATCAGAAGAAGGCGACGCGGATGCCATTCTCGGCATGTGGGAAAATCCAGGTCGACGAATCATTTACGATTTTTCTCCTCCCCTCATCGAAAACTCATTGGTGCTTATTTGCCTTGAAAAAAAATCTTTCTGTAAAAACTCACCCATTCTAAAGGGTAAAAAATTAGGTTTAGTCCTTGGATATGCCTATCCGGATTTAAGACTCTTTAATGCCGTTATGGAGTACGAATTGACTGAAAACGTGAACATCAAAAAACTTCTTGGCGAGAGAATTGACTTTGTGCTCGTCGATCGTGGAGTTGCTTACTATTTGCTTCAACAACAAGATCCCCACACCAAAATCAAAGTAAAAATGCTAGAGCCTGCTATTGCCATTCAGAATCTTCATATCGGATTTTCTAAAAACAGTTTAATGGGGCGCGCTGCTGCCATTGAAACCCCAAAAATTCTCAAAAAACTAGAACAAAACGGAAAACTCAAGCCTCTTCGCATGGAAGCACAAAAACGCGGGATTAAAATATTCCGCTTTTAAGAGCAGGTTTCTGGAGAAAGGATTTTTTTGACCCCAGGAATAGTCACGACAGTTGCGACGGGCTCGCCGTTTTCAAACATCCATAAATTTCCCGGGGCCATCTCCGTCCAAACTTCATTGTCTGTAAGAGGAGCGGTGGCGATAATCGCCACACAATCTTTCGCCGTCGTCACGGAACTAAAATCCACTGTCACTTCGTGGTCCTTCAACGTCGCCGTCGTGAATGGAGCTTTACGTACGATGTAAAACAACTTGGTAGAACAATGCGCATATAAAACTTCGCCATTAGAAAGCAGGAAATTAAATTCTCCCTGCGCACCGACCACTTTGGAAAGCTCTGACAAAGTTTGCAGCAAATCACTCGAAGATGGCTTTTGATCGCCGTATTTTGCCTTCAGCTCTTGCATCATCCAACAAAAAGCACGCTCACTATCGGTGTCGCCGACGGGCAAAAAAGTCTTTTGCAAGGAAGGTTGAAAATCAGGCACATTTCCATTGTGCGCGAATATCCAGTAAGAACCCCAAAGCTCACGCATAAAAGGATGGGTATTTTCTAAAGCCACACGCCCCTGCGTCGCTTTGCGAATATGCGCTATTACATTGGTTGATTTAATCGGATAATTTTTAACAAGTTCTGCCAGAGGCGAATGAGCCGAAGGTTGCGGATCTAAAAACTGGCGCACACCTTTACCTTCGAAGAAGGCAATCCCCCAACCGTCTTTATGAACGTCCGTCAGACCGCCGCGCTTTTGAAAGCCTGTAAAAGAAAAGCAAATGTCTGTTGGAGTGTTACAACTCATTCCCAATAATTGGCACATAATGGGAATTATATCGGATTTTTCGAGGGAAAACTAAATCAAAGCCGTTTGCTGATTGGAGTGAAACGTTTCTTGAACTTGTGGCCAGAACCAATCCAACTGGGGATCAGAACCGATCACATCTTTGATCAGAACTTTCATATCCGAGCGAGTCAGGACTTCTTTTCTCAGCCACAACTCCACTTCGTCATAACCTGGACCAATGATAGTGATCTCCACTTGGCTGAGGAAATGCAAAAGATGCAGATTCTCAGTGCGAACTTCACGGCCTTCGATTTTACCGCGGATGAAATTGAGCACTTCTGCTTTGATCTCATGGTAGTTGCGATAGTTGATACGACGAAGAACAAGATCTGCGCGATGGTCACGATTGACCCAACGTTGGTGCAAACCTCTTTGAACTAAATTTATTAAGAGCGTGCGCAATACAGTAGGGACCAGACGAAATTCATCGTCCGGCAATCCCATCACCTGCATTAGATCTACGTATCGTGCCTGTTCCTGGCCTCGACGTAGAGAGGTGAGGACTTCAGGGATCCGCAAAACTGATTCGCGAATAACCTGAAGATCAATTCCTGCTCCATCCGTGAAGTAGAGAATCTTCATATCCTCATCATCACCTATCTTTTGGAAAATTGGGCGAAAAATTCACAGACCTAGCCTGTGGTCTAGTATGTATTTTTTGATGCAGTCCCCCCGCCTTTTTGGTAGGATTTCGTAAGGCCATAGGACTAGGCGACGAATTACAAAGGATTGTACACCGGTGATTTTACGTAACTCAAAGAATCAACGACCTCCATTTGAAAAGTGGTATCCTTACCTTCTTTTTATTTTTATCGGTTTTTGCATCGCCGACTTATCGATTCTTGCCTATCGCGATCTGATGCTTCCGCAATCAGCTCCAGCAGCTCGTCCTCGTCACATGCAAGTCGACACCTCTGTGAGTCGTGGCGCTTACAATACTGTTTCAGGTCGCAATATCTTTGCAGCAAACGGTGTTATTCCTGATGCACTCGTTGATAAAAATAAACCTGACGCACAAAAAGAAGCCGATCCTGTTCCTTCACAATTACCGCTGACATTAATCGGAACTCTTGTTCACTCCAACCCTGCTAAATCCATTGCGGCGATTGAAGTAAAAGGCAAAAACCAAGTGATTTCTTACAGCCCCGGCAAAGAAATCGAGAACATGGCTTCTATTCTGAAAGTTGAAAGACAAAAAGTGATCTTTAGAAATCTCAACTCCAATCGTTTGGAGTATATCGAGATGAAGAAAGATCAAAAGTTAGCTTTCGGAGGCAGCAAGCCAGCTATTCCAGGAACTACTGGCAAAGAAGTTCAAAAAGTTGGTGAGAACAATTTCACTCTGAAACGTGCTGATCTTTTGAAATATACAAACGATCTTTCAAGTATTTTGATGCAGGCGCGTGCGGTTCCAAATCGCGAACCAGGCACTGGAAATATCAACGGCTTCCGCCTTCTTGATATGCAACCAGGCAGTATTTATGAGCAATTGGGTCTTCAAAGAATGGACGTCATCAAAGCTGTGAACGGCACTCCGGTCGACAGCCCGGCTAAAGCCATGGAGCTTTACCAAACTTTGAAGAATGACCCGAAGGTTTCCATCCAAATCGAAAGAAATGGAAAATCGGAAAGCCTGAATTACAACATCACGAATTAGAACTTTTCAGTAGGAGAAGGGCATGAAAAAGACCATCAGCATAGGAATTGCTTCATTGATGACAGCGCAATTGATTGCGCCATCAGCTCATGCACAATTTGAAGACTTCCCACCTCCACCACCGCCACCGGATTTTGGTGATTCTGGAGCCACTTCTCCAACTTCGGATTTTAATCCCGGAGGACCTGCTGCCGGCGGAACGAAAGCAGGAGCTTCAGGTTCGGATGTTTTAAGTAAAGCAACGAAAGAGAAACTTTCGAAGGCTTCGGCTGAAGACATCACAAGCGCCAATTTCCCAGAGACGATTGAATCTTTCGACTTCCCGAATGTGGAAATCACAGACTTGATCAAAGCAATTGGTGAATTGACTGGTAAGAACTTTATTATCGATCCAGGCGTTCGTGGTAAAATCACGATCACAGCTCCATCGAAAATCACAGTGGCCGAAGCATACAAGGCTTTCTTATCAGCTCTTGCGATCAATGGTTTTACAATTGTTCCTTCTGGCAGCTTCCTTAAAGTTAAATCTGCAAGAAATGCTCAACGTGACAATATCGAGACGTTCTCTGGTGCGTATTATCCAAATACGGACCAAATGATCACTCGTATCATTCACTTGAAACATATTTCAGCAGCTCAAGTGAATCGTGACCTTCGTATCTTGCCGTCTAAAGACGGTGAAATGAATATCTACGAACCAACAAACTCCATCATCATCTCTGACTACGGCGCAAATATTGACCGCGTGATGAAAATCATCTCTCAATTGGACGTTCCGGGATTTGAAGAACAACTTGAAGTTATCCCTATTAAGTTCGCGAAAGCTAAGGACCTTGCAGACCTCGTTGATAAGATCGTTAATAAAGGAAATAAATCTCAATCCAGCGCTCCAGGTACATTTACCGCGGGCGTGCCAAGATTCACTCGTTCTACGGGCGCTTCTTCGCAACAGGGTGCGAGCTTCTTTATGGCGATCCCAGATGACCGTACAAACTCCATTATCGTGGTTGGTAACAAGTCTGGCATCACGCGCGTTAAAAAATTGATCTCTCAATTAGACTTTAAAATTCGCGCGGAAGATTCCGGCGGTGTTTTCGTTTATTACGTAAAATACGGTGAAGCTGAAAAAATCGCGCAAACTCTTCAAGGTGTCACAAAAGATTCAGCTCCTAAACCATCAACAGGTGGAAGCTTGCTATCCCCTATCGGTATGGGTGGCGCAATGCAACCTCCACAAGAGTCCATCTTTGGCGGCGACGTGAAAATCACAGCTGACAAAAACACGAATAGCCTTGTGATCACTGCAAGCAAAACAGACTACGAAGTTGTGATGAACCTTTTAAGCAAAATCGACATCGCCCGCGACCAGGTGTTTGTTGAAGCTATCATCATGGAGATGAGTGCTTCTAATGCTGACAACTGGCAATTGGGCTACTTCCAATACGGCGACAGCGGTTACGGTAAAGTCGGCTTCAACGGTGGTATCAGTATCAATGACTTCATCAATCCAGTGGGTGGCCAGGGGGCTGTGATCAGCTTCGGTGCTGGTAAAACTGTTGAAGTGACAGATCCAACAACGAAACAAAAAATCAGCATCCCAAGCTTGCTCGGTCTTTTGACATTCCTAAAATCAGTTAAAAAAGCGAACATCCTCTCCACTCCTCAGATCCTCACTCTGGATAACCAAGAGGGTGAAATCGAAGTGGGTGATAAAATCATCACGGGTGTGAATGAGAGTACGGGCGTGAATGGTGTGACAACAAAAACACCGATTTTCGAAGACGCGACAATTAAACTCACAATCAAACCATTTATCAGCCCGGCTTCAGATACAATCCGTATGGAGATCAAACAACAAGTGGCGCAACCTTCCACTGTTCTTCCTCCAAAAGCCCTTGTTGATACTTCAACAACTGTTGCGAAACGTTCTATCAAAACAAGCATCAACGTTGGTAACGGCGATACGGCGATCCTGGGTGGATTGATCAAAGAACAAGACGTAGAAGCGGTATCTAAAGTTCCTCTTCTCGGTGACATCCCTATCCTGGGTTGGTTGTTTAAATCTCGTCAGATCACGAAAGATAAAGTGAATCTTCTTGTATTCCTGACTCCGAAAGTGATCCGTGCTCCGAGTGATAATCACAAAATCATCGGCGAAAAGCTTGATGAACGTCTTGATTTCATCAAGAACCAAGGCGGAAAAGACCCATGGGGCAAACGCGTGGATAAAATCTACAGAAAAGCAATGGGCGGCTCACAGGCTCCTGCTGGTAACGAAAGCGAGAACTAAAGCGAATGGCTTCAGTGGATGTACAAACGATTCTTTCCAAGGCGACTTCTCTTTCTCCGGACCAAATCCGTTCGGTGATGAGCAGTCCCTCGGTTGTTAGACCTGTCACAGTCGGAGAAGCACTCCTGTCCAAGGAATTTTCTTCGGCCGATGAAGTGGTGAGCGATCTTTGTAAGGAACTCGGTCTTGATTTCATTCGCGACATTCCTGTGAGCGAGATCTCTGCCGATCTGGTTCGCGATATCCCCATCAACTACGCCAAACAACACAATATCCTCCCCTACAAAGACGAGGCTGATGTTCTTGTTGCTCTTACCAGCAACCCTGTGAACATGAAGACTCTGGATGATTTAAAAGTTCTGTTTGGAAAGAAAGTGCGCCCTTTGATCACGACAACAAGCCGTGTTCAGGATGCCATCAATAAAGTTTACGAAAAAAGCACCGCAAATCTTTCTGGTCTCGATGAGATCGACGAAGAAGACTATGACCTTGATGATCCGATCGTGGATCTTCTTGAAGCCGGAGAAGATGATGCTCCGGTGATCAAGATGGTGAATAGCCTCCTCTTCCGCGCGGTCAAAGAAAAAGCTTCCGATATCCATATTGAACCCTATGAAAAAGACATGTCTGTGCGCTTCCGCACGGATGGTATTTTGACCGACGTGTTTAAACCACCTAAAAAACTGCAAAACGCCATCACCTCTCGTATCAAAGTTATGGCCAACTTGAATATCGCGGAAAAACGTTTGCCACAAGACGGTCGTATTCCATTGAAAGTCGGCGGTAAAGATATCGATATCCGTCTGTCGACAGTGCCAACTGCTCACGGCGAGCGTCTGGTCATGCGTCTTCAAGATAGATCGAATATCGTCCTTGAACTTGAGCAACTGGGCTTCTCCAAAGAAAACTTGGAAGAGCTTGATGAGCTTCTAACTCGTACATATGGAATCTTGCTTGTAACAGGCCCTACAGGATCTGGTAAATCGACGACTCTGTACGGTTCTCTTTCAAAATTAAATAAACCTGACGTGAATATCCTGACAGTTGAAGATCCGGTGGAGCAACGTATCCACGGTGTTGGCCAGGTGCAGGTGAATTCTAAAATTGGCCTGACTTTCGCTCAAGGTCTTCGCTCTTTCCTTCGTCAGGACCCGGATATCATCATGGTCGGTGAGATTCGTGACTTGGAAACAGCTGAACTTGCGATCCAAGCTTCGCTTACGGGTCACATGGTTCTTTCAACGCTGCATACGAATGACTCGGCTGGTGCCTTTCCGCGTTTGATTGACTTCGGGGTTGAACCGTTCTTGATTGCGACTTCCATCTCAGGAGTTGTAGCTCAACGTCTTGTGCGTGTTCTCTGCCCTCACTGTAAAGCTCCACACGAAGCAACTGATTTTGAATTGCAACTTCTTGGTGTCACAAAAGAACAAGCTAAAAAAGCCCACATCTGCAAAGCTATGGGCTGCAATCACTGTGGGCAAAAGGGCTATTCAGGTCGTACGGTCATCAGCGAGTTGATGGTTGTAACGGATGATATTCGCTCTTTGATCATGCAACGTAAAGACGGTAACACTTTGAAAAAGCAAGCTGTCGCAAATGGCATGAAGACTTTCCGTGATCACGGTGTACAAAAAGTACTTGCTGGTATCACGACAATCGAAGAACTAACTTCAAATACGCAATTGGATATCTAATTTATGCCTATTTTTGAGTATAAAGGTTTAAAACGCGATGGCAGTAACACGAAGGGTATTATTGACTCTGAGAACTTACGTGCCGCGCGCGCCAAACTCAAAAAAGATGGCATTTTCGTTGTCGATATCAGAGATAAGAAAAAAGTCGATCCTAAGAAAAACAAAGGCCCGCGTAAAACTGGAAAAGTCGCTGTTAAAGACATGGCCCTGATGACTCGTCAGCTGGCGACTCTGATCAAAGCCAATATCCCTCTTGTCGATGCCCTTGCCGCCGTTTCTGAACAAGTGGAACAGCCGGTTTTAGCTGAAGCTATCGCTGACTGTAAAAACATGGTCAATGAAGGTTCGCCCTTTTATAAAGCTCTGCAAAAGTACCCTTCTCTTTTCAATAATATTTATATCTCAATGGTGGAAGCCGGAGAGATGTCAGGTAGTTTGGATACAATTTTGATGCGACTGGCGGAGTTTACAGAGGCCGCGGCGGAACTTCGCGCCAAAGTTTCTTCGGCGATGATGTATCCAGTGATCATGCTCTGTGTGACGATGGGTCTGTTGGGATTCCTCTTTGTGTTTTTGATTCCTAAAATGGTCACAGTGTTTGAATCGAATCCCAACCTGGTGTTGCCTTGGTACACGGTGGCTTTGATCGATGCCAGCCAATTTACGACGAATTACTGGTACTTTATTTTTGGTTCGATCTTGATCGCTGTTCTGGTTTTCAGAAACTGGAAAAATTCTCCGGCTGGCCGCGATCAATGGGATGCAATTTCTTTGAAACTTCCAGTGATGGGTCCAGCAGTCCGCATGGTTGCAGTGGCTCGTTTCACTCGCACAACAGCTACGTTGTTAAACGGTGGCGTTCCAATGCTCGCTGCCCTTGATATCGTTCGTAACGTCGTTGACAACAAAGTCATCGCCAGCGCGATTGACGAAGCCCGCAGCAATATCTCTGAGGGTGAATCCATTGCCGGTCCATTGAAAAAATCCGGCCAGTTCCCTCCTCTGGTTATTCACATGGTGAACATCGGTGAAAAAACCGGTGAACTCGAAAACATGCTGACACAAGTCTCTGATGCTTACGATTTCCAAGTTAAAAATAAGTTGGAAGGCATGACGAGCTTGATGGGTCCCGTCGTGATCGTGATCATGGGTATTGCAATTGCGATGATCGTATTCGCAGTTATGATTCCAATGTTTGAAATGACGAACATGGCGGGGTAATTCCCGTCTTTGATTCCCTCCTCCTTTGGGAATTCACTCTTGATAAAGAAACTTTGCGTTAGTTTTGAATATTTGAAAGAAGTAATTTGACAGCTTTTTGGATGATTTTTCATTTGAGAAATTGCGCATTACATTCTGTTGCTAATGCAGCTCCTGACTCGCCACAAGCCTGAACATACGACCTATTTGTGCTTTACTCGGCCGATCTCGAAATTTTATTTATTTCGTTCTATCGTCAATTATAGAGCGAAAAATTCTATCTTAAAACCTGTGATAATCTCCTCGAAAAAGGAGCACTCTATGAATAAAGAAGAAATCAAATCACTTACTGATAACGAAATTATTTCTCGTGTCGAGCGCATGGTTCGCAGTGAAAGACAAATTGTTGAATGTATGATTTGGCACTTGCAGGAAATTCAAGATAGAAAGCTTTTTATTCAGATGGGTTATACAAGTTTATTTGAATGTCTTGTGAAGCACTTCAAATACAGCGAGCCTGTTGCTTACACTCGAATTTCGGCTTTGAAAATTATCAATGCCGTGCCTGAAGTTGCCGAGGCGCTTAATTCTGGCGAAGTCTCTTTAACAACCTTAAGCATGGCACAAAGTTTTATTCGCAAACAAGAAAAGCAAACGGGCGAAAAAGTTTCTAAAGAACAAAAGATTCAGTTCTTGGAATCGATTAGAAATAAATCAACTAAAGAAGTGAACCAAGTTCTAGCTGAGATCAATCCCGTCAAAGAATTGCCTTTGGACAAAGTTAACTATCTTGATGCCAGGCACGCTCAACTTCACTCAACTATCGAAAAATCATTGCTTGATAAAATTGAACATTTAAAAGCTTTAATTTCTCATGAAAACCTAACGCCTACACACAATGAACTATTGAACATGGCTTTCGATGCGGCCATCGAAAAAATTGAGAAGAAAAGAGGAATTTCGTCAAAACTTCAAAAGAGAACTATCCAGTCTCTTGCATTACTTGAAGGCGATGCTCCCGATCAAAAACCTGCGACGCAAAGCTTCTCCGTCAAGAATTCTAGATACATTTCTCGATCGGTAAAAACCTTCGTGCTGAAACGATCACAACATCAGTGCGAGTACATTCATTCTGACGGAAAGCGCTGCTCTTCTACCTTTCAACTTCAATTTGATCATATCAAAGCATTTAGCAAAGGCGGACAATCTAACCTCGATAACATCCAAACTCTTTGTCGAACTCATAATGCCTACAAAGGTTCAAAGTAAAATCCTCCTTGGAATGATCGGAAATAAGATGGCACCAAAATTTTTCCCGACCAGGAAGGTCGGGAAAGAGCGTTCTCACGGATGGATCAACTCACTCACAACCGGAACTGCCTTCTAAACAGCTTAAAATCCGAACATGAGATGGTGCCACTCTGAAACTGACTCACCTAACTTGAATTATTATGTGACAATGGTCTGGCGACTGCAGTGCGCCTTCCTTTACCTGGGCAATGGGCTCTGTTATTCTTTACATCTGCAACAAGGAGTGGATATGTCCCTTATTAAGAACCGCAAAGGTATGACCTTGATCGAGATCATGATCGTTTTGGCGATCATCGGTGGTATCGCCGCCCTCTTACTTCCTCGTCTTACCGGTCAATTGGATAAAGCGAAAACAAAAGAAGCGCGCATCCAAATGACTCAAATTATCAACGCTCTTCAAATGTACTACACGGACTGTTCAAAGTTCCCTGCAGGACTTGAGAATCTTGTCACAGCTGATGCAAACTGCCCAAGCTGGGGACCAGAACCTTACTTGAAAAAAGCACCAAAAGATCCTTGGGGTCACGACTTCGTTTATGAAGTTGATGGTTCTAACTACACTTTGAAATGTCTTGGAAAAGATGGCCGCGAAGGTGGTTCTGGCTATGATGTCGACATCTCTTCTGAGGACCTAGACAGATAGTTGAGATGAAGAATACTCGGGGCTTTACCCTTATTGAAGTGATGATTGTATTAGCGCTCGTCGCCGCTCTCGTCGCTTTCGGTGTGCCCCGACTCTTCAAAAAAGATAATAATATCCGCAAAGTCGCGCGCCAGTTTATTGCCATGAGCCGCGAAATTCGCAACCAAGCTCGCCTCTCCAATTCAACATTCCGTATCGTGATCGTCCTCGATGATAAAGGCGACACTTACTGGGTCGAGAGAGCCAACGGTTTGCAACCCATCGATCCTGACGCCGCTGAAAAAGAAAAAGAGAAGGAAGAGGACAAAGAAAACGCACCTCCACCGCTCTTTAAAAAAGATAATTTCCTCTTTAAAAAAGACAAGGTACTTCCGGAAGGTCTTCGCTTCTCTTCCATTGAAACCATGAATATGAAAGCCCCGCAAACAACCGGGACAGCTTATATTTACTTCTTCCCAGAAGGTTTCGTCGAAGCCGCTGCCGTCCAAATCGCCGGCCCAAATAATGTCACCTGGACCCTTGTATTTAACCCATTAACAGGACAAGCTGATATCATAGAGAAAGCACAAGCTCTTAAGGATATTCAAAGGTGAGAAAATCTGGATTCACATTGTTAGAGACCCTCCTTGCGATGGTCATCCTCTCTGCAGGAATCGTATTATTGGCGAATTCCTGGAGTGGTAGTTTCATGTTTGTGCGAAAAACCCAACTCAACACCGAAATCGCCGCTCTTCTCGAGCGAAAAATGGTCGAAATTGAAATTGAGTACGCGGGAAAACCAATTGATTCTATCGACGAAGAAAAAGAAGACGACTTCGGCTCTGAGTACCCCCAGTACTCATGGAAAATGACTTCAAAAGAACTCGAATTCCCCAACATCACAGCAACGATGACCGCACAAGCTGGCGGTGCCGATGAAATGGCTCTGACCATTATGCGAACGCTCACCGAGCACTTGTCTAAATCCGTTCGTGAAGTCAAAGTCAGCGTGATCTACAAAGGTGGCAAAAAACCACTCGAAGTATCTGCCACTCAATATTTTGTCGACTATGACCGCCCGATCCAACCTCCAAGCATGCCAGGGATGGGTCAATAATGAGAAATAAACGCGGCTTTACTCTTATTGAAGTCATGATCACGATCACCATTCTGGGGACGCTGACAGTATTAGTCGCACAAACGATTCAACAGGCGATCAAATCCAAAGTAAAAGTCCAAGGCCAAGTCGACGATGCTTCCCGCATGCGCGATGCCGTCAGGCTTATTGAACGCGATATCAATCTTGCTTACCACTATCGCGATATCGAAAAAGAACTCGAACAGATCTTAAAGAAGAAAAATAATCCTAATCAGGGACAAAACCCGAACCCTAATCCGGGCGGCTTTGTTCCCCCGACGGATCCAGACGCGATCGGCTCGCAAACCAACACCGGCGAACGCCGCGAAGTTCCCCGCCGCGATCCGGAAACTCATTTCGTCGGCTCTAACGAAAAACTTAATTTCGTCACGATGAACAACGCCCGCACCGTGCGCGACACCCGCCAAGCAGACTTTGTCGAAGTCGGATACGAACTCAAAGACTGTAAAAGCCTCAAAGAAAATGGCGGCAATTCAAAATGTATCTGGCGTCGTACCTCCCCTTACGTCGATCTTGATGTCGAAAAAGGTGGCACCGAAATCGTGCTTTTAGAAAACGTCACAGAATTTAAATTCCGCTATATCGGTAAAGGCAAACAAGACTGGAACGAAAACTGGAGAAGCGACTCTCAAGGTGACGGCGTCACAAAGGGAAAATTCCCCACTGCAGTCGAGTTGTCGTTGACGATGACAAAAAAGGAAGGCACTCGCGAGAAAAAATATTCCGTCCAAGTGATCGCCCCGATTCATTTCCCGAACAACCCAGAGGATAAGCCCAATGCGCAACCTAACCAGCAAAATAACCAGCCTGCCGGGACTTAGTAAGCCTCTGCGTAATGAACGTGGAATGGCCTTGATGCTCGCCATTGCGTGTATCATGGTGATCACTTATATCGCGATGGAAGTCATTTACGACTCGCGCGTTGAGTACGAAGTCAATTCGCAAAATCTCAACCGTATCAAAGCTTACTACGCCGCTAAATCCGGCCTGCAACTCAGCCTCCTTCGCATTAAAATTTATCAGCAAGTGCAAAGCCAATACGGCAGCATGCTGGGCTCAAATGCTTCGATGCTAGATCAAATTTGGAAGTTTCCACTTGCGTGGCCACTGCCAATCCCAGATGAACTCAATGCCGTTGACAAAGATGCCTTTAAAAAAATGGCCAAGGAATCCACGATGGATGCGTCTTACTCTGCAACCATCACGGATGAAGGCTCCAAAATTGATTTGAACGATTTGGTGTCTCCGTCAAAAACTTTGCAAGAAGTCACAAAAAAACAACTTCTCAACGTTTTTGAGCAAAAGAAAACAGAAGACGAAGCCTTTGCCCGCGAATACAGCAACACTCGATTTGAAGAACTCATCAACAGCATCACAGATTGGATGAGCGCAAAATCTCAATCTGCCAATGGCGGCGACAAACGCGCGGCTTACGGTGAAATGAACGCAGAATCTCAATCCGACTATTATCCGCCGAATCGTCCTTTTAGAACTGTCGCGGAACTGCATATGGTTCCAGGTATGACAGATGCCTTTTATGATCTTCTCGCGCCTCGTATTACGCTAGCGGGAATGAAAGGTATTAATCCAAACCTGGCGACCAAAGAGGTTTTAAAATCTTTGGATCCAGGAATGACTGAAGAAGCTGTCAACGCCGCTATCAAACGACGCGACGACAAAGATGAAGGCGGCCCTTTCAAATGCGAAAACGGAACCAGCCAAGACTTTTGGGACTTCGTGCAACAACGAGGTGTTCGCCTAGTCGGAAACCCACAAGACATTCCGCTGACCTGTGATGGAGTGATGAATTTCCGTATCGAATCTTATGGTCAATACACAGACAGAGCCGTTCGTAAAATCACGGTGATCGTAGCCGATCTCAATAAAGCGGCGACTAAAATCAAAGAAGCCACTGATAAAGATAAAAACCAAGGCAATCCCGGCGGTGGAAATCCCGGTGGCGGTAAATCCGGCGGCAACTCCGGCAACAATAATCAGAAAAAAGAAGAACTCGCAAAAGGCCCTCCTCGTATCATCTACTGGGCAGAAGAATAAATTTCTGCCTGCATTTTTTTCGACTCTGTAATCAACATTTATTGATTTGATATTTAATTCGCCGCGCATCCTCGTGCGCGCCATCCTATTTCTGATTTTAAACAACGTCCCCTTTTTTTCGACGAGTTTTTCGTCATGACGATTCAGAATCTCTCCTCAGATTAACTGCTAACTTAAATAACTCAAAGAAAGGAACTCAAATGAATCGCCATTTGATTTATCGAGTACTCACGGCAATTCTCTTATCAACAGGAATTGCTCATGCAGATGTTACGTATCACAACTACAACGAGATGGCCGCGCCGGGAAATCCCCAACCAGCTCCGCAACCTGCCCCTCCCTATGAAGGCACAGGCCGAATTTCTAACGTCACTCGCCAGAGAGGTGGCGAACTCTACGTTCTAGATTTATCACGCCCTCTCCCACTGACTCAGCTCAAAGCTAAATCAAAAACAGGCCGAGTGAAAATCATCGGCGTCAATTTGATTACAGAGAAAAAAGAACGCATCTCAGTGAAAGCCTTCTCAAACATCACGGTCGCGGATACCGAAGAGGCCTTGGCCTCCGAAATCCTTACTGCCGATGTGGGAATTTCAGCCCTTGAAATTCAGGCTGAAGCCATGGGCGGCGCCGCTGCTCTGGAAATCAACGCACTTTCGAATAAAGAAATTCCACAACTGACTTTACGAGAAGATGCGACTTGTAAGATCAAACTTGATCCTTACTTGAAAGAAAAACTCGACATCGTTCAAAGATGGGCTGCACGCGTAGAAAGCAGTGCTGTGGGTTCTATCCAAGAAAAATATGCGACAAAAGAATTTAATAAATATGTAGCAGAGTTTATCGCCGCACTTAAGGTGGACAAATCATCTTATGCATCAACGGAATACACTCTGACGTTGTTGAACTTCTTTGCCGAACGCTATAACGCCAGCCGCTCTGAAAGTGCTGCGGAAACGGCTTATCGTTCGCTCGCAACAGAGACCTTTAATTCATTCTTGGCTTCCATTCAAAGCGATCAACCATGCCGTAATGTTTCAAGTGAAAACTTGATCAACATCACTCTTGATTTCCAAAAAAGGAACGAAGCTGTTAAGCCTGACAGCCGCGCCGGAAAATTGTATGAGATGATGGTTTTACAGATTGGAAAAATCATTCCTTCTCACTATCGTCGTGAATTAACGACGAAGGCTTATGATTTCCGTCAAGCCGACACAGAGGGAAACAAATACTACAAGTTGTTCACTTCAAGTAAACCTGAGAGCTTCTTGAAAGGCACTCACTTGGAAATGAGCCTTGCCGCCTACGCCGCAGCAGAGCAATCACTTATCAAGGAAGTGCAAAAAATGGATAATGAAAAACGCTACGAACTGATTGTTGAGTTCCAAGCAAAATACAACAATCCATCGCAGTACCATCAAGAGACCATGATGAAGTATCTCTTGATCCTTTCTGAGCAAGGAACACTTTTCAAAATCTTTAAATAGTATTCTCTGAAAAAGAAAAAGCCCGCTGAAAAGCGGGCTTTTTTAATTCTAGTTTCAAATTATTTTTTCTTCGTGAATGAGATTGGAAATCTGTCGATTTCAACCACCACACTTCCCGGAGGAGCTGGGAACTTCATACGATTGATGACCTCTCGCACGCAAGAAGACAGCTTCGCATCGCCAAATTCATCATTGTTCACCACAACCTTTGAAGCCATACCTGTTCCATAAACTGTCCAACTCAAAGTGATAGTTCCTGATTTTGCTTGCTGCTTATAACGTCCTTTGTAGTCCTTGTAGCAAGCCCACAGTGAGTCTTTCGATTTATAAACATGACTCTGAACCTCTTCTTGGCGCTTGATGACTTCATCATTGGTTTGCACAGTCATATCCCCTGGAACAGCGCCAGGTGTGCCTTCTTCTTGAAAATTCCAGTCGATCGCCGTTTTGTGACGGTAGTCTTTCTTTTTCGGGGAAATCGGAAATTGAACGCTTTTGAATTCTTCCTTCAGACAGGCCACATAGGTTTCCATACCCGGAGTTTTGGAATTCACTGTGAGCTCTAAAAGCTTCCCTTCTTTAGAAATCAACAGCTCGAATTCATCGTGGGATTTCCCAGGTTCTTTGATTTTTAAAAGCATATCAGCGCAGGTTTTAACGTTGATATGACTTTGAATCACCGCTCCAACATCTTCATTGAATCCTGCATGCGCCGTCGGCGAAAGGAACAAAGCCACAACCAAAGAAGACACCATCGAACAAACCCCTTTTTGTATTCCCTAGTTTTCAACACGGAAAGGCCCTCTACAAGTCTCGGAAAACGACCAGCACGCCCTTGGTCCAGGTAAACATCCTGAGAACTCACACTTTTGAATTTTACATTGTGATTAAGAACCCTTAGACTATGGACTAAAGCTCGTCGTTCATGGAGGAATGGCCTAGTGAAGTCTCTTGGTATAGACATTGGTTCCAGCAGCATTAAGGTCGTTGAAGTCCAATCCACTTCAAAAGGATTTCAGGTGTTTCAATATATCGAACACCCTCTTAGCGTCATGCCTGGACATGATCAAGAGCTTGAAATCATCGAGTTCTTGCGAGAACTCACGGGCAAATATGATCCTTCACAAACTCGCTTCGTGATGGGATTGCGCCAAGACAGAGTGGCGATCCGTAATAAATTCTTCCCCTTCAATGATAGATTGAAAATTTCTAAGAGCTTGGCTTTTGAATTGGAAGAAGATCTTCCTTTTTCATCTGACAATGCGGTCTTTGATGCAAAGATCATTCGCACAGTAGGCGCTGGCGCAGAAGTCCTTGCCTGCGCGGCTCCAAACGCTCACGTCAAAGCCTGCCTCGAGCGCGCTCAAGACGCCGGCATCGATCCGTTCTTGATTTCCGCAGAGGGAACTGCCTTTGCCAACGTTTTCGAAAAATGGAATGAGGCTCCTCCGGCCCTTGCCTCTCTTCCGCCAGAAATGGATGGCGACAGCAAACCACCTCGTCATATTCGTCTGATCCTGAATATCGGTCACACTCGCACAATTGTTGAAGCTTTTGAAGGTGCGTCGCTTGTCGGAGTTCGCTCACTGCTATGGGGCGGTAAAAATATCGCCGAAGCCATTGCGAAGAAATACGAAATTCCATTTTTTGAAGCACTTAAAGAACTGCAAACCAAAGCCTTTATCCTGACGAACAAACAAGGGGCCACATTCGACCAAGTGACGTTTTCAGATACGATTGCAAAAAGTGTTCGCGAGATGACTCGTGATTTGCAGCTTTCGATCTTGGAACTTAAGGGCGAATTCAACGCGCGTATCGACAGCGTGTTGATGACAGGTGGAGCTTCGCAGATTCAAAACTTAGGCCCTTTCTTGACGCAAATTCTTGAAGTGCCGGTGAACAGAATTTCTGTTCTAGAAACAATTCCCAATGTTCTTTTCGAACGCACTCAGCAAAACGGTGCAAAACTCGGCGTCGCGCTGGGTCTGGCATTTGAAGGCTTTAAAAAGCCACGCAATCCTCCGATTAACTTTATGCGTGGCGAGTTTGCAAAACAAAATCACCAAATGCGCCAATTCTGGGAAAAATGGGCTCCGACAATCAAAGTTGCAACGGCAGCTCTCCTGGTGCTTTTCGTTTATACTTCCCTGCGCGAAAGTTTCTCTATGAGTTTGGCAGAGCGCTCGCAAGAGGCTCTTAAGACACAAGCAAAAACCGTGGCTGGCTTAAAAGGCCGAGCTGCTTCTGAAAGCGGCATCCGCAAATACATTCGTGATAATAAAAAACGCGCGTCGGATTTGAAAACCTTGGCAAGCGTTGCGAACATGAATTCGGCAATGGATATTCTTAAAAAAGTCAGTGACGCTTCTCCGTCGAAGAGTGCTGTAACTTTGGATGTTCATTCAGTGCGTATTGAAGACGCGCAAGTGAATCTTCAAGGTTACGTGAATTCACCGCAAGAACTCAGTATTTTGCAAAAAAATCTGATGAACATCACAACGGATGGTCAAGTAAGATCCAACCGCAGCACGCTAGCTCCACTCTCTGGCAGAACAGCTTTTTCATTCTCATTTAACGTAGATCGCGGCATTCAAAAGGTGACGAAATGACATTAGACGATTTAAAAGAACGATTTACCAGTGAAGCCCGAGTCACCTGGGAACGCATCCAGGAAAGCACTGCTTATAATCAATTGAAAGACCGCTATGACAACATGACTCCAGGAATGCAAAAGCTTTCCATCATCGGAGTTTCCGCTCTGGTCGCTTTGATTATTCTGTCGATTCCTTATGGTTACTACAGCACGTCTCAAGACTACGTCACAGACTTTGAAGGCAAACGAATGACCATTCGTGAACTTTTAAAAGTAACGCGTGAATCTTCTGACGTTCCACAAATCCCGCAAGCCCCTCCTATCAGCTCTTTACAGGGAATCGTGGATTCACAAATTCAAAGTGCACATCTTTTGCCAGAACAAATAAAAGGCACACAAACTGTCTCTAACAACTCCAAGTTGATTCCTTCCAATTTGACAGAAGGAATGCTGGAAGTGAGCCTTGCGAAACTAAACCTTCACCAAATCCTCGACATGGGTCATCGTCTTCAAAGCATCAACCCTAGCGTGAAATTAAAAGACATGGTGATGAGTGCGAATCGCGAAGACAGCCGATATTTTGACGTGGTCTTTAAGCTTGTTGCCCTGGCTGTTCCCGCTCCTCCGGAAGTGGCTCCACCAGAACCACCAAGCAAAGGTTCTCGCAAAAAGATCCAGAATGAGGATGAATAATGGAGCAAATTAGAAATCTCCTGACTCTTCTGAAAAACAGCAAAGGCAAAATCTTTGTGATGGTTGTCTCAAGCTTTGTTTTTCTTTTCTTCCTCTTCCCGTTTGATGATTTAAGTGATTTGATTTCTTCGCAAGTTTCAAAAATGACGAACAATAGTTTCTATGTTCAGTTTGAACGCTTGAAAATGAGTCTCTTCCCAACTCCGGGAGTGAAAATGGATCAAGTTTATATTGAATCCATCCGCACACCCGCATTATCAGCGGAAGAGCTGGTGATCACACCTTCAGTTGCCGGAATTATCGCGCAAAAACCTTACGGCCATGTCAGCGCTAAAGGGTTTTTAAAAGGCGACGTAGATTTGAATGTCGGCAAAGGTTCCCGCTCTGAAAACGGCATTGAAAGACAGAAAATCGAAGTCAGCGCGAAAAAGATTTCCCTGCATGACCTTCGAGGTCTTGCGAACATTCCAGTGCTTTTAAAAGGGCAAGTGAATTTGGAATCGACAGCGCTCGCAGATCTGACTTTCCAAGAGCAACCAGATGTGGATTTGAACATGACGATCACGCAGTTTGAACTGCCACCATCGAACGTGAACACGCCAATGGGCCCTTTGACTCTACCCGATTTAAAACTCAGCGCTGTCGAGCTTAAAGGCCGTTTAGCAGCAGGTCGTTTTATCATCGAGACCGGTACGATCGGAAAACCAGGTGATGAGCTTTATGGAACGATCAAAGGCAATATCGGCATCACCATCGTCAATCGCGGCGGCTCTTTCGGGCAACAAATTGGTGCGTATAATTTCGAAATTGATTTAAAAGCGAAAAAAGCCTTCCAAGATCGCGCCGCTTTGTTCCTGACTTTCATTGATGGCTACAAAACTCCAACAGCCGATGGAGCTCAGTACAAATTCAAAGTTTCAGCGAACAACGCCATGATGCCTCCAAGCATTAGCCCCGCGCGTTAAAATCCGGTTTCCGTCCCCACTTCTAGGTCCTTTTTGATTCTTTTTAAGAGGACCTTTTGCCTAAATTTTGCTCATCCCTTCCACCAAATTCTTTGCTGCGGGAAGTTTCATTGACTTCACCCCTAAATTGGCAAAAAAACTATAGTCGTTAATCGGAGGGATTATGTCTGGTGTAAATAAAGTGATTCTCGTAGGTCGCCTTGGTGCGGACCCTGAAGTAAAAACTATCGGCAGCGGTAACACTGTTGCTCGTCTCAATTTGGCTACAAGTGAAACATGGGTGAAAGACGGTCAACGCCAAGAAAAAACAGAATGGCACCGTATCACTGTATGGGGCAAAATGGCTGAGATCTGCGGCAAGCATTTGTCAAAAGGTCGCCAAGTTTACATCGAAGGTAAACTTCAAACTCGTTCATGGGAAGACCAACAAGGTCAAAAGCGCTATGCGACTGAAATCGTAGCAAGCACTGTTCAATTCTTGGGTGGCGCTTCTGGTGAGAGATCTCAAGGTTCTTCTGCTGGCGGAGCTGGTGGCGGCGACTACGGTTTCCAAGATTTCGGACCGGAGCCAAGCTTTGATTCAAACGACGAAATCCCATTCTAGGATTCGTCAGTACCACTCATTGTTATTTAGTCTAAAGCCCTGAATTAATTCAGGGCTTTTTCTTTTCTGCCCCGTTCTCTATACTAAAAGGGTTATGAAGCTGATTTTAGCTTTCGCCCTCTTTTTGTGTTTCTCAACTGGTTGCTCTCTGTACAAATCAGAGGGCCGCAAACAGTTTGAATCCGAAGCACAAGACAAAATCGCCGCAGCCGCTGGCGCTTTTCAACTTAAAGGCTGTAAAAATGAAGGCAAGCTTGAGACATGGTTCAATGAAGAATTCCCGTCTCGCAATTACGAACTTGTTCTTGCCGAATCCGATCTTGAAATCTGGCGCACGATGAAGGGCAAAGTTGTTGAAGTCAAAGCCCTTCAAAAAATGGAAAACAGCACTCAATCTTGTATTTATGAATTCTCAAATGAAATCGTGTGGAATCTCTATAAAGAAGATTTCATTCGAGAGCTTGAGAATAACTTCATGAGTCTGGATTAAGAAAGTAGGACCGTTGCTTCGTCGAATTGCTACTGTCACCCTTACGACGCTCACTGCCCCTCTCCTTTGGAGTTTTTCCGCGGATGCTGCGACCGTCACTGCCGTGAAAGGCCAACGTGTTCTGATCGACCTTGAAGGTGCGGAATCAAATCCGGGTGATGAGTTTTTCTTGATCAATCCAACCACTCAGAAAAAAGCCGCCATCATTCGTCTGCGCCAAGTAAAAGGCGGAAAAGCCATCGCTGAAATCGTCAAAGGTCGCAGTGAAGCTGGTTATACTCTGCAAGCCAAGGGTCCTTCCAAAATGAGCGCCGAAGTTCCGCCTCCTGCGCCTGAAGACTCAACAACTTCTTCGGACTCTGACTACACACCGGTTCGCGATACAGGATATTTGCGAGTTTTAAAAAATTCTTGGGGCGTCTTGGGAACTTTTGTCATGAATACGATGGATGCCACAATTACCAGCACAGATGTTTTTGGGAACACATCTAAGACATCTGCCAACATGAAGGGCAATGGTTTTGGTGTTGGTGGTTTTTACGACTACGTTTTCACTTCTGATTTAGTTGGTCATGCCTCTGCGATGTTAGAACAATTCGATGCAACAGGTACGGCTGCTTCTGCTGCCTGCCGAGGATCGACAAGTTGTGATGTCAAGATCACCTACTTGTCTTTATACGGTCTCGGAAAATACTACTTCACTAAAGATAAGATGCGCATCTGGGGTGGCGGCGGTATGGGGTATCTCTTGGCTTTGTCAAAATCTAGCACAGCTCTGAATGAGTCTAAGATTTCTGCCAATCAAGTTTTGACATTCGCCTTTGGCACAGACTTTCAGATGAGTCGTCAAAACTACATTCCGGTGAGCCTTGAGTATAACTACTTCTGGCCTTCTGCCGATGTGACAGCCAATCAGATTTTACTTAAAGCTGGCTGGGCCTGGAATTTCTGATATCTCTCCCCCTGATTTTCTAATATAGTGCCTGAATGGTTTGGCCCTTTATTATTCTCTCTTATTTCAGTCTTTTTATCTTCGGATTGACCGATAACTTGCGCGGGCCCTTATTCCCCGAAATTCTCAAGACCTTTGAGGTCTCAGATTCCTTTGGCTCTTGGATGTTTGCCATCAGTTCTATTTCAGGTGTCATTTCAAGTTATTTCACTCGACACTTGCTGCGAAGATTTGATCGCATGTCGGTGCTTCAGGGCGGCTGCCTGGCGATGATCACAGCTTTGATTGGTTTGGCGTGGGCTCCACACTTCACAGTGTTCTTAGGCTTCTGCATGCTTTTAGGACTCAGCCTTGGGATTATTGGTTTGATTCCCAATGTTCTTGTTCCCCTCGGTGCACCTTCCAGTTTAAAACAACGCCTGCTTGCGGGACTGCATGCAATGTATGGGCTGGCAAGTTTCTGCGCCCCTCTTGTAGTCGCACAAGTCGGTGGCATGACAGGCAACTGGCGCTATGTTTTTGTTGTGGCGATTTTAGGGCCCCTTTCTCTGCTCTTGTATTCGATTCATTCAAGTCATGCAAATCTGCACCAAAAACCAAAACCGCGACTCGAAGAACACAAACACAAAGCACGGAAGTTTTTGGCACCGCAAATTTTCTTGGCACTGATGGTGAGTTTCGATGTGGCTGGAGAAATTATGATTTCTTCGCGCTTGGCTCTTTACATGCGCCGCGAATGGAATTTCGATTTGCAACAATCAAGTCTTTACGTCACTTACTTTTTTATTGCGATGCTAGTAGGCAGAAGTCTTTTTGCATTTGTTCATTTTAAACAATCTGTGCGCGCACTTCTTTCGGCCTCGATTATTTTGTCTATTCTTGTAGGTCTTGCAGGTTTGTATTTGCATCCGATTTTTTTAGCTCTCACGGGATTTACGATTGCTCCGTTCTACCCCCTCTCCATCAGTTTTATCTCGGGTGAATTCCCAGGTGAATTGGATGATGCGGTTTCTTATATGATGGCGACAGACAGTTTGATGCTTGTAATGATGCATCTTTCAATCGGAAAAATGACAGACCTCTTTGGTATTCACCAAGCGATGCTTGTTGGTTTAGGATTTTTTGCAATTTCGTTCCTGTTCGTAAACTCTTATCATCGCATTTTCAAAAAGCACGTCGCACACTGATTTTCTCATGACTCCATCGAGCCTCTGTGAATATTTCACGAGTGGCTAAGAGTTCGACATTCATCAATTCCAGGTGATTCCTGTATTCTTGAGGAACATCCAGTATTTGAGGCTATCAGTTAGGTGCGCATCCGGCCTGCCAAAAGCATGCACTTTCGTAATCCTCGAAAAATTGGACAAAGAGCTCCGCTATCGACTATTTTTCCTCACATCTTTAAGGAGAAAACCCAATGAAAAACCTTTTCTTAGCATTTACTTTGTTATTTTCAGTGAACGCGATGGCTCTTGATTTATCAAAAGACCAAGTTACAGACCCTGCAGCAGATGCCGCTCAAATCACAACTACTCTTGCATCTCGTGGTGCATTTTCTATTGGACCTGTTGTTTGCAAAAACTTGGGATCAGCAAAGTCACCTGTTTTCAATTGTTCAACAACTCGTTTAGTTGCTTACCCTGAATACGATCTCGTCCAAGAAAACTCTGGCTGGTGGTTTGAGTATGAACTTAACGCTGACGGCGTTTCATACACTCGCACGAACTGGGAACCGACTCTTTAATCAACTTTCTTGGGCTGAGTTGCGATCATCGCAATCACACCAGCAACCAGCCCCCAGAATGCCGCCCCAATTCCGAAAAGCGAAATCCCCGAAGCTGTTACCAGAAATGTAATCACCGCGGCTTCCCGACTGCGATCTTCTTTCATTGCAGAAAGCAGACCGTTTGCAATTGTTGCAAACAGAGCAATACCACCTAAGGATAAAACCAATTCTTTAGGAAAGGCCGATAAGAGTGCGATTATCGCGGAACTCATCAAGGCAACAAACAAGTAAATCACACCAGCTGAAACAGAGGCGATATATCTTTGCGAAGGGTCCTTGTGAGCTTCGGGACCTGCACATATCGCAGCCGTGATCGCAGCAAAATTCACCGAAAACGCTCCAAACGGTGCGAGCAAAAATGTTGCAACCCCCGTTCCCGTTATAATCGGTGAAATCCGGGGATGATATCCCGCCGATCGCAAAATAATAACTCCTGGCAGATTTTGCGACGCCATTGTCACAACAAACAAAGGAATCCCAACACCAATCAGCACACTCCAAGAAAAAGTCGGCATCACAAATTGAGGTTCCGCGAACGTAAAGCCTACATTTTCAAAATGAAGAGACCCCGCAAAACCCGCAATCAAAGTCCCCACCACAAAAACACCGATCACGGCGTAACGAGGGAACATGCGTTTTCCAATAAAATAGACCAAAAGCATCGCTATCACTAAAAAAGGTTCCGCCTTCATTGAAGTAAAGACATCCATCCCAAATTTCAGCAAAATTCCCGCAAGCATCGCCGAGGCCAAAGGCACGGGAATTCGTCGTACAGCTTTTTCAAACCAACCGGTAACGCCAGCAATAATCATTAAAAGGCCACAGAATAAAAAAGCCCCCACCGTCTCGCTCATAGGGGTATTTAAAAGACTCACACTTAAAAGAGCAGCCCCCGGCGTCGACCACGCCGCCAGAATCGGTATACGGTAATAAAGAGAAAAAATAATAGAAACAAGTCCCGCACCCAAGCACACAGCAAAAATCCAAGAACTTGTCTGCGCAGGTGTCGCACCCGCCGCGCTCGCCGCTTGAAACAAGATCGCAACAGAACTAACAAAACCAACTACGACAGCAATTCCGCCTGTTAAAATAGTTGGTAGCATCATCATCAATTTTGAGTTTTTCATAAAATCCACGTCAGAAATGACTTAACCAGGAATCCACATCACAAAGCGAGTTTTCAAAGATCTTTCGTCCAAATAGAAGCGACCGTTATGAGCTTGAACAATCCCTGAAGAAATACTCAATCCCAAACCCACACCTTTACCAACCTCTTTCGTCGTAAAGAAAGGCTCCATCACTCGACGGCGCAAATGCACGGGAACTCCCGAGCCTGTGTCGGTCACACTGATCTCGACGCCGCCATCGACGCTTTTTGCATCAATCCAAATTTCACGATTTGCAGTTTGCGAAACAGCATCGTAAGCATTGTTCAACAAATTCAAAAGAACTTGAGAAATCTGCGTCGGTCTCCCCTTGATCACAAGGTTGGGTTCAATTTGCGAATTTAAAACAACGCCGTTGTTCTTAAATTTCTCAACACAGAAAGACAGCGTATCTTCAATCATGCTATCGACAGTGAAGGTCTCAAAGCGTCCTTCATCAGACTCGCGTGCGTATGTTCGCAGACCACGGATGATTTTCGCGATTCTTTGCACTGTTGTTTCAATAGCGCCGAGTTTCTTTTGAATCTCTTCGGATTCATTTCCTTGCGAGATCAGTTGACGACGCAAAACGCCCACATGCCCATTGATAATGGTCAAAGGATTGTTGATTTCATGTGCAATACCGGCAGCCATCTCACCCAAAGAGGCCAAACGAGACGACACTTTGATTTTCGCTTCTTGTTCTTGCAACAGGCGTTCGCGCTCTTTAATCATCGTGATATCTTCAAACACCAATAAGTATCCTGATCGTTCTTGCGTTGCCATCTGAATATGACTGATGGACAAAACCGTCGTATAGCGTTTTCCCGTTCGGGAAATCAACGTCCATTCACTCGCCTGGCGCAAGGCACTTTCAGCTAAAGCTTTTAGGCAATCAAACCCGGAACCTACCGGGCGATTGAGTTCTTCAGTCAACTGCATGGCTTTTTCCATGAGATCGCGTGGATCCAACCAAACTTCAGGAGTGAACTCTCTTCCCAAGACATCGTCTTTGGTGTACTCAAGCAAACGCTCGGCCTCGTGATTCATTCCACGTACAAAGCCCTCTGAGTTCACTGAAATAAACAACAAAGGAATCGAGTTCACGCTGGCTCTTTGCCACTCTAAAGCTTCTTGCGCATGAATTTCAGATTCGCGCGCACGCCCATAAAAACGAACTGCCAAACTTAACAAGAAACTCACACTGAAACCAAAAACCAGAACCACACCCGGAAGCAAAGACGTATTTTCACGCACAATCTCGCGAGTCGGAGTCATGCGAATTTCCCAGTTGTTATTGAAATTGGTGTATTTCGTTTTGACCAACCAATCACGAGCAAAGACCGGCTCTACAGGATCCGTTGCCAAAACCCGCACGCCGTCTTCATAAATGGCCAAATCATAGCCGTGAAAATCAGCCAGAGGACCCAAAAAGGCCTCCACCATAATCACGACTGATAGGGTCCCTTTCAACTGGTCATTTTTAAGTACTGGCACAATCAGGACAAACCCGCGCTCGCCTGGAGCGATCTCAAACGTCTCTGTCATGCTTGTTTTATGACTGCGTAGAACTTGATTTAAAGCTTTGGCCAAAGAAGGAGTCAGGGCCAAATTCAGGCCGATATTCTTTTTACCCTCTTGCGTAGCTGGATAAACCCAATCGATTACGTGATCAGAGTCCGCCCACATAATACGACGAAGACCGCGGAAGTCTTCAAAGTAACTTTGCGCATCGACTTCCCAGGATTCAAACGTCGTATAACGACCCCAAGCAAAGCGCTTGGCCATGTGTTCAAGAGCTTTTTGCACCGGGAAAAACGTATTGTCTAAAACAGTGCGCACTGATTCTGCGCGCATTTGCACCATTCCACGGCTGCGCTCGATATCTTTTAGAATCAAAAGCTCCCACATCACCACGGTAAAAAGAATGCCCACCGAGAGAACATAGAAAGGCATAAAAATCCGCGGATGACGGCCTTTTTCTAAAAGACCTCGCCACACCAACCACAACATCGCAATGGATAAAAGCGAAAAGCTGCAGGCTGTATGAAACGCCATGCGCGAAAAACTGCCCCAACCGTATTCGGAATTAAATAAGAATAAATAACCAGCAAGACCAATGCAGGCAAATCCCAGAACCATTGTACAAAAAGTTGTGACAATCAGCTGAGACCAAAATTTACTTTCTAAAAAGTAAAGACTGAAACCCAAAAGCGTCAGACACGAAGCTGTACTGATCGCCATACGACCCGGAACGATCACACCGGCGCCGTAAAAAGGTTTAAAGAAAAATGAATCAATGCCAACAGAGATTCCCGTGATGTACTGGGAAAGTGTGAGCACGCCAATACCAATAGCCACTCCACCACAAATTTTTCGCATCCAGTGGGGCTTCACCCCACTGACCATCACACCAATACTTAAAAAGAAAAAGCTCAGCGCCGTATTAAATACCATCGGCGCCATATCTGGATGGATTTGGATCAACTGTTTATTTTCTGTAAACCATCCAATCATCACGACAAAGCTGATGATCAATGTCACAAATGGAATTGCATGAAGAAAAAATGAAGATATTTGCTGTCTAGTGAATGACACGAGAGACTCCGATGATACCTTTGATCTTCTGAATCTCATATATAGCCTGATTCAACTGCCCAGCATCACGAACGCTGATTTCAAAATGACAGACCGCTTTTTTATCTTTCGTCGTACGGATTTGCGCCGACTGAATATTAATTCCCTGTTGAGCAAAGGCCTCTGACATCAATTTCAATAAACCTGGATTATCTTGAGAGATGATTTTTAAACGAACCACGCGCTCTTGACCTTCGCTGGCTTGTTTCACATTCCATGTCACATCGACTTTACGAAGCTGATCGAACTCAAAAGCTTTACGACAATCACTGCGATGGATTGCAATCCCGCGACCACGGCTAATGAATCCCACAATAGGATCACCCGGAATCGGATGACAGCATTTCGCATAGTGAACCAAAACGTCATCCATGCCATCCACAGTGATCAATGAATTCGTACGACGCGTTTTTTGAGTCGCCGCACGCATGACCTTTTCCATGAATGAGGAATCCTCAGTCTTCGCTGCTTCCTTCGCTAAATGCTCAGGACTCATTTTTTCAACTAAGATACGCGCTTCCACTTTTCCGTAACCCATGGCTACGTAAAGCTCATCGATATTCGCCAAACCTTGATCTTTCAAGTACTGATCAAAGTGTGGGCCTTTGAGATATTTCGCAGCAGCCATACCGAATTTACGGAATTCTTTTTCGATCAACTCTTTTCCAAGAGCAATCGCACGACGACGTTGTTCTTCTTTAACAAATGCACGGATTTTCGATTTCGCTTTATTCGTAACAACGAACTTCAACCAATCTTTCGATGGCTCTTGCGTTTTTGAAGTGATGATTTCAACTGTGTCACCGTTTTGCAGTTGATACTTCAGCGGAACCATTTTTCCGTTGACGCGCGCACCAACACACTTGTTACCCAAATCCGTATGCACGCCATAGGCGAAATCCACCGGAGTCGAACGCTCTGGCAATTCGCGCACATCCCCATTCGGAGTGAAGACATAAATTTCAGAATCAAATAAATCCGTTTTAACTGTATCGAGGAATTCATCTGAGCTGCGAGTTTGTTGGTGCAAAGACACCAGATCGCGCAACCAGCCTGCCTTTTGCGTATCCTCGTCCGTCGCCATCTTACCGCGCTCTTTGTACTTCCAGTGAGCGGCGATACCGCGCTCGGCAACGAGATGCATGTCGTTCGTACGAATTTGAATTTCAATTCGCTCCCCGCCAGGACCAACAACCGTCGTATGCAACGACTGATAGTTATTTGTTTTTGGCATGGCGATGAAGTCTTTGAAACGACCTGGAATTGGTTTCCACAAAGAGTGCACTAAACCCAGAGCCGCATAACATTCTGCAACTGAATCCACGATCACACGGAACGCCAGCATGTCGAAGACTTGTTCGTAATCGATGTTACGAGATTGCATCTTACGATAAACCGACCACAAGTGCTTTGAACGTCCATAGACTTCAAACTTAAAGCCTGCTTTCGTCAGCTCTTTCGAGATCAGAGATTTCACTTCTTCAATATAACGATTGCGTTCCGCTTCCGTCTTTTTCACCTTTTGGATCAGATCGTAATACATATCCGGGCGATAATAACGGAAGCACAAATCTTCGAGTTCAATTTTGAGCGAACTGATACCCATACGACCTGCAAGCGGCGTATAGATTTCAAGAGTTTCAAGAGCAATGCGCTCTTGCTTATCAAAGGGCATGTAGTTGAGCGTTCGCATGTTGTGCAAACGGTCCGCGAGTTTCACCAAAACTACGCGCACATCTTTACCCATCGCCACGATCATTTTGCGAATATTCTCGCCTTGTTTTTCGTGACTGTTTTTGAATTTCATCTGACCGATTTTCGTGACGCCATCGACGAGATGGGCGATCACTTCACCGAACTCACGACGAATGTCTTCAAGTGTGGCGTGAGTGTCTTCCACAGTGTCGTGCAAAAGACCTGTGGCAATCGTGTCTAAGTCGAGATGTAGATCAGCTAAGATTCCAGCGACAGAAAGAGGATGAGAAATATAAGGCTCACCGCTGCGACGAATTTGTCCTTCGTGAGCTTTCTCAGAAAAGTAGTAGGCTTTCTCGATGACTTTAAGATCGGCGTTTGGATAATACGCGCGTATTTTATTAAGAAGATCTTCGAGTGTTTTGACGGGCTTATTAGCTAAGCCCTCCTCTTTCAAGAGTTGAAACATATTCCCTTTAGTCTACCGAAGAAGACAGGGACCTCCAACTAGAGATTTGAGATTACTTGTTAAGGTCGCGTTCGATTTGGCGGATAGCTTCTTGGTTATCCATACCGTCTTGGTAACCAACGTTACCGATAGCAACTTCGCGAAGAGCGCTCACGATATATTTATTAGAACGAGTTGATACAGTGGCTTCAGCTCCTTTTAAAAGCTGTTTCGCTCTTTTTGCTACCATCAATACAAGAGCAAATCTGTTAGGAACTTTTTCTAAGCAATCTTCAACGGTTACGCGAGCCATTCAGCCTCCCAGGACTACAAACGAATGCTCAAAGTACCTCTAACCTAGTAATTCTTCAACGATTTTTTTAAATTCAGCGTAGGATTGATCAAATTGATCATTGATGATGCAGAAATCGAATTTAGAAGCTTCTTGGATCTCTTTTTCAGCGTTGGCCATACGGACTTCGATATCGTGAGGGATTCCACCGTCTCGTTTTTCAATGCGGCGACGCAGCTCATCAATAGACGGAGGCAAAATAAAAATAGTCTTAGCATCCGGGTACTTAGCCTTGAAGGTCGCAACCCCCTGGATATCAATATCCATGATCGCAGTACGGCCTTCAGCCCAGGCACTTTCTAAAGACTGATATGAGGTCCCATAGAATTTCGTATGAACCTTCGCCCACTCAACAAAGAAGTTTTCACTGATCTTTTTCTCAAAATCTTCCACGGTGATGTAGTGATAAGGATTCCCCTCACTCTCACCTTTTCTCATCGCACGCGTAGTATAAGTAATAATGTCTTTCAGGCGCGGGTTTTCCTGCGCCAATTTTTCAACAAAACTACTTTTTCCGGCGCCGCTGGGTGCAGCGACAATAATCATACGCGTTTTCATAGTACCTATTGTACGTTTTGTACCTGTTCTCTAAGTCGTTCGATGAGGGTCTTAGCTTCTACCACAGCATGAGTAATTTTGGCTACCTGAGACTTCGAACCAATTGTGTTCACCTCGCGGAGCAGCTCTTGAGTATAGAAATCCAATTTCTTACCTTCTGCTTGTTGCGATGAAACCAACTGACGATAGTTTTTAATATGCTCACTCAAGCGTGTGAGTTCTTCATTGATATCGGCTTTTTCCAACTGAATCACAATCTCTTGCGAAAGTCGGGTTGGATCGATTTCACTGCCACGTAAACGTCCGCGGATTTTCGTTTCATAACGTTCTTGAAGCTGAACATTAGCCTCTTCACGTAAGTCACTGATAATACGAACTTGTTTTTCCAAAGAACCCAAAAGTTTTTCCAAATCGCGACGAAGAGCTTTTCCCTCGCGCATGCGTTCTTTATCGCAGTTTTTGCAAGCTTCGGTGAACGCTTTCTTTAAAGCTGCTTCTTCACCAGCAAACAATTCATAACTTTCTTCAAGTTTAATCACTTCTGGTAAACGCGCCATAGCTTCAAGATGTACTTGAAATGGAATCCCTAAGTCTTTTGAAAGTTTGCGGTATGCTTGGAGGTATTTTTTCGCCACTCCATCATTCACCGTCATTTGTGTTTTTGAAGCCGTTGCTTTCACACGACGAGAAATGAATACATCAATCGTTCCGCGTAAAAGGCTTTGTCCTAAAACTTTTTTTAGATCGCTCTCAAAAGCCACGAATTCTCGTGGTAAATGGAAGCGTGGTTCAAGAAAACGTCCGTTCACAGAGCGAATGCTCACTTCAACGGTGACGTCTTTATTTTGAACTCTCGAGGTGCCGTAACCAGTCATGCTTTTCATAGTTCTCTCCATTTTTGACGCAGACCCGCATAGGGTCAAGGCGTCAGAAATTTCTCGACCAAGGCGCGAGCTTCAGGGAAACCCGTCGCTCCAGATAGCCAATGAATTTCTTTGTCTCGCTGAAACCAGGTCTTCTGCCTTTTTGCGAGCTGCTGAGTATTCTTCGTGATTTCTTCCATCAAAGCTTCGCGTGAGATCTCCCCACGCAAAAACTGCAAAGTTTCCTTGTAGCCAACACTTGAAAGTGGCGCCCACTCCGCCAGTCCTTTGTCGAGGAGTCCTTGCACCTCTTCGATCAAACCAGCAGATAACATTTTACCCGTGCGTTCGCGAATACGAGTGCGCAAAACCTCACGTTCCCAGTCGGGACCGATCTTCAACAGCGGATAAGGGAATTTTTCCCGCGTCTGTTCAAACTCCGCCTGAATTTGTGTCAGGGTTTTTCCATGACTGCGAATCAACTCAATCGCACGCCCAATGCGGTAATGATCAGCCAACGCAATTTTTGCTCCGTACACAGGATCTGCCTGAAGCAATTCCGCATGCAGACGCTCAGGTCCACCTGCCTCTGCCATTTCATCCAAAACTTGTTTTTGAATTTCGGCTGGCACTGGCAAAACGGGATACATGCCCTTTTCAATGGCCATGAAATAAAATCCCGTTCCTCCCACGACAAAGATCGGCTTGTCGTCAGGTAGAGATTTCAAGCATTCATGAAAATCTCGTTCGTACTGACCTGCTGTCATTTCTTGAGGAGGTAAAACATAATCCAGCAAATAATGCGGAACACGCGCTTGCTCTTCTTTGGTAGGCTTGGCCGCTCCGATATCGAGATATTTATAAACCTGCACCGAATCGCAGTTCACAATGACGCCATGAAACTCCTCTGCCAAGCGCAGAGCCCAGTCTGATTTTCCTGAGGCCGTGGACCCAACCACGAAGATCACTTTTTTCATCTAGACGATACGACCAAAATCTTTTTCAAGTTTATAGAACGGATATTCCACACTCACAGGGCGCCCATGAGGACAGAAGCTTGAAAGAGGGAACTGATCCATATCACGCAGCAAGTTTTTCATCTGCTCAATACCCAAAGCTTGCCCTGCTCTGACAACAGAGTGACAGGCCATCGTCGCACAGATATCGCCCACAGCTCTTTCAAGAGAATAGCTGCCACCTTGTTCGGCCACTTCGCTCGCCATTTTATCAAGAACCGAACTTAAGCTCGATTCTTTGATAAACAAAGGTGCGGCCTTCACACCAATAGTTCCAGGGCCCAGTGGTTCAATATGAACACCGAGGCGTTCAATTTCTGACGACAAGGTCAAAAGTGCTTCTGCTTTTTCTGGCGACATATCAATCGCCAGAGGGAAAAGGAATTCTTGCACGTCCACTTTCCCACCCTTCCACGCGGTCATCAATTTTTCAAATACGACTCTTTCGTGAGCCGCATGCTGATCGACGAAAACTAATTTGTCGCGCGCTTGCGTAACGATGTACGTAAGATTGGCTTGCCCTAAAACTTCCAATGACGACCAATAGCCGCGCACTTCAGGAACTTCTGGAGCTGACGAACGGAGTTGAACCGCCGGAGTTACATTCATTTCTTCACGAGCTTCCGCGGATTGCGCCAAAGCCTCATAAGTCACTTTAGATTCACTTACCGAGTTAAAAGCAAAATTGAAATCCTTCTTTTGAAACTGTGTCGATTGCAAAGCTTTATCTTCAAACATTAGATTTACAGTCGGAGCAACGGGTGCCTGAGATGGAATATCAAAACGCGGAGTCGTGACCGGAGTGGCGGGCTTTCCTGCAGGAACCCAAGGAGCTTGCTCCAATGCCGAACGAAGAGATCCTGCCACCGCGCGGAATGCCAATGATGGATCTTCAAACTTCACTTGAGATTTTGTCGGATGAATATTCACATCCACCGAATCCGTTGGCACATCCACCCACACGACAGCAATCGGGAACTCCCCATGCATCAAAAGATTTCGGTAAGCTTCCATAACAGCAGCTTGCAAACTGCGATCTTGAATCCAACGATTCTGAGCAAAGAGCCAAATGTTTTTAGAAGTCTTTGCGACATTGTGAGGGTCTGCAAACACCGCATAAGCGTTCACATTTTCACGAGATGCCTCCCCCACGTACAGCGGTTTAATTTCCAGAACCTGCTCAACACGGTCTTTGCGATTTTGGCAAGCCGGCCAGAAAGAAACCAATTTTCCATTTTCTTGAATTCGAATTTCCACATGCGGATGGGAAAGCGCCATGGCCTTGAGAGTATTTTTAATCGCCGTGTGTTCTGCCGAATCCGATTTCAAAAACTTCAAACGCGCCGGTGTGTTCTCAAAAAGACCTTCAATCAGAATTGTCGTCCCTTGAGATCCACCCACAGAATCAATGTCGCGTTTTTTTCCGTACTCGCTGACCAGTTGAAAGGCTTTTTCATCGCCCGCACGACGCGAAGTCAGAGTCAGTTTGCTGACAGCTGCAATACTTGCAAGAGCCTCGCCACGAAATCCAAAGGTGCGAAGTTTCCAAAGATCATCTGTTTTAGAAATTTTAGAAGTTGCAAAACGCTCAAGGGCTTTCGGCAGATCTTCAGGTGACATGCCTTTTCCGTTATCGATGACCTTAACGATGCGCCCACCATCGAAGTACTCGATGTGCACACGAGTCGCTCCTGCATCGATACTGTTTTCGACAAGTTCTTTGACCAAATGAGCAGGACGCTCAACCACTTCACCAGCAGCAATCTGATCCACAACTTCGGGAGATAAAACATGAATTTCCATCCCGGAAATCTACCCGTCAGAAGCCCTAAAAGTCACCCGCAGCCACCCGAGTTCGCACTGCGTCAGCTGGGGTTATTTACCTTTTTGATAATAGAAATAAGAGAGTTCCAAAAAGAAGACTGTAAATCCACCCACCAGGCCAATCAAACCAAGCCCAATCATAAATTGCGCAAGCGTTCTGCCAAGGTCGTTGATTGTCGATTCAGGAACGAGATTTTCTTTCTGCAGCCAGAACATCAACACATATGCACTGACTGACAAAAACGTCCAAACCACTGCATGGGTTTTATTGGTTAAAAGCCCCACGATCAGAGGAAGAACCGCGAACCACAATAGCGTCGGCGAAAAAAAACCGCCCGTAAAAAATGAAAACGAAAATTGAAAGATCATGCCCGCAGTCACCATCGAATAGGCCGCGATTTTCATTGATTTCGTCAGGCGATAAATAAACGGAGAAAAAGCATGAACCACAGAACAACTCACTCCGATTCGTCCCAAGGCTTGCGCCTCAACGAAGAAAATCGAAATGAAGCTATACGTCCACATCAACAGACCCGTGATCAAGGTGACGAGAATCAGCAAGCGATACTTATAGAGCAAAACGACATCGTCTTCTTGAACTTCAGACGAAAAAAGATGGCTGCCCCAGTGAAGAGAATTTTTATTTTCCAAGAGTTTCCCAGATCAGAAAGAGTGATGATTCCGTTCTGATCTGATGTATCTTCTGAAAAAATAGAATGGTCAAACTACAATGTAGTGCAAAGAAATATATCAGAGAAACACTTGGATTTTGCTACTTAACAAATGCTAGATTTCTCCGCACTAAAAGTTCCAACCAAGTCCCAGGGTTCCGTAGAATGTCGAAAGTTTTGCCCCTGAACCATCTGTTTTACTTTCGAAGAAATAGCTCTTTAATCCAAAGCCTGCCTCTCCGAAAAATTTTGGCGTCCACATAACTTTCCCATGGAAGTTCAAAACATAGTCATCACCGATTTTCATATCGCTATCGGTAGAAGACACATACTTGATAAATTCCATATCCACCCATTTAGGGTAATTCATAAAAGGCAGCTTATTAAACAAGCTGTCCAATGCTCGTGGCATCGAACGCGCCCAAAATAAACCCACACCTAACTTCGGTACGTTTGAATCACCAAGCGTGAGGGCTTCATAAGCCATGATCAAACCGACAGTCTCATCTTTTTCCCAAAGCCCTGGGGTCAAGCGATAACGAATGTCCGCCTCTGCTACCTTCAAATCAACATCACTTGATGCTCCATTTTGATCTTCAGCTGACAGCTGACTGAGCGAAGTTAAATAGCGCGCACTCATACCCCAACGCTGTTTGGAGAGATAATAATTCTGCCAACCAAAGAGATCGTTAAACCAATAAGAAACGTGGGCCTCACCGATCATCACAAAATCGCTGTTACTCGTAACCACACCGGTTAAGCGCAAGCTCGCTTCTCCGGCACCCCCACGATACACTTCAAGGTAAGAGCGATGGGTTTCGTTTTCTGCCTGCACATCTAAATAAACCGTGTTCAAAGAAAACTTCTGAGGGGTTTCAAACTCCCATTTTTGCAAGTTGTCTTCGGCGTCTTTCACCGGCATTTGATCTTTGGCGAGGTAAGTTCCCGTCAGGGCTTTGTCGGAAATATAACGTCGGTCTTTTTGGCGAGGTGGATTTTTAATTTCCAAGGCATAGCTAAAAACACCGCCCGACTTGCCCGGCAAAATCAAACGAGGTTCAGCCAGCGCCAGATCGGCTTGCCATAAGTCACGAGCCACACCAATGGTTTTTTCAAATCCCAAAACCTTTGTGATCTTGCCATCGACATTGCCCGGAATCACCGAAGCTTCCAATTTATACGGACGAGGCAACTCACCAGTCAAAGTGACATGCTTTTCTTTTTTTGCCGATTCGATCATGTCCTTAATCACAGGCACAACCGGTTCCGATACGAACTCGTAAGTCGCATTGTTCGTCAGAGTCGCAAGAAACTGCACGGGAGCTCCGGCTGCGACATCAACAACACCTTTTAATTTGCGTTCTTCATTTTGCAAAATCACGCGAGCAGTGGCTTCTGATTTTGTCGGGCCCAACACAGTTCCAGTGTCTTTGATTTCAATGGCATACCAAGAAGTACAAAGACTTGAGAATCCTCTCTCCACTTCAGAACGCAAACAGAAACGGAATTTTTCTCCGTCTTTCCATTGCGGGGCTTTTGGACTTTTTAAATCATCAAAGGCCCAAGTCCCTTGACCTTCAGCTTTGTGCTTCCAAAGCTCTTTCCCCTGTTGGTTGATCACCGTGATGTCGCCACCGGGAACCAATTCTGCATTCCAATTAAATTTTAAAGAGTTATTTTCCAAGCGCACTGTGAGGGAATCAGCATCAAAAACAAGTCCACCTAAATTCAAGCTTTGGCCTTTGGATTTTTGCAAATCATAGTCGACTTGAGGATTTTTGATTTTCAATTCTTTATCCATCACCGCAAAAAATAGCGGTGTCTGGAAATCAGGATGCTTTTTTTCCGGAGTGTCTGCTTTTACTTCGACGGGCGACGGCGAAGGCGTTGGCGCTACCGTGGCTGAAGGGGTTTGAGCTCCTGCGTGGGACCAAAACAAGCTGCACACCAAGGTTGCTGAAATCAATTTCACAAAACGTTCCTCTTCCGATGAATTCAGTTAATTTTGTGTAAGGATACTCAAGGACCACTTAAACCTCCAGAGCAACGGAAAAAGCCTCTCATTACGAGACTGTTTCGTCCGCATGTACGCACTTGTGTTTTAGATTAAAACGCCCAACCTAGATTGAGTCCGAGACCGTAATATTGAGTTTTCTCCCAATAGTAACGAGCGTCGGTTCGAAGCGAGAGATCACCCAAACGAAATGCCAAGCCGGCATTAAAGACCGCACCCAGATTGATATCTTCGGCGATATAATTTTTCGTCTCTGCACCATCGGGAACATCGAGAGAATAATGAGAAATTTTCAGAGTGGGACCAAAACCATAATAGAACAACGTCGACTTCCCTTGCGGCAAAACAGTTTGCAAAAGGAAGTTTAAAATCACGATGAATCCCTCGGAACTTTTCCCCGTGGCTTCGGAATAAAAATCAGGTGCGCCAAAATGAAAAAGCACATTAGCATCGGTGTAAATTTCACCATCAAAAATTGTATCGTAGCCATTGAACTTCATGCCATAGAACAACAGACTTTCACTGCGCTCTTTTCCCAAAGTGTCCTCGGTATAGTAGAGATACTCCAAGGCCGGTCCACGATAGCGAGTGGCAAAAAAAGGACGTCTGGGTTTATCTTCTTCCCGCTCAAGAGTTTTTTCAGTTTCTTGAGGGGCCATTTTGATCACACCTAATTTAACATCCGAATCTGCAATCCACCCAACTGTGCCTGCCTTAATACGAATTTTATAGAACGGCCCTTTTTTCCCCGTGGAAATACTATAAACGCCACCTATCTTGAGTGTCGTAATTACCGGCGCATCAAAGTCAGCATCTTGATAAATCAGCGCACCGTCGTTGATGACGGTGGCTTTTTGAGCCTGAGCAAAAAGAGTCTCAGGCAAAAAGAAAAAAACGAATAGCAGGAGACAGCCCGCCCACTGCGCTCTATTTAAAACGCATGAGCCAAACACGATAGAAAGCCTCAATAACAATCTTAAGAGACATTTTAGATTGTCCAACCCGGCGATCCTCAAAGACGATAGGTGATTCAACACCTTTAAAGCCTTTTTTCATCGCTTTGTATTTCAATTCAATTTGAAAGCTATAGCCATTGGATTCAACAGTCGAAAGATCAATTCCTTGCAGAACTTCTTTTTTCCAAGCGTTGAATCCACCCGTCCAATCGTTCAACGGGAAACCCAAGATCAAACGTGCATAAATCCCACCACCGCGAGAGATGATCTTACGCATAAGACCCCAATTCACCGTGCGACCGCCTTTCACATAGCGAGAGCCGACGGCAAAATCCACAGGTTGAAGATTCTTAAGAAGCAAAGTGAGATCCTCAGGACGATGAGAGAAATCCGCATCCATTTCCACGATCACGCCATAACCGTGATCCATACCCCAGCGGAAGCCGGCGATATAGGCTTTGCCCAAGCCTTGTTTCCCAGGACGAGAAAGCAAGTGCAATTGCGGGTAAGTTTTCTGCATTTCTTTAACGATGCCGCCTGTGCCATCTGGAGAGTTGTCATCAACGACCAAAATCTCCACTTCAGGATTTTTTGCTAAAATAGCAGGCACAATAGCCGGAATATTTTCTTTCTCGTTATATGTCGGAACGACCACAAGAGTTTTCATGTCACCTCAAAGCTAAGAGCCCCTACAGTCCCACAAAGTCGCAGGCCTGGCAATATTAACCCATACGGGCAACATCAATGCGGTTCCATAGCCAAAGGATAAAGACGATGGCAAAAAGTACTGTCACAAGGCGCAATGAACGGCGTTTTTCCATTTGGAAGTTCTCTGTAAGCCCGACCGCCATCAAAAGTGCGGTAAAAGCAAAGCCAACCAATGAGATAGGTGGAATGAGTTCTGAACCGACTTGGAAAATAAAAAAAGGAATGTTCGCAAATAAAATCAAAGTAAAAATCTTGCGAAGCGAACATGTGCGGTGTTCAAAAACTTGGAAGTAATAGTAAATGAACAATGCCCCAATAAAGCCCGTCACCACTCCCACCATAGGAGAAATGATGATTCCGCTCATCACGCCATAAAAATTGGGTGGTACCAAACCGGTCAAGACTCCAGAGGCCATTGATACCAAAACTTGGACGACAATCAAAACCGTCCATTTCCAATCAGGCAATTGACGAATTCTCTCAAGCGGATGGCGGAGATAATTCACAATGTATTTGGCTACTTCTTTGGCAGATTCAGTGGATTGATTCGGTGTCACGTCTCTATAGTCGCTCATAGGCCTATTGCAACACTCCGCTTCACATTGCGCAAGCGGTATTTAAGCCCTGCTTAGGGACTCGCAAGATCGGTCTCTGCCAAAACTTGGGATCGCTCGAGCAAAAGCAAAGCGTTCTCGTGGCGAGAGGACACCTCCCCTCCCAAGACAGCTAATGACGGAGATTTCTTATGAAACATTCGATGCGCAACAAACGCAAACCACGAGAGACTCCAATCCCGCTCTTCACCTAAAACTTCAACCGGAGACCAAGGCACTCGTAATGAAGAACCCACCTTGAATTCCGCCTTATGATCGCGGTCGCAGATCTCCGTCAAGCTCATCACACAGGAATAATTTTCTGCGGACAAAAGCTGCCGAAGTTCTTCAAGCGTTTCACTATCCATAACCAGATGAAAGCGTCGCCCCTCTTGAGAGCGCAGCTTTAAAAATTCAGCCATGCGCTTAAGACGTTGTTCTTTCTTGTTCCACGGCAAGTGCAACGTAAACACCTCATAACCATGTTCCGCTAAGAAAGACGGATAGTGATTCCAATATTTTGAGAAGTAAAAAAGCGAACGACGACCGGTGATAAACAACATCGGCCAGCGCGTAAGCAGACAATTGGGCTTGAGTTCAAAGTCCCAGACATCTCGGGCTCTTTTTTGATTCACGAGAATCGCCAGAGCCACGATGAATACAGAAATGCTAAGTGAAGCCGTTATAAAGAACACGTCTCTATTATAGAGACGTACTTAAGCGAAATGCAAAATCAAATGAGTTCTTGTCAGCAGTTTTATTCACCATCGCGGTGTGAGCACTGATTTCCGCGCCGATGGAAAGTCGACGGTGCACTTGTGCAGCAAAACCAGTTGAAACAATCAAGGAAGGAGTCGTATCGTCGACATGAATATTTTTAGAAGAATCTGAGAATTGCAAAAAGCGATTCGACAACCCCGTTGACACAGAATATGACCAAATACTTTCGAGCGTATTGGTATAGCCGATTTTCAAATCAAGCTCACGCAACGTCATCTCTTCTGAACCTGAACTCGTGACACCGTAGTTTTTAAAAACGCCTTCGGAATACCAATTTGGAGAGAACAAATCCATTCCCAGCGACAATTGAATACCATTGGCGTGACGGTTGAAGTTGGAATGAGCCGCCGAAATATTGGTGAAGCCATTCACATAGCCAATGCCTGCGTGCAAGCGCACATCATCAAACGAAGAAGTTTGTCCATTAGCTAAGTTTTTCTTTTTTGCGCTGAGCTCGTTGAGAAGATCATCGTAACTCACCTCTTCATAGTCGCCTTTGCCAGCATCGGTTGCTGCCTGGACTATTGTCGGGAGAGTCATTAAGGGAAGAAGAACAAGAATGGATTTTAATGTATTACGAATGTTCATATGGAAATTCTAACAAGGCTTTGTCATTTTTCATAAAATGATCTTTCGTTCTGGACCTTGTTTCTGTCACACTGATTGTATGAACTGTTATTGCGCATTCTGTAAGTCCCCACGCCGTATCTATCGCAAACGAAATATCAACCTGATCAATGTTATTGCCAGCGCAATGACGGCGATGGTGATTATGTTCGCGATTTGGCAGAGCTTTGATCCCCGCGCAATCATCGCCTTTGTGGTCTGTTTGGCTATTTCAGAAGTCTTTATTAAGATTCGTTGGCGCCTATCGGTCGTCTGCCGCGCCTGCGGATTTGACCCGGTTCTTTATATCAAAGATCCGCAAGCTGCTGCCGGAAAAGTTCGCGATCAATTGGACGTGCGTAAGCAAGATCCAAAATACTTGCTCGCAAAGCCATTGAACCTTCCCACTATCACTCCACAAAAAGCCGAAGCTTTACAAAGCAAGGCTAAAGGAAAATTGGTTTCTCGTTCGATCTAAGGGGTTCTTACTCATTCCCGCCACCGTAAACCATCTCACCAATGCTGGATGCTTTTTGCTGAGATAAATCTGCAAGCTCCGTGAGTTCTTTCACGGCGACCGAAACACCATGTGCCGAGAGAGCATTTTTCTGCATCAAAGTATCAAGTTCATTGAGAGCCAAATGAACTTGCGAAATTCCTTTGGCCTGCTCTTCGCTGGCTTTGGCAATCTCGCCGCTGAAATCTTTCATCTTTTGCACGGTGCCGACAACTTTTTCAAACACCTCTGAAGTTTCTCTCACGAGAACTTCACCGCTTCCGACACGCCCGGCACTTTGTTCAATAAGAACTGTGATGTCTTTCGCGGCTAAAGAACTTCTTTGCGCCAAGGCGCGCACAGCTTCCGCAACCACGGCAAAGCCTTTCCCTTGCTCTCCCGCTCTTGCCGCTTCAACGGCCGCATTCAGCGCCAGTAAATTGGTTTGAAAGGCAATATCATCAATCACACCTGTAATCTGTGAAATCTTTTTTGAATCCTCTAAAATCCCATGAATGGCCTGTTTCAACTCTTGAATCTTCTCTTGTCCTTGCAAGGCCATCGTATGCGTTTCACTCGACAACGACGAAGCTTGGTGGGAATGTTCCTTATTGATGTGTACCATGGATGTCATCTCTTCCATCGTCGCCACTGTTTCCTCCATCGAAGAAGCCTGCTGCGTGCTGGAATCGGAAAGTCCTGTTGAGGTCGAACGAATGTGTTCGCTTGAATGGGAAAGACGCTCTCCCGACTCAGACAGAAAATCAGTCAGTTGCTCGAGCGTAAACAAAGGTTTTCGGATCATAAGGTAGGCCAGAACTTGCGCCACGCAGGCACCTGCCACAATAGACACGATCATATAAAACAAAGTCGAATGATCATCCACTTTTGCTTGATAAGCTGTGACTGCCGCAATGTCGTTTGAAATCAGGAAGACGCCGTGAAGCTTGCCATCTTTCCAATTTTCCATGCGATAGCCCAAAATATCTCGGCCATTTCCCCAGGGACTGGTTGCCGGATCTCCGTGGCACGAGAGGCAGCCGAATTCCTGCTTTAAACGCATCGGCCGAAAAACTTTGACGAACTTGCCGTCATCAACCACCCATTCTTTGAGGTCAGGACTGCTCTCAAACTTTTTTAAAACCACGAGCTCTTCCGATGTCGCTTTGTTTTCAGGGTTTCGAGGTTCGTCGGAAAAAACGCGGAAAGAATACATTTCTTTATCAGCACCCTCAGCGCCAATTCTCATGGCTGCATAAATAGGGACCTGCTTCAGAATGACTTGCTTGTCTTCTTCCGTCAGTTGATCCGAGCTTTGATATTTGGACGTGTACTCATTCAGTATCTTACGAAGACCGCCTTGCTGGGCAACGTAGTGCGCTGCTACTTCTAAACGAGAATGTATGGTGCGGGACTTTTCTACCAACCCATTTCGGAATTCTTGGCTTTTAGAGCGCACGGAAACTAACAGCGCCATTGCTGAACAAATAAGACAGGCCACAAACACGGTCAGAAGAATTTTAATTTTCAAACTCATGCAATCCCCCTTCGGCATGGCCAGAAATTCGGCTGAAAATCAGAAAAAACTAAGTCCTTTCCCGAGAGATAATCTGAATTCCTCATCCGGGTGGAGATTCCACCCGGGGGCTGAATTTAATCTTTTATTATGATGGCGGTCATATACGGACCGGTGAAGACGAAGGTAAATGACAGCACAGGATTTAAAATGACTATAGAAAATGCCGCTCCACTTAACGCAGTTCCATTTATCGATAGCAAATTAGGAATTTGTATCAAAGACAACTCCCGAACCGTGACTTTTCAAAACGAAGCTTGCAAAGAAATTTGCGGAAATCACGAGGGACAAACCTGCTCGAAAATCTGTAGCCACCTTTTGGCGAAAGTTCCTGACTTTGTGCAAGGCATGCACCTGCATCGCAGCCAAAAAATAGACGAAACCCGCGTGGATGCCCTGATCACACGCACCCCGGATCAGATTCTCACGCTGCTTTATCCGTTGGATTCTCAAGAGGCTTTGCAGAAGAAACAAGAAGAATATTTGACCGAGTTAGGTCTGACTAAGAGTGAGCTTAACATCATGAAACACTTGTTGAGTGGCCGCTCAAATGCCGAAATTGCAGAGATGCTTTTTATCTCTCGCTCAACGCTGAAAACACATCTCAATAATATCTATAAGAAATTGCCACCCGAGATGAGAGCCGCGCAATGGCGCGGCCGTGGGGCCTAAAGGTCGCTTTTACGCGCGACCTGTTGAACCGAAGCCACCGGCTCCGCGCTCTGTTTCGCTTAGTTCGTTCGCAAGTTCGAATTGAGCTTGCCATACCGGAGCCAAAACCAACTGAGCACAACGCTCTTGATCGTTGATTGTGAAAGCTTCGTTACCAAGATTGATCACGATGATTTTCACTTCGCCACGGTAGTCCGCATCGATCGTTCCCGGTGTGTTTAATACAGTCAGACCATTTTTCGCAGCCCAACCCGAACGAGGACGTGCTTGGATTTCATAACCCAATGGGATTTCAAAAGATAAACCTGTCGGAATCATCGCACGCTGACCCGGTTCCAAAATAAGTGGATTCACCAATTGTGCGCGAACGTCAAAACCACTAGCTCCTGGAGATTGATATTGAGGCAATTCACCTCTGAAGTTTTCAAGAGTCTTGATTTTTACTTTAAGTTTGTTCATATCCCCGTCCTTTATTTTACAATTCCAAGTTTTCCCACCAAGAGCTCAGTTCATTCACTTCAGGCCCCAGCAAAACGCCGGCTGCTTGGGAAAGGTCGAGATCCTCGCGGATATAACGATTCACCGAATCGACAGACACAGCCTTGATCTCTTCGATCACGGACTCCACCGAACGATAACCGCCGAAAACCATCTCATTGACACCTAAAGAAGTCATACGATTTTCGATATCATCTGAACTTAAAAGAATGCTGCCAATGACTTGCGTTTTAAACATTTCAACATCGTGCTTGCTCACGCCTTGCTTGCGGACTTTTTGGACCTCTTTCGAAATCAAATCGCCCACTTTCTTAACGTTCTTTGCCTCTGTGCCCGCATAAATCGTCAACATTCCCGAATCAATATGCGTATTCAACATTGAATGCACGGAGTACACCAAGCCACGTTTTTCACGAACACTTTGATAGAGCTTCGACGTCATCCCGCCACCCAAAAGGGTGTTGGTAATAACAGCTTCAAAGCGAGAATCATCCTTAAAGCTCGCTGTCGGCACGCCCAGCAACATATGCACTTGTTCGGCTTGCTTTTCAACGATGTGACGACGACGCAACCAACGTGGTTTTTTACGTTGGTTTTTGAGGTCGCTTTTTTTCTTCGTCCCTAAACGCTTTTTTAGCGCCGTCAAAAACTCTTCGTGATCAATACAGCCTGCGGCACTGACGATAATATTTTTGCCCGTATAAGTTTTTTTGTAATAGTCCATGACTTTTTTCTGAGTCATGGTTGCCAAAGAACTCGGAGTTCCCAAAATCGGTCGCCCGAGCGGATGAACACCGTAAGCTTGGTCATAGAAAATATCGTAAATAATGTCTTCGTGATTATCTTCCGACATCGCGATCTCTTGCAAAACGACTCCGCGTTCGAGATCGAATTCTTTTTGTGAAAGACTCATATTGGAAACAAGATCGGATAAAACCTCGAGAGCTTTTTCCCAATGATCTTTCAAAACGAGCGCGTGATAACACGTGTATTCGCGTGTCGTATACGCATTCAAATCCCCGCCCAAAGCCTCCAAAGATTTTGCAATCTGATAAGCCGTACGAGTTTTGGTGCCTTTAAATACAAGATGTTCAAGGAAGTGAGAGATGCCGGCGATTTCCGGTTGCTCGTCGCGAGTTCCAGTTAAAACCCAGATACCGATAGAAACGGCACGGGACCCTGGATGCATTTCAGTTGCCACCCGGATCCCGTTACTCAATTCGGATTTTTTATATTTGATCATCAACCCGAAACTCAAAAAGTTAAATTATTATTACTGAAGCAAAGCTTTGCGAGAAAGCTTGATACGACCAGCACGGTCTACTTCAAGAACTTTCACGTCGATGATTTCGCCTTCTTTCACAACGTCAGTCACTTGACGAACGCGTTCGTTCGCAAGCTCAGAGATGTGCAACAAACCTTGCGTGTTCGGCAAGATTTCAACGAAAGCACCGAATTCAGCGATCTTCACAACGCGACCTTTGTACACTTTGCCAACTTCGGCTTCAGCACAGATGTCGTTGATCATTTTGATAGCTGCTTTAGTTGCTTCTGGATCCGCAGACGCGATGTTGATTGTACCGTCGTCTTGGATTTCGATCTTAACGCCAGTTGCTTCCGTGATACCACGGATAACTTTACCGCCAGAACCGATAACTTCGCGGATTTTTTCTGGTTTAATTTTGATAGTTTCAATACGCGGAGCAAATTCAGAGATTTGACCACGAGGAACTTTCATCACTTTTTCCATCTCATTCAAGATGTGAGCGCGACCTTCTTTAGCTTGAGCCAAAGCAGTCTCCATCACTTCGAAAGAAACAGAGTCAATTTTGATGTCCATTTGAAGAGCTGTGATACCGTTGTTCGTACCAGCAACTTTAAAGTCCATATCGCCCAAGTGATCTTCGTCACCCAAGATATCAGAAAGAACCGCGACGCGATCGCCTTCTTTGATAAGACCCATTGCGATACCTGCGACATTTCCTTTGATCGCCACACCCGCATCAAGAAGAGCCAATGTGCCTGAGCAAACAGTACCCATCGAGCTAGAACCGTTTGATTCCAAAACTTCAGATACGATACGGATTGTGTATGGGAATTTCACGTGATCAGGAAGAACTGATTTCAACGCGCGTTCTGCCAAGTTACCGTGACCGATTTCACGACGACCTTGACCACCGAAACGACCGACCTCACCTACAGAGTATGGAGGGAAGTTGTAGTGAAGCATGAATTTACGTTTTGTATCTCCGAACAATGTATCAACCATTTGTTCGTCGTCAGCCGTACCCAAAGTCACTGTGCCCAAACATTGAGTTTCACCACGAGTGAACAAGCCTGAACCGTGCGCACGTGGCAACAAACCAACTTCACACGCGATAGGACGAACTGTTTTCATATCACGACCATCGATACGAGATTTTGTATCAAGGATCATCGAACGAGCTTCGCGGTATTTCAAATCTTCAACGATCGCGTTCAACTCTTTCTTGCGAAGAGCTAAAACGTCCTTTTCAGTGATGCCAGCAAGAAGAGTCGCTTCTGCTTCTGCTTTTGCTTTGTCACCAGCTGCGTAACGATCTTGTTTGATTTTAATACGAAGAGCTTCTGCAATTTTAGGTTGCAAGAAAGCTTCTGCTTTCGTTTTGAAATCAGCGTCGATAGATGGTGGGTTGAAAGAACGTTTTCCTTTAGAACCCGTTTTTTCACGCAACTCATCTTGCGCATTCAAAAGAGGCATCATGGATTGGTGACCGAATTTCAAAGCCGCCAATACATCTGCTTCAGAGATAAATTGAGTTTCACCTTCAACCATCAACAAACCGTTGCGAGTTCCCGCAACAACGATGTTCATGTCTGATTTTTCCAACTGTTGTGGAGTTGGGTTGGCGATCAATTGACCATCAACGCGAGCCACTTGGATCGCTGCTGTTGGGCCGTTGAACGGAATGTCTGAACAGTGAAGTGCAGCTGAAGCACCCAAAGAAGAAAGAACTTCAAGAGGGAAAGATCCATCCGCAGAGATAACTGTCGCCACAACTTGCGTTTCGTGACGGTAGCCTTCAGGGAAAACAGGGCGGATAGGACGGTCGATCAAACGCGCGATCAAAACAGAGTCTGTAGAAGGTTTCGCTTCACGTTTGAAATAGCCACCTGGGATTTTACCAGTAGCGTAGAATTTTTCGATGTATTCAACAGTCAAAGGAAAGAAATCTAGTTCAGATTGCTTCTTAGAAGATACTGCTGTGACGAGAACCATGTTGTTTCCGCAAGAGACAAGTACAGATCCATCTGCTTGCTTTGCCAAACGGCCTGTTTCGATGGTGATTTGTTTCCCGCCCACCGATGTAGTTACAGTCGTTTTCATTATTACTCCTTAAAAATGGGGACAATCTCAGTGTTGAATTTATTTGTGCTTTTAATGACCGAAGGGGCCTTGCCGCCCCTTCTTGTCGATCTCAGATTACTTACGGATATCAAGAGCTTTAAGAACTTCTTGGTACTTCTTCACATCTTTACGGTGAAGGTAGTCCAACAATTTACGACGTTGGTTAACAAGAGTTACAAGACCACGACGACCGTGGAAATCTTTTTTGTGTGTAGCAAAGTGAGTAGTCAAATCGTTGATTCTTGCAGTCAACAATGCAATTTGAACTGCTGGTGAACCAGTATCAAGTTCGCCTGCTTTGAATTTTTTAACGATTTGCGCTTTTTGATCTTTCGTGACTGCCATTAAAGTCTCCTTTTTATAGAGGCTAAAACCTCTTATTGTTTAATCAAAAACCCCCTTAAAATCGTCATGGCTGTCGACTGGGGAGAATTTGAAGTTATGTTTCTATCCTCTTGGCCCCAAGGGGTCAAGCTTTCTATCCGTACTTAAAGACCCGACGGAGCACAAATCCGCGGCCTGGCTCTAATCCAATCAAGGCCAACAAATGACCCGAATCTTGGGATAGAACCTGGATATATTGGTCCTCAGATGGTTTAAAAAGAGCAATGAGTTGGGTTCGCAGGTCATGGCTGATCTGCCCATTCCCCAAAAGCACCTGATCTTGCCCTTTGACTCGAATTCTTTTCACCATCGGAAGCGCTTTGTCCATTCCGACAAAGGCATCATGGGTCTCCCCGGCCTTTAAAGTTTGCTCCAAAGCTTCCAAAGTCAGAGACTGACTGATCACGTAAGGAGCCGACCAGGTTCGACGCAGGGCGCTCATCGCAGCCCCACAACCGAGCTTTTGACCTAAAAGATCCACCCATGTGCGAATATAGCTGCCTTTGGTGCATTTAATGTCAAACTCCGCCCATTCCGGCGTTTGTTCGACCAATGTGACATCCCAAAAATTCATGAGCTTCTTGGGAACTTCCACAGCTTTTTCTTCACGAGCGTACTCATAAAGCTTTTTACCCTGGATTTTAATCGCAGAATAAATCGGAACTTCGACTTCCATTTCACCCTGAAGCGACAAAGCTTCTTGCACCACTTGTTCAAGGGTGTGCGTGATTGGCTTAGTTTCTAAAACTTCTCCGGTCGTATCCAAAGTATCCGTGCGAATGCCCCATTGAGCGCGCACCCGATATCCTTTGTCGCCTTCTAAAATGTATTGAGAAAGTTTTGTGCCTTCATTGATCAAACAGGCCATCAAACCTGACGCCATCGGATCCAAAGTTCCCGAATGGCCGACCGACTTCGTGCCTAATAGACGACGAAGACGTGAGACCACATCATGACTAGAAATCCCTGAAGGCTTATCGACCAACAAGAGACCATTGAAATTTTGCTTATTCATCATCTGCTTCGGAAGAACCTTTATCGCCCTTGGCTTTTCGTTCGTTTTCAAGCTCTTGCAGGATGCGATCAACTTTGATGACTTGTTCGGTGATTGTATCTGAATAGAATGTCAATTTCGGACAGTAGCGCATTTTCAGCTCAGAACCGATGTAGTTCTGAATTTCATAAGCACGTTCCTTTAAAATATCCATCACTTCGTCACGCTCTTCATCAGTGCCGATAACACTGATGTAGACTTTCGCGGCACGAAGATCCGCCGGCATTTTAACAGAAGCTACCGAAACAATTCCCGGCAGCTCTGAACGCAAATCACGAAGGAGAAACTGAGCAACGGTCGCTTGAATTTCGCGTTCTACGCGAGCGACTCGGCGTCCATCACCCATGTTCTTCATACTGAAGCACTCCCATCAAGTTCACGTGCGATTTCTTTCTTAACGTAAGCTTCCATGATGTCGCCATTTTTAACGTCATTGAAGTTTTCAATACCGATACCGCACTCGTAGCCGGAAGCCACTTCTTTAGCATCGTCTTTGAAACGTTTAAGCGAAGAGATTTTTCCTTCGTAAACGATCTTACCGTCACGGATCAGACGGATCATGTTGTTACGCTGCACTTTACCTTCAGTTACGAAGCAACCTGCAATCGTTCCAACTTTAGGAACAGTGAACGTGTTACGCACTTCTGCGCGACCCATTTGCTCTTCCACCACGTCTGGAGACAGAAGTCCCGCCATCGCTTTTTTCATTTCGTCGATCAATTCGTATACGATTGAGTACGTACGGATGTCGACGCCCATTTGTTTTGCTTTAGCTTGCGCGCCTGAATCAGGACGCACGTTGAATCCAAGAACGATACCTTTTGCTGTGTGAGCCAAAAGAACGTCGGATTCATTGATACCGCCAACTGCTGAGTGAATAACACGCGCTTTCACTTCAGAAGTTGAAAGTTTAGAAAGCATGCCGTTGATAGCCTCAAGAGAACCATGCACGTCTGCTTTCAAGATGATGCCAAGCTCTTTTACATCGCCTGATTTAACCTTCGAGAAGATTTCATCAAGAGACATTTTCGAAGCTGGAGTCGCTGCTGCGGCTTCCGCTTGTTCTTTACGAAGAGCGGCTGCTTTTTCTGCAGTCGATTCATCTTTTACGATATCGAATTTATCGCCCGCAGCTGGAGTCGATTCCAAACCTTGAACTTCCACTGGGAAGCCCGGGCCTACTGATTGAACGCGCTCGCCGCGGTCATTCATCAATGAACGAATACGACCTTTAACAGTACCCGCTACGATGTATTGACCAACAGAAACAGAACCGTCTTTCACGAGAATCGTGGCAACAGAACCCTTTCCTTTTTCAACTTTCGCTTCAATCACAATACCTGTACCAGAGCGCTCAGGATTTGCTTTCAAATCTTGAACTTCCGCAACAAGGCGGATGTTTTCTAGAAGTGTATCGATACCTGTACGTTTAAGTGCAGACACTTCAACGAAGATCGTCGATCCGCCCCACTCTTCAGGCACGATTTCAAGTTCAGTCAATTGTTGTTTGATTTTGTCAGGGTTTGCGCCTGGCTTATCAATTTTATTTACCGCTACGATGATTGGTACGCCCGCTGCTTTCGCATGGTTAATCGCCTCTTGTGTTTGAGGCATCATACCGTCATCCGCTGCCACAACGATGATCGCGATATCTGTTGCGTTGGCACCACGTGCACGCATAGCCGTGAAGGCTTCGTGACCCGGAGTATCCAAGAACGTGATAAAGCTGCCGTCATCCATTTTTACAGAATAGGCACCGATGTGCTGAGTGATACCGCCGGCCTCGCCTGCAGCCACTTTTGCGTTACGGATAGCATCTAGCAATGAAGTTTTACCGTGGTCGACGTGACCCATCACTGTCACAACTGGTGGACGAGTGATGCGTTCTGCTTCCAAGTTACCGAAAGCTGTCGCTTCCAAAACTTCATCTGCTGTTTTGAATATATTTTGTGCTTCCCAGCCAAACTCTGGAACGATCAATGCGATCGTATCAAAATCCAAAACAGTGTTCATGTTACCCATCACACCGTTTTGCATAAGAACTTTAATCAATTGAGGAGCTTTCAAACCCATCTCAACTGCCAAGTCAGAAACCTTCATGCTGCCATTTACTTTAACAACACGCTTATGCGCCGAAGGTGTTGTGATTTGAGTCTTCATAGACTCACGATCCAACAAACCTTTTTTCTTTTTCGGTTGGAAAACCATTTCGCGCTTACGGAACTCAACGGCATTAAAGACCGCTGGAGCTTCTTCACGACCCGTTCCACCTGCACCTGCAGCACCAGGGCCCGCAGGACCTGCGCCCGCACTTGGACCGCTACCGAAACGTTTACGTTTATCAAAATCACGTGAACGATCTGCATCTGCCAAAGGCTCTGGTGGAGCCATCGGAGCTTGTGCTACGAAACCTGTACGGATGTTACGAGTCGGCGCGCCACCCGCAGGACGGTTGAAACCGCCTGGACGTGGACCACCACCGAAACCACCACCTTGACGATCACCTTGAGGGCGCTCGCCTCTGTCACCGCCTTGGTATCCACCAGAGCGAGGAGGTGCTTGAGATTGAACGCGGGAAAGATCCATGCGTCCGATGATATTACGTTTTGGAGCTGAAGCTGGAGTGGATGCACTCGCTACGCCGCTTGTACCCACGACAACTTCTTTCTTACGAGCAACTGCTGGAGCTGCGGCTTCTGGAGCCGGAGCTGCTACAGGCTCTGCTTTAACTTCGGCCACTGGCGCTGGAGGAGCTTCAACTTTCGTGACTTTTTCTTCGACAACAGGTTTTGCTGCAGCAACTGGAGCTTCTTCAGCCGGAGCTGGAGCTTCTTTTGCTACCGTCGGTTTTTTCACGACTACGCGAGTTGTTTTAGATGCTTCTTCTTCAGTCGCTACAGGAGCTTCCGCTTCTGGTTTTGAAATCACTTTCGCCTTTGGTGGCTCAACAGGGACTTCATCTTTTTTACGACGAATAACAGGAGACTTGCTGGCAGCAGCCGGTGTTTCCGGTTCAGCGGCAGCAGCCGTTGCTTTTTTAGCAGCCGGTTTGCGTGTTGCTGTTTTCTTCGGCTTTACTTCCTCAGCTGCGGCTTCACCGCCACCAAGTTTCACTTTAATTTGCGCAAGGACCTCTGGCGAAAGTTCCGCCATGTGGCTCTTCACTGGAATCTGCCACTCGCGGATCTTGTCCATCAACGCCAGCGGGGTCATCCCGATCTCTTTTGCAAATTCAAAAACCTTTGGATTACTCACTCAGTCTCCCTGTTACTTCAATCCAATTACTTACTTCTGTTGCAAAGCCACCTGCTCTGCTCCAGTTTACGGGCCTTGCGGCCCTTCACTCTGCCCGGTCAAGCCGGTGCTTCAGTTTCGCGAGCTGAGCTCGCTCCACTCTGCCGGCTTCCGCCGACTGCGACCTCGCGGTCTATTCGTCTGCAGCTTCGAGTTTTTTCAACTCTTGTTTTAACATCAAGTCAGCTTGTTCTTTAGCAGATACAGAGCCTGATTTGCTGTCTTTGTTTGCTGTTGGCGCAGTTGGAACTGGAACGCCTTCAGCTTGGTATTTCGCAACGAGAGCTTTCGCTTCGTTGACAAGTTTTTCTGCTTTATCTGGGTCATCATAACCTGGGATTGTCATGACTTCTTCAGTTGTTGCAGCAGCAACAGCTTGGAAGGAACCAAAACCAGATTGGAAGATGTTTTGTGCCATTGTTTCGTTCATGCCTGGGATCAACATCAAGTTGAAGATTGATTCCGCAGTACGTGAAGAAGCCGATGATTCAGAAAGGATATCCAATTTCCAGCTTGTCAATTTAGCTGCCAAGCGAACGTTTTGACCACGTTTACCGATTGCCAAGCTCAATTGTGAATCTGGAACAACGATTTCCATTTCTTTATTCGTATCATCCATGAATACGCGTGAAATTTCAGCCGGAGCCAAAGCGTTACACGCGAAACGAGTGATGTCTTCGTCCCAAGGAACGATGTCGATTTTCTCGCCACGAAGTTCTTGAACGATATTTTGAACACGAGAACCTTTCATCCCAACGCAAGCGCCTACTGGATCAACAGAGTTGTCCTTAGAGCGAACTGCGATTTTTGCACGTTGGCCTGGCTCACGAGCTGCTGCCATGATTTCAACAACACCGTCGTAGATCTCTGGAACTTCCATTTCGAAAAGCTTCATCAAGTAACGCTCGTCTGCACGAGACATGATGATTTGAGGTCCACGAGTTGTTTGACGAACTTCTGATAAGTAACCTTGAATGCGATCGCCTGGTTTGTATTGTTCGCCTGGGATTTGTTCACGAGGTGGGATGTACGCTTCTGTACGACCCAAATCGACAACGATAGCACCTTTTTCTACGCGACGAGCGATACCAGATGCAATTTCACCTTTGCGCTCTTCGAATTCGTTGAAGATGATGTTGCGTTCAGCATCACGCACTTTTTGCATGATGATTTGTTTTGCTGTTTGAGCCGCAATACGACCCAAGTCACCAGCTTCGATTTTAATACCAACTGAATCGTCGATTTGAACGTTTGGATCCATTTTGACAGCTTCGTCGTATGGAATTTCAACTTCTTCGTCGATGAATTTTTCACGAGGGACGACTTCTTTGAACTCATAAAGTTCAACTTCACCAGTGTCTTCATTATAAGTGGCTTCGATTTCGCGGTAAGTGCCGTATTTTTTACGAGCTGCCACTAGCATGCCTTGAGTAATAGCATCGATAACGACTTGCTTGTCGATACCTTTATCTTTACCTACTTGCTCAATCACGCGTGATAGATCTGAAAACAAATTTTCAGCCATGATACCCTCTTTTGTTATTTCTTTTGACCTTTATTAATTTCAAATACCAATTTCGCTTTATCGATCATGCCGTACGGGATTTTGATCTCGACGTCTTTAACGACAAAACGAATTCCTGAGTCATCCGCAGATTCCAAAACTTCTTCGACAGTTTTTGCCGCTTTCCATTTCTTGTCTGTGACACCCATTGTTTCCAACGCTTTCGCTGTTTTGATATAAACCTTTTTGCCGACAACTTTTTGGAAGTGCCAAGGTTTGCTCAAATGACGATCCAATCCAGGAGTTGAAACCTCCAGATTGTAAGCGTCCCCAGGAATAATATCGCTTTCATCCAGGAAGGCATTAATGCCTTTAGAAACGTTGGAGCAATCATCAATACTCACGCTGCCGTCTTCTTTATCGATAAAAAGACGAAGCGTACGACCTTTGCCAATACCGACAAACTCGATATCGTAAAGCACACAGCCCTCTTGAGCTGCGACCTTGCTGGCCATGCTTTCTACTTTATCCATCCACGATGGTTTTTCTGACATTCTTCTCTATTTCCTACGCGAACTAGAAACCCTTCGTCACTCACATCGACTTGGTTCTAGCGCACAATCGTGGGTGACAGTCAGGTCCTGTCCAAAAAAAAATGGGCCTACGAGGGCCCATTGAACGAGGCCAAGTTAACAAAATAATTGAGGAAGAGCAAGGGTTTATCTCAATTGTCCCGGGAACGACTAGGGACACGTGTACAAATAGGCTGTGGCCCCGTCTTGGTAATACTTAGGTCGATGCCCCCGGCGCACAAAGCCCAATTTTTCGTAAAGATTCTGGGCCTTTACATTTTTCTCGTGAACTTCTAGCCAAAGCTCTTTGTCCTGACCCTTTGCGCCAATTAGATGAAGCATCAGAGCTTTCATATAGCCCGCCCGTCGATAACGAGGATGACTCGCCACCAAGGAAATCTCCCAAGCCTGGGGATTGATTCGATACAAAACAAAACCGGCAAGCTCGCTGCCTTCGAAAACACCCACAGCCTCTGCCGTCGCCAATTCCGGCCCCAACATTTCTTCGGGCCAAAAAAATTCAGCTAACAAGCCTTGGTGGGCAATGACCTCTTTGATCAAAACTCGCATGGCACCTTTGTTTCCGATCGAGAGATTGCGAATTTCCACTTAAGATCCAGATGGCAAAAGGTTGCGAACCTTGTATTTGCGTTTGATCACTTCAAACCAAGAACGCAAACGCTCTTCGAGTTGTTGTTGTGCAAGGTAGGTCTTGATATTTTCCTTAAACGAAGCAAACGGCATACTGCCGAACTTAATACGATTCTTATCGTAATAGGCTTGCGCCTCTTGATCGGTGATAATGCCGACCATGGAATTCGATTTAAACTTTAAAAAATTCTTCGCCACCAATTTACGTGCCGTAAACTTTTTCACTTCTTCCGATGTTGCTTCCAGACGTGTCCAGAAACTTTTCCCGCTCAGAGATTTATCAATGCGAGAAAGAGCATTGTTTAATTCCTCTGGCGCCACTGTTCCGACATTAAAATTCTCGGCTTCCATCGCAACGACGACTTCTAACAAGACATTGGCAACGGCATTACGAAAATCAGATTCTTGCGTGCGGATTTCAAGAGGCGTCGGAGTTTTACCGGCAATCACCTGATCGATCGCTGCAGAAATTTGCACTTCACGTGCGGTGATGACGTACTCCCCCGCTTGCCCCACCGACTCAGAAACCACGGTGGCAGCATGTGTAGGAAAAAGAAAGAAAAGACTCAACAACATCTGCATACGAAGACTATGCCTGCAAACGCCAAAAAAAACAAACCCCACCATCGCTGGCGGGGTCTGTAACCACTGAGGAATTAAATTTATACTTTAATTAGATTAGAAATTAACGCGTCCGACAAGAGACAAGACGTAGTATTGGAGCTTTTCGACCTTAGTATAGTAAGGCGAATCCATGATAGATCCTGCTGGAGCATCCAAACGATTTGAAAGATTCCACATATAACGGAAATCCAAACCAAGAGAATACTTCGGATTGAACTCAAGGTCGGCACCTACTAGAGCACCTACGTCAATCGCATGAGATTTAGCAGAGTTGTTTGGAACGCCGTAACCGTCATTCGCCCATTTTTGTTCACGGTATGAGTAAGAAACCAAACCACCGAATACAGGTTTAATGATAGCGTCGAAAAGTTGAACTTTCGCAGCCAATTGACCTGAGTATTGGTTGATATCGATTTCATTTGGAACATAGTAACCGCCGTAGCTGTAACCATATCCACCGTAGTAACCCGTACGTGGAGTCAAACGATAGTTCGAGTACAAGAAAGCACCCTCGATCACGATATTGTCAAATTTCGAACCGAAAGCCACACCCATAGCGTACTGACCCTTTACGTTGTTCGTATCTGGGTAGTCACCTACTCCAAGGATACCAGCTACGTATTTCGTCTCTACTGGTTCTGGTTGGACTTCTTCTTCTTTTGTTTTCAATGCAGCCGCAGCAAGTTCTTCACGGATGATATCGCGTGTGTTCTCTTTAGGTTCTTCAACCTTTTGAACAGGAACTTGTTGGATCACGATTGGAGCTGCTTGTTGCACAGGTTGTTGAACCTGTGGTTGCTCATTTAATGAATTAAATTTGTCGCCGAAAAGAACGTTTGCACGTTTTTTCTCATCTTCCATGCGGGAAGTTTCGAGCTTTTCAACGATACGTTGTTCAGTTGCCAACTCAGCATCTTGACGAGCACGACGGATTTGTTCCGCGCGAGACTCTGTCAAAGGAGACGCTTCGATAATTGTTGTTGGTTGTTTCTGAACAGCCGTTTGTTGTGCTTGTGACGTCGCAGTTGAAGTCGGTGTCGCCTGATTTAAGATATAAATCGGCTGACCGCTAACTGGCGCAGTAGACACAACACCCGCAGCCGGTGCTGCTGGAGCCGCTGCAGCTGGTGCTGCCGCCTGAGCCGGTGCTGCTTGTGCGCTTGAATACATTTGATCAAGCTCAGCATCGACATCGCTTTCGAGGCTTTGTGCGATCGCGAAAGTGGGCGCGATGCTCAAGGCCGCAAGGATATAGATAAATTTCTTCATAGGTACTCCTCGTGGTTTCTCATAAAACCTTTTTGATCAACCCTGCCTAAAGCAAGCCGAGTGCCAACTTGGCCGCAATTCGTCGCAGGCGTCTAAGTTATTGATATCCCCGGTTGTTGTAATGTTTGGTCGCTGAAAGTAAAAAGTGGGTCTTGATAAAATGTGACAACCGTCGAAACACTTTCTGAAAGTCTTTCAAACTGGAGTCGTTTTGACCCACCCCGGCGAAGCACTTTGATTGTCCTTATATATAGATCTTCCAGAAGCTGAGAAATGCATCGGTTCGCTTAATAAGCATGCAGAATAAGTTAAAAATGTGTCTTTTGAAAAAAAGCGCTTGAGCTTTCGATGCAATTTCCGTAAAACGATTTCCTCAGCGCGGGTGTGGTGTAATGGTAGCCACGAGAGACTCAAAATCTCTTGGATTCACGTCCGTGGGGGTTCAAGTCCCTCCACCCGCACCAAATCCCAAGCTATTCGAACACCCATGTGTCGATAGTTAAAGGAAAAACAAAAGGTCATCTTAGGATGGCCTTTTTTCGTTTCGACTTCCATTTTACCATTTAAGGCGTTCCAGGCTGATGATAAATTTCCGACCATCGCTGTCAATGACATTGGCAAGATTGTTCTTGAACAGATTAAGGATTTTGACCTTTCTAAATAACGTCCCGCGAACACCGGCATAGTCACCGCGACACAAAGATTCGTTTTCATTGCATCGAACTTGAACAGAAATTTCTTCGGGAGGTACGACCCTGTTGAAGTTGATACCTCTTTCTCTAATCGCGACTTTAACGTCATCGCTGTAACCTGCATTGGTCGTGTAAATTGCTTTTACATCCGCGATTGTACTCTCTCCGAATAAAACAAGATCGTCCTTACAGAAGTCGGCGCCGCACACATATTCTAAAATCTATGAGCCAATGCGCGGCAAAATTCTTCACTCGAAATTAAAAATCCCCACTCCGTTGGGAGCACAAAATAAAAAAACCGCAGCAAACAAACTCACCGATACTGACTCTGGACTGTCACTCATTTTCTAGTCCGACTAAGATTAAAAAAAGGGGTGATCAATGAAGTTATCAGTCTGTGTATTTTTGATCTTGGGTATTTCGATGGCGCACGCGGAAGAAGCAAAAGAGGCAAAAACAAAAAAAGAAAACAAGAGAATACCTGCCGCTACGGAGACCAGGAGCGCGCAGTTTTCTGAAGGGACAACTGTGCAGTCTATCTATATGGGCGCAGGCATTACCGCTTATCACTTTTCGACTAAAGAGGGTAAAAACTGTTACGGCCTAAGCAATAACGGTGAAGGTGGTGGCGTTTCAATTTCCTGCCCTCAATAAACAGCTCACGGCACGGGAAATCATGATCGTTATTGGATTCTTTGAAGGATCAATTTTTTGAGGTCTGCTGGAGACAGCTTACCCGAAACGGCTGTGACCTGACCGTTTTGTGCGCCGAAGTCAAAAATCGTGAGGACCGTGGCACCTTGTGCTTGAACTGAGTGAGCGATTCGTTGTTCGCTCAGAGTTTCAAGGCTCCCCGATTTTTTCAAGCTCAACTTTACTTCAGTCGCACTGGCATCGGCCTTTACACAACCGGACGATAGCAAGAAGGTTTTTTTTGCGTCGCTATAATAAGTTTTTTTCTCATGAACAAACTTTTGTAGACCGTTTGTATTTAATTTTAAGCAGTCAGCATTAGCACTGTGAGATAGAAGCAAGAGAGCCATTAATGTGATGAACACAGCTGACTCCTCGGTTTATGAGTGGTGCTATTAGGTTGCGCGTGCTTACCTCGACTGGCCGTGTATTCACAAGGATCTTCATTAAGATCATCACAGCCACGTTCTCCGAGGTGGTTTCCATGTCTATCAAAAATTTCAAAGCCCCCGTGTTGATGATCCCACTCATAACAACAAACCATCTTGTGTCTTTTCGCGTCTTTGAAAAAAGCAAAAGCGCCGGAATTTTTGTGTAGGTGATCCCGGAATTTATCCAGGAAGTCTTTGCAGCAGACTTCAGGTGTTGAATTGCAAGTGCCTGTGCTCGACTCGGTATGAGTTTCACAACTTTTGTGTTCAACAATTCCTGTTGCTTTCTTGAGAGCCAACGCAAAATCGTTTTGGCTTTCTGCGGAAGCGGCCGCCATTTCTTCCTCGCTGGGCGACTGGGCTTTAATTTTTTCCAATAGCTCAGAGCCCTGATCGACGATCACAACACCCGCCGCTGCGGCTGCAGCGACAGCTCCTGCCATCAATACTTGCGCCCCACTAATAGCAAATGGAATCGCCAAAAACACGAATGCGTTCGAGCTTAAACACAACAGCAGGACCAAAGATGTGAGCAAAAGTTTTACACGTTTCATTCACATTCTATATCGGAACGACCCTAACAATCTGCAATGAAACAGGCCGAAACTAGACTTGTTGAGCATAGGCAACGGCAATTTGCGCCGCGACCTTCGCATTATTGAGCACCAATTGGATATTGGTTTCTAGGCTTTTACCTGCCGTAAGCTCTTTCACTTTACCCAAGAGAAAAGGCGTCGAGTCCTTGCCCTTGATTCCTTGTACCTTCATTTCTTGAAGAGCATTTTGAATCACTTGATCCATTTGTTGAAAATCCAATGAGTAGGCTTCCGGAACAGGATTTGCGATAATCACACCACCCCTTAGCCCCAGTTCCCATTTCGATTTTAATATCGCTGCCGTCTGTTCTGGAGTGTCGACTTGAGCGTCGACTCTGAATCCACTTTCGCGAGTGTAAAAAGCAGGAAGCTCTGAAGTTTGATAACCCAAAACGGGAACGCCTTTTGTTTCTAGGTATTCAAGTGTCAGACCAATATCCAAGATAGATTTTGCTCCGGCACAAATCACCGCCACGTTGGTTTGGGCAAGCTCCTCAAGGTCCGCGGAAATATCCATTGTGGTTTCAGCTCCACGATGAACACCCCCAATTCCACCCGTTGCGAAAATTGAAATACCCGCAAGCTCCGCGATAATCATGGTGCTGGCAACGGTGGTCGCTCCGTCTTTTTTTTGCGCAACAATCACCGGAATATCACGGCGACTGACTTTAGTGACTTGCATTCCCTTTTTTGCGAAGCTTTCAATTTCATTGCGTGATAGTCCTGCGCGCAAAACTCCATCAATAATTGCAATCGTTGCTGGTACCGCGCCATTCTGGCGAACCTTTTCTTCCACTGCCAATGCCATTTCAAAGTTTTGTGGATAAGGCATTCCATGAGAAATGATCGTGGACTCGAGCGCAACGACCGGCTTTCCGTTAGCTAAGGCGTTTTGAACTTCTTCAGAGAGCTGTACTTTCAGTTGCTTTAAACGATTCACTTATGAACCTCGTGTCTTAGGCGTTTACTGCATCTTATACGCAAATGTCGGGGAACACAAAAATCTGCCAGAAAAAAGTAAAAGATTACATGACCCCTGGAAAACCATGCTCTAGCATACTCAGGATGAGTAAAACTTTTTGCCCGCTTCCTTGGAAAGAAATAGCCTCCACTCCGACTGGATCCGTGCGGCTTTGTTGTTCTTCGGTATCGGGCCTCAATCTCTCGAAACATGCCGACGGATCGGTGGCCCAGATGACAGAAAACTTGGAGGCCGGTTGGAACACTCCATTTTTCCAAGAAGTTCGGGCGCAGATGAAATCTGGCGACTCCGTTTCAGCCTGCACCAATTGTTACAAACTGGAGGCCAGTGGTTCCCCCTCTCCACGAACAGCTTGGTTACAAAAGTTTCCGGATATGGATCCCGCAGATTTACCGACAACAGTGGGATTAGATCAGGTTGAGCAGCTGGATTTGCGCATGGGAAATACCTGCAACCTGCGCTGCCGAATGTGCGGCCCCTACTCGTCGTCTGCATGGACGATGGAGTGGCCCCTATTGGGAGATCTCGTTTCTCAACCCGATGAAAAGGGATGGCAACGAATTCGCAAAGCCAACTGGGCAGAGGACTCAAAATCCTGGGAGCAAATTCAAAAACTTGTCCCAAGCTTGAAGCGAGTTTATCTGACCGGTGGCGAACCTTTCTTGGTATCATTGAACAAAAAATTTTTAGCATCTTGTGTTTCAAGTGGCGAGGCGTCGCATATTGAGCTTCGTTACAATACCAATGGAACTGTTTGGGACCCGGATCTCCCAGAGCTATGGGCGCAATTTCAAAAAGTCAAAGTGCGAGTTTCCATTGATGGACTGGGTGCACTCAACGAATACATCCGTTATCCAAGTCGCTGGCAGCAAATTCTTTCCAACTTGGACTTATTGGAAAATGCCACTCGGATTGCTCCCGTTGAAATTTCCATCGCCAGCACCATTCAGGCTTACAATGTTTTTCATGTTTCCGAATTTCTGCGCTTCTTTCAGGATCGAAACCTTCCGGTGTATCTCGATGTTGTTCACCAGCCTTCTTTTTTATCTGTGGGCGTTCTTTCACCTCAGAAGACCAAGCTGGCTCGACAACGTCTCGAGCCAATGAAAGATTATCCTGGCGTGGAGAATCTCTTACATCTTCTAAATTCATCCCACCACAATCAATGGGATGAATTTGTCGCTTTCACCATGAAACTCGACGACATGCGAAAGCAAAACCTAAACGAAATCGTACCCGAGTTTGCCCAGCCTCGTTAACCGTAGCTTTCCAAGCGGTAAGGTGGGTCAAATTGACACGTCAAAATTTTTGAAATGACCTTAAAATACACAGCCGCTCCTAAGATATAGATCTCACCTGAGAATCCATCACTATCCATCTTTGTTCTCATTTTGCTTCAACAAACTTTGCCCCCCAGATGAAATAAAACGACCCGCCACTTGGCAGCTCCTTTGCTCTACTCTCAAGGTGTCAGAACTTTTTGGAGGAATATATGAAGCTCAAAATGAGACAACTTAAAGGCCTGCTGATCGGCGCTTCTTCTCTGATTTGCATTCTCGCCTTTCAAAACTGTTCTCCTGCGAACTTTGCCGGGCAAACAAGCAACCCGGTTATGTTCACTTCTATGACTCCAGATGCGGCTGACAATATCGGACGCGACCCTGGAATTGATCCGGACTCAAGCGTGGTGTCTGATCCTGAGTCTGAACCCGAGTCTGTTCCTGGCTCACGACCAAATAAAGACCCCATTTCTGATGACCAAGAAAAAGACAAAAGCGGTTTGGTTGAGTGCGAGTTGATTCATCCAAATCAGAAAGTCATTTTGAGTGGTGTCTTCCTTAAAGGATCCAATAATTCCGCAACTCGAGTGTGTATGTCAGAACATGCCTGTTTGCGAATTATTAATGAGTACGCTTCGAAACGCGATTGTACGCTAAGCCTCGGCGCAAGTTCAGAAGCGGCCTCCGAAGCTCAGTGTACAAAAATCTTCCCGGGCAGTAAGGGAACTTGCCACAATGCTGCCGTTGTCTCGGAAGAACAAGTAACTGAAATTTTAAGCTCGATGGAAAAATAAGAAATCAAAAAATGGGAAGCATCAGAAATGCTTCCCATTTTCGTAGTAAGCACTTTTATCTAAAACGGAAAATACCACCACCACATCTTCCGCATTCGCGATTGATTTTACTTTATCAGTAATAATCTTCGCACACTGATCTTGAATTTCTTGCGCACGCGCAAACCACAAAACTTCCACGAATGGATAAGACTCCACGATTTTTCCCTGAGTGAAAAACTGGGTCGCGACATGTTCAAAAGTAAAATTATCTTCTGAAGTCTGAATAGCTGCCGCCAATAAAGGACTCAACTCGGAACTTAAGTGGCAAACTTGATCTTCTTTTAAAGCACGAAAACGAATATGTGGCATAGGACCACTATACTCCCACTCGGTTTTTACGGTCAAATGAGACATGCGTCTCTTCGATGAATCCATAAGCCTTCCTGAGGGAAGTCATTTTACGGCTCTCCCCTATAAAATAAACACGGCATTTCGCTTTAGCTCCAATTAAAAGGCCACATACCTGGAACGACTCTCGCTAGAGGGTTGGACATGCGCCATTTATTTATTTCTCTTATTGTGAGTCTTTTGGGTCCCCTATCCGCTTTCGGCCAAAACTTGGTTACGGATCTGCAGCCGTATTTGAATTCTCAAGGGAAAGGCCAAGTCGTTCTTGCCGGTAAAAATCAGTCTCACGTGGGCGCCTGTCGACTGCAAATCAAGCCCTATAAGGACACTGCGGGTTCCTATAATGCCATTTCCATCCAATTCGAAACTAGCAGCACCGAATTTGTTCTCGACAATATGATTGAAACTGCACGCCGCAAGAGTGACCAATTGATTTATGAAATGCAGGCCACAGCTGACTATAGCGGCGATATCTGCGGGAGTTTTGCTCCAGCGAAAAAAGTAGTCCGTCGAGTCATTATCAGTCCACGCAGCCTGGAAATTCAACGCACTTATCGTTGCCCCTATTTCTTAACATCGACCACGGACTCTTGGGCCTGCCATTTTTAATATGCTTGCCAAATCTCGCCACGAGGCTGGAACTTCTTGTGAGGCCCTGAAAACAGTCCTATAGTATTCCTCTATGGGATTGTTTCGCGCTGTTATTATCATCTTGTTCCTTGGCATCTTCTTTTATGTTTCACATCAACTGCTACGCTTTACGGATCTTACATTTGCACCTGCTTTCGGTGTGATTGTCTTCCTTGCTTTGATGTTCGGACTGGTCTTGTCGATGCCGTTGTATTTTTGGTCGGAACGCCGCCTGCAACACAAACCCTGGCATGACGCTTTTTTCGCCGCCTCTCACTTTGCACTCGCTTATATTAATTTTTTAGGAACATTGGTGATCTTGCGCGATATCGCAGGCTTCGCCGTTCACTATTTGCCCCTTCATTGGACGACAGAGTGGATGCAAAAAGATCTTTACGGAACTACTGCAACAGGACTCTTGCTGATTCTTCCTTTTATCATGATCTTGATTGGTACCGTCACTGTGCGAATCGGTCCTCGTGTTAAAACAATGAAGCTTCGTTTTGCAGATCTTCCGGCCGCCTGGGAGGGCCTTCGTATTTTGCACATCACAGACTTGCATATCGGTGCAAGTCTCCCGCAGCAGTTTGTTGAAAAGCTTGTTCTAGCCGCAGAAAAAGTAAAAGCAGACCTGGTCGTTTACACCGGCGATATTTTGGATGGCAGCGCAGTTCGACACCTCACAGAGATCGAGATGCTTAAGAAGATCCAAGCTCCTCTTGGTAGTTTCTATGTTACGGGAAATCACGAGTACTACTGGCAGATTGGCCAAGCCTTAGCAGCCTTTCGTTCTTTAGGCTTTCATGTTCTTCTGAATGATGTGATCAACGTGCAAAAAGATGGACATCTCTTACAAGTGGGCGGAGTTCCCGATCCTGCAGCGGCAATGGCCGCCATGGAAGGGCCTAACTTTAAAAAGCTACAACAACAGTTCAAAGAAAAAAGCTTTCGAATTCTATTGTCACATCAACCTTCGCTCGCACCGCAAGCGGCCGAAGCCGGTTTTCATTTGCAACTTTCAGGACATACTCATGGTGGACAGTTTTTCCCATGGAACTTCCTTATAGGCTTTTTCCAAAAGTATGCAAAGGGTCTCTACCATATCAAAAATCTTCAACTTTACGTCAATCAGGGCACAGGTTATTGGGGACCGAGCTTACGGATGGGAACTTACTGTGAACTGACGGAAATCATCTTAACCAGAGGAGAAGGAAAATGAATGTTCAAGACAGTGAAATCAAAGCTCTCTTAGAAAAGTACAAAAAGTTCTCTGTCTATGGGTTGAGTCCCGACTCGACAAAAGCCAGCCACTACGTCCCGGCCTACATGCGCGATCACGGCTGGCAAATGGTAGGAACTTATCCCAAAAATCATTCCGCGGGCGGATTTCAGATTTATGATTCTTTAAAAGATGTTCCGGCGGAATATCGAAAGTTTGTCGATGTCTTTCGCAGTTCAGATCGCATCCCCGAAGTTGTGGATGAAGTTCTTGCTGTCGGTGGTGTTGAAGTGTTGTGGTTGCAGTTGGGAATTTCTCATCCGGAAGCCGAATTGCGCGCCGAAAAAGCTGGAATCAAAGTTGTTTCCAATCGCTGTTTGATCATCGAGCACAAGCGCTGGTTTTAGTTAGCACGCTTGTCGGGTGACGGGTTCTTCACGTGATCTAGCGACGCTTTTGTAGTAGAGTATTTGGGAAAAGTTGAACATTCAGTGTATAAACTTCAGATTTTTCTCCGGACTCCATCAAACGACACAGGCGACGTCTGAAATCGCGAATCATTTTTTTTGCTTGATCCATTTTTTCGGGATTGACGGCCATCGTGATACTTGAAAAATCCCTTTCATTCACCGAGCATTCGTCTAATTTTTCCAGGGAATTCAGAATCACATTGCGATGGGATTGGCGAATAATTTCGGACGGAATATCATGACTGGTGGTTGCTCCTCCATACACGACGCGGAAACGATTTTTATCCACCATCTCAATCATATTCAGTTGCAAAAGAACCGTGAGCGCGCTTTCAACTTTTTCTTTGCTGTATCCCAGGCGTTTTTTTATCCACGCATAATCACAAACAGCATCGCGAGTTTCCATAAGGGCTAAAATCTCAAAATGCTCTGGTGATGCAATCAGGGCATATTCGGATTCTTGAAGCTGCCTTTTAATTCCACCCAAGAGGCGGCTATTTTTTCGTTCGTTTTGATAAAGGAAACGCAAATGACGTTTTTCTGCCTCTGAAAGCGAGAGGTTGTTTTCGATTTTAGCGAAAATTCTGGGGCCCACACAAACCTTGCCGGCAATAATATCGCTGAGCTTGCCCGATGAAATATCCAAATTGCGCGCGAAGGAGCGGAGTGAATAACGGGGGTTCTTTTGCTTCCGTTTCTCCAATTGAATTCGCATAAAGTCAGCTATACGCATTTCCATGTCCCCTGTATCTGGAAATTTCCTTCACAAAGCAACTATTAAACCGATCTAAAGTGTTCCAAAAAGCCGTCGGGAACATTCTTCACGGCTGAATTTGGCTTTTGCACGCGTTTTCTAGACAGTGTTTTAAACCCATGCTATCCGAGGCCCATGAAAACACATTTCGTTGCGATCTTGGCGGCTCTCACACTCATGTCAGGCTTATCCCATGCGGGCTTTGAGCGAGGCAATGGCGGTCATGTGGTTCTTTGTGATGAGCAAGTTGTTTTCTTGGATCTTTTTATTTATCAACTGGATAATAAAAAAACTTTTCACGGTATTCATTCTGAATACTCTGGAATCAATCACAAATTTGGTGCGCTTTTAAGACCTCTAGAAAAGCTATCTCCTGCCCGTGCCGAACGCTATCGCGCTTGGGCTTCAACCTTTTTCAGAGAAGCCACCTTTCTTGCAGACTTTGATGGCCGTCCTTTTTTCACTCGCGGTTACAGCGACGTGGATATCAATACGAAACTGAGAATCAGCCGATGGAACTGTAAGCTTGAGTTGATGATCATGCAAACCCGAGAAGTGACAGGTGCTGCCTATTATCGAATCAAAGGACCACTTTGGGCGAAGCTTTCAGAAGATCAGCAGGTTATTGCTCTTCTTCATGAAGTGCTGTTGCGAGACTATCGCAGAGATCCCGCGTTCTATTATAAAAAGCCAGTTCAAGATTTAGTCGTGGCCCTTATTGGCTACAATCAAACGACGGGATCTGAGCAGGAGAAATTCTATAATCAAATTCGCCGGGCTTTGAACACGGCTCCTTCGCTTTGATAACGCAAGTCAATGCGTTGCGCTATTTAACAATCAGTTTAAATCACGACGGAGATAATTTCGACTGGGAGTCGGAAATTTTCACGCGCACAAGATAAATCACGACCAGAATATTGACGACAGTGATGGCCAGCTTCACCGCGGTGAAGTGTTTAGCCATTTCATAAAACTCTAATGGTAAATAAATTGCGCCGGAAATAATTCCTAACCACTTCGCCCAATTTTCTCCCCGCCATAATCCGTAGGCTTCGGTAAAACGAAGAAGCGAATACGCAAAGGCAAAAAATGCCAACATGCGAATATTACCGTCATTAATTTCAGAAAGAAATCGCAGAAAGATTTTGGGATATTCGTCACGAGGGTTGACGCCAATTTGACTCAGAAGTTGGCGTCCCACTTTCTCTAGATTGCGATGCATGAGATCTAACAGCCCAAGGCCTCCGGCTAATACCAAAAGACCTTTAAAAGCTTCAAAAAGTGCCACGGCTCGTAGGCCGCCCTTATGAGATGGCGCCAAATTACCCCTCTTGCTTGTTCCTCATATGGTCAGCAAGATTTAGCAAAGAATGCAAGAGATCTGAGCGAACAGGTTCTTGAATTTGTACATCCTCAAAAGCCTGCACCATGCAAATCATCCATTGATCACGTTCCGCTTTGCCAATTGAGAACGGCAAATGACGTGCACGCAAACGCGGATGACCGAATTTTTCCATGAAGAGATTAGGTCCGCCCAGCCAGCCCGACATGAACATAAAAAGCTTGTCCTCAGAGCTCTGCAAGTCTGCTGGATGCATATCGCGAATAGGTTTTGCTTCCGGCATGGTATCCATGACTTCGTAGAAGCGTTTAACGAGTTTGCGAAGAGTTTCTTCGCCACCGATCATTTCATAGGCTGTCTTTTGAGTCTGTTGCATTTCTACATATTAGCCCAACTCTGGATGGATGTTAAGACGGCGCAGTGCGTGGGCTTGACTAAAGAAGCCCCCGACTGATTATCTCTAGGTATGGAAAAACAATATCTCTCAGGTTTCGGCAATCACTTCTCTTCCGAGGCGCGTCCAGGTGCGCTTCCTCTGGATCAAAACTCTCCGCAAAGAGCTCCTCTTGGACTTTATGCTGAACAATTAAGCGGCTCTGCTTTCACAGCGCCACGCCATCACAATCTTTACTCTTGGCTGTACCGCATTCGTCCTTCGGTCATGCACAAAGCCTATAAGCCTTTGAAAGAACTGACGCAAAAAACGATGTTTAAGCCTCAACACATCAATCCTAATCAAATGCGTTGGAATCCTTTGAAGGATTTGAACGGAACTTTTATTGAAGGACTTCGCACTGTTTGCGGAAGTGGCTCAAGCCTGGAAGGTCGCGGACTGCATGTTCATCTTTATTCGTTCAATCAAGGAATGAAGAACAAATACATGATGAACGCGGATGGAGACTTCTTGTTCGTTGTCCAGCAAGGATCTGTCCAAATTAAAACCGAACTCGGTGTTATGGATGTCGAGCCAGGTGAAATTGCTGTTGTTCCACGCGGAATGAAATTCCAAGTCAATCCTTTAGCTGCAAACGTAAACTGCAAAGGTTATGTCGGCGAAAATTTTGGCAATCCCTTCCGCCTCCCTGATCTTGGACCGATTGGCGCAAATGGTTTGGCGCACCGTCGTCACTTTTTAACTCCTGTTGCTGCCTTTGAAGATCAAGAAGGCTCTTTTGAACTGATTGGCAAATTTAACAACGAATTCTGGAGTGCCGAGATGGGACATTCACCATTAGATGTCGTTGCATGGCACGGGAATTATGTTCCTTTTAAATATGACCTACGCAAGTTCAACACGATCAATACTGTCAGCTTTGATCATCCAGATCCTTCGATATTTACAGTTTTGACTTCCCAAACGGAAACTCCGGGTGTCGCGAATGTAGATTTGGCGATCTTCCCTCCGCGTTGGATGGTGGCTGAACACACGTTCCGTCCTCCCTATTTCCATCGCAATTGCATGAGTGAGTACATGGGACTTATTTACGGTGAATACGACGCAAAGACGGCAGGTGGATTTGTTCCTGGTGGCGGAAGTTTGCACAACTTCTATTCTGCACACGGTCCTGATTCGGAATCTTTCGAAAAAGCGAGTGCCGCAGATTTGAAGCCTCTTAAGCTCACCGACACCATGGCGTTTATGTTTGAAACACGTGCACCTTACATGGTCACGGACTTCGCTCTTGGTAAAGACTTTATCCAAGAAGACTATCAAGAATGCTGGCAAGGGTTTAAGAAGCACTTTAAATAGTGCTTCTTTTTTATTTCTTAACTAGTTTTCTAGGGGCTTGTTCGAAGTAGGCTGCTAGTGCTTTTATATCCGCATCGCTTAGCTTCTGCGCAATGCCCATCATTTGCGTGGGACTGTTTTTTCTTTTTCCATCTTTCCAACTTGTGAGCTGGCTCTCAATGTAAACTCCTAGCTGACCATTCAAGGCTGGAATTGCGGGGGCCATTCCTACTCCTCCGGGGCCATGGCAGTTGTTGCAGGCTTGGAGTTGAAGTTTTTGATCACCTATTTTCGCAAGAGTTTCACCTCGTTTGATAACACTTGCTGCTGATTTTTTTGCAGGCTTGATCGGATTCGACGTCAATGATTCATAGTAAGCCGAGACGTTGGCTCTTTCCGTGTCGGTGAGCATTTTTGCAATCGGAGCCATGACTTCGTTTGTACGGACTCCGCTTGAATAGTCTTTGAGTTGTTCGACCATATAGAAATGTGGCAGGCCAGCCAGTCTTGGGAATCCTCCGACGGCATTCCCTTCCCCTTGTGGGCCGTGACAGGCGATGCAGGCGGCAACACCACTAGATGTTCCTTTCTGCGCAATCTCGGAGCCGGCCTTGATATCAACTTCGCTTGTCGCTCGTAGTTCTTGTGCCTTTACTGATGCACTAAGGACGATGCTTGATAAAATCCAAACGAAGTTCTTCATACGAGAGCCCCCGGGGATTTGAAATATTTGTTTTTGATCGCTTCCAGAGCCCAGTACGTCAAAGCGCCCACTGTCCCCGTCGGATTGTAGCATGAGTTTTGTGGGAAGGCCGAAGCCCCCACGACAAACACATTCGATACATCCCAGCTTTGAAGGTATTTATTGACCGCGCTGGTTTTGGGGTCATTTCCCATGATTACGCCACCGGTGGTGTGAGTCGTTTGATAGACGGATGTATTCCAAGATTTTTTTCTTGGTGTCGCGACAACGGTTTTTCCACCCATGCGTTCCGCGATCTTCTTGGCTTTCTCGGTCACGAAAGCCGCCATCCGAATATCGTTATCGGGGAAATCGTATGTCATACGTAACAGAGGTAAACCCCAAGCATCTTTGTATGTCGGATCAAGATCTAGATAGTTCCAGCGGCTGGATGTGGAGCTGCCGTGAATATTCAGTGGCACTGTGTGATTGTAGTGTTTCGCGACAGCTTTCTTCCACTCAAGTCCCCAGCTTGGCGTGCCAGGAGGTGTCGGACGGAATTCAATTGGTCGACCATGTGTCATGATCGCACCAATGTAAGATCCACCAATAAATTTATGCGGACCATGATCAAAATTTTCACCGCCAAAATCATCGATCATAGTTCCATTCGCACCGGAAGCCATGAACGGATTGATATTCACACTTTCGTCATAAAATACTTGGGCATTGCTCATTGTTTGATAAGCGTAGTTTTTTCCCACCACACCTTGTTCAGTGTGAGGGTCGTAGGGTTTTCCAATCCCGGATAACAACATCAAACGCGTGTTATTCACAGCAAAGGCCGTGACCAAAACAAGATCGGCAGGCTGCTCAAATTCGCGTCCCGCACTATCGATATAGGTCACACCTGTTGCTTTCTTTTTCGTACTATCGAGATTGACACGTAGAACTTGCGCCCCCGTGCGGAGTTCATAATTCGGATTTTTAAGAGCTAACGGTAGAATCATGGTTTGGGGACTTGATTTCGCGTAGTGCTCGCAGGCAAAACGCTCGCAAAATCCACAGAACACACACGTGTTCATTTTAAGGCCTTCAGGATTTGTATAAGGCTGACTTAAATTTGATGAAGGCTGCGGGTAGGGATGATAACCCAACTCAACGGCAGCCTTTCTGAAAAGAGCACCGAAATAGGTTTCCTTCTGTGCTGGTGTCGGATAAGGGCGCGAACGCCAAGCTTCAAATGGATTTCCGCCCGGTTGCGTTTTGCCTTTAATATTCCCGGCGGTGCCACTGGTCCCACACAGATATTCAAAACGATCAAAGTGAGGTTCAAGTTCATCATAAGTCACACCCCAATCTTGAATCCTAAGGTCAGAATCGATGAACTTTTTCCCATAGCGTTTTTCAATATGGGTCTTATAAATAAAGTCGGCGACTTGATAACGAAAGGTTTGTCCATTCCAATGGACCGCGGCCCCGCCGACTCCAGAGCCTGGTAAAAAGCTGTCCCAACGACGCATAGGTAAGGCTGTTTCGCTAACACTGTTTCGTGCCGTGATTGTTTCTTTGGTGTTGTCAGCTGTGAGTCCCTTGCGCACAGCAAAGCGAAGCTCATCGTGCATATTCGGTGATTGAAAATCAGGAACTGTGTCTCGGAATTGACCTCTTTCTAGTCCCACGACTTTTAATCCTGAAGCTGCGAGTTCTTTTCCTAGAATAGATCCGGTAAGTCCCACACCGATGGTCACCACATCTACAGGTTTTAATTTTGTCGCCATGATCTCTCCTTATAAATGTGCCGGAATATTAGGTGACGGATGAATGTGACCGCTGGAGTCTTCAGCTAAACTCATCGGCGCGCGATTGATTTTAATTCCATGTTTATCAACGACGTCATAATAGCTGCCGTAAGCCCCTGGAAATCCGATCATGCGCCATGAAATCATGTCTTGATTGCCGCCATAGACAGGATCGGCAAAAAATCCCTCGATGGTCATTTGTAGTAGGCTGGCGAAAAAGACTTTACTGGGAACTCCGCCCAAATCCCAATCTTCAGTTTCCAGACTTTTTAAATATGAATCTTGTTTTTCAGGAGGCAACTTGGCGAATGAGATCCTTTGATTGGTCATGTCTTTTTCAATGGCCTTAAGTGCCGTTTTGAAAAGTTCGGCGGGAGTAAAAGGTAACTGATAGCCCTGAGAAGGAGTGCCTTTTTCCCAAGGACCGCTGCGATAAAGTCGTTCTCCTGCGCCCCACGCGCCTCCTAATTGTTTATCAATGTAATTAGGAACTCCGGCTTCAATGGCGCCACCCCATTGTTCATCGGCCGGAATAAGTCTTGCCACAGCAGCTTCAATCCATGCCGCTTCACTTTTATTGAAGAACAAATAAGTGGTTTTAGTTTTCTTAGCAGTCGAGGTGCTTTTCTTGGGTGCGACGGCAGCTTCCGCCTTTTCAACAACAGTTGTAAGAGGAAGAGCTGTTAAAAGGCCTGTCGCCGCGATCTTCATCGCATCTCGTCTTGTGATCTCATCCATTTGGGACACCTCCGCTCCCAAATTCAATCAGGGCACGGATAAAAGTCCAACTGTGGAGAAAATATCTGCAATGTTACATTTTGTCTTTAAGCATCCTTAAAGGAAAAGGCCACCACATGATTTGGGAACAAAGTCAGCGTGAGCACGTTTTGCAAACTGCATAAGGATATGATCGGAAGCGCCAAGCTTCGCAAGGCCGTCAAAGACAACTCGCCAAAAACCTTCAGTCGGTAGATCCAATCTTAACAAACGCAATGAAAGGCTGTCGTTCTTGTAGTAAAAAACCTGTCCCGGAACTGAAAACGAAGCACTGATTCCCAAACCGTACCGGCCTTCACCACTCGCTGTCCAAAAAGGCACATAGATTGGATTATAAATCTCGCTACGTTCGCGAAGAAAAAGATTCGATTTTTGACGCATTTTTTTTCCGAAGCGGAATCCAGGAGCGGGGTTTGAATCAAACTGCAGTCCCGTTAATAATTTTGCGCCACCAAAGATCACAAATCCTGACTTAATTTTTTCTACCGTTCCATTAATAGTTAAAAACAAAACATCTGACTCAACATTGTAACCAATGTTCAACCCAAATCCGATTGCTCCGCCGATATGCAGCTTATTGGGAACTCCAATAAATACACCAGCCGCTGGATTCACGACCAAAGATACTTCTTTGGCATCCGCGACCTTTCGAGCTTCATTCCAAAGTTTCGCATTCAGTCCATTTAATACATTCTCGACAGAGGTACGGCCGATTTCACGTAAACTTCCTTCGGCCTTTTGGCCTTTTTTAAAAATGCCTAAGATCTTGTTCTTAGTGACGATGGCAGCTCCCATCATCAATGCATTCTTGTCTAGAACTGCAGCGAATTTGTTTAACAGTCCCAGACGAATCTTATGAAACTTTTCTCTTTTTTCTAGATCCAACTCGTAATACAGAGCTCGGGCTTCTTGGGGGATTAAATCGGCCCTTAATGTATAAGAATGGCCCGCCTTGCGGATCATGTGTTCGTCGGAGAGTTCGTAGCTAGGTTTGGTTACAGTCTCCAAAAACTCCCATTCACGAACATCCCAAACAAGATCGGTCTCCAATGGAATCTCTTCCGCAAAAAGCTTCGGCGAAAATAACAGCCCGAGGCACAATGATAGCACCAAAATCACCGCAAATGAATTTTTGCATTTTTGTATTTCCATTAAATGACAGAAAAGCAAAACTAAGGCCCTTCTCTTCTTATATATAGAGAAGATGGCAACAAGAATGAATCGCGAGAAGCACTTCTCGTAAATCATCTGTCGAAACTTTGTACACAGGAAAAAATCAAAAGTGACGCCGTAAATCGTCATCGTTAGCGAAAAACTACAATGGCGTAATGTCCAGTCTCATTTTAATCCATCTGACGATGGCGCGGGCGTTGCTCATTGGACTTACCGAATTCATAGGAGGATTTATGGAATTCTTTCTTTCGTTAGCTCGTGGTTTCACTTCAACTGATGCAATTTGGATGTGGGCTATTTTGGCCGCTCAAATCGTATCAATCGCTATTATCGTTGAACGCGTTGTAGCTTTATTCGTGAACCGTAAGATCAACCAAAAAGACTTGTCTAAGACAATCGCGGAAGACATCCGTTCTGGTAACTTAGATAAAGCTCTTCGTCGCTCTATGCAATTGAGCGCAAAAGAACCTCTCGGTGCCGTAGCATCTGCAGGGATCCAAGCAGCTATCGACTTGGGTGGTAAAGAAGAAATTCAACTTAAAATGGATGAATTGTTGCTTGAAGAAACATCACGCGTAGAAAAGCGCATTGGCTTCTTGGCGATGTTTGCCAACGTAGCGACTTTGATCGGTCTTTTGGGTACGATCACAGGTTTGATCCACTCTTTCGCGGGTATCTCAAATGCAAACCCGGTTGAAAAAGCGGCGATCCTTTCAAAAGGTATCTCTTTGGCGATGAATACAACAGCTTACGGCTTGTTGGTCGCAGTTCCAGCTTTGATCATGTACGCAGTTTTGCAAAACCGTGCAACTCGTTTGACAGATGATTTGAACAAAGCGGCTTTGAACTTGTTCATCCAATTGGGTTTCCACTACGAGCCCGTTTCAGACAAGAAACAAAAAGCGTAATTGTTTTAATTGAACGTATTGTCGGACCAAAGCTCCGAGGTGACTTATGATGAGTAGCAATAACAACAACGGTAAAGATTTAAATTTTGATATCAACATCCTCCCGATTCTCGATATTTTGTCGGTGTTGATTTGCTTTCTTCTTCTCACTGCGGTCTTCGTCCAAATCGGTACGATCGACACGCGCCAGGCAATCGCCGATAACTCGGTTTCTGGTGAAAAGAATCCTCCTTCTTTGTGGCTCACAGTTAAATCCGATGGTGGTTTGACTTTGAGCCTTCGTGACCTTCCGGGTGCGAAAAAGTTCGAAGAGTCTATTTCTCGTTCCGCTAAAGGTGTGAACTGGGAAAACTTAGAAGCTCGTCTTCAAGCTCTTCGTAACAAATGGCCTGACTTAAAAACAGGCGTTGTCCTTCCAGAAGCACAGAGTTCTTACGGCGATGTGATTCGTGTGATGGATAAACTTAAACAATTCAATTTTGAGGGAGTGGGAATCTCCCCTCTTGGGTAGGACTTATGCTGAGAAAATCTTTCGTTGATCATTCTCAAAGAAGATCGCCTCTCAAAGAAATGCTTCGTTTGAAAGGTGGCAGTAAAAAGGGCGGCATGAGCCGTGACCTGGCTATTGCTTTGCCTTTGACATCTTTGATTGATGCTTTTTCTATTATTGTTATTTATCTTTTGATCGGAACTCAAGGCGGCGGTATCGAATCTAAAATCCCAACGAAGTTCAATCTTCCGATGGCAGATTTTAGCCAAAGCTTGCAAGAAGAAGCTCCGATTCTTCGCATTGAAAAAGGAACTTACTTCCTTAATGACGAACCTGTTTCATTGAACCGCTTGGCTGAAAAAATTCAGGCCATCAAAAACAACGCGAAAAAAGCGTTGATGGTTCAAGCTGACACAGAAATGAAATACGCAGACCTGGATCCTCTTCTGAAAATTGGAGCTCAGGCCGGCATTGAGCAACTTAAATTTGCAGTGGTGCCATCACGATGAAACCTTCAATCAACCTTCTTATTCAAGTCGTCCTTTTATCAGCTGTAAGCGCTCAACCCGCTTTGGCTGATAAAATGAGTTCTTCAACACAAGATCTTGTGATCGACAAGATGGAGCGTGCTATTTCTACGCTCGACAAGAAGGATGCGTCTTTTGCTCCAAGCCAAAAGCGCTATGCTGACCTTTTAGCCGAGCGCGCCCGTAGCCGCTTTATGCAGGAAATCGAAGCAAACTGCGACGGCTGCAAAGGTTCAAAAGACGATCGCAAAAAAGCAACTGCGATCTATGAGCAAATCTATTCACAAATCGACGTAAATGAACAATCTAGTATCTTGTTCCAACTTGCTCACTTGTATGAAATGGGCGGTAATACGGATAAGTCGATTGAACTTTTTGAAAAGCTTTTGAAAGAAGCTCGTTCAAAAAAACTTTCTCCAGAAATCAAATCGAAAGCTCAAGCTTCATTGGCCGACCTTTATTTCCAAAAAGGAAAATTTAAAGAAGCTCATGAACAATACGCTCAAGCTTTGAAAGATCCAAAACTCGATAACAGAGCTCTTGTGATCTATAATATGGCTTGGTGTGAATTTAACACTGGTAAACTGCAAAGCTCTATTAACACTCTTGAAAAACTTTTGGCGCAACCTGAATCTATCACTCGTGATTCAGAAAATGGCTCTGTGTACGATTCTGGTTTCCACGCCGACATCATGCGTGACTTGGCGACGTTCTATACTCGTCAACAAATTAGCGCCAAGAACATCAGTACTTATGTTTCTTTAGCACCGAATGATCAAAAGAAAGATTTGATCTTCCACTTTGCTCAAGAAGCGGACCGTATCGGTCAAAAAAATGCCGCTTACGATATTTTGAATAAATACTTGGAACAACCAGGTCTTTCCAAAGCAGAACGCTTAGAAGCCTTCGTGCGCTTGGCTCAAGTGAATTTTGACCGTGGTCAAACGGCGCAATCAAATAAAGACTTTGCTTTAGCAGCCGCTTCTTTCAAAGACAGCGAATGCGAAGACGCAAAGAAGTGTGAAGAGTTGCAAAAAACGATGAAACGTTATGTAACGGAACTTCACCGTTCTAAAAAGGTCAACCCAGACCAATCTTTGGTAAATGCCTATATCATCTATAGCAACACATTCCCGCAAGACAAAGAAATGACTTTGCGTGGAGCTTCTTTGGCTCTTGAACTTAAAAAGCACAAGCTCGCAATGGAACTATATAGAACCATCTCCGACAGCCGTGCTTACAGTGATAAGGACCGTGTTGAAGCTTTGAATGCTGAAATCTCGGCGGCCGAAGAATCCGGCGATCCAGCTTTGAAACAACAAGCTTATGCCCATTACCTTGCTTTAAATAAAAAAGGCGATAAGAGCTTTGAAGTTCGTTATCAAGCTGCTTACCTCACTTATCAAAACAAAAACTTTAAGTCAGCAGCAACTGAGTTTAACACTCTTGCTAATGACGAAAGCGGTTCTCTTGAACTTCGTAAGAAATCAGCAGACCTTGCCTTGGACAGCTTGACTGTTCTTAAGAACGACGAGCAAATCGAAGAATGGGCTTTGGAATATGCTCAAGTCTTTAAGGGCTCACAAAACGAATTCCGCACAATCGCACGCAAATCCGTTTTGAACCAAACAGCTGCTGTTGCGAACAATAAAGAATCAAGCAAGTCAGACTATCAAAAAGCGTTGAAGAAACTTTCTCGCGTGGATTTGACGGGGGCACCTGCTTCAGAAAAAATCTCTTTCTATACAAACCAAAGTATCTTGGCTGATAAGCTGAATGATGAACAAGCTTACATCCAATCCTTGCAGTTGCTTTTGGCAATGAAAGAATTGTCAGCAGAAAAAAGATCACAAGTTTCTGAACAACTTGTGGGTTTCTATGAAAAGCATTTGGATTTCAACAACGCTTACAAAGCGGCTTTGAATTTGAAAGTGGGCAAAACCTCTCCGCAGGAATTCGAATTCAAGTTGGGAACTTTGGCAGATCTAGCGAATATCAATGCAGCTCCGCACTACCGGAAAGCATTGGCGTTGGGACTTAAGGGTTCTCGTGCTTTGGTTGTGCGTTCGCGCTTGGTTTTGATCTCTGCCAACCCGGTTAAAGAACTTAAAGCGCAAGTTGCAGACTTAAAAGGCAACCCAAGTCTTTTGAACGAAACTGTTCTCTTTGTGATTGCCAAAACAGGTTCGACTGCTGGACTTGATAAAATTCTTGCGTCAAAAGAGCTTCGCAACCGCTCTGCGGCTCAATGGGTGCAACGTCAACAGTTCAATAAAAAGTTGATGTCTTATAAAACTCAGATCCAAAAAATGGAGCTTTTCACACGTTCTGACAAAGGTCTCCAAAAAACAATTCAAGCCCGCATGAGTGCATTGGCAAAAGCCGATGTTCTTTTAGCCGAAGCTCTGCGCAGCAAAGACATCACGGGTCAGATGCTCACATTGGATTTGATTGGTCAAGAAAACGAACGCTTCGTTCGTAACTTGGCAGGCCTTCCAGTACCAAAAGGCCTCAATGCACAAGAGCAACAACAGTATTTGGGAATTTTAAAGGCCAAATCAAAACCGTTCTTCTTGAAAGCGAAAACGGCTCAGCAACAATTGGCAAACCTTTGGGAAAACTCTCAAGCTCTTTCTCAGTTGATCAATGATTACCGCATTGCTCGTCCTGAAATCCGTAAACTTTTGAATAACGACCTCGCCGCCCTTCAACAGGTGTCCGGTAAAGGTCGCTTGAAAGAGACTTTGGAGAACGCGGTTTCAGGATCACAAATTTCGGCACGAGATCTTCTCTCTGCCCGTCAATCTGTGTCTGAAAATCCGAACGACGTCGCTGAAATTGAAAAATTGAAAATCCTAGAGACAAAACTCGGTCATCCACTGATGCCGACTTATCTCGAAGCGCGTTTAAACCACTTACAGAGAGGAAAACGCCTATGAAAAAGCAGAATTTTTTGGCCTCCCTTTTGCTATCTACAATCGTAGCTGTCATCGCTCTTGACGCAGCTTACGCCGGCACGGAACAGAAAAAAGCTCTGAAGCCTAGCCGCCAAGCAAAATTGGGGACTTCCTTTAAGTTTGATGGTCGTGCTCTTAGAGGTAAATACCAAAGTGCTTTGGGAACGCGAGCAAAGGTTGAGAACGATAAATCGTTGGATGATCTTTTAAACGGCAGAATGCAGTTTGAAGACCGTATCCAACAAGACAGTGAAAAGAACTAGGACGGGTTATGGGTACAGCGAAACTTTTAATTCTAGAAAATAAATTAGGCCAGAAGGTTCGCACGTTCTCTGTGGAGTCGGAGACTCTTCACATCGTGTATTTAAAAGAATCTCGTCGTATTGAAGCTTTCGCAAGCCTTCAAGAACTTGACGAAAATGAAGTGGCTTACAAGCTGATCAAAAAAATCAACTTGAACAATATGGACGAGGAAGATGCGACAATCCTAGAGGGATTGGGTAGCATCCGTCTTTACCCGGCTGCTAAGGTTGTGCAAAGTCCAAGCTATGAACTTCCCCAAGAAGATGATGAAGAACAACTTAAAACCTTCATCCAAAAATCTTCTTTGGTTCATTTATTGGCAGTTTTCTCTTTGATCATGGCTTCTTGGATTGTGGCGACTTACTTCACTAAAAAAGAAGAAACTCCCCTTGTTACAATCGTCATTCCACAAGAAACGCCAAAAACTGTTGTAGAGAAACGTGAGCCGCGTCCAACAGTTAAAGTTTCTGAAAAGAAAATCAAGCAAACGAAAAAAATCGTTAAAATGAAAGCCGTTCCCAAGCACAAGCCTCTTGTGAAGCAACCAAAAATTGCTTTCAAAAAATCTGTGAACGTTCAACGTATGGGTGCATTGGCAGCTTTAGGTGGCGTTCCGAATGGAAAACGTGGCTACGAAGGTCTTGATACTCAATCGATGAAAAACATCCGTTCAGCAGGTCGCGGCAATGGCGGTGGTGGTTTCGGAGCTTCTGGACAAGGTGGCATGAAAGGTTACCTTCCGGGAAGTGGCTTGATCGCAGGTACCTCTGGTAGCGGTGGTCGTGCCGAAAGCGCCGGCGGATACGGTACAAAAGGTGTTGGCGGCGGCAAAGCAGGCTACGGAAAAATCTCGTTGGTTGGCGGCACTTCAGGTATGAGCTTGCCACTTGATGATGAAGCTTCTGTTGAAGGTGGTTTGGATAAAGACCAAATCGCAGCTGTGATCAACCGTCACCAAGGTCAAATCGTTTATTGTTATGAAAAAGGTCTACAAGCACAACCGTCTATCGGTGGTCGCGTAGCCGTTGATTTCGTTATCGGCCCTAACGGCAGAATCACAAAAGCAAAGGTCGCTCAATCCTCTTTAGGATCTCGTTATGTTGAAAATTGCATGATTGAGCGCATGAAGTCCTGGCAATTCCCACGTCCAGTGGGCAATGTCAGCGTCGACGTGTTGTACCCATTTGAGTTGACTCGCGTGAGCAGCCGATAATCAGGAGGAATGCGAATATGAAAAAGCAATCACTCATTATAGCAGTTACAGCACTCAGCCTTCTCAACGTTCGTTGCAGCGATTGGGGTAAAGAACCAGCTGATGGTTTTGACCAATTGAATGAAAGAGCTCGCACAGAGCAGCAACAACTTGAGTTTGAAAAAGCTCATCCTCCGGTGAAACCAGCTCCTGAAAAAGTCGTTGTGCGCGATGAGAAGCTGGTGAAATACGAAGTCACTAAAATCAGTGCTTCTGACGTTGTGATCGCTCCTGACGCTCAAATCGACTTTGTCGAAGGTAAAACTTCTACTTTCAAAGTTCGCGTAAGCACAACACTTCCGGGTTTGAACTTGGAATTGAAGCAAGATGGTCTTCCGCAAGGCGCAAGCTTTGAGAAGTCACAAAAAGAAAAAGACGTTTACCTCATCACATGGAATCCGCCTTACAGCCTTTCATCTGATGACGATAAACTTTATGATACGTTCACTGTTAAGTTCACTGCTGAAGTTTTGAAATCTTCAGATCCAGCAATGGCAGCGAAGGTTCAAGGCCTTGCGTTTGAAAAAGAAACGAAAATCACTCTTCGTAAGAGCCAAGAAGCGCCTAAAGATGTTAAAATCGTCGGTTTGAGCAACGAAATTGAAGAAGGTCAAATCACGACTTTCAAAGTCACAGCAGTTGTTCCTGGTTACACAGATAAATCAGCTAAAAAACCTCGTTTGGATTACTACTATGACGGCGTTTCTGTGACGAACGGTAACAAGTTCCAAGAATCTAACGGTGCTCTTTATATCGTTTCAGATCTTGCGCAAAAAGATGCCAAGTATTTGGGTAATTCAACTTGGGAATTCTCTAAAAAATTCGACACAGCCTACATCCCTGTTCAACCACAGTTGGGTTTGGATGGAAAAGCAATCGCGAATGCTGACGGGGTTCGCGTGCGTGTGAGTTTTAAAGTTGTTAACGGTGCGGGTCTTTCTGCTCCAGAAATCACAAAACAAATCAAAATTCGCTATAAAAAGACAGCTGCACCGGCAGCTCCTGCGCAACCAGCTACTGAGGAGAAAGCGCCATGAAACAATTGAGCACTCTCATTATTTTTGCTTTGTTGGTCCAAGTGACAGCCGCTCAAGCTCAGTCTTCTAAGTACTCTGCTCGCTCTGCTAAACCAGTGGCTACGCAAAAAAATATCGCAAACGACATCGATGATCTTGGCGGCAACCAGGAACTCGTCGATATGGCGCAAAGAATGAAATCAACAACTCGCAGCCGTATCGTGCAAGAGCGTATCGTGGATCGCCGCAACAAAGTTGAGTTCGGTGTTGGTTACGGCGCTGCTTTCGGTGGCGACGCTTACCTTGAAACTCACTCTTTGTCTTTGGCGTTGGACTACCACATCACTCCTCGTTGGTCCGTGGGTGCACGTTACTTGGATTTCAGCAACAGCTTGAATCCTGAAGGTCAACGCGTAATCAAAAAAGCTCAAGAAGACCAAGCAGCTGGTCAAAAATCTTACTTCCCTGGTATCGACTACCCAGAGTCAGCAACTTTCGCAGTTGTGAACTGGTACCCGATCTATGGTAAAACAAGTTTCTTGGATATTGGTGTGACTCAATTTGACCTCTACTTCCTAGCAGGAGCGGGTCAAATCCAACTTTCCAGCGGTTCAACAGCTCTTTACACAGGTGGCTTGGGCGTTGGCGCTTGGATCACTCGTCACGTTACGGCTCGCGCAGAAATGCGCTATCAAAACTATAAAGACAATCCAGCTTCAGGTTCTCGTTCTCTTGACACTTGGACTGGCAGCTTTGGTTTGGGATGGATTTTATGAGTCTTCGCCTTTTCGTCTTTGCCTTTATCTGCGTGAGTGCATTGGGCTATCAAACAGCCTATGCGCAAGCTGCATTTTCAGTGGCAAACTGGAAAAAAGACTTCAAAACGTCTTTAAAGGCCCAAGATAATACAAAACTATTAGAACTCGTTGACGTTGTCGCTCTTGAGAAAAAAGCGATTCCAGCTTGCTCAGACTGCGAAGTTAAAGAAAATCTTAAAAAAGCTCGTACTCAATTTGCTCAGGGCAAATATGAAGAAGCTCTTGCAACATACCAATTGATTCCAAAAGGAAACGACATGTGGTTGCAAGCAGTTGAGGAAAAAGGCTGGGCGCAATACCGTTTGGGTTCTCCGGAAAAAGCGATGGCTCAAGCAAAAACCTTGTTAAGCCCGGCGTTTGCTGAGACGGTTTCCTCTGAAGCCTATTTCTTGCAATCCCTTTCACAGCTTAAAATCTGTGATTACAAAGGTGTTTTCGAAACACATGAGCTTTTCAAAAAGAAACAAAAAGAACATATCGTCAAGATCCAAGACCTTTCTATGAAAGGCTTGAATAGCGACGTGATCAAAGTTGTTTCTAAAGCCAATGAGTTTCCTTTGAAATTGAAAGCATTGGGAGAAGAAGCCTTATCACTTCCTGCTCTCTTCCACAAAGACCGTGAACTTCAAGCGCACATCTTGAAGCACAATGTCTCTGCGGCGGCTTTAGATGTTTTGAAAAATGCTGAAACGACAACTCTTTCAGCTCGTTTGCAGGCTTCATTTGAGAAAATGAACAGCCAAGCCGTTGCAGGAATCGAAGCGCGCGTGCAAAAACTGGCACAAGAAGAGACAGCGGCAAATAAGAAAATCATCAATAAAATGAATCTTGTTGAAGTTGAAGCGATTCAACGTATGCACTCGGACCTCGCATTGGCTGATGAGGCCTACAGCAACGGTCAGTTTAAAAATGTTGGCGCCGACGAATTAGTTTTTAAAGATGACGGTCGTCCTTGGATCGATGAACTCGATAAGTTCGAAGTTATCTCGAAAGCCTGCCCTTCTAACTTAAGGAGGAAAATGTGAGAGCACTCATTATCGCATCTATTTATCTAGGAGCTTTCTTCCTTCTGAGCGCTTGCGCGCAGGAGTCTGGCAGCCTTTACTCTCAAGATCCACAACCGGTTCCGCCTCCAGTGGTGATTCCAGAAGGAACGAAAGTTCCGACACAACAGTTCGGCTGGATTACGAACGACGGTGGAGAGTCTGAAGTCGACTTCAACCCGCGCGTCGATATTCTGTTTGTGATCGATAACTCGGACAGTATGGCTGCGACTCAAGACAGCCTTGTGAAAAACATCAACCGTTTCACATCGGGTATCGTTTCTAACAAAGTTATCGACTACCACATCGGTGTTATTTCAACTTGGGATAACTCTGAAAACTTCGCGAAACTGAAAAAAGACACTTACGGCATTGGTGAGCTTCGCGCTGCCAAGAATGCTCAAGGTGTTGAACAGTCCAAACGCTTTATCGACCGCTCGGATAGCCCTCAAGCATTGGCTGCTACGCTTAAAATCGGCATCGCTCCCCTTGTTCAAGGCGGTCCAGAGAATGAAGAATTCTTTGCTCCTCTTTTAGCAGCGATCGAAAAATCGGGCCGTGGCGCTGCAAACGAAGAGTTCTTCCGTGAAGACGCTCAACTGGTTGTCGTGTTCGTAACAGACGCAGATGACTACAATAAGAACAACATTTCTCACGAACAAGTGGCTCAAGCACTCGTTGATTTCAAAAAAGACCCTAAGAAAGTATCTGTGTATGGTGCGCTTGTCGGAGCGAAAGATCCAGATACGAAAAAAGACTGGGCTCTTCGTATTCATCCGAAATACAACGAGCAGTGTTTTAACTTTGATGCTAAAGGCAAAGCAACGAACAACGGGACTTGCACAGGTTTCGGTCCTGAAAAAATCGAAAGCTTGATCTACAAAGTGAACAAGCAAACAGGCATGACAGACGCTCAAATCCGCAATCAATATGTGATGAGCATCTTGAGTCCGAAATTTGGTGATGAGCTGGGCCGTTTGGGCGACGATATTAAAAAGAAAATCCTTGAGAAAGAGATCTTCTTGTCGCAATCCCCTCGTTTCGACGAAAAGACTCAGCAATATCAAATTGTCGTTCGTTACGGAAAACCAGATGTTTTGGCTAAAGGAAAAGGTCAAATCATCCCGATGGACAAACAAAAAGGCTGGAGCTTCACACCGCCAAATATCGTGAAGATCTCAGGCAACCTCAAAGCCTACGAAGAAGGCGCTAAATTCGCAGTCGACTTCGTCCCAGTGAATCTCAACTTCCCAGCTGAATAAAATAAAAAAACTCCTGAAGAAACCTTCAGGAGTTTTTACGTTTTCGCGGATCGCTCAAGGCAACGAAGTCAGTTGGCCGCTTTTCAGCGGGCCTTGGGCTTAAAGATCACGACTTTATCGGGTTCGCTGACCAATACCAATTCGCCTTCTGGCCCCACGGTGACACCTTCATATTGTTCAACTACCGTTGGAAGGTCTAGAGTTTTTACTACGACCCCACCCTGAGTCACTTCCATTAAACGGGAAGATTCATGACTGAGGATGATCACGTGGCCCGTTTTCTCATCAAAAGTACAACCCGCTAAATCGCTCATCACGTGTTTAAAGATCTTATCCACGTTGAACGGTTCGAAGTATTTCAGATTACGATGGCTAAAAACATCCTTAGAATCCGCAGGACGTGGAATCATAAAAACACGCTTGGGACGATCTTCTTGAACCGCATAGAACGTTCCATTCGCCCCGACTTTGGGAGCAAAACACAGCCCTTCAATACCCTTATTGTCCTTACGAGGAGCCGGCAATTGCAATGCCTGGACATCGTCACGCTTTGGTGAAACATCGACTGACGTTTGCCCTGCTTTCAGAGTGAAAATCAGGATCAAATTGTTTTCCATATTGATGGCAAATTGATCTTTTCCTAGGTAGGCAATGTCCTCTGTGTCTTTATCTGGAAGGTTCACTAACTTGATTGTTCTCAAAGATTTAGTGAACGTTTTGTCATACTCAACAATTTGATAAGAATTGTTCTGAATCACGAAGTAAGTTTGGGTGTCGAAGTTATAAACGACACCGGAAAGATTTCCTGCTGCTTCCTTCACAGATAGCACCTGATCGGGCTTAACAAATTGTTCTAAAAAGGTTTTTTCCGAAACTTGTGCGTGCGCCGCGACTCCACACAGTAACGCTCCAACTACACTAACAGATCGAAAAGACACGAACATATGAAATCCTCCAAAATGATCCCAAAGAAGCAGACACTCCAATAAGCATACCAAGATCAAGTGGTGCGAAATATCAAAATTTTCTCGGCACGTCGCTTGCTAGACTTGAGATCGGTTCATTTAATCACCAAAACTATTAGGAGAATTGGTATGAAAAATTTGCTTGTGTCTCTGGGACTCTCTTTATTCGCAAGTATCACTTTCGCGCAATCAATGGAGTGGACTGAAATTGAACAAGTTCGCATCACTGATCGTAAAACTGCAGTTGCAATTAAAAATTGTAAACTCAGACGCGCAGCTGACTTCCGTTGTAATGACGGCAAGAACTATAAATGCGGAGCTTGCTCTGAAGTATCTCACTCTGATGAGTCAATCTACGTAGTTTACCAATTGCTTGCTAATGGTGGTCGCGGTGGCCGTGATGACCGTGGTGGTTGGGGACGTGACGATCGCTGGGATCGCGATGACCGTGGCGGCTGGGGACGTGACGATCGCTGGGGTCGCGATGACCGCGGTGGTTGGGGACGTGACGATCGTGGTGGCTGGGGACGTGGTCGTGATGACCGTGGTGGCTGGGGACGTGACGATCGCGGACGTGGACCTCGTGCTCCAGAACGTCGTTATGAAGAAACAAAACACTTCCGCCATGACAAAACGGCGCAAGCTTACGCAGAGTGTGTTCGCCAACGTGCTTCGAACCCACAATGTTCTTCACAAAACTTCGAATGTACTCCTTGTACAGTTGAGAGCCACACAGACCACTCTCAATACGAAATCTACAGAATCGTAAGATAGTTAATATCGAGCCTCATTTCGTTTGGGATGAGGCTCGTTCCATTCACACCAGTTTTGTTCGGGCACGATTCGCCCTTCTTCGATAAAATCCAAAACTTCCACCATTGCCTGTCCAACGCCTGCTGCTGATGCAGGATTTTGTCCTGTCACCAATCTTCCGCTTTTCACCACATGGGCCGTAAACTTTGGCGCAGATGTATGAATAGCCCCTCGTTCTTTGAGCTTGGTTTCGAGTAAAAACGGCACAGCTTGTTCCATCCCGACGACTTCTTCTTCGTCATTCGTGAATGATGAAACTTCGTGGCCTCGCACCAGATAGCTTCCATCAGACAGTCGCACGTTCACCAGAGCTGCGGATCCGTGGCAAACCGCTCCGACAACACCATTGTTTTCAAAAACTTCAGCAGCGAGTTTTTGCAGTTGCAGATTTTCCGGAAAGTCGAACATGGTTCCATGGCCACCAGCAAAGTAGATCGCACAGTAATCCCGGGCTTGAACTTGCCAAGGGCGCATGGTGTTTTCAATTTTGGAGAGAAATTCTTCATCATTCATCCAAATGGCATTTAAGGGGTCATCCATCTTTACGCCATCCAATGGAACTTGCCCCCCATGAGGACTGATCATATCCACGTCATATCCACCGCGAATGACTTCATCATAGGCGTGGGTGATTTCGGCGAGGTAGGCTCCTGTTTTATGACCGGTATCACCAAGCTTGTCTTGGCTTGTCAGCACGAAAAGAACTTTTCTAGAGCGCATCGAAAACCTCCCTTAGGCTCTAGGTTCCGCGAGGCTTTTTGTAAACTCAATAGAGCAAAAGTCCTTCTGCAAATCTACAGAGCAATCCCCTTGCCAAAGGGCGAGTGAATAGCTAGCTTGGGCGCAATGAAACTGCTTTACCAAGACGAACATTTTGTGGCTGTCCACAAGCCCTCGGGATATCACGTTCACCCTCCCGAAGATCCGCGCATCAAAGTCGCAAAAGATCATATTTGTCTCTATCGTGTGCGCGATATGATGAAGCAGTATGTGTATCCAGTTCACCGTTTGGATGCAGCTACCAGTGGCGTGCTTTTATTTGCCCTCTCCTCGGAAGCGGCCTCAAAGCTTTGCCATCTTTTTGCGCAAGGTGAAACTGAGAAGGTGTATCACGCTGTGGCTCGAGGTTGGACGCCGCAAGAAGGGCGCATTGATTTGCCGCTAGAGTTAGATTCCACCGGAGTTCCCGTCCCGGCTAGCACCTTGTATCAACGCTTGGGCACCATTGAATTCCCCGTGCCGGTTGGCAAAAAATTTAAAAGCGCTCGGTACTCTCTTTTGGAAGTTCGCCCCCTGACGGGACGCTACCATCAGATCCGCCGCCACTTTAATCGCATCTCACACCCTCTTTTGGGTGATGCCTATCATGGGGATTCGCATCACAACCGCTTCTTTCGAGAGACTGTCGGGATTCCCGGCCTCTGCTTACGTGCGAGCAAATTGAAAATTACTCATCCTTGGAGTGGTGCCGAGGTTGCTCTGTTGGCTCCTGAATGTGAAAAATGGGATAAAATCCAAGAACTCTTTGCCTCTCAGAGGGAACAGGCGTAGAAAAAGCACCGATTTTTAGAGGTCTTTTTCCATGACAAGAACACAAGCGCTTCACAAGCTTTTGATTGTGACTGGTTTGCTCTTTATCTTGCTTGTTGCGATTCAATCGCACGCGGGCGGCACTCAACATCATCAAATCGAAGTCGAACTTTTGCCGGGTCTTAAAATGCTCAAAGCGCAAGACACTTTGACGTTTCCTGAAGGCACGCCACGCAAATTGAGTTTTTTATTGCACAAAGAATTGCAAGTGACTGTGATCGGCAGTGATGACCACATCGTGCTTTTGCACGCAGGAACCAAAGAAGAACCTTACTCTGAGTACGGCTTAACTTTGGGTGCAAAAGACAACAAAGTGATTTTAAATTTCTTCGGCATTATTCATGATCCGGTTGTGAACGAAATGAGCCGTGGTTTGATTGCTCCAGAAGGCGCCACACTTTTTGGAACGACTTACTGGTATCCGGTATTCCTAGGACAAATGAAAAGTTTTGACGTCACAGTTAAAACACCAGAATCGTGGATGTCCTTGGTACAAGGGCAATTGATCAGCACAGGTATTCAAAACAAACTTCGCGTGTCGCGCTTTTCTGAGATCTATCCGCAAGAAGAAATCTATTTGGTAGCGGGGCCCTTCTTCTCTTACGAAAAAACTTTGGGCAACGGTAAAAAGTTGCAGGTTCTTTTGCGTAAAGATGAGCCCTCACTGGCGCAGAGTTTTTTAAATACGATGCCGGAATATGTCCAACACTACAGCGATATGATCGCTCCCTACCCGTACTCCCAATTCACTGTGGTTGAAAACTTTTGGGAGACTGGTTATGGCATGCCGTCGTTCACTCTTTTGGGCCCGACTGTCGTGCGTCTGCCATTTATTTTGAACTCTTCTTTGCCTCACGAAATTCTGCACAACTGGTGGGGCAATAGTGTTTATGTAGATTATGATCGCGGCAATTGGAGCGAGGGCCTTACAACTTACATGGCTGATTACTGGCAGCAAGAAAAAGTCGGCAATGACCGTGGTTATCGCTTGAATTCTTTGATGTCGTTTTCAGATTTCGTGACGGCGTCTCCAGAGAAAGACTTTCCGTTGCGCAACTTCCGTGGACGTCACAATTCAAGTTCGCAAGCTGTGGGTTATTCCAAGTCCATGATGCTCTTTCACATGCTAGAATTCCGCTTGGGGAAAGAAACTTTCCGCAAAGCCATTCAAGATTTCTATCAGAAAAACTTGTTCCAAGCTGTGTCGTTTACAGAAGTTCAAAAAAGCTTTGAATCGGTGACGAACCAAGATCTAGAGGGCTTCTTTACGCAGTGGTTGGATCGAACAGGCGCTCCACAATTAGCTTTGAATGATGTGCGTGTGATGCATTGGTTGGATGGCTCATTTAGTTCGACTTATTCCCTTTCTCAAGCAGGTGCAGACGTTTACGATCTAGTGGTGCCGGTTATTTGGAAGCTTGAAAATGGCGAAGTCGTTCGTCAAATCGCCCGCCTCACAGAAAAATCGCAAGTGTTCTCTTTAGTGAGTCGCTCACGTCCTGTGCATGTGGCAGTTGATCCAGACTTTCACATTTTCCGTTCCCTCTATGCCGAAGAACGTCCCGCGACTTTATCTTCGGTCTTAGGCAGCTCTTTGGTTCATTTCTATATGGATACAAACTCTGTCGAGAACGGCCAATTTGCGGCGAAATGGATTCAATCCATTGAAGGCAAAAAAGAAATTCATAACAGCACTGGCAGCTTCGATATTCCAACAGAAGGTGCTTTGGTTTTGATTGGTGATGGCTTTGCGGAGTTTATGAAACAACAATTAGTTGATCAGAATTTCGCCGTTGATGCACAAAAAATCCAATTGGAAGGCCAAGAGTTTAATTTGCCCGAAGTAAGCACAGTGGTTGTCACTCGTCTCAAAAGCAATCCAACACAAACTGTTGTTTGGATTCGTTGGGCCCGCGATAATAATCCTGCCGAATGGGCGGGGCGCCTGACTCACTACGGAAGTTTCGGCGTGTTGGTGTTTAAGTCCCGTCCTGTGGTTTACAAATCCACGTGGCCTGTGACGAGTTCACCTTTGCAACGTAAGCTTTAGTCACTTTTCAAGGACCCCATAGCTCAACAGGATAGAGCTACGGTTTCCTAAACCGTCGATCCCCGTTCGAGTCGGGGTGGGGTCACTTCACACCTAGCAATGGTGTAATCCAAAAAAGGCTTCTAAATGCTGTACGCCTATTGTAAAAATGGACAGTGGCGTTGAAAAAGCATGAAAATCTATTCGGAGAAATCACAGAGACCAGTGAAATGGTTCAAGCCACTTTGAATTTCGATTGGGCAAAAACCGAATTAGGTCCGATTGAAAACTGGGATTTTGGCCTTATCAATTCTCTGCGCATTGTTTTCAACTGCCCGGTGGGAATGTATTGTACTTGGGGCCCACAACGAAGAGTTTTCTATAACGATGCTTACGTTCCAATCTTGCAACATCGTCATCCAAGAGCATTGGGATCGCGCCTTGATGAAGTGTGGCCCGAAGTGTGGGATCAAGTTTTAGCCATCGTCAGCAAAGTCGAATCTGGTGGAACCGTTCTCGAATCTGACGTGCAGTTTGACATCGAAGTTAAAGATGGCAACACGCGTGGAAATTACTATACCTACGGTAATTCTCCCCTATTCAATGCCGATGGAAAAATTTCGGGAATGCTTTGTACGATTCTCGAAACGACAACGTCAGTGCTGAGAACTCGTGCGGCCTTGCAAGCTGCAAAAGATGCAGCTGAGCATTCTAACCGCGCAAAATCGGCTTTCTTAGCAAATATGTCCCATGAAATTCGCACGCCCCTGGGAGTGATTCTTGGTTTTGCAGAATTGATGGGCACTGAGGAACTTGAACGCGAAGAGAGAGAAAAATATCTGGATGTCATTTCTCGCAATGGCAAATCGCTCACTCGAATTATTGACGACATTTTGGACTTATCAAAAATCGAGGCCGGAAAATTCGAAACTGAAATGGCGCCGGTGAAAATTCAAAATTTGCTTCAAGAAGTCGTTACAATGTTCATTGATCCTGCCGCTGAAAAAAATATTCAATTAGATTATTCATTGGCCGAGATCAAAGATTTGGTGGTTGTGACAGATGCGGTTCGGGTTCGCCAAGTTTTAATAAACCTAATTGGGAATGCGATCAAGTTCACATCGGAAGGTTCGGTGAAAATTTCCTGCAAGATCGAAAAGCGAACCCAGACTCGCAACAAAATATTTTTTACAATTCAAGACACTGGCATCGGGATGACTGCGGAGCAGACGGAGCGTCTGTTCCAGCCGTTCACCCAAGCGGATGTCACATCCACGCGTCGTTTTGGCGGCACGGGGCTTGGCCTTGCACTCTCGCGAAACTTGGCTCACGCTTTAGACGGCGATGTTAGAATCGTTCACTGTGAGCCGGAAAAGGGTTGCATCTTTGAGTTTTCATTTCAAGCTGAAGATGCCAACCCAGTTGCGGTCGTTCCTTTGCCTGAGGCTCCGACCGAAGAGGTGCAAAATTCATTTGCAGGTTTCAGAGTCTTGGCTGTGGATGATTCTTCGGACAACCGAGAACTGATCAAAACAATTTTGAACAACTCAGGACTAGAGGTCACCGAAGTTGAAAGTGGCGAAGAAGCTCTGAAGCAAGCCTTCAAACAACACTATGATATTGTCTTGATGGATATACAGATGCCGGGACTGGATGGCTATGGCACTCTCACTGAACTTCGCAAGCGCGGATTTCAAGAGCCTATCATTGCTTTAACAGCTCACGCGATGAAAGAAGATAAAGAACGCACTTTAGCTGCAGGATTTGCAGATCATTTAACAAAGCCAATCAATTCAAAACTTTTGCTTCAAACCATCCAATCCTACCTTCATCACCCATAGACCTCGTTGGGTTTTTGCTTCTCGCCGTTCCCCCGTTGCAATTTCTGGGGACAAAAGAGCGCATTCTCCGCCTCTGAAAAATTAGTTCGACATTGAAGCTCCTTCCCGCAGGTGCAAAACGATACCGTTTTTAAAGGCCTTGTTTTTGCAGTCTGCTCGTTTTGGAAAAGGAGTCTCCCCATGAAAATGAAGATTCAATTACTGCTTCTCACACTTGGTGCATTCATCGCACTCCCTGCGATGGCCTCCAACGACCTTACCTGCCGTGCCGTTGACAGGGGTTCGGAAGAACATTGGTCGGGACATCGAAGCTGTGACGAGTGTTTGCGTGAGCACGGTCGTTGTGTTGAAACTTGCTCTCTTGATTTTGTCACTTGCGAAGCGACCGGCCGTAACTATCAAGGGCAAACTGTTTCTTTGAAAGGAACTGGCAGCAATCGATATGAAGCTGAAAGGAATGCTCGCGAATATTGCGAGCGCCATTTCACAAATTGTTCTATTTACTCCTGTTCAAATTCGTCAGAGCAAGTGTCTTCAAGAGAATGCATAAGATCTGAGAGTCCACTACCAACACCCGTACCGCGACCTCCAGAGGGACCTAAGCCTCCAGCGCCAAAACCACCAGCTCCAGCGCCAAAGCCACCAGCTCCAGCACCAAAGCCACCAGCTCCGGCACCAAAGCCACCAGCTCCGGCACCAAAGCCACCAGCTCCGGCACCAAAGCCACCAGCTCCGGCACCAAAGCCACCCGAGCCGAAGCCTCCGGGAGGAACCAAACCTCCTGAAGGAACGCCGCGACCTCCGGGACCTAAACCAGGAAATCCCGGTGCGCCTGGAAAACCCGGTGGCGGCAAACCAGGTCCAAGAAATCATTCTGATCAAGGTTCTATTCAGTTGAGAGGATTGAAATATGTTTAAACGAATTATCAAATTTAATATCGCACTCTCTTCGATACTTGTTGGCGCATCCGTTTCAGCGAAACCTGTCGTCACAAAAGATTGGTCTTTTGAAGATCTTGGCACTTCATGTGTCGTTTCAACGACTCGAATCGCCAACGGCCAACAATATATTTTTCAATTGAGCCTCGAGAAATCTGGGCTTTCCCCTGTGGAAGCTTGGATTCGCGAATTACCAAGTTCCGCAACAACAAAAGCCTTTCGTCTGACGACGGAAGTAAAACCCGTTCAGCAATTTGCCTTCCCTGCTCTCCGTGACTCGTCTGGAACAGTTTCGTTTTGGCAAATCCCAGGAAATACCAACAGCCTGATCTCATATATCAAAAGACAGACTCGTCTCGTGGTCCAAGCTTTAGATGCAAGTGGAACAGCTAAAAAAATTGACTTCTCACTCCGTGGCTCAAGTGACGCCGTTGATTCCTTAGCCGCAAAATGTGCAACGAACAAATCCTTGAGCAACGATTTCGAACTCAGTTTTGTTCCGGCGCAAGCCATCGGTGTCGATCCACTCAAAATCGATGAGACTGAAGCTGCAAACCTTCGTGCGATCTTTTTTAACGCTCTCCAGTTAAATGCTCAGAAGGCGGGGCTGCAAAGAGATATTGCTGTCTTGCAGGCGCAGTATGCGAAACACCTTCAAGAGCTCTCTTCTGTTACTGGCAATCTGGACAACCTCACGAAAAAGGAACTCGTGAATTTACAAATTCGCAAGTCCGAGCTCGAAACCCAAATTCAGTCACTGGATCAACGCATGCAAGATCTGCAGTACGCAATCGCTGTGAAAGAATCTGAAATCTCCATTGCCAATGCTGACTACGATACATCTTGGAAAGCCATTTCTCCTCACGTGCCGGAACACGATCGCCTGGCCGAAGCTGTTGCAATTTCAAAGCGCGAATTGCAAAAGAGCCAAGGGCGTCTGGGCGACCTCGAGCGTTCATTGACTGAAAAACGTGACACTGTCGCGTCTTATGAAAATGAAGTATTACGCCTGCGTTCTCAATTGCGTGATGTAGAAAGCGAGTTGTCACGTTCTCAATATGATGTCCAAGCGACAGATAATATCCTTCGTCGTTTTAATGACTACCGCGAAATTGAAGAGCGCCTTCGTAGCCATCCTGTGATGCGCTATTGCCGACACAATCGCATTAATACCTGCGACTATCTGGTTCGCCGTATTGAAGACGACGCCGACCGTGAAGTTAATAAAATACGTGGATATTTGACGGCGGACTTTAACTGGGCTCAAAACAACCTGACAAATCTCAACAACGTCATGAGCCAGTTAGATTCAAAAATCCGCAGTTACACAGACTACGAAATTCCAAGCCTGCGTTCACAGATCTCAGAACTTGTAGCCCAACGTCCTTCTTTGGAAAGTTCGGTCATTCGTTACCGCGATGACCTTTCCTCAAAGCAGGCAGCCTTACAATCTTTCGATCAAAGAGTTGGGTACGCTCAACTCAAAGCAGACCTGGATACAAAATCTGCTAAAGTGGTCGCACTTCGTAATGAACTCAGCGGCTTGGATCGTGACAAAAACAGCGCTCTGAAAAGTCGTAATCAAAAAGCACAAGAACTTGCAGCCACAGAAACTCGGTTACAAGAAGTCTTGACGAAGATTGCGGCCGGACAAGATCGTTCGTCGGAATTGAATAAGATCCTAACCCCGTACTTTGCAGAAAAATCTCGTCTTGAAAAAGAAGTGAGCGTTTCAGAAGCTGCGATTCAATCTAAAAAACAAGAATTCGCACAGGTTATTGTCGCTCCATAAAAATTTGATGGGAGCTTCCCTTAGCTCCCATCGTCCTCTTTCCTGGACCACACAGACGTTCGTAAATGTTCATTAAACTTCTTTTTATTACTCAAACATAACAAAAGTTCGACGTTCATTTGTTCGATAAACGATCATCTTTTTCAAGGAGAAACAAGATGAAGTTTAATACCAAGGTCATGATGAGCATTGCATTTGCTTGCGTGATTTGTACCGCAGCCGCCGTTTTTGTTTCATCAGCACAAATATCAGGACAAGGAGAAACTCAGCTGATTGAAAAATCAAAAGCTATTCTGTCGCGTCTTGAGGCCGTTCGCTCTTACATTGCCGCTCAAGGCGGTCTCGACGCCAGTATTGAAAAAGCAATCACGGAACATCCAGATGGCAATCTTCCGAAGGAAGCCAAGTTGACGATTCTAAAGCAAGTCCCTATTTTTGCAGCGATGAAAGTAGGCGCAGAGGGTGCAAAAGAAGAAGGCTACACCTTCCGTATCTTCTCTGACGAACCTCGAAATCCTGACAACCGTGCGACCACAGAAGAAATGGCGATTTTTAAAAGATTCGAAGCAGATCCAAAGCTTCAAGAGATCTTTACAACGACTGACACAGAGACCATTGTCTATCGTCCTGTTCGCTTGACCGCATCTCAAGGTTGCTTGAATTGCCACGGTGATCCGGCAAAATCCCCATGGAAAAATGGCAAAGACATTTTAGGCTATCAAATGGAAAACTGGGTGGATGGAAAACTCCACGGCGGATTTGCCGTGATCTCAAGCAAAGCCTCTATTAAAGCCGCCGCAACCGCCGCTATTTGGCGAATTGTTGGATGGTCTGTAGGTCTTTCAGTTTTCGCGATGGCATTGGCGTTCTTCTTCTTAAAAACACCGATGCGTGCGCTTTCAGGGATTGCGGAAAAACTTCAGGACACGGGAACGGGCGTGGCTCGCACGAGTGTTGAAATCACAAAATCATCCCAAGATCTGAATGGCGCGGCCGCAACTGCCGCCGCCTCGATTCAACAAACTACTTCCGCAACGGAACAAATGTCGAGCATGATCAAACTCAATGCAGAACATACCAACGAGGCACGCTCGCTTGCAGAAAGAGCTCAAAGCAAAGCTCGCAGCGGTAAGGACGAAGTCGAAAAACTCATCCTTTCTATGGACGAGATCGCCAAGAGTTCGAAAAAAATCGAAGAGATTATCTCGGTGATCGACGATATCGCCTTCCAAACAAATCTTTTGGCTCTCAATGCGGCGGTTGAGGCGGCACGCGCGGGCGAGCAAGGAAAAGGATTTGCAGTTGTGGCAGATGCTGTCCGTGCCCTGGCGCAACGAAGTGCCACTTCAGCAAAAGAAATTTCCGGATTGATTCAAGACAGTGTTACAAAAATTGAAAACGGCCATCAAGTCGTACAGGCCAGCGGTGTGATGTTAAATGAGATCGTTCAACAAATCGAAAAATTGACTTCATTGAATATCGAAATTTCCACGGCGAGCTCTGAACAGGCTCAAGGTGTAAATTCAATCAACGTGTCCTTAAACGATCTGGATCGAGTCACGCAAAACAACGCCTCAGCAGCCGGAGAATGTGCAAAAAATGCCGAAGGACTTTCTGCCCGTTCACGACAAATGCACGCGATGGTTCAAGAGTTAATTCAAATTGTCGAAGGCCGCACGATGGAGCAAAAAGGCTCGGCCGAACAAGCCATTCCATTTGACCAAGCCGGATAAACTAGAACCGCCCCGCTCCAACAAAGCGGGGTTTTTATTTTCAAAATGAGATCTGAAACAGCAAGAGAAGACGTGTCCAAGCTAACACCTATTGCATACTTCTTGTGCGCAGTTGAGCACTCAAACCATAACAGTTATATTTGAGGCGGCATCAAGTTTGCTCCACTAGCTAGTATGAGCAATGACGCCAAACTTTCAAATCGTCTCAAATTGATAAGCAGATTTACTGTTCTTGGAACACTTTTCGCGATTGCAAACGTAGCTCATTCGCAAATGTGTGCAAGCAATGTCGCACAGACATCAACCTACTTCATTCCGAATGTGCGTGATTACTGTAAATCTTCAACACCGTGCTCAAAATTCCGCAAACAAGTTCGAATGCAGGGCTCAGGAACTCTTCCAGGCAATCGTATCCTCACTTACAACGGTAAAATTAAGTCGTTAGGTTCTTGTGAAACTGCTTTTGGCGCGAGTGGCAAATGTCTTATTCCATATATTTCTATTGCGGCAGATCCTCGTTATTACCGTATGGGCGATATCATACAAATGCCATCTATGAAAGGTCGTGTCGTCACTTTGCCAAACGGGAAAATAATGGTTCACCCAGGGTTCTTTATCGTTCAAGACACAGGCGGCGCAATCAAAGGAATCAATCGCTTTGACTTCTTTACGGGCTCACACAATATGTATACTAAAAACAATGCCTTCGGAACGAAGGCATTGCCTGACATGCAAATGGTTGATAAAGGCAATTGCTCAGATCACAAATTTTTCTCGGTGGTTCCTCGCCTCTCAAATAATTATGAAACTTCGCTCGCCATGATCGAAGATGCCCTCAGAGGCGCTGTGAGCACTCGCAATATCGCTTCACGCAATTCAACAAGGGGAACGAAATAATGCGCGCACCGCTCTTTATTCTTTTCGTTTTCGTTTTAAATATGTTCATTGCCGAATATTCTTCGGCTGCAAAAGTCATTGATGCTTCAGTTAAAACCGATGAAAGCCGCATCGACTTCAACAAGCCTCCATTTTGGATGTTCACGTACGATGAATTTGCTGATTTGAATCAAGAACAAAAAGACTTCTACTTAGAAAAGTTCTTATCGAAACTTAAAGATATTCCACTCCTTCAAGAGGTCACAAAGACCGAACTCAACGAAGCCGCCGAGTGGGCCGCGTCTTGGAAAGATCTCCAAGTAAAGCTTTATCGATACTGTCAGGACAAACAGGCTTTGAAAAAGTGCGAGAATATCGCAGACGTGCGCCTGCAAGCTCTCGATCTTTTCTCAAATCAAAGCGAAGCAAACAGAAAAGCAAACGCAACACAATCTGGCGCTAAATAAGAGTCAGTGTTCCACAGCTCCTTGAGGGGTAACGCTAATTCCATCTCATTCTGAGAAAAATTTGCTCCCTCATATTCGACTCCCTAAAATAATCGTTGATGACGGGACAAAAAAAAGATTTCACATTCGAACCCTCTCGAAGAAATTTCTTAAAGATCGTAGTTATTTCCACATCACCACTGTTAGCAGAGGCCTTTGTTGGAGCAAGAGTTCGTAAAGCCAAACGTGCCATTCTTAGCAACATGTTTGCAAATGGATACAATTTCAATGGCGAACTCGGTGATCTCTCCACGACAGCACGCTGGAGTCCTGTTGCCATTGGTGCTCCTTACAAAAGATGGATTGATGTCTCGAACTCCGGTAATCACGCACTTGCACTTCGCCAAGACGGCACACTGTGGAGCTGGGGGCAAAATTCTTTCGGTCAATTAGGGATAGGTACCTATAGCACTTCTTCCGTTTCCCCCGTTCAGGTCGGCACACTCACGGTTTGGTCGAAAATTGCAACGACGAACACGGGATCGCTTGCACTGAAACAAGATGGAACTCTCTGGGCATGGGGCGACGTCACCGAGTCCCAAACAGGTCGTGCTTTTTGGGAACCTTATAAAGTCGAAACAACTTCGCCGTGGTCTGAATTTTCTGCAGGAAAAAATCATTCTCTTGCTGTTCGCACAAATGGCACTCTTTGGTCATGGGGCTTAGCAACCAACGGAGTTTTGGGACATAACAACTCGACAAACTACTACTCTCCTCAACAGGTCGGCACCACTTCGACATGGTCCAAAGTAAGCGCGTCTGATTCTCACAGCCTTGCACTTCGCAGTGACGGCAGCATGTGGGCCTGGGGAAACGGACTTTACGGACGACTGGGTACTGGGAATACCACTTCTCGAAGCTCTCCTGTGCAAATTGGTATCGGTCAAACATGGAACGTCATAAAGACGGGTGAACAGTCTTCCGCTGCTATTCGGAGTGATGGAGCTCTCTTCACCTGGGGCTACAACTTTTATGGTGAGCTCGGAAACGGAGCTTTCACTCAGTGCAGTACGCCTATTCAAGTCGGTTCCTTATCGACATGGACCGATGTTTCGCTTGGAGAAACACATGGTCTTGGACTTCGCTCCGATGGAAGCCTTTGGTCTTGGGGCAATTATACAGATGGACGAACGGGTATTCTTTATCTCTTACCTGTTCAGGTCAACACAGACACTAATTGGTCAAAGGTTTTTTCAACAGCTGAAGGAGTCGCACAAGCATTTGGCATTAAGAGCGACGGCACTCTTTGGCGCTGGGGGGCTGTGAGTCCTAATTATGAATTTACGCCTACTCAAATTGGAACAGATTCCGACTGGTCGTCCATATCTCCTGGGGGCGGAAGCCACTCCTTAGCAGTAAAGCCAAACGGTACACTGTGGGGTGAGGGCAATGCCGGCAACTACCGCCTTGGCAATGGATCAACAACATATGTGACAACGCCCGTGCAAATCGGCACGCTCAGCAACTGGCAATCTGTCGGGGCAGGCGCAGCTCATACAATTGCTGTGCGCTCAAACGGAACACTCTGGGCCGTAGGCGACAACTCACTCGGACAATTAGGTGACGGCACTCGCACCAATGCAAGTACATTTATTCAAATTGGAACCGGCAGCACTTGGGTCGCTGTTGCAGCGTCAAGTTATTATAGTCTTGCTAAAAAAAGTGACGGCACTCTTTGGGCGTGGGGGCAAAACACCTTAGGCACGCTGGGTATCGGCTCATCAGTTCACCAATCTAGTCCGGTACAAGTGGGAAGCCTGACGACTTGGAGTTCGATCGCCGCAGCCGGAAGCACTGCCACAGGAGTTCACATAGGTGGCGAAGTTTACACGTGGGGCTCAGGATCAGGTGGAAAGCTCGGGCATGGCAACAACAACAATCGAACTGCTGCAACTCAGCTAGGAACAAGCACCGACTGGAGCAAAGCAACAGTTGGACAGACGAGTTCTTTATTTTTAAAAACGAACGGAACAATTTGGTTTACAGGCACCATCGATGGACTCAGCGTTAGCAGCCCTATTCAAGTCGGAAGCGACACAACTTGGGTTGATATTGCATCCGGAAACAACTGCCATTTTGCCGTCAAGGCAAACGGCACATTGTGGGCATGGGGCTCAAATGAATCTAACAAATTGGGAATCAACTCCGCCTCGCCTTCACGGATTGGCACGAGCACTTGGCTTAAGATTGCCGCAAGTCGTGATCACAGCATGGCCGTTCGTTCCGATGGAACTCTTTGGACTTGGGGATACGGCACCTTTTGTGTATTAGGACTTGGCGATACTTCAACAAGAATGACGCCTGTTCAGGTCGGAACTCAAACGACATGGGCCGATGTTTTTTCATTTCCTTCCCAACCCAATTCCGTTGCACTGAAGACTGACGGAAGCCTATGGGTTTGGGGTTATGGAGCCGGAGCAACGGGGCTTGGTAACTTGAGGAATATCTCAAGTCCCATGCAAATCAGCAGCGCAAATCCGTGGAGTAAGATTAGTGTTGGTCAATATTGCATTCTCGCCAAACAATCTGATGGCAGCTACTGGGCTTGGGGAAATGTTTCTGAATATGCATTAGGAGTTCCTCTCTTTAGTCCCCTTCAAGTAGGCTCAGACACATGGTCGCAAATATCAGGAAAATATCTTCACGGCCTTGGTATAAAATCCAATGGTACACTCTGGGCATGGGGCGATACTTCGACCGGTAAACTGGGCTCTCCTATGTTGGACACGCATTTAGGTGAATCGGCAACTCAAGTTGGAACAGAAACAAATTGGGTCCAAGTTTCGGCCGGAACGAATTCCAGTTATGGCATTCGCAGTGATGGATCTCTGTGGGCCTTTGGATTGAATAGCATCGGCCAATTGGGGCTTGGAAATATCACGTCTAATAGTTCTCCGATCCGCATTGGTGCCTTAGCATGGAGCAAGATTTCCGCTGGCAGCACCCATGCGATCGCCATTCGCTCCGACGGAACATTGTGGAGTTGGGGAAGTAATACCTATGGTGAACTTGGTGTTACGGGAACGGCTTTTAGCAGCCCCGTGCAAATTGGATCCGCTTCGAATTGGGTTCAGATAAGCGCCGGCACCAATCACAGCACCGCTCTGAATTCCAACGGCGAAGTTTATATCTGGGGCTACTATGATAGCGGACGACTTGGGCAAGGTATCATCGGCAGCAATATCTCCTCCCCTGTTCGCTTGGGTACCGGCACTGACTGGGCGTTGGTTCATGCAGGAAGAGCTAGCACGTTCGCTTTGAAAACTCCTAGTTAAATTAGAGCGAGCGAATATAGCCTTGGGCTTTCTCCAACTGCGCCGTTTTTTCTATCAGATTTTTTTTGAGTCGCACTTTCTGCTCGGGCGTCATACGAACCAAAACGTCTGTGATCAAATTCTTTAAACTCTCTTGATACTGAGCTTTCGCCTGTTTGTATTCTGGAAGCTCGAAGCGCTCCGGATGCACATAAAACTCCCGAACAAACTGTTTTCTTTTCTCTTTGTTATCCGATTCTTTCATAAATTTTTCAAAAACGTATTCATTGTTTTTAACTTTAAGGGCGGCAGGAAAACAGGAGGTTTGCAAGTGCTGATCCACGCTCTTTTCTTGATCTTTCGTCAATGTCCCAAGAAACATGGCAAAGTAATCGATGTATTTATCTTTATACTCTTCGCGCAACTTTTCAGGATTTTGAGCTTTAACCAAGTCTTCTTCCGCTTTCTTAGAAAAAGATTTTCTGAAGTGTTTCATTTGCGAATCATCCACAGTTCCAACAAGCTGAACAGCCGTATCGGCAAAATAGCGTTTGATTCCTTCTGCATCACTCATGAACGACGCAAAATAACCAGCCACCTTCTGCTCTTCGAGAGAACCACTATTGACGTCTTTTTCAATTTCTTTGAAATTGTGAATCCATTGTGGAAGAAGTTTTGCCTGAATCTGTTTTAGATCCAGTTGAATTGATTTTTTTAGTTCTTTTTTCTGTTGCGAGTTTAAATCGAAGTAGTCATCTACTTTCCCGGCAATAAAGACGTCGACCCAACGAAGTGCAATATCCAAACGACTACAAGCAGTCAGCCCCATAAAGGCTAGACAGACCAATGCCAATTTTTTCATCCTGATTTTTTGTGCACGAGTTCGTCTGAAGTAAGAAGATCAATGTTGAGGGACTCGGTTTGTCTCGACTCCTTTAAAACAGGCTAACAAAGATTAGCGAAAAAGACTGAGACAAGAACCGAAGTCCCGACGATCGCCGAGAAAAAAAATATTACGGAGCGGCTTCTTCTGAGTTTTCCTCAATTGTTCCATCAGCCGTTCTGTGCACTTGGCCTGTGGTGGGCACTTGTGTTCTCATAGAACGCTCAGAACGCGGAGTGGGCGTTGTAGGTTCAATACGACGAGTTGCGGGTTTCTTTTTAGGCTGCTTCTGTTTGGAACTTTTCAAGACGACCTCCCATTTTTAAAAAGCCTATCAAAAGCTTTAAAACGGTCGATCTAATTTCTCTTGTATCTTATGGCTGGCCCTTTAAACGGGAGGCAATCCATTGAGCCCCTCGCATGGGTTTGTGGGCTTTCATAAAGATTTGAACTTGATGACAAACATTGTTCTGCGTTGCCAGAATAAATTCTAATTGGTCGCTTGGAAGCTCGCCTTTTGCGTGTGCTGTTCTCCAAGGATCCATCAAATCATGTCCCACTTGTGTCACTTCAAAATCGACTTCGGTGAACAGCCCCAATTTTGTTTCTTGCCCACCCGCTTCAAAATCTTGGATATTGCGAATTTGATCAAACATGGCAAGTCCCACAGGTGTGATAACTCGCACATGGGTTGGGTCGTGAAGGAAATTGTCATGACGTGCATGCGGAACTAAAACATGGACAGTGCCACCTGGCTTTAACACACGCCACATCTCGCGAATAATCGCCATATAAGTCGCGCGTGTTTCCCCTAAATGCTCAAGGCAATGGGAGGCAAGAATATGATCAAACTGATTGTCCTGAAATGGCCAAGGTGTGACTTCAAGATTATGAACGACATCGGGTTGGCACAATGGCTCGCAATCGACATTGATAAAGCCTTCTTTTTTATTGAAACCACAACCCAAATTTAATTTCATAAATACCAAGAAGGGCGCCTACGCGCCCTTTTGAAAAGATCTTAATAGTTTGTATCGAGCATCTTGCGAACTTCATCACAGTGCTCTGTTTCTAGACGAATCATCTCTCTCAGAAGTTCTTCTAAGGCAATGTCGTCTCCAACGTGACCAAGAACTTCCTTGTACTTTTCAAGGGCCTTTTCTTCAAACTCCAAGCTTTCCTTTAAGATATCTAAAACTTTGTGAGTCTTTGTTTCAGGCACCGGAGTCACCTTCAAAGAAGGATGACCACCTAATGACGTGATCTTTTCGCCGATCGTGGAAGCATGCTGATAGCCTTCCATCGCTTGCTCATGAAACCACTTTACGATTGGAATACGATTAGGTCCCTTGATCATCAAGGCATAGTGAAGATAGCGCATAACCCCCGAGATTTCCATCTCGATAAGTTCGTTCATCAATGCAATGACTTTCTTGTTTTCTTTAGCCATGTGGTTCCCCTATCTCTTATTCGTCGTCTAACTCGTCGTCGCCGACAACACCAAGGTTATATTTTTCAATGCGATATCGCATAGATCGGAAAGAGATATGAAGGAGTTTTGCAGCTCGCTTCTTGATGCCGCCCGCAGCATGAATCGCTTTCACCAAAAGTTCTTTTTCGATTTGACCCATCACCTTATCGAGATCCAAACCGTCGTCGCCGATTTCGATTTCATTAGATGAAGCCATTTTACGCCCTGCTGTCGTATTTACCATTGGTGGCAAAGACTCTGGCAAGATGGTCGCACCACCCTCAAGCGCCACTGTGCGCTCGATCATATTTTCAAGCTCACGCACGTTACCTGGGTAGTCGTACTTTTTAAGGATATCCATTGCCTCAACGCTGATCGCGCCAATGTTTTTTCCCAAACGCTCATTGTACTTCTTAAGGAAATGATTAGCGAGCAACGGGATATCATCACGGCGATCACGAAGACCTGGAGTTTTGATATTGATAACATTCAAACGATAGAACAAATCTTGACGGAAACCGCCCTTTTGCACCATCTCTTCAAGATTACGATTTGTTGCCGCGATAATTCTCACGTCAACTTTGTTATCTTCCGTAGCACCCACGCGACGGATCACACGCTCTTGAATAGCACGAAGAAGTTTAACCTGGATTGTCAGAGGCAACTCACCCACCTCATCGAGGAAGAGCGTTCCACCATCAGCCACTTCAAAGAGACCGGCTTTATCTGCCACGGCACCCGTGAAGGAACCTTTTTTATGACCGAACATTTCTGATTCCATCAAGTTCTCAGGAATCGCACCGCAGTTCACTGTTACGAATGGACGATCTTTCAATGGACCATTATAGTGAATCGCCTTTGCTACAACCTCTTTACCTGTACCTGATTCCCCTGTGATCAAAACGTTTGTTGGCGTTTGTGACACACGGCGAACCATATCAAAAATAGAATGCATTGCTGGAGAATTTCCAATCATGCTCTGGAAAGAATATTCTTTGACGAGTTCTTTTTTGAGAGATCTATTTTCAACTTCGAGATTGCGAGAACGAAGTGCATTTTGAATATTCATGCGAACTTCGTCGATCTTGAATGGCTTTGTTAAATAGTCGTAGGCACCCATCTTCATAGCTTCAACAGCTGTTTCAGTTGTACCGAATGCTGTGATCATCATGAACACTGTATCTGGGTAAGAATCTTTCACATGCTTCAGAAGCTCAACACCCGTTACGTGAGGCATTTGCAAATCCGAAATAATCATATCGAAAGTTTTCTTCGCCAATAAATCTTTAGCTTTTTGACCATCTTCAGCAAGAGTGACTTCATAGCCCTCTTTCTTCAGCATGATCTCCAAAAACTCGCGTATTGATTCTTCGTCATCGACTACAAGAATTCTCGACTTCATCTATTTGCTCCCACGTCCCATTGACTTTTAGTTATTCTCTCAGTGTGCCTTCGGAAATGTCAAAATAAACTCTGTACCCACACCCTGCTCGCTCTCGACAAAAACTTTCGCCCCGTGACCTTCCAGAATCTTATGCGTCACTGCTAGACCTAAGCCCGTGCCTTTTGCTTTCGTGGTATGGAAAGGTTCAAACATTTTCCGTTTGGTTTGTTCGCTCATCCCGCAACCCGAGTCGCGAATGCGAAGTTCAATCTCTTTTTCATTCGACATTGTCTTAACTTCAATCTTGGCCTGAGTCGTATCGGTCATCGCTTGATATGAATTGATGACGATATTTAAGAAAGCCTGCTTCAGCTTGTCGCGACGGCCTAAGATTTTTAAACCCTCATTAAACTCACGCACTTGAATCACATCCCCGCGCACTTGAGCATTCAGTTTCATCGAATCTAAAACTTCATTCAAAAGTGAGCCCAGGTCCACCGGATCCGTCGGCGGTGTTTCTGGACGGGAATAATCCAAGAACTCAGTAATCAAAGCATTCAAACGATCAATTTCGCGCAAAATGATCTTCATCAGTTTTCGATCATCATCACTGTTAACTGTCTGACTGAGAAGCTCAATACTGCCACTGATTCCCGCCAAGGGATTGCGGATTTCATGGGCAATACCCGCTGCCAATCCACCAATTGCTGCCATCTTCTCATTTTGACGAGCATTATATTCCAGCTGACGAATCTTCGTCAGATCATCGAATAATGCGATCACCAAATGCGTTTGCAACTCAGGACTGAACACTTTGGACTGAGTCATACCCAAAATAATAGCATGATCACCCAAAGTGTATTTCACATCGCCTTTAAAGTCCGCCGCTTGCAGACTCGGAAAAAGTCGCAACCAGTTTTCACTGAGCAAATTTTCTTGGGATAAAATAGCTTTTGCTGATTCATTCGCAGTTACAATCTCGCCGGATTCCAAATAAGAAACCATACCCGTCGGAATGTTCTCCAAAAGAATTTGATTCAACTCTTGAGCCGAACGGAGCTTTAATCCTGTGACAGAAAGTTCTTTTCCAACACTTTGCAACTGCTCACTCAGATAACCCGACAGACCCGCAACCGCAAAAAATGCGATATTATTAAGCGCCAACAAGAAAAAGAAATTGAGCGCCTTCATATCCGGCGAAAATAAAGCCGCCGTCGTAAAGAAGATGCTGGTCAATAGAGCCAGCGTCACCGCCCCCACTCCCCGACATGCAATTCCCGCTAGCAGAATGTTCACAAGATGCAAGAACAGAAATAGGGACTGATTCACACCTGAGTAATAAATTAAAAAAGAAATGAAAATCGCATCAAGGACAAAACCCGCGAAAAGCAAAAGAGGCTTTTTTAGAAGAGACTCCCAAGTCGCTAGATAGACCAGATGCAAAGTGAAAGCGATCGACAGAATTCCGTAAAACGGCCCTAAGATCTCCCAATTCACAAATCCATTTTGAAAAATACTGGAAACAACACTGATCAACAGAATCAAAAAAAACAGACTGATGCGAGTTAACTCCAGCATCAGTCCTTGATTCTTATTATTCTGTAGGCCGTAACTGAGACGCATCTATCCCCCGACGACCTCGGCCATATTGAAGATCGGAAGGTACATGGCAACAACCAGAACGGCAATGATACCACCCAAAACGACCATCAAAAGTGGCTCTAACAAAGAAGTCATCGCTTTAACAGATGTTTCAACTTCGTCCTCATAGAAATCCGCGATTTTACCCAACATCACATCGAGCGTACCAGACTGCTCACCAATGGAAATCATCTGCACAACCATGTCAGGAAAAGTTTTTTCTTTTCCTAATGGCGACGCAAAAGTTCGTCCCGCCATGACGGATTCTTTACAACGCAAAAGGGCTTGCTCAACAACGATATTACCTGAAGTCTTTGCCGAGATTTCAATTGCTTCAATCAAACCAACACCTGACGAAAGCAACGTCGAAAGCGTTCTTGTCAAACGCGCGATCGATGATTTCTGCACAACTTCGCCAAACACCGGCGCTTTTAAAATAAAACGGTCAAATGCGTTTTGCCCATCCGGCGTTGCCAGATATTGCTTGATCAGAATCGGACCTAAAATCAACCCACCCAACCACATCTGCCAGTTCTGTGTCAGAGAGTTACTGATACCGACAACCATCATAGTCAATGCAGGTGGTTCTTTACCCGAAGAAGCAAAGAACTCCATGAACTTCGGAATGATGAAAACCAAGATACCAGCGATAACAAGCATCGCCACAACGATAATCACAACAGGATAAACCAAGGCCCCTTTTACTTGGGCTTTTAGTTTTTCAGACTTCTCCATATAAGAAGCCAAACGCTGCAAGATTCCATCCAAGATACCGGCTTCTTCACCAGCCTGAATCATATTGACATAGAGTTTATCGAATACTGTTGGAACATGTGCCATGGCTTCAGCCAAACGACGACCGGATTCAATTGATGACTTCACTTGCGCCGAAGCTTCTTTTAAAAGACCGGGACGCAAACCTTCAGAAAGAATTTTAAGTGAATCCACAACCGGGATACCGGCGTTAATCAAGGTCGCAAACTGACGCGTGAAGATTTGTAAGTCCTTACCCTTCACACGGCCCGCAAAAAAACCTGCATTTTGACCTGGCTTCGGACGCGGACGAGCGCCTCCTGCTGCCAACCCCACTCGAACAGGAAGAAGCTGTTGAGCTCTTAAACGGATAATTGCTTCCTGTTGAGAATTTGCTTCGATCTCCCCTTGAACCATTTGTCCAACGGAGTTTTTCGCTTGATACGAAAACTTTGCCATCTAGATCCCTACCTTCTTCAAAAGTTGATCTAAGTTGTCTGGATCTCTGGAAACTTCAAATGCTGTTTTCAAATCAATACGACGACGAATCAAATGCTGTAAGAGCGATTGATTCAAAGCAAGCAAGCCGGAGTTCTCAGCCGCCTGTCCCAAGGCCTGCAAGACGCCTTTACAGTCTTCATTTTCCAAAAGACTGCGCACTTGAGGTTTTACCAAGAGAATTTCATGAGCAAAAACTCTTTCGCCACTGAGGCCCGGCATGCCATAGCTCCCCGCTACGACACTCAGAACCTCCGCCCAACGTGGAGAGCCTTGCGCACCAAAGTTTTTATGCAAAACAGAAAAACAGCGGCGCAAAGTATTTTCCATTGAAGGAGATTTCATAGAATAAATAACAAATGTTCCTTGCTCAGCTAGATTAAGAGCTTCCAGGAATTTCTCGTCAGAAAAACCGTCATAGACAACAAGGTCCAAACCGGCAAGCAAAGACTCACGGTCTTCGCTACGAGCAAACTGTCCGTTGTGATATACAAAACACGCTTTTTCATCCCGGATTTGCGGAAATGTGCGCGCCGATAAAACAGCTGCAGAGAAAGACTTCTCTTCGCTCATTTTTTGTAAAAGCTTTTGCAAAATCCAAGAACGTCCGCCCTCACCTGGGCCTGATAGCAACATCATGCCTTTCATGCGAAGCGCGTTCTCTAAAAGAGAAGCTGGCAAACTGACTTCTTGCTTGAGTCCATCCACGTCAAGGTCGACAACGGCCTTCATCGTGGCACCTTCTTGAAAGAATGAGAAGCCCACACGGTGACTATCAAGAGCTGTTTCACCAAGCACAACACCGGTTGTATCAAGAACTGCTTTTTGCTGATTTGAAAGAAGACTTTGTTGCAACAAATTCCACTCTGTCACCAGACCAGGCGTAGAGCGCAGAGTCACCCAACCATTTGCAAGTCGCGCTCGAGGCTCTGCCCCGACTACGAAAAGAAATTCATCTGCTTTTTTTGCTTTCGCCTGCAAAAGAAGTTCAGTGAGACTCATTAGACATCCTTTACTGAAGCGTTCAAGACTTCTTCAATTGTTGTAATTCCACGCTTAAGTTTCAGAAGAGCACTTCGACGAAGTGTGCGCATTCCCTGCTCACGAGCCAAGAAACGAAGCTGCCCTGTGGAAGCACCTTTTAAGATGGCTTCCTTCATTTTTTCTGTCATTGCTAAAAGTTCGTAGATCGCCGCACGACCTTTGATGCCTGTGCTATTGCAATTGGCACAACCTTTTCCTTTGAAAAGTTTGTAATCGCCCACTTCATTCGCAGGCACACCTAAGTTGATAAGTGTCTGCTGCGGAACTTCAATCGGCGCTTTGCACGACTCGCAAACTTTACCGACCAGACGTTGCGCGACGATTAAGTTCACAGTTGAAGTGATAATATACGGAGCCACACCCATCTCTGTCAGACGAATGATCGTCGCCGGAGCATCGTTGGTATGCAGAGTGCTCACAACCAAGTGACCTGTTGAGGCCGCTTTAAAAGCAATCTCAGCTGTTTCTAAGTCACGAATCTCCCCCACCATGACGATGTCAGGGTCTTGACGAAGGAAAGACTTCAGAGCAGACGAGAATGTCAGATCGATGTCTGCATTCATTTGCACCTGATTGATACCCTCTAAGTTGAACTCAACAGGGTCTTCGGCTGTGGAAATATTCACGTCGGTTTGATTCAAATCCGCCAAGGCAGAATAAATTGTCGTGGTTTTACCAGATCCCGTCGGACCTGTGATGAGAACCATCCCTTGTGGCAAATGGATCACGGATTTAAAGAGTTTCAAATCGTCCTCTTCAAATCCCAACTTAGTCATATCTAATTGCAAGTTGGATTTATCCAATAGACGAAGAACGACTTTCTCGCCCCACATCGTTGGCAAAACACTCACACGGAAGTCCATCTCTTTACCCTTGATCGTGCGCACTTTCAAACGACCGTCTTGAGGACGACGTTTTTCGGCGATATCAAGTTTGGACATAATTTTAATACGAGAGGCAATCGCCGCAGCTGTTCCCGAAGGAGGCGCTGTGGCTTCAACCAAGTTACCGTCAATACGGAAGCGCACGCGGTATCTTTTTTCATAAGGCTCAAAATGGATATCGGAAACACGCTTACGAATCGCGTCCGCCAAGATCGAGTTCACGAACTTCACGATCGGCGCATCATCCACGCCACCATCTTGGTCAATAATTTCTGCTGTCGGTCCTGAGAATGAAAACTCCTCTTCCATGATCCCATCGGACACGGAGTTCAGAGACTTCATATTGATACTACCGCCGTAATATCGATCAATTGCAGAGCTGATGGCACTTTCAGTACCGACAACAGCCTGAATACGGCAACGAGTGATGAAGCGCAAGTCTTCCTTCACCATGATATTACTTGGATCCGAGAACGCTACGACGAGAGTATTATGTGCTTTTTGCAGAGGAATAAGTGTGTTCTTTTCACACACATCTTTTGGAATGAGTGTCACGACAGCCGGATCAACCTCGAAAGTATTGACCTCAACTCCGGGAACAGAGAAATGCTTTTCCAGCGCACGAAGAATTTGATTTTCTTTAAGAAAACCTAATTGAATGATACAGCTTGTAAGCTTCGATCCCGATTTTTTTTGCTCTTCAATAGCTGCTGCCAACTGGTCTGATTTCATCAGACCTTGTCGAACCAGCATTTCCCCTATCTTGAGTGATGACGATGACATGCGACACTCCTCGACATACTTTACTCTAGGGTGCCATTTTTTGTAACTAGACGGAGGAAGAGTTTTCTTTCAAAAACAAAATCCAGCTTTCCTCGATCTCCTCGACCTTTATCTGTGTTGGCAGATTCAACCGCTGAAGCCACAAATTCACGAGATGCCCGAGAATCAAAACTGGAGAGAGAGTTTTAAGTTCTGCACTGTGCGCTTCTTCTAAGAGCAAATTCTTTTCTGCCTCCCAATGCAGATCCAAAACATAGCCATTACCTTTCATGTAATTGAAATATGAAAGGTCACTTAAAAGCGCTTCATCATTATAAAGATCTTCCGCATTAATGATTATGGCCGCACTCACCACTTGCAAAGTGAGTTCTTCGGCAGGAACTTTGTGAAAACGAATTCCCAATTGACGTCGCGACAAAAACTCTTGTTGCTGATCAAGATCATCCGCATCTGCACTTACCAGATAAATATTCGAAAAGCCCATTTCCGCCAATAAAGACGCCACGATTCGCATCTTTTCCGCACGGGCAACAACAAAGGCCGGTTGTCGAATATCAAGGTCACGGGCTTTTTCGATAAGAACTAAACGAAGAGCTTCATAATACAAAATGCGCGGAAGCCAAGCACCATCGTCTTGAAAAAAAGAATCCAGGCTTTGCAAATTTCGGACAAGCGTCGGCTGAACTGCAATTCCCTCTAACAAACTTTGCGACAAAGAAAGATCCACGGCTATTCCCGCGGCATCATGATGAACCTCGGGAGTGAGTCCGGGTTGATGCTGAAACTCAAGATCCCAGGAATTTTTCTTGGTAAGAAATTCTAAAAAACGAAAGAAAAAACTCGGACCCTCAGGGCGAATTTCATAGATCTTTTTTGTGCTCATCCATGTACCTACGTGCTTCTTTCAGATCTTCCTGGATCTGATTTTTGAGTTCTTCCAAGCCGTTGAATTTCTTTTCATCACGAAGGAAGTGCAACAAGTACACCTCGAGCTCCACTCCATACAGGTGAGCATCAAAATCGAAAATATGGCTTTCCACTTTAAGCGGCGGTTTTTGCTCGGTGTGAAAAGTCGGATTCACTCCAATGTTCGTAATCGAAGGATGCAGATCCGATCCCACTTTAGTCAAAGTCACATACACACCCTTGCGTGGAACAAACTCCACGTCGGGATGAATATTCGCTGTAGGAACACCGATCGTACGACCACGCTGAAATCCTTTTTCAACAGGCCCTCGAAGATAATATCTACGGCCCAAAAGCTCACGCGCTTGCTCCACCTCGCCTGCCAACAAAGCCTCACGAATTCGCGTTGATGACACGACTTTTCCACCCAACTGAAACGGCGGAATGATGATCAAACGAATGCCGCGCTCTGAGCAGAACTGTTCCAGGAAAGGAATATTTCCGGCGCGATTGGCACCAAAAGAAAAATCGTGACCGACCACCAGAGTTTTTGGATGAAGTTTATCGACGATATACTTTTGCAAAAAATCCTGAGGTGAAATTTTCGAGAACTCGAGGGTGAAATTTTCAATAATCATGCTGTCAATACCGCGTGAACGGAATTGCTCTTGCTGATCACGTAGATCAAAAAGTCTTTGAGTGGACCTTTCAGGGTGCAAAACTCGCACAGGATGAGGGTGAAATGTATACACGACAGAGGGCACTCCAAAGTGCTGCGCCTCGCGGGTCACCGTCTCAACAAGCTGCTGATGGCCCAAATGGACCCCGTCAAAATTTCCAATTGTCACAACCGAAGCCTCTAGGCTTGCGGGAAGCTCTTTTACACCCTGATAAACCTGCATATTTTTCAATATACTCCTTTTAACGGCTAACGGTAAGGTCTTTTAATTGTTGAATTTTTCAGTAAATTTGCTATGTTGCGACGCGTGCAAAAAGATCCGTTTTCTCAGTCGATTTTTAAAAACCTCCTTTACCGTAGTGAAGTCCTGCTTCGCTTTTTTTCGCTACGTCGCGGTTTCTGGCTGAGATGCTTTTTATGCTGGCTGATTGGCTGCCTAGCCCTTTCGGTAGACGAGATCAATTCTTACGACCAACGCTTTCAACTTCGTGGTGACCAAAAAACCTCCTCACAAATTGTTTTGATCACTATGCACCAGGCCGACTTTACAAATATTTACGAACCTCTCACCGGTGGTTTCGACAATATGAACGAAGTCACTGACATCACGGATAGCTTTTTCTGGGATAAAAGAATTTGGGTCGAGCTCCTAAGCAAAATTATGAAACAGAACCCACAATCTGTGGGTGTGACACTTTACTTTGGCGATAATATCGGAACTCCCCGTTTGAGTTATGACGAGGCTCGTTTGTTTTTAGATCCACGCATTGTCTGGGCCTCGACGACAAATAACTTTGAGCGTGTCTTATTGCCTGCTTTTGCCAATCGTGAGCACAGCAATATCGGAAGCAATGAAGTTCGCCGTGACGAAGACGGCGTGGTTCGTCGCGTATTCCCGCAAAGAGCTGACATGCCCCATATGATTGAACGAATCACGGGGAAATCCTATCCCACAACTTTGGCGGGTCTTCCGATCAACTATCGTGGAAGCTCGCGCGTTTTTGCTCAATACACTTTGAGCGAAATTCTTTACGATGAGCTTCCGGCGAACGTTTTTGAAAATAAAATTGTTTTGATTGGCGCAGAAACATCCTCGGGACCAGTTTACATGACACCAGTTGGAACTCTGTCGCGCACAGAAATTCTGGCGCATGTTTTGGATACGGTTCTGGGCAACAAATGGATCAAGCGTTTGTCCTTCTGGTGGTACGCGGCCGGTTTGTTGTTGTTGATGTTCTTTGCGGTATTTTTGATCACCAACTACCCTCAATCTGTGGCATTGTTTTCGATCGTCTGGGTGGGAACTCTTTTTGCCGCATTGTCGGCATGGGTGTTTGATACATTCTATTTCTGGTCGCCGGCATTCACTCCGTTTGTATTATTAGCGGCAACATGGACGATCTTTATCGGTTATCAGGCAACAAAGATTGAGCGTCAAAACTTCCAATTGCAACAAGAGCAACAGTATTTGTCAGAGCTGGAGCAGCTGAAAAATAACTTCGTGAGTTTAATCTCCCATGACTTAAAAACGCCGATTGCAAAGATTCAAGCCATCGTCAATCGCCTGCAAACGCAGCACACGGATCCTGAACTGACTCAAGACTTAAAATCCTTGGGAACTTTCAGTGACGAACTCAATCGCTATATTCAGTCGATTCTGAAAGTTCTTCGTGTCGAGTCCCGTGACTTTAAAATTAATAAAGAAGTGGCTGATATTAACGAGATCATTGAAGCGGCCTTACAACAGCTTCGTCCCCTGGCTCGCGAAAAAGCCATTAAGATTGAAACGCAACTAGAACCGATGTTTTCACTCGAGTTTGATAGCACTTTGATTAAAGAGGTGGTGATCAATCTGGTTGAAAATGCGATCAAGTACACTCCTTCACAAGGACACATCGAGGTTGTTTCTTACGAAACAGACGAACACGTGCATGTCCTGGTGAAAGACACTGGCGAAGGAATCAAGCCTGAAGACATGGACAAAGTCTGGGGCAAATTCACGCGCGGCAGTGATCAAGATTTAAGAACTAAAGGTAGCGGTCTCGGCCTCTATCTCGTAAAGTATTTTATTGAACTTCATGGCGGCAAAGTGAAAATGGAAAGCCAACTGGGACAGGGAACAACTGTTTCATTCACATTGCCTGTTGAAGCCGAAGAAGATGAGGTGATTCTATGACTCCCAAATTACTAACACTGATTGTTGATGACGAAGCAGAACTACGCCGTTCGGTGATTTCGATCCTTCAATCAGCAATGCCTGATGTGGAGTTCACAATCGAAGAAGCTTCAACTGGTAAAGAAGCTCTACAAAAAGTTCAACAGCAACAATTCGATCTGGTGTTAATGGACGTCAAAATGCCGGAGATGAATGGTATCGAAGCATTGACCGCGATCAAAGAACACGATCCTCGTACGTTCGTCGTTTTGATGACGGCGCATTCGAATTTGCATGACGCGGTTATCGCGATTAAAGAAGGTGCGTACGACTACGTTGAAAAACCAGTCAACCCACAACAACTCACAGAGATTGTTCGTCAAAGCTTGGAAGCGCGTGAGTTGGTTTCGAACTTGGCCCTTTCGAATCCGATTTTTGACGACGATATCGAAAGCGAATTTGTTGGTTCGAATTCAAAAATGAAAGAAGTTTTCAACCTGATCTATCGCCTTTGCAAAGTCGATACGACAGTCCTCATTCGCGGTGAAAACGGAACTGGTAAAGAACTTGTGGCCCGTGCGATTCACTTCAACTCCCCTCGCAAATCCGGTGGTTTTGTCGCTATTAACTGCGGAGCTATTCCTGAGAGCTTGATGGAAAGCGAACTTTTCGGTCACGAAAAAGGGGCTTTCACGGGTGCTGTGGAAAGAAAAATCGGTAAGTTCCAAATGGCGAACAATGGTACTTTGTTCTTGGATGAATTGGGTGAATTAAAACCTGATATGCAAGTCAAACTCTTGCGCGTTCTTCAAGACAAGAAGTTCACCCCGGTTGGCGGCACACGTGAAGTGAAAACCAACACACGCATTATTGCGGCAACCAACCGCAACCTTGAGAAGATGATGGAAGAAGGCCAATTCCGCGAAGACTTGTTCTATCGCTTGAACGTCATGCCGATCTTCTTGCCGCCTTTGCGTGAGCGTACAGATGATATTAAAGCCTTGGTACAAACTTTCATTAAGAAGTTTTCTAAACAGCATGGCCGAGTTATCAACGGCATTACAGCTGAAGCATTGGACATGTTAAAATCTTACCGCTGGCCAGGAAATATCCGTGAACTGGAAAATGCGGTTGAACGTGCATTTATCGTGGAGAACTCTCACGAGATCACGGTTGAATCATTGCCTGAATCAATCAAACTCGCGCCAAAAGAAGACAAAGAAAAAATGGCGAGCGTTGGATATCAAGGTCCTTTGGATTTTGATGCCTTTAAAGAAGAAATGGAAAAAGAATTTATTGTCAGTGCATTGAAGGCCAACCAGGGCCGAATCAATCAAACAGTGGCGCAGGCAAATATTCCTAAGAACACTCTTCTTCGTAAAATCCGTAAATACGGAATCAATGTGAAAGACTACGCCGGAGAAGACTAAGCTCTTCGGAGCGCGGGGGAATTTGGAGGGAAGATTAAACCTCCAAATTCTTGCTTCGGTTTATTTTAGTATTGCTTCGGCTCTATCTACGACATGTGTGGCTGATATTGATTTCATGCAGACATGAGTTCCAATAGGGCATTCTTTGTGGCCGTGTTTTCCGCATGGGCGACAGTGTAAGCCTGTTTTTTCTACGACATAGCTTTCTGCGGACCATGGGCGATAGCCGAACTCGAGTACTGTTGGGCCGAAGACTGCGATGTGCGGAGTTTCACAGACTGCTGCTAAGTGAGTTGATGCACTGTCGTTTGCTATCACCAAAGATGCTCTTGCTATTAATGCTGCGGACTCGAAGATGCTGGTTTTTCCTGCTAGAGAGAAGGAACCGTTGATTCTTTCGGCTACTTTTTCTGCTAGCGCTTCTTCGCCGGGGCCGCCCATGACTATAACTTTATAGCCTTTTCTTTGCAGGGCTTGTCCTGTTGCCATGAAGCCTTCTTCGGTCCAGCGTTTTGTTGCCCAGACGGAGCCTGGGAAAATTAAAACTACTTTTTCTTTTCCGAAGAAATCGAGATTGAACTTCTGTTGGAGATTTTTAAATGCTTCTTCGTCTTTGAGAACTTGCTGGCGCAGGCTCATTGAGGCCCATGTTGGTGGGGCTGATAAATGACCTCGCTCATCGGGCGTATAAGGTTTTGCTGTAGCTGCGTAGTCTTGCAGATTCTTTTTTAAAGTCGCATCTTGAAATTGTAAGAGGCTCATTTGGCGTAGGGAATCTGGTAACGCCATCGGCTTTTTTTCACGAACATCGTAAAATGCAAAGTTCCAGAATTTATAAAACGAAATTTTCTTTTTAGCTTTAATCCGTGAAGCAAAGAAAACCGTGCGCAAAGATTCGTGTGGGACAATCAAATGATTCACTTCGTGTTTGCTGATTTTTTCAAGTGCTTGATTGTAAGAATCAGCACTGCCCTTTTGAACTTCGTAGAGTTCGTCAATCAAACCGGTTTTAAGAAGAAAGCTGCCTACACCTTTGCGACAGACCAAGCCGAGCTTGTGATCTGGCCACAGTTCACGGCAGCGCTTCAGCATCGGGATTGCGAGTAGCAGATCCCCGAGAAAGGCTGTTTGAACAACAAGATTTAAGGGCATTGAGAACTTCCTCCAAAGAGACCTGATCATAGCACATGACCGATCGTTCACAAGATCTCTTCCAGCAAGGGCTGCAAGAGCTTTTGCTTAAAATCGCAGCACCACGATCGTACAAATCTATTTCGTGTGCGCATGTCGGTCCGAACCATGCCACAGTTTGCACCTTTTGTGAAATAGCCATGTGCATTCCAAGGCTATCTCCCGTTAAAATCACATCGCACGCCGCAACACTGACAAGTCCATCGCGCAAACCTGATTCCGTTGCTGTTGAAATAACATCTAAACCTTGAGCAATTTCTCTATTGCGAAGTGTGTCTTCAGGGCCTCCCAAAAGCACCACTTCCGCATGAGGGATTTCTTCTTGAATAGCCTTTATTATCTGACGCTGAAAATCGACCGATAGCTTTTTATAAGGAATGACGGGACTGCAACCTGTGTTCAGTCCAATCACAATTTTTTTATTATTTTTACTCAACCACAGTTCGCGGCGGGATTGTTTTTCTTTTTCTTCCGTGTCTTGCAACGGCAGCCAATAATCATCGCGTTGATAGGGACCGAGTTCCAAAGCTTCGATCATCAATTGTGTTTCAGGCTTTTTATTCACAAAAAACTTTTTATCGTTATCAAGCCCAAGCTCCCACAGCTCTTGTGCTGCCGCCGTGGCCGGAACAATGGCGCCATTACGAGGAAGCACTTGAAACCCATATGTCTTATCCACTGTTGTACGCTTTAAGATGCCTGCCGCTTTTAATGACTTATCGATCACCAAAGCGATTTCAAATTCCAAAGAAGACAACGACAAGAGATCTGCTTCTGATGTTGTAAGAACACGGTCAATTGCCGGATGATTTTTTAACAGCTGATGAGCGGGAGCATCCGTCACCCAGGTGATCATTGAGCGCGGATATTTTCTTTTAATAGCACGCAGCAAACTCGTACTGCGAACAACCGCGCCGAGGGCACCCAGATGAACAATTAAAAGCGAAACCGCAGGAATATCCTTCACTGCACAACTTTCATCGCAAGAAGTGGAGCGAAAGCACGGCTTATAACCTGAGAAATGACGACATCCAATCACTGGCATTTCTTCATTCTAACGAAAGAGCTTTGGACAAGGGACTTGCTCTCGACAATCTGGCCCAAGGCCGGGCATCAGTCCTGACTGAAGTCCTGCACTTTTTTACACCCACTCGACCGATAAGACGCTGGTGAAGATTGAAAAAGAAATCATCCAACTCCGCCCCATTGATCTAACCCCTGATTCCCAGGGTGGCGTCGTTTCATTTAAACATTCAGGCCGACAATTTCAATTGAACCAAAACCAATTTTCAATGCTCCAAGCCTTGCGCAGCAGTGCCATGACTTTGGAATCTTTGGTGCAGTTTTATCTCGGACAAGGTTGGCTGGTGAGTTTTCGCGAACTGCACGGATTGATTCTTTTTCTATTGCAAGAAGGTGCATTTCTTAATTCAGCTTTCGCCACCTACTTCTCACAACAAGATTCCGCCACAGTTGCTCCCCTTAAGGGCGTGACGGTGTCTCGTGATCTTCCTTTTTTAAGATCTCTCGCTCCAGAGCTAGCCGATTACTTTCTCAAGAATTCACAAATCTTAAAAGTTGCAGCTCATACTCGCCTTCTGCAACAAGGCGAACGGACACGCGACCTTTATATTTTGCTTAATGGTCAGTTAGGAATTTATCGCGTTCTAGGTCCTTCTCAACGAGAACGCCAAGCCATTTTAGGTGGAGGCTCTCTTTTTGGTGAACGTGGTTTTCTTTTGGGACAAGCTCGTTCCGCTGACGTTTATTCACTTGCTGATAGCGAAGTCTTGAAAATACCTTTTTTGCCAGAATATGATCAGCTCATCAAAACCGATAAAGCACAGACACTGCAACATCGTTTCTGGGTCTTACAAGCTCTGACTTCATCCGAGTTTTTCTCTTCGCTGCCGTCAGACAGTTTGGATTCATTGATTTTCTCAGGCCGCCTTTGCCAAACAGGATCTCATCAGGTTTTGTTCCGCGAAGGCCAAGCCGGAAATTCTTGTTATATCTTGATTCAAGGTTCTGTGGTGATCAGTCAAAATGGGCAGAACATCAATATCCTGAATCAAGGTAGCTGCTTTGGTGAAATTTCACTTTTAATGAGCGGCGGCGTTCGAACAGCAACCGTCACCACACAAAGAGAATCGGTCTTGCTAGAGATCAGTCAAAATCATTTCTATCAAGTGCTCGCGCAAAACTTAATTCTTGCTAAAAAAATTGAAGAACTGGCCCTGCAACGTCTGCACAAAGACTCGCAACGCCATCCACGACAATCCAACAAATAATTCTAAAAAACTCTTACGCTTTGCGGAATCACATTCTCATTCTGTTTTTTCTCGTGCTAACATTTCGTTGTTGAATTCAATTTTTTTTGCAACGGAGGCCACGATGAAAAAAATCATTTTGCTTTTCTTTCTTGCTCCGCTGATGAGTTTTGCGCAAGAAGACCTTTCCGATTTAACTCTCGACGAACAACAACCCGAAGCGTATCGCTGCGCACGTAACAGCGATATCTACTGTTATGGCAAGCCCGTTGGTGTCGTCTGCATTCGTGATCCACAACCTCCTTATGGCAGTGGTCTTTGCCGTCAAAGAAGCAAACCTGATAACAATGGTGACGTCACCTGCGTTTGCCGTTAGCTCTGGTCCGCGCGTCTCAGTTTAAGACATCTCAATTTAGAAAAACTCAATAAACGTCCAGAAAATGCCGATAATAAGTAGGCCAAACAGAGGACGTTTGCTTGCAGATCGGCTTGGTTTTTTTATTCTTATTGTCGCTTGTTGCCTGCACGGATGCGGTGCCAGACATCGCACAGCTGCGCTCCACTTTCTCAAGCACGATCACGTTTGAAAATGAAGTCATTGTTAACGGTGAAAAACATATCGCAACGCCATCTACTGTTGCGACCTTAAATCTCAGCTCAAAAGTATCAGAAGTCTCCATCGGTGAAGGCCTTACTTGCGAAGGTTTGCCCTGGTATGCCAAGGCGAACAGCTATCCCCTTTCCCTGTCTGCGGGGGGCGGAAAAAAATTCGTGAGCTACCGTTTTAAAATCAATGGCTTAAGTTCCGAGTGTGTGACGGAATCTGTTTTTGTCGATCTCAATGCTCCGGTTGCGAGTTTACTGGCTATCAATGTCGGCTACGTGAACGGTTCGCAAAAATATTTTTCAACACTTGCTCCGAATCTCACCATTGCGGCAAGCGACGCGACGGAAATGAAAATCACCAATGATGCGACTTGTACCGGAGGCGCCTGGGAGACTTACAGCACCTCCAAACTCAATTGGGCTTTATCGTCTTCCACTGATGGCACTCATACGATTTCAGCAAGCTTCCGTAATTTGAGTGGCTTGGAATCAAGCTGTATCTCAGACACCGCAATCCTCGATACGACTGCGCCTGACACCTCGGGACTTGCTCCGACTCTACAAAACAGTGTGATTTATACTGCCAAAAATATCTCTCCTCTTATGAACTGGACACCGGCGACGGATACGGGCTCGGGTGTTTTAAAATATCAACTTTCTCTGGGAACTTCTTTTGGCGGAACCGAGATTCGCGATTGGACAGACGCCGGAGCAAGCACCAATGGACAACTCGTGGGTCTCAATCTTTTGGATCAAAATTATTATCTGAATATCCGCGTGGTCGATAACCTACAAAATACATCGGCCTGGCAAAGCTTGGCTTTTTCCGTACAAACGGTCGCACCGGCTTTAACGTTAAATACAACCTCCCCTTCATCAGTGAGTACACCTAGTATAACAGTGTCTAATATCTATTCTGACTACACAGTTCGCATCTTTACGGACGCTGCTTGCACGAATGAGATTATGACCGTGGGCTCAACGGGCACTTCAATGCCTGTCACACTTCCGACACTGTTTATACCAGGCGTTTATAGTTACTATGCGCAAAGCACTTCAAGCGGTGGCGCCTCGGCCTGCTCAGCGGGTGTCGCTTACGAATACGATCCGCCATTTTTGCAAATCACCAAGCTTGCCGATAATACACCTCGATCTATCAATGCAATCTCTGCCGCATTCGGTACCAGTGTGGCAATTTCGGAAGATCAAACAACTCTTGTAACTGGTGCGGCGAATGAATCTTCCGGTGCCGGTGCGGTTTATATTTACATCAAATCCGGTGGTGCTTGGACCTTGCAACAAAAACTAAATGGCGTTTTAAGCGGCGATCTTTTTGGCCAGAGTCTCGCGATCAGCGGCGACACTTTGGTCGTTGGAGCCCCTTCCCATCCGTATGATGCAACCGAAGCTAACGCACTTACAAATGCTGGAGCAGCCTACATCTATTTTCGTTCAGGCGGAACTTGGACGCTACAAAAGAAACTCGTTGGCACAGGAACCAATGGTCGGATGTCAGGAGACTTCTTTGGAGTTAGTGTCGGAATTTCTGGAGACAGCGTTGTGGTCGGAGCCAAAGGACAAAAATATGATGCGAATGGAAGCAATCTTTTAACAGATGCGGGAGCTGCTTTCGTTTTTGCTCGTGCTTCAACTGTTTGGACATTCCAACAAAAACTTGTCGGCCAAGGTACAAACGGACGACTTGCCTCAGATATCTTCGGTTCGAAAGTAGCGATCTCTGGAGACTCCATTGTCGTCGGCGCTCCGGGACACGGTTATGATGAAACAGGTACAGGCTTTTTAACTTTTGCCGGAGCGGCGTTTGTTTTCACACGCACTGCTGGTGTGTGGTCCTTGCAACAAAAACTAGCGGGCGCAGGTACAGTCACGCGCGTGGCATCTGATACCTTCGGATATAGTGTTGCAATTGAAAATGATTCGATTGCTATTGGGGCTCCAGGACAAGACACCGATGCAACAAACAGCAATTCCGTCACGGATGCCGGAGCCGCATACATTTACTCAAGAACAGGCGCGACGTGGACCTTGGAACAAAAAATTGTCGGGATGGGAACCAATGGCAGAAAAGCGGCCGACAGCTTTGGTAGCAGCGTTTCGATTTCTCAAGGACGCGTCGCTGTCGGTGCCAAGCTTCAGGATTATGATGCTGCCGGAGCTGCCCTGATAACCAATGCCGGAGCCGCGTATATCTTTAAAAAACAATCAAGCTCTTGGGATTTCAGTCAAAAGATCGTAGCGCTCGGTACGAACGCCAGAGTTGCCGCCGATAACTTTGGCGCATCAATTGCTTTGCAAGGTCTCACTTTGGCGGTGGGTGCTCTGGGGCAAGATTATGATAGCAGCGGCGCCAACAACGTGACCGAAGCGGGCGCGACCTTTATCTATTCGAAGTAACTAAGGCTTACCTGGATTGATTTTCACGACTTCAGAAATCAAAGTACCGATTTTAATTTTAGCTTCAATTCTCAAAATATATTTTCGATCGTCATCAGAAAGCCAAATCAAATTGTCTCCGATAGGTTTAAATTTACCCTTCAACACAATGTTTGGCTGAATCACAATCGCCTTCATGGGGCCGAGCTTCGTTTGTAAAACTTCGCGACGAAGCGCTTTACCAGAGAAGACGAGATTCTGTTCGTCGTCCGCAACTCGCCACGAGTATTCCTTCCCCGTTTCCCATTTGAAGTTTCTCATATAAAAAACAGAGCTGTACACATTTTGGGAGTACTCTAAGATATCCCAGGAAAGTTTCTTTTCCTTTTCCCCGTCATCTTTAGTGACTTTCTTTTCCCAATACGTCGCTTTACCTTGGTCAAAAAGCATTTTGGCTTCACGCAACTGGCCGGATTCTTTTACGTGCAATTGAAAAACACGCGGCACCAGTTCTTCGTAATCGACGAAAGTTTCAACACGGTCTTCAACGCTGTAAAAGTTCGAGAAAAGGCCCACAGTTTTAATTTCAATCGCGAAGGTATAGGACTTGCGATTATTGACGGTCGCAAAAGGTTCCACCTTGATTTTCAACTCACCCGCAGAAACTTTGAAGTAGTGAACGTCATGAACAACTTCCTCGCCAACGCGGAAAGGATCCTTGTTCGGGCGGCGCCCTGTAAAGTCATCATCATTTTCAAGTTCGGGCTGACGGCGCGCCGGTGATGCGGATTCAGCGGAGGTAACCGCAGTTGCCGCCCCTTTCTTTTTACTTGTCTTGGTAGGAGGAGGAGTTTTCTTTGTTTGAGAACCCTTTGTCGCCGGAGCTGGTGTTGCCACGGCAGTTGGGGCTGGCGTTGCGGCAGATGTTGGTGTTGACTCTGTCGTTGTTTCGCCTTCGGCCGGTTCCGTTGGTTTTACAATTGTGACGGCTTTATCAAACTCTTCATTCTTCTTCAGTTGATCTGCTTTTTCATACTTCATGATCGATGAACATGCGCTCACCATTAAAAGAAAACTGAAAAGTGCTAAAACTCGTCTGCAACTCACCGAAAATCCTTCCAACGACGATGCACCCACATCCACTGTTCAGGATATTTGCGGATGATCGTCTCTAGCTTATTATTAAAAGCCTGCGTGATCTGTAAGATCGCCTGATCTTTATCTTCAGATAGGTAAGAACTTAAGTCCATCTCTGGCTCTGTAACTATGTGAAGTTTCCCGTCGTTCCCCTCGTAAGTATAGATGGGAATCACAGGAGCTTTGGTTTTTTGCACGAAAAGAGCTAGACCATAGGCTGTTCCCGTTTTTTTGCCAAAGAATGTCGTCTCTATGCCGAAAGGTCGCCCCATAAATTGATCTAAGACAAAAACCACAGCACCGTTTTTTTTAAGAGCTTTTAAAATCTCAAATGCATTGTTTGTTCCGTGCGCATCAATGTACTTCACACCTTTTGCTCCACGCATAGCAAACCAGAGATCATCAAACCACTTGGTTTTAAATCTCTTGGTGATCATGTAAATGGGCTGCCCCTTCATTTCAATCGCATTGGCAGCAACATCTCCGTTGCCCAAATGCAGAGTTAAAAAGAATACACCCTTGCCTGCAGCACGCGCCTTCTCGACGTTCTCCCAGCCTTCAAACACTGCATACTTATCAAGCCACGCCTGATCCATATGGGGAATTGCGAAAAGTTCTGGAAAATTATAACTCATGTTGTAGAGCGACTGACGCCCCACTTGGACCTTCTTTTGCTCATCCCACTCTGGAAACGCAATCGTCAAATTATCGAGTACGATTTTGCGTCGGAAACGAAAGACATCAAACCACAAAACCCCGGCCCACAATCCAGTGAAACGCAAAAGAGGTCGCGGTAAAAACTTGGAAATAAAACTAAACAGTTGGACGAAGAAGTTGACTAATAATTTCATAGAGTCGTCCTTTATGCCCTAATTCAGTAACCTGCAATGATGCCGCCCAAAACATCTCAGGGCGCATGAGCAAGCTTTGCAACTTCACGGCATCTTTTTCCGTAGTCACAACAAACTCGGACTGAGATTTTTTATACTCGATCACGATATTTTCAATATCCGCAGCCGTATAAGGATGGTGATCGCGGAAATGCAAAGAGTTTTTTGCGACACTCCCCACGTCTCGCATCATCTTTTCAAAGACATCAGGTCGTGCGATTGCAGAAACCAAGAAAAACTTCTTGTCTTGCAATTGATCACGAGTCAATTCAGCACCTGTTCCCAGGTTCCGGAAAATTTGCAGATCATACGCGAAATGCAAAACTTCTTTTCCCTCAGGAATTTTTGCTTCCAACGCTGCCAAATCTTCGTTGGAAGCTTGGTTGCATTTTGTAATCAGAACTAAATCCGCGCGTTGCAATCCCGACCACGATTCACGAGCACGACCTTCCGGCAATACTTCATAGTTCGCCAAAGCTTCAGTCGCATCCAAGATCACGATATTCAGATTTCTTTGCAAACGGCGATGTTGGAAACCATCATCGACAATAATCAAATCAAAAGAATTTTCCGAGCAAGCATATTGAACTGTTCTCCATTTGCTAGGTCCTACAAAAACAGAAACGGCCGGATTCGCTTTTGCAAGCAACACGGGCTCATCACCATAATACGCAGCTGCGTTTTCTTTTTTGATATCCACGAAACACGGAGCATTGGCCTGTGCCCGGTAAGAGCGACTGACAACCGCGACCTTAAAGCCCGCCTTGGTCAGTTGCTTCAGACAGAAATCAGTAATGGGAGTTTTACCCGTGCCCCCGACCGTCAAATTCCCGATCGACACCACTGGCACTGGAGCTTTATAGCTGCCGATCACGCCACGATCATAGAGGGCGTTCTTCACGCCTACGACTTGATCGTAAAAAAAGGAAAAAGGTCTTAGGTAAAATTTCATTTCGTTAAATACTCATCCAAAGCGCGAACCACACGTTGCGTGGCTCCTTTATCGCCCAAATAAGATCGAACGCTAGCAAGATCAGCCAAAACTTGAGCTTTATACTCAGGCTCTTCAACATAGCGAGAAAGCAACTTCGCCATATTTTCCGGCGTCACATCTCCTTGCCATCTTTCAGGAACTGCTTCTTTTCCAAGAATCAAATTCACTAAGCCGAAGTATTTAGTTCCACGCACCAGAAGCTTGGCAAACAAACCTGTCAGCCACTTCATCTTGTACATGATAACCATAGGTTTTTGCATCAGGCCTACTTGCAATGTCGCAGTCCCTGAAGCCACCAGCATCATGTCCACTAGGTGAATCATGCGGAATGGTTCATCTTTCAACAAAACATACGGCAAGCGGAAGTCTTCAAGATACTCCTGCATTTTTTCTTTGCTGAATGTGGGTGCTGTCAAAATCACGATTTTGAGATTCGGATATTTTTTTGACAAGATACGAGCCGTATCGAGTTGAATTTGGAAGTGCTGTTTGAGCTCCAAACGGCGACTCCCCGGCATCAGACCCAAAACGATTTCATTATCCCCGATCCCGCATTGGTTGCGGTGAATTTTCAAATATTCTTTATCGTTTAACAGGCGATCGTCCATTTCATCCAAAAGCGGATGACCGACGAACTCACACGGAACGCCGTGCTCTTCATAGAAAGGCACCTCAAATGGGAAAAGCACGAATACTTTTTTGCAGTATTTTTTGATCGTTTTTACGCGACCTTTACGCCATGCCCACACTTGCGGAGAAATATAATAAACAACAGGAATACCCAAAGCATGAAGCTTTTTAGCCAGCATCAAATTGAACTCTGGATAATCCATCACAATCGCCACTTTAGGACGACGTTTTTCAGCTTCTGCAACCAGGCTATCAAAGACTGATTTCAGATGTGAATAAGCACTGATGATTTCAGCAGCGCCCACAACAGCCATTTCTTCGGACTTGCCTAAGCGCTCAAAGCCCAGGTTTTCCATGTCCTGACTGCCGACACCAAACGCATGAATATTGCGACCTTGTTTTTTCCAAGTTTCAAGAATTCGTTGCGCGTAGGTGACACTCGAGGCTTCCGCCGCGACAAATAGGACTTGATCCATTAGGCCTCAATCATTCTTTGGATATCTTCAATACCACGTAAAGCACGCAAACCATCAACACCAGTGACAGCTGGCGCGTGGTTGTTCAAAACAGCGTCGATAAAGGCGTCTGTCTCTTTCTGAAGAGCATCTGCTTTTTCAACAGTCCATTTTGTGACTTTCGTTAATTGATCGCCACCAGGTCCTACTTCCACTTTTTCAATTTCGTGAATACCTGTATGAGCAAACAACGTGCAATCAGGCTGAGTGACACGAATCGAGCGTTGTGGAGTTGTCGCCACACGTGAAACCGTGATGATACCGTGAATGCCATTTTTCATTCGCATCGTCACAGAAGCTGTATCAAGCTCTTTAGAGACAAGCATTGTGCCTGACCCTACCATTGTTTCGATATCGCTACCTGTAAGCCACAACAACAAATCCAAATCATGGATCATCAAATCGTGCAGAACACTGACATCAGCACCACGAGTTTTGTAAGGCGCTGTACGCACAAGTTCAATTGTCGTTGGGTTTTTGATGTGTTTACGAAGTTCTAAAACAGAAGGATTGAATCTTTCGATATGCCCCACTGCCAATTTCAGATTATTTTTCTCAGCCAAAGCCACAAGCTCTTCAGCTTGCGGCACTGTTGCTGTGATCGGCTTTTCCACGTTGACGTGGACGCCGTTTTGCAAAAACATTTTTGCAATTTCATAGTGACTGAGCGTACTCGCTGCAATCGTTACCAAGTCAACTTTACCTAAAAGATCTTTAGGATCGTGAAAACTTGGAACACCCAACTCTTTACCAATTTTGTCAGCTTGAGCTGGAAAAGCATCACAAACGCCGACCAATTCGACGTTCGGATTGTTTTTGTACTTTTGAGCGTGGAAGTTACCGAGATAACCAACGCCTACGACTGCACCACGAAGTTTCTTAGTCATCGTCTTGCCATCCTTTTGGACTGCGGTCGACCGCAATACCACGTTTAGAAGAACGGATAAAATCAATGAAGTACTCAATGTTAGGGCTCATCACGCATTCTTCTTTAATACGTGTGATACCCTCTTCAACTGTGTGCGAACCCATGATGATGATACGAATCGCTTTATGAACGTTCGCAACCTCTTCACGCGGGAAGCCTTTACGAGAAAGACCAATCTTGTTCGTTGCACGAATTGTTGCGTAGTTACCTTGAGCACGACAGAACGGAAGGATGTCTTTATTTACGATCGAAGATCCTGCGATAAAGGCACCACGTCCGACTTTAGTAAATTGATTCAATGCCGAAACACCACCAATTGTGACGTTATCAGCAATTTCACAGTGACCACCCAAGTGAACACCGTTGACGATCACAACGTTGTCAGCGATTTGACAGTCATGACCGATGTGAGTGTACGCCATGAAAAGACCGTTGTTACCGATCTTTGTTACACCGCCACCTTTTGGTGTACCGATGTTCACGGTCGCAAATTCACGAAAATTATTGTTATTTCCAATAACAAGCTTTGTTGGCTCGCCTTTGTAGCTCACATCTTGTGGAGGACCACCGATGACGGCACCTGGAGCAAAGTGGCAGTTTTCGCCGATTTCAAGGATACCATGACGGGATCCCAAAGTGACATGTCCCTCAACGAACGTGCCTTTTCCGATTTTAACTTTACCTTGAATCAAGCAGTACGGACCAATTTCTACATCGTCCGCCAATTCAACTTCTGGAGAGAGGATACTGCTTGGATGAACTTTCGCATTTGACATATTTTTTCTTTTCCCAAAATCAAGAAGGGGCCTTTTAGGCCCCTTTAAACTTACCTATTTTTCTTTTTCGAACGCTTTCACAACTTCGTCTGTTAAATCAGACTCAGGTGTTGCGAAGAGAACCATTTGCGAGTTCTCTAGGATCATTGAGTAACCTTTTTCTTTCGCCAGTTTAGCGATTACTTTTTTCATTTTATCCAAGATAGGAGCCGTCAACTCACGCTCTTTCTTTTGGATTTCAACTTGGCTTTTGCCTACGATATCACGGTACTTCAACATTTCTTCTTGGAACTCAGCTTGTTTTTTACCAAGCGCTTCTTCAGAAAGAACAGACTTTTTCTTTTCCAAGTCTTCGCCCATTTTTTTCAAATCAGCTTCTTTCTTCTCAAGTTCTTTTTTCTTTTTATTGAAATCGCCTTCAAGCTCAGTTTTCGCTTTTTTACCAGCAGCTGTTGTTTGAATAGCTTTCTGCATATCTACAAAACCGATTTTAGTCTCAGCATTTGCAACTGCAGCCGCCATTACCAAACTCAACGCAAGTACTACATTTCTCATCTAAAAATCCTCCCTAATTATTTTCCTACAACTTTTAAATTCTAATCAAAGGTTCACTAGAAGCTTGGACCAATTGAAAACTCAAAGACCGTCGCTTCATGATATAGAGGATTACGATTGAGCGGGAAGCCCCACTCGAAACGCAACACCCCAATCGGAGAGTACCAACGAATACCGAAACCAACGTCTGCGAAGAAATTATCTTCAGTTAACACGTCGTCCGCGGCACCGATGTCAAAGAACCCAGCACCCATGATGCCAGCTTCCTTAACCAAAGGGAACTGCAATTCTGTTTGGTACATGGCTTGTTGAACGCCCCCGTAGAAGCGCATCGCTTTATCATGACGTAGTTGCGGATCCGTCACACTGGTCAAACTATCGTAGACCTTTTGCGAGAATTTCATTTTACCGACACGGTACGAGCGGTAACCACGAAGGGAATAAGGTCCACCTAATAAGTACAATTCATTGAATGGGATTTCCTCGCCATCCAGAGCGTCAATACGCGCGTATTGCAAAGAGTTTCTCCACGTCACGTCCCAGAAAATATTCTTAAAGAATCGGAACGTCGCGTTTCCTCTGGTGAATTTCTTAGTACCACCAAGGCCCGCGTATTCGTAAGAAGCACTCGAATAAATACCTTTTGTTGGAGAGAAACGGTCATTACGCGTGTCAAACTCCAATGTGCCTGTGATCGAAGACGTTTCTCCAGAAGCCGCTTTGGTATTGAAGAGGTCTGGGTCTGTGATATTCACACCGTTTTCGATACGATCCGAAAGCTCGGCTTTATCATATTTGTATCGCAAAAACCCGCGTGTGTTTTCTGCAACAGGGTGACCTAGACGAATCGCTCCGCCCGTATGTGCTTCATCGTAGTCGGCTCTTCCTGTGTTGGCACTTTGATAGACGTCACCACCGATAGACCATTCCGTGTCGTTGAAGTAAGGCTCTGTGAACGACAAACTGTAGTAGCTGCCCGTTCCGCTCAAGTTCAAAGACGCACCTAAGTTTTGACCTTTACCCAAGAAGTTCGTCTGATTGACGGAACCTTGCAAAGTGAAACCTTGGGATGTTCCGTAACCGGCACCCAACTGGATTTGTCCCGTGTTACGCTCTTTAACAGAAACATCCACGTTCATAACTTCTGTGCGCTCTTGATCAACAGTCGTTTTGAAATTTACTTCTTCGAAGAAACCCAAACGCTGGATATTTTCCAAAGACTGACGACGACGAGTTTCATTGTAAAGCTCACCTTCGCGAACTTTTAATTCACGACGGACGACTTTATCGCGCGTTTTGCTATTGCCGATAACATTGATTTTACCAAAGTAAACTTTTGAACCCTTGTCGAATTCAAAGATCAAATCCACTTTGCGCTCTTTATCATTGAAACGAGTGCGCGGGATAACGTTGGCGTAGGCGTAACCCAAGTCACCGTACTTTGCTGTGAGCTCACTGATGTCTTTTTGCAATACATCGTATGCAAACACACCGTTCTCATCAATTTTCACAGTTTGGTAAAGCTCATCTTTCGGGAACAAAATATCGCCGGCGAAATCAACATCACCCACGTTGTACTGTTCGCCTTCTTCCAGACGAATTGTGATGTAAATGTTTTTCTTATCTGGCGTCACTGTGACTTGCGGACGATCAACCTTGGCTTGCACGTAACCTTGGTTGTAATAAAGGAAACGCAAGATTTGCACGTCACGCTCAAAAGCTTCTTGCTTATACTGACCCGATCCACTGAGACCACTAAAGAAGCCGCCCTCTTGTGTGATCATTTTGGATTTCAACTCACCGTCTTTTAGGTGTTTGTTTCCGAGGAAAGTGATTTTCTTAACTTTGACTTTATCGTTTTCGCGGATCTTGAAAACCAAACGAACTGTTTCGTCTTTTGTAATCTCTTGAACTTCGTAATCGATCTTTGCGAGGAAATACCCTTTGTCCTCGTAAAGTTTTTGAATCTTCTCCAGCGCTTCTTTAACTTTGGCGATATTGAGAAGTTGATAAGCTTTAATACCTGCAGCGTCCGCGATATCTTCAGACTTTAACTCGCTGTTACCTTCGTATGTAATTTCGGTGATCGAAGGCTTCTCAACCACTTTATAAGTCAGAACAACTTCTTTACCCACGATTTGACGATCTACTTCGATATCGTTGAAATATCCCAGAGCAAAAAGCGCATTCACATCCGCACGAATGGCATCTGTTGAATAAGCCTCAGTCACTTTAGAAGTGATCTTCGCCAGGATTGCATCCTTTTCGATTTTTTTATTGCCTGTCACTTCGATGGCTTTGATCGTCAGGTTCTCGGCTTTCGCTGGAGCTGCGGCCTTCGTGACTTTGGCTGGAGTTTTCTGCGCTCCTGCGCTCACCTTCTTTTTGGCGTTTTGAGCCAAAGCAGGCATTGCAAGAGAAGTGATTAGCAATAAACAAAGAAGCTTACTCAAAGTTCGAACTCTCCAACTTTACGTCCCTGAAGTGCGAAAAACATTTCTTGGGACATTTTCAAAAATCTTTAGATTTTTTAAGTACTTAACTTTTAACCGCTGAATCGTAACGTAAGACCAAAGTCCTGTCAAAGAAGACGCGCGGGGTTAAGGGAATTTTGCTTGCGAATCAAGCACTTCAACGAACTTCTCGAATGAGGATTATGAGAGTGGGAGCGTCATGGAAGCGAGCACTAGTAGTGCTCGCACGGTGTTGATGGATTTAAAATTGCTCTCATCACAGCCGTTGAATCTTGTGAAATAGCAATGACACAGCTCATGCGCTTCTCCAGGCGCACTCCATAGTGTTGAACTTCAGTCCCCACTTTGAGCGCATACATCAGTCCCAGCCACGTCAAGCGTCCTTCGCCACTTGGAAAATACTCGCGCGCATAAATCCACTTGATTTCATTGGACGCCATATCATGGGGTGCATCAGGATCTTTAAGCGTTACGTCAAAACCTGAATGCGAAATTTTCGGACTGAATCGCCCCTCTGAACCCGAAATTTTAAGTTGGAATCCACCAAAGGCTTTGCACTCAAGCTCTTTAAAATCTTCATCTTGATCCGTCGACTGAGAAACCAAAACGCAATCTCTATCAATTCGTGTGACCATATCCCCGATATCTTCTTTTGCCTGAACCGTTTGAGAAAAAAGTAGAGGAACAACAATGAGTGCAAATACGTTCTTCATTTATAAGCCCCTTTTTGATTTGGTGAGAAAATCATAGCGAGGGCCCTTGGGGGATTCAAGATGTGATTTACTTGTGATGATACTAACGCAAGGCCGACGCCACGAAGGAAGTCAGCCTGTCATGGGCAATTTTATTTTTCTGTGACTATTTTATTCGGCATTGGTTGGTCGGCGCCTTCGGATTTGATTTCTAACGTTCCTTCGCCAGAGACTTTGTTCGCTCCGATTGTAAGACTCACGAATGTTTCGCCGAAACCTACAGAATCCGCTTTGGCAAGAATGCGATTTGATCCAATAAGAACGACTTCGTTGGCCTTAATATTAACTCCAAACGCCAGAGCACTTGAAATGTTCAACTTTGCTTCTTCAAAAATAGCTTTACCAACAACAAGTTTTAAATCACTTGAAACATTTCCGCCGCAAATGAACGCCACGGAAGCTTGCGTAGCGTCCAACGATGTCGACACTTCAACTTCCGTCAAACTTTCGATATCCTTGCGCCCGCTCAACTCACAACCAATGTTCACGTAAGTGCCTTTATCGACCATACTCTTAATCAAGGAGTCGTCAAAAACTTCATTTCCTTCAAACGTGGCACGCGTTTGATCAATACCTGTTGGTTCGCCATTTTTAGCAAAGCCCGCCATCATCTTCACATCGACTTGCGGATGCAACTTTCCCCCCGCCATCAAAGCACCTTCTAAACGAATTCTCGGAGGCTGACCGCCCTTATTAAGCAGTTCCAGCGTTTTACTGAGCTCTTTACCAAGCTCGTCGCCTGATCTTTTCATTTGGTTTAAATTTTCCTGACGTTCTCGCTCATCGGCTTTGATTTTCTCACGCAGTTCTTTGAGTTCTTTGTCAGTATCTCTTGGATCTGCACAGGCCACGAAGCTGACCGCCACCACAGTGCTGATCATAAAGCGTAAAACATTTTTCATAAGAACTCCCTCTTGAAAGTAAATCAAAGACTTACACAGCAAAGAGAGGGCCACTCGCCTCTTCGCTGACCTATTATAATAGAGCGATAACGCCCTTAACTCTTTGTCTCAAAATGAGACGGGAGAATCTTTGGTGACGAAATCTCTGCGGACTGCATTGACACCAGCACAACATAAATTGGCAATCCAACATTAAGAACCCGTTAGGTTTGTCAGGATTCGGGCACATTGTTTGAAGTTCCGAAATCCAGGATGGTAAACATGCTAAGACCCTTTATTGCGAAAACTCGAATGCTACTCGTTGTTCTTGGCATCATTGTTTCCATTAGCATCACAGTTCAAGCTCAAGAAACTTGCGCTCAAAACTTCAGTTTTCAGACTCACTTTGGAACAGTCACGGAAGGCCAACATGCGCAAGGACCTATTCTTTATTATCAAGCGGACCCGCGCCTCCAAACTCCGCTGCCAAAAACATTTCGTGTTGGAACTTACAACATCCTCAACCTCTACGATCATGCTCCTGCCCGTGTCGAGGGAGCTTTTCCCGCTGTGAAAGAGCGCGCGCGCCGCCAAGGAAATGCGCGTGCCATTGAGGAAATCAATCCTGATTTTCAGATTGTGGTTGAAGTTGAAAATATCGCAGCCCTTCGTCGCTTCAACGAAAACTATCTTGAACATCAATACGAACCACTTTTGATCGAAGGTAATGATTCTCGTATTGACGTGGCGATTTTGGTGAAACGCGATTTGCCAGTGAACTTCGAATGGCGCAGCTACAAAAACTTTAAGGGCCCCAATGGCCGCCCTGTTTTCTCGCGCGATCTTCCCGTCGGTCTTGTTTATGAAAGAGACTCCCGCGGTCAATCTTTAGAGAAACCCAAAATGGCCATTCTTGCAACTCACTACAAATCACAAAGAACCGATCCAGGTGACAAACCGACGGACCTGGTTCGTCGCGAACAAGTCATTGCCACACTGAATATCGTCAATGAATTGCAACTTCGCTATGGCAATGATTTTCCAATTTTGATTGCGGGTGACTTTAATAATTCCGTTCACAACGCATCAGAGTTCTCAGCCCTCTTTAAGTTTGGCTTTAAAGACACTCTTGATATGACGGAACAACCTATTCAAGATCGCGCCACTCACTATTACTTCCCACCAAAAGGAAAACCACCAGAAGCAAACCAGATTGATGCCATTTTAGCTTTGGCTCCAGGATTGAAAGTTCTTTCTGGGAAAGTCATTGCTGACACGGATGCCAATGGTCAGAAACTGCCGCCACCGAAAACTTTTGAAGAGCGAGAGAACCGTCCTTCTGACCACAGACCTATTGGAATTGAGATCGAACTTTAAAGGCACTTCGCAGCCACTTGTGCGGCTGGAACAAACTTAAAATCTTTTTCTGAATAAGCAATACTCTTACGTTTGAGCTTTTGATTTTTGGCGTCCCATTCTATCAACCACGCTTTTTTATCGCAGTTAATCGGAGCCGTGTCTTCGGCATCCGCATCTTGATAACTTGAAATGGAGACTGTGGTGATCGTGATTTTTTTATCTTTTTTAGAAATCCAAGTGCGCGTGTCCAAAGACTCCCCGGCATCACCTAAAACTTCACCGATTTTCTCAGTTTGCTTTTTGCCTTTCTTCCCCTTCACGACAAGGGAAATGCCGCCAGCATAATCATCGACACAATTGAGTTCTGCTTTTACTTTTTCATCAAGTTGAATGTAGCCAAAAGTTTCGCCGTCGAGTTCTGCGCTACAGGGAACAACTTCAGCAGCACCACCATCTTTCGCGATGCTTTTATCGTGAATCACCAACAAGTCTTTAAACACGATTTCTTTGAGCTCGGTATTTTCCGAAGACGTCGGAGGACGAATTCCTCCTGGAGTGAGCTTGGCTTCTTCTCTTTGCTTTAGTTCCAACAAAATTTGTTTTTCCTGTGCTTCTTTGGCGACTGCTTTATCATCAGCGGCGAAGCTTGAATCCGAAACTAAGAAACCCAAAACCAAAAGAGAAACTCTGAGAGAAGACATTTTTGACTCCATCGATATTATCTTGCCACTCCCGCAAAGACGGTCAATAGCACAAGCTTGTTAACGCTCCTCGACCAAGGCCTCATTTCAGAGCGCAGACTTTTTAGTCATTTTGTGTCAGGATTAAAAGCCACACTTCTTCTTTTGTTTTTTTAGAAATGCTCCGGGAAGATTGCTCAAGAAGGGGGCCTCATGTTTCGTTATTTGATTTCGATCCTGGTTGTTTCGATCGCAACACTTGCGCAAGCTGCTGTTCCCGAATGCCACAGTAAAATGTGGGGTGAACTTGAAGCAAATTACTGCACCAATGCTCCTAACCAAGGCGATTCAGACACTTTGCTAGTTTATTTTCATGGACTCGGTGGCAGCGAACGAGAATGGTTTACCGAACCTTCACTTCAAACCGTGCAAAAACAACTGGCCGCCAAAAAGTTTGATCCTTGGGTGATCACAGTCTCTTTCGGACCTGGCTGGCTCTTAACCACGGTTCCAAATGGCTACCTCTTATTTCCTAAAATCATGGATGAGCTTTTGCCAGAGCTCGAAAAACGAATCAAACCCATCGGTTTTTCTAAAAAAATTTTGGTGGGTGCCTCGATGGGAGGCTTTAACACATCACAAGTTCTCTTAAAACGTCCCGATGCTTTTCAAAAATACCTTTTAATCTGTCCTGCGATTACCGAAATCGGTCCTTATTCATCCGAGAGCGAAGTGCTCTCGTATATTCGCCGCACGGGCGCAAGTCCCAACCGCATTGCATTTATGCTGGAGTGGGGACGACAAGAATTTCCCACTCTTCAAGACTGGAATGAGCATGCTCCCGTCACCTTGGCAAAAGGCGATGTCCGTCTTCCACGGGTGTACATATCGTGCGGCACGAAGGATGACTACGGTTTTCAAGAAGGATCCTTCGCCCTTTTCAATGCTCTGAAATCAAAAGCGCACCACTCCGAATGGGTGCCCGTTAAGGACGGCCGACACTGCGCTGCGGATGCAAAAAGTATCGTCAAATTTATTACGGAGAACTAGTACTCCGGCAAGCTTGCGATAAACAGTCGACCTGTTGAAGTCATATGCGTGAATCGCACGCCATAACGAATAAACACTCCTGTGTGGCCGGGAACCTTCACCCGGCGCATAGAAATAACTTTACCTTTTGCATCGAAGGTATTGTCTTCCAAGATATCTTTGAATTTCACCGTCACCACTTCGTGAGGATGAAACACATCTGTTCGTACAATCAATGACATTCCTGATTGCGAAATGTCAGAGCAAAACATTCTCGACATTTTATCAGACGCTAGAACCAAGAAGTTCTTGCCACAAATAAAACGTGGATAACGACGGCGTAAGTTCAACTCGGGTATATGGATCTCATTGTTCTTTTTAAAATCAGCGCGCGCTTGAGCCGAAAACTCCTCCCACTCAGTGAGCTTTTTCCAAGGCCCCTGAGGCGACTGAGCAGTCAGTGTATGCTCTGATATTTTTTTATTATTGATCAAAGATAGGGCCTGCAAATATCCATAGCCTTGTCCCGGAATATCGAGGAAGTACCATTGCACCGGCACGAGTTCGGGAATTTCTTTCGACTCAATGGGAGACTTTACGATGGGTTTTGTGAAACTACCTTCCGAGATCAATCCTGCAACCATTTTTTCAGGCTCGTCTTCGGTGGCAGCCTCATCCAAATCAGAAAAATCCGGATGCTGCATCAGCATCACCCATTCACCTGTTTGTTGATTCAAAATCATATCAAACAGCGAGATCTTTCCTGTTTGGATCCCTTTGATCACGTCGGCCTCAGAGAGAGGGCCGACACTTTCTTTTTTATTTGAAAGGAAATACTCTCTAATCATAAAGGCCTTATCGGCCCTAAGGTCTAGTCTCTAAAGAGTGAAAAAGAGAACCCGAGTAGCATTTGAATTCGTAGGGCTAACTACACCCAGAGACCATCTTTCATTCTATAAACTTTCGGAAATCTTGCTGCAAATGTGAGGTCATGAGTGACCACCACGAGCGCCAATTTCATCTCTTCTTTCAGACGGAAAAAGAGCTCTTGAATCTTGCCACCGTTCATCGAATCCAAGTTTCCGGTAGGTTCATCCGCAAACAAAATTTTCGGATGACGAACAAGAGCGCGAGCAATGGCGATCCGTTGCAACTCACCGCCCGACAATTGATTTGGGTAATGATCGGCACGCTCCGCAAGTCCCATGAATTCGAGGAGATGCATGGCTTTTTCTTTTGCCACACGAATCGACTCACCACCCACACGGCATGGGATCATCACGTTTTCTAGCGCTGTAAATTCACCTAAAAGATGATGGAACTGAAACACAAAGCCCATTTCAGAATTTCTAAATTTAGAAAGCTCTTCATCATTCATCGCCAGAAGGTCACGACCTTCACAATAAAGTTCGCCTTTATTAGGGCGATCCAATGTACCCATAATTTGCAAAAGTGTACTTTTACCTGCTCCCGAAGAACCTAAAATCGCAAATGCATCACCCTCTTTGATGTCCAGGCTGATTCCACGCAAAATTTCTAACTCCCCTGCACCTTGTGGGTAGGATTTGTGGATATCGACAGCTTTTAACAAAACATTTTGCTCATTCATTTCGAAGTCCTTCCATAGGGCTTAGCTGTCCACCCCGGCGAGCCGGAGCGAGAGTCGCGATAAAACAAATAACCAGAGTGGTGATAATAATGGCGATCGAGTCAATCAAACGTACATTCACTTGAATGCCGTCGATGCGATAAACTTCACCTGAGATCAATCCCAAATGAGATTGCGCCCAACTAAAGAGCACGCACAAGATCAGCCCGACAATAAATCCGCCGACAATTCCGATCATTCCCAAGAACAATCCTTGAATTGTAAAGATCTTAATGATGTCTTTGCGGCTTAAACCAACGGTTTTAAGAATGGCGATATCTTTAAATCTTTGCACGACATTCACAAACAACGTCGAAGAAATATTAAAGGCCGCCACAAACACAATAACTGAAATCACAAAGAAAATTCCAGGGCGCTCTACCATCACAGCTTCAAAAAGATTTTCATTGGATTCACGCCAGTCACGAACCCAATAAGGACTTCCCAAAACGCTGGTTAAATTAAACGAAGCTTTACGAGCATAGTCGACATCTTGGAATTTTAAGATCAAACCCGAGTAACGATCCCCAATTTCCGCCAATGTCTGAGCCGCTGGCAAACTGGTGATAATGAATCTTTCATTCCACTCGTATTTACCTAAATCCAAAACGCCACGAACTCGGAACTCGCCCACTTGTCTTTTGAATGAGGAGGGATTTGAACTCTCCGCAATGGGGACCACCACGCGGAAATTATCTCCGGGCTTCAGATTCATGCGATTGGCAAGACCTTTACCGATCAAAGCCCACGGAACGTCTGTCGGCTCTGCCATATCTTCAGATCCCGTTACCACGCGACCCTTCAAGTTCAAAACTTGATTGATGCGATCTGGATCCACGCCTTGCAAAAGGACGCCCGAGATTTTTCCTTCACGCGCTAGAACAGCCTCGATAAAAACAAAACGTGAAGACGTTACCAAACTTGGCTCTGCCTGACGAATACGTCCCTCAAGCTCGCGCCAATCATCTGGAACACGCGAACGTTTCACAACTTGCACATGACCTGTTACATCGGCCATCGCCATTTTCAGAGTGGATTCAAAACCACTCATCACGGCCATAGAGGCAACAAGAGCTGCCACACCCAAAATTAAACCAAGAAGTGACAAGGGTGCAGACCCGCCAAACAAAGTTTTACGGGACATCAAAAGTCGCCATGAGATCCAAGCTAAGGAATTATTCACGAAGGATTGGCCTCAGCACTCGGCATTTGAATTTGTGATTTTAGATAAGCCATGATGAAGCCATCCAAATCACCATCCATCACATCGTTTACCTGATTTGTTTCAAAGTCTGTGCGGTGATCTTTGACCATTTGATAAGGATGCATCACGTAGGAACGAATTTGCGATCCCCACTCGTTGGCTTTTTTCTGCGCATTCATCGCGTCCTTTTCAGCATTACGCTTTTCGACTTCGATTTCATAAAGGCGCGCTTTCAACATCTTCAAAGCCTTCTCACGGTTTTGAATCTGAGAACGCTCCACTTGGCAGGAAACCACAACACCTGAAGGAATGTGATACATACGAACGGCAGAGTCTGTTCTATTGACGTGCTGACCACCGGCGCCACTGGCACGGAAAGTTTCCACTTTCAAATCATCAGGTTTGATTTCGATATTGATGTCGTCATCAACCTCAGCCCACGCAAATACTGAAGCAAACGAAGTGTGGCGACGAGCATTTGAATCAAACGGAGAAATACGAACCAAGCGGTGCACGCCTGACTCGGCTTTTAAATATCCGTAAGCATAAGGGCCTTCAACAAGAAGCGTACAAGATTTAATTCCCGCCTCTTCCCCCTCGGTCATGTCGATCATCGTGACTTTGTAACCGTGCTTGTCAGCATAGCGCATGTACATGCGAAGAAGCATCGAAGCCCAATCACAAGACTCAGTTCCGCCAGCACCTGAGTTGATTGAAAGATACGCGCTGTTAGCGTCAAGTTCACCGTTCAGAACGCGTTTCAACTCAAGCTCTTCGCCTAATTTTTCAAGTGCTGCGACTTCGGCTTTTACTTCTTGGAAGCTGCCTTCATCGTGCGCTTCCGCAGCCATTTCAAGTAACACCTGGGCATCGCTTAAACGACCCATAAAACCATCAAACTCAGAGACAGCTTTCTCTAAGAGAGTTTTCTCTTTGTTGATTTTTTGCATTTCTGCAGGTTTTTCCCAGATAGCGGGATTCTCAGACTGAAGCGTCAGCTCAGCTAAACGCTTCTTCTTTTTATCCAAGTCAAAGATACCCCCGAAGTTCCTTGGTGAAAACCTCGAGAGATTGAATGCGACTCTTAACTTCAGAAGACTCTGTAACAATAGACATAGCGGAGAGTTTATAGTGAGGCTTTTTGCGGCGTCAAGGCGTCGAGAATAAAAACGCCTCCGATACTTACAGGGAGGGGGGAACGGCATCGGAGGCGACAGCTTGGAGAGCTAGTGAATTCACACTATTCAATCCCAGTGCCACTCGCCCTATCTTCGACTATTTGCGAAATAGCGCCGTACCGACCACTTCCTCACAGTTTCTGAACGTATTTGCGTAAAGAATCGACAAAAACAGGCGCGCAAAAGGTAACTTTCCCCTCGCTGGACAGCTTTTTGCGGGTCTATTCGAATTTAGGAGTATTTGAGGCGGTTCTAAGCCTTGATTTTTTTCAAAAGGACTTCAAAAATTTCGTCTTGGAGGCCGAACATTTCCTTCGCGTCCTCTTCACTTGTTTCGTGGTCATAACCAAGCAAATGCAGCACCCCATGCAAAAGCATGTAGCCCAACTCCACTTTGTAAGTCAGCTCATGCTCTTTGGCTTGTTTCTTTAAAACTGCAGGACATAAAACCAACTCACCTAAGGACTCAGGAGTCATGGACTCAAAACTGAGCACATCCGTCGCATAGTCTTTGCCACGAAATTCTTGATTAATTTTTTTAGCCGGTCGCGGATCTAAAAATACCAACGTGAGTTCAATATTTTTAAACTCTTTTGCGACTTCTTTTCTTCTGATGAGTTCTTTAGTAAGAAGCTCTCCCCAAGTTTGCACAAACTTTCTAGGAACAGCTTCTTTGGCTTGATTCACGATTTGAATGTTCATCGAGCGACGTCACCCAAACCACCACCCGCACTGCGAGGATAGTCGATACGTTGATGGTAGATTCCCAGCAAGATACGAATAAACGCATTTTCAACTTTAGAGATATCTTTCAAGGTTAGATTACATTCGTCCAACTGCCCGTCAGAGAACTTTCTTTGCGTGATATTGCGAACGATGTTTTGCAGACGCGCCGGTGTTGGTTCATCAAGCGATCTTGCCGCCGCTTCGATACTATCCGCCAACATACACAAAGCCGCTTCACGGAATTGAGGACGTGGACCTGGATATCGGAAGTCTTGATCACTGATCTCCGGGCCGTCTTCTTTTTTCATATCCAAAGCTTTGTTATAGAAGAAAGAAATCAGCGTCGTCCCATGATGTTGCAAGATACCGTCAATGATGGGCTTACCAAGTTTATAAGACATTCCCATCTCAACGCCGTCTTTAACGTGTGCGATCAATAGTGTCTTACTCATAAATGGCGAAATATGATCGTGCGGGTTGTTGCCCGGTTTTTGATTCTCGATAAAGTAATTAGCGTGCTCCATTTTTCCAATGTCATGGTAGTAACACATAACTTTACCCAAAAGCGGATTGGCGCCGATTTCTTCAGCCGCGGCCTCCACCATCGAACCCACCATCATGGAGTGATGATAAGTGCCTGGCGCTTTCACGATCATGGACTTTAAGAGTGGATGATTAAGGTTGCTGAGCTCCAACAACTTAACATCTGTTGTGTAGTTAAAGACCGTTTCAAGAAGCGGAATAAACATCATCGAGAACAAGGCGCTGAAAATACCACCGATAAATCCTGCTGGAATAGAAATGAGAATTTCTTTCCAAGCTCCGTCTTGATCGTAACGAGTCATTGTCAAAACCAGGGCAATAATCAAGGCATTAACTGCACCCGTGCGAACGCCCGCCCAGTACAGATCATTTCTTGTTTTACAGTTATAAACTCCGCGGGCGGCTGCGATACCACCGACAAGGCTCACGAACATAAACGCAAAGTTATAGTCCGTCATCACACCCAAGCACACCGACAAAAACGCAGTGAAGAGCCATACGACTTCGCCGTAAGTGATCAAAAGCCCCACCAGCATCGGACCCGCCGCTACGGGTGCCGCAAATAAGAAAGCTGTCGCGGGTATCAGGTGGCCAAACTTAGAAGCAAAGGCTGCGTCTGTGATGAAGAGATAAATTTTTGTAAAGAGCACAACGCCAAACGCGATCAACATCATCACGCTGAGGTCTTTAAAATCGATTTTGACTTTATTGACAGTAAAACGCTTCAAGTACGAGAAGAAAACTAAGATCGCAACGGCCAACATCATGGCCATGGAAATCGCCATCACGTCTTTACGTTTGTCATCGCGGATATTTTCGATCTGACGAATGATCGCCATTTGGAACGGCTGAATCACAGATCCTTGTGCGATGATAGTTTGATTCTTTTTAATTGTGATATTCACCGGAATAACGGCATCACGTGCCGATTGACGACGAGAAGCTGTTTCTTGCTTATTCAAAGTCAAATTCGGCGTCAGCAACGAGCGTGCGAAATACAAAATATTGGCGCGATCACTTTCGCTAAAACGCTCAAGATCTTTTTTGTCTTCCAGATCAAAGTTCTCTGGGGCTTGCAGATCCACGATTTCGTTTTTTGCCAGGCTAAATTCTTTACCCAGGTTGTTTCTGTGCACCACTCTCGCCACGACTGTGGTTTGGTTGTTGGTGACGAAACGGTCCGGAGCTTCTGCGATTTTTCTCTCAAACCAGTTTTCGATATTGCGAATGACGACAGCTTCAATACGCGGACTAAAGCGATTGTCGACCAACCATTCAAACATAAAATCAGAAACCGGTACGCCGAGTTCTTTTTCGAATTGTTTTTTATGCTGGAAGAAATCGAGAACTTGTTTGCGATAGGCGGCTGGTGTTTTCGACCATGTCACTTCACGATAGTGGGACCGCATCGAACGGAATGACTGAATAAGCCCCATCGAAACACGCTCAAACACATTCGTATCGTAGTCGTAAACGATCGGAACAGCGAACTCAGCCTTCAGGCGTTTTTCTTCAGTGGTGACTTCATCGACCATCTCAAAACCGATCGGAGAAACAACGTCGTATTTTGCCGTATCCCCGACATCGAAATTAAATGGAATGTCGAATTGAAAGAAGATGGTGTATGAAAGAAGAACACAATACAGGAAGACCACTGCACCACGACGGATGTACAAACGCTCTTCCAGAGTTTGGAGTGTACGACCGAAGAAAGTTTTCTCCAGGCCAATAGAATCCACCCAATCCAAAAACTTCAGACTGGGGTCTTCGTAATTTACGCGAGTCGCAGGCGTCTCGCCATTTTTAGAAGTTTTTCCTCGTTGCATAGTCCTTTTACCAGGCTAACTCGCTTTGCAATAATTGTCGAAATCACTCTGCATATGTGATAACAATGAGAGAGATTCCAATAGGAAAGTCGAGGCCATCAATGTCGAAAATTCCCTCTAACTTACGTCATATTGAGTCCTTAGTCGAGATCGTTCGCAGTCTTCGCGGACCTGGCGGCTGCCCTTGGGACCAGGAACAAACTCACGAGACATTGACTCAATACGCCATTGAGGAAACTCACGAATTAGTAGAAGCCTTGGAATCTCCAGATCCACAAGCGATCAAAGATCAAAAAATCAAAGAAGAATTAGGAGATGTCCTCTTTCAAGTCGTTCTGCACACACAGTTAGCGGCAGAAAGAGGAGCTTTTACTTTAGAAGATGTGATCGCTGGAATTTCTGAAAAACTTGTTCGTCGCCACCCGCATGTGTTTGCAAATGTGGCAGTTGCCGACTCTGCTGAAGTTATTCGCAACTGGGAAGAAATCAAAAAAGCAGAGAAAGCCGAAGCCGCGAAATCATCCGGCAGTGCGGCGTTTAACCTCAATGTTCCTCCTCTTCCCGCCCTACAAAGAGCCTACAAAATCGGCAAACGTACAGAAAAATTGCAATTTGATTGGGATGATGTTCCGGCTGTGATGTTGAAAGTGGAAGAAGAATTCGACGAGCTTCGCGAAGCCCTCGATGAAGGCGTGAACGCAGAGATCGAACACGAACTAGGAGATGTGCTGTTTTCGTTAGCGCAACTTGGTCGTCACTTGGATATGGAGCCTGAACAAGTTTTGCGTAAAGCGAATACGCGCTTTGAATCGCGCTTTGCAAAGATGATTGAAGTGGCTTCGGGTGACGGGAAAGACTGGCATGCTTTGACTTTGGAAGAAAAAGAGCAATTTTGGCAGAAGGCAAAAGCCATTCTGAAGAATAAGAAATAATTCATTCTTACGTCTGGTGAAAGCTCTGTCTTTCACCACTTCCCTCCTACGCCCGCTCCAAGTGCTATAATAAAAGAGCAGTCAACACACAGGAGGACTTATGGCAGTCCCTCTAAAAAATCTGATCGATAAAATACGCGGCGTAAAACATAAAGCTCCGGTGCCTCCACCTGTCGAACAAAAACAGGAAGAAGCCTCGATCGATAAAAAAATCCGTGATAGCTGGAACAAACGCGACGGTGAATTGAGTGAAGTCTACGATAGCGAAGGACATCGCGTTCGGATTAATCATTATTAGTGTTTTTTGAGGCACCTCAGGCGGGATGTGGATCTGACATTCTTCATCTCGATGGAGGAGCCACACTCCTGCTCTCTCTCACTCCTTCACTAGCACTCTCTCTACCTCACTCGAAATTATCCCGGTCCTCGATAAACCCCAAAAGTCTTAATAGCCCGACGAGAATTATGTGCTCTGCAAAGTAGCCGCAGATTTTCCAAATTATTTTTTCCACCAAGAGCAACTGGATGAATATGATCTTCTTCCAATGCAAATTTTGAACTGCATCTTTGTTTGCTTGACAGATCTATATGTTCACAACAACCCTCAGCTCGAGCCCAAAGTTTTCTTCTTACTTGTACAGAAACTGCCGTCCGAATAGGTTTAATTTCTGTTCGATCTCCCTTCTCTTTTCTACCGCTCTCTTTGACTTCATCAGACTTTACCTTTCGCGACAATGGCAGTGATGCATTATCAGGTTTTACCGCGTGATCAATTGTTGAAATTACGCTTTTCTCTTTTGACAGCAATCCTAATTTTTTCTTCTTGTGAGCAACTGCCCTTTCCAAGAGAAACTTCAGTACGGCATAATTCGACATATCTCCCAACTCATGTGCATAAAAGTTTTTGAATTCTTGCAAAAGTTCCAGCTGTTCAGGCCCAAGCAAGGCCTCAAAAGATTGATATTGTATCTGCTCGCCTTCGCGCCCTCGGGAAGTAATCAAACTCAACTCCTGACCGGTCACTTTAAATTTTTCTGCCAACAAAAGGGGCTGATGAGATTTACCAATCAACTCTTTTTGCACCTGGCGAGTTGACTTGTTCTCCAGACTTGCAACTAGCTCCAATTTTGCAGTTTTATCAAGTGGACAGTTCGCAGCACTCTCTGCTCGCACAAAACTTTGAATATTAGATAAATTAGTCAGACTTAAGTCCCCATCCTGAACACGTTGCTCAAGCTCAGGTAACTCAGTTAACAATCGCGCAGCAGAGAGGCGACGCTGAGTTTGGCTTTCGGTATATTTCAAATGTTTGATGCAATACTTATACATCGAAGAACAATCATAATTAATATAAAGCTTACGAACATCCATTTCACGCAGATGGCGCAAAATCACAACCGTCGTTTCACGCTCCTTCTGAACCAAGTACTTCACTTGGGTAACTAACAACTCATCAGAAATTCTTTTAACATTCAAATTGATTTTCATACTTCTCCCTCTCCGAAATGTTCTATCACGACTTTTCAGAATTAAATTCTTCGCCTCTATAGGAGCATGATTAAACTTTGTTTGAATTCACAAGTAGGATCGCGATTTTGAAAAGATGATCGCTTGGGACTGCCAATAGAGCGAAATAGGATGTCATTATGGGCACCAACGGTATGTTAATTTCTCGAATGAAAAGTCACTAAAACCCCAGTCAAACTGAAATATTAAAACAATCAATTTGTAATCAAATATTGCGCACCACTGCCATCGTCGCGGAAGGTAGATTTGATGAGCAGATCCCTCGATAAGCATCGAGCAGCCGCCGCCCCCCTCCAATTCAGACCAAAATCTCGCACTCTCGATCCTACTTTAGCTCCAATCATTCTCTCGACGTCGTCTAGAAGTTCTTCACTACGTCTAGATTTCCCAGAAATACGCGGGCTTGGGCGGTAATTTCTTTTTTAATTCAGCAGAAACTGATGACAAGTTCGACAGCGAAAAAATATTTCGAACATAGGTGCTTAAGGCTTTCCGAATCTTTTCGACCACTTAGCGTGTCTCAAAATGAGCGTCTTAAAAAAATAAAAAACAAAATCAGGCATTTACCACGAATTTTAGTTTTCATGGATTTTCTACGAAACTGATTCCAACAAGAAGCATGGTGGGGCTCAGGAGGGCAAACCGTATGATGAACAAAGTTGCATGCCAAGTAGTTATGATGGCGACAGCAATTGCAGCACTTACTGCATGTAGCAAGGGCGCAGGCTCTTTCTCCATCTTGAAAGATGGCGATGACTTCAAGCAGGAAGCAGTTTTCGTTCCTAAGAAAGTAGATATCCTTTGGGTTATCGACAACTCAGGTTCAATGAAAACTTCCCAAGATAACTTGGCTGCGAGCTTCTCTTCGTTCATCAACAGATTCCAAACTCAAGGTTTTGACTTCCGTATGGCGGTTACAACTACTGAAGCTTGGGCAAGACAGTTCGATGCAAACAGCAATCTCTCGATGATTAAAGACGGTGCCGTGCTTCAGAAAAATCCTAAAATTGAAACCCACTCTGGTTATTTCGTGATGGACCAAAACACTCCAAACCTTACGGATGTTTTCTCTATCAATGCAAAACAAGGTACGATCGGTAACGGTGACGAACGTCCTCTTGAGAGTATGAAACAAACGCTTCTTGATTCTCGTAACGCTGCTTTCCGTCGCCCAGAGGCTTTCCTTGCAGTTATCATGGTGAGCGACGAAGAAGACTCTTCTGGTCCTTCTTCAGCTTTCGAGAGCGGTGGCAATCGTTATCCAGTTCAAAACTACGTTGATTTCCTTAACAGCTTGTCTGGTAGCGGTAACTTCAACGTGAGTGTTATCACTGTTGATTCAAACGCTTGCAGAACACAATTGAATACAGACGGTTTCAACAGAACTGTTTCTACTCGTTTGCCAGCACTTGCTGATTTGACAAAAGGTGTGAAAGCTTCTTTGTGCGGTAACTTCGGTACTTCACTTGATGTTATCTCAAACAACATCATCACTCTTTCTTCTGTGTTCAAACTTTCACGTGAACCAGATTTAAGCACTCTTAAAGTTTACGTTGATGGCGTTCAAATCGCAGAAGATCCAGTGAACGGTTACACTTACGATCCGGCAGAGATGACAATCACTTTCCATGGCACATCAGCACCTGGCGCGAACTCATCAGTGAAAATCGACTACTATCCAGTAAGCCTGGAAAACTAAAAGGAAGTTGTATGGGTGGGGCACAACAAGCAGTAACGGGTCAAGAATGGTATGTACTCCGTGGGGAAATGAAATACGGTCCCTACGAGTATAAATCCTTGATCACGATGATCCAAACCGGAGAGCTGTACGATTATAACTTCGTATGGGCTCCGCACTTGGAAAACTGGACTCTGGTGGGAGAACTTCAGGAATTTTCCAAAGACCGCCTTTGCCGCTTGATCGAAACGAAAGATCACTTGGCAGGCGCTTTTACTGAGCGTAAGCATCCACGTGTTGATCTCGTGGTCCCAGTCTACGCTCACAATGATCACAGTTTTTTTGATGGCGAAACTCAATCTGTCAGTGAAAACGGAGCACTCGTTCTTTTGAACGATCCCCTTCTTCTTCCTGAACAGAAGGTTCTCATCCATTTTCGCGAAAGCGAAAAAAATCCAGTATCTTTTAATGTCCTAGCAGAGATTGTTCGTAAGAATTTTTCAAAGCAAAGACTCAACGTAAAATCAGGTTTGCATTATGCAGTTCGTTTCCTCCAAGTGCAAGACCATGGAAAAAATCAGCTAACTAAATGGTCACGCGGTGGCGTTGCCAAGGGGGAAACATTATGATGGCATTTATCAAATTTATGAATGAGTCCGGCGTTGTCGGTTGGGTTATCCTACTGACAGGTGTCGGTTCTTTGGTTCTAGTCGCTGAACGCGCAAAAATGCTCTATAAAGAGTATGGTATGAACTCTGATGAGTTCATGGGTAAAATCCAAAACCTCGTTTTGGCTAAAAAACTTGATGAAGCTTTACTTCTTTGTGCACAACTAGAGAAAAAACCTCTTGCTGCTGCATTTAAAACTATTTTGGAAAAAGCAGATCGCGATGACGATACTATTTTCCAAGCACATGATATCGCAATGTCAGAAAACGTTCCTTTGTACACAAAACGTTTGCACTATCTTTCGATGCTTGCCAACGTTGCGACTCTTTTGGGTCTTTTGGGTACAATCCACGGTCTGATCCTTTCGTTCCAAGCGGTTGCATCTGCGGACCCTGCTCAAAAGCAAGCTCTTTTGGCGTCTGGTATCTCCGTATCGATGTATACAACAGCGTTGGGTCTTGCGGTTGCGATTCCTGCGATGGTGTTCTTCTCTTTCTTGACTTCACGCCAAAACTCTTTGCTTGAAGATCTCCAAGAGAAAACAACTAAATTGACAGAGCTTTTAACTAGCGCTCACATCCCGAACCTTTCACGCGCGACTGTTTTCCCGGATCAGCCTTCTGCTCCGAAAGCAACTCCTCCTCCTACAAAAGCTTCTTAAGAAGCTTTTGTCTGCGGTGGGCGTAATTAAAATTTAGCAAACGGGATGATTTATGAGACGAGCTAAAAAGATTCATATTGATCACAACAGTGAGTTCGAACTCGACTTGGCACCGCTTCTTGCCGTGATGGTAAAGCTGGTTCCGGTACTCCTTGTCTCTTCTGCATTCGTGCAAATGATGGTCATCGAGTCAGAGTTGCCTCAGGTTGTTAGCGAAGCGATTCAACGTGAAGAACAAAAAGAGAAACCAACGACGGTTGCTCTTGAGCTTACTGCCAAAGACGGCATCCAAATTATAGTAACGGAAAAAGGGAAGGAAAACGTTGACACTGTGCCTTTGAAAAACGGCGCATTCGACTACCCCGTCCTTCACCAAAAACTGATTGCTATTAAAAAAGCACATCCTGAAGTTTTCAAACTTGAGTTGAATCCAGACGGAAAAGTTCCGTACGACGAAGTTGTGAAAGTGATGGATGAAGTTCGTCAATCCCGCGACAACAGCATTAAATTCCCAGTGTTTGATACGAAACAAGGCAAGAACGTGGAAACAAACTATATGTTTCCAGAGATTGTCTTCACTAACATGATGGAGGGCTAACACTATGTCACGCCGTCAAAGATACAGCCTTCCAAAGAAAAAGAGCTCGACATTTACTCTGAACATCACGTCTATGACGGACATGTTCACGATCATGCTCGTGTTCCTTCTACAAACTTATTCGACGTCTGAGGTTCAGATCATTCCGGAAAACGGTCTTCGTCTTCCGCAATCAGCAACGACGACGAATCCAACTGAAGCTGTGAAACTATCTTTGAGTGCGACAGCGCTTAAGATGGATCAAACCAAACTTGCTGACGTGAAGGACACAGACTTCCTTCCGCAAGATTTGGAGTCTTCAGACACTAACTTTATTAAACCTCTCTTTGCGGAACTGGATAAACTTGCAAAAGATCCAGCAGCAAAACAACACATCAAAGACGGCAAAATCTTGCTTCAAGCAGATCGCTCTCTTCCTTACTCAACTTTGAGAAAGGTGATGTATACGGCTTCCATGGCGGGCTTCCCGCAAATGAAGCTAGTGACTTTGGTCGGAGAATAATATGACACGCGCAGTGGTTCTTCTAATAGCTTTCCATCTTGTATCCATCGCAGCCTTCGCAATAGATAAAAACACGAAAGGTCTATTGCCTGAAGTTCGCATCCAAGAAAATGCCGAAGACGAAAATGATAAAAAGGCTTTCAGTAGTGAGATGATGATCACTCGCTCTGAAAACAAAGCTATCGAATCACTGCAAGGTGTTATCAAAAAACAAAAAGGTTCAAAAAACGAGGCAGATCTTTGGTATCGCCTTGCTGAAATGTACATGCGCCGTTCTAAATCCGGCCGTTTCTTTGAAATGCACCAAAACACGCCTTTGATGAAACTCTCTCCATTCCCAGTACCAAACGAAAAAGGTTCTGAGGCCGTCAAACGCGCGATTAAAATCTATACTAAAATTGAAATCGACTTTCCACAGTACAAAGACATGGATGCGGTCCTTTTCAATAATGCCTTCGCCAACCAACAAGTGGGCCAATACAAAGCTTCTATGGGCCACTACGAAAAGCTCCTTGCAAAGTTCCCTAAATCTTCTTTGATCCCCGACGGAACTTTGGCACTGGGTGAATTGCAATACGATCAAAAGCAATTCTCTGCGGCTCTTGAAAATTTCAATAAATTAAATAAATATCCGAACAGCCGTGTTTACTCTTACGGGATGTACAAAGCTGCTTGGACACTTTACAACCTTCACGAAAACGACCTTGCAACGAAAAAGCTTGTTGAAGTTGTTAAAGCCAATCCCCCACTCCGTGATGGTGAGGTTCCAACAAACCGCCACAATCTACGTCGTGAAGCTATGCGTGACTTGACGATTTTCGTGGGTGAATCTTATCCAGCGAACAAACTCTATTCTTTCTTTGAAGACCTTGCGACCGAAGAAGAATTGGGACAAGCGATCTCAGATCTCGCGAAACTTTATGCTTCTCATAGCCGTCAAAAAGAGATGAACGTATTCTTGGGTGAATACATCAATAAACGCTCAACAGGTCCTGACGTTGTAGAATCCCACTTGGCCCTTGTTGAAGCCAATGAAGACTTGAAAAAACGTGACGCAGTTATTGAACATCTGACTTACGCCAGTGAGCTTTGTAAAAAAGATTCTCCATGGAGATCGATGCAAAAAATCGAAGTGGTCGAGGAATCTTGTAATGATAATTTCCGCAAAGTCACTCTCGATATGGCTAAAAAATGGTGGGAGATTTGGCTTAAGAATAAGAAAAACGTCGAGTTCTCTGAGCTGACGCAAAATCTATTCAAGTTGATCATGGATAACGAAGACCCAGCAAAACCAGATCTAAAAACTCGTTATGCCTATGGTGAGCTTCTTTTCCAATTGGAAAAATTCGACGAAGCCAGCGCTCAATACAAAATGGTCGGCGACAAAACAACTGACACCACTATGAAACATGACGCAGACTACGCTGCCCTTTTCTCGAAAGAAAAAGCAATCGAGAAATTGAAAGAAAAAGATCCTGCTAAAGAAGCAGAACGTAAAGCTTTGGCTGCGAACTACATGACAAAACATCCAAAAGGAAAATATGTCACTGGCGTAACTTTCAAGTTGGGTCACATAGCCTATGAAGAAGCTAATTACGCAGAAGCAGAGAAAATCTTAAGACCTTTGACGACTTCCAAAGATGCCGACATCCGCAGAAAATCCGAGGACCTTGTCCTTGATATGCTCAATATCAAAAAGGACTACGCAGGTATTCAAGCCTTTTCAAAACAAATCGTATCTGGGACTTCAGATGCAGAACGTAAGAAAAGCATGAACAAAATCCAAGAAGAAGCTCACTTTACGCAAGTGCAAGAAGCAGCTAAATCTGGAGAGAAAAGTGCAGCTGTCACAAAACTTTTGGCATTCGCAAAAGAACACGAAGGCTCGAAATTGGCCCAAGACGCTCTTTGGCAAGCACTCAGTATTCAATATGCTGACGGTAAAGTATTTGATGCTGCGGAACTCAGCTCAAAATACGTGGCAAAATATCCAGATGACAAACGTAATTTGGATGCGATGAAAGAAGCAGCGAAAGCTTACGCTGATGTTGGCCAAATTTCAAAATCAGCTGAGACTTTATTGAAAATTGCGGATCTCGATAAGAAAAACCGCAACACACATTTGGAACTTGCCGCTGATATCTATGTTCTGGAGAAAAAATTAAAAGAAGCTCGCGCCGCTTACAACGGAATCTTAGCTCAAGCAGACAATAAAACTCTTGAGCGTATCTATGGTAAGTTGATTGACTCTTATAAAAACGAACCGCGCTCTGGTGAGCTTGAGAAATTGCAAAACCAAATCTTGGCAAAAGGTCTGGAGCCATACTCAACGCAAATCATGATTGATCGTGCAAATGCACTTTTCAATTCTGGTAAAACGACAGCAGCATTTGACCTGGCTATGAAAGCCAACGGTCGTAGCGCACCTCCAGAGGTCCGCGCTGAGGCTCGCCTTCTCCAAGCTAAAGTCTTGGAAAAAGAGTTGGTACAACAAAGCGTGAAAGCAAGTGAGTCCAAATTCGCAGTTGTCCTTGGTATTAAAACCGAGAAACTCGACAAAGCTCATACTGCATACTTCTCGACTTTGAAAATGAGCAAAGATCCTTATCAGCAACTTGAAGCTATGCGCGGTATCGACCGCTGCTACGGCAACTACATCGAGAGCTTAACAAGCATGCCGTTGCCTGCTTCACTAAGCCCAGCGGATAAAGAAACTCTTCGTGCGGAACTAGCTAAATTGACAGCTCCAATCCAAGAGAAGAAAAACGAAAACGAAGCCAAATTGAAAGTTCTAGCAGCGTCTAAAGGCCAGACGGCAACAGCAGAGAGATCTTACGCGAGCATTCGCCCAGATCAATCTTTGCCAGCTATCGCCCGCTACCCTGCTCCAGAGCAAATGACAGTGTTCTTACCTGCGACAGCTGATATGACAATCGGAAGCGTGTCTCGTTTTGATACGAAAGCAGGAGCTAAGTTCTCATGCAATAGATCCGCAATCATGACTGGTGCTATCGCAAATTTGAACACTTTCGAACTTGCAGCAAATTGTCATTCTTCTAAACAGTACGAGATGGTAGAGCGTCTTGGTTTAGAGCTGGCGAAGAATAAAGAAACTCGCGCACTCGGTCTTTTTTATGCAAGTTTGGGTGCAGAAGGTAAAGGTTTTGCCGATAAGTCCCTTTGGATGATCGAAGCAAGTTTAAAACTTCAACCTGAAGCGGCTCCATTCGTGTACCAAAAAGCACGTCTGACTTACAAAGCAGATGGCTTGACTGCGGCGATGCCGTTTTTCGAAAAAGTTTTAGACATGCAACTGCCTTCTCTTGAGATGAAGGTTTTCTCTGGAGTGAAATCATTCTCAGAGGGAGATTTTACGAACGCAGTTGAAAAATTCTCTGCGCTCAATAAAGAACAGTTGTATACTTTGAATGTGGGACCTGTGATGAGTGAAGCTTACGCCCAAAAAGGCGAAACCGACAAAGCTCTTGCGATGGCGAAAGATCTGTTGCAGTTCAAAAGAGACAATGTCGATATGTTGTTACAACAAGCACACTTGTTCGAGACCTACAAATCCAGCCCGACTGCCGCTTTAGACTCTTATGAAAGAGCTTTTAAAGCTGCTAGTGGTCAGGCGGAGCTTCGTGAGTGGTTAGGGAAAAAGATACAGTTTATTAAAAATCAAAACAAAGTCGGTCAGCACGTAATCTCGGGAGACTTGTAGTATGGAGGGTACAAGTGAAATCTTTCATCCAAACGATGATCGTTTTCATACTCTTGGGAACAACTGCGACTGCCTTTGCCAAACAAAGAACAGTCCGTAAAGTCCAAGAAGTCAATTTCGGTGAGATGAACCTTAAGGGTACGATTCGTAATCCTGACGGCGCCTATCTTGTGCAAAAGCGAGGCATTAAATTTATGCCTCTCTATGATGTGCAGAAAGATATGGATGGTCGTATTCGCGAATCGGCATTGTACCTAAATTAATATATTACGAGGTGTTTCATGCTCACGTTGATGGTACGTCAGTCCCTTAAAAATGGGACTGTAAAAACATGGAAATTGCGTTCAAACAAAACTAATTACACATTCGGCTCTTCGCGCCTGGCGGACATGATTTCCATTTCTGCAGACACCAAGGGTCTTCAAGGTATGTTCGAGTTCCGCGACAATAAGTGGTGGTACGTTAACCTTGATATGAATAAATCAGCTGAGCTCTCTGGCTCCCCTGCTATTGCATTGGACAAGGATCAAACGATTGACCTTGGCGATTGCACACTTGCACTCAGTCCAGTGCTAAAACAAGCAGACCTCTTTCTCCGTCTTGAAAAAGCCGGCCAAGAAGCCAGATCAACAGATAAGAAGTTCCAACTCTTTATGGTGCGCCAAGCAGGTAAAGTTGTTGAAACAAAACTTCTTCCTCTGAATAAAAAATTCAAGCCGACAATGGCTTTGACTCCTGTGTGGGTCACTCCGGTGCAAACGACAGAGTGGAAAACACAAATGGTGGGAGAATTGGAAGTCAGCCAAAGAACTATTTCTTTGGAAGACGCTTCAAAACTTGGCCACATGTCAATGGATCAGGTGATCGACAAAGATTCTAAGAAAGGCGTTTACGCTCTTCTTGGAGTGGCATTGTTGATGGTGACTGTGAGCATCTTCTCTCCTAAGAAAGAAGTTGTAGCAGAAGCCGTTCCACCAAAACCAGTGCAAAAAATCGTAGTTAAAACTGAATTGAAACCTAAAAAGAAACGTCAGTCAGCTCCAGCTCCTGCACCACAGCAGCAAGTTGTTCAACAGAAGCCACAATCGGCTCCTGCTGTTCCGAACCAAGCGAAAGTTGACAAGGCTCCTCCAGCTCCCAACAAAGTGGCTGGTATGTTGAAATCTTTGAACGGTGGACGTATTTCTCAGTTGCTCGGAAAAGTTTCTGCGCAAGCTGCGAAAAGCGGTAACATCGTCGTAGCAAACGGTATCAAAGCAGGCTCAGGCCCTTCAGGTCGTGGTCTTGCGGCTGTTGGTAACATCGAACGCTCTGGTCGTGACTGGGGTAACGAAGGTACTGGCGGCACAGTTGTGATCGGTACTGCGGGTCGTGGCGGTGGTAAGAGTGCTTCAGGTATGGGCGGTCTTGCTGCTGGCGGAACAGGTTCTGGCGGTGTTGGTTTGATCGAAGAAGAGAGTGAGATCACTGGCGGGTTGGACCGCGATATCATCGCTCAATATATCAAATCACAATTGGGTCAGATCCTTTACTGTTACGAACGTCAACTCAGCTCAAACGCTGGCTTGTACGGTAAAGTAGCGGTGAAATTCACGATCGGTCCATCTGGTAAAGTTGAACAACAATTGATTGGTAATACTACACTGAAAAACGCAACCGTCGAAGGATGTATATTGAATAAGGTTGCAGCATGGAAGTTCCCTGCCCCACAAGGCGGAACTCGAGTGCTTGTGACGTATCCATTTTTATTCAAGAGTACAAACTAGGACGGGGGTTCTATCATGTTGAAGAAGGCAATTTTAGTGATCATCTTGGCAGCGACAGCATCGCAAGCTATGGCGCAACAAGCGAGCGACAAGCCAGCAGCTGCACCATCTGATTCACGTGGAAGCGATAAACTAGATATTAAAAAACTTGAACAAAAATATTGGGCGGCTAAAGACGACGATTTTAGCGTTGTTCAAAACCGTCGCTATACTAAAGCAGAAAGATTTTTCTTTTCTGCAGTTGGTGGTACTCCTATCAATGACCCGTTCGCGAAAGGTACAATCTTCGGGGCGCAAGTCGGTTATTTCTTCAATGAACGCTGGGGCGTTGACGTTGCCTATAACAAGGGTAATTTTGAAGATGGTGACAGTACTCACAAGTTTAAAACAAGCTTGGGTGGTACTTCTCCAGACTATAACTTCTTTGAGTCTTCAATCCTTGCATCAGTAACGTTCGTTCCGCTTTATGCGAAAATGAGCTTCATGGATAAACACATTATCTACTTCGATATGGGTTTCTCTTTGGGTGCGGGTACTTTGGATTACTCTATCCAACGTGACACGGGTTCTGAGGCAAAAAATACTTTCGCTTATAAAGTAGGCGTCACTCAGCAAATTTTCTTCGCTGAGCACTTTGCCTTACGTTTAGATTTCAATAACACATGGGCCGAAGAAGACCGCAAACCATACACTGCTGCGAACCCAGCACAGCTTGGTTCATCAACAGTGAACGATACTTCGCTATTAATCGGATTTACTTACTGGCACTAGGGATAGTTCCGGGGGGAACATATGAAGAAGACGATCAGCCTACTTGTGACATTGCCATTGATTTATAACGTGGCAACTGCGGATTCGGGTTTGAATGTTAAAAAGACAGCTCGTCCGGCAGCTCAGAATATGCGTGTAAAAACCAGCCAAGTTCCAACTTACGAACTTTACAACAAGAAAGTCGTAAATGGAAAAGTGGAAGTATCCAAAGTTAAAAACATTCCTCGCCTGGATATCGGCGAGGAACGTCAAGTCAACGCAACGGCTGTCAGTCCTTTGCGTCTCCCCGCTTCTCGTGACGTACAAGTTCGCCAAGTGCAGCGTCGTCCGTCACCAGAGTTGATCACAGCAAGCATCGCAGCCCGTTACAATGTAACACCAGTTGCAAATGCGAAAGTTGTGACGAATTCAGAAGCATTTAACAAAATTCCAGACGTGAAAGTTTTGAGTCCGATTGCAGACCCTGCAACGACGGAACCTCATGTGTCTTTGGTTAAAATCGACGAGATGAAGCCAAACGACTACAAACTTTTACAAGCTTTGATCTTCCTTGATATGCAAAAAAACTATGAGCTGGCGATGGCTCTTTTTGCAGAGTTGATGGACGACAAAGAACACCGTTTGGAAGCACTTTATCAATACGCGATGACAGCAAAAGCATTGGGCTTAAGCTCTGAATATCGCGAATACATGATGAAAGTGGTTCAAGAAACTAAAAACAAAGATTGGCAACAAAAAGCAACTGAAGCTTTGATCAGCAGCGTAGCTGATATCAAAAACTCAGATGTAGCTTTGATTGACCCTCTTGTGACTAAATACGATCTCGACGTAACTAAAAACGAAGAGTATCAATTGACTCGTGCGAAGTACTACTCTGAAAAGGGTAACTTGGGTATGGTTGAAGACGCTTTGATTTATATTCCAGAGACGTCTCCCCGTTATCCAGATGCTTTGATCTTGAGTGCTCTTTTCAACTATCGTCAAGGTAAAGTAGACGAAGCCGTTTACACTCTTGAGAACTTGATGAAGTTGACCGAGTCGAATAAGACATCACAAATTCGTGCTATTGGTGCTTTGACATTGGCTCGTATCCAATTCCAAAAAAGCCAATATAAAGAAGCTTTCCAATCTTACTTAAAGGTTGATAAGTCCAACCCACTTTGGTTGCAAGCGATGGTTGAAAGCGCTTGGACTCAAATCTTGAGTGAGGACTATGAAGGTGCTGCAGGGAACATGTTCTCTCTTCACACGGACTTCTTTAAAAATGCGTTCGCTCCAGAATCTTACGTTGTCAGAACTGTTGGCTACTTAAATCTGTGCCAATACGGTGACGGCGCTCAGATCTTGCAAGAGATGAACAAACGCTACTCTCCATGGAAAAAGAAATTGGAAGAGTATGCAGCGACTCACAAATCAACGACAGCTTACTACGACACCGTAAAAGGCTGGTTGAAAAACTCGGACCTCAAAGAAGTTGACGGTTTGCCACGTTCATTCATCGTGGAACTAGCTCGTCACCCTGCTTATATGAATTTGCAAAAGCAAATCAATAGCTATGAGGACGAGATTACTCGCTTCAACAAAATTGCTTTGACGCTTATTAAAATGGAGCGCGAACTGACTGCAAAACAAGCTTCCGCAAATAAAGATTTTGCGGATGCAAAAAAAGGCGGTTCGAATATCGAAAAAGCAGAACGCAAGCTGATGAGTTACCGTATTCAATACCATATTGCTAAGAAAGCACGTGCATCGATTAAAAATCTTCGCACAGCTGGTTTAGCTCGTATTGAAAAAGAAAAAACAGGCATGCGTGAAACAGCTTCTAAAGCATTGCAAGGTCGCTTCGGTGACATGCTTGCCGCTTTGGATCGCGTCCTCGACCAGAACGAAGTCCTGAAGTATGAATTGTACTCAGGCGCTGGTGAGCACATCCGCTATCAAATGGCTGGTGGTGAAGTAAACGAAAAAGAACGTCCTGAATTAAAAGTTGAACAAGAGAAAAGTTTGAACTGGAAATTCAAAGGCGAAATCTGGGAAGATGAAGTAGGTCACTACCGCTCATCACTCAAAAACGTATGTGCACAAGAATCAAACGTAGCTGGAATGGCTGATCAATAAGGAAGGATGACTTTATGAAATTTTCAAACTTTGCAACGACAGTAACTTTAGGACTTCTTATCTCCTTCTCTGCTCATGCTCAGCATACGGCAAAAGAAGGACTTGAGAGAATCAAGACAAACCTTGATAACTCGAAAGCAAACTTGTCCGAGTATGAAAAGAACTTGAAAACCGTTGAGGGCAACCTTGCGGAAGTCAACAAAGCCAAAGCTCAGGTTGAAGGCCAACAAAAACAATTGCGCCAACAAATGGAAGAAAACAACCAGGCTATGGGTAAAGTGGGCGGACAGGAAAAAGAACTTAATAACTTGATCAACGATGAGAAAAACAAAATGGCTCAAGAGAATCAAAAAATTCAAGAGCTTGAAGTGATCATCGCGAAGATCAAAGAGAATCAGAAAAAACGCGAAGCGAATATCGCGGACTACCAACTTCAACTCAATCAATTGGGTGAAGAGAAGAAAATTTGGGGCTCTCGCGCTCAAACTCTCAGAGAGCAAAACGAACAAGTAGGTCAAAAAATGCGTGGTCTAGCTTCCGAAGAGACAGAGTGGAAGGGTAAACAAAAAGGTTACCAAGGTGAGGTCAAACGTTGGTCTTCTGAAGTTGAAAGACAGAAAAAGATCAGCGATTCTTATAACTCACTTGCCGAAGTAAAATAATAATCCAAAGGTCCTAGTATCCAAAGATTTAAAACCCCTCTGAGTCCTCTCAGAGGGGTTTTTTCGTTTTTCCTCTCATATTCCAACTCGACCTTCGTGGCATTTATTAAATCCAAGATAAAAAACTAGCCTTAATATCTCATCGGGCATCCCGAAGATTGTTCTGGATTTTTATTAGTAGGCTAATGATCAACTTAACAAGACAAAAGGATTCCCATGAACTCTCCATCTTCCTGGTTCCGAGGAATTAAAGGTAAACTGCTATTCGCGGCCGCAATGCCCATAGTAGGGTTTGCAATCGTTTACACCATCTCTCACTCTAACCTAGGCAGTCTGGCTGCCCTTCTTAAAAGTGCTAACACCGATGTCATTCCAAGCATCCAAGGCCTGGGGGAAATGCGCCAAGCCCGCAACAAATTCGGTTACTATGTATGGGCTGCTATCGCCAGTCAGGAACATCCTGACAAAAAAGCAGAGCGTGTGAAGATCGCGAAAGACGCAGCTGATGAAATGAAAAAGGCCATGGAGTTTTACGAGTCCTTCCCGTTCACTCCCGAAGCCGAGGCCGCATATGCTCCGGCTTTGAAAGTCAAAGACGAGTATCTCGGCACACTTTACAAAGTCGTTTCTCTTATCGAAGAGGGAAAACCTGAAAGCTATAAGGAAGCACAAAACATTATGGAAGGCCGAATTGTCGAGCTTGCAGCGGTCATGCACAAAATGACCGGCGACTCGATGAAGTACTACAATGATCGTGCGGCAAACGAAAGTAAAATGGCAGTTGAGTCAGTTAATAATGCTAATTTCATGACATTGGCAGTGACGCTGATCTCTTGTATTTCGATTTTCTCTGTCTTGCTATGGATTGCTTCTCGTATAGCAAGCAGTGTTGGATCCATTGCTTCCCGTCTTTCCGAAGCTGGTGGCCAAGTTGCTGCTTCCGTTGAACAACTCAACGAAGCCGGCAACAGCTTGTCCCAATCTTCCACTGAAGCAGCGGCTTCTCTTGAAGAAACAGTTGCAGCTCTTGAAGAAATGACATCCATGGTACAAATGAATTCCGATAACGCAAAACAAGCCGCAGCTCTTTCGGCTTCTTCCAAGGAAGCGGCTGAGACTGGTGAGCGCGAAATTCATTCTTTGATTGAATCCATGAATCAAATTTCACAATCATCGAAAAAAATCGAAGAGATCATTTCCGTGATCGACGACATCGCTTTCCAAACAAACTTGTTGGCCTTGAATGCCGCCGTTGAAGCTGCTCGCGCTGGAGAACAAGGGAAAGGTTTCGCCGTGGTTGCTGAGGCCGTACGCGCTCTGGCACAAAGAAGTGCCTCTGCCGCGAAAGACATCACAAGCTTGATTAAAGATTCAGTTGCGCAAATCGATACAGGAAGCCAAATCGCAGATCAAAGTGGAACTGTCCTAGCGAACATCGTAAACTCCGTCAAAAAAGTTTCAGATCTGAATAATGAAATTGCAGCTGCAAGTTCAGAGCAAACAACTGGAATTCAACAAATCAGCAAAGCCATGAATCAACTTGATCAAGCATCGCAATCGAATGCGGCCTCTGCGGAAGAAATCGCCGCAACCAGTGGTGAGATCAACAACCTCGCAGCTACGAATCAAAGTCTGACAGTCGAACTTAACAACGTCGTTCTTGGCACAACAACTTCGGACACTCCACCTGTCCCTACCGTTGCGGCAAAAGCTCATAAAAAAGCCAAACCAGCGGGAAAACCTGGCAATGTGATTGCTATGCGCCGCCCAGTGGAAATGGAAAAAACCAAGACTTCGATCGAGACCATTCTGTTCGACGACGATGAAAGAGCGAAAGTCGGCAACACTCAAGGTTTTTAGTCGACAAATTCTTGTTGAAATTTCTTAACTAATTCCCCGTCTTTTGGCGGGGTTCTTTGTAAGACTTATTAAAAACTCGCGTATGCAAATCTAGACTATGTCGCAGTTGTACGGATGCCGAATAATTCTCTGTAAAGAAACAGTCAATCTTAGCCCACAAAATATAAGGAACAATTATGAGTCTCGCTTCTTGGTTTCGCGGTTTAAAAGGTCGCCTCTTATTTGCAGCATTCTTGCCGATGATTGGCTTCGGAATTATTTTTTCAGTCGCACTGAATGGTTTGAACAAAACACAAGTGATTATCGAAGACGCTCACACATTGATCATCCCGAATCTGCAAGCGATCAGTGAAATGCGCCAATCACGCAATAAATTCGGTTATCAAGTGTGGTCGGGAATTGATGCCGCCGGCAATCCAGAAGAACGCGCAAAAAGAGTTAAAAGTGCGCGCGAAGCAATGGAAGAGTTTTCGACAAACTATACGAAATATGTGAATGCTAAATTTGTCGAGGGCGAAGCTGAAATCCACGATAAAGCCAAAGACTCCGTAAAACCACTTTTGGCATCTATGGAAAAAATCGTGGGCCTTCTCGAAAAAGGTACACCGGAGGCAATCACTGAAGCGAAGGCTGAACTCTCAGGCTCCTTCAACAAACACGGCTCTATCGTCCGCGATTTCAACCGTGAAGTGGACGCTCTCTACACGAAGGTCGCCGAGCGCGATGCCGTTATTGCTAAAGACACTCGCACTTTTGTTTTGAATATGTTGATCCTCATTACGATAGTATCAGCCCTTGTGATCTTCTCGACTCTTTTGTGGATGGGCGCAAGCATCTCTAAATCCGTTGGCGGAATTGCTGACAGCTTAGCACAAGCTGGTAATCAAGTGGCATCTGCAGTGGAACAATTAAATGAAGCTGGTAATAGCTTGTCACAATCTTCAACGGAAGCAGCCGCTTCACTTGAAGAAACTGTGGCAGCCCTTGAAGAAATGACTTCAATGGTGCAAATGAACTCTGACAACGCAAAACAAGCAGCCGCCCTTTCAGTTTCTTCTCGCGAAGCAGCTGAAACAGGTGAACATGAAATCAAGACTTTGATTTCTTCAATGACTGAAATTTCTCAATCATCTAAAAAAATCGAAGAGATCATCTCGGTTATCGACGATATCGCTTTCCAAACAAATCTTTTGGCCTTGAACGCGGCGGTTGAGGCCGCTCGTGCTGGCGAACAAGGTAAAGGTTTCGCAGTTGTTGCCGAAGCTGTTCGTTCTCTTGCGCAAAGAAGTGCTTCTTCCGCAAAAGACATCTCAAGCCTGATCAAAGAATCAGTTGAGCAAATCGATAAAGGCAGCCAAATTGCTGACAAGAGCGGTGCTGTTCTTACTAACATCGTGAACTCAATCAAAAAAGTTTCTGACCTTAACAATGAAATCGCCGCTGCCAGCTCGGAACAAACAACTGGTATTCAACAAATTGGAAAAGCGATGAACCAACTCGATCAAGCATCGCAATCAAATGCCGCTTCAGCAGAAGAAATCGCGGCAACCAGCGGCGAAATCAACAATCTGGCGATGACGAATTTACGTCTCACAGTGGAACTGAACCACACCGTTTTGGGCGGAAAATCAGAGGACACGTCCCCTGTCCCTATGCCTACCGCAAAAGCAGAAACAAAAGCATCGTCTCAAAAAGCAAAAGCCAAAGTTATTGCAATGAGACGCCCCGCTAAGCCTGCTGCCCCAAAAGAATCCGCTGAAATGATCCCATTCGACGAAGACACACGTGCGAAGGTTGGAAGTACTGAAGGTTTCTGATAATCCCGAACCGCTCTCGCGAGGCCCTCTTTTGAGGGCCTTTTTTATTTAACCCCACTATAATGGAATAACTTGCACGTTTGTTGGGGGTTTTATGGTTTATCAATTCCGGCGCAAAGTCACCGGATTCAGTGTGGTGCACATGTGTGCTCACTTCGCCTGGCTGGGAGTTTTTATCTGTACACTCCCTGAGACTTTCACCCGTACCGAATTATTATGGCGACTCTGTATCTGGTCCGTTCTGTTTGCGATTCTTGCCTTTGTGATTCGCATGGTTTTTTTAAACAGAGAAATTCGCACCTTCCGAAGCGCACTTCGTAAGGCCGATGCATCCATTACCCGGGTGCTGGGGCAATTTGATGACTTCGGTGAACTGGCCACCGCTCACTATGAATACATTAAAAAAATGCCGATCAAAAATGAAACACAAGAACAATTGCATATTCAAGCCGATGAAATGAACTTGCGGCTTGAAAAGCTGTTATCTGATTTAGAAAATTTAAAACACTACTTGCACACTCTGCACGTAGAACAAAAGGAAATCAGCCCCGAAATTCAACAAAGACTCCGTCAACTGGAGTCGACTTACTATTATCGTTGACGGAATTTAGTGCGAAGATGCGTAAGAAGAGATTCACACACCTCTACTCGCAAAGCCGCGGAGATAAAAATATAAACAGCCGCACCAAAAAGGATGGTGAAGGCCAAAGCTCCGAAACGCACAAACTTGACGTCACCAAATTGTCGTAAAAGAATACTATCGATTTGCACAGCCACGACAAGAGCTGCTCCTGCCAAAAGCATTTTGCTAAACTCACGAGCGGTTTTCTTCAGTGGCAGTGTGACTCGAATATACCGAAGGGCGATGACCAAAAGGACAAACTGGAAGGTCATCGCCAGCATGCTTGAAAAAACCAACCCGGCAAGTCCCCACTGCGCAATCCAAAATGGTGCCATCACAAAATGGCTCACCAAGGCCAACACAGCAAAAACAGCGGGTACCCATCCCTGCTTGAAGGCATAAAATGCCGGAGCAAGCACACGTCCACCCGACACCACTATCAAACTCAAAGAATAAACGCGCAAAACCTCAGCTGTGGCCTCCGCGTCAACAGCATTAAACTGTCCACGCATGAAAAGAACTTCCACAATCGGACGAGCCAGGAAAAACAAACCCAGCGCCGAAGGAATTCCAAAAAAGAAATTTACCAAAAGCTGATCGGCCAAAGTCTCGCGAAAACGTTCATGCTGGTGACCTTGAGCAAACTCGCTCAACATCGGAAGCAAAGCCGTTCCCAAACTCACCGATACTAAAGCCAGGGGTAATTCCAACAAACGATCCGCCCAATAAATATAAGAAATCGCCCCGGCCGCCAATGCACTGGCAAAATAGAGATTGAGCAAAGTCATAAACTGCGAAAGGCCTGTGCCCAACAACCCCGGCAAGATTGGCAAAAGCACGCGTTTTAAATCCGCCGACCAGAAATCAGATTTCCACTGCGGCAGATAGTTTCGAGATTTCAATGCGAACCACAAAATCGCCGCCTGCAAAACTCCACCAACTAAAACGCCCCACGCAAGTTGATCCCCCGCCACCGGAAACCATTCCGAAGGCATAAAGGTAAATACCAGCATCGCGATATTTAAAAGCGCAGGAGCTGCCGCTGGGAGCCCAAAACTCCCTAAGGCATTAAGCAAGCCCATAAAATAGGCGTACTGACTGACAAAGAAGACAAAGCCCAACATGATCCGCGCCATGCGAACCGTGAGTTCCCATTTCACCGTATCGAGATGATAGTTTTCCGCCAACAGCACATGCAGGATCTGCTCGGTGGTCACAAAGCCTAAAACCGTCAGAACCGAAAGCAACAACAGCAAGAATGTATAAACAGAATTGACCAGATTGCGGGCGCGAACTCCGGTGGTATCTTGAGCTGAAACCTCAACAAAAACCGGAATAAAGCTCACAGAGAGGGATCCCTCCCCCAAAAGGCGCCGAAAAAGATTGGGAATACGGAAGGCTGCCGCCCAAGCATCGGTGATGATCCGATCAAAGAGCGCCGCCATCGCCACATCCCGGAACAGACCCAAAACGCGGCTCGTTAGGGTTCCGGAGGCCATGGAAAAAGCCCGTTTGAGGACCTTTTTTCGATCTTCTTTTAATCCGCTTGCTTCCCGAGACACCCTATGTTAATCCCTTTTATTCGTTTTAAAGATCCAAGATTACTGTGGAGGTTATCCCTTGGCAAATCATAAGTCTGCAGCAAAAAGAGCTCGTCAAGCCGTTAAAAAAACTAACGTAAACAACGCACGTAAAAGCCGCGTAAAAACAGCTGAAAAAAGCTTGTTGAAAGCGATCCAAGCAAAAGATGTAAAAGCACTTCCTGTTCTTTTGCAGAAGTTCACATCTGAAATCATGAAAGCCGCTAAAACTGGCGTTATGAAAAAAGAAACTGCTTCTCGCCGTATCGGTCGCGTATCTGCACGCGTATCTGCTACGAAGTAGTAGTTAGTTAATTGAGTTTGCTGACTTCATCTTTTCGGGCCGATACAAAGGCCCGAATCTGACGTTTGATAGCAAAAGCGATATCGCTAAAGCTCAATCCGTGGGTGACTTTTTGGTCACCCTCTTTTTTTTGTGTTGAGCGCACCACTGCGCGCAGACTGACAAAATCCCCTGATGGGACTTGGAAGTTGATCACAAGCTCGCGCCCCTCAGTCAAAACATACTCCGATAATATCGAAATACCGCCTTCCCCGATCTCCCCCGTATCCACAACAAAGTAAGTGCCATCGCAAAGCACACCGGCTTTACGCTTCATCGTACGACGCGGAAACTGTCGGCGGAAATATCCTTTGTCCTCATAGGGTTGTTGCTGCGAACTCATGACAGTCTTATCGGCAGAATGTCGGGGAAAAATAAGGGCTCAGATCGACTTAGGACCTAGGTCATGGACGGCTGGTTGCCACAGGTTTTAAGCACCATATTCTCAAGCCAGATATGACTTGAGAGCGGAGAGGACTTCAAAGCCTTGTCAGTCTCAGAAAGAACAACCAAGGTCTGCTCAAGCTTCTTCATCGTCCAGAGGCGAGATTGCTCGATATAATTCTCAAGGAAATAAGGCGGAACCTGTGCATAGTGAGCAAGCTTGGCTCCATGCAAGTTCTCTTCAAGACCGCGCTTCACAGTGAGCAAGATACGCACGTGGCGCGCCACCAGCGACACAATCCCCATCTCACTCTGCCCTTGATCCAAAAGTTGCACCAAGTGCTCAAGAGCGGTGACACGGTCGTTGTTACCGATAGCTTTGGTAAAATCAAAAACGTTTTCTTCTTTTGAGCGAGACACCACTTGTGCGACGTCTTGAAGCTCAATACGACGTTTGCCTTCAACGTACTCACCGAGTTTTTTAAGCTCCCCTTCGATCTCCGTCAGATGATGACCCACAAGTTTGTGCAACAAGTGAATCGCTTCATTGCTGATCGTAAGACCCAAGCTTTGTGCGATATAGTTGATCCAAGAAGGAATCTGATTTTCGTAAGGCTTTTTAAATTCGATACACGATGCTTTATCCAACAACGTGCGGATTTGTTTTTTACGTTTGTCCACGCGCGAAGCCGTGATCACAAACACAGTTGAATCCACTGGATTTTCAAACAAGGACTCAAGCTCCGCCCATTCTTTATCCGAAAGCTCTTGAGCTTCCTTCAAAATAACCAAGCGAGAAGGAGCCATCATCGGCAATGTTTCAACGGCATCGCGCACAACTGTGACGTCAGCGTCGCTTGCATAAAAAAGACTGTAGTTGAAATCGATCGCGCCTTCAGTCAAAACAGCGTACTTAAATCGCTCAACACTTTGGTTGATCAGATAAGGTTCTTCGCCAAAAAGAAAATACAGCGGTGTAAGCTGACCTTTCTCTAGATCGCGATAAAACTTCTGTGCTTCGATAAGCGCCATTGTGCTGTTTAGTTCCTAAGATGATGATTAGAAATTCTCAGTAATACGATCATGCGCTTCGGCCATTAGGTCCGTCGCCATGACGTCAATGTTTTGCCTTCGCGCAGAAAGATTGTAAAGAGGATTCACCGAGTTTACGCCCGCAAGCGTCACTAGAGGTGCCTGATAAGTACGCTCACCACTGAACCCACCACTCCACAACTCCGTACCATCTGCTTGACGTACAACTTTGACAGTTACTGTAAGGAGAATACGATACTCTGACGCAAGAACAGTTCCATTCGGAAGATAGAATGCAGACGAGTCACCCGCGGTACGTTTTGCACCCGGCAGGTACTGCACGCTTGTAATTTCTCCGATGACAGAAACCTCCGACAAAGAATTGTCCACAACACGCGCAATACGCGAACGCTGAAACTCTTGAATTAAATTATTTGTAAAGCCAACTTCGATTCCCGTTTCTTGAGTTCTGTTACGGAAAATCGGAACAGAAATTTGCTTGTATCCGCCCGGAATACTACGTGATGGAGTGCCTAGACGATAAGCACAACCCGACAGAAACAAACTGCCAAACAAGACAAAAACCAAGGAATTACGAAAAGCTTTAAAGATTGCGTCCACGGGCCCAGTTGAGTATAAAATGAGACAGATATCAAGGAAGAAACATGGCATCAGATGATAGTTTCTCTTATAGTTTGTTGGCACCGGGCCCCGTAAATATTCACCCGGATGTGCGTCAAGCCTTGAGCTTGCCGATGATTCATCACCGCACGCCAGAGTTCGACAAAATTCTGAAAAAAGTTTTACAGGGAATGAAGACTGTTTTTCAAACGGCGCAAGACGTTTATATGCTGACATCGACAGGCTCTGGCGGAATGGAAGCCCTGCTCGTCAATTTGATGTCACCAGGCGAAAAAGTTTTGGCGATTGTTTCTGGTAAATTCGGCGAGCGCTGGGCGGAAATGGCCAAAGTTTTTGGCGCTGAAGTGATCACGTACAATGTTCCGTGGGGCGAAGCCGCTGAAATTTCTGAAGTTCAAAATCTGCTCCGTCAACATCCTGATACAAAATTAGTTCTCTGCCAAGCTTGCGAAACCAGCACGGCGGTGGCGCATCCCATTCGCGAAATCGCTGAAGTTATTCACAAGCTGCCAAATACATTATTCTTGGTAGATGCGATCACGGCATTAGGCGCCTACCCTCTGCCAATGGATGAGTGGCATATTGACGGCATCGTCGCCGGTTCACAAAAAGCCTTTATGCTTCCAACTGGCATGTCCTTTGTGTCCTTGTCGGCCAAAGCATGGCAACACGTTGAAAACGCAAAGTGCCCCCGTTTTTATTTTGATTTGCGCAAAGAGAAAAAAGCCAACAGTGCTGGAGAAACTTTTTATTCTTCTAACGTTGCCGTCATTCGTGGCCTGGCGGTCGTCTTAGATATGATCGAACAACGAGGACTTAATGCTCTTTTCCACGATATTCAAAGACGTGCGGAGTTCACTCGCAAATGGGGTCAAAAATTAGGCTTAAAGCTTTATGCAAAAAGCCCCAGCGATTCTGTGACAGCACTGATGATGCCTACGACAATTGATGGACAAAAAGTGCGTTTGCATCTGGAAGAAAAATACAACATCACAATCATGGGCGGGCAAGATCAAGCCAAAGGCAAAATCATTCGCATCGGTCATATGGGTTATATTCGTGACGCCGAGATGGTGCACCTTTTGGAATCGCTAGGAAAAACGTTGCAACATTTTGACCCTCATTTTATTTCCGATGCAGATTTAATTAAGTTAGTCGCAGATGCAAAAGCGGATTTGGAGAAGCATTCGTGAAGAAAAAAGTTTTGATCACGGATCGTTTCGCTCAAGATAGTTTTTTATTCCTGCAACAACAGGGAAATCTAGAAGTCGTTCGCGCCGACAATCCTCAACATTTGCCACTGGAGCATTTGGTAAGCGCAAATGCCTTGATCATCCGCAGTCGCACACGCATTGATGAAGAACTTTTGAAAAAAGCTCGACAGTTGCAAGTGATCATCACCGGCACAAGTGGTTTTGATCATATTGATCTCGATGCCACTCAAAAATGGGGTGTCACGGTCATGCACACGCCCACAGCAAATATCGAATCCGCTTCACAACTGACATGGGCTCTTGTTCTTAGCTGCGTCAACAAACTCGTCCCTGCTTATAAAATGATCAAAGCCGGCGAATGGAACCGTGATCAACTCACCGGAATGGAATTAGCAGGCCGAACATACGGAATCGTCGGCCTTGGCCGCATCGGTTCACGAGTCGCTGAAATTGCCCAAGCTTTCCGCATGAATGTGGTCGCATTTGATCCGTACCAAGAAGATGAAGTCTTTGAACGCCTCAATATCCCACGTTTGTCCTACGAAGAAGTTCTAAAAACAGCAGATGTGGTGAGCTTCCATGTTCCAAAAACGCTTGAAACTGACAATATGCTGAACCGTTCCCATTTTGAATACATTCACAGAGGAATTGTTCTGATCAACACATCACGCGGTTCGGTGATTAACGAAGCCGATCTGTGTGAGGCCATTGAAAAAGGTTGGGTCAAAGCAGCAGGTTTAGATGTTTTCGAAAAAGAACCTCTACCCCGCACGTCAAAACTGCTCAATTTGAATCAGGTTGTTTTGACTCCACACATTGGAGCTACGACCGAGGATGCGTTCTATAAAGCCTCCCAAATCGCCGCTAATAAGCTTATGGGCTTCTTTATTGACGGATCCACCTCTGACACCCTCCCGCCAAGAGTTCCCTGGTACGGAGCCGCTCCATTTAAAGGAGAATAAAACTTGCCTGCCCCCCGCAGTTGCGAGACATTTCAAGGGTCTTTTTTTGAGGGGTTTTTGAAATGTCAGGCATCGTTGTTGTTGGCGCCCAGTGGGGCGATGAAGGTAAAGGAAAATTAGTAGACGTCTTCGCTGAAAAAGCAGACATGGTCGTTCGCTACCAAGGTGGCGCAAACGCAGGACACACGCTTGTAGTTAACGGCGAAAAAACAGTTCTGCACTTGGTTCCAAGCGGAATCTTAAGACCGGATACAACATGCGTGATTGCTTCTGGTGTTGTGATCGACGTTTTCGGTATTCGTGATGAAATCAACAAATTAAAAAAATCCAACTTGTTGATGAACCCGCGCCAACTTTTAATCTCTGATACAGCGACAATCATCCTGCCGTACCACAAGGCCTTAGATGCTGCTCGCGAAAATGCCCTGAGCCCAGAAGAAAAAATCGGCACAACAGGAAAAGGCATCGGCCCTGCTTACGAAGACCGCGCGTCTCGCAGAGCTGTTCTGTTTGGTGACATCTTCGACCAACAAACTTTAAAAGCAAAACTAGAACTAGCATTGACGGAAAAAAATCACATGCTAGCCAATTTCTACAAAGGCCCTACTTTCAAAGTTGAAGACTTGATGAAAGATCTTTTGGCACTTGCAGAAGAACTTGCTCCGTACCGTTTGAAAGACTGCTCACTGTTCATCAGTAAAAGCTTAAAAGCCGGAAAGCGCGTGATGTTCGAGGGCGCTCAAGGAACAATGCTGGATATCTTGCACGGAACATATCCGTTCGTAACAAGCTCCTCGACATTGTCTTCAAACGCTTGCACCAGCGCAGGTATTGGCCCGACAAATATTTCGAAAGTGATCGGCGTATTTAAAGCTTACACAACACGTGTAGGCGGCGGCCCGTTCCCGACTGAGCTTAACGACGAAATCGGAAACAAAATCCAAACAGACGGCCACGAGTTCGGCTCAACAACAGGAAGAGCACGTCGTTGCGGTTGGTTGGATCTAGTTGCATTGAAATATGCTATTCGCGTGAATGGCATCACGAACCTTGCGATGATGAAGTTAGATGTTCTAACAGGTCACGAGCGCATCGGCGTGTGCACAGCGTACAAATTGAACGGCGAAATTCTAACTGACCTTCCAACTTCACCATACGAACTGGAAAAAGTAGAACCAGTTATTGAATGGATCCCAGGCTGGAAAGAAGATCTCACGAAGGTGAAAACACTGCTAGATCTGCCACGCCCAACAACGAACTTCATCGACTACGTAGGCTCACAATTGGGCACACCAATCGACGTGATTTCCGTTGGCCCGGGCCGCGAGCAGACTCTCTGGGTCAAGCCTTTGTTCAACAATTAAGCATACTTGAGAGGTCTTCGCACTCGCGAGCGCGAGATTGCTGAAGACCTCAGCAAAAACGATTTTTTCATAAAAAAAGTTTAAAAATTTTTAAAAAACAGCAAGAAATCGTATTGACTTTGGACCCCGGTTACTACAAATTAGCACTTCCTCAAACGGACAGTGGTTCGCTAGCTCAGCTGGTAGAGCACTTCACTTTTAATGAAGGGGTCGATGGTTCGAATCCATCGCGAGCCACCATTTTAGTTCGTTTGTTTTCTCTATACGTTCCCATCGTCTAGGGGCCTAGGACACCTCCCTTTCACGGAGGATACAGGGGTTCAAATCCCCTTGGGAACGCCAAATTTTGAAACTAAAAATAAAAAACCCGAATCGAAAGATTCGGGTTTTTTATTTTTACTTCCAGTCTGTCGCCCCCAAGGGGATCTGAACTCAAAAGTGGGGTTCACTCGGCGGCGCACGAAGCGCCCCCGAGGGTGCCGAAGGCAGTCCAACGGACCGAGCGCCCGGATGGCGCGAGCCCCATCCCCGCGAACCACTGAACCAAAACCGCGAGTTTCAAGCGAAGCGAGAAACAAGCCAGGAAAAAAAGCGACTTGCGAAAGCAAGGAGCCCGTCCTAAAAAAAGAAAATGAAATAAAAAGTCAGAACATACGAAGAATCCGATATTCCAGCAGCTCGTGGCATCTACGAAGTGGAATGGAAGGGATAAAAAGTGAAAACCATCACCACCACCTACGACCCAACAACAAATCTCCTTACCACGACATACAAAGGTCCCCTCACCGCCGAAGACGCAAAAACCTGGGAGTCCCAACTCACTGAAGCAACAGAAAAAATCCCAGCCAACACAGACTTCAAACTTCTCCTCGATATCCACAGCTTCGAACCCATCAACATCGACGCCCACAAAGCCATGCGCAACATCATCCCGATGCTGCTCGCAAACCACGGACTCAGGCCCGCTTTCATTGACCTCTTCGATGAAAAACCAGAGCTCCCAATTAAAATTGAAAACGGAAAAAGGTGCGTAGCCTTCGCTAACGTTCACCACGAAGAAAATAAAATGGCCGACTATCAAAGACGCATTGGCAAACCCAATCAGCACTTCTTTACGGACTATGAAAAAGCAAAAGCTTGGATTTTAAGCTTATAAACACAACGGGGATCGACGGTTTAGGAAACCGCCGCTTACATCTTCCCCGTCATCATCCCCTTCCAGTACATCACCGGAAGAAGATCTTTCTTTAAGATCCACATACTACGACGCTCTTTTGTCATATCTATTGGGAACGTCGGCATGAGCTTGCCGTCATAACCAAATTCCGCAAGAGCTACTTTCCCAAAGCCGGTAATAAGCGGGCATGAAGAGTAGCCATCATACTGCAGACTTGGCACACGTCCATTCATCACATCGATCATATTCTGCACAACAATTGGAGCTTGCTTACGAATAGCAGCGCCAGTTTTAGAGTTCGGTACACCCGTCACATCACCAATACCGAACACGTTTTTATGATCTTGATGTTGCAAAGTGAACTGATCCACTTTCAGCCAACCCGTTTGCGGGCCACTGGTAAAAGCCAATCCCGACTCACTCACATACTCATGCGCACGCATTGGTGGCACCACATGAAGCAAATCGTAATTCATTTCCACCAAATCAATATGAACCTTCGCTTCACCATTCACCACAGTTTCAGTTGCTCGCTCAAATACGGCGATACGCTCAGCCGCTTTCACTTCAATAAGCTTGTGGGAAAAATGAACAGAAATCTTTTTACGCTCTACAACTTTCATTAAAGTCGCCGCAAAAGAAGGAACTCCGAAAATCACTTTCCCTGCAACGGTAAATGTGACACGCGAATGCTGGCGCACACCGTTTTTGCGAAAGATATCATCAGCCAAGTACATAATTTTCTGAGGAGCGCCTGCGCACTTAATCGGAACTGGCGGCATCACAAAAATCGCATCGCCGCCTTTAAAGGCCTGAATCATTTGCGCTGTTTTTTCGGCATCTTGATATTGATAAATACTGCACAGACCGTTTTTACCAAGATTGCCTTCGAGACCTTTGATTTTTGCCCAATCCAATTTCAAACCTGTTGCAACCAACAAAAATTCATAACTGATTTCTTTTCCGGACACGCAAACAACTTTGTTATCGCGAGCTTTGACTTCTTTGACACTGTCTTGAATCCACAACACTCCGTCGGGAATCATCGCCGCCATCGGTTTTTGCGTTTTTTCTTTACGCACAAGTCCAGCACCAACCAGAGTCCACAACGGTTGATAGTAGTGATATTGAGCAGGCTCAATGATTGCGATGTCACGAGGTTGAAGATGTTTGGTAAGGCGTGCAGCCGCTGCTACACCACCAGAACCGGCACCTAAAATCAAAACTTTGACATGTTGTAGAGCCATTTATTTCTCCCGTTCATAGGTTAAATCAACAGCTCACCAGTCAAAGTGATTTCGAATTCAGATTCAATTTATTTTTTATTAAAAGAATTAACAGGCGGAGAATGAACCAGGCAGGTCCATTCTCTCAAAATTATTTACCAACGGTGCCAGGAACACCATCAAACAAAAGACCGACAGAAAAATAAGATCCCGATAGATCAAGCGTATCGATAGAAGCATTCGTCGTACCCGAACGCTTTAAACTATCCACTTTATTAGTTTCAAAGCCACCCTCAACAACGAAGAAGAATTGCTTGTAGCCAATCGCGAACGACATGCCGGCCGCAGCAATTGGAGTCGCCACCCAGTCATTCGATTCTTTTCGAGTGTACTCGCCATCGATAGAACCTGTTTTCACTGTCATTGTCGTATTACTTCCACCGACTCCGGCAAACGCATCAAGCTTGATAATATCTGTTTGATAAAAAGGCACGCGAGCTAAAAACATAATTGAGTCTTGATCAATGCGAGCTTTGTAATCCGTCGCGGAACTAGCAGGATCTTCTTCAACCTCACCAAGTCGTTTCGTATAGCGCATACCTACATCAAGATATTTATAAAGAGGATACGTGATATCAATCCCCATGCGATTGACCTGTTCAAATTTTTTCAAGCCTTCTGAAGCCAAGGTATCATTCGTATTTTTGGGATCCACGCTCAGCATCCCCAGATACAAACGACCCTGAACCGGAATTTCCTTTGCAGATGCTAGATGTGTAGTGAATAAAACAGCCGTGAACGACGCGAACATGAGTGCAGATTTCAACATATTTTCCCCTCTGAAATTTAAGAATATGCGGACCCACATAAGTGCTCAAGTCCAGAGTGCTTTTCTGCACTGATGATTGTGTTAACTTTCAATTTGTTTAGTCTAGGAGCTATTCTGAAAACCAATCCCTCAATTATGAGAAAATAAGGATTTGAACTGAGCCATTTCAACTCTTCAGTAAGGAGAAGATCTATGAGGTTGGACCCGGTTCCGGCAACCGTTTCTCTGACTGCTCTTCGGGCAATTAAAACAGTCCTTTTGGCCGCTTCTCCCGATGGAAATCTGTCTCAGCTCCAAGAAGAGTTCGCTAATAGCGTTCAAACACATATCCTAAAAACTACATTCCCCCTTGAAGCCCTTCCCCTTATTACCGCTGAAGACCTGCGCGATCGGTTATCTGAAATCGATCACCGAAATCGCATTTTGCGCGCACTGATTGTTGCGGCATGCATCGACGGAGAAATGAAAGCCTCTGCCGTTGCAAAGGTCGAAGAATTTGCCAGATGTCTTGCAGTCGATCTCAGTCCGGTAGAAACAGCATGGAAACTTGCAAATCAAAATCTTCTTTTTGCTCGAATTGACATTATTCGAAGATCACTTCCCGGAGTTAAAATGAAAGAAGTGATAGACAACGATGGCGTACTGGAAGGCCTTAAACAATTTTTCCCGCTGGCCGGAATAGAGCTTGATGAAGTGGCTGCCAAATATAGAGCACTAGAGCACTACCCTGAAGGCACACTCGGAAAAGAATATGTAAATTACCTGAGACGAAATGATTTTCCTTTTCCTGGAGAAATAGGGGCTGGGCCTGAAATCATCGTCATTCACGATTGCTTACACGTTCTCGGAGACTACGGTACATCTCCCTCGGAAGAAGTCGAAGTGGCAAGTTTTCAGGCCGGCTGTCATTTCGAAGAGCCTCTCTATGGATTGTTATTTGGTCTTGCGCAGTACCATTTAAATATTCAGATGGGACATATTTCCCCCGCTCAACCTCTGCAGGCCGATCCCGAAAAAATGCTGGCTGCTTATGTTCGTGGTTGCAGTGTCAATCGCGACATGTGGCGTGATTTTAATCCATGGGATCACTTTGCAAAACCGGTCAAAATCATTCGACAAGAAATCGGTCTCATCTAAACGAGGTGTCTGAAATCCCTTTACTGCGAGCTTTTTTCGTTTGTACTCTTGAAGAGTTAATAAACATTCGGAGGCTATACATGAAGTTACCCCACGTGAAAGTCATCCCCGCCGTTGTCGCTTTTGTTATTGTTTGTCTTTTTTGGTTTGTGATAACTCCACCTGAAGGTGTTGACATCAATGCCTGGCGCTTGCTCGGTATTTTTATCGGCACCATTGTCGCAATTATCGGCAAAGCGCTGCCCATCGGTGGAGCTGCAATGATCGGTATTTTGACAGTGGGAATCACCCAAGTCACAAATCCCGGCAACCCCAGCAAAGCGATGGCAGACGCTCTGAGTGGTTACTCAAACACCTTGATTTGGCTGATCGGGATTTCATTTTTCATTTCACGAGCATTTATTAAAACCGGTCTGGGCTCGCGAGTGGCTTACCACTTCGTCAAAGCCATTGGTAAAAAAACTCTCGGGATCAGTTACGGACTCTCTTTTGCGGAACTTGTGCTGTCACCTGTTATGCCTAGCAACACCGCACGTGGCGGTGGTGTCCTATATCCGATCAACCGTTCGATTTCAGAATCTATGGGTTCACTCCCTGATGAAGCTTCACGTTTAAAAGTCGGAGCTTTCCTGACTCTTGTCGCCTATCAAATTAACATCATCACCTCCGCAATGTTTGTCACGGCCACTGCGCCGAACCCTTTAGTGACAGCCGGAATTAAAGATATCGCGCACATTGAAGTATCCTGGGGACAATGGGCCTTAGCTGCGATTGTTCCAGGCCTTCTCGCGATATTAATTATTCCTTGGGTGCTTTACATGGTTTATCCACCGGAGATCAAATCAACACCCAATGCCTCTGCTTTCGCTAATCAAAAACTCCAAGAACTCGGTCCCATCAAATTGGAAGAGAAAATTCTCATCGGCGTTTTCTTTTTATTACTTTTTATTTGGGCAGGCGGTCCGGAGCTGATTTCAGATCATCACCTTTTACAAATTGATGCGACAGCCGGAGCCTTTGTCGGACTTGGCGTTTTATTATTCAGCGGTGTGCTGACTTGGGACGACCTGCTGAAAGAAAAAGGAGCCTGGGATACGGTGACTTGGTTCTCATCACTGGTGATGATGGCCACCTTCCTCAACAAACTTGGCGTCGTAGCTTGGTTTTCAAAATCCGTTGAATCGTCAATTTCTCAATGGGGACTCGACTGGACGGCGGCTGCCGCCATTCTGGTTTTGCTTTATGTTTATATTCACTACTTCTTTGCCAGCAACACCGCGCATATCTCAGCCCTTTTTGCGTCCTTCTTTGGCGTGGGTGTCGCACTGGGTGCACCACCGTTGATGTTTGGTTTGTTCTTAGGATTTGCTTCATCCCTTTGCGCTTCGCTCACTCACTACGGGACAGGTTCAGCACCAGTGTTATTTGGTGCCGGTTACGTTTCAATGAAGGAATGGTGGCTTTGGGGATTTGTCGTCAGCGTTTTAAATCTTATTATCTTTGCCGTGGGCTGTGCCGTCTGGTGGAAGGTACTTGGTTATTGGTAACGTCAAAAACCCGAGTCGAAAGATTCGGGGTTTTTTATTTTTATAGACTTCTACTCCAAAGCGAGCACAAGCTGCAGGATTTCGGCCGTACCCTTTTCGACCTGTGGATGTCCAGCGTTGGTGTTGATGGTATAAATACGGTTCATAGCGGGCGCCACAGTCACGAACGCTAAATTAAAAGTATTATTTCCCATCATAAAATAAGCCGCTCCCTTCGCCCAAGGACGCTCTCCCCTTCCCATCGTGCTATACGTGAAAAAACCATCCGGCGCATTGGACAAAAGCTTATCGTAAGTACTTTGACTGACAAACTGGTGACGAACAGCTTCGTTACCGATATAGAATTTCAAAAACTTGCGCCAATCATTCGCACTGCAGTGAACTGTTCCCGCCGGACCAAGTGCCGCGGGATTGTCAGCAAGAGGACCCGGCGGAAGTGCAACAAGTTTCCCATCAACCATGTGATGTCCCCAAGGCTGCAAAGCTACCTTCTTGTCTTGAATGCCTGCTGGGCCAAAACCGCAAGAATTCATACCTAATTTTTGGAAGAGCTCCTTCTCAGTGACGTTTTCCCACGAGGATTTTTTAATAAGCTCAACAATCCAACCCAAAATCAAATAACTACTGTTGCTATATTCGGTTTTAGTTCCCGCCGTAAATCGAACAGGTGATTTCAAAATACTGCGCACCAGTTTTTCCCTGGCCACCTTGGGTTTTAATTTGTCCGTGAATAAACTATTCCAAAGTTTTTCATCAGTCGTAACATCAGCTAACCCACTTTGATATGCGAGCAGCTGTTCAACCGAAATAGATTGCACTGATGTGTGAAGTTTGTAACCCTTCGGCGCAATTTCAGCTAACGTCGTCGTCCACTTCAATTTCCCTTGGTCAATCAATTGTCCAACTAAAAAAGCCGTCATCGGTTTGGTACAAGAACCAATATGCCACTGGTCTTCACTCGTCACCGCAAGACTTTGACCAACGGCTCGCACTCCATCGACATACTCAAAAACTTTTCTGTCACCTTCGGTCACCAGGACCTGCAGTCCCGGCATCATGGATTTCGTTTGGATTTGTTTGATTTGCGCCGCCAGATCTTGGGGCTTGTTTTCAACAGGATCCGAAGCCGGTGTTCTTGAAACACAGGCGATCGTCGACAACAAGCTTAAAGACACAACCAATGAATTCAGTATTTTCATGCGCTAATCTTTCATACTGCTTTGTAAATCTAAAAGACTCTGCTGACTCACGCGAATAATTCCACGGCGAGGTCGATCGAGATCCTGAATTAGGGCTATCACAGCAGAAAACAAAAGACTCAGCATAAATATCCCAAACCGCGATTTTTTACCGGCTGTACCATCAATAAATCCCAACGAAGTCACACCTAAAAACGTCACGATAAAAATAATCAGATAAACCACTTCGGGAACTTGATTGTCCGTGGCAAAATGTCGCTCCGAACTCACATCAATAACATCATTCATTGCGGCGATATAAAGCCCCATGATCGGGGTTCGGTCCTTGGAAGCGAGTGGTTTTATATCTGCCCACAATGTGTCTTGCAAACTGACGGACCTTCCTCTGAGATTTTGAATTTTTGCTTTCTCATATCCAACATTGTAGGTGGCAATACGCAGCGAAACATACTCCCGCAGAGCCTCGCGCGCTTTGGTACGATAAGGCTCTGGAATAAGATCCGTGCGCAAGTAAGCAGTTCCAATAGCATTGGCTTCTTTCACGACGACTTCGCTTCGTCGGTTGTAGCGATCGACTGCCATTGAAAATGTGAAACCCAAAAGCAAAGCCAACAATCCCAGAATTGTAGTGGGTATAAAACTCGAATGCTCGACCACTTCTTTGTCGCGGAAATAATTTATTCCCAGTAAATACCCCAGAAAAGCTGACACCGGAAATACGATAACTAAAAATAAAAAGACCACATAAATTGGAATGTGATAAAGAAATTCAACAACCATATGAAACATTCTTAATGACCCGATGCTTTGGCCGATGAAGGACCATAATGAGGGATATTTAAAACGCGGGATTTTTTAAAAACCGAACAATAAAAATTCGCTGCCTCTTCCGCATTCCCATCAAACCACAGGCACGGAGTGATCTTTTCCATATAGACTCCTTCGTTTTCCCCATTCCCCATTCTAGAAAAGCTTTGAAAGTGGAGCGATGCAAAACCCCGTTAGGCGACAAAAGACAGAAATAGGCTTGTCAGCCCCCACGAAACTTCATACAGTCGACTTATGATTTGGACACAAAAACCGACGCCGGAAGCTTTGAAGAAATTGTCACCGAACACCATGGTGGAACACTTGGGTATTGAGTTCACCGAAGTCGGTGATGATTATATGATCGCCAAAATGCCAGTGGATCACCGTACAAAACAACCGGCGGGACTGCTCCATGGCGGTGCCTCTGTTGCTTTAGCGGAAACTCTTGGCAGTGTTGCGTCGGTATTCTGCCTCACATCTCCACAAAAAATGCCGGTTGGTATTGAGATCAATGCAAACCACTTGAAGTCAGCGACTTCAGGTTATGTTTCAGGCAAAGTGTCACCAATTCGCGTCGGCCAAAACCTTCATGTTTGGAACATCGAGATCCAGAACGATAAAAATGAAATCGTCTGCGTCAGCCGCCTGACAGTGATGATCGTCGATCGCAAGTAGAAATATTTCAATCAGCTAGGGATTTCCTGCTCCCAAAGGTCTCCTAAATAGCTCCTGGTGCAGAACAGTTCGGGGGGCTTTTTTTCGCCCCTAAGTCTCAATAATCCTACAATTTTTCCCCTAATTCGACTATATGAGTTTTCTTTAGGGGGTGTCGAAATTTCTCGGCACGATTCTTGGATTCATGCTTCCGGGGATTCGATTCACCGGTTTTCAGTGTCGCACTGGCACTACTTAGGGGGACAGCATGCAAAAACGTATTTCTTCCATCTTGATTTCAGGTTTACTGATTGCAGGCTGCTCAAGCGAGCAACCGGGCCAAGTCAAAACTGCAGGTTTCTTGGACGGTCTTTATTCCACTCGTCCAACTGTGACTGAACCAACAATCGCCATTCTTAAATTAGCAAACCCTGCAATTCTTGAAACTGCTGAACGTAAAGAAGGTAAACTTCAAGTCGATCCAGAGTTGGTAAAAGCTATCCAAGAAGAACAAGAGCAAACAATTAAAGCTCTTCAAGCCATCTCTCCTGACATTCGCGTTTTAATCCGTTACCGCCTTGTGCTAAACGGTCTTGCCGTGTGGGCTCCAGCTGAAGTCCTGGAAAAAATCAAAGGTCTTCCGAATGTGACGATGTCTGAAAAATCAGGTGCGTTTGGTCGCCCCGTGACGATGGACAATGACTCTTCTGCTGGCCTTGTCGGTCCAAAAACTTCTGTTAAATACATTGGTTCTGAAGCGGCTTATGAACAAAACATCCGTGGCGAAGGCACTCGCGTTGGTATCATCGACACAGGTGTGGACTACACTCACAAAATGTTCTTGGGTGAAGGCACAGAAGCAGCTTACAAAGCTGTGAACCCTGCCCTTCCAAACGCCGCTTTCCCAAATAAGAAAGTTGTTGGCGGCATTGACCTTGTTGGAACTGAGTTCAACTCTGCATCCCCTGATTATAGAAAACGTATTCCCGTTCCTGATACAAACCCTATCGACGAAGCAGGTCACGGAACTCACGTGGCCGGTACCGTCGGTGGTCTTGGTGATGGCGTAAACACTTATGACGGTGTTGCTCCCGCTGCAGACCTTTACGCTATTAAAGTATTCGGTGCGAAAGGTTCAACAAGCGATGAGGTTGTGATCGCGGCTCTTGAGTACTCTGCTGACCCAGCTGGAGATTTAAGCTTTAAAGATCAGTTGGATGTCGTCAATCTATCTTTGGGCTCTAGCTACGGAAACCCACACATCATGTACAATACCGCGATTAAAAACTTGGTTCGTGGTGGTACAGTTGTTGTTGCTTCAGGTGGTAACTCGGGCGACCAAAAATTCATCGTCGGCGCACCTGGGATTTCTGATGACGCCATTTCAGTTGCCTCTAGCGTTGATAACATGACTCATAACGTGGAATTCCCGACTGTTGAATTTAAGGTGGCGGCTGATGTCGTCGCTTCTTCGGAATTCGTTGAAGGTGCTTTCACAAAACCTCTTAAAGATATCCCCACGATTTCTGGCGAGGTTGTATACGCAGGTCTTGCTGACAAAGATTTCGATCAAGCGTTGCAAGATCAGCTTAAAGGCCGCATTGCTTTGATTGATCGTGGTGCTGTGAACTTCACAGTGAAAGTAGACCGTGCTTTGAAAGCCGGTGCAATTGCTGTTATCGTCGCCCAAAATTCTGACGAAGCTCCATTTTTAATGGGTGGCGCAGATGAAGACACTGTTGTTGAAATTCCATCAGTGATGATTACGAAAAAAGCAGGTCTTGCGATTCGCGAGAAATTGGCTTCTTCAGTTGTCGTTGTTGACTTGAAAAAAACAGGCACGATCGAAAAAGCATGGCTTGCTGACACAATTTCAACATTCTCTTCTCGCGGTCCTCGTTCTGAAGACGGCGTGATCAAACCTGAGATTTCTTCTCCGGGCACAAACATCATTTCTGCTGCCGTTGGCGGCGGAGCAAATGGTGTGAAAATGTCTGGTACTTCAATGGCCGCTCCGCACATTGCGGGTGTGATGGCACTTTTGAAACAAAAATTCCCAGCACTTGATACTTATGAATTGAAATCAGTTCTTTTAAGCCACGGTAAAGTGATCGCAGATGCTGATAAAAAGACATATACAGTCAGCCGTCAAGGTTCGGGCCGTGTGCAAGTTGCTGAGTCGTTGAAAGCGAAGGTTGTGACAATCCCATCGACTTTGTCTTTTGGTATCACGGACCTTGAAAAACAAAAAACAATGGCTTTGAATATCACAGTTAAGAATATCTCAACTGAAGCTGTGACTTTGACACCTTCATTCAGCGGTTCTGCTGCAATGAAACTTTCTGTTCCGGAAGTATCTCTAGCTGCTGGTGAATCTAAAACAATTACGGTGAAAGCAACTATCACAGCTCCACAATCAAAAGAAATTGTGGATGAAGTTGATGGCTTCTTAAGCCTTAAATCTGGAAACGACACCTTGGTGCAAATCCCTGCCCTGGTGGTGACTCGTAAAATTTCTCAAATCAACGCAAAACCAGTCGTTGTTCACGCGACATCTGCTGCGGATGCAGCGGGAAGCTTTGCTGAAGTTGAAATCGCCAACGCTGGTATCAACCAAGGCGTTGCGTACCTGTTCAACTTGATCTCTTTAGATGAACGAAAAAAAGATGCAAAACCAGATGCTTCTCACAACCGCAACTGTGACCTTCAATCAGCAGGTTACCGTGTTGTTGAAAGAGACGGCGCTCGCATCCTACAAGTAGCTTTAAAACTTTATGAAGGCATGACGACTTGGAACCGCTGCGAAGTGAACGTACAAATTGACGGCAATGCCGATGGCCAAGCAGACCAAGAATTGGCAGGTCTTCCAATGTCTTCGCTTGCTGGGTTGACTGGTGATAAATTCGTCAGCTTGCTAGTTGATGCGAACAAAGCTCGCGAACTTCGCAAAAAGTTTGAAGCGGAATTAGCAGCAACTCCAGATAAAGCGGCTGAGAACTATGCCACGGCCGCTTTAGCAGCAGGTAAAATGCATGTATTCGACAATTCGACTCTTGCGATTGTTGAAGCCGACATTTCTCAATTAGCTCTAGCTGACACAGGTGAATTGGCTCTTAAAGTGTCGACAACCCACGAAGACAGCAGTGCAATTGAGTACGATGACTACCTTGGTAACCACGATAAAACTTGGCAGAAGGTATCAGTAAACGCCATGGGACAAGCGTACACGCAAATCCCAGAAGTTGTCACATTAACAGGCCAATCTTCCCAAACCGTGTCTCTACAAAGAGGTTACGGTTCGGAAGAGCTTATTATGTACACGCCATTTAACCGTGCTGTTCGGGACCAGTTACTGCAAGACTCTCAGTCTCAAGTTATTCCTGTGGCTTTCGCTGAGGCGAAATAGTCCAAATTTCGAACCTGGTGCGTATAAGTGACGCACCAGGGATTTCTTATCATCCGTATTCTGCATAATACCTTTTTCATCATTTATTACTTATATTCCCACATATCGACTATAACCTCTTCATCTACTTAACTATGAGGTCTCATGATGAAATCCGTTTTCTTGTTCTTTACTGCTTTGACTCTTTCTTTTTCAGCACAAGCTTCGATCGTAAAATACAAATCTGAAGAAGCATTCCGTGCGTTTGTTGAATCTTACGGCAACAGCATGGATGAAGTTGAAATGGAGCTCAAAGACCTCTCCAAAGCTCAACTGCAAGCTATCCAAACTTATGTCAAAGACAGTTCAGATGTATGGGTAGATACAGTTCTTGAAGGACCGTACCAATTAAACTGGAAAGCAGAACTTGTGATCGATGCCGTAAGCGCTCTTTACAATTCAAAAGGTGAATTGGCGGCTTATTACGTCACGTTCAGCCAAGAAGCTTGGTTCACAGATTCATGTGAATATGATGAAGAGGCAGACGACAGCAAAGAACCGAGCGAGATTTACGCCGAATGTGGGGCTGGCAGCATCGTGGGCCATATCTTCGTGAGTGGCGACCTTAAATTCGCCGCTGACGACTGGAACAATCCAGCCGATTTTCAAGATTAGTTTTTAATTCAAAAATTTCAGATAAAAGGGCTTGGTAAAACCAGGCCCTTTTATTTTTTTCCAGAGCTTGACCCTCATGAATAGACAGACTGGACTATCGTATGATCGAGAGACACCTGATCTTTTGTTGTTTAGTTCCGACCTTCTTTTTATCCTAAGAGCACGCCAAAACAGATGAGGTCGCTAATGAAAAACATCCTGTGTTTTTTCTTCTTAGTCGTTCTGACACTTCCGGCTCATGCAGAAGTAAAAATCGAATATCGAGTCAGCCGAGTGCACGGACTTTTTAATTTCGTCCAAGCCGTCACCGGACAGCCTCATCAATCTCCAGGCTTAAAAGAAATTTTTGAAAAGAGCGCCTATAACAAGGCCGACTTGCAGAACCAAATCGCCCTTTATAAAGGCTTGCAGAAAAACTTAGAAAATCCAGTCACCGTCCCCACCGAATATCTTATTCCAGGTCGCTACCCGGCTCGACCGGTTTCAGATTTGATTTTAACCCAAGCCGTATTCGCGAAAGATCTTGCGGACCTCAGTCAAAGAACCTTGGGTCTTTTGCCACTAAAGGTGCACGATCAATTTTTTAGCATCCTTAAAAAATTTGAGCCTGCTTACAAAGATCTTATTTGGGATAAAAGCTCCGCTGAACTCCTCAAACACAAAACTGAGCTAGAAAAACTTGCGGCCGAAGTAAACCTCAATGCCATGTTCGGAAAAGTGGCCTTGTTTTATCGCGCCAACTGGCCCGAGGAGCTGCCATTCACTGTAGGACTTTATCCGATTCCTTGGATTGAAGGGTTTAAGAATTCTGCCAATTCGCATTCAGTCGGAACTGTTGAAGACCACGGTGTGATGATGGGAATGAAAAAATCCGATGCCATCCACAGCTTGGCCGTGATCTTTCACGAGATCTGCCATTCTCTTTACGATTCGCAAAGCGCAGAGTATATGAAAAACCTCTCAAGCTACTTTACTGAATCCAAGTCTCTTTACCGTGACAGTGCTTACAAATGGTTTAACGAAGCTGTTGCGACGTCGATTGGTAACGGCTGGGTCGAAACGACCTTGAACAAAGGTGTAAAGAACGAGTTTTGGTATAACGACACGACAATTGATGGTTATGCTAAGCAGATCTATCCGTTGACAGTCGAATATCTGACTCAAGGTCGCAGCATGGATCGAAACTTTGTCGAGCAAAGTATTCTCAATTTCGGTAAGAAGTTTCCGGAAGCCATTTATCTCTATCAAGATCAGTTCCAACACCTGACATTTATCCATGGTGGAAGCTTTATTAAGAGCTCCGAGGCCCGAGATCTGTTCCGCTCCCGCTTTGACATCTCGGGGTATACCGGAAGCTCACCCATTGATCATCCACAAACAATTCAGTCAGCCACTGACGATCAAGGAACACTTTTTGTGGTATTCAACACCGCTGAGTTGAAAAGCCTTGAGCAGCTGATCGCGGGAGTTCCCTTCCTCAAAAAAAATATGCTGAGTTTGATTACGCTCAAAAACAGAACTTATTTTTCGGCCTTGGATGAAAAGGCTCGCACGTATGTGGTCGTTCGCGCCGAGAGCAAACAAGAATTTACAGCTGCTGTGGATCGCATGAAGGTTGTTCGTAAAATTGATCCGCAATATCCAATTCAGAGTTTTTAAAATATCTACAGGAGTGTCTTTTCTTAGCACAGGTCCTTTTTTTCAGGATCTGTCTGGCGCTCCAAAAATTACCAACCTTTCTATTTAAATTCACTCAACATCATTGCACTTAAGAAATGGAATATTTTCCTCTCATTACGTTTCATTCATTCTAAATTTGATTCTATTTTTTTTGTTTATGAGAATGTAAAACCTATCCCATGCTTGAAACACATCTGCCGGAAACTGAGGAATTTGCTTCTCAGTTAAACTTTTTGGGAAGTCTTCTTTCACTTGCGGGCTATAAAGTGATGCCGTATCGGCATGAATCTTTACCGCTTTTTTGCTCTTTAACACCATCCCAGCAAAAGGAAGTACTTAAGAGCCTAAAGGCTTATTGTCTAGCGTTAGAAGATGGCGTTGTGCACGAGGAAAATATCAACTCCACCCGTATGGTATGGCGCTTTTTGGTGGCCCTTGGATTTTTTCCGAATGAAGAACTTTTCGATACAGTTCGCGAAGAAACTTATATTCAAATTTATAATTTCGATCAGTTTCAAATTTTCCGCAGCGTTGCGTTTTTTGATAACTGCTCTTTCACGCTCGAGGAAATTTCTTGTCGTCCTTGGTGGCAACTTTGGAAACGAAGTCGTCAAGATCTGCATATACTTTCTGAAGTTTCTCGTCAAAATTTGATCTGCCCGCAAGCCAAAACACTGCGCTTTAACCATCCGTTTGAAAGGGCTCAAGAAATTAGCGATGGAAGTGCTCGTCAGTTTGCCTACAGAATCAAATCTGCAACAGCTCTTACCCGTAGTGGACGCTTGCATGCCACTCTTCTCGTTGAGGACTGGCGGACACCTTCACTCCTAGATTCTTGATTCATAATCAGACAGAATCTGATGCACCCGCTTTTGATCAAAATGTGCCAAGGCTTCCTCCACCAAGAGACTTTCTCGATCTCGGCCCACGGTTAACAAGGCAGCTACTTCGGTGTCTTCATAAAAGGCAACGGCAAAATCACGCTTTTCAATACTGCCCATGACGTCCATTCGATCAAAGCTATCAGAAAAACCGATATAGCCTAAACTCACATCGTAGTGTTGTGTCCAGAAGAACGGCACATCTTGAAAATGCACATGATCGCCCAACATATTCAGAGCTGCCACTTGACCGTGGCGCTCGGCCACTTCCCAGTGCTCGACCCGAATACGGCGTTTCGCGTGAGGATCTGGCCAGCGAGCGATGTCTCCAGCGGCAAATATGTCAGGCACGGTGGTTTCAAGATACTCGTTTACTAAAACGCCGTTGTCGATTTCACATCCCGCCTGTTCGGCAAGATCGGTGTCCGGCTTAATACCTGTTCCAACAATAACAAAGTCACAGTCTAAAGCGACTTTGCTATCTAGAACAACACTGCGATCACGGATTTCTTTGACAGTGTGCCCGAGGTGAAACTCCACGCCGTGCTCTTCGTGGATTTTTTTAAGAAAGCTACCGACGTGAACTCCTAAAACCTTCATCAATGGCATTTCTTCTGGTGCCACGACCAAAACATCCATGTTGCGCGCACGCAGCGAAGCGGCAGCTTCTAAACCAATAAACCCCGCACCAATGATAAGCACCCGACTCGCCCAAGAAGTGCGCGCAATAATGCGGCGGCAGTCTTGAAGAGATCTCAACATATACACATGATCTTTTTCAATTCCGGGAATGGGCGGTTTGATCGGCTTACCACCTGTCGCGAGCAAGCACTTATCGTAATGCAGAGTTTTTCCATTAGATAGATGAACTTGTTTTTTGGTGGCGTCGATTTTCTCTGCGCGTGTGCTCAGCTCAAAGCGAATATGATTCTGTTCATAGAACTCTTTAGACCAAAGTGGAATCCATTCTTCGGGTGCGTTTCCCGCTAAATAATCTTTTGAAAGATTTGGTCTGTCATAAGGTAAGAACTTGTCTTCTGAAACAATGGTCACACTTCCTAAAAAACCCTGTCGGCGTAAAGTCACGGCTGCCGAAACGCCAGCGGCACCCGATCCGATAATAAGAAATTGCTGGGTCTCGGTCCCTTTGCGACGTGGAGGAACAAAGGCGATTTTTTCAGTCACATAAATCATATTTTCACGCACTTCAGTGCGAAAACAGGAAACTGGATTTAGAGCAGGAGGCTTCAGAGCTTCGCCGGTACGTAAACTAAAAACAGAGTGATGCCAAGGACAGTGTACGTCTGTTCCTTCGATCGTACCCTCTTGCAAAGGACCGCCATAATGAGAGCACACGGCACCAATCGCATAAATCTCTTGTCCTTGTCGAGTGAGCATAACATTTTCCTCACCCACATGACCCAGCAGAACCTCACCTTCGCGTAAGAGATCTTCATGAATTCCCGCGGTCAAGTCAGGCCCTCGAATTTGCGCGCTTGTTGCCATGGAATACCTCCCCGTATGCAATTTTGATTTTAAATTGTTTCAAAGTGAGACTTGAGAGGTGAACTTACAAAGTGCGCAAATACAATTTGTTGCTTTCCGTCCACGAACTTGACGAAAGGTCCGGGTTGCACAAGAAAGCACTCAAAAACCTCTGTAGATTTCCGAAAAAGAAAGGTGACATATCAGGAGGTTAAGCTTGAAACAGTGGATGAAAAAGCTGGTTGATCAATTGGATGTGGATTGGGGAAACTCCGCCTCAAAAACAGCATCAGATGCAGCTCCTCAGCTCAGCGAAGACCGCGCCACCCTTCTCTATATTATTGATACCTACAACAAGCACCTTTTCGAGGTGCAAAACCATTCCGTGCGCAAAGTGCGCGACAAGCTCGATGCCTTCGCTAAAGATCTCGTGCGCCCCGACAGTGAAGAAATTGAGAAGGCACTGTTCCGTTTCCGTCAATTCTTTTCAAGCTATCGCATTGATGAGTACTCTTACGTGCAAAACACCTTTGATGATTTCAAGCGCATCATTTGGGAATTTGCCGATCACTTAAATGAGGAAGCTCAGGTTGAAGAATCTGCTATGGCTGATATGAGTCAGTCACTCGAGGAACTGCGTGAGGCCGTCGATTCTAATTCAATTGAAGATCTGCGCGCTAAATCTCGCCAGTTCATTAATTTCTATCTTGAGAATCAAACCAAGAATAACGAGCGCCGTTCAAAACGAATGGACAGCATTAAAAAGAATCTCACAACAGTGAAAAAGCAGCTCATGGAAGCCAATCAAACCATGCGTCGCGATCACTTGACTGGAGCACATAACCGCAAAAGTTATGACGAGCAAATCAAGCGCTACCTGCAATTGCATGACCTTGATAAAGATCCAATCACTCTGGTTCTGTTGGACATCGACTTTTTCAAAAAGATCAACGATGCCTACGGGCACGATATTGGCGACTTTGTTTTGAAAGAATGCGTGCGTATTCTTGAAGAAAGCTTTGCGCGTAAAGAAGACTTCATTGCCCGCCTCGGTGGTGAGGAGTTCGGCGTGATTCTTCCGGGCTGTGACGAAGCTTCTGCGATTAAAATGGTTGAACACTGTATGGCAGCGATTCGTAAAGAAGTCTTTGTACAAGACAAAATTGAAATTCGCTTTACGGCGTCTTTCGGTATCGCGCCCATTCAACCAGGTGAATCAGCTGACTCTTGGTACAAACGTGCCGATGCGGCCCTTTATCAATCCAAACAAACAGGTCGCAACAAGTACACAGTTGCTGGCCCCACTCCGATTAAAAAAGTAGCTTAGTCCCATAGATCAAATAAGCCCTTCATTCACTTGAGGGGCTTAAAAAGCCTCCGTCTCAAAATGAGATCTTCAAAAAATCCCCTGTCTGTTAAGTTCGCAACACCCCTGTCATACTCACACCCCAGTGTCTAGCAGAGGCTGCTGTCAATAAAAGCTTAGACAGGCGATCTCGAATTTACGCTGTTTCGAATATTTTAAACACCTCGGGCTTGCTAACACCCGAAATCAAATACAGCGGGCGCACAAGCTGGCTCTTCCTTTGCTTAAGGGAGAGAGCATGAAGACGAATTTATTTTTTCTCGCTCTATTTATTCTTCTCTCTCTTTCAATTGCCACAGATGCGCAAGAAGATCGCGACATCGTTGTTGCGATCATTGATACAGGTGTTGATATCGAGCATCCTTTGATTCGAGATCACCTCTGGAAGAATCCGAAAGAAAAAGATAACGAACGCGATAACGATGGCAATGGATATGCCGGGGATCTCCATGGATGGAACTTTGTTTCTAACAATCATGACCTCTCGGATTCCCTCGGTCATGGCACGCATGTCGCTGGGATTATTCAGCAGCAAGCACGCAATCACAAAGTCCGCTTTATGATTTTAAAATATTACGATCCACAAAAAAGTGGGCAGGAGAATCTTCTAAATACGGTGAAGGCTATCCGCTACGCCACGGAGATGGGCGCCGACATTATTAATTACTCAGGAGGAGGAGACGAGAGAAGCCTCATGGAAGAGGCGGCGATTCGAGATGCCCAACGAAAGGGAATTCTTTTTATCGCAGCTGCCGGAAACGAAGGTCGCAATACAGATCTCATGGGGTTTTATCCCGCTGGCTACCGTCTTGCCAACGTGCTCTCTGTGGCCGCCATGGACCAACAAAAACGGAAACTGGCGAGTAGCAACTTTGGCTCGCGCAGCGTAGATGTCATTGCTCCGGGAAAAAATATTTACTCAGCTTTACCTGGCGGTAAATATGGGTTGATGAGTGGAACATCGCAAGCGACAGCCTGGGTCAGTGGCCAAGCAGCAAGATGGCTCGCACAAAATCACGGAAATATTCAGGCTGAAGAGCTTAAGAAAATACTCACAACTCGTTACGCATTCAAACAATGACTTTTAGCAGAGGCTCTAGGAGCCCTTGCTGGGGCTCTTAAGGGGCGCGATAATAAGTCCATGAAAGTAAAAGGTCTTGGCGGAGTTTTCGTTAAAGCGAATGATCCCGAAAAACTCTATTCATGGTATTCCGAGCATCTGGGTTTAGAACGAACGCCAGAAGGTGCGTTCATTGTGCCGACGGATCGCTTAATGCCAGAGTATACGGTAGTAAGTTTTGTTCCGACCAATACGTCTTATCTTTCTCCTCACTCCCCTTGCATGCTGAACTTTCAAGTTGAAAACCTGGCCCAATTCATGACAAGCCTTGCCAATAAAGGTGCAAAAATCGACGACCATCTTGAAGAGGGGGAATACGGAAGATTTGGCTGGGTTTATGATCCAGAAGGAAACAAAGTCGAGCTCTGGGAGCCACCTCCATATGATTTATCCTTGATTGACCTTCCGGAGGCTGAGTAATCTTGCAGGCCATGGAAATTCATCCGATTAAACAAGACAAGTGGTATCATCTCTTTTCCGAGAAAGCGCGTGTGCTGTATCCACATAGCGATCCGTCACATGATTATTTGCATATCCTCCGTGTTGTCCAAATGGCGAAACATCTTTGCGAACAAGAAAACGCCAACTGGAATATCATCATGCCAGCGGCGTTCTTTCACGATTTTGTTAACATCAAAAAAGATGACCCTCGTCGTTCAATCGCTTCCAAGATTTCTGCCGAAGCCGCACTTGAATATCTGCAGAGTGTTCACTATCCGAAAGAATATTTCGAAGGCATCCGTCACGCCATCGAAGCTCATAGCTTTAGTGCGGGAATTAAACCCGAAACATTAGAGGCCAAGATTGTTCAAGATGCCGACCGTTTGGATAGTTTAGGAGCAATCGGAATTGCTCGGTGTTTTGCAACGACCACTCTGATGAAGAGACCTTTTTATTCAGAAGAAGACCCATGGGCAGAAAGCCGTGACCTTGATGATAAAAACTTTGGACTCGATCACTTTTATATCAAGCTCTTTAAGCTTGTCGATCATATGAATACGCCTTCAGCAAAAGCCGAAGGCGAACATCGAATTTCTTTTATTAAAACTTATCTAGATCAGATCAAACGAGAAATTTAACACGTGATCTTCAGGTCACTTTTTAGAAACTATTTCTCGTCAAACATTGGCGCAGGTCCACTGACTGTGATCCCTGCTTGTCCCACAAATTCACGCATAAGCTTGGCAAGCTCTTGAGTTTTCATGTCGGGCATTTTTTGAAGAGCATTGATCATCTCTTCTTGACCTGTCGGCGGGATTTGTCCCAGCTTTTGCACTCCACTTTCAGTCAAGAACACGACAACTTTGCGCGAATCTTGGTTTGAAGTTTCTCTGCGCACAAGACCTTGCTCTTCTAACTTTTTCACCACAACCGAAACTGAACTCTGATGCGTGACTGTTCGTTCTGCCAAGTCGTTGATCGACAAGCCCGGTTCTGGTTTTAAAGATTTAAGAACGAAAATCTGAGCGGCGCTGAGTCCCGTCGTTTTTTCAAACTGACTGGAGGCAACTCGGAGAGCTTTAAAAATGTGACGGATATAATCCATCACTTCACCAACTTCTTGTCTGTACTGAGGAGTATGAGAGTTGTTCATTAACCTCATTAAGAACCAAAGCATGTTTCGTGGCAAATATATTTTAAATGTGAACTCATACATGACGAAGAGTGCGCCACGCACTTTCATCAACAGCAATTTTAAAATATGAGGGAAGTCCGAAAACTTTTAATTTTCTCTCTGCAGAATCGAGAAACTTAATACCAAATGAGCATAAGGCAATAGTGTTTTTACTCAAGTTCTCTTTCGAGCCATAGAGCTCATCACCTAAAATGGGGAAGCCATGGCGAGAGAGATCAAAGCGCAATTGATGAGATCTCCCCGTTACCGGATGAAGATCCCAACGTAAAAATCCATCTGTCGTTTTTCCCAAATAACAAGCTTCTGTGAGGCTGTCTTTACCTTGAGGACTTTCAAAGGCACGCTTTTTTCCTCTTAGGATTCGCGACTTCCAAGCGAAAGTTTGCCCCTCTGACAATTCAATTTTTTGACGAGGGTTTACGATATTAGCAGGAATATGCGAGAAGTCTTGCGGAGTGGTCAACGCCCGATAAGTTTTTTCGACCCAACGATTTTCAAAACAAATGTTCGATACACGGTGAGCTTCAGCGTTCTTTGCATACAGAACCAGACCTGAAACTTCAAAATCCAAACGGTGAACGGGAAAAATCTGAACGCCTAACTGAGATTGAAGTTCAGTTCCTAGGCAGAGGCGGTCATCTTTTTGACGACTTGGAGTTGAGAGCACACCGCTCGGCTTATTGCAGAGAACGAAGTGCTCATTCTCAAAAACAATATTGATCATTTCTTGCCCAAACCAACCAAGAAAATTTCTTTGGAGATCTTACGGGTGGAATCAGGTTTTACCGCTTCAAACTTGTTAAAGCTCTTTTTAATCTCTTCACGCAGTTTAGAGAAGTCATCACTGTGAAAAAGTTTGCACACAAAGTGACCATCTTTTTTCAAGAAACGACGAGCCACATCTAAAGCCAACTCGCAAAGCTCCATACTGCGAGCTTGATCGGTCATGCGTATACCCGTTGTTTTTGGCGCCATATCTGAAAGCACCAAATCAAACGGTGGTTGGAAACCATGCTGAACAAAGATCTCTTCCAAATTCAAATCACGTAGATCGGCTTGAATGAAAACAGCATTCTCCATTTTCACCGTCACCGGACTTAAATCCACACCTAAAACTCGGCCTTTAGCTCCTACTTTTTGCGAAGCATATTGAGACCAAGACCCTGGAGAGGCACCCAGGTCCAAAACTGTCTGACCTGGTTTAAACATTTTAAATTTCTTATCGATCTCTTCGAGCTTAAAAACCGAGCGCGCGGCGAAGTTTTCTTGTTTAGCTTTTCGGAAGTAGTGATCGCGAGGATTGTAAGTCATATCGGAGGGTTATCACGTTTTATGGGGTCAAAGTCCAATACTAAATTTTACTTTCCAAGAGAGCCTGTTCTATACTAGAAAAGATTCACACTTTTAGAGGCACTATGGGTTTAATTTTAGGTATGGCATTTTTCTTTGTATTCGTAACGATGGTCTTTGTGGCTATTGCCGTCTTTTTACCCGAGTGGCTCGGAATTACCGGAAAAAAAGCCAAACAAATCATCGCCGACCAACAAGAACAAGCTGACAATACCAAAGACTCAACCCAACAGTAAATTCACACCTATGTTCTGACGGGTTCTTTGACTTTCCAAAGCAGAGTTCCGCCACAGATAAATAAAGCGATGAGACCTAACATTCCCATGCGTGAGCTTCCCGTGAGCAATGCTCCGAAGCCCACTAAAGACGGACCCAAAATCGCAGCAAAACGTCCTACCAAATTGAAAAGACCGAAGTACTCCCCGCTCATTGCCGGTGGGATCATTTTTGCGAACATCGAGCGGCTAAGTGACTGCACTCCTCCTTGAACCATTCCGATCATGATGGCTAAAGCGAAGAAGTGCCAGGCCTGTGACATCTGCGTTGCTAAAATCACGCTAACTGAATAAATCAAAATACAAAACAAAATCGGCTTCCGCGCGCCCCAACGTTTCGTCACTGTTCCGAAATAATATGCACATGGAAAACCGATAAATTGTGTGATCAAAAGTGCCACAATCAAATCTTTCGACTGGAGGTCAATAGCCAAACCGAAATCCACAGCCATCGCCATCACCGTATAAACGCCGTCAATATACAACCAATAGGCGATAATAAAGAGGAGCAAATTCTTTTCATGCACGAGTTCTTTAAGAGTGCCTTTAAGCGTCTGAAGACTTCGAACAGTCAATTTCCAAGCATTGTCTTTGTTCATTTGAACTGCTGGTTCTGGAACATTTCTCGCCAACGGAAACGAAAAAAGAACCCACCAAACAGCCACGGTCACAAAAGAAACTTGAACCGCGACCACTCCGTCTTTTAAGCCAAAGGCCGCCGGAAACAAATGCATCAACACATTGATCAAAAATAAAATACCGCCGCCTAAGTACCCCATCGCGTAACCGAGCGATGAGACGTAATCCAGGTTTCTTTCTTTTGTTACAAACGGCAGTAACGATTCATAAAAAACAGTTCCCGCATTAAAAGCCATCGTCGCAATTCCATAGGCCAGAATCGCACTCCACCAATCACCAAGAGGAATAAAACCCAAAACCGCGCAAGCACCGGCACCAATCAGAGTAAAAAGAAGACAGAATGTTTTTTTAAATCCCTTAAGGTCTGCAACGACGCCCAAAGTGGGACTGACAAGAGCAATGATCAAACTTGAAATCGAAATCGCAGAACCTAGGCGCGCCGTCGAAACAACTGCTTCCGTGCCATGACTCCAAAATGATTTAAAAAAGATGGGAAAAAAACCGGCCATCACAGTTGTTGAAAAAGCCGAGTTACCGAAATCGTAAAGGGCCCAACTGAGAACTTTTTTATCGATCCTTTTCTCCATCATTCCTCCGCTGCCCTTCCAAGAGAACACGGAAAGCTGAGGAACGGAAGAAGAAAATCAAAGCGACAACGGTGATCAAAAACATCACGCTCGAAAGCGCATTGAGCTTTGGACTGATCCCCATTTTCATAGCAGTATAAAGTTTCACCGGCAAAGTATCGCGTCCCACTCCGTTCACGAAATACGTGATGAGAAAATCATCAAAGGACAGCAAGAAACTTAAAATAAAACCACCCGCTATCGCAGGTTTTAAAAGTGGCAGAACTACGGTTCGAATAATCACCCACTCACTGGCACCTAAATCACGAGCCGCGTCTTCAATCGCCGGATCTAGGCTGGCCAGTCGAGCATTGACCGTCATCATCACATAGGAAATTGAAAAACTCACATGCGCAATGACGACGGTGACCAGCCCCAGCTCGAACCTCAAAATGAAAAACAAACTTAACAACGACAATGCAAAAACAATTTCTGGAAAAATCAAAGACACCAGCGACAAAGAATTCATTGCCAGTTTCATTTTCCGAGACGATGAATGTAAAGCCAAAGCCCCCAAGGTCCCCAGGCTCGTCGCCAAAAGGCTTGTCGCAACAGCAACGACTAAACTATTCTGCAAGGCCCCCATGAGTTGAGGGTCAGAAAAGACCTCCCCGAGCCAACGAAGTGTTAAACTCACCTGACCGTCGATTTTCTCTGTGACGGCTCCGCCCAACATCACTGCAATCGGTAAATAAAGCAAAACCAAAACAATAACCAAAAGGGCTTTTGTCACCCAAGGCGACTTCGGACGATTTCGCTCAACGGCCATGTTTTTTCTCCTTACGAAGACTCAACATCGCCAGCACCACTAAAACCAACATCATGGTCACAGCCAAGGCAGAACCTAAAGGCCAATTACGAGCTTTCAAAAATTGCTCGGTAATCAAATTTCCGTAAAGCATGGTTTTAGCCCCGCCCAAAAGATCCGGGATCACATACTCACCTAATGAAGGAATGAATACCAAAATCGCTCCACTCCACAGCGCTTTTTTGAGGTTTGGAACTATCACCGTCCATAAAATACGCCAAGAGTCTGCTCCTAAATCCTGGGCCGCCTCAACCAACGAGAAATCAAATTTCTCAAAAGCCCCATACAAGGGAAGAACCATAAAAGGCAGGTAAGTCGTCACCATCCCGTAATAAACGAGAACCTTATTTTGCGACAAAGCGAACGGATCAAAAGGAATTTGCAACACGCTGAGCATTTGCTGAAGAGGACCGTCAAAGCCCACAAAAACCCGGATCGCATAGAGGCGAATTACTAAGTTCGTCAAAAATGGCAAAGCCAATGCCAGAATATAAAAAGATCTCCACTTCGGCGAGGACGTTGCAATCGCCCAAGTAATAAGCACTCCGAGCACCAGACAACTTAAAGTCGTTGCTAAAGCCATCTTCAAGCTTTCGATGAAGATTCCAAAATAAGTCGTTGAGAAAACTTGGGAGTAATTATCAAGATTAAACTGCCACAATAAGCTACCGTAGGCCCCACGCGTGGCAAAGCTCACTCCCATCACTATTACCAATGGAATCAGAATAAAGAGAAGAAACCAGATCAGAGTGGGAACTGCTAGCAGCGAGCGCAACCTCATTTGCTTCCAGGCTCCATCAGCATCGCCTTACGAACATAGGCCTCGATGCTCATTCCGATTTGCAACTGCTCTGGAGGGATCTGGTACTTACCGCGAACTAAACTGCCATCGCCCAACCGAATGGTGGCAAGATCCGAACTGACTTCAACCAACTCCCCTTTAAGCAAAGTCGTATTGCCTAAAAATTGAGCTGCAAAGATACTTTCTGGATTCTCGTAAATGTCGCGTGGTGATCCAACCTGCTCCAAAACTCCGTTGTTCATCAAGCCGATACGGTCGGAAATCGCCAAGGCTTCTTCTTGATCATGGGTCACACAAATAAAGGTCAAACCGAGTTTGCGCTGCAAAGCTCGGAGTTCTTTTTGCATGTGTTCCCGCATTTTTTGATCCAAGGCTGACAAAGGCTCATCCAAAAGAAGAACTTTAGGTTCATTTACCAAAGCACGGGCCACGGCGATCCGCTGAGCCTGCCCCCCGGAAAGAGTTTCAGGTCTGCGGTCCGCAAACTCTCCCATTCCCACAAGAGCCAAAACCTCTGCCACCTTGGCTTCGATAGCAAGCTTGTCCCATCCCTTGATCTTCAGACCATAGGCGATATTTTCTTCCACCGTCATGTGCGGAAAGAGAGCATACTTTTGAAAAACCATATTGAAAGGACGCTTTTGCGCCGGAAGATGATCGACGCGTTCCCCGTTTAGAAGAATCTGACCGTCAGTTGCTTGCTCAAGACCCGCGATGATGCGCAACAAGGTCGTTTTTCCACAACCACTCGGCCCCAACAAAGAGAAAAACTCTCCCTCTGAGATCGAGAGGTTCACACCTCGTAACGCTGTTTGACTGGAAAAACTTTTCCCGATATTCAGAAGTTCAAGCATCCACTCAACAATAAGAAGGAATTCAAAAAATGTCGAGAATATTGATCACCGGACTGGTACTTTGTGGACTTCTCATTGGCTGTACTAAAAAGACACAAGAAAGTGCCGACAGCAAAGTCGTCAACTTGTCGATTTGGGGCAACTACCTGACTCCCGAATTGCAAGATAAGTTCGAAAAAGAAACAGGAATTAAAATCCAAATCTCCAACTACTCTTCAAATGAAGAGCTTCTTGCCAAAGTTCAAATGGGCTCATCTGGAATTGATGTCGCCGTTCCTTCCGACTACATGGTCGATGTGATGACCAAGTTGAATCTTTTGGAACCACTAAATGCCAATTTGATTCCCAACAAAAGCCTTGTCGCAGATCAATTCCTCAAACAAAGCTTCGACCCAGAAAATAGATTCTCAGTTCCCTATATCTGGACAACGAGTGGGATTGCCGTTCATCGCGAGCTTTACAAAGGCCCAATGAGCGCATGGAAAGACCTTCTTGCCAACGATCAACTCAAAGGCAAAATTGCTTTACTTGACGATGTTCGCGAGACAATGGCGGCTGCCTTGAAAATGCACGGTTATAGCGTCAACACGACAGACCCCGCCGAACTTGCGAAAGCAAAAGCCACACTTTTAGCGGCAAAGAAAAACTTGAAAATGTTTTCTTCAGATACAATTGATATCCTCAGCAACAAAGAAGTCGCTGCTGCTCAAACCTACTCGTCAGATGCGCTGCAAGCGGCCGCCAAAGCTCCTGGTAAAATCGAATACATTTTACCACCAGAGGGCGCAACAATCGCGATCGACAATTTAGTTATTATCAAAGGCGCGAAACACAGCGAAGCCGCTCACAAACTGATCAACTTCTTGCTCAGCCAAGAAGCCGACCTGCAAAAAGTAAAAGTGATTTTCGGCGGACCTGTGCTCAAAGCAACCCGCGATCTTTTGCCAAAAGATTTGCAAAACAATAAAGCTCTCTTCCCAGAGGAGTCTGTGCTCAAAAAATTGGAGCGCATCCATGATCTGGGTGATAAGAGCAAACTCTATGACGATATTTGGACGAATATCAAAACTGAATAGTTCCAGACTTATTTAGTCGCCATCTCTTCCTGCCGGCGCGGCTCTTCTTCCTTGAATTCGGAATACAGACAAGCCGCCCCGAGCAGAGTTAATAAAAACCCCGCCGAAATATAAAAGACGACCGTCTTCCGATCTTGCCGATACAGATAGAAAAACAATCCTATCAGCAGCAAAAGAGGTCCCAACACGACTGATGACGCAAGTATTTGACGGAGGACGAAGCCTCCTTCTGTGTAACTCATAACCAAAACCGCCTACGTACAAAAAGGTTATTTGTTGTATATTCTGTAGAACTTATCGGCAGGACTTTCGTGGACCTAAAGTGAGCGGAATCATTTTAATGTCTACGTCTCAGCTTGAGCCAGTTTATCCCTCCCGCGCCATGAATCCCAACCTACGGACTCGATTCTCCGCTTGCGGATAAAAAATCCGCCTTCAGACGCCAGATCCTTTCTATTTCGTTTTAAGGTCCGCTGCCTCTGGCCTTTACCTTGCTTTTTGCTCTGCCCGAGATCCGAATCACCGGATCCATAAACAAAAAAGGACGTTTTATGAAAGCATCTATTATCGCTCTCAGCATTTTGATGGCTGGAGAACTGAGCTATGCTTTGCGAATTGATCCGGCTCGCTGTGCTGCTGACAGCCTTCCGCAGTGGACCGGAGGAAATATTAATGGCACCGCTCGCGGACGCAATGAATGGATGAAAGTTTGTAGCTTCGAAATGTACGATGCCATGTTCCCGATGGGGAATGAGTTCGATGAACTGACTGGCAACAACCGTCGCCTTTATCCAACCTACGGAATTCCAAAAGGCGATGGCAAGACAACACAATGGGATTACGGAACATGGCGCGCTCCAACTGAGGCACCTGCGTCCGCAGACGCGGCAAGTTGTGTAAAACCAGCGGGCTATCGTTTTGTCGGACTTTGCACTTCTGGTTGTGTCACTCCAGATTCAATCGTCACGACTCGCCAGGGTTCAGTTGACATCGCAACCATGGACCTTGAATCAGCTGATGAAACTCTGGTTCCAACGCAGGAGTCATCAGAGGCCCTTCGCCTGGAACCGATGGCGGTAAAACGCTACACAAAAGATGTCGCAGACACGAACCAAGAGATTGTCGTGGTCAAGACAGTTTCTGGTGGCTCTGTGAAAGTTTCCTTGAACCATCCCCTTCTCAAGGGTGACTACACAATGGCGCAAGCTGAAGACCTCAAAGTTGGTGATTCATTGGTGACTGCCGAAGGCAAAAAAGACTTGATCGTCGCCATCGAGAAACAACAATACTTCGGAAAACTTCACAACATGACTATTGAGACAAACGAGCTGAAGAAAAGCTTGTATGTCGTTCAAGGCTACATCAGTGGCGACAAAAAATATCAAGATCTCGAAGCAACAAACTTCAACCGTCAAATTCTCCGCGAAATCGCGGCAGAAGTTCTTTAATACTTGGGAGCGAGGTTGCCTCGCTCCCTCCCTTGTGAGGTGGACTGTGAAAAAAACATTTTTTGCCCTGGCTATTTTTGCGCTCTTAGGATGTAACGAAAAAGGTGCTGGAACTGGACATGCCGACGGTGCTCCGGTGACACCTCAACGTATGAACTGTCAGATTCAAGGCGATGCCTTCAGCTGTGTTCGCATGGCGTGCGAGAATGCCGGTGCTCATTTCAACGAGGACGATTTATCCTGCACTTGCCCGAACAAACAACTCTTCACAGCCCAAGCCGGCGGTTCCTGTCTCAAGGGCGAACTACAAGAAAATAACACCGTCATCTTTAAAGATCCTTCCAAAGGTGTCCACTTCTACCTAACGGATAAAACCAAAGGGAACCGTCTCGCTGATTCAGAAATCGCGGAAGTGCTACGCGGTTTTTCAGCCCCCATTTTTCCAGGTATGTCGAATATGATGGTGTTCCGGGATGGACAAGACTTTTTAAGAATTCAAAAAGCACTTGATTCGACATTTATCGAAACACTTTCTTTCGGGATGCCAAACACTTATTTAGCAGGTGTGAATGTAAACGGTGGTGTTTACAATGCGGTTATCGATCGCAATCAAATGTTTCAAATCCTTCCTTCTCATCGACGTATAGACCTGTCAACCCCCGAGCTATCGCAAATTTTGGAGCAAGCTTTGGGGCTTATTAAAAATTCAATTGTTGTTGAGTCCATCTACTCATTCTCTAACCTGGGATGTGCTGAAATCTGTGTGTTGAAGTCTGTCCTGATCAATGACTCTGAATACAGAGTGACTCGCACTCGAATTTATTCCGGCGGGAACCCAATTAACGATCAAATTAATATCTATAATAAAACAAATTTCTTTACCGAAGTTTCAGTCGTTCTTTTTAGCAACCAACCTTCACACTATATCCTAAGAGAAAATGGTGAATACAATCTTTACGCGAACGACGGCACCCCATTAGCGCAACTAGCAAACCACAGTGAATTGGAACGCGGCCTCAAACAAAGCCGAACTCCGGTGGGCAAGCCCGTGATCATTTTTGAAGACGGTTACAATGCACAAGCTGATTCGGTTGCTGTCCGTGGTCCTTATTCGACATCTTATTACGGTTGGTTTGGTCCACAAGATCACAAACCCTTCTTGTACGGGAAAACCATGAGTGAATGGGGCGAAGATTATACCAGCAGTCCGAGTCATGCGTATGAAGTTTCAAGACTTGCAAGCCTTAACTTTCAGCGGGCTATCATTCCATTTTCTTCAGCTGCACTTATGAACGGTGACTTTGCAACACGACTCTCACTACTTCCCAAAGAGCACTTGGTTGCATCGGTTTCCGTAGCTTTTCCGTATGAAAAATCCGAATGTCTGAAAAGCCCTGTTGCTCAAACCATTGCTGCCTCAAAAGAACAAATTCTTTGGACGATTGGAGCAGGAAATTCAGGACGTGAATTACAAACCGGCACGCTGATTTCATGTCCTCAAATCCTCCGCAGTTCAAACACTTTAATTATCGCTTCAACGTCTGGATCGGATCGACTGTCTTATTCATCTACGTACGGTCAGCAAACTGTCGATATTGCAGAGAGTGGATGTACATTTGAATCGGCAATTTGCAGCGACTCACAGGCAGCGACATCTTATGCAGCTCCTCGCGCCGCCCGACTGATTGCAAACATCATGAAAGTTCACCCCAGCTTTAAACCCGAGCAAGTACGCACCGCAGTTCTTTTGACGGCACGTGTTCCTTACCGCAAAGGATGGGCTTCTCTATCTAATGAATTTCTACCCGTTCGCAGCGGCGGTATTTTGGATACCCGCGCCGCCTTGGATCTCTTGCAATATCTAGAAGACAAAGGTGTTGCTAGTTTGAACTCTTTATCGAATGCCGAACTTTTAAATGCGCTCGTGCAAGTCAAAAGTTCGCAGTATGACGATATCGACGCTGAAGATATCGAAGACCTCGTAAAAGACCAAATCACAAGATTTAAAAAAACTTATAAGGATGTTTTATGAAAAAGTTCGCCCCTGTCATGACTTTGACTGTTATAGCTGCTCTTTTCTTGAATAGAGGATCTGAAACAAAAACGGCTTCAAATCAGGTATCTTTGAAAAACGCGGTGACCAAGGCCACCCCTTTGGAGGCAAAAACGCTTTCTTCTACAGTCGGTGAAAAAGTAGTACTCTCAGAGAAATCGAAAATCGAAGTCAGTCGAACACCGCTCCAAACAATTTCACTATTGAGTCAAAAGGTCTTTCTGAGTGACGCCGATAAAAGCGATTTAAAAGCTTCTTTGCTGGATAAAAATACCCAAGAGAGCATCCTCTTTGGTCTCAAACAGCAAACAATGCTGAAGCCTTCAGCCTTTAGGCAGCGTATGCAACTCTTGGATGCCGTTTATGAAGGTCTTAAGTTTTCGGATCCTGAAGTTCAAAGATCGTATTTGAAATTGACGGCGCAAATTTTAAGTCAAGAGATGACACCTGAAATCGCGGGCAACGCTAAAATGCGCGAACAATTTTTCGGCGACCGTGTTGAAATGGCTCTGGCGATGAGCAAGTTACCAGGCTTTACTGCAAAACAACAATGGATTCTAACGCAATCACCTGCTGCGAAAAAATTCTTTCAACGTGCCAGTCAAATATCGGAACTCTATGAGGTGTCTTTATGAAAAAGCTCGTTGCTATTTTATTTGTAGTAATCGCTTTGGCCTGTGTCATCGTCCGAAAACAGACAGTGAGCATTCGAGTCACGGGAGCACCATCAACAGCTCAATCTGCTCTCAATAAGGTGGAGCTTGAAAAAACTTTAACTCTGGTCAAAAAGTCCCGGCAAGGTGCCGAGCAAAGTCTGCTGATCGAAAACTTTTTAAGCATTGATCTCTCAAACGGTGGAGCGCGCAGTCAGCAGGCCCTCTTGATTTTACACACAGCTCTTTTGGCGAAAGATACTTTGATCAAACAAGAAGCTTTGCAACAAACTCATTCGCTTCTTATCGATGTCAGCCACGGGCGCATGCCTATTCATTCTTCGCTGCGAAGAGATTTAAATGATCTCTTTCGAACTTATAAATCCATCGGATCTTTGGAAATTCGCAAAGTCGCAGCTGTGAATCCTCACTCCCCAACTTTAACCTACCTTCAATCTTTAAGATGAGGTGCTTTATGGAACTATCAATAAAAAACATTCTTAGCTTTTCATTCTCACTGTTGCTGATGACTTCGATGATGGCGCATGCCGAGAGTACAATTCCAGTCAACATGGACAATCAAAACTATCGACCGCTGGGCGCCGGATTTGATTCAAGAAAAAGTGTGTTCCGTGGCGATTGTGTCGGTGGCACATCTTCCTCACAGCAACTTGCTTCCGGGAAATTGGACCTCAAACTAGAGATCAGTCAGGAGTCACTTGCTAAGAAACTGGGAATGGATATCGGTGGACGCTATCGCTCTGGGGTGACGACGACCACAGCAGGCGCTGAGTTTTTAAACGAGTCCAAATCTAACGGCTATAGCATCTCATATAGCTATGTCGCAGAAAATCTTTACAGGGACTATCTGGAGAATAAAGCCGATACACCCGTTCAGGCACGTCCCGGTATCGCAGGCTATCTTAATAACCAAAGACGTTTTTTTGAAAACTGCGGGGATGAGTACGTCTATGCACGCGATATGGCGGCACGACTTTTCGTTAACGTCAGTATTTCCTTCGTCTCTAAGTTTGAGCGCAATCTGTTTACGGCGCGCTTTGGCGTCGACTCTCCCATGTACAGCATGCAAAGCTCCCTAGAAAACAGCTCCAAAAGCTTTTCTTCGAACTCCCAAATCCATGTGATGGTTCTACAAGTCGGCGGTGACCCTGCGAAAATGGGTAAGATACTCTGCCCGCGCAATCACGATCAAAAAATTGATCCTGAATGTGAAAACAACAGCCGTCGAGTTATCGAGTGCAGTTTCGGTGATATTAAGCCCTGCATGGATGTTCTTGCCAACGTGATTGCTTATGCCAACGCCCAAGATGGCGACAACTTCCCTTCGCAAATCAAAAACGGAGCAAATTACTCAGTCGTGAACCTCTATACTCGTCCCTTTACTTACATCGGCGATCAATTTCCCACTCCACCGCAAGCTTCGACCGAAGCCACATTTGAGGCTGAAGTCAAAATGCTCAGTGATATATTCGAAGAAGAATACGGTCATTGGTCTTACGCGAATAAACTTTGGAGCGGAAAGGCACCTCGTCTGTCCCCTCGTCAAAAAAACGAGATGGAACTTCTTCAAAATACCTTTTACAAAAACATGAAGCGGGCCTCAGTTGGTATTCAGAAGTGTTTCGATGAGGGCTACGACAAATGTACGCTCGAGCTTGACTCCGTTCGTACGTATGTGGGTGCTGAGCATCCTGATAAAAAAGGTAAAAAGGATATTGAAGCGTTAACGGAGGCAGAATCCTTTATCCAATACTGCGATTTGAGAACCGCCGATCCTGGCATCAACACCACTATCGAAGCCTTGGAGAAATATCTAACGACAGCTTTACAGATTCCGGCGAGTGAGTTTAAAGGCGATAAATGTTTTAAATATGATGATCAGTTGAACTCCATCAAAGAATTGGATCTTTCGAGCGACATCTATAAAGTCGACGACCTCCGTCCTCTTGCTAAACTTAGCAAACTAGAACGTTTGAACTTAAGCAAGAAAGCCATTGCATCGATCGCGCCATTAGCGGAACTTAAGAATCTAAAAGTGCTCGTTCTGGATGACAATATCATCGAAGACGTCACACCACTGGCTGATCTATTGCAACTGGAAACTCTAAGTTTGCAGAACAATCAGCTCTCTGATGTTTCGGCCTTGAGTCGTTTGCGCAAATTGAAATCTTTGGATGCCCGCGGAAATTCAAAAGACATCAAGTGTCCTCTAGAAAATCAAAACCGTTGTAAGCTTTTAGATTTCAGCAATTCGATCAACTTAAGCTTGAACTCAAATCAGTGTGAGTCGCGAGTGGGCCACCAAGCTATCAGCATTGGCAATGATCAGGTCTTGGTCACGGGTGGATATTCCTCTGATGGCATCACTCTTTACAAATCAAGTACGGAGATTCGTCGCCGTGATGGATGCTCTCCTTTAAATTTCAATATGCTCTATGGACGTGCTGATCACCAGATGACTGTCCTGGCAAATGGAAAAATCTTGATTACTGGTGGGCACACGGATTCGGCCGAAGTCTTGGATCCCGTCGCGAGAAAGTCCGTTCCGGTCAATAACCGCATGCAAAGTGTTCGTTCGCAGCATACAGCCACACTTTTGAATGATGGACGAGTTTTAATCGTCGGTGGCTATACGGATATCTCAAGCTCTGCAGTACGAACAAAAAATATTTCGGCAGCAGTTGATATCTACAATCCGAACACGAACAGCTTTGAGAGTTTTCCATCATTAATGCTTCCGCGCGCCGAGCACACAGCGACAGCCCTGCCTGACGGTAGAGTTCTGATCGTAGGTGGTTTTGCAGGACAACGTATGACGGATATCATTGAGGTTCTTGATCCGCACAGCCGCACGCTCACAAGTTTTGAGGAGCCATTGCAAGTAGGACGCTCATCTCATACGGCCACCCTTTTAGCAGACGGTCGAATCTTGATTGCCGGTGGATACAAATGGGAAAAACGCACGGAAGGTGGTGAATTAAGACTTGCTTTAGCCCCTGTCGGAGCTTTGGAAATAATTGATCCTCTGGAAGAAAGCAGCAATTCCGTCGCAGAAAACTTAAGCGAGGCCCGCGGCGCCATCAATGCATGGCTTACTAAAGATGGTCGTGTAATGCTTATCGGCGGCGAAACACAAGGTACGATCTTTACGGATCTCCAAGTAGGCTTTAAGTCAGCTTCGGCCCATATTGAAATATTCGATCCAAATACCGAAGGCCTCTACAAGGTCGGCTCGTTGAACTACCCACGCTATCGAGCTACGGCAACGCCATTGGGAGATCGTGGTCTCTTAATTATTGGGGGCGTAGGAAGCTCTTCTTCAAATGTGACGTCAGAACTCATTGTTTATAGAACGCGAAACTAATTGCTCAAACAAAAAAGGCCGCTGAATCCAGCGGCCTTTTTTAAATCATTTGTACATGAACAACAAAGATGGCTGACCTTTAGCCTACTATTCAACAGTACAAGTAATCTTAATGCGTGGCTGATTCACAGCAGAAATTAATCCATAATATTCATCCGGAGTCCCCCCGCATCTCGTATCAAGCAAGCCTTCTTTGGTGCTCATATTCACCTTAAAGTCAGAATGAGCATAAGTCTTCTCTGTAGATGTGTAACATCCCCATCCATGCGTCTTTTCCGAAAATGTCACGACTGAGGAGTCACCCGATGCCCAACTCAGAGTCGCCAATCCCACCTGAGGCACATCCTCCGCGACAGTAAAAATCTTCTTTGCATCTCCATTAACGGTACATTTCAACGTTTCTGCCATAGCCGATTGTTGAGAGATAACTAACACCAATGCTACAAAACTTTTTTTCATACATCTTCCTTTGTTAGAGCTACAGGAGACGTATATTGAAATCCCCAATATCTGTACAATTAATTGATTTAATCAAACTATTAGAAATACTAATGGTGAATGACCCCTTTTACGGGCATCCCTTAAAAGAGGATACGTTCTATTTTTTAGATTTCTTACCGCAACTGGATCCGTCTGATTCGGAACTGCAATCTGTCAACAGCGGATCGACCAGATAGAGTAAATGGCACTTCTGTTCTTCTGCTGCTGAAACGAGAAAATTATAGCGATCCTCTCGTCAGCTTTAATTTTTTTGAAATGTTATCAGCAAGGTCGACAGATAACAGTGCTTTGCCAGAAATGATTTTAGAAAGCTGACCGTTATCAATCGACAGGGTCTTAGCGAAGGCTCTTAAAGAATAGCGCGAATTACGCTCTTTCCTACGTTGGAGTTCTTCTTTTAGATATGTTCTGTAGAATGCACTATCATCAGCCACGAGAGCTTCCTAAATCTATTGTTCCCAAAAATCAATGTTATCCGAAAACAGAGTGCTGAATGGCGGTTCAGCAGTTTCATTATTTCAAAACTGGATTGGCCTTGAAAGATTTTAAGACGTCTCTATATTCCGCAAGAAACAACTTGGCCAAATAGGAGGCCCTCATGACAGTAAGAAGAATTGTTACCGGTTTGCTTCTAAGTTTTGTATCAGCCGTTTCTTATGCAAAAGAACTGCAGCCCCGCGAATCTGTATGCCTTGAATCCGCAGTGAATCAGGTTATTGAAGCGACCCAAGATGATCTTCACCTAGTAAGAGATCCAAAAACGTCGCTGGTTGTGAAGATAATCAACCTAAACACTCAAGAATCGTACAATTTAGCTTTCATTTCGGTGAACAAAAACATCGAATTCATCTCATTCGAAAACCAAACCCACCTCTTCAACATTTGGGCGCAACCAACAGAAAGCTGCAAAGTTATTGAAACACAAATAGTGCCATCGATGGACGACTACACCTCAAAGCTCACCCCGCCCGAAGAACCACCAAGAACTTGGGACTGCTCAATCCTAGGAGACGGCTGCACCACCGACCCCTACCCCAGCGCTGGCTTCCCGTCATAAAGCTAATGAATTTTTGATCGCCGCTTGTATTAAAATCATTTGGTTTTAGATTATCAAACTTCATAAAATTTTTTGGTACTCATATTGAAATCATAAACTATCGATATCTTTAGCACGTGTAAGAAGCAATATCGTAGCCGAAACTGTCTATAGTTTTGGCAGGCGTAAAGCCCTTTTTCGGAGGAAAGTTATTATGTGGCTTTTAGTTTTTATATTGTTAGGACTGAATCCTACCGGGGCGCAAGCAGCTTCAGAGCGAGGTCTAAGGACATCTTTTGTGTTTAAGCCCATGAAAAGTGGCGAAATTGCGCAGAATTGTTCTAAAATTAAGGAATATGAGTTTGCACAAGATAGTCAGTATAAGATTGATAATCAGGGAAAGACAAATCAGTACGTAAAAGACGCGATTCACTTCATTCAACAAAAACAGAGCCTAAAGTCGGTAAACCTGAAAAACGTAAGAATTCAATTTCGAGCGAGTTGCAACACAAAATATGACTCCAAGAAAACCTTAGATTTTTCTGCGTCCTGTGAGAGGGACCCTGGGGACCAGGCGCCCTGCATCCAATACACCTATCAAATTCCTGATAAGAACCAGGCCCAGCTACAAAAGAATGTAATTTATCACGAGATTGGTCATCTTGTACTATATCATCTTACCGGTTCACTGAGGCTTCAGCCGAATACGGGTGTGCACGAAGCTTTTGCTGACTTTTTCGCATACTCTATTTCAAAAGATCCGTTTATAGGACTCTATTTTAATGAGAAAAACCATCGACCAGAGTACATTCGAAAAATGTTAACAACTAATATTTCGAATAACATCAAGGGAGGTCAAGACTGGGGATTCTCGCAGCTAAGTAGAGATAAATATGCAGCAGGTGAAAAGCTTCGCGATGCACTTATCTTCGTATCCGAAAGGCATGGCTTTGATGAAGCTGTATCAGCTCTAGTGAATATCTTACGTCGCACCGGTGAACTTCAGAGAAGCCTTCCCCTAGAAGATGAGTACCAGGCTCATATCGATAGCCTTGAGAAAGCCTGTACTGAACACTTCGCCAAGTATTTTTAGTCCAGCTCAATGTTTAGAAATTACTTTGGAGTTGCCGATAATCGGGGCTCACGCCCACTACCTTGTGCGCACAATGCGCTTCTTACAACCACACCCTCTGACGTGTTACCAAAAAACTGTATGTAGCTATTAAGATTTCCAACCGAAGACGTTTGGTGATGGATTGTAGTGGCAAGCAGTGGGTGGATTGGGCCTTTGTCGGCGCCACGATGGCGCGCATTTGCCTCCGTCAGGAGGCAACGACAACTGAGCCTGGAAGGCGTGCCCAAGGAACCCGGTGCTGGCCACTACAAGCCAGCACCAAACCCGCGCGCACCATGGGAGCTACTTACGAGCAGCGTCCGCAGCTTTTTTGTGTTGGTAATAGTCGTAATCGCCTTCGTAGATTTTGAGTTCGTTTTTATCGACCTCAAATACACGAGTCGTTACTTCACGCAAGAAGTGACGATCATGCGATACGATCATGACTGTGCCTGGGAAATTTTTAATAGCATCGAGCAAAACTTCACGTGATTTGATATCCAAGTGATTCGTCGGCTCATCCAGAATCAAAAGATTCACTGGTTGCGCCAGGATACATGCAAGGACTACACGTGACTTCTCACCACCCGACAAGATCGAGATTTTCTTTTCAGCTTCTTCACCAGAGAATTTAAATGCACCCAATAAGCTTCTTACGAAGCCTAAGCCCGCATTCGGAATGCGAGAATGAACTTCATCCAAGATAGTCGCTTTTGGATCCAAAACGTCTAAAGAGTTTTGAGAGAAGTAACCCATTGTGATCGAAGCCCCGATCGTTGCTGTTCCACTTGTCGCGTCCGTATGGCCCGCAATAATTTTAAGCAACGTTGATTTACCAGCTCCGTTCACACCGACGACCGCAATACGGTCTAAGCGCTTCACCAAACCATTAGCATTTGAGAAAACGTTTTTCTCTTTGCCATCATCTGTTTTCCAGATTTTGCCAAGGCCTTCGAATTTCACAACCTCGTCACCACCACGAGCCGGAACTGGCCATTCAAACTTGATAGCCGCTTCTTCAGGTGGGATTTCGATACGATCAATTTTCTCTAATTTTTTTACACGAGACTGAACTTGCGCCGCATGCGAAGCACGGGCTGCGAAGCGAGCGATGAACTCTTCTTCTTTCGCTAGCATTTCTTCTTGGCGTTTGGCTTGAGCGATCAATTGCTCAAGGCGAATATCACGTTCTTTTTCGTAGAAGTCGTAGTTACCGCCATAGACAGTGACTGTTTTATTCGCAATCTCAACGATTTTAGAAACAATGCGATTCATGAAGTCGCGATCATGGGAGGTCATCAGGATGGCGCCCTTAAAGTTCACCAGCCATTCTTCCAACCACACGATAGATTCAACGTCCAAGTGATTCGTCGGCTCGTCCATCAGCAAAACTTCGGGATTCAAAGCCAGGATTTTTGCCAAGGCGATACGCATTTTCCAACCACCCGAGAAGCTCTCAGTCGGGCGATGATAGTCGTCAGGTCCAATTCCAAGACCTGTCAAAATTTCAGCAGCACGCGATTCAAGATCGTAACCGCCCAAGCGTTCAAACTCTGCTTGGAGCTCTCCGTACTGTTCCAAAACTGTGGTCATCGTATCGGCATCCAAATCTGGATCTGCAAGTTTAGCTTCGCACTCCGCCATTTTTTCTTGCATCTCAGTGATGTTACCAACAGCTGATTTCACTTCGTCGATTGCAGAACGGCCCTTCATTTCCTCGATATTTTGAGAGAAATAGCCAACCACTGTGCGATCTGATTTAGAAATCGTCCCGCCGTCGATGCCCTCTTCGCCCGTGATGATGCGGAAGATCGTCGTTTTACCGGCGCCATTGGGACCGACCAAGCCGATTTTTTCGCCTGCGTTGATTTGAAAAGATCCATTTTTATACAGGATCTTGTTTCCGTGCTGTTTCGAGATATTCGATAAGTGAATCATAGACCCCTGTATAGCCTGAAAGCCGCGAAGAATCGCTAAAAATTTCAAAAATTTATTGCTCGAACTTTGAGCAACCTCTCGAGTATACAGGATAAATTCGGGATTCTCAGCCCGGTCCCGACCTTCGAAATTTAATATGAAGAGCCCTCAGTGTGACGTTTTTTTGCATCTGCAAATAGTACAATAGTCGAAAATATACAAAATATTACAAGCTTTTAAGTCCTATATCGTCTATCTTGCGATTTCAATTTTCTGAAAGGTTCCCCATGTCATCCCCTATAGTTCCGTTAGACTCCTTTGATTCCTTTGGTATTAGTCCTCTAGTTATGGACTCGATGAAGGACATGGGGTTCACTGCACCGACTCCAATTCAGCAGCAGGCATTGCCTATTCTGCTTGAAGGAGCGAATGATTTTATCGGTCTTGCATCGACCGGTACTGGCAAAACTGCCGCTTTCGGTATTCCTCTTGTTGAGAATATCGATTCAACTATCAAAGACACGCAAGCTCTCGTATTGAGCCCAACACGTGAATTGGCTCTGCAAGTTGCTGAGCAATTGACTTTGCTTGGTAAGAAAAAAGGCATCCGCGTTGTCACGATCTACGGAGGCGCAAGCTACCGTACTCAACAAGAAGGTATCCGCCGTGGCGCCCACATCGTCGTAGCTACTCCGGGCCGCTTGGTTGATTTCCTAGATCAAAAATACATCAAGCTTCAAAACGTTAAAACCGTTGTTCTAGATGAAGCTGACGAAATGCTTTCTATGGGCTTCAAAGATGATCTTGAGATGATCTTGAAAGCGACTCACGCTGATGGTTCAGACTCTCAACGTGCGGCCTGCCGTACTTGGTTGTTCTCTGCAACGATGTCGACAGAAGTCCGTCGTTTGGCGACAACTTACCTTGAAGAGCCACAAACTGTTCAAGCTAACAAAGTAAATGAAACAGCAAAAACTGTTGAGCAATTCTACTACACAGTTATGAATCGCAATAAGACAGAAGCTCTTTGCCGTATCCTACAAACATTGCCTGAATTCTACGGTATCATTTTCTGCCAAACGAAAATGGAAGTGGCTGAGCTTTCTGACGTGTTAACAGCGCGTGGCTTCCCGTCTGATTCATTGCATGGTGATAAAAACCAACAAGAACGTGAAGCGACTTTGAAGAAATTCAAAACTCGCCAAGTAAAAGTTGTTGTCGCAACCGACGTTGCCGCTCGTGGTTTGGATATCAAAGATTTGACTCACGTTGTGAATCACTCTTTGCCTTGGGATTCTGAGTCTTACGTTCACCGTATCGGCCGTACTGGTCGTAATGGCCAAAAAGGAACGGCTTTGACTTTGGTTGATCCGGATCAATTGCACCTTCTTCGCCGTGTCGCTCAAAATACCAAAGCGACTCTGACTAAAGGTAAAATCCCTTCAGCTGACGAAGTTGCAGGTCTTAAAACAAAAGAAGTTCTAGAGAAGATCACTTCAACAGAAGGTGATGCTTTCCAAACTCAATTGGCTCGTGATTTCATCACAGACCTTTCTCAAAGCGGCGAAATCGATTTGTCTGGCTTGAGCAAAGAAGACATTTTGGCAAAACTTGTTGTTGCGTTCTTCCCGAACGTATTTGTGAAAAAAGATATGCCTTTGGACTATATGGGCGATCGTATTCCTCGCGAAATGTTGCCTCGTGATCCGAAAGAAAACCGCTTCACGCGCAATCGTGAAGACGGTGGTGCTCCTCGTGAAGGTGGCCGCGGTGGATTCCGTGGTGGCCGTGGCGGTGGACGCTTTGGTGGTGGTCCACGTCGTGAACGCTCTTTTGGTGGTGATCGTCCAGAACGTTCTTTCAACTCTGAGAGATCTTTTAATTCGGATCGTTCATTCAATCGTGACGATCGCGGTGAACGCAGTTTCGAACGTAGCTCTGACCGCGGCGAGCGCTCAGAACGCCCAAGCAGCGGTGATCGTGGCGGCTTCCGTGCCCGCAAAGATCACCCTGGTATCAAACGTCATCGTTCTGGCGGTGGCGCAAAAGCTGCGAAAAAGCATCCTTAGTTCCGCTAAGTTAAGAGCGTCTCAAAAAGAGACGCTCTTTTTTTGTCACCTCACTGTCACTGCACTTCACACCCAAATCGGGTGAGCCCCCGCTCAGTTTCATCTCATTCTTAGGCACCCCCCTTGCATTGCAGTCATCATGTACATGTGAGGTTTTACGAATGCGATTGTTGGCTCTTATACTTAGCACTATTATGATTTCTCTGACGACCGGGACAACCCTGGCAGCAGAAGGTCAAGCTGTGTGTGTAGGCTGCCTAGCGCTTCCTAAAGATACTCTTGTGACAAATGTTCAAACCACTCGCAATGCCGTTGCAAACTCTCTGGCCCCGCAAATTCTGTATGAACGAATGGAATATTTAGGAATTGATCGCGCCTGCCGTAATTTCTCCGGTCCAACTGAATACGGACCCATCGGCAAGTATATGATGAAAAGCATGACGCCCGAAAAGTATCCATCCATGTTTGAAGGAACACCTGACATTAAAGAAAACTGTCCTGCTTGGGATAGCTTCACCGACGAAGACAAGAAAAGTTTCTATGTCTACGTGTTCGCCCATTTTTCATTCGCAGAAAGCAGCTGCAGACCCAATGCTATTGCTCCGGGACTTCGCAAGGGCGACTATGCAGCGGGACTTTATGGTTTGCATAAAAATCGTGAAGACTACTACACGCGCCCAAAACGTTATTTAAATAAATGTCTTAAAGGTGACTCATCGAATGGGTTGAATTCGACTCGCTGTACTCTGGCCCTCGTCGAGGGACAAATGTCTGGGCGAGATGCGCTTTTCACCCCATCCGCGCACTTTGAGCCCCTGACAGGAACTTCCCCTCGTCACCTCAAAATGCAAATTTTGCGCTCGAATGGAGCGACGAGATACGCCGAAGTACCATTGAAAACGTTTATCAAAACGTCGATTCAAAAATATCCTCTTTGCAAATAATTTTAGCGGGCGATGCCGTACTGAACTTTTAGTTCTGCGTACTGACGAGACTCTTCGAATTGCTTCAGGAGAGCATTGATTTCTTTCACCGTGGGGCGAATATTTTTTCTGACGATAATCGTAAAGAGATAGTACTGATCCACTTTTTTTGAAACGAGAAGCTTATCTTTTTCATCGGGATGGCTTACGAGATATTGGTGTAAGAAGGAATCCGAAACCACCGCGACGTCTCCACGCCCATCCAGGACCATTTTAATGCTGCCAGCATTGCTCGTGGAAAGCTGCATTTTAAATTCTTTGCGCAAATAACCGGGATCGGCATTGAAATTTGCAAAGGCATAGTGATAACCCAAAATTCCAATCATCGTTTTATCTTTAAATGACTGAAAGTAGCTCTCCCCGCGGCCCGGCTTTGCGCGAGCGATATAGACTTCCTTACCTTTCATGTAGACCTTGGAAACATCGACGGCAGACTTATCCCAGCCCCAATTCAGGTCGTCAAAAAAACTCAAATCATATAGACCATTGGCAAAATCTGAATGTCTTCGCATGGCCGACGTCAGAACGGGTTGAAACTTATAATCCTTTTGCGCAGAGTTCATAAAATCGATGAGCTCAGCGACGATTCCGGTGATCCGACCATCTTTTTCAACGACGATATACGGCGGAAACTCGACGGTGCCGACTTTCACAACTTTCGGACCGACTTTGGCAAATGAAAAATCACAGGCGAACATGCCTGCGATCAGGATGATTGCATTTACCACGTATTTTCGAAAATCCGTCATTATTCTATTTCAGCACAGGTCCCGACCGCCGCCTAAGCCTGGATCAAGAAACCAGACAAACGAAGAGCGAAAGAGGACTTCACGAACAGTTTTTTAAGATTTAACTTGGAATTTTTCGTTAAGCCGCCCGCCCAAATGATAACAGCGCCGTCTTCAGATCGTCGGCCACTTCTAGACCTCGAATCACTCCCATGCGCACCAACCTTTCGCGCAGTGTTTCGCTTAACGAGGCTAAACGCAGATCCGCCGGTTTGGCGCGAATTTCTCTCTGCATTTGCGCCAATAACGGGATGGCATCGGAGGCGATACTCTCAACCGATTGGAAATAGAGAACGACGCAGCGAACCTCTTTCTTTGAAAGAATTTCCTGACGGCAGGCCTCTAAAGCTGGGAGTACGAAGGAGTTGATTTCCCCTTGCATGGTCACCACCAGCATATTGTTCTTATGGCTTAAAACGTAATTAAACGACTTCTGGTCTTCCAACGTCCTACTCCTCGAAATCGTGCTGAATTTCAATACTCCATTGAGTCTATTCATTGTTGCTTACGAATTAAAGTTTTCTCATCTGCATGCGCCATCATGAGACCCCTTAGGAGTCCTAAAATGAGTTCAGTTTGACTTTAATTTGAGGCAGGAATACTTTTTTGTCTCGTTCTGGAGGACTCCATGTTTCAACGTGCATTACGCTTATTTGTCGCTTTGACTTTTGTATCGACTGCTTCTTTCGCAGCACCAAAATCATCGGCGAAACCTCAACCAGTTGAATCCAACACTGTTGTGATCAACGCCAACTCTCTTAAAAAATTGATGCTTGAGCGCAACATTGATTTGTTGGTGCAACTCAATCAAGTTCAACAAGCCAAAGCCCGCGTTGGTGTGGCCCGTGGCAACATCCTTCCATCAGTAAACCTTGGCACTGCGGTCGCAAGTGGCGTGAGCTTTGGTCTAGCAACGGTCACGGTGCTTTTACCATTCTTATTGCCAAGCAGCTGGTTTGACCTGCGCGAAAGTCAGTACCTTTTGAACGCTCAAGGCTCTGCTTACTATATCGCTCAGTTGAACACGTATGCTTCTGCCTACACGCTTTACCTGACTGTGATCAGCGATATGGATTTGCGTGCGGCTCTTTACCAACAGTACTTGAATTCAAAAGCTTTGGAAGATGCACTTAAAATTGCTCTAGATAACGGCATTATCAATCCAGAAGACTTCTTGAAAGCCCAAGCACAAACAAACATCGCGCTTGTTCAGGTTTCTCAAGTGGATGAATTGTTGAACCGTGAGAAAGCCGCTATCCGTGAGATGCTAGCTCTTCCGCTGACGAAAGAAATCGTGTTTGAAAAAGCTCATGCGCCGGTTTCTCCATATGAAAATCACGCACCAATGGCGTTACTGCCACAGGTTTTGAAGATCTCTCCAGAGTATGCACAAATGACTTCCTTGATCGCTGCAGCTAACGCTGCGAAATGGAGCCAAGCATTTAGCTTCTTGACTGGCAGTTCTTTGACATCAACGAAATCTGACGGGTCTTTCAGCGATGTTCGCCACACAGGGACTGCGAACCTTGGTTTCGGTTACTTCCCGTCTTTGCAACTTTCAAACTTGAATGAGGCTTCATTGAAGCTGCAAAAGAAAGCTTTGGAATTTGACCATGCGCAAACACTTGAGGTGACATTGGTGTCGTTGAACGAAGCTGGCAAACAATTGACGGCAGCAACGAAAGCCGTTGAAAACTTGCAAGCCGTTTACCAAGCGCAAATGGAACGTTTCCGCATGGGCATGGTTTCGATCGTCGACGTTTTGCAAACAACGAACAGTCTGACTCAAGCGATTGCTTCTAAAGTTCAAGCACAAAGCAGCCTTGATGCTCAACGTATCACTCTTCACCGTATCATGTTGTCAGATCAGTTTGCAGCTGTGACAGCTTGTAAGATCTCTCAGAAGAAAAAAGGCAATATCATCGAACGTGGACGCGATGCTGTTAACGGCGTAAACGTCACACTCGACAAAGCTTGCCGTCGTTAATAAATTTCAAAATTTGAAAAAACAAAAGGCCTCCACTCGGAGGCCTTTTTTATTTTGATGCGTCGTACCTCAAAAAGGTACGGCGTACCTCTCTAGCCGATTAGTTTGAGGGCTAGCTGATTTGCTTGGTTGGCTTGTGACAAGACGGAGGTGCCGGCTTGCAACAGGATGTTGTTGCGGGTCATCTCACTTGATGCTGTTGCAACATCCGTATCACGAATACGGCTGTTGGCTGCAGACAAGTTTTCTTGTGTCACTCCCAAGTTATCAACTGTTGATGTCAGGCGATTTTGCAAGGCCCCTAGATAAGCACGCGTTCCGTTCACGCTTGTTTGTGCTGAATCTAGTTTTGCCAAAGCATCTCGCGATCCTTCTTTAGTTGAAAAATCCAAACCATCTAAACCCAGGGCATCTGTCGTGGCCGAGCTTGCACCCGCATCGAAAGAAATACGGTCTGCGTCTGGTGAGTTGCCGATGCCGACCTGGAAGTCGAATACACCTGCTGAACCATCGAGCAGTTTCGTTGTTCCCCAAGTGGTTGACTTGGCGATACGTTGCATTTCGGCTTTAAGCTGCTGAACCTCGCGATTCAAAAAGCCTCGTTCTGTTTCTCCGACCGTATCAGACGCGGATTGGATTCCCAATTCACGTAAACGGACGATGATGTTGCCGACTTCATTCAAGCCGCCTTCTGCTGTTTGGATCATAGAGATCCCATCATTGGCATTTCGTTGTGCTTGAGCAGCTGAGCGGATTTGTGCTTTTAAACGTTCTGAAATTGCCAGACCTGCGGCATCGTCAGCAGCCTTGTTAATACGGCTGCCCGACGCAAGCTTTGCCATGGAGTCGTTAATGAGTCTTTGAGAACCCACTAAGTTCCTCTGTGCATTGAGCGCAGCAATGTTCGTCGTCACTCTCATTCCCATATTCGTCCCCGTTAGAATTTCATCATCATGGCAAAGCCTCCGTGTAAGTGGGCTCTTCACATCCGAGTGAAAAGCTTTTTTAGTGAAGTGCTTTTCGGGAATTACTTAGGGGAGTTCACGAGACTATGGGATGAATTTTTATACGTGAGTAGGAAACCGAATGCTGCTCAGATCGCGTATTTTTGTTTGCTCATCGGAGGACTAGGAACTGTTTAGTAGTTCGACAGGGGGCGGGCCTTGAGTGTCACTCCCCCCTAATCCCCCTGCCCAACTAAGTCTTGTTCGATTTGAGGTATGAAATTTTGGCAATGGCGTTGCAGATATGAGTAGGACGGACTGGGCCTACCCAGCGGAAAATGCATTTCCGTTTAGGCCTAGAAATGAAGATGATGAAGAAGAGTTTGCTCAAAAATTTCAAAGAAAAGGCACCCGCAGCGATGGCCGCGGTTCTGGTTCTTTGTACGTTCTCATCAGCAATGGCGGCGAATGTAGCGATGAATCGCACATCCAACCGTCCTGTAACTAAACCAAAGAACTGGAGCATTCCATTAAGTGCGGAAACCTCAAGTACTCTGCATAAAGAAGGATCTTATGAGCGTGAAGCTTCATCTTCGTTCTCTCTCGCGCCATCAATTAAATTTACATCTAATTTAAAATTGGCGACCTCTATCTCAGTTTGGAAAGAACACACGGGGCCAGAGGAAGCAGGCTTCGATAACACTCCCGTATCTTTGAATCTCTCGACTCCTCTGACTCCGACTCTGTCTTGGTCAAATACGATTGCGGGAGTTTTACCCACGGATCGTAAACTGCAAAATGAAACATCTTATCAAGGTGCTATCAAAGCCGATACGGCTCTTGCTTTCGACGATCTTTTCTTGGGAAGTTCCCTTCGTTTAGGCGTGGGCATCACTCGCAATTTTCACGAGATGACTCAAGGAAACGAAGGCGCCTTCAATGTGCGCGAAACCATCAGTCAAAAATTGGATTACTCTCTCCCGCTTGGAAAAACTTGGAGCCTCGACACGAGCTTCGCATATTCCACGGGCTGGACATACCTGGGCGATCTTCGCACGAAATTCTATGCCGGTGCAGACCTATCTTGGAATTTCGTAAAGGATTGGACAGCTTCCGTTGGAACTTCCAACGAAGGTAACGCACTTAAACCGAACGGTCGTGACTCGAATATCGAGTTTTTTAACGACACGTCATCGGTTGTGAAGTTTGGATTAACTTATGTTTTATAAAGGTTTCGCAAATAAGGAGAACCTTATGAAGGCAACTACTCGTCACCCGCTCGTTCCTGCCATCTTGCTTGTCGCATTCTCAAGCATGATGATCTCTTGTACGAAAGAGGTTCCTTATAAGTATGAATATAAGGAAAAGGTTCACGCGAAGTCGGAGCTCGACACAAATGCAGAATATATGTTCGTAGCGTCTTCGGACCTTACGAATCATGCAGACACAGATACGTCGGGTGCTTCTCCTTATTGGCAAGGTTCAGAAAAAATCGTAAAATTCCGTTTCACAGAAAAATCACTTCAAGCCGTTGAAGTTGACGACGAAACACGTCTTAAAGACAACGTTACGAACGACAAAATCGCGTTTGAAATTCCAATTTCTCACGTGGAATACCGTTGTGCGGAAGACCGTTATAAGAAATGTACAAATAAAGAAGAAGAAAACAACGAAATTACCTGGAGCAAGAAATCCCAATTCAAACCTGACTTTGAAGGTATGAAAACTGTGGGCGCTTCTTTGCTTCCGGTTGAGATGGACCAAGTTTTCGGGACATCTTGCTTTACTGAGACATCGTCACGCTTCTTGGGTTATGAGCTCAAAGATGATGCTTTGAACATCCAGGTAGAAAAGGTTTTCCAAGGCGATATGCAGTGCCTTGAGAAAAAAGGTGTTCAAATCTCTAAAATGGGTGATTTGACGTCGCAAATTATCTATCACTACTCATTTGCTAAATTGAATAAAATGGCTTCTCCTGGTTATAAAGCGGTGAACTATCCGAATTCGGATGAGAACCTTTTCGGTTTTTTCACGACAGAAACACGTAAATATGACGTCGCTTTCAACCGTCTTGAGAAAATGAAAACTCAATTGATGAACCGTTGGAACCCAGAACGTAAAGTGATTGAGTACTACCTCACTGATAACTTTGACAAACCTGAGTTCGCTGTTATTAAAAAAGCAACACAAACAGCTTTTGATCGCATCAATGCCGGTCTTGCTTCTGCGGGTGTTGACTTGCAACTTGTTCTTAAAGGTACAGGAAACAAATCTCCAGGCGATATTCGTAACAGCATGATCGTTTTGGTTGAAGACCCTGTTGCCGCCGGCCCACTTGGTTACGGCCCTTCTGTGGTAAATCCTCGCACGGGTGAAATCTTAAGTGCTCGTACAGCGATGTACTACGGCAACTTGTTGTCAGGTATTAAAATGACTTACGACGAAGTTGTTCGTGAAGTTCGTCGTGAAAAAGCCAATCTTAAAACTGGTAACAAACAAGCGAACCTTTCACTTTCTACTGAAGCGACGGGCATCACGGCTATTTCTAAAGAGATTCAAGAAAACGTGAAAGAAGGCGCGATTGCAGCGAAACGTATGCAAGCACGTTTAGCACAAGTTATGGCGAAAAACGCAACTCAAAAACGTTCTAAGCCATTGACAGTTTCTCAAAGCAAATCAAGCGCAGCTCAGTGGTCTGTTGAAGAAATGAAGAATTTGACGAGTAAACAGGTCAACCGCATGTTGATGCTTTCTGATAAGAAATCAATGGCGAAAGATCGTTTGTCGGCAATGTCGAAGTACTGTAATTACCCGTCTGAACTTTTCCCATTCAACCAAGCTGTTAAAAACGGTTTGCAAGGTGCATTGGGTAAAGAATTGAAGTTGTGGAAAGATTTGTCTGAGGACGAAAAGCAAAAAGCCATCGCTTTGATCGCTCCAGAAATTTGGGTACCAACATTGGTGCATGAACTTGGTCACAACTTGGGTCTTCGCCATAACTTTGGTGGTTCGGAAGATAAAGACAACTTCTACACAAAAGAAGAATTGCACAAAATGGGCGTCACACACAAAGTTCCTTACAGCTCTGTGATGGACTATGGTTATAGCGAATTGAACATCTTGCCAACACTTGGTAAGTATGACATCGCAGCCCTTCGTTTTGGTTATAAACGCGAAGTTGAATTGAAGGACAACAAGTTCTTGAAACTCAATGATAAAACAGTTGGTGAATTCCAGAAAGAAGCGAAAGCAACTGCGAACCCATTGGATATCAAAGATTACCAATACTGCTCGGATGAACATGTTGATGTGAACCCGAACTGTAAACGTTTCGACGAAGGAACTACTCCCCTTGAAATGGTGGCCTTTGCTGAAAAATCATATGAGGAAATGTATTCAGTTCGTAACTTCCGTAACGGACGTGAAAACTTCTCTGTCATGAGTGATGCTGCTTACGCTGAAGGTGTTCGCAAACGCTTTGGTTACATCCGTGCTTACATGGAACGCTACGAGCGCGTTGCCAACTTGATCCATGCTGGACCAGATGATGAAAACTGGGAAAAAATCCCTTGGATGAAAGAAGTTAAAGATGCGGCTCTTGCATCCGGACAGTTCTTCCTTAAAGTTTTAACTGTGCCAGATCTTCAATGTGCTATTGCGAAAGTCAGCAATCCACGTCAAATCGTGGAAGTTGGTGATATCAATCTCTTTAGCCAAGATGGTGCAAACTGTTTTGAAGTGGAGTTGAACCCTGAATACATCGTTGTTGCTCAAACGGGTAAAGCGTTTAACAACAGAAAGTCTTCGAATTCTGAAAACAACTATGCAGACCAAATCGACGTACGCGGTATGTACATCGATAAACTCGTGGCGATGGAAAATCTTTTCCAACGTCGCACAGGTAACTCTATCTTTGATAAGTACGAAGACAACTATATGGATACAGAGTTGCAGCCAGAGATTATGCAAACGATGCTTCAACTTTTAATGAATAAATTAACAGTTCGAGCTCCATTCGTTAATGCCGCTGGTGAGGAAGTTGGAACATTTGAAATTCGTCCAAGTGTGTTCAGCTCACCAAAAGAAAATGCAGCAGCTTTCCCTTCTCATTGGATCAATGCTCCTTTGAGTGAAGATGTCGCAAAAGCTATCGGTGTTCCGAATCGCAATGTTAGCTTCCAAGAAATGATGTTGAAAATTATTAAGGACAGCTTGACGACAACTCAAGGTCGCGCGGAAGACAGCACAGATTATATGGGCTTCTTCTCTGTGATCAAGACAAGCAAAGCTTATCAATTGGATCAAAACTTGGAAGGTATCTACCGTGATATCGGTAGCATTCGTTACATTGCAACTCGCGAAAATGCATTTGCAGGTATGGCGATGGATAACATCAATAAAGCAGAGCTTTTGGGCGTTTTGAGCAAAGAAGACTTTGAACAACTTGAAAAAGAAATCAAAGCGATCGAAGCCGCAAAAAAACAGGCATCGAAAGATGCAGCAGCTCTCAAAGAAGCGATGAAAGGCGGCGCACTTCAGGAAGCGGCGGCGGCGAATATTCCAAAGCTTTCGGATAAGTTCAGCGCCGACTACGAGCACTTAACTTCTCGTGATCTGTCTGAATTCAGACAAGGAATCATCAACGCCGATCAAAGCAGCTACTTGTTGACGATTCTTCCGGCTGCGAATTAATTCTGTCATTTTACACAAGTTCTCTCTCGAAGGCCCTGTTCCCAGCAGGGCCTTTTTTATTTTTTGAAATGCCCTCGCTTCTCCTCTGAAAATCCCCGCCCTAGATCTTAATTTCTCTCTGAAAAACCTCCGGCGAAGGTCCAAAATATTATGTTCAGGCAATAAAATTTCCGCAAAGCAAAACCTGTCAGCTAGCATCTGCCAAAGTACAAAAGCAAATATGTCACTCACAATCACGGAGGATTGATGACGAATTCGAACCAATCATTCTCAGTGGTACGTTTTGGAAAACAGGCCCTATTACTCACTTGCTTCCTCGCTTTCTCTGCATGCGGCGGTAACGATTACAGCAACGCCGAAAGACTCCCAGATGATCCATCTGATGAAAAAGTCGTAGATACCATCGACACTCCAAGCACAGAAACAGATGATACTCAAACTGACACGAGCCAACCTGTTGCTGAAGAGCCAGCAAATGAATCTGAGGTTTCAGCAAGCGCAAAAGCAGAGATCTTGAAACAATACGATCACCTGGATCCAAACCGCGTGGTGAAACAATCGGCATTGGAAAAGGCCGTTCTTTATTTCCACAACAACAAGTCAAAATTTAAGAATAGAAATTACATTTCTTTGATCGATTTCTCTAAACGTTCTACTCAAGCTCGTTTTTATATTATCGATATGAATTCAGGCGGTGTGTGGGCGATCCACGTTGCGCACGGAAAAGGATCTGATCCTGATCACGATGGTTACGCACAAAAGTTCAGCAACTCATCAGGTTCTAACGCCAGCTCATTGGGTTACTACCGCGCTGCTGAGACTTACACAGGTAAACATGGCTTGTCATTGCGCCTGGATGGATTGTCTTCTACAAACTCCAAGGCTCGCTCTCGCGCCGTTGTTATCCATGGAGCGGACTACGTGAAAGAAGCAAGTGTCATTCAAGGTCGTAGCTGGGGCTGCCCTGCCGTGACAATGAGTTACCGCACGAAAGTGATCAATGCCCTTAAAGGTGGCAGTTTGATTTACGCGTTCGCGAACTAGTTCTATTTTTTAGATACGAAAATATTGTCTTTCAGATAATAGCGAAGCGGCCACTGTGCCGCTTCGCCCGCATAATCGACACCGATTCGCGGCTTCTTGATCACCTGCTTTTCGGTGACAGAAAAGCCTTCATCACTTACATACAATTCAGAATTTTTCTTCCACAGACGAATACCATCTTGATCTTTGGTAATGTCATAGAACTTACAAAGTTTTCCTGGACCATTCGTGCGAATGTCTTTTTTGGAACTCGGCTTAGTGCCTGTGATAGGTTCAAGCCCACGAATAAGAACGGCTTCAGGATGTTCGTGCGTTCTTGTCACAACATTGAGGCAATAATACATTCCGTAAATCATGTACACGTAGGAATGCCCGCCATCTAAATACATGGATTTAGTCCGCGTCGTACGACGATCGCCAAAGGTATGAGCCGCGGGATCTTCGACTCCCAGGTAAGCCTCCACTTCAACAATTCGGGCTCTTTGTTCCTCATCCCTCGTGCGAATATGCAAAACCTTACCCAGGAGTTCCTGAGCGACGGTTTCTGTATCGCGAAAGTAAAAGTCTTGAGGAAGAATCATAGGTACTAAGTATAGCTTAGATCACGCCTTAAAATCAAAATCTTGCCATTCAATCTATCCGCTTTGAAGATAAAAGAACCCGCAAAACTGAGAGGTTCTATGAAGTTTGCTATCGCCGTCCTGGTCCTTTTTCTTGCTGCTTGTACTTCAACTCCAAAAAAAGAAACCACTTACACACCCCCAGCGACGCACGAAGAACCTGTCTCTAGCACTCCAAAAATTGATTACTATGCACTACAAGCCTACCTCAACATGGATCGCCCGCCAGAAGAGCTTGGTATCACCGAAAAAGCATTTAACACTTGTGATGCCGGCTTTGGCTATTCCCGTTCGCAAAACTGCCGCCAAGAATATTTTGTGCTATTGAATTTCCGTTTACTTTGCCGTGATACGGAAGGAACCATTTCAACTGTGCTCACTGACTCTGACGTCACACCACTTGCGGGTCGTAACGTAAAATGGAATTTGAAAGGCATTGAGGGTACAACCCAAACGGATGGCCTTGGTTACGGACAAATTCGCATCACGTCGCCTATTTCTCAGAAAAAACAACGCGTGCGAATAGCGGTCGGCGATCAGTTTTTGTATATGCGCGCCAATGAAATCACCAAAGTCATCACGCCGCTCCCTTGGTGCTCCCAATATTAGAACATCGTATTTGTATTGGCTGATTTTTCGGGAACATCTTGAACCACATCCCAATGTTCAACGATTTTCCCGTTCTCTACTCGGAAAATATCCACGATAGCGCGGCCGCGATCTTTTTCATCTTGTTTTGAATTCACATGCAAAACGACTAAATCACCTTCGCCAATAATGCGTTTAATTTCCGCGCGCGATTTAGGATGTTCTTTAAAGTGTCCCTCGAAATAGTTATAAAAGGCTTCAGGTCCATCGGGTACATAGGGGTTGTGTTGGATGTATTTAGAGCCTATGTATTTTTTAGCAGCCTCTGTGGGTTTATGACCATTAAAGGCCATCTCATAAAAATCGCGCACCAATTTCTTATTGGCCTCAACGGAGTTCTTACCCGACGCCGCTTCACTGACCGCCATAAACGCCAATGGCAAGGAGGGAATGAAAAATAAGGCCACCAAACTTAACAAAATCCGTTTCATATAAGTTCTCCCGACAGAAAGAGCTTACTGAAACTTCTACCTAGTTGGCAAACTGCAGCTTATCAAATCACCAGAAGAAGAGTATGTTCCGTCGCGAATAACGAAGGAGATCCTATGAAAAATGCAATTCTTGCTTCTGCTCTTTTACTTGTTTCTCAAGGTGCAATGGCCGATTCAGTTCGCGGTGTTGTGAAATCTTTTGAAAGACAAGAAGGCGTCACTTGCCAATACTCACGCTCTTCTGATTACTCATTTTGCTTAAACTACACTTGCCGTTACAAAAAATACTACACGTGCACAAACGAATCTGACAGCATGACTCTTGTATTGAAAATCAACAGCTTCCGCGTTCCTGGCGAAGCTCCAGTTGAAACTGTTCTTGAATCTGCAGCTCAGTAGTTCTATCGGATGGGGTCTTCGGGCCTCACCCCTGTCTTCTCGCACATGACAAGTCCCTCATTTGAGAGCTCATTGATCCTTTTCTAAACTTTTCCTCCATGCGAATTATTCAAGATTGAGGAGTTTATGAAAATACTGCTAGCTGCTTTTCTTATGCCCGTCACTTTGTGGGCATTAGGTCCCGAAAATCCAACCCCGATCACGGGTCCCACGACTGAACGCAATGTTTCGCTCGATATGGCTCTTGCTGCTGCACAAGCCGCTGTCGCTGATTGTACAGCGAAAGGCTATTTGGTTTCGGCAACTGTTGTTGATGCCTCGGGAGTTGTAAAAGCCACCGTGCGTGGTGACGGCGCTGCTCCCCATACGCCAAATGCCAGTCGTCGCAAAGCCTATACGTCGGCGTCGGGACGTAACTCCACATCTGCGATGTTGGCAACATCACAAAGCAATCCAGCGGCACAAAATCTGGGGGAAATTGATGAGTTCTTACTATTGGGAGGCGGTCTGCCTATTCGCTCAGGCACGGAGGTCATTGGTGCTATTGGTGTGAGTGGTGCTCCAGGGGGCCCCCTTGACGAGCAATGTGCGCAAGTAGGTCTCGACAAAATTAAAGAGTCCCTCTAGGGGACTCTTTATTATTTCACCAAACGAATGCCATCATCATGGACCGTGATGAGGCGTTTTTTATAAAGGCCACCTAAGGCCATTTTATATTTCTTTTTGCTGACACCAAACATATCGTAAATAATTTCAGCTGCGGCTTTGTCATTCAATGGCAGATAGCCGCCGTTATCGCGAAGAGCTTCTAAGATTTTTTCACCGATATCGTCAGATCCAGCGTGCCCCAGTTTTTGCAGACTGAGATCGATTTTTCCATCTTCACGAAGTTTTTTAATATACCCAACTGTGCGCGTTCCGATCTCGAGATTTTGAAAGATCTCGTTGGAATAGATCACGCCCCAGTGACGATTGTTGATGATAGCTTTAAAGCCGAGATCCGTGCGAGCTGCCACCAGAAGTTGAACTTCGTCGCCTTCTTTGTACTCACCTGGTTCTTTATCAATATTGCGCTCTAAACGCATCGAAGCCGAGAGTCTTCCGCTTTTGTCGACATAGGCATAGACCACAACAAAATGTCCCATGCGAAGACTACGAGTCTGCTCCGCAAATGGTAAGAAAAGGTCTTTGGGCAAACCCCAATCCAAAAATGCCCCGACATTTTCCACGGCTTTCACCATCAAATGAGCAAATTCACCGACTTTGATTTTTGGCTTTGCCGTTGTGGCAATCAGGCGGTCTTCCGAGTCGTAACAGATAAAAACATCGACCTCATCGCCCACCTCGCACTGATCTGGCATATCGCGAAGAGGAAGTAAAATTTCCCCGTCGTCTCCCCCATCCAGGAAGACGCCAAAGTCGGCATGTTTGAGAACGCGAAGTTTATTGAATTGGCCAATTTGAATCATGGGAACTTTTTGCCATAAAGCCCCCGGGATTACAAAGATAAAGCCCTAACAGGGGAAAATTCACACCTCTTGCCCCAAAAAAGCCTGACCACCCCTGGGCCTTATGGTAAAGCATTCCCCCATGGACGCTTTCAATACAAAACCTCAAAAAGCTCTCTTAGTCGGTATCCAACTCCCTAAAGTTTCGGATCAGGAATCGGAAAGCTCTCTGGCCGAACTCGCTCGCCTGGTCACCACACTTGGCTACGAAGTCATTGGACAAACTTCACAACGTCGTAATTCCGAGCGCACTCGCACGGTTTTAGGAGACGGAAAACTTCGCGACATTGCAGAGTGGACTGGTGGCACTGGCGTCGTGGGCCCCTTGGTCGTAAAGAAAAAACACAAGGCCGCTTTGCGCTTTGAAAAAAACCGTCCTGTGATGGAAGACGACGAAGATGAAATCGAAGAGGTCTTTGACGAAGACGAAACTGAAGTTTACGAGGCTTCTGGCACAAAACCCAAAGAACGTGCTGATATCGTGATCTTTGACTGTGATCTTTCACCTTCACAATTGCGCAATCTTGAAAGCGCCACAGGCGTTCCAGTTTTGGATCGCACCGGTGTAATCATTGAAATTTTCAGTCGCCATGCCCGCACTCGCGCGGCGAAGTTGCAGGTTGAAATCGCTCGTCTGACTTACGTTGCGCCTCGTTTGCGAGAAACTGGCGGCGGCGAAGATCGTGGCGGCGGCGGTATTGGTGGTAAAGGTTCGGGGGAAACCAGCATCGAACTTGATAAACGTAAAATCCGCGACCGCATCAAGGAACTCAAACAAGAGTTTGCGTCTATTGCTCAAGAACATGAAACGCGTCGTGCTCGTCGTGAGCAAGAAATCTCTGTTGCCCTTGTGGGTTACACCAATGCGGGAAAATCCTCATTGATGCGTGCTTTAACTGGCAGCGAAGTTTTGGTTGCCGATAAACTTTTTGCGACACTCGATACAACAGTGCGCCTTTTGTATCCTGAGTCAGTTCCTCGTATTTTGATTTCTGATACAGTTGGCTTTATTAAAAAACTTCCCCACGATCTAGTGGCATCATTTAAATCGACTCTGGACGAAGCAGCGAATGCTTCTTTGCTTCTTTACGTTGTCGATTCATCAGATCCAACTTTTAGATCTCAGCTAGAAGTCACAAAAAATGTTCTTGCCGAAGTGGGCGCGAGCAGCATTGAAAGCTTCTTAGTTCTTAACAAAGTCGATCGTTTATCGCCTGAAGATTTAGCAAGTCTTAAAGCTGAATATCCTGATGCCATCTTCCTTTCTGCGCATAATCCAGAAAATGTGGCAGATCTTCGCGCGCATTTAATCCGTCACTTTGAAACAGCGATGGTCGAGCGTGATATCTTTATCCCCTATGATGTTCAGGGGGCTATTGGTGAGATCCGCAACAAAATGAAAGTTCTTGCTGAAAATTACGATAACAATGGCTTGACGCTGAAAGTGCGCGGCCATGCTGATGATATCCAAAGAATTAAAACGCGTTTTGGCATTTAAGTCGCAGGGTGTTTTCTCGTTCTGAGAACACACCCTTCTCAATTTGCGACTCTTCTTAAAACCTCTGCGGTTTCCTCGGAAGTTCTTGCTAGCATAGAAATATGAAACCAAAGTACGTTTTGCTGGCTGTGTCTTCTATTCTCTTTTTATGCTATCAAAATTTCAGTCCTCTTTCTGAGGAAGATCGTCGCACGCTAGAAATGATGCAAGAAATGAAAGAGCTGCAAAAACATGAGCAGGGACCAAAGCTCGCCGCCCCTCGTGGGGGACGTGACCTCGCTTCCGTCGGCAGCAACTGGGCTGAACAGCAATCGAATCTTTGGTTGGATGGCGCAGATCAACGTTTTTTAGATTCCGTGAACGAGCGTATTGAGGGATGGTTTCGCTCTGATACTAACGCTGACACTGAAGAGTCCGAGCAAGAAGGCAAAAGCTTGCTGAGCGATTCAGAGGAGCCACAAAAATTCCGTTTTGCTCGCATCAACTCCATGGAATACAAGTGGGATCAGAGCACTCTTCTGACGTGCTCGGTGGAATCCGATGGTGCTCATATCGACTATTCTAAATCGTTCTCACAGAACGGCCATATCGGTATTGCTCACAAAAGCTCTGAAAACGAGACTCAGGTCCTCATAAAATACAATTGGTAGGCTATAGGAAATCCAAGGTCGCCCTTATTGAGTAGAATTCAAGGGGCCTTTCTGTTACAAAGAGCCCTTGTGAACCGAGGTCGCTCTTGAAAGATAACTCATTTTCCACTCTTCCCTTGTCCCCAGAACTCCTGACAGTTGTGCAGGAGCTTGGTTATGAGTCATTGACCCCCATTCAAGCGCAAAGCATTCCCCTGCTCTTGGCAGGTAAAGACCTGATTGGCCAATCCAAAACCGGCAGTGGTAAAACAGCAGCCTTTGCGCTGCCAATCTTAAATAAACTCCGTATCGACGATCACTATCTTCAAGCTTTGGTTCTGTGCCCGACACGTGAACTGGCTACTCAAGTCGTCGCTGAAATGCGTAAGCTGGGTCGCCGTCACGTGGGATTGCAAATTCTGGGGCTGACCGGTGGCACGACCGGCCGTGAGCAAGCCAAGTCCCTTGAAAAAGGCACCCAAATCGCAGTCGGCACTCCGGGGCGCGTTTTGGATATGATCAATCGCGAGCGCATTGATCTCACACAAATTGAAACTTTCATTTTAGATGAAGCAGATAAAATGCTCGACATGGGTTTTATCCAAGAAATTAAATCCATCATTAAAGCTCTTCCACAAAAAAGACAAACGGCTTTATTCTCTGCTACGTTCCCTGAAGAGATCCAAGATCTCAGTCGCCGTTATCAAAAAAATCCGGTGCGCGTGACCATTGAAGAAGCCGAAGGCTCCGAAGCGGCAATCGAACAATTTGCTTATGATTCAGCTCCAAATGAAAAGGTGAATACGCTGTTGCGAATCCTGCAACAACATATTGCCGATTCCGTCATTATTTTCTGTAACACCAAAGCCACTGTGAACCAAATTGAGCACGTGCTGAAACAACAAGGTGTCAGCTGTGCTTGCTTGCATGGTGATCTTGAGCAACGAGATCGTGATCGCGTGATGACGATGTTCCGTAATGGTAGCCACCGAATTTTGGTTGCAACGGACGTGGCGGCTCGTGGTTTAGATATCGACAGTCTTGAGCTCGTGGTGAATTTTGATTTGCCGTTGCAAGTCGACACTTACGTTCACCGTATTGGTCGCACAGGGCGCGCTGGTAAAACCGGAGTTGCGGTTTCAATCACGGATCAACGTGATACTTTACGTGTGATGGAGTTTGAGCAAGCCACAAAAGGTGTTGTGCAAAGACCAGCTCTTGGTTTTAAAAATCAATACGGCCTTGGCAAAGTCTTCCGCGAATCTCCGATGACGACTTTGGGTATTTCCGGTGGTCGTAAAGATAAAATCCGTCCAGGTGATATCTTAGGTGCATTGACCGGCGAAAAAGGTTTGCAGGGATCTTCGATTGGAAAAATTGAAGTACAGGACAAGTACTCGTATGTTGCAGTTCAATCGGAACTCGCAAACATGGCCTTTGAAAAATTACGTAACGGTCGTATCAAAGGCCAAAAATTTCAAATCAAAATCATGAAGTAAAACGGATCTAAGATCCGTTACTGTTACTTGGGACCGTCATCCAAATAAGATTTCAATTCTTGTAGGTGATAGCCCCAGCCCACTTTAAAATCATTTATTAACTTTGCACGCTTTCCTTCAGGAAGCTTATTCCATCCTGTGTGAACGACCGACAGCACACGATGTGATTTTTGATCTTCGATCTGGATCAAACATTCTGTGGAAGCTTCTTGCGGCCAATCTTTTTCTCTCCAAGTAAAACGAATCTCATTTTTTGCTTTGACCGCGAGGACCTTGCCTGTTGCCAATTGTGATGTGCCTCTGTCGTCTTCCCAAGCTTCGCGGAATTTGCCTCCGACCTTAGGCTCCAGGGTCACACCTTCACTCCACCACTCTTCAAGTTCGTCTTTATCAGTTAAGGCACTCCAAATTTCAGCGGATGTGGCATAAATTTTCACTGAAAGTTCGATGTCGCTGGATTTTTTATCTTTTGCCTTGGCTTCCTGAGGCTTCACTGTTGGCGCTTTGAGATCTTTCTTTTTAGGCGCTGATGCGACAGGGATTTTTGATGTCGGGATTTTCGAACTTGGGATTTTAGATTTAGATGCCTTCTTTTTTGCCACTAGCGCAACTCCACTTTGCCTTCTTTGGTGAACGGAATGCTGACAAAAGAAAGCTTCGCCGTTCCTTGAATCTTATAGGTGACTTCTTTATTGAACAGAACTTCCGCAATATTATTCAGAATATTTGCGTAACTAACTGGGAGCGGAATTTCAACAAGTTCGCTTTTATGGGCCGGGACGACGATCGGCTTTTCAGTTTTGGCGTCGGAGAGTTCTTTGCCGGAAACAAAAACTTTGTAGGCGATTTCTTTGACTTTGATTTCTTGATTATTTGGATTGTCGACGTTGACGACAAAAACCAAAGTCGTCCCCGAAGCGGTGGCATCCTTTGCATAAACGCTTTGCAGATCGACTTTGGGTTTTTCCAAATTCAACAAATTGCTCGCGCAACCTGCTGTGAAAAAAGCTGAAACTATTAAAATGGCTGCGTAAAGACGTGCGCGCATGAAATCCTTTACTCTTTAATATCCTGTATAATGACAATTGCACTATAGGCGGGACCTCGTCTATTAAAAAGAGAAACTGTGCGCGATGTCTTTACTTTCCCATTCTCATCTAACACAGGCGTGCCGTCATACGAAAACACCGGAATAGACGCTCCGCGAGTTCGCGCCACCTTATAGAATAAATCTTTAATCACCTCATGACGAATTCGAGTGCAACCGCCCGACGCACGTTTTCCTAAATTCTTTTGTCCTGACTTCGTCACCTGATGCAGAGCCAAACCGTTTTTGCGATCATAAAACATAGCGTACGGCATGGCAGCATCGAAAGTATCGGAACGATGATCTGCCACTAGCTGCTGTACGGGATAATAACCAGTTGCTGTGATCGAATAATAACTTTGCGATGGGCCGTCACAACTTGAAGATCGGCGTTTGAGTTCTAATTTTTCCCTCCCCGTTGAAACTGTATCTTGGGCAATTTGATAGCCGTCTTCAAAAACCGTGACTGTTTGCGCGCTCGGTCCCGTATCAGACTTATTGACGACAATGATATAGCGAAAATCCCGCAACCAAGGTCGCTCTGCGAGGGCTGATCTGATTTCAAATTTTTCAACAGGATAGCTTTGCGGTGTATTGGCCCATCCGCGTTCTTGCTCACGCGGCAGAATGGATTGTCGTTCACTCTCGGGATAATGACAACTGCGACGTTTACCAGGAAGCCAATCCCAGAAACCAGCTTGCGCCTGCGAAGTTACCAGAACGGAAATCAACAAACTCCCTACAATCCATTTCATAAATACTCCCTTGTTTTTCAAATCCGTAGATCTGAACACAAAGGCTTATCTGAATTCACGAAAGTTTTTTAAAGAATGATTTCTAACAAACGATACCAAAGAGGAACTGTGATAAGAGACAAAGGAATTCCGATGCCCACCATCAGGCTGGCAATTTCCGCTTTTAAACCAAACTCACTTGCTACAACGGACGCAGTGATCATAGGTGCCATCGCGGCTTCGAGAATTGTGATTTGCGTTGAAAGACTTTGGGATCCCAAAGCGCCAACATACAACAGCATCATTAACAATGGCGCGAGCAAAAGTTTATAAGCCAAACCCCAAGCTAACGGACCACCTTGACGTTGCACGACTGCTTTTGAAACAGAAAGCTGAAACCCCACGGCAACAAGAGCCAGTGGCACTAATGTTGATCCGAGTTTTTCAAATACAGGATGAATAAACATATGTCCCGGAGTTCCTAGGAAATGCCAAAGAACTGCCACTAAAAGAGAAACAAATGGTGGAAACGTCAAAATATTTTTAGCAACTTTTTTCCACGAGAATTGAGCATTTTCTTTTTGACCGTAGCGAGCTGCCACGATCAAACCGATAGTTGAAAGAACTAAAAAACTCCCCAATTGATCAATTAAAATTCCTACTGGAATCGAGCGCGGGCCATAGAAAGCTTCTAAAAGTGGAAAGCCGACAAAAGACGTATTCCCCAACCCTGCTGTCAAGATCAAGGCTCCCTCTTCTGCCTGGCTCCAGCCCAACCTTTTCCCCAAGAATGAAAAGAAGACCCAACTGAGAAAAAAGCAAATCCATGCCATCGATATTGGAATCAACATCTCTGTATTTAACTCTGCACTACGGATCAATGAAGGAATTTGAACAAGAATAACCGCAGGAAGCGATACGTGAATGACAAAGGCATTTAAAACCTGCGCGGTTTCACCGGGAAAGCGCCTTGTTCGTTTCAACAAGACGCCCAATGCGAGACAAAGAAAAATCAAGATAAAATTCGACATCAATTACTTCGTGCAACGACGAGAAAGCAGATGATCCAAAGAGAATTTTCCAGCACCAGCTAGAACAAAGAACAAGCTTGAGAACAAGTATAACAAAGCCATTTCTTTTTTCTCAAATGGATCGGCACCATGAACACCAAACACAGCAACCAACATCGTGAAAGCAACAAACGCGGCCGCAGGACGCGTGAGAAGACCTATTGCCAATAACAACCCACCGACTAATTCAGCACAAGCTGCAGCCCATGCAAAAAGCTCAGGCATCGGGAATCCCAAACTCGAAACGCCCCCGATCAGCATCTCACTTGGAGGCATTTTCCCCATGCCGTGAGAAAAAGCCATCGTCAAACCAATAAAGACTCTTAAAAGTAAATACGCCGTTGCCGTTGTATTGATATTTGAACTTGAAGCAAGTAGAGGTCCACAGATGCGTTTCATGAAGTTCTCCTAAAGTGAAAGAGTTTTGAGCATTATCATCCGGAGACGGCGGAAAGTAAATAGACAAAGCATGCGGGCTTCTTCATAATAATTGAAAATCAAGGAAGGATTTTATCTATGAAGATTCTCATTCCGCTTTCAGCAAGCCTCTTACTTCTCACTTCATGTGTTATTAAAGGCAAAACGATTCGTGACGTTCCGGCTTTGAACCCTCAAAAAATCAACGTTACCCAGCTTAAAGATCTTCCGGGTAAGACTTTAAGTCTTGCTGTTGTCGATTCCCGCAAAGAAGACATCATGAGTGCGCAACTTCGTAACGAAGTCACTCGCGCTGTGACGGAAGCATTGAGCCGCGAAGGCACACAAGTCCAAGCACAATCAAAAAATGAGCTCGTGCTAACGATTTTAGATTTTGAAACGAAAGATTATAAAGAAGGTTGCGTAAAAATCGGCAGTGCTTTGACTTTGGATAAAAAAGCCAAAGTTAATACAGAAGCCAGCTCCTGCTTTGAAACAAAAAGTCCATTTGGCCAAAAAATGGGTGCTGACATCAGTGCCGCTTATGAAGAAGCCCTGAATCTCACTTTCAAAAATTTAAATGAAGGTCTCAGCCAACTTCCACCTCAATAGGTGGAAGTGCTTCATCTTGAAACGTTTTTAAAAAATCGCTATTTGTAAAGTCGCATCCCTTGATAGTCTTAAAACCAGTCGCACGTCGTTCGTACGTTAAGTTAGATAGGTTTTAAATCTTGAGGGGGATTTATGCGAACGACATTTTTATCTATCATCTCTATTTTTCTTTTCTCATCAATTTCATTTGCCAGTGACCTCATCGACAACCCAGTTCCTGATTTGGAGCTGGTAGAGCTGGAATCGGCTGCGACCGCAAGCTCAGCCACGGAAGAAGACCGCACGCCGTCTTCGATCCCGACACAAGCGGCTTCGGCCAAAGACCGCAAGAACATGGTGATGCAAACTATCTCTAAGAACTTTTCGGGCTTGAAATCTTGTTATACGCAAGGACTTAAACAGAACGCAGATATGAAGGGTAAAGTTGTCATGACCTGGGACCTGGATGCTCGCGGCAAAGTTACTCGCGCCGGAATTGAAGACTCGCAACTTAAAAATAAAAACGTTGAAGAGTGCATGGTTAAACAATTCTCAGAATGGCACTTCCCAAGCCAAGCGAAAATTGCGGGATCCAAAGACAAGATGACTTACACCTTCCACTTTGTTCCATAGCCCGGACTGGACCAAGGCCCTTCTTTTCGGCGGAACTCTTCAACTTGAATTTGTTTCTGCCGAAACGAGGGCATGGACCGCGATCAACTTATTGCCGAAATTAAAAAACAACTCAAAGAAGAACTGCAGCAGCACGCGCAAGCTTTGAAGGATCAAATTCCTCCTGAGCAAAAAGAACAACTGCAGGATCTTCAGGCTCAATTCACTAAAGCTGTGAAAGAAAACCCTTGGACATCAGTTGGTGTCGCGGCTGTCGTTGGCTTTATGCTCGCCCGTCTTCTCTATAGAAGGAAGGACTAACACATGATGAAGATCCTTCTTCCTCTGATCTCATTTTTACTTGGCACTGGTAAAAACTTTTTCAAAGAACCAGGCGTGGCTTTAACTCAGCAATTGGTTTTACACTTGCGTGCGTTAACGACAATGCTTGTTTCCACAATTGTTTCATTAGTTCTGTTTTGTGTTGGAACTTCATTCTTAGTTTCTGCCGTGGCTAAACAATTAGACTCGGAAGAGTCATTTGTTTTTTCGGGAGGCACTATCCTATTCACCGCTCTGACAGTCATTTCACTGGCAGTTTTGATTTACAGTCTGCGTCGTCAAACGTGGCTGAAAACTTTGGGTTTTGAAGAGCGGCCTGCTCCAGCAAAACAAAGTGGTGCACTTGAAAACGCGGTCGCTCTTCTTGTCATGGATTTTGTCGAAGAAAGACAAAACAAGAGAACGCAGAAATCTGAGCAAGCTTCTTAGCAAAAAACTCATCAAATAACCAGTTCCACTCTGTAAGCGCAGACCTATGTCTCGGGCTCACTTTGTTTTTGAAAACAAAGCTGTCTAGAATAGGACCATGACTAAATACATAGCATTAACAGCCGTATTATTAGCCTTCTTCACAACAACTCACACCCAAGCAGCCGTCTCTCCGGTCTCACTGGCCATCGTTCCTCCTATCCAGTTTCCTCCGGGTGATTTCGATGTCACCGGCGTGCGCGCCAGCGTCCTCTGGGGTCAGCATCGCAGCGTCTATGGTATCGATGTTGGTCTTTTGGGAAATATCACAGAGCAGACCTTTACCGGTGTCGCGGCTTCCGGGATCTTTAATAACACTCGTGGCTCGACCACGATCACAGGTTTTCAAGTCGCCGGTCTTACGAATATTAACTCCAGCAAAACAACGGTTGTGGGATTGCAACTCACGGCAGGTGTGAACTACAACTCCGCAGAGTCTTCGGTCACAGGTTTGCAAATGGCCCTGCTTGCGAACATCAGTCCCTTTACTGATATCTACGGATTTCAAGTCGGTCTCTACAACCGCGCTAAAGAAGTCTATGGTTTACAAATCGGTCTTATCAATGTTGCTGACAACCTTCACGGTGTGCAAATTGGTTTGGTCAATTTTAATCACAAAGGTCCTTTTGCGATCTCTCCGATTCTAAACGTCGGATTCTAGACACGGATTTTCACGGTGTCGGGGACTAACATCTGTTAGTTCCCCATTCACAAAACGTCCATTTCCCCGACACTTCCCTCACTACTCTTTTTACACCCGAAAAAAAGTTTTCCGCACGCGTTTCGTCCGCAGTATCAGTATGAGAAGGCTCACTTCTTTCTGTTTTAAACACCGTGAGATTGAGTCACAATCATATTCAGGTCCTGATGAATTCGGAGGGGGAATGAAATTCATCGTCTTGTCACTCTTGTTAGTGGGGCTTGTGACCGTCAACACCCGTGCTCATGCTCAGGTTAAGCCTGACATCGGAGCACAAGATCCTTCAGCACTTGAACAAAAGGCTCGCAAGATTTATGAACGCTTAACCGGAACGAAGCTTCCGGTGGACAGCCCGGCCGTCAAAGAGATGGCGGCGCTGCTCAACTCGGGGAATCTTTTAGCAGCCTCGCAAGTTGCAACGAAAGATCCCAATTTCTACAACATCACAGTCAAGTTGATGGCGCTACAGCTCTCAACACGTGATGAGACTATTAAAACTCAAATGAATGACTTTGCCGCTGCGATGATCGGCGTCACCCGTGACAATCGTGATGCCCGTGAACTTCTCACTGGAAATTTTTATTATATGGGCAGCGGAGCTAACATCCGCTCCGATCTGGTCAAAGATATTCTTATTTCGAACAATCACTATGCGGACCTTGAAACAGCCCGCGTGGATTTTAGTACGAACCTTCAACGCGTTGAAGGACAAATGATCGCGACCAGTGAAACGGCGACGATGGCCAATCCCGATCCGGCCGGAGTTCTGACTTCCAGAACATTTATGGGTGCGCACGCTCTTGCCGGAACAAATCGCCGCTTGGTTGAATACACGTTTCGCGAATTTATGTGTGTGCCATTGGATCAATGGGCCGACACCGGCGCCTCTGACGCACGCATTGGTCGCGACATTGACCGCTTTCCTGCCGGTGACCATATGAAATTCCAAACATCTTGTAAAGGCTGTCACACCGTTATGGACGGATTCCGTGGAGCATTTGCAAAGTGGGATTTTGATGGCATGGGAATCAAGCACTCCGCGGTGAATGCACGTGGTGGCGCGAACAACTATACAATCGCTACCGACACTCGCGGTGTGATAAACAAAATGAACAAAAATAACACTGTTTTCCCTGCAGGGTTTGTGACGATTGATGACTCTTTTGTGAATAATGCCACACGAACTCAAAACTCGTCTCTGTTTCAGTGGCGATCACCAGCCAGCACAGGAAATGGCGTTAAGGCATTCGGCACAATGGTTGCCAACTCTCGCCGTTTCAGTCAGTGCATGGCCAAACGAGTTTTTAAAACTGTTTGTCGCAAGGAACTGGATCTTACGAAATATCAAAATCGTCTTGCCGATTGGGGTGATGAGTTTGAAGCCAATGGTTACAAACTTAAATCCTTGTTCGAATCAATTTCAACCAAACCGGAATGCTTCGGAAGCTAGAAGGAGGCGTCTATGAAAAGAATTTTAAAAAATACTTTACGCTGGCTCCCGATTCTTGCTTTGCTCGCAGTTGGATTTAACAACTGTGCTCCAAGCGGTGGTGGCGACAGTGGCAGCGTCGACAGTGCGTCGGTGGGTCAGCCCGCACCTGAAGTGGATTCAGAAAAATTGGGAATACCGATTGCTCTGTTATCTGCGGAACAAACTCTCCAATCTATGTTGTCTGTGACAAACACATCAACAGCAAGTGCGGCGACACTGACCGAATACAATGATCGCTACGGTGCCTTGGCTGCGGGAAATGATCTCAGCATGGCGAATGGTCCCTTGATGATAGGTGCGACCAGCCTGGCGGGAGAAGTCTGCAACAATATGATCACTCAAGAAAAAGCAGCGGCGACAGCTTCTCGCAATTTCTATGGCAGTGTCAATTTTGCAGCTGGTATCAGCAGCCTCGACGATCTTGCGTTTCGCTCATCGATTCGTGGGATGGCAAGATCATTCTGGGGACGCAACGAAACCATGGAGGAATACACCCTCCTTTTGCAATACAAAAATGATTTCTCTGCCGCACTGGCAGCCAATGCGCGGACGCAAGCCGCATCAACTTCTAACGTTCTATTGGCGCTTTGTGCAGCAATGCTTTCAAGTTTAGATTCAATTTCTTACTAGATTCTCTGGGGGGAGAAGATGGCAAAGAATAAAAAAGATATCCCAATGTGGGCAAAGACCGGTCATGCAAAGCCAGTTTCACGTCGCGACTTTTTAGCGGCGGGAATTCTTCCCTTTGCCGCGACCATGATGGTACCAAACTGGATGTCCCTACTCTTAGGTTCACAGGCCCATGCTCAAACTGCAGGTGACTGTCCACTACCAGAAACACTGATCCCATTTGTGACTCTGAATTTAGCAGGTGGTGCTGCCATGGCCAGCAATTATCTGCCGATGAATTCCAAGCGTGAACCTATTGCGAGTTACAGCAAATTGGGCCTTGGCAACAACCAAGTTCCTATTGAACGCGAATTTGGTAACGTTCCTTTTGCGGGATTGAATAACGGTGTGCTGATCAGCCGTTTTCTCACTGGTATTCGAGCGCAGGCCAATGCACAGACATTGGCAAGAACAGCTTTCATTGCGATTCCCGTGGATTCACAAAACGACACGTCTTCAAATAAATTTGATATTTCGGGAGCTATCACTCGTGCTGGGCTGGTCGGCACGAACTTGCCGAACTTAGGACGCGTCAATACTCGCACCGGCATTCGTCAAGAAGCTGCCATTGTCGCGCCACCTTCCCCACTGGTGGTTAGCAATTACAATTCTCTTTTAACGTCGATTGGATATAGTGCTTCGTTGGGGCGCAATCTAAATCAAAATCAAAAAAACTCGCTCGCAAAATTAATGAGCAGTTTGAACACTTCCCAATCGCGTAAGCTTGCTTCGATCGATGGCGGTCAAGCTGTAAAAACTGTTTTGGATTGCGCGGGAATTAAAAACGTCGATATCGTGCAAAAAGGTTCAAGCGTCGTGGACCCTCGTCAAAACGCCAATTACTCCGCAGTCTGGGGAGTGAATGCGAACACGGCCGCGAACAATCGTGAATTGATTTTCGGCGCGATGATTTACAATACATTAGTAGGTCAAGCTGGAGCCTCGAATCTTGAACTCGGTGGTTATGATTATCATGACAACACTCGCACAACGGGTGACACTCGCGACCAAGATGCCGGTGTTTTAGTCGGACGCATATTACAAAGTGCTTCCGTGCTGGGTCGCCCGGTTTTCATCAATGTTGTTTCGGATGGATCTGTATTTAGTCCCGACTCGCAGGATCGCAATGCCGTTTGGGCTGGTGATCGCGGATCCAACGGTGTGTCGTACATTTTGTACTTTGATCCAAAAGGCAGACCTGCAACGAGTGACTATCAGATTGGTCATTTCAACGACAACCAGGCTGCAGATCCAAGCTTCCTCACTGGGAACAATCCGGAGCTGGCTGCGGCCGCAGTGTTTGCGAATTGGTGCCAGGCGAATAAACGTATGGATCTTTTTGATCGCGTCGCAGGTCGCTTGTTTGATTCAAGTCAATTGGCTAAAGTGGTTAAGGTAGCTTAAATAAAATCATGTCTTAGTTCGTCTCTGGGGGGACTGATTGAAACATTACAGACGTTACTTGAGAAACGTTTCATTGACGTTCGGTGCTGGCATTCTGGTTGTGTTCTTTAATAACTGTGACAAAGGCTTTCTAACATTGGATACGCCAATGGAAGGAAGCTTTTCGTCTTCCTCAACTTGCGAAGCTTCTCTCTTAAAAATTTATGAAAGCACCTATCATAGTTTCTTAAGCCAAACGTGTTCATCTTGTCACGTCGCGGGCCCGGGCCTAGGGCGATTTGCGATCTCCAATGTGAAAGCTTCTTACGATGCTTTTGTTTCCATCGGCGCTGATAAAATCAACAGTCAGGCCATCAACGACAATCACAAACCACCGGCAACAGGTTCGCAAAATACCGCGCGTATTAATGAGATCAAAGCTGCTTGGGCGTCAGCTCAAGATAAATACGTAGCCTGTCTTGCTAATCAAGGTGGCGGCGGTGGTGCGACTGAATTTGTCGTAAAATCTTCGAACAAAACTGTTCCAACAAATTTAGCAACAACCTTTGTGCGCATGGAGTGGGACCTTGAAACACAAAGCACAGCCCAAGTTCCTGTGGTTGCGGGAATTGAAATTCGTAAGGCCGTTTTAAACAATGTCACTCAAGGTTATGAGTTTAGAAATCCAACTCTTAGATTGAAGAATACGACTTCGGGTAACTACTATGCCCGTGCGCTGAATATTTATATTAACGATGCTCTTCAAGGAGACGTCACCACTTATTCCAATATTGAAGCTACAATCAATATGACAACAAATATCAATCTTGCTCCGGGAGCCGCGAATGCGTGGGCAGTGCGTGCTGTGGCTGCGACTGACGTTGTTGCGATGGAGTTCTCGACTCTGAAATCAGAGTCTGGGACACCTAACAATCCAAATCCAACACCAAGTCCATCGCCTTCACCTTCACCGTCACCGTCACCTTCTCCATCCCCTTCGCCATCACCCACGGTCGTGACCTTTACTCAATTGGTGGCAAACGGTGGTGTCTTTGCAAATAGCTGCGTGGGTTGCCATAGCGCTGGAAATGCACGAGGCGGTTTGGATATCACCAACTACAACTCTGCTAAAACAGCAGCAGCGAATATCCGGGCACGCGTGAACAATGCGAACAACCCAATGCCGACTGGTGGCCTGTTGCCACAAGCACAAAGAAATATTATCAATGCATGGGTTGATGGCGGAGCTCCTCAATAGAGGAGCTTTTTAAAATCTAAGCCCGCCGACATGATTGTAACCGACAAATACTTTTTGCCAAGTTCCCTCAATCTGAACGGGAGTGGAAGCATTCGCCGTACTCCCCGTTCCTAAAAATCCACCGGTTCCATCTCCCCAAGAATACAGGGTTCCGTCTGACTTAAGGCCAAGAGCAAATCCATGACCGGGAAAAATTTCTGACCAAGTCGTTCCGGGAAATTGCACAGGGGTGGATCTTCCCGAGGTATCACCAAGGCCAAGCTGCCCTTCGGTGTTATAACCCCAGCACCAATATGTTCCGTCATTCCTTTTTCCGTAAGCAACGTTATCTCCGGCATAAATATCTGTCCACGTGGTTAATGAACCGACTTGAATCGGTGTCGAAACTTTCGTTCCGTTTGCTACGCCATTGCCGAGTTGCCCTGACCAGTTAATACCCCAGGACCATAAAGTTCCGTCGGAGCGAATCGCATACGAGTTCGCCAGGCCCGTTGCAACTTTTAAAAAAGTACTTCCCAAACCAATTTGCACCGGTGAAGAAACCGACGTGGCAGAGCCGTTGCCAACTTGCCCCGAAGAATTTGATCCCCAGCCCCACAGAGTACCGTCCGCTTTGATCCCAATGGTGTGATAGTCACCAAGGGAAACTTCCGTCCAAGATCCTGAAATTTGTATCGGCGTTGAAACGCTCACGGGAGCGGGCCCCGCCCCAATATTTCCCTCGGGATTTTGCCCCCAACCATAGAGCGACGTTCCTTGCTTGGCCATATTGTAGGGCCCTAAGCCTCGCACAAGAGCCGTCCATGATGTGAGTGAACCTACATGAACAGGACTTGATCGCCCCGTGGTATTTCCAACTCCAAGTTGACCCCAGTTATTGCGACCAAATGTCCAAAGCTCATTTTTGTTTTTAATTGCGGTTGTCGAATCAAGGCTCGCAGAAATTCGCTCCCAAGTATTGCCAGCAAATACAGCAACAGGTGTCGAGAAGGATCCGCCATTAGCTCCATTGCCAAACTGTCCATAAGTATTGGCTCCCCAAAAACACCAGGCGCCGGTTCTTTTCCGTGCAATTTTTGGGGCAACAAAAGCAGCCAATCGCTGTGGAATAAGGAGATTAAAAAACTGCCAAGTGCCTGCAAGAAGTGAGAGCTTTAAAAATCTCCGCCTTTGTTCGTGGAAGTTTGATTTTTGTACCATAAATTCAAATTAACACCCTCAAGAGGTGTTCCTAAGTTGCAAAACTAAGGAATTTTGAAAACTAGATTCTCCTCCCAAAAACCGACCGCTTCCGATCACATAAAAACCGAATTCCTATACAAGAGTTCTCATCTGTAGTTTCCTAAAGAATTAAACCTGATTTGCAAATGAGGCACTGCGTACAGGCCTTAAAAATCAATCTGCCCTTTACTCCAACCTCCGAACATTCTATTGTTACCTCCTGAAAATCATATTCGAGGAGCTTCCCGTGGCATTTCGTTGGATTGGAAAATCAGCAGATGGAAAAACCGTCACCCTGCAACGTCTTGAAGGTTGCCCGGTGCAAACACCGCCTTATGCAACACTTGAGTGGATTCATAACAACTCTGATATCGTGCGCATGGGTGTGGTCCTAGATGTTGAAACCACAGGTTTGAATCAAGCTGAAGACAACATCATCGAAATTGGATTGCGCCAATTTATTTTCAATCGCAACACGGGTGAAGTTTTAACTCTGGCAAATTCTTATAGCAGCTTCCAAGATCCAGGCCGTCCTTTGAGCAAAGAAATTTCTGAGCTTACAGGTATTACCGACGAGATGGTTGCCGGTCAAAATATCGATTGGAATGCTGTGAATGCCATGCTTGAGCAAGCGAGTGTCGTAATCGCCCACAATGCTCGCTTTGACCGCCCGTTTATTGATCGCAAATCGAAAGTTTCTACGGAAAAAATCTGGGCTTGTTCTTTAAAGCAAATTGATTGGAGCTTAAAAGGTTTTACAAGTTCCAAGTTAGAGCTTCTCAACATCTATCACGGTTTCTTTACGGATTCTCATCGTGCAATCAACGATGTGGATGCGTTGTTATATCTTTTAAGTCTTCCTGAAGATGGATCTCAGAAACCTTACTTAGCAGAGCTTTTAAACAATGCCCGCCGACCGATGACTCAGGTGATTGCAAGCTCCGCGCCTTTTGAATCGAAAGATCATCTCAAAGGCCGCGGCTACAGTTGGGATAGTATCAATCGCTTCTGGGCAAAAATTATTTTTAAAGATGAAGTCGCTGCTGAAATGACATGGCTTGAAGACTGCGTTTACTGCGGTCCTTTCGGTGGCATCACTCGCGATATTCAACTGGTGGATGGTTTTAAAGCCTAGATTAGCCGAGTTGTCTTAGGACGCGGCCTCTGACAATCGCGACGACAGCTTCGGCTTTTTTGTCGCGAAAAAGAGGACCGATAAATGCCTTCTCGTAAAGAATCTCGAGTCTTTGTTCAGAAATCTTCTCAATAACCGGATGAGGCTCAACATTTGCGTCGACGATATTTTTAAGTTCGCCTGCGAAAACCTTATCCACGACAGAGAAAAGACCTTGGGTGATTTTCAAATCTCGATCAAAAAGATTCCACCACTCGACTGAATACAATTCTTCAAGAGAGTACGAACAACATTCAAAGAATCTAAAATTGCGGTACAACTGCCGACCTTCGTTGTCATAGATCTCAATCACATCTTGGTCTGTGACATAGGAAAACATATCCGACGGCGGGACCAAATTCAGCTTTTTAAGAGCTCGCCAGGTAAATGTCAGGCTGTCTTTGATACGATAGCCTTCTGCAACTTGTGCATCGCAAAGCTCCACATAGAATTGAAGATGTTCGATGATCTCAGCTTTTTTATCGTCGTGAAGTTTACTAAAAAAAGGAAGCCCTGGCAGGGCCGCTCGGCATTTTACGCCTTCAACAGCAAGAAGGGCGCAAAGTTCATTTGCCAAAATTAAAAACTGCTCGTCTCGAGATGTTCCGGAACTGTGTCGAGAAGCGACACCCTGCTGACTCATGAATCTATGCCTTCCCCAAATAGAGCTACTCTCTCAAAATATCTGAGGTCTCCAAAGTTGTCTAACAAAAGTGTGAAACGTCTCAAAGTAGAAATTATTTTGCGAAAATTAGACGGACTTCGGTTTACTCGCATTTGATTCTAGCGAACAAAGACCTGTAAGTTTGAAGGGCGATTGGTTTCAAGAGAGCGAGCCTCTAAACGAATCGAACGGAGTTTGTTGATAGAAAAGCGTGCTTCTGACATCCGAGGTGAACGATAGTCACCACGCAGCTGCCAAAGTGGAAGTTGATGAAGGTTCTCTGTCAGAACCATAACATTATCGATACGCACTGATCCCATCGATACATAAACGCGCACTTCTGTGTATTGGGCACCATCATTGACCAAAATCTCGCGAAAATAAGGTGCGTTTGGCCATATCGTTTCGTTCGCAATTGCCCTCCAAGCATTTGCTGTTTGCGCCAAACTCGAGGTGATCACAAACAAAAGAACGAATAGTTTTTTCATAGAGGACCTCCAAACAAGGGTGACTATACAAAACCGTTCTCGGCAACTCAAACACTACTTGCGGGTTTTGCCGCAAATGAATATGATTCGCCGACCTATGAACATTCTGTATCAAGACGACTATTTCTTTGCCATCGATAAGCCAGCGGGGTTCTTTGTTCACCCGCCTGAGTTTTCGCCATACCCGGTGCCAAAGGAAAAAATCTGTCTGCATGTTTTGCGCGAAAGCATGAAGCGTGAGGTCTTTCCAGTTCACCGCCTGGATGCCCCGACAACGGGAGTTTTGTTGTGGACGACGTCACGTGATGCCACTCGAGAACTCAGCCGTCTGTTTATGGATCGCAACATGGAAAAAACCTATCATGCCGTCGTGCGTGGCGTGGTCGACACTGAGGGCATCATCGATTTACCATTAGAGTTCGACGATGTTCCTGTGGAAGCGTGCACAACCTACAAACGCTTAAAGGTCGCTGAGCTTCCTTATGCTGTCGGCAAAAAATATCCGACTGCTCGCTATTCCTGGGTTGAGGTTCGACCGGTAACAGGTCGTTGGCACCAAATCCGTCGCCATTTTGATCGTATCGCTCACCCTCTCTTGGGTGACATTGAGCACGGCGATTCTCATCACAATCGCTTTTTCCGCGACACTCTTGAAATCCGCGGTTTGTGCTTGAAGGCCACAAGCATTGAGTTCGTCCACCCTTGGACGAAGCAAAATGTAAAAATCGAAGCCCCGTCGTGCGACAAGTGGACGCGAATCGAAAAATTGTTCAACGAATATTCTTTTACGCCTTAGTTAATAAATCTCTTCTACCCAGCCCTATCACAAGGTCCATTTGCGCTTAGCATGAGTCGACTCATTTTCGCTGCGGCCTTTTTTTATTGGAAGAAACATTGCCGCTTCTTTCTTCTTTCTTCTTTCTACTCTCTACTCTCTACTCTCTACTCTCTACTCTCTTCTCTCTTCTTTCTTCTTTTTTCTTTCTACTCTCTACTCTCTACTCTCTACTCTCTACTCTCTACTCTCTTCTTTCTTCTCTCTTCTTTCTTTCGTTTATCACAGCGACGGCGGTCCGCTTGCGCTTAGCATTAGTGGATGCTTTTCGGAGGCGTGCTCTTCGTTCAGCAGAAACAGTTTTGCGATCTTCCGCCTTCCTTGAGCAGGCTGTTTGCCGACCATCGTGGTCGGCAAAAGGTAGTAATGGGTTCAGTTTGATTTTCATTGATCTCAGCTCTGTCGTTTCTTGGTAGTCGTCATAAGAATTGCAGCTGACTTTCCTGACGGTATTTGTACCGATTGTGATTGGCGCAGAGAACTTGAAGATTCGAAAGGGCATGACTCCCGTTCGCCCACTGAGATGTTTTATGATCAACCTGCAAGGCAAAAGTACTTCCGCAGATCTTCCCTGTTTTTAAATCACGATATTGACAGCACTGATCCCGATTCAGCACTTCTTTCTTTGTCTTGGGTGTGAGCGTTTTATTGACTCTTTCAAGAGAAGCTGACGGCTGCTGTTCTTCTTCTTTTTCAATGTTGCTAGAGTTTGCCTGTCTGCTACTTGAGTGAGTTTTTCCTGCCAAATAGGTATCTGCCAAAATCTCCACAACTGACGCAAAAGAAAAATCCATTCGCTCTTGTTGAATTTTATGGGCAGCAAGATCTTGGCATTTTTGAACCTTTTCGTACTGTTCTCTTGTAAGTGTAAACTCGACGCGTACCGATTCGTCTTTTTGGATCTTCTTAATATCATACTCTTTTACTTTGATATCCAACACTTGAGCCAGTTCTTTTTGGGTTTCCATGCTTGTCTTTCCAGAAATTCTAGCCACCAGTTCCGACTTCAGCAAAGCCGTTACTTTCTCTCCAGAGACTCGCTCTTTCTCTTTTACCGCGCGAGTGAGTTCTTCAATCTTTGTGATATCGATTGATCCATTTTTGATATTTTCAACCAAAGTCGGCACTTGTTTTAAAAGGTTTGCGGCTTCGATTCTTCTGTAAGCGGCTCTTTCGGAATAACCGAATACTTTGACAAGATAATCTTTTAGAGAGCCATACCCACGAGCCAAATGAAGTTCTCGACGAGACACTTCTTTTATGTGCTCAAGAATAATATGCAAAATTCCACGTTCCTGTTTCACATGCATATCAAGACTCAATTCAAGTTCAGAATCGCTAAGAGTAAAAAGTTTTTTCATAGGAACCTCCGAGTTGAGATTCTTATATCACGGGATTTTTGAATGATTTTTTCTTCTCCGAAAGAAAAAGAAATAAGAGCTAATTAAACACTCTAATCTTGCATCCATTGCGAGATTTACCTTCAAACTATTTTTTTGAAGATCATAGTGACGATCATTCAATGGAGCGAATTTGCGAAAGACGAAAAACTCGTCAATAAATTTTATTGTTACAAATTAGTTTTGCCGCGGCGAGAAAGCGGAGCGCCGGTATTTCGCGCCGACTGAGAAAATGACAAATCAAAATACTAAAGTTCAGATCTCGACATTGAACTCCGAACTCCGAACTCCGAACTCCGAACTTTCAACTCCGAACTTTCAACTCCGAACTTTCAACTCCGAACTTTCAACTTTGAAATTTCAACTTTGAACTTTCAACTTTGAACTTTGAACTTTCAACTTTGAACTTTCAACTTTGAACTTTCAACTTTGAACTTTCAACTTTCAACTTTCAACTTTCAACTTTCAACTTTCAACTTTCAACTTTCAACTTTCAACTTTGAGCTCTGAACTCTGAACTCTGAACTCTGAACTCTGAACTCTGAACTCTGAACTCTGAACTCTGAACTCTGAACTCTGAACTCTGAACTCTGAACTCTGAACTCTGAACTCTGAACTCTGAACTCTGAACTCTAAGCTCTAAACTCCGAACTTTGAACAGTACTTTTTTGTCGATGACACAACGAGAAAGCGGAGCGCCGATCCTCAGACTCAATATTTCCGAATCTCAAAATGAGACAGCAACTGTCGAAGATATTTTCGAAAAACGAAACTCAGATCCTTTGGCCAGAAGATGCTAAACTTTTCTTTAGTATGTTGAAAGAGACGTGGAGCACATTTCCGAACATATTAGAGCGCAAGATCAACGACCTTCTGGATGAGGCTTTGCCCACTCAGATGAAGGCCTTTCATCTGTATAAGACCTGTCAGAGAGAAAATCTCTGGAATGAATCTTTTGAAAAGTTCGTTCAGTGTATTGACTCGTTCTTTTCAATTCCCAGAAGTGAGCGTCGCAAAAGCGCCTTGGATGCTCACCTGGATCGTCCGCTCAGCATGGCTATTTACGATGAATTTCATTTGGACTTTCACTGCGCCATCGTCAACCAAAGCAGCCTGCAAAATATTGCAACATGGGCCCACTATACGATTCGCGTGAATCGTAAGGCCGATAGCGTAGTGATTTCAGATGATGTGCTCACCAAGACCTTGCAAACAGTGACACGCCCACCTGCTCATGAAAAAGCAGAAAATATTACTTTTGAGGATTTCTGCGATGCTTGGAAGAAAGTCGTCTTTCGTCTCTTTGGCAGAAAGTACGATCCAGAATTCAATGAGATCTTAAAAGAACTGCGTTGGCTAAAAACTCTTCCCGAGCACCCCGAGAACGAAACGCCCGAAGAAGGCCCGCGTTTCGTGCCGACTATTTATTTAACTCAAACCGAAATTGACTGGACGACAGCCGTGCAAGCAGCCGTCCTGGATAATTCGGAAGTGCCTCGTTATCCTTTGTCCAAGGGACCAACAAAGCAGCGTCTCATTGATTTGAAACGCACCATCAGTCTTTACAATATCGTGCGGACGACAACGACGCCCGAGTTTTTGAAACATCGAGATAGCATTCGCGCGACCATCTTAAGTCTGTGCGATCGACTTTTAAAAGAAAGAGCGAGGTAGGCGGCGATATTTTTACTGGACTTAGATCCTATTCCCCGTCCAGATTTGGGGCATAGGACTCCTAGAAGGTGATAAATATTCCGTTAAATACGACGAATGTTACACAGATTTCAAATGCATCAGGAACAGAACAAATCAATTCTGGTTATCAAATCAGAGTTCCTGAACCTATCGTCTGCTGTCACCTTCATGACAAAACGTGATTGGACTTTCTACACAACTCACAAGTTGCATGAAGCGATTTTATATATTTCAAGACACCAACCACAATTCGTGATGGTGAGCATTGATCACCCGAATAAGAATATCAGAAGCTTTATTCGCATGCTGATGCAAACTTTCCCGAATCGTGTGATCGTGTTTGCGGAAAATCCACATGTTTTGACGTATCACTACTTTAATGAAATCGGCAGCGCCTACAATATCTATCCACCAGTGAGTGGCCCCGCAATTGAACGAACTCTTTTGGCTTACTACAAAGGCCAGATGGCGCAAGGTACGCCGAACATTCGACTGTTCAAAGGCCCGCAATGGAACAAAATTTTGGAGAATGAATACTGGATTTATCGTCCTAAAAAACAGCCTCCAAGATTTGAAATGCTGTCAGATGCGAAAGCAAAACAACTTTTGACACTTGTTGATGACGAGTCTTTGGCTGGTCTTGCTGAAAATCGCCTTAAGAAGAATGACGAACAAGGCAGCGTTAACACAGTTGCGGAAACACCTTCAGAAAAAGGTTCTGTTCAAGCTGTTACGGAAGAGGCCATGCCTGGAGGTTCGGTTCAAGCGGTAGGTGAAGAACTTTCCCCTCGCGGCTCTGTTCAAGCTATTAATGAAGAAGACTCGAAAGCAGGTTCCGTCGACGCAATTGAACTTGAGCATCCCGCAGGAAAAGCCATGGAAGCCACGCGAGAGCTTCCACCAGCTGGAAAAATTGACGAGAGAGCCTCGGCTGAAGAAGAGCGCACACTGCGCGGTTATCAGCATGAATCTTTAATTTCCCGTGCAGCTCACGAAGCTCTTGAAAAAACAGTACACAAAACTCGTGCGGCCTATATCGAAAAAGTTGAAATGACATCGGATATGTCATGTATCGTTGTGGAGTCCACTCGCTTTGAAGGATATCTGGTTGCGGCCATTGGCCGAAATCGCGAACCAGAAGAAGCCTTTATCCGCGGCCTGCAAGAAAGAATCTTTCATTTCTTGCGCGACAACGGTGAACAAATCAATGAGTCCGATATGCCAATGCTTGTGACACTAAAACGGGTTGATTTTAAAAGTTGGGCGGCTTCGGAAGCCGAGTTCATGCGAAAGTCTGAGCATAACCAAGAAGAAGTTTCTATCGCCTTCTTTCCTCGCCCGCAAATCCGACTTCAATTTGAAGATTCTGAAAATGAAAAAATGGCGAAGATCAAAATGGAAGAACTCAAAGCCGACGTCCCGGTTGAATTCAATCTCTATATTTACCTCGAAGAAAATAAAAGATACGTGCGCTATACGCCTAAAGGTGCCAAGCTGCTTTCTTCACAAAAAGAGCGTTTGGAACGTCAGGGCCTAAAACATATGCACGTCTACAAAGAAGAGCTGCCGGAGTTCAACCGCTACCGCGCGCAGAATTATCTCAACGATAAAATCGATCACTTCCACGCACGCTCAGCAGCAGCTTAGTTCTTCTGCGTACCACAGTTAAAAACGTCGTAATCGTCTGCTTTACCCACACCTGTCACACTGACTCGTACATGCTTCACGTAGTTGGGATTTCCAAAGGCACGGGCCGCTTGCACCTGAGGTGTCACATTGCGATTACTCTGCAAAATTGAAAATGTTCCTAGCTTCTCGCAATTTGTTGGAGTCGGAGCTTTAGGAGGTAACATCTTCACTGCTCTTGCGCGGGCAAGAACATCATCTGATTCGGGGGGCTGCGCAACGTTCTTTGATGTTACACAGCCGTTTAGTAGAATGAAAACGATGAAAATACTGGGATTGATTTTTGCCTTTTTCATATGTGAATCTTAAGCATTCTTCGCTTAATAGCCTAGCATTTTCTTTTGGCAGACGCATCATCTGTCCGCACTTTCTTGCTACTCATCTTTGTCTGTATTATTTTTGATTCATGAACAGTCAGGCCTCTCACTCCCCCTACGCGTCTAAAGCTCTCATTCTTCTTCTTGGAATTTCTGTTGGAGTCATAGTTGCCAACCTCTACTATGCGCAACCTCTCGTCGGACTGATCAGCCAATCACTAGGACTTGATCCGGCACTTGCGGGTTTGATTGTGATGCTCACCCAAGTCGGTTACGGATTAGGCGTTCTCTTTATCATTCCGCTCGGTGATATTGTCGAAAACAAAAAACTTATACTGACGATGATAACGATCGCCTTCTTTGCGATGTTAGGTCTTGGTCTTTCAACAGCCTTGATTCCGTATTTCGCCGCAGCTCTACTTGCAGGACTAGGCGCGTCCTCTGTGCAGATCATCGTCCCCTATGCGGCTCATCTTACACCAGAAGCCACACGGGGCCGCGTTGTGGGAAATTTGATGAGTGGCTTGATGATTGGGATTATGCTCTCTCGCCCGACGGCAAGTATTCTGACGGATCTGTTTTCATGGCATGCGGTTTTTTATCTTTCAGCGGCCTTAATGTTGATCATCGGACTTATTCTGTATCGCAAATTGCCAGAAAGAAAACCGCACAATCCTGATTTGCACTATTCAAAACTTCTGGCTTCAATGGGTGCACTCTTCTTGCGCACGCCGATTTTAAGAAGACGCGCGATCTATCAAGCCTGCATGTTTGGAGCGTTTAGTTTATTTTGGACAACGACACCGTTGTTGCTAGCGGGGCCCGAATTTCATCTGTCTCAAACAGCAATCGCCCTTTTTGCTCTTGCCGGAGTGGCTGGCGCGATCTCCGCACCTTTAGCAGGTCGATTTGCTGACAAAGGGTGGAGTCGCTCGGGAACGGCGATTGCGATGATCGCAGCAGCTTTGTCTTTTTTGATGACTCACATATTCCCTTTGGGTTCCACAATGTCGTTGGCGTTCTTAGTTTTAAGTGCAATCTTGCTTGATGCGGGAATCACAGCGAACTTAGTCCTGGGTCAGCGAGCAATTTTTTCCCTACGTGCAAAATATCGAAGCCGTCTCAACGGTCTTTATATCGCGACTATTTTTGTGGGAGGCGCGATTGGATCAACGGTTGGAGCGTGGGCTTTTGCACACGGTGGATGGTCTCGCACTTCGATGTTTGGCTTTTTATTCCCTGTAATCGCACTTATTTACTTTGGGACGGAATGGCTGACAGGTTTTCAAAAACCACGTCGCAAAGTTCGCTCTTAAAAAATCCTCTCCGCCCCTGACATTTTCGACCTCTCAGGGGTGTCAGGATTTTGTACAGTAAAAAGGTTACTTTTACTTCTGATACGCTTTCGTTATGATGCGCCCACTTTATGACGAAATTTGCGCTCAATTTCACTTTTTTACTCTTCACTTCACTCTCTGCATTCGCAGAGGGCAGCGCAAATGTTTGGACAAATGCAACAGGCTCTCTGCAAGCCGATGCACATAATCCTTGGTTCTTTAATAATACGCGCGAAGTTTCTTATTGCATTGATATCGACGAACAAAATTTTGGTGCTTCTTCTCCGGTCGTACGCGAGCAAATTTCTCGCGCCCTCCAATTCTGGAATACAGAGTTCAGCAAAGTTTCTCTTCCAAGTCTTCCGACTTTCGGTGGCGTGCAAATCGCTTCCCAGAACTTTCAAGAAGTCGCATGTTCTGAAACAACAGACCTTCGCTTTCAATTTGGCACTCTCGATGAAAAACAATTGGCGTTTCTTGTTAAACCTCAAGACATCTCTGCCATCACAGTTCGCACTGAATATTCCGCAAAAGATCTTCGCGGCAAAGGGTTCTTATACTTCTCTCCCGCTCATGGACCTCTCGCTTATAAGGCTGACGGTTATTTACAAAACACTTGGTCGAGAGAAAATGGCGAAATTCTTTATCACGCGCTCGTGCATGAACTCGGTCATGTATTTGGACTTTCGCACATGGGTTCTTATGGTGAATTGATGTCAGAAGGATATGTTGAATCTCTTCTTAATCAATCTGTGATGATGGACGGTAAGCTTCGTTTAAGAGGGCTCAACTTTTTCACTCTGGTCAAATCCAGCCCAACAATTTGCCCCGATGCCGTTTTGCTCAAAGAATGGCGTCAGTATTTTGGCTTAGGTGCTACTGATAAGTGTGTGCAGTTCCGATTTATTCATGACCAAGCCAACGAGCTCTTTGCGCCGACGCAAATGGAAGTTTGGGCAAGTTCGCACATCGCACAGGTCAAACAACGTGTTTCAGTCGCTGAACTCACGGTCAATCGCTTCAATCCTATTTATTTGAACTTGATCCAATTACCAAATGAACAAGAAGTTTTCGTGAAACAAGAGTTGCAAGAAGCTGGCTTAGGTGTGTTTGGTGTTCCGATGATGGGTCTAACCAAAAGAGGAAACTTCCTATTTGAAGACGGTCGTGTAAAACGTCACGTGAACGTGCGCTTTGACCAAGGTAGCTCTGCTTTTTATATTGATGGTGTCAGTCCTGAAGGCGAAATCATCACACTTCTTTGATTTCATACAATTTTAACTCCCACGAATTGAAGATTTTCGTCCATCCGCTCATTCTGAAATCTGAGAGGTGGCTATGATCAAACGCTCCAGTCAATTGGTGGTTTTAGGAACGGTCAATCTAGTCTTAGGTGTCTTTTGTTTGTTATTTGCCGCTGCTAGCACCTTTGCCTCCGTGCTCACGTTAGCCGGAATTTTATTTTGTGTGGGCCTGGCACAGATCGCCTATGGAATCAGAGGTCGACAGTCCGGTCAGCTGTGGCCTCATACGGGGCTTGGGTGTCTGGCCATCGCTTGTTCTGTTTTAATTGCGTTTAATCCTCCAATGAATCCATTGGCAGTTTCAATGTTGCTCGGATTTTTTCTTCTCTCAGGAGGCTTAGCCAAAGTTATCGGTGCCGTGACCGAAAGAACCACGGGATGGGGTTGGTTTGCATTTAATGGCGGTGTTTCGCTCGTCTTGGGCGGACTTTTGCTTTACACATTTCCCTATTCAGAAAAATGGACCTTGGGTGCTTTTATTGGAGTGGATCTGATCTTTGCTGGAGCTTCATTGATTGGCTTAGGCATTACCATTCGCAACGCGAGCAAAGACGTCATTGCGGATTTACGTTCGATGCTTCCTGAAACCTCCGCCGAAGCCGATCGCAAACGTCACGGCTCCGACCATGATCCCGAATCATCTCCTCATCTTCACTAAAAGGTCTCCACACTCATCCCCCCAAGCTGCTTTCAAAGTGCAACGAGGATTGATTTCCATTCCGCCTGAACCATCACTATTGACTTTGCATTTGATCGAGCGTGCTTGATGAGTCACGTGCCCGGTCGTGGCATCAGGATAAATGCCTAACTCCGACATCGCATCCCAGGAAGCTTTCGCAGCAATAGGTCCCACGCCCGAGGGACTCGAGCACTTATAGGCGGGCATCAAATCCGTTAAAACGCCGCGATTCGTTTGTGTGCAAGTTAATTTAGAAACCGACCAAGTTGTGGTCTTACCTGATGTGGATTTACTGGCCCAAGAAGAGTTTCTCAATATATATGTCAAGGTCACGGCTTCATCGCCGTTGATAATCCGGCTGGATTCATCTCCGCAGGCCGCATGTGCAACGGCCCCCATCGACAACGAAATAACAAAAGCAGAAAGCAACGAAAGCTTCATAGACGGACTCCTTCAAAGATTTCTCTCAGCTTGAACTGCCCCCTCCTCCCACCGCAATCAATATCCCGGGGAACTGCTGAGGCTCATTTTTGAAAATAACACCCGGCATATATTTTAGTACTTTACATGACACAGTACCTAGCTTTATACAGTACCTATCTACACAAATGGGGTATGTATGAACCCACAATTTAAAAAAGGCGTCCTAGAGCTTTGCGTTTTAACCATGATAAGTCGCAAAGATTACTACGGCTACGAGCTGGTCGAAGAGATTTCGAAAGTTCTAGAAATTTCTGAAGGCACTCTTTACCCGATCCTCAGACGCTTGACCGAGGAAGGTTATTTTGAAACCTATTTGCGCGAGTCCACCGAAGGACCTCCCCGCAAATACTACCGCATTACCAAGGGCGGCAAGGACTTTCAAAAAAGCCAACTCAAACAATGGAATGAATTTAATCAACAAATTGAAACACTGATCGGCAAAGGATCACATGAACAAGCAAGACTTCTTAAAAGCACTTAGAACCGAACTTGAACGGCGAAAAGTCAGCCACATCGAAGACATCATGGCGGACTATGAAGAGCACTTCACTCACGGTAAAGAACGTGGCAAAAGCGAAGAAGAAATTTCCGAGAAACTAGGAACTCCTTCTGTGATTGCCAAATCCTATGAAACAGAAACACTGATCACGCAGGTGAAAAATCCGCAGGAAGGATTTAAACCGCGCCTAGCTTTGGATGTGATTGGCCGCTTAATTATGATTGCCCCATTTAACTTTATCGTTCTTTTTATTCCAGGCATCGTGATTTTCTCTCTTATGATTGCAGGATGGAGTTGTGTGATGGCGTTGGTTGGCGCGGGATTAGGAGTCATGGGATTTACTCCCGTGATCGCCTTGGGACTCTCGGGCTTTTGGCCATGGCTTGCCGGCCTTAGCACCGGCCTTGGCGTTATCGGCATGGGCGTGACAACAGGAATTGTGATGTTCTGGATCACCAAATATATTCTTTTGGGTTTGATCAGTTATCTGCAATGGAATCTTAAATTCGTATCTTCAGCGAGGTCTTAACAATGAAACAATTTTCTCTTACCAAAGCATTTTTTGCTTCTGCTATTTTCACAGCTTGCAGTTTAGGAATTGGCGCATGCGCGGTTAAGCAAGCCAAAAAAGATAATCCCGATTTTGATAAAAATATCGCGTTGAGTTTTGATTCGCAGCTAGATAAAGAAATTTCTCTTGGCGACAAAAAAAATTGGAAATACGCGACAAATTCTTGGCAGTTTCCTGCTGATCACAAAATTGAGATCAGCATCGTTTCAGAAAAAATTGAAGTAAAGACTGGCACAAGCAATGAAATTAAAATCGAAGCCAAGGGCCAAATCAAAGAAGATAAAACGTCTCTCTTAAAACTAGAAAGCGCTGACAAAAATGTCGCTTTATCACAAAGAAGTGATGAGGAAGTTCACCGCGTTTCAGTCACGGTGTGGATTCCGCAAAATGCGTCCACAAGCTTGAACTTAAAAACAGTTTCCGGTGAGGTCGAATTAAAAAACGTCGGCGTTCAAGATCTGACAATCGCGACGGTTTCTGGCGATATCCATGCCGAGAAATTGTCGGTGGATGCACTCAATGTGAAGTCTGTCAGTGGGGATATCGAGGTCAAAAACAGCACGGTGAAGTCGCTTGATGCATTTTCTGTTTCGGGTGATATCAAAATGAGACTGACAAATGCGGATCAATTTAAATATGAATTACAAAGTCTGTCTGGTGACATTGACCAATCAGTAAAAGACTCGCATAACGCTAGCGCCACTCTCGTACGCGTTAAAACGACGAGCGGAGATATCGAAGTCCGCTAAGAGGGCTGTTTTTGATTGTTCCATAGGCTGAACAATGTTTCCCAATAATCCCGTCTTATCAAGAGGCGGGATTTTGGATATATTGACTCTAACGAAAGGAACTGACCTATGAAAAAACTCCTCTTTTCTCAACAAAGCAATCAACGTCACTGGGTCGGCGACGGTTTCCCAGTACGATCGATCTTTACATACAATGATCTTGCTAAAGACATCTCCCCTTTTCTTTTGATGGACTATGCAGGACCGGCGGTTTTTCCTCCTTCAAAACACATTCGTGGCGTGGGTGAACATCCTCATCGCGGTTTTGAAACTGTGACGATTGTCTATTCGGGTGAAGTTGAACACCGTGACTCTTCGGGCGGTGGTGGCTTAATTAAACCAGGCGATGTGCAATGGATGACGGCTGCATCGGGGCTTGTGCATGAAGAAAAACATGGACGCGAGTTCGCGGAAAAAGGCGGCGCATTTGAAATGGTTCAACTGTGGGTGAATTTGCCTCGTAAGGACAAAATGGCAAATCCTCGCTACCAAGGGTTGAAAAATGAAAACATCCCGAAAGTTGCATTAGCAGGTGGTGCGGGCTACGCGCGTGTTATTGCAGGTGACTTTAATGGAAACAAAGGTCCCGGCTCGACATTCACGCCGATCAATCTTTGGGATATTCGCCTGAATTCAGGTCACCAGGCCGAATTCAAAGTTCCAGCAGGTCATACGACTGCGATCTTTGTATTGAGTGGCCGTGTCACTGTCGATAGTGGCGAGACCATTCAAGAGGCCGAACTCGCAGTCCTGGATCGCGAGGGCGACAGCTTTACTTTGAAAGCAGTTGATGACGCCAAAATTTTGTTCTTAGGCGGCGAACCCATCGATGAACCTATCGTTGGTTATGGTCCGTTTGTGATGAACTCGATGGGCGAAATCAAGCAAGCCTTTATCGACTTTGAAGCCGGTCGCATGGGAACAATCGGCAATATCGAAGGAACCGAATCCTAATCCGAGGGGGAACAGTCCCCCTCGACTTTTTTATTTTCCTCAGAGAGAATCAGCCATGGATTTAAATGAAGTCGCTATTTTCGTAAAAGTCATTCAAGCTGGAAGTTTTAACCAAGCCGCGAAACAATTGGGCATGCCCAAATCGACGGTTAGCTCCAAAGTATCAGCGTTGGAAAAACGTCTGGGTGTCACCCTTCTTCACCGCACCACTCGCAAATTGCAAATCACACAGGCTGGCCAAGCTTACTTCAATCGGAGCATGAGTGCCCTTCAAGAACTGGAAGGTGCCGAAAAAGAAGTCACTGCAAACCAGGGACAACCGCAAGGAACTTTACGAATCACAGCGCCAAGTTTATTGGGCTCAAGTCTATTACCCGAGGTTGTCGCCGAGTTTATGAAGAAATATCCTCAAGTGAAGATTGACCTGATCTTCGCCGATCGACTCGTGGATTTGATTTCTGAAAAAGTAGACCTCGCCATTCGCGCGGGTGAACTTGAAGATTCAAGCCTGGTCGTCAAAAAAATCGGTGTTGGGTACTTTGCTCCCGTAGCGACCGCCGGATACCTAAAGGCCCATGGCACTCCTACGCACCCAAAGGAACTGCGTGACCATCGCTGTTTGCAGTTTACACCGCTGGGCCGCGAAAAATGGGAGTTGCTCAACAAAAATAAATCCAAAGTGACCATCCCGATGGACCAAAAACTTGTCGCCGATGATTTGTATGCCATTCGCGAACTGGCTTTGGCAGGAGAAGGCGTTGCCCTTCTTCCCACATTCTTATGTGAAACTGAAATTCGCAAATCGAAACTTGTGCGCATTTTGCCTGAATGGCGATCTGATATTCGCCCCGTCAGCTTTCTTTATCCGCCACAAAAGTTCGTAAATCCAAAACTGAAAGCCTTTATAGACTTAGCATCTGAGATGTTGAAAGAACGACTCAGAGACAATGAAATCTGATGGAGGTGCTCACCGTCTACAGCAGGCAGTGAGCACAGGAAGATCTACATTGAATAAAAGAACTCTTCTTTGACGATTTTGCCGTTGCGAACTGTATAAAGAGCGACCTCTTCGCCTTTCATACGTTTTTTATCTTTTTTATTAGTTGCATCGAATTTGTAGTGAACAGCGAAACGATCTCCAAATGGGAATGGACCTTCCACGTCCATTGCGTGCACTTCCATGGCTTGATCCCATTCCGTATTTTTTTTGCGAATGGCATCAAGACCGCGCACCGTATCTGGCATGCCTGGCATCGACATCGCTTCTAAACTCTCAATTTCGGGAGAATAAAGTTGATCGATGGCTTTCATGTTTTCGCCTTTTTTGCAAAATTCGACGAGTTTTTTACCGACCTCAAGGGTTTCTCTTGGTGTGTCCATAAATCACTCCTTCGAAGCGAATCTTCCTAGCTCCAGAATGCGCCTGAACACTGTTAGATTAAATATGTTTCAAGACACCAGCCTCGACTGGACTCTCATTCCATCCCAATGCTTGCGCCACAATCGGAAGTTCTTCAGCAAAAATCTTGCGACACTGTTCCGCAATTTCACGATGCTCAAGCTGCGTCCCTTCAGCTGTTCGCAATTGTATATAATGAATCCAGCTGCGAATGGTTCCATTCATATAAAGTCGGGTCGACGTTCCCAATGGCAGCAAAGTCCGCGCACTTTCTTTCGCAATCCCCTTTTCAAGAGCTTGTTGGTAGCGCTCATGAGCAAGCCTCCACACTTCATCTTGAGCTTGCAAGAACCACTCTTGAGTTTCTGCCGCTAGATCATCGATAGAATTCTGGCGATTCTTCTGGTCCTGACGGCGTGCTCGATATTTTATCACGCCGTTCGCTTCCGCATAACGCTGGGAAAACTCTTGAAAGGCAAAAGAACGATGACGCAGGATCTGGGGCGAAATCGCCCGCGAGGTGGAAATTTCCAAAACCATATTGGCTTGTTCAAAGATCGACCAATGCCCGTGCTTGATACAATAAGCAATCAATCGTGAAAATTCAGGATTGTTTTGATTTAAAGGATTACTTACCCGGGCACAATAAGTCATAATTTCTTCGGCATTGGGAGTAATGGAGATCAATCTCACGCTGCTTTCATTCATAGGAACCTCCGTTTTCCTATTTCTACCAACGCCTTTAAAAACTTATAAGGAATATGATTTCATATTTAATATTCCTTAAGTTATACTTTAACAAGGCACACTCCCTTCTGGTGTCGTCTTGTCCTGGCATAAGCTTTGAATTAGCTCCTAACGCCCTCCGGGTTTTACGAAAAAGGAGCCACAATGACTTCTCGCCTCGCACTCAGCCTTCTCTTAAGCCTTTCCTGTTCATTTTCGCAGGCTGCCGACGACTCTCGTGTTCGCCGCAGCTTGGAAGAAGTGACGGCCGCACAAGATCAAGCTCGCACATTATTGAATATCGCAACAACCAGTGATCAAAAGGAACGAATTCGTTACATTCAAGGTCGACTGACATCAGCAAAACAACTTCTCGAAGAATCATTGGGCGGCGGCGGTAGTTATCCCCCAATCCCACCGCCTTCATACGGTGGAAATATCGAAATTTATCAATCTGACAGCTGCTCAAGCTCGCTCGTGGGTACTGCAAACGTGAATACAAACTGCAGCAGCAAATTTTCGTCAGCAGGACAGGCTTGGGGTGTTCGCATCAATGGCGAATGTATCAACATTACTGATACGAGTGCTGTTAAAGCCTGCGAAGCCTTCAAATCCGCAAGCGATGGACTCGCCACTTTGATCTATGCCTCTGACTCTTGCTCCAGCAATGCCATTGCCGCCATCAGCAGCAACAGCACTTGCGACAGCTTAGAGAAAAACAGTAGCAATGCTTGGGGTGTTAAAATCGGTGAAACTTGTCATAACATTCAAGATACGTCACCTGCGAAAGCTTGTAGCCTCTACAAAGCCGCAAGCAATCCTGCGGCCATTGAAATTTATGCGTCTGACAGCTGCTTATCCAGTTTGACCGCGATTGTTGATTACAACACTCGTTGCGAAAGCCTTCGCGGACTTCCTCAAGCCTGGGCCATTAAAGTCAACGGACAATGCCAAAACATTTCCGACATGGATATTGTCACTGCCTGCGAAAGATACCGCTAACTTCGAGGCTTGTTGCCTTTTAGTTCATGTTTTACAACCGAGGAGCGACCTGCACCAATATCGGTGTAGGCGCCTGTCGGTGAACCGGGCCGATCTTTTTTTGTCATTTCAACCGCGTGTCCTTTGCGATCTGTGTAGCCGGAGCGCTTAGCATCGGTCAGAGTCATATCCCCGTAATCAAGTTTTTTGCCAGAAAGCTCTTTATCAGTAGGCAAATGTGCCTCTGGGTGATGCTTTTTAGGGATCGCGCTGAAGTCGGCATTGAGACTGTCTTCGGATGTGGCTGGACTGATTTTTTCTTTAGCCATAAAAACCTCCTACAAAAAATAAGAAGCAATCATAGCGATATTTTATCACGCGCTAGAGGCGCAAACTCTCCAACAAAGGTCTAGTGATCAACCTACAGTCTATGATTTGTGACATTTCACCAGGTGCATAGATCACGAGAGCGAAGGCGATGTTCCCAGATTTCGCATCAAACCATCTATGTATTCCTTTAGCTCGTCATAGTCATTCGCGCCATGATATTTGCGTCCATTGATATAAAACGAAGGAGTGCCATCAACGCCGTTTTCTTCCCCGGCCTCCATATCTTCACGAATGCGTTCGATGGTTTCTGTTTTTTTCATGTCCTTTTCAAGCTTCTTCATATCCAGATTTAATGATTTGGCGTAGGAATACAGATGATTCGAATCAAGCTTATCTTGATGCTCATACAAAAGGTCATGCATTTTCCAGAATTGATTTTGTTGGGCTGCTGCCTCTGCTACCAATGCCGCATCTAAGGCATGGGCATGTGAGCTCACGAGTGGAAAGTTTCGAAAAACAAAGAGCATTTTGTCGCCATAGTGTTCTTGCAGTTTTTTGACTACAGAATAGGCGGCGCCACAATAGCCGCATTGATAATCCCCATATTCAACAAGCACGATAGGTGCTCGCTGGGCTCCCTGCAAATGATCGTCTTTTTTTATTTCCATAGTTCATGGTAATAAGAAGCAGAATCCCTCGCCTAGTTGCTTTTTAGCATGGGAATAAGACGACGAATCCCAGACTTATTTTCAAAAGCCCACCAGTACAGGTCCGAATGTTTGCCAAACAAGGTATTGCTGGCTATGGTCGGCCTCATTAAGAAGGATCCCGAATGAACGCATTTAAATTTATTTTTGCAGCTTTTCTCGTCACGTCCTCGGTATCCTGCTCAGATCAATCTGCTATTTTTAAACCTGCTCCATCGAACAATATTATTGCCGGCGAAAAGTCAGCTCCTGACAGCCTTATTGGTCGCGCGACTGTGATCTTAAACACTCAAAATGGAAAGTACTGTACGGGAGTTCTTCTTAACGATCACGTCGTACTGACGGCCGCTCATTGTGTTGAAAATCGGGTTGTTTTAAATGTGAATATTCCAGCCGCTCCAAGGTCGTGTTTTATTTCCAAAGTAGCTGAACAAGCTCTTGCTCCGCAGTTGCCTGGTAAAAACTTTCCTCCGGATTTGGCCCTTTTAAGATTAACAACTCCTGTTTGTGTACCTCCACCAACAGTCCTAGATTCCAACCTTGAAATTTCCATGCAGGTGACAACAGCAGGCTACGGCGAAGGCACAAAACCGACGTCCCCTGACACCTTCGATATGACAGTTACAAGTTCCAATACAGAGGACCTGCACGCCCTTTTTATGAACGGCTATGAGAACAATAAAGCCGTTCGCGAGGATTGGGACTTTTTTAAAAAGAATATGCCAGAATTTGCTGATATCTATCTTTTTGCGATCGCAGACAATACTGATCAGACAGCCTGCATGGGTGACAGCGGGGGCCCGATCTTTCGCGAGGTCAATGGAGTTCTCCATATCTATGGCGTGGTAGGCGGTGCTTTTCCTCACACGGAAAAAGGCGTTTCCCGATGCCAAAGCAGTTACTTGCAATTTTTTGGTCCAGTGGGCCCGTCTCTTCCGTGGCTGACAGAAAAACTACAAAGCTGGTAGCTTTATTCACGATTGACGAGCCGCGATTAAACAATGATGAGTAAAGCCAAGCCTTGCCAGAAGCTTTAGGCTGTTTTTTAATAATTATATGAAAAACTTTAAAGCTCTCTTGTTCACAATCGCTCTTCTTCTTCCTGTTCTTTCTTTTGCTCGTATTACCGACGGCAAAGATCATTTGAAATTGTCTGGCAAAACCATCGTTGTCAGCTTGGACAAGGGATTCCATTTCGTGATGGCTTCCCCTGCAGGTCTTTATATGGATGGTGAGTTGGGATCTGCAGAGCCCATCAAAAAAACTGAAGACAAAATTGTCTTTGACGTTTCCAACGTTAAAGATCGCTCTTTCACAGTGAGCTATTATGTTTGTGACGACAAAAAAACTGTGTGCGAATCACATGAATCTCATTTGAAAGTAGAAGGCAAAAAGCTTGTCACACTTCCAGCTGGGAAATCTGAGTCCGTCGAATCTAAGTAACCTGACCTTTTCATTATGGGAATCTCGCTGCTTCTATTGCGAGATTCCATCATCTCCATTTTAAATACCTTTTAAAAATTAATGCAGGACCGATAAGACTTAAAACTCGTTTACAATAGTAACAGTTATTGATACATTTAAAGCCGCATTAACAACAGCAAAGGATTAAAAATGAATCTTTACTATTCTCCAGGTGCCTGTGCTCTTGCTTCTCAAATTATTTTGCGTGAAGCGGGAATGAACTTCGAAATGATTAAAGTCGACTTGAAAGCAAAACAATATGCGGGTGGCGACTTTAAAGCTATCAATCCGAAAGGCTACGTCCCGGCTCTTCAAATGAAATCAGGCGAAGTCCTCACTGAAGGCAGCGTGATCCTGCAATGGATTGCTGACCAAGTTCCAGAAAAAAACTTGATCCCGAAACACGGAACTCCCGAGCGCTACAAAGCAATGGAATGGCTCAACTACATCGCAACAGAATTGCATAAAGGTATCGGAAGCTTATTCTATGCATCCTCAATGAGCGAAGAGTCTATTAAAATGACTCATGATCGTTTGCAACTTCGTTTGGCTGTTTTGGACAAGCACTTGCAAACAAATGAATTTATCTTGGGCAAAAACTTCTCCGTAGTTGATGCTTATGCTTACAATATTCTTCGTTGGGCACCGATGCTTAAAGTTGATTTGAGCAATCACCACGCCTTGCAAGGTCTTGTAAATAAAATGGCCGAACGCCCAACTGTGCGCGATGCGGTGGCTGCTGAAGGCATTCGTCTGTAATTATTTTTGATAGATAAAAGCGGCGCCGGCGTTATGAACAAACGTCGCGCCGTTCGCATCATAGTCTTGTTGCATCGCGCCCGCGGCAATTGTGTTCCCACGAATGGCGACAGCTGCTCCGAAATTATCAATCATGCCTCGACCATTTATCCCACCACCGGCAATTTTTTGCGACTGACTCCAGGTTGCACCTGATCCTGTAAAAATAAATGCAGCGCCCGCACCGCCAAGTTGATTAGCGCCTAATGCGTCGTAGGCATGCCCTTGCGCTCCTACAACAATAACACTTCCGTTTGTTGCAATACTCCCCCCAAAGCCATCACTATTGTTGCGCGCATTGGTTCCAGTTGCGACAAGCTTTTTTTGCTGTGACCAAACTCCGGCTGAGCGAGTGAAAACCCACGCGGCACCAGCGCTTGTTACAGAATTTGCACCCGACTCATCAAAATCCTGGCCGTCAGCACCTACGGCAAGAACATCGCCGCTCACCGCCACACTCACTCCAAAGTTGTCACTGGATATTCTCGAATTCGTTCCTGTCGGAGTTATCTTTTGTTGCAAACTCCACGTGCCGGCCGAACGCGCAAAAACATAGACTGCGCCAGCCGAGCTTAAAACATTCGCCCCTGCCGCATCATAATCTTGAGCGGACACGCCGATAGCAACCGTATCACCATTGATAGCAACAGACCGTCCAAAGCTATCAGAACTGACTCGACCATTCGTACCACTTCCGACTAATTTTTGCTGCAAACTCCAAGTCGTTCCAGAGCGAGTAAAAACAAAGGCAGCACCAGCACCAGAAAGCGAACCGGCACCAGCGGCATCGTAGTCTTGTCCTGTCGCGCCGATCACCACTGAGTCGCCGTCAATCGCAACGCTGCCGCCAAACTGATCCAAGGCAACACGCCCGTTTGTTCCAACTCCGACTAATTTTTGTTCTAAGCTCCACACACCACTAGATCGTTTATAAATATAAGCAGCCCCGGCCCCATTTAGATAACTTCCGCCCGAGGCATCATAACTATGCAGAGGCGCACCGATGACAATAGTGTCGCCACTTATACCTACCGAATTACCGAAGGACTCGGCTGCAGTTCGCTCATTTGTTCCAGACGGAACAATCTTTTGCTGAAACACCCAGACGCCACCAGATTTCACATACACATAAACAGCACCTGCTCCACCAACATAGTTGAGCCCATTTTCATCGGTACTGTCGTTCAGTGCGCCGACAACCATCGTTGATTCGTCTTCAGAAACCGATACGGAATAACCAAAATAGTTTCCGTAAGAACCCATGCGTGGAGCAGGATCAGTCATATCGACAACTTTTGCCGTTTGCGCCCAGACTCCGCCGCTTCTCTCAAAGATATACCCAGCCCCCGCGCCAGAAATAGAAGTCGTGCCCGCCACATCATAGTCTTGTCCCGAAGCTCCGCCGACCACAGTATCACCTCGGACAGCGATTCCTATTCCAAACTTATCTGAAAGCACTCGCGAATTTGTTCCTGTTGGTGTGATTTTTTGTTGATTGCTCCATACACCGCCGCTGCGGCTATAGACATAAACTGCGCCAACGTTAGTAATAGGATTCGCTCCACTGGCATCGTAATCTTGCTGGTAAGCGGTCGCAGCGATGGTATCGCCACTCACCGCGACTCGATACCCCAACCAGTCAGCTGAGCTTCGACCAAAAGTTCCAAAAGCCACTAACTTTTGCTGCAGGCTCCAGACGCCAGCGGAACGAACATATACAAAAAGCGCACCGGCATCACTGGTGGAGGTTGACCCAATTTCATCGTAATTATGTAAGTAAGAACCGACCACGATAGTGTCACTATCAACAGCAACGCTGTAGCCAAAATTATCAGATAATTGTCGCGCATTGGTTCCTTGAGCGACGATTTTTTGTTCTATGTTCCACACACCCGTCGTGCGCTTGTAAATAAAAACCGCGCCGGCACTATTCAGGCCATTAATTCCATTCGCGTCATAGTCATGCTGGTCGGCTCCTATCGCAATCGTATCTCCGCTGATTGAAACAGAAACACCAAAGTTATCAGAGGCTGCACGTCCATTGGTTCCCGTACCTACAAGTTTTTGTTGCTGACTCCAAACCGTTCCGGAACGCGTGTACACAAAAGCAGCCCCTACGCCATTAAGTGGATTGGCTCCATCGGCGTCATATCTATTTCCGGTTGCGCCAACGACGATTGTATCACCGCTAATGGAAACACTCGCACCAAAGAAGTTAAGAGTGTCACGGGCATTGGTGCCTTCCGCAACAACCTTCTGTTGCAAAGACCAAACTCCCGCACTGCGAGTGTAAATAAATATCGCTCCTGCATCATTCAGACTGGTGGCGCCGGTAGCATCATAGTCGTGAGTCGAAGCCCCCACAACAATGGTGTCACCACTAATACCGACACTGATGCCAAATTTGTCGACTGTATTGCGACTGTTTGTTCCCACGCCGACAAGTTTTTGCTGAAAAATCCAAGAACCACCGGATTTGATGTAAACAAAAGCCGCTCCGGCCCCGAGCGAAAAGTTTGCGCCGTTTTCATCTAAAGAATCCGCTGGAGCACCGATCACCATCGTTGATTGGTCTTCAGAAATTGCCACCGAAGTCCCTAACTCAGCACCCGCAATGGCAGTTCGAGGCCCCGTGTCCAGATGATCTGCAACCTTAGCTTTAAAGGTGAATCCGATAGCCCTTAGAGCCTTCCGAAAAGCATTTCCACCGAAAGAACTTCCAAGCTCTCCATGAAAAAAGAAGGAAAGAAAAACTATCGCAACAAAAAATTGAAGTCGATTCCGACGTGGGAATTTACTTCTCGAAAACGCACATAACTTCATACCCTACTTATCGGCGGAGGGGACGTGCTCTCTGAGAATCCATGATGAAAAGTCATGAATATTACGTAAAAGAAATTTCAATTTTGAACGGAAACACTTGGAAAACAATTAATCGTAAATCCGTATGCAAAACAAAATTTGAACAAAAAAATATTCTCATGATGAGACATTTGATTCATAGTGAGCCGGCAAAAAGCCCCGAACATTACATGGTCAGTTTTTTATGAAAAACTATAAACACAATGTAATAGAGTACCGATAAAAGTAGAGATTCGTTTTGACGTTCGTTGGGGGAGAATCGCAATGAGTAAATCCAATGTTTTGAAACAGGAACTTTTCGTTATTTCAGAGCAAACTCAAAAGCACGGAGTTCACCAGGACCAGGTGACTCCAGCCCCAGAATCGACCTTCCTGCGCTTTCAGGACCTCCAATATGAAGTGATCTCCCTGAGCTGCTTTGATTGCACGATACGTATGCCCGCTTCTTCAGAAAAAGAATTTAAAGCCATGATGTTAGCCAGTCCCGGATTAGAAGCCGACTTGATCTCTTATAAGATTGTCGCGCAGCGATTGAACTTGCATTGGATTCGTCCTGCCAAAGGAGCTTCTCCCGAAACAGAAGAGATCACCATGCGCTTTGAAGTGGTTTCTGATGCTATTAACTTAGAACGCCTCTTTGGTTTGAAAGTAGCCTCGCAAGTTCTTACCGAGCAAAACGAATATGGCATCTCGCTGCTCCAATTGCCGCCAGAATATAAAGCCTTGGTTTTTGAATTCAGAGATCTGTTAGCAAACCTGAAAATTAAAATCGACAAACTTGAAGGCGAACTTCCAAAAGATAACTTTCAAGACACTCAAGAATATCGCAAGTCCATCGCACAAAGTATCGCGCAATATCTTGAAGACCTGCGCATTCCGCGACGTTATGCTGATGCCGCAAAATACTTGCAAGGTTTATCACCCGAACAGCAAAGATTAGCTATGGAGTTTGCTCGAGCGCAAGTCGGTCCTTTGGTTTACGGGGCACCCTTCGCAAATCGTGCTTACTTTAAACCACGCGGTTATGCGGGTGACTACGAGATGATGAATCATCTCTATCGCAATGAGCTTGTCGGTAAAACCTTGTTTGATCAATGCATGCATAAATATTTTGTTGAAGAATCTGCCGGTGCCGCTGTTAAAAATCGCGGTTACTATCTCTTTGATAAGATCAGCGATCTTTTTGCGCGCACTCCTTCCGAGCAACCGTTGAAGATTCTTTCTGTCGCCAGCGGGCCTGCGATGGAGCAACAAATATTCTTAAAGCAGCGAACTGAACATTATAATCGGCCCGTTCAATTTACTTGCTTAGATTCCGACGAAGGTTCATTGAAGCACGCTCAGAGACAGCTTTTAACTTTGGAAAAACAACTGAATTCGGGCTTTGATTTTCAATTTAATAACATGGCCATTCGCAACGTCATCGCCCGCGGGCTTCCAGAACAAGGCTACGATTTGATCTACTCAGCCGGGCTTTTTGACTATTTTACAGACCAAGTTGCCCGAGCAGCGGCCGCAAAAATGATTACATCTGTGAAATCTGGCGGGAGACTCATTATAGGCAACTTTAGCAAGGATACTTTATCAGCATCTTTCATGGAACTTGTGTTAGATTGGCACCTCATTTACCGCTCGGAAGCCGACCTCCTTAGAATCTTTCAAGGGCTAGGCTCGAAAATATGGGTTGAGCAAGAACCGCTCGGCATTAACCTATTTGTGGTGATTGAGAAATAAAAAAACAAATTGGAGTAAGCTTTGAGTTCGTCAGATGAATTAATCTTATCGCAGTTTCGAGACGCCGAGATCGTTGAAGATCTTCGATCTGTATTAGATGTCATCACACGTTCCATGGCCATTCCATTGTACCTTATGTTCTGGGTTGCAGATCTAGTTTACGTACCCGAGCGCAAATGGGAATTCCTCGCTCTCCGCGCCTGCATCATTCCGTTGACCTTAGGCGCGCGAAAATATCTATACACAATCGAAGATGCTAAGCGTGCTCAATTCGTCTGTGCGACGTTGGCTGGCCTTGTGGCTCTGCCGATTAATTTGATGGTCCTAGCTATTCCTGATATCGGCACGAGTTATTATGCGGGTTTGAATCTGGTGGCTATCGGCGGTCTTTCGTTCTTGCCTCTCACGATGAACTTTTTTATTTATTCGACATTTACAATCTATTGCCCTTACTATTTGATCGTTCTCTCTAAAGCGCATAGCCTCAATGACCTTCTTGCAATTTTAGTGAATTCCTTTTTTATTGTGAGTTCGATCATCGTTTGTTTTGTCATTCGTAACTACCATGAAAGTTTGCGTCTTCGTGAACTGAATCTTCGTTTGGCTTTGAACTTAGAAATCGCAGAGCGCTCAGAAAAAGAGCGAGCTCTTATGGCTGAATATTCCAATCGCGTTAACTAATTCAGCCTTCACTCTCCCCTCAAAAAAGAGTCTATGTTTTAGTCAGCTGGAAAAAAGCTCTACATTTCCCCTATATGGGCGCTCATTTCGTACAAAAGTTTGCTGATATCCGTATTGTTAGTAGATTCCTATTGAAACGTTCCACGAAAATTCATCGCGAACCTCTAAGAAGTCTTCCAAAATTATTTATGTAAACAAGGTCTGGGGGGATCGTTATGAAGAGTTTTTTAAACCGCTGGCTACTAGGTTCAGCAATCGTGCTCCAAGTTTCTTATGCTCACGCCGTCGTGATCAGCAATCCGAAGGCGGGCGCCAATATTGACAAATACAATCTAACAGTGGAAGTAAACGGCTCATGCCGTGCGAAGATTCCAGTTCGCATCGAAGGAAGAGACTCTGCTAATAAAACAACATCGCAGGTTTGGGTGATGTGTGAAAGCTGGGGTTTTTCCGGGCCATTAAATATTTCTTCTTTAAACGATGGCAGCGTTCGAATTCGTGCCTTTCAAGTCGTGCGCGGTAAAAATGAAAACGCGTACGTAACAATTACGAAGGCAGCTAACGTGGTGACTCCGACTCCGTCGCCTTCACCATCACCATCACCATCGCCGTCTCCATCACCAAGTCCAACTCCAACAACTCCACCAGTGACACAATCGAAAATTTTGTGGGGTGTGAATGGCCATGATATTCGTGCGGTGTATCCTTTAACTCAATCGGAAACAAACTTCAAAATGTTGTCTGAAAAAGGACTTCGCACTTATCGTGTGGACGTCACTTGGACAAACACAATTATTTTGGACACTTTGATTCCACTTTCTAAAAAGTACAGCATTAAATTGCGTCCGATGTTCTATCCAATGACTCAAGAGCAGGCCTATAACATCGCGAAAAAATACGGTCGCGATTTAGAAATCATTGAGATTGGAAACGAGCAAAATCTAGAGGGTCGCACGGGTGCGCAAGATCGCATCAACGCGATGATGGCAACTTATAGAGGTATCAAGCAAGCTGCGACGGAGCTGGGTATCAATATTAAAACTTCCATCAACGTGACAAACTGTAACAGTGACGACTTAGGTGGCCGCTGTGGAGGCGATCGCAACGGCGATATGTGGTTCTTAGATATGGCGAAAGCGTCAGGCTTTAACTTTGATGTCATTACATTCCATTACTACCCATGGTACGGAAACAAAGGCTATTGGTTTGATATGTACCTTGGCCAGATGCGTGCAATGGCGACAAAATACAACGTACCTATTTATCTGAACGAAACCCACTGTGCTGAAATTTATCGCGGAAACCAAGATGGTGGTTATCCAGGTGATAAAGGTTGTTATGATAGCATGAATGAGTTCTTCCAAGAAGTAACGACAAAGTATTCGGATATCGTTCAAGAGATCAATATGTACGAACTCTTTGATGAGCCTTATCAAGCGCATTTAGACCCAGTAGGCGCAGAAGCTCACTTCGGTTTGATGTACGACATCAACCGTCCGAAAGAAATTTTGAATCTATTGGTCAACTGGGCGAAAAAAGTAATTCAATAACAGCAACTGAAAATAGTACCGAGGCCCGCTGAAAATCAGCGGGCTTTTTTGTTTTGGTATCTCATTGATTGGATTCCGCAACCGATTATTGCGACTATCATAAGAACAGCGACAATATTATCGACCAAGCGCGGGTCGATTGCGTAGATGCCAAGTTTGTGAAGCAAATAGGTGATATACGAATACGGAAGATTCTCCTCCCCGAGTTTATCCTTCACCTGCCACTGCCAATCAGTCAGAAAACAATAACCCCATCCATAGAAATATCCGCAGACTAACCATGAGATGAGAGTTCCCACGATTGTGATCTGCGAGGTCTTTAGAGTGCTTGGAAACCACCACAAAAAAAGATTACTAATAATCACTGCAAAGTGCAGGATGTGAAGAAAATAATCTAGAACATGAAGGCCCCATGATGACATCGCTGTCTCTCACGTCTATTTGTACTCGTCGTGGAATTGCCACCAGGTGTACATGTCGGTTTGGGGCCAGCCCTTCGGGGATTTTTCCCATTTTTCTTGCCGGCCATAAGGAGTTAGATCGAGGATCGCCCATGGTGTACCCATGTACTCGACTCCACGGCCACCCGTGTAGTACGTACGGTAAACTTTTTTGCCGTCGCGAATGAAAACACTCAGCGCGTGTTCGCGGTTTCCATCGATGCCGAGATCTTCATTAAACGTTGTGTTCCAACCAGAAAACCAAGGTGTTGTCCATTGCATGCGTTTTTTATGTCGCTGGATACTTTTTAACGGCGCATGCGAAATAAAGATAAAAGATGTATTGCGCGCATGAACGTGGGCAAGATGTGGTATGTGGTCAGCCACGAAAGAACAACCTTTGCAGAAGCTGTCATCCTTTGGATGATACATAAAGTGATAAACCACCAATTGCTTTCGCCCCTGGAAAAGATCGAGCAGAGTTCTCTCTCCTTCTGGTCCCTCAAAGACATATTGTTTTTTCATTTCCATCATCGGCAGGCGACGGCGGGCCGCGCTCACGCGATCGCGTTCGCGGGTGTTTTTCTTTTCTTTCACTCGCAATTTTTCAACGGCGGAACGAAACGCTTTTTCAGACACAACCTTCGGTAGGGGCTTGGTCGCCATAAACACTCCTCGCTTTGTATTCAGTTAAGCACGATTTTTTTGTTCGTGCTAGCTGATCAACAGCAAGAAATGTTGGTTTTATTTCTTTTTCCCCATGGACTTCGCGTAGCCTGACTTGCCACGTGAATCATTGAAACGCTTGGTTGATCCAACGCGCGGTTTACCCTTGTGCTCGGTTTTCTTTTCCAAGGAAGCAGGCTTATTACCTTCCAGATTTGCGATCAAACGACTGTCACGAGCTGTCACCAAATTCACAACAAGTCCCGGGCGCCCCGCACGCGCGGTACGGCCTGCTCGGTGCAGATAGTTTTCCATTTCTTTTGGCAAATGATAATTAATCACGCGAGCCACATTAGGAACATCAAGACCGCGCCCTGCTAAATCTGTCGCCACCAAAAGATCCGCTTTACCATCTCTGAATTTTTTAAGATTTGCGCGGCGCTCATTCTTATCCATTTCCCCACGGTACACCACGCAAGCATAACCTTTATCCGTCAATTCCTTGGCGATCTTGTCACATTGCTCACGAGTATTAGCAAAAACAATGGTGCTGCCGTCGACTCTTTGAGAAAGAACTTTCTCCATCACGGGCCAGCGTTTACCGTCTTCGACCGTCAAATTCTTCGTTTTTAAAGAAGAAACAACTTTCCCGCTTCCTTTGCTACGCACAACTTCCGCAGACGAAAACAAATCATTCATCAGTTCTTGCACAGTTGTTGAAACTGTTGCTGAGAACAGTGCCAATTGCACATCCACCGGGCATGCATCAACAACAATATTTGTATCCGGTAAAAACCCCTGATCCATCATTTGATCGGCTTCATCAAAAACCAACAAACGAACATCGCTAAGGTCGATCAATCTCTTTTCGAGCATTTGAACCAAACGACCCGGTGTCGCCAATAAAATTTCAAAAGAACCCGAAGTGTTACGGCGAGCTTGTTCTAACGTCATTCCCCCTAACGCCGGACGCACACGCAGTCGCGTATCATGAGTAAGAGATTTAAAAACTTTTGCAACTTGCTCACCCAGCTCACGTGTTGGGACCATCACAATTGCACGCGGAGCATTTTCCCTTTTAACCGGATCACCCGACTCTTCGAGAGCTTTGAGGTGATTTAAAAGAGGAAGCCCGTAAGCTAAGGTTTTACCACTACCCGTTTCTGAAACACCGACGACGGCTTGACCGCTCATCATAAGAGGAATCACATGGCCTTGAATATCGGTTGGTTTAAAGATCCGCATCGTTTTGAGTGTTTTTAAAAGCGACGGCAACAAACCAAAGTCTGAAAAGGAAGTCATAGCTATTAATCCTCGAGCAAAAAAATAAGAGAGAATCTCACCATACCTTATTTTAGGAGGTCCGAATAGCTCCAAGTTAGTCGAGAATTCTCTGAGGCATTCTCATACTCGTCAATAATACGAGTCTTATTAAGCATTTTTCCCGGTCAAGAAATCTTAACCGCTCCCATGAAACTTCCGATAAGGAATCTATGCTGAGTCAATTATGGTACGTCTTTGCTTGTTTGTTCGCTTTCGCCCCTACGGCATGGGCGGCCCCGAATACGTTGAATTATCAGGGGCGAATCCTTAAAGCCAACGGTTCGCCTTTGGAATATAACAACGTCAGCTTTGTATTTGAAATCACAAGCCCCAACGGAAATTGCGTGGTTTATCGCGAACAAGTTGATGGCATCAATATGCAAAACTCAAAAGGGGTTTTTGACGTTCCCATTGGAACCGGCACGAAACTGTTTCCGGTTGATCCACTTTTCACTCTCAGTAAAGCGTTCGATAATGGGATTTCACAAAACTGTTTTGGTGGAACAACCTACACTCCTATTGCCGAAGACGTCCGCGTTTTAAAAGTTCAATTCCATGATGGCACAGGCTGGAAAGTCATTGATCCTCCAAATGTGATTCGTTCTGTTCCGTTTGCTCAACATGCACAAAGTGCTCTGACAATTGGAGGCATGAGTGCAGGCGATTTTGTCGCCAAAACGCAAACGCCTGGAGCGGCATGTTCTGCCGGTCAGGTTATTAGTTTTGATGGAACGAATTTTGTCTGCGTGGCCGATCAAGGTGGTGCCGGTGTTGTGACTTCTGTGAGTGCTTCCGCTCCGATTACTGTCTCAGGATCTGGCAATATTACTGTCGGAATCAACGTGGGCACAGCTGCAGGAACTGTCGCTGCCGGAAATGATGCCCGCATCACAGGAGCATTTCAAAGCGCTACGACATTGGGTGGTGATTTAAGCGGAACTCTGCCAAATCCAACGGTTGCAAAAATCCAAGGTCAGGCCGTTTCTTCTTCAGCTCCCAGCAATGGACAAGTTCTTAAGTACAACACCGGAGCTTCCCAATGGCAGCCTGTTCGCTTCGGAGTAGATGATTTGATTTCCGAAACAGGACTGGCGCAATTTGCTTCTGCTAACTGTGCGAGCAATCAAACTCTGACTTGGTCTTCGCTCACAGATATTTTTAGTTGTACGAATATTTCGATTTCGGAAAGTAATATCTCGGGATCCATTTCAGGCACGAAGATCTCAGGAAATATTTCCGGCAATTCTGCTGGATTCACCGGAGCTTTAGCTGGTGATGTGTCGGGAATTCAAGGCGCGACATCTGTTGATAAAATCAAAGGCAAAACTGTCAATCTAACAGGTCTTACTGACGGACAGGTGCTGCGTTGGAATAACTCAGCAAACGAGTGGCAACCTTCTGCAGATGACAACGCCGGCGGAACTATCACGGCGTTAACTGGTGATGTCACGGCATCGGGATCAGGCTCTGTTGCCGCAACAATCGCGGCCAACGCTGTGACTTCCGCTAAAATCGCGGACGGTACGGTCGTGAACGCGGATATCTCCGCAACTGCTGCGATTGTCGATACAAAACTTGCAACAATTAGTACCGCTGGAAAGGTTGCAAACTCTGCAACAACCGGAACGGCTTCATCAGTCGCCGACACACTGGTTTTACGTGATCCAGCTGGAAACTTTGCTGCCAATGATGTGTCCTTCTCAAGTGTCGATATCCGCAATGCTTCAGCAAATAAAGTGACCTTCAATGTTCCTGCAAGCTTTACGAACTATGCCTTAACTCTCCCTACATCTGCGGGTACGGCTGGGCATGTGTTAACAACAAATGGTGCGGGTGTTTTATCTTGGACTTCGCCATCAGCTGGCTCTGTGACTTCTGTCTCTGCAACTGCCCCACTCAGCGTGACTTCAGCAACGACAACACCGCAAATTTCAATTGCAGCAGGATCTGGTGATGGGCAGGTGCTTCGTTGGAACACGGCCAATTGGAGCAGTTCGTATTTGAATTTTTCTGATCTGAAATCAGCGGCGGGAATCCGTCAAATTCCTGGCACTTGTACGAATGCGCAAACGTTAGTTTGGCAGTCCGCGAGCGATACCTTCGCTTGTACAAATATCAGCTTGGCAGCAAATCAAGTTGCCAACATATTTGCACAAGGCGGAAATGCATTTGCCGCCGATGCAGTACTCGGTACAACTGACAACTATAAACTTTCATTTAAAGCTAACAACGTGACGCAAATGACGGTGTCGGATGGAAGTGTTGCCTTAGGTGCGGCTGCCGTCGACCCAAATCACAGATTAACAATTGGCTCTGATCGAACCGATGTCTCGCATCGTGGTATCAATATAGATTTCCGACAAAGATCTGTAACGACAGGAAGCTATAGCAATCTCGCAGGTGTTTTCAAAGCTCAAGAAACTGTCAGTCCTGGTGTTACCAACTCCGGCGGCTTGACTGGTATCTGGTCCGTCGCATTTAGAAATAATCTTCCTGGATTTGACGACAGCGGTACACTAGGCGCGATGAAGTCCCTGTATGTTCAATACGGTCACTACAACTCTGAGGCTGCTTCGACTCCGCAAACAACAGCAGCCTACGGCATTGAGGTTTCTCCTTACTACCGTACGGGAACAATCAGTACGATGTACGACTATTATGCGCACCCGGGCGCAACAGGTGGCACAGTTACGAACCACTACGGTGTCTATATCGCGGGTGCTCAAAAGAAAAATCACTTCGAAGGAGCTGTCGGTATCGGAACGACGACTCCTCAAGAAAAGTTGCATGTCTCTGGAGACGTGCTGGCGCAGAAAAGATTGGCATTCCAAGATAACGCACGCTTTACCGTGACTTCAGCACAGGTCAGTTCATTAAGTGCAGACTTCTCGATGCCCCAATACGGAATCGCAGCACCTAATACCGGATCTGCTGCAGAGCTTTGGGCGTCTGGAAATGCGGGTATTCGTTTCTTTACCAATGGTGTATCAACTCCACGGATGAACATTACGACGGCGGGTTCAGTTGGCATTGGCACCATGTCGCCACTTCGTCCACTCCATGTTGCACAGTCAGTGGCAGCTGGTGGCAATACATCGCCGCTGATACTTGAAAGAGTCAATTCAAGTGGAACACCTGGAGCCAATGAATTGACAATGCTGCAATTCAAAATGCCAAACTCCGCCGGCACGGGAGTTGTCGCCGCTGATGTCGGAGCTACACTTGTCGATGTCACTCCTAGCTCTGAAAAAGGAGCTTTGATCTTTAGAACTTCCGATGATGGTGGGGCGACAATTCCAGAGCGTGTGCGTATTACGTCTGATGGTATTAGTATCAACTCAAACCAGACAAGCTCTGCAAGACTCGCTGTCACCGAGGCTCGCACGAATCTCGGTTCTTCCTATGCGATGACGATTCGAGGTTCGACTTCATCTACGGCGAACGGAACTTATTATAGTATTGGTCTAGAAAACAATATCACCAAAACTGTGAGTACTGGTGTGACTGACAATGGTTACCTACTGGGTATGCGCGCCAACACTTTGAGGAACTACACAGTCGCTTCCGACCGAGGTACCCTCAATGATCTAACCGGTATGATGGTTCAGTACGGGCACTACAACTTTGATGCCTCTACTCCAACGACAACTTCAGCTTTTGGCGTAAGAGTAAATCCTTATTTCATGACTGGCACAATTGATTCGATGTATGACTTCTTTGCGGGCGATGGCAGTGCCGGAGGGACCGTCAATAACAGATACGGTCTCTATATTGCCGGACTTCCAAAAACAAATTACCTGCAAGGAAGTTTGGGGGTTGGCACAAGTACTCCGACATACAAAATGCACGTTGTGACAACGGGCGCAGGCGCGGTCGCGGGCTTTTCGAACGGAACTGGAACTTGTACGGTCACTCCTAATACGGCATCACTTTCTTGTTCCTCTGATATTCGACTTAAAGAAGACATCGACAGAATCTTAGGTCTTGATGCTTTAAATAAGGTCATCCAATTGCAGGCACATACTTATCGCTGGAAAAACGGCGATGGATCTCATTACATCGGATATATCGCGCAAGAAGCAGAAAAAGTGGTTCCAGAACTCGTCACAACTGGTGCTGATGGATATAAGCAAGTTTCTTACTCTGGCTTTATTCCCCTGCTCAGTGAGGCCATTAAGGAAGTCAATTCAAAGGTCGAATTACAAAAGCGCACTGTTGCGAGTGAAAACGCAGACATGAAACAAGAAATTGAAAGTCTTCGAAAAGAAAACCAAGATTTGAAAAAGACTCTGCAGTCTTTTGAACAACGACTGCGCGCTATTGAAGCCGCTGCTCAGAAAAAATAATTACTTTTCCAACTGAAACTTTTCAAACCGATGAAGCTCTTGTTCAATGAGCTTCTTGTTATTCTGAGATTTGTGCTTACCAAGCCAACTCCACTGCTGCATCAGAAGTTTCTGCTGCTGCCGATCCGCTTTAAGATCTAAGACTGCCACAGCTTTATCTCCAATAATCACCGGCAAAGTGAAATAGCCGTACTTGCGTTTTTCTTTCGGTAAATAGGCTTCAAAACGATGATCATAATCAAAAAACATATGAAAGCGTTTTCTTTGAATCACCAGAGGGTCAAAGGGTGACAGAATGTGAGTGAGTTCATTGGCGCGATCGATTTCGCCATCTAAAATCTCTGGTTTCGCCCAGAACTTTACTTTTTCACAGCCCTCCACAGTGACGGACAGTAACAAGCCCTTACGCACTCTCGCTTCAATTCGTTTCAGAATATCTTTCTTTCGCTGAGCATTTTGCAAATAACAAATGGAATCAATACTAACAACAGCTTGAGCTTTCAAAGCGCGATCGATTTCATAATCTAAGACTTCCGCCGTCGTCGCCGCTTTAGGCAATTTGTCCCAACCAAAATGACGCAAAGTCAGCTCGTACTTTTTTAGCATTCCTTGCCGCTCGCAAATGACAAGGTCCCCGCCATTAAAAGCAACTTGCATGGCTTTCTTCGAAGGTTTTTTACTGGCCCACGGGTGATCCTTGTCCACCAAAACATCATCATCAATATCACGAATGGAAATCGGCCCGTCTTTTTTAATTAATCCAAACACTTTTTGCATGTCGGGTTTTGCAATGGGGCCGTACCAGCTATGGGGGTTCTTTTTCCGCCTTTTCATCGCAGGAATAAAGTACTTAAAATCATCGGTGGCAATATACGCCAGAGCATGAGTCCAATACTCAAAAACCGATTTATCTTTCGACTGAGCTTGGTGCAAATGGGCACGTTTGTAATCAGGATTTCGAGTGTAAAGAATATGATGATGACTGCGCTCGATCACATGAATTGTATCGATCTGCACATAACCTAGATGTTTAACGATTTCAGTTGTGGCTTTCGGTCCTTTGCCAAACGGATGAGTTTCATCAAGACCTTGCGCCTTTAACCAAAGAGATCGGAACTGTGATTTCGTGAGCGATGGATTCATAATCACGTAAGACTCTATCAGATGCCGGGCTTGTCAGGAAGCTCTTCTCAATAAAAGTTAGATCGCATCACGCACTTCGAATATATGATCCTGGGCGATAGCGAAGAGGCGATCGCCCTTTTTGGGACGTATGGTGTAACCGCCCGTCCATGAGCCAAATGCTGGGAGCGTCAATTGGTTTTCCTGGAGGTGAAAGCATGGCAAGGTCATCTGCAAAGGTCCCTGCCTTAATTTGACCTGCGGATGAACATGTCCTTGAATTTCAAAGTACTTTGATGAGGAACGATGATGCCCGTGGGAAAATAAAAAGGTGCCAATTTGAATATCATTTTGCTGCAAATGAAATGGCAAAGTTCGCAGTTTTTCCAAAGACCCCTTTTCGTGATTACCATAAATCAGCGTCCAATGAATTTCTTGATATTGCAGGAGAAAATTTCTGATATCGTTATAAATCTCTGAACTCCAACTGTTCCGGTTATGAACCAGATCACCCAGAATAATCACATGATCTGTCGGATATTTTTCTAAAACTCTTTCCAGCACACGCAGGTCAACTTGATGTGTTCCAGACGGAACTGGCACACCCGCCGCTTGGATACTTTCCGCCTTTCCCAAATGCAGATCCGACAGAGTTAAAACTCTCTCTTGGGGCCAATAAAGAGCTTTTTCTGGTAAGAGCTCGAATTTTTCATCGTGAAGGAGAAGATTCATGATCTCTCCCCGATTTGGTATTTTGTTTTTCCCAAGATTTTTTAAGACGCGCAATTTTGTTTTCAAAGGTCTCGTTGGACATATTGCTGGTCGCAATGGTTTCGACGACCAAGGGAAAGGACAATGGTGATGGAGATTCTAACTGCACCCAGCGAATTTCCATTTGTGAAAGACGCTGCAAAGTTTTCCGCATTCGGCCGCTCTCCAATGAGTTTGCTAGAACCTCATCAAAACTTTGGCGAATCAGAAGATTATTGGGTTCATGCTTGCGAAAAACTTCATATAACAACGAAGAACTAATTTGCATTTGCCGACCTGTCTTCGGCGAACCCGGGTATCCAGTAAAAACCAAGCCCGCAATCTTGGCAATTTCTCGAAACTGCCGTTGGCTTAATTGTCCGATTTGCAACGACTGCCCAATTTCTTCAACTAGTTGATCATCAGAAAAAAAATCCGCATCAAATAGCTTTTTAAAGTCATAACCCTCGGGCCCGATCATTTCGAATCCATAGTCATTTAGCGAAAATTGAAATGTCGTGGGTTCGCGGCGTGCAAAGCGATAGCCCCAGAGTTGCGCGAGTCCCTCGTGGACGGATCGTCCTTCAAAAGGATAAACGAAAAGGTGCGAACCCTGCTTGGACGCCCAGGTTTCCATCAAAAGCACATCCGGAGAAGGAAGAACTGACATCTTTCTTTGCGTTTGTAGAAGTGGTGACAGGAATTTGTCCAAACCCGGATGTTTTTCATTCAAGACTTCACGAAAAGCTTCGCCCAGTGTTTCAGATATTGGAAATCGTCCGCCGTCCCACGAAGGAATCGCATTTGTCGGCATTTTACTCGCCCGCACATAAGCCGTCATATCTTTGAGCATCACGAATTCAAGTTTTTTACCTCCAAACCGAAAGATATCTCCCTTCCGAAGTTTGGAAATAAATGACTCTTCGACAGAACCAATCTTGGAACGATTGGTATAACTCACTTGCACACTTTCTCTTGAAGCAATTGTGCCTATGCTCATACGGTGAAGCTTTGCAATTCTGGCATCAGCCGGTCGGTACTTGCCAGTTTCTTCATCCATTTCCAATTTACGAAATTGAGGATAGGCCTTCAGTGTTTCGCCACCTGAGGTCAGAAAGCGACGACACCACTGCAACTCTTCATGAGTGATTTCATTAAAAGAATAAGTTTCCTTGAGCGCCAGTGACAATTCATCCATGCGCAGACCAGGTCCACAGGCCAGCGTCATCATATGCTGAAGCAAAACATCAATCGGCTTTTTAAGCGGCTTTCGAGATTCAATATGTTTTTCTTTGATGGCTTTTTTAACAGCCTCCAGCTCGAGGATCTCCCAGGAATTGGTCGGCACGAACAGCAAACGACTTTTACCGCCGGGCCGATGGGCCGAGCGCCCTGCTCTCTGAATCATACGCGCAATCATTTTAGGACTGCCAATTTGCACCACGCGCTCCACCGGTTGAAAATCCACTCCCAAATCTAAAGAGGAAGTACAGACAACCCATTTCAAAGAGCCTTCCTTCACCCCTTCTTCGATAGCTTCACGTTCCTCCCGATCCAAGGAACTGTGATGAAGTGCCATCACCGGTTCCATTTCTGGCCGAAGCGTTAATATATTTTCGTACCATCGCTCTGCCTGTGAACGCGTGTTCGTAAAAATCAATGTCGATACTTCCGGATCAAGTTCTTCCACTAAAGATTCCCGTAAAACCAATCCGAGATGACCCGTCCATGGGAAACGATCAATTTTTTCTGGCAGCAAACAATCTAATGCCAAGTTTCGATCAGAACTTCCTGAAATAATCCGGGGTTCTTGACTGCGACCAACTGCAACTTGGGCAGCTTCCTGCAAATTTCCGATCGAAGCACTCAGTGCCCAGGTTTGAAGTTCCGGATTCACCGTGCGCAAATAAGAAAGCGAAAGCTCACACAAGCTCCCCCGTTTACTGGCCATAAGCTCATGCCACTCATCCAAGATCACGACTTGTAACTGGGAAAAGATTTCTTCCGCCTCTGGTTGAGAAATCATGACCGCCAATGACTCCGGAGTTGTCAGTAAAAGATCTGGCGGATTATTAAATTGTGATTTCTTTTGTGAGTACGACGTGTCGCCGGTTCGCGAAGCTATTTTAAAAGACCAATTTTCTTGCTTGATAGGTTCATTTAAAGCCAATTCCAAATCACGGGTCAATGCGCGCAAAGGAGTTAAGTAAAGAGCTTTCAGTCCTTTTTTTCCTGGTTGCGCAAGAAAACGCGCCATTGGTCCCATCACCGCCGCATAAGTTTTTCCGGAGCCCGTTGGAATATGCAAGAGTCCCGACTCACCCTCGAGAAAAGCCTTCCACGCCTCCTCCTGAAATGGAAAAGGTTTCCATCCGCGATTCTTAAAAAACTTAAAGATGGGTTCCAGCTCATTCATGCTTTAAAACCGCCTGTAAAAGTTCTTTTGCTGATTGCAGTGTATCGGCATCTTCGACTTTTTTATCTTTGCGCCAACGGAGGATTCTTGGGAAGCGAACGGCAATTCCTGATTTGTGACGAGTGGACTCGGCCATTCCCTCAAAACCAATTTCAAAAACATAAAAAGGCTCGAGGGATCTGACCGGGCCAAATTTTTCTTTGGTGTGCCGCCGGATCCAGGCATCCAGTTCGTCAATCTCTGCCTGATCCAATCCTGAATAGGCCTTGGCGAAGGGCACGAGTTCTTTTTTTTCATTCCACAATGCAAACGTATAGTCTGTGTATAAATTCGAACGGCGACCTGTTCCGGCTTGAGCATATAGCAAAACAGCATCCAGAGTTAAAGGGTCCACTTTGTATTTCCACCAGTTCCCTGTTTTTCGTCCCACCGTATAGGTTCCGCTCCACAGTTTCACCATGAGTCCTTCAGCATCATGGGAGCGGGCTTGAGATCTCAGTTCGTCCAGGTCTTTGCTATCGCGAACCTCTAAGATGGGAGAAAATACCATTTGCGGATGAGCAACTTTTTTAATAACACTTTTTAAAACTTGTTTTCTCTCTTTGAGTTGCAAAATTCTTAAATCCGCTCCTTCGTGTTCCAAGCAATCATAGGCGAAAAAACCAGCGGGACGCTCACTTATCATTGCGGGCGAGACTTTTTTGCGGCCTAATCTTTTTTGCAGTTCTTGAAACGGAAGTATGCGTTTATTTTTATAAACTAAAATTTCCCCATCAATCACACAGTTATCAGGAAGGAATTTCGCCATCTCGACGACATCAGAAAATGTATCGTTGATCTGCTCTTCTCCCCGCGACCAAATCCAAATCTGTCCCTCACGCCGAATAATTTGTGCGCGAATCCCATCATATTTCCACTCCACACACCAATCGGCCGCGACAAAGTCTCTTTCACTTCTTTCGTTCCAAGGATGGGCCAGACAAAACGGATAGGGCTGACTGTAGTTTTTTTCAGGAGCTTCTTGCGAAATGATTTTGGCAAACGAGTCTTCGCCCGGTCCAATCTTGCCACTTAAGCGGTGTGCAATCTGATCTGAGGGGAGATTGTAAACTTCAGCTAAAGCTCGAATCACCAATTTTTCGCTCACCCCCACGCGAAAGGCACCTGTGATCAATTTATTTAAAATAAAAATTTCTTGCGTTGTGAGATTCCTCCACCAGGACAATAATTTTTTCCCCTGTGCAGTTTCATCACGAATCTGCGCAAGTCCTGGAATCTCAAGCTCCATCCAATCGGCCAACGACTCGCCTTCACCTTTCGATTCTTGCAAACAAAGTTCTAAAGAGTGCGCTAAAAGACTTAAAGTCTCGGCCGTATCTCCGACATGCTCGTAGCTTTCATCATAAAGCCATTCGGGAAAAGCTGTGCTTGTGAGAAAAATATTGCGTAAATCCCGGGCCGTTAAAACTCTCTTGGGCGTTCTGCCAGTTAAAAGTAATAGCACCCACATCGAATCTTGCGCGTCCGCCTTTTGAAAATATTTTTTAAGTGCAGCTATTTTCTCATTTGTTGAGGTTGTCATATCAAGCTCATCGAAAAGTCTCGCGAAAGCTTTCATGACGCTTCCTCTTGCGCTTCATACTCGGTTTCGAACAGCCCCACTGTGATATTTTGCTCTTCTAAATAGCGAGCTAAGACATCCGTCCGCCCGTGAGTTAGGAATATTTTTTTAGCTCCGGTTTCGCGAATGGTTTGTAAAAGCTCGTTCCAGTCGGCATGATCCGATAATGCAAAGCCAGTTTCATAACCTTTGCGCCTGCGTGTTCCGCGGACTTGCATCCAACCGGAAGCAAATGCGGTCTGCGGGTCTTTAAAGCGCTTCATCCAAAGCGAACGATGAGCTGAAGGTGGGGCAAGTACTAGATCACCTTTAAAATCATAGCCCTTAGGTTGCGCTGTCACCAGCTCTGTCGGAAGCATTTTAATTCCGCTGTCTCGGTAAATTTCTGTCATTTCCTCAACCGCACCATGAAGGTAGATTTTGCGATCGGTAAAACGCATCAGCTCGGCGAGCACTCGTTGGGCTTTTCCTAAGGCGTAACAAAATAGCAAACTCGGTCGTTCGGTATCTGCTTGCCACCAATCAAATATTTTTTTGGCGGTGACTTCGCCACTGTCCCATTTATAAACGGGTAAGGCGAACGTGGCCTCGGAGACAAAAGTTTGACAAGGAATCACTTCAAAAGGATCACACGAAGGATCGGGAGTGCGTTTAAAATCACCTGAAACTACGCATACGTTGTTTTTGTATTCAATACGAACTTGTGCAGAGCCCAGAATATGCCCTGCCGGATGAAAACTCACCCACGTCTGACCTAATCTAAATTTCTCGCCGTAATTAAAGCTCTTAAGAGTGATTTCCTTCCCCAAACGCTTATGCATCAGCGCCACATTTTTGGCGGAGGTATAATAGATTTGATTGCCCCAATGAGCATGATCAGAATGAGCATGCGTGATCACTGCCGTTTTGACAGGTCGCCAAGGATCGACGAAAAAATCACCTTGTGCGCAATAAAGCCCCTCGGCAGTCGCTCGTACTAAGTCCATAGGTTATCGTAACTGAGCCGAGAAATTTTCGATCGCAAAACTGTCTTATTTTTTTAAAGAACACATCTGTCAGAGAGCAATCTAGTTCACGCAGCCGTTCTATGACAATTTCCTAAAGAGTCACCTTCGAGACTTCACCCGAATAGGTCTGGTCGTCAATGGTAAGGTCAAGCTGTCCTTGTTGAACCAACAAAGACCAACGGTTGTTCTTTTCAACTTTATCACCAAGGACATCTAGAAATTTTGCATCAAAAGCGGATATTTGCAGTTCATTCGCACGATGCACATCACTTCCACGAATTTCACTGAGAAGCACTTCAGGATTCTTATACGTAAAAACCAAAACTTCCTTGGCCGACTTACCTGCCTTATGAAGTTTTCGTGCCGACGGATTTCCAATCTCAATCCAAACATCTATGGAATTGAGATGGCCCAATTTACGTAATGCCGGCGCATCGGGATCGCCTAACCCACCGGGCGTGAACTCAAGTCCCTCTTGATAGGTCAAGCAAAACGCCAAAACTCGGCTGAGCATATACGGATAAGTCTCTGACGGATGTTGCGCCACCCGAAAATCCAGAGATTCATACACTCCGCGGTCTACGTCTGATAATTCGATCTGAAAACGATAAAGCATGAGCCGACTGTGCCCTAAATTGTCGTAACTGGCAAAGACTTAGCGGCCCAAATGGGTTTATTTCCCCAACATCCCGGTCCGGATTCTGCAGATCACCTTAGGGTGCAAAAAATAGAGGTGGACCATGAAAATCAGAAACCTGATGCTTTTAACATTAAGCTTTGTCTCTTTGACTTCCCATGCGGAGATCAAAAATGAACAAAAAATCTTGAATGGACTTTTAAGCCGCGGCGGAGTGATACAAAGAAAGCCACTTAGCAACGCAGATCTGATGAGTCTTTGTGAGCGTGGCTTCACTCAAGCTTATACACTTTACGGTGGAGCTAACAAGACGGTTGAATGCAGTCGCGGCACTATTCGCTATCGCGGCTCAAAGGACTTTCGCGCTCCCGCTGATATGAATCGCATTCTCGAAGCTATTCATGCGAGCTTCACATCAAAAGAAAAAACTTTTGTTCATTGCAATAACGGAGCACATGCTTCAGGTTATGTGGCGGCAATTGCTCTGAGAACTTTCTGCGGAATCAGTGCGGAAAAAGCGATTTCGTATTGGGATCGAACGTTGAATGGGTACCCTCTTCAGGAGCCAAATCGCACAAACCTTATGAATCGCATCCGTAAATATCAGATCCGAGCCGAACTTGAACTCAATGCAGGACAAAAACAAGCTTACGGCTGCCCGAACTAAACCTGTTAACAAATTTTAGATATAAAAAAACCGAAGTGGAAAACTTCGGTTTTTTTATTTCCTTTTTTCATTTCAATTCTATTTCAACTCTTTGAGAGCTTCTTCGATTGCATTCTTAAGTTTACGAGCTGTACTTGCACCACCGCGGTCCTTCTCCGACATTTCTTTTATGACTTGAAGGATACGGAAGTCACCTGTTCTTGAGAGACCTTCGTAAGTCAGCAAACCTTCATGAACAAGTCTTTGGAGGTATCCACCCACATCAGATGATTGTAAGTCCGATTTCAGGTTGCGAATGTTTTGCACTGTTCGCACCCCTAGACCTGCGAACAAGTCGCTGCGATCCAGGCTTCCTAAAACTTCCGGTTTCAAGGCTGAAACTTCAATATCACCTGTGCGCAAGCGTTCGATAAGCTCCTCTGCGAGTTTGGTGCTGAGATTATCAACCACATCGCGAGTATTGTTATCGATCATGTCCACTTCGAGTTTTGGCAATTCTTTATAAGCAACAACGAAGTCATTTAACGACTCTTCAAAACTGACCTTGCTTCTCTCGCTAAATTGGGAAGCCATCACTGTTTTCGCTTGAGCAGAAAGATTGCGCCAAATACCTTGAGGCGAGATAGCCATCGACTGGCGTAAAAGCTCCGGTAATGAGATTGGACTTTCGCTCACAACAAAAGGAGCTCGGTTGAATCTTGCAACAAATGCATTCGTTGCATTTGCAACTTCCGTAACATTAAGAAGCCTTAAATCCATTGTACTTAAAATGTTACGTGGTACAGGGCCTATGCTCGCACTGAACGAACGGAATTCTTTCACAAGCTCCATCATTGCCGGATCATTTAAAATCGCAAGTTCACGTTCTGACAAACGGCTGCGTTTATTTGCGCCAGCAGCGCCTGCCTTCTCAAGGGAAATCAATTTATCTGCAAGTGCAAATGTTGATTTCAACTGACCTGTAAAGAATGGATAAGTGTGAAGTTCAAAAACAAAACTATCCAGAGCCTTCGTGATTTCGCGATTGTCTCCTGATTGGCGCATGTCGCGAATAATACTTTGCATTTCTGTTACTTTTTCAGGAACCAACGACTCACGATTTCCCAAATCTTTCGCTACGGCATAATGCATACGCATCAAGGCTTCCATCGAAAGATTGAGATTTTCAATTGCCTTTTGCATTTCCGGGCGCAGGCCTTCGCGGCGCATTCCAGAATACAGACGGCCTTCGGGCAACTTACCTGGCAAACGACCCAAGCGAGTCATCACCAATTCGCGCGCATCTTGATAGCTCACTTTATCGATTTCATGACCAAAGAAGATAATCACGGGATTTAACTTATTCAAAGCCAAACGCACCACGCGTCCTGGGCCTTGGATATTCTCCGGGAATTTTACGTATTGTTTAAATGACAAGTACCAACCTGCCTGCGGGAAATCCAAACCTTCGCGGATGGTTCCGACGATAGCATCCACATTTTTCCCGTTATATGGAGTTTGGTTTTTAAACGCTTCATAGACCAGGCCACGTTGTTCGGCACTCATCTTTTGTAGAGAGACGAAGTTTTTGCCGGTCAAAGCAGAAAGAGTACTGGCTACGATTTCCGCATCACGCGGATAAGTGTGAATCACACCAGGCCCATGGCCTTCAATCATTGTGGCAACGTCTGGCCAGATTTCTTTCAGGCGTTCGATATTAACACTTGAAGAAGTTCCTTTTTCTGCACGTTTAAAGATCGTCGCAAATTTAAAGCCACGCTCCTCTGGTTTATAGAATTTTGCATCAGCGGCATTAATCTCACCACGATCACGGGCTTTATTGTATTGCTCCGACATACGCAGCCACTCTAGAGCGCTGTCAGAGGCTTTCTGTCCTGGAGCCGCAGTTAAAACTTTTCGTGCCCACATTCCCGGCGAATCAACCGAAGCCCAAAAATTTTCATCAAAAAGTTCAGCCGTACGCTGCGTGCGTGTGATCGGAGATGCCGTCACACCAAAGATGTCGAGACCTTGCAGGATATTTCCAGAACGACGGTCATTATTTGCGACTTCGAGAGCCGCTCTCATCATACCAGTGAATGTATCACCCGTGGCATTGTGTGCTTCATCGATAAAGAGCCCACGAGAAGCTTGAAAAAGAGATGACTTGGCGGTCTCTGACGACACACGAGCAGCGATCGTTGGATAGCTGGTAACCAAGACAACTGGTACATCCGAAGCTTCCACAAATTTTAAAAGTTGAGTGAGTGACATTTCTTCAGAGAACTTACCGCCCCACTGGATAAGGCGATAATTTTTTGGACCGACTTCCGAATGCAGCTGTGAACCGATAGCCTTGGCAAGATCTGCTGTAAGGTCCGGAGTTTTAGTTGTCAGGACAATAAGTTTTCGATCTTGTTTCGCGAGTACTTTATTGACGATAGCATCCCCTAATACGCGAGTTTTACCGCTTGCCGTAGGGGCAATAAAGAGCAGCGAACGCACGCGAGCGCGGAGTCTCTCATTTTCATCCAAAATTTTACGGACTTCTTTAGATTCCACCTGAGTAGGACGATCAAAAACAAGGCGACCTTCATGTAGCAGGGACGCAACCGTCATAATCGGAGAATCATTGCTGGCGATAAATTTATTCAATGCGCTGCCAGAGATAAGACTATAAATAGAAGCCTTTGGAATATTCGAAAGAGCTTTCGCAGACGTCATAGAAGCAGGAATTTCAAGAAGCTGATAAATTTGTTCTCCGACTTTAATAGAAGTCACCGGAGCAACTTCCGTGATGTTGGAGTTCCAACGAACCATCAATGGAAATTTGTCACCCATGTGATGAATTACCAGAGTCTGAGGATCTTTGGCTTCAAAAGTCATAAATGGACGTGAGAGACCACGAGCTCCCACTACTTTTGCGTAAGTACCCTCAAGGAAAAGAATCATTGGAGTTGGCAAATTCGAAGTATCAACTTTTAAGGACTGCCCACGATCCTTTTCACGGCGAGCTTCATTAATTAAGCGCGCAAGTTCCGGGTCTTTCTTTTGAATTTTGCTAATTTCCTCAAGCAATTGATCTTTTGCCGCCAATGGTGGCATGCGGCCCGCAAATTCTGCTTCAATCAAAGTTGGCTTTTTATAGTTTTGATTCTTGAGAACACTCTCAACTGTAGAGCCGGGACCAAACAAGTCTTCGCAGACCATTTGGGCATGTGCCGGAGCTCCCAAAGAAAGGATTAAAGAAATAGACAACAAAGCTTGGGAAACATTAAATGTGTTTTTCATATTCTGAGAAACACTGCAGGTATTTGGCCAACGATTTACAATCTCGGCCGCCGCTTTTATTCCGGCTTTAACTCTTTAAGTTGATGAAGGTATTGAGGAATTTCACGGATCTTGCTCGTTAACGTCTCGTCTCACTTTGAGACTTAAATACAGCTAGCGAGTTTTGTCAGTCGATTGTTAGTTTCGTAACAGATGCGCCCTCCGTTTTAAGCAAGGCCAAGCCCCTCTCAAGCTAGTTTAAGGGAATGTAGGTTTCGGAAGAACCCAGCTTGTCGCGCCGTTATCAAATAGATTGTGGCTGACTCCCACAGGAAGACTCCATGAACTGAGATCTCGGTTGAAGCTGGCTGCATTTAAGAACATCTGATCCATTTCCGTTAGACCTGGAGAAAACACCCAGTCTTTGATGTCTTGATTGAATGCATCTGTATCCTCAAACATACCGAACATGGAAGTGACGTTCGATGTATCCCAAGAGCTTCCTGACCTATTGAGAGGCGAATTGAAAGCCTTAGCACCCATGAACATGATACCCATATCCGTAACGTTCGATGTGTTCCAAGCACTGATATTTTGATTAAAGGCTTCGGCTCCATTAAACATCGCTCTCATAGTTGTGACGTTTGAAACATCCCATGTACCAATAGCTTTGTTAAATGCGGTGGCGCCCAAAAACATATTACTCATATCTTGAACATTCGACGTATCCCAGTGTCCGATAGCACTGTCGAAATTAATGGCTCCTAGGAACATTGCTCTGAATCCCGTCGAGTGTAATGCGGTTAACACCGGAGAATCTGTCGCAGATATCTGTATACTCTTACAACCAGCAAACATGAACTCGAGTTTCCACCAAGCGTTGGTTCCCCATTGCTTAACGTCGGTGATTTTCATTTTGTCAGTACCGCTACAGAATTGAAAAGTCGGGAGATTACTTCCCTTCATCTTAATATCGTAAGTTCCAGGTGAACTATACGTATGAGTAAGAACTGTACCACCGGCGCCTGGAGTGCTGATATGCTCGCTGGTGCCATCACCCCAGTAAATATCAAAATCATATCCGACCCAATTCACCAATGGGATCGCCACATCTGTATTCGCTGAAGAACCGCCCTCAGTGAGATTCGTATTAAATGTCGCGATGAATGCATTTTTCACGGTCGCGTTTGATGATGGACCGTTGGCAGCTGCTTGATTACCGAAAGAATCTTGCGCAGTATTGGCGCCGACAGAAATATTAACTGTCCCGTCACCCGTACAACCACTCACCGTCACCGTTGCTGTCGACGTTGTTCCATTTGTCACAACAGCACTGCAACCTGCTGAGTCGGTTCCACCTAAAGTGATATCACCATTCGTCAAGTTGACAGTTGCGGCGTCGGTGTAAGTGACTGTATAAACGAAGTTTGTAGCGCTGCTACCTGAAGTGATGGCGGGACCTGTGATTGCAAGTGTTGGCCCTGAACCATCAATAGTGAAAGACAAAGTGTTTGAAGCGGCGTTGTTTTCATCAGAAGAATTTTTCGCAGAAGATGCTGGCAAACGAATCGTCGTCGTGTAACTCCCCGAGCCCGATGGATTGAGATCTAAGGTATAAGTATTGCCGCCGCCGTTATCAACCAGGTTAGTCGCAGTTCCATTCGTCACAACAAAATCGCCAGCAGTTAATCCGGTTACCGAGACTCCGCCAAAATCGACAGTTACAGAAATAGTCGAAGCATCATGAGGCGACACAGCCGCAGAAGATAATAAAACCGAAAATGTCACTGGTGGTGGCGTCGATGGGGCCTCTTCGTTCCCTTTATTTTTCTCTAAACTGAACTTAAAGTCGCACCCAGTGAGCACGACAGCGCTTACAACTACCACTATGAACTGCCATAAATAACGCACACTCTGGTTCATATATTATAATTCGGAGGCCTAATGCGAGAACTTGAATACATTGTAAGACTTCAGTCCGAATGTGCGGCACGGTTGCAGCATGCTTCATTTTGGCTCTGATTACGATGGGTCTTCACATTTGAGACACGAGAATGAGATGCTTAGGCGACGAAAAGCCTAAAAGCGAACGAGCTGAACTGGGACAAATGAAATCTGCGGAACCATTCCTTTAACTTCCAGTTGCGCAGATTTCATGGCCTCAACGACGAGCGGTCCTTGAGATTTTTTTGCAAGATAGCACTGACCTTTATTCAAGATCACATCGCGACTATCACCGGGCTGAGTGATCCAAAGAACGCCGTCAAGACAACGGATCTCCATATCTTGCTTTTCACTCTTAAAAATTTGGCCTTTATCGAGGTGAAGGATATGACTGTTTTTCATCGTTCAGCTCCTAAGACGTAATTTATCAAAAAACACCTATTGGGCACAGATTCAGTTTAATACATTTTCAATGGGTACAGTTTTGCGTTTCAAGAAAAGCCGTGTACAATCTTCAATATGGAAAATCGAGAAAAGCTCTACGTTAAGTTGGCAACGGATATTGAAAAGCAAATTAAAGCGGGCTTACTGAAAACCGGAGAGAAAGTTATATCTGTACGAAAGCAGAGTGCTGTTTCTGGTCTCAGTATCAACACGGTTTTGCAAGCTTACTTGCTTTTGGAAAAACGGGGTTTGATCGAAGCCCGGGCTCAGTCAGGATTTTATATTGCGGCCCCAGCGACAACCGAAGCTGTTCGTCCTGAAAATCTCACGCAGACAAAAGCGGCCCCGGTGCAAATCCCCGACATCGTTTCTGATCTTTTTGAAGCTGCGAACAACGATAAAATTGTACCCCTTGGAGCCGCTTGTTTTTCACCTGAACTTTACCCTAACGAAGCCGTGGCGCGAATTATGCGCTCGATTCTTCGCACAGAAAAAGATGTCAATTCCAAGTATCAGTTTCCACCCGGCCATCCCCGCTTTACCCAACAAGTTGCCAAAAGACTTTCACGAACTGGCAATCGCATTCGCACAGAAGAAGTTTATGCCACAAACGGTGCACTTGAGTCCGTGCATCTGGCTCTAAGAGCTGTGCTGAAACCGGGCGATACACTCTTAATTGAATCGCCAAATTATTTCGGCATCTTGCAAGCTGTCGCAAGTTTAGGCGTGAAAGTGATTGAGATTTCCGCTGACAGCAAAACCGGCGTCGATCCCGACGAATTTCATTCGCTTCTTAAAAAACACAAAATCAGCGCCGCTCTTTTGATGCCGAATTTTAATAATCCATTGGGCTCGCTTATGCCGGATGAGAGCAAACGCTCGATCGTCAAAATGATTTCGCATTATGGAATTCCAGTTATCGAAGATGATGTCTATGCGGATCTGGCCTTCTCTGGCATTCGTCCCAAATTGCTTCGAGCATTTGATGACGAGGGCCTGGTGATTTCTTGTTCTTCATTCTCAAAAACAATTTCACCTGCAGCCCGCGTCGGTTGGGCTTTGCCTGGAAAATTTGAAAAACAGTTTCGCAATATTCAACTTAGCAGTACAGTTGGAACCAATCGCCCGCAGCAATTGGTGATGGCAGAATTTCTTTCCAGTGGAGCTTACGAGCGCCATTTGAAACATATTTTGCCGCTCATGCAAACCCAAGTTTATAAAATGACGGAAGCAGTTTTAAGATATTTTCCCGAGGGAACACGACTGACACAGCCTGGTGCTGGTTTTATGTTGTGGGTGGAGTTACCACGTGGGCACAACTCCATTGATCTCTATCATGCGGCAGCGGCTAAAAAGATTAGCATTGCACCGGGTGTGATTTTCTCAGCTCATGGAAAATACAAAAACTATATCCGCATCAATTGCGGGCGCATCTGGACACCGGAAATCGAAAATGCCGTCAAGACGTTAGGTCTATTGTTAAAGCGTTAACTTACGGCTTCGTACATTCTGAAGGATTCACTGCTTTCCATTGGGGAGTAAATCCTTCTCGTGATATCTCAAGGCTTCGTGAGGATTCTCCGATAATTATTTATATGGAGGACGCGAAGTAATGCCGATGTCTCATATTAAGAATCGTGCAGGAATGTCTCTTGTGGAAGTTCTGGTCGTCACCGGAATTATGGCCATCATTGGACTTGCCATTACCTCCCTGGTGGTTTCTCAGCAAAAGGAAACAAGAGCACTTACCGATAAACTCAGCTCCCTCGATTTACAACAATTGATGATTTCAACTTTGGCGGATGGAACTGTATGCACATTCCAGCTGACGGACCCCTCCGAAGCTCCACATCGAACACTTCCCGTCATTAACATCAACAATTTGGCGGCAGTCAATATTACCTTCAATCGAATTCTTATTCGCGGAGCTGTTGGCGCACCTGTTCTGATCACAAGAGGCGAAGTTGTTTCCGGACTCTCGAGTCAACTTAAAGTAAGATCCATCACGCTTGGAAATTTACAAGGCACAAACAATTTCTACACGGCAGAATATCTTGTTGATTTTGATTCAACCTGGTCACGACCACCCAAACCCATCAAAGTCAGAACAACTTTGCAAATGGATCCGGCAAGCCCCAATACGGCAAAAACGATTGTCGGCTGTAAAGGAGCTGGTCCTTCTGGTCGACAGTGGGTTTCTATGATGGGACAACGCAATCTCAACGCGATTTACGTCAACGATACCGGACAAGACATTCACGTATCAGTCCAAGTTTACAGCGGAGCTTCAGGAGAGCGTTGTTCTGCAACTCTTCGAGTTGATGGCGTCACTGTTGACTACAATTTCGTAAACGACAGCGACGGAGCGGCCATGTGCAATGCCTCGGGCGTTGTCCCTGCTGGATCCACCTACACAGCCTCATCGAGCGGCGCCGGCGGCCTGTATGGTTGGTCAGAACTTCGGTAGCGCAAACTAACCATGACATCGAGAAAATCGCGAAAGTGCGTATGTATGGTGATCACTTTATTTCAACGATTAAGACCTTCAAATCGAAACAAGATTCAAGAAAAGGATCCGCTTAAGTTTTAGACTTATCACTTTTTGCCACTGGGAATAAATTTACTCCCGCTTTTCCCTTTAGAAGACTTACCCTTCCCGTCTTTCAGTTTCTTCGCGCGAAATTCATCGTGGTCGTCGCTATCTTCGAAATCCTCATCATCAAATTGATGACTCGTTTTTTTTGATGGAGCTTTTGGCTTCGTCGGCGCGACCACCTGTGTTTTAGCAGGTCGGACTGGGCGTTCTTCACGAGGTTTGGCTTTTTCGAAAGTTTCGATATCTGCTAGGCGAATCAAGGATACTTTATTTGCCATGAAAGCTTTGATGCCTTCTTCAGAAATGCTTTTAATTTGGCCTGTGAAACCAAAATGACCCAAAGCTTTTCCAGTAATACGAAACTTCACTGCCGACTCGGACTTCAGGCGCTTATTGATTTCTTTGATGTCAGAAGTTCCCAGTTCTTTGGCGATCACTTGAACGATGTCGGCGAGTTTCATATAGGTCCTTTGTGGATAGAAAAAAGCCTCGGGGCTTCCGAGGCTTTGAAGAATTCTTAGATGTAAGAACTCAATTCTTTGCTCATGAATCTCTTACGCATTTTGATTGTGCTGTTTGTTTCAAGCTTACCAAGACGACGAGAGATCAAATCAGCTTTGGAAGCTTTTTTCGTCAAAACTTCAGTTGAAGCAAAAAGTTCGACACCGCTTTCAAGAGTTTCATAAAGTTCAAATACGTCACACGCATTCAAGTACTCAGTGCGAACGGCTTGGCCATCAACGTTTTGGTACGTGTATTCACTGTAGTCTTTTGCATCTTTTTCAGCGGCTTTTGCTGCTGCGTTTGCGTTCGCTGCTTGGAACAATACAACGCGCTCTTCAAGAAGTTCCGCGAAAGCTTGTTTGCCTTTTGTACGACCAACAGCGCGAGTTACGTAAAGTGTTTTAACTGCAAACCATTTTTTATTCTTCATGGGACTTCCTCTATATAGTGATGAATGCCCACCATAAATGCTTTATTGCGTGACGGGAAGCATATTTCGAAGATTGAGCCTAAAAAATGCCACGAAAGGATCTCAGTTAACTACAAAAAAACTTAGTAACTCCTCACGTCCCTAAACAGAGACCAGGAAATCTCCAATTCTGGAACAAAATCGGCCAAATCCAATATAGAGGACTTAGCAGTGGCATTGTTGTCGCATTACGGACAAGCATCCGAATAATCGGACCAAACAAAGGAAAATCCAATGAACTCATTGAAAGTAAGCAAACTGACAATCTCACTTATTTTACTAGCTATCAGTCCCTACGCAAAAGCTAGTCAGCTGACGAATAAAGACTTCAAAAACATTAGAACCGTGCTTCGTGGTTTGAATATCAACGAGAGCTCGATTTCAGACGTTCAAATTCAAATGATTCACAACAACGGATCACAATTTAATCAAAATCTAGAAGAATATAACCAACGCCTTGACAGCGGAGAAGTGCAATTGACTTGCGGTGGTGGATCTCACGGCAGCGGCAAAGATCCAGTTTAATACGACAAGGAGACTTACCAGTGAACACTATTATTATTAAATCCATGATTAAAAAAAATATGGTGCCTGGTAACTCTCACTTACTCGGTGAAATGGTTTTCAACGATCTGCTCCGTCTACTCAAGTTTATTCATACTGCAACCAAAGACGGAGCTCTCACTCAAGATTTCATTTTTAATCAGCAAATCGACTATCTTGACGAGATCTGGCACTTATTTATTCTTCACACGAGAGAGTATTATCAATACTGTCAGGAGCAATTCGGAGAAATTATTCACCACTCTCCCTATAGCGAGGAAGTCTTTAGCGGAGACCAGCAAGACCACGAAAATACATTTGCCGAAGTGTCAAAACAGCAGTTTAATCTACTTGTTAGTTATGAAGGAAAAGATTTTGTGGACAGACTATTCTTTCAATATCCCAATATTTTCGGAAGCAAGGTAGCTCATGAATAAGATCATCTTTAAACTGATCTCCAGTGAAGAACTCAGCCGCATTCAAAACCTTCATTTTAACAAGGTTTTCGCGAACCGAACTGTTGAACCCGGATTTGAAGTATCGGCAGAAGACCAAAAGTTGATCTCAGAACGTCGAAAGAAATATGCTCCCTGGGAACTACTCGTCGGTGTCTATGATGGCAGCGAACCCATTGGATGGCATGTTGGATATGCTACTGACGCTGAAACTTTTTATATGAAAAACTCGGCCGTTCTTCAAGAGTACCGCAATAAAGGAATCTATTCTCGCCTGCTCGAGTTTGTTTTAGATGAGGTCAAAAAGGAAGGCTTTCAAGTTGTCACAAGTATTCATCATGGCAACAACCCTGGCGTCCTGATTCCTAAGCTTAAAAGAGGCTTCGTTATTTCAGGTTGCGAGTTCCATGAAAAATTCCGCTTTTTAATTGAGCTTAAGTTTTTCTTTAATCCAGAAAGAAAAAAGGCCTATGGAAAATCCATGGGCCTTGAACTCTAATTTTTTAATGTTTCAGCCGTTTTCTTAAACCAAGACCACTTTTGGTTCTAAAAATGCTTCAAGACCAAATGGACCAAACTCTCTTCCGAGTCCTGATTTTTTGAATCCGCCAAAAGGTGCAGCTGCGTTCGCCTGAAATTTATTAACCATCACGCGACCAGCTTGGATCTTTCGAGCAAAATTTGCCGCTCGCACTTCATCTTTTCCAATGACGTAGGCATGCAACCCATAATTTGTGTCATTTGCGATTTGAGCCGCTTGATTTTCGTCATCGTAAGCAATGAGTGAAAGTACCGGGCCAAAAATTTCCTCTCGCGCAATAGTCATCGAATTTTTAACCTGAGTGAAAATTGTGGGCTTAATAAAATACCCATTTCCAGAGTTCTCGGGCCTTTCAAGCCCGCCCGTAAGAAGCGTTGCTCCTTCATCGATACCTTTTTGAATATAAGATCGAACGCGATCATATTGTCTTTTTGAAACCATGGGTCCAATAACTGTTGAATCTTTGCTTCCTGCCCCCACAATCATTTGTTCTGTGGCTTTTTTAAAAGCGTTTTCAAATTCACTGTAGCGGCTTTTTGGAATAAGGATGCGGGTTCCCGCTATACATGCTTGTCCGCTATTCATGAACCCCGCTTGCAGTGCAAATGAAACAGCATCCTCCACTTTGGCATCATCCAAAATAACTGTCGGCGATTTTCCACCAAGTTCAAGCGTAAGGCGCTTCATTGTTTGTGCACCATCACGCATAAGAATTTCACCAACGACCGTCGAGCCCGTAAAACTGATTTTGGCGACGTCAGGGCTCTTAGTTAAGACAGGGCCAATGATTTCGCCGCGACCATTAAGAACATTAACGAGGCCCTTTGGAAGATTGGCACTGCGGATGGTCTCAGCAATGGCGTCAACTTGAAGTGCTGAGAACTCACTTGGCTTTATGACGACCGTACATCCCGCCGCGAGTGCTTGTGCAAGCTTCATACAAACGGACCAGAGCACTCCATTCCAGGGTGTGATAATGGCCGCCACGCCCACCGGTTCTAAGTAGACAGAAGACCCACCCAAATTTCTTTCAAATTCATAAGTTTCAAGAAGCTCAATTCCTCGTTTAAAAAATTGAATACCATCTTCGATCGTGAACTGTGCAAAAGCCTTCGGTGCACTATACTCCTGCAACATCAGTTCTAAATGAAGGGACTTGTCTGCTTCAAATGCCGAATAAAGTCTTTGCAGGTACTCCGCCCGCACTTTTAACGGAGCAAATTTGTATTCTTCAAATGCTTTCTTCGCCGCCTGAATCGCGTTCTGAGCATCGACCTCGTCAGCCATCGTGACTTGTGAAATTGCGATCCCTGTTGCTGGGTTAAATGTTTCGATAACTTCTTTCCCGTGCGAAGTGACAAACGCGCCATTAATGAATTGTCGATTGAGTGTTTTCATAAACTTGAATCTCCTTTTTCTTAAATCCTACGCGTCCCTTAAATACGTGCCACTCCACCACTCCTAAATACTTGCCTAAAACTACAAATCCTTTCCCGACCGCTAGACGTCCTCTAAAAGCTGCACTAGAATTTGTAGAAATAGGCAATTTACTTGGAGCTCAAATGAAACCAACTGACCCAATATTAAACAGTCAGCTCAAGGCTTTGATAGAGTTAGCCCAGCCAGCGAAACTCACCAATGGCACAAACAAAACTAAACTCCCCTATTTTGTGATCCAAAAAAATGATCAACCGACGCCTTTCGAGCGCGGCATCCTTGATCCTTCAATTTGCCTAATCGTACAGGGTAAAAAATTGCTCAACATCGCCAAAGAAACGATTTACTGCAATCCCGGAGAGTTTATCGCATCGGCCATTGATATGCCGATTGCCGGGCACGTCGTTAAAGCCACACCCAAAGAGCCTTATATCGGGCTTCGAATTACATTCGAACCAAAAGAGATATTTTCAGTCATTAAAGAGGCTGAGATAAAAATAAATCCGAAAGGCACCATCAATCCAGGCGCCTTCGTGAGGCCGGCGCATAAAAACTTAGGTTCGCTTTTTTTAAAACTGCTTGAGCAAGCACAGTCAGAAAGCAGTTCAAAATTTATTGCTGGTCTCGCAAAAAAAGAACTTATCTACGAGTTATTAGCGAGCGAGTTCAATCATTTGCTTTTGCAAAATTCATCTTTGTTCGGAAAAGACAAAGGCATCGTCCGAGCACTCGATTGGATCAAGGAGAACTTTGATAAAACAATCACGGTGGAGGAGATTGCCGATGAAAGCGGAATGAGCGCTTCGGCCTTGTTCTCTAAATTTAAGGCCGTGACTTCAATGAGCCCGCTTCAATATCAAAAACAACTTCGCATGCAAGAAGCACGAAGACTTTTAATGTTTGGCTTAATGGATGTCACAAGAGCCGCGGTTGAAGTCGGCTACGCCAGCCCAAATCAATTCAATCGCGAATACAAACGCTTTTTTGGAAACCCACCGTTGAGAGATATCAAGCAACTTCAAGGGCCGTAGTTGTTGATGGAAAACTTTGGCCTGGCCTCGAGTAACCAAGCGACCGTGTATCGCGCATTAATATAAACTTAGTATTATTTATAAAAAGGACATAAAAAAACCGAAGCTTTAACTTCGGTGATTCTATTTCCTAAAAAATTGGCGGGGTGGACGGGACTCGAACCCGCGGCCTTCCGCGTGACAGGCGGACGTTATAACCAACTTAACTACCACCCCGCAACGTTTTGGAGAATCTTTTATAGCCATGGTAAGCCCGCAGTTCAACAAGTATTTTTAAAAAACCTTTTACAAGGCGCTTAATGCTATCTTTTTGAGCATTTTCACCCCTCAGGACTCTTGGAAATACCTAAATTTGGGTATACTGTCTTCGGCACTGACCCCTTTCAGGAGGAAAACCTTGAAACACCTACTTATCTTAACTGCCCTTTTACTATCATCTGCTGCTCATGCTGATACGACGACTTACGACGTGGCGGGTATGCACTGCGGTTCTTGCGCAAAGTCTATCCAGGCTCAGGTCTGCAAAATGGATGGTATTGAGAAATGTGACGTTACCGTCGGTAAGATCGTAATTTCCTCTAAAAAAGGCGTGGTTTTGTCTCAAGACCAGATTCAAGCCGCGGTTTCAAAGGCCGGTGATTACAAAATCACAGGTGCGCACAAAGACAAATAGGTCTTTAACAACACTTCCGTCTAACTCACATTCTCTTCAAGATAATTTGACCGGAGAGAACGGTGACGATCGCTCACAATTCTGTCATAATACTCATTATGGCAGACATTGTAACAAAGGGACGTCTCCTCATTATCGATGATGAATCCGAACTCCGGGAGATTCTAAGTTCCTTACTCGAAGACTCAGCAAGCGAAATTCACCAAGCCTCAAACGGCTTGGAAGGCATTGATTTATTAAAGGCTCATGCCTTTGATGCGGTTTTGTCTGACGAGAAAATGCCAAAAAAATCCGGCCTCGAAGTATTAAAGTGGATGCGCGAAAGCGGTCTCACGATTCCTTTTATTATCCATACGGGATATGGCCAAAAAGAAATGGTTCAAGAAGCCCAACGCCTGGGTGTTTACGCGTTTATCGACAAACCTTGGGATGAGCGCACGCTAATTACCACAGTTGAGCGCGCCCTTCGCTCCGGCCTGGAGCAACAGAAGGCATAATCCTTGTCAGTCTTGGCCCTATCCTTCATTATAGAAGGACATCGGGCCACAGAGCCCTAGAACAGGATCCTTTCGTGAATAAGCTATTGTGGATTGATATGGAGATGACAGGCCTTGATGTGAACAAGGAAGTCATCATCGAAGTCGCCGCTATCGTCACTGACCTTAATTTTGCAGAACTTGAAACATTTGAAACCGTTGTAAAACAGCCGCAAAAATATCTGGCGGCAATGGATGCTTGGAATACTGAGCACCACGCCAAATCAGGCCTTACTGCCAAAGTTCCAAATGGCATGGAGCCAGATCAAGTCGAAGCGAAACTCGTCGACATGGTCAAGAAGCACTTCCCGAATACCAAAGACAAACCTGTCCTGGCTGGCAACTCCATTATGCAAGATCGCTTGTTCATTGATAAGTACATGCCAGATCTTGCCAGCCGCCTGCACTATCGCATGGTGGATGTGTCTTCTTGGAAAGTGATCTTTAATAACAAGTACAACTTCGTCTACAAGAAAGCGAACAAGCATCGCGCCCTTGATGACATCCGCGAGAGCATCCAAGAACTTCGCGCCTATACCGACAAATTGAAATTCTAAGAAAGGGTCCTGCGATATGCCTCAAAAAGGAGATTCATCTCAGGACTCCGCTTTCAAAAATTGGATGAATGCGGAGTTGGTAAAGAAAATTTCAAGCCATATCCGCCACCACTATCCTGATTTTAATTCTAAAAAGTTTGAAGAGCTGTCAAAAAAACTTCACGCCCTGGAGTTAAAAGCCCGCACGCGCTTGATTGCGCAGAATCTGCAGGAGCATTTACCTGCGGATTATTCCAAGGCATTGAAGATTCTGCTGTTAGCAGCAGAAAAACCCAAGTCAGCCTCAAGCGCATTGAAGGGCTTTGACCTTTGGCCGTTTACGGAATTTATCCAGCTGCATGGACTTCAGAACGCGGAAGAGTCTTTAGAGGCCTTAACCGTTTTGACTCAGAAGTTTACCAGCGAGTTCGCTGTGCGCCCGTTCCTGATTCATCACACGGATCTGAGCCTTCAATATTTGAATGATCTCACCGATCACCCAGTTCATCATGTGCGCCGCTGGGTTTCGGAGGGCACGCGCCCCCGCCTGCCTTGGGGCGAGCAGCTCCCACATTTTATCAAGGATCCAACGCCGACTTTAAAATTACTTGAGAAGTTGAAATATGATGACGAGCTCTATGTTCGTAAATCTGTGGCAAATCATTTGAACGATATTTCCAAGGATAATCCCGAGGTCACAATCAAAACTCTGACCCGTTGGAAAAAGGAAGCTCCAAAACAACATCAGGATAAAATCGACTGGATCACCCGCCACGCTTTGCGTGGACTTATCAAAAAAGGCAATCCCAAGGCTTTAAAGCTCATTGGGGTAAATACCGATATGAACGTGAAGATTCGTGGTTTTAAAGTGGATAAGAAGTCGATCAAAGTCGGAGACAAGATTCACTTTGAGTTTGAGATCGAATCCAAACACAAAGGCATGGCCGTGATCGACTACGTGATTCACTATCGCAAGGCTCGCGGTGAATCTGGCAAGGTCTTTAAGCTAACAACAAAGAACCTAAAGCCAAATGAATGGGTTCACATTAAGAAGTCCCACTCCTTTAAACCCGTCACCACTCGAGTCCTTTATCCGGGACTTCACCACGTCGAAATCCTCGCAAACGGGAAATCCCTAGGGAAAATTCCTTTCACACTTCGAAAGGTACCTGCTTAAAATCCTTCACAAAAAGAACCTGGTACCTTTTCGACACGAAAGAAAGCAGGTACCTATTCTTTGAATGAATTATAATGTCTAAAACATACATTTTAGGAATTCTCGAATTTCCTGTATAAGCTCCCTTATCAAGTTACATAGGAGCAAATAATGAAAAAAGCGATTTTAGGTTTAGCGACTTTTCTAATGAGTGCACAAGTTTATGCAACAGCAACTATCCGTGTTCCTATTGTTATCATCGATTACAATGAAACACCGGTGGCTATGGGCCCATTGAATGAACAACTTAAAGCAGTTGGTCTTCCAACTATTCCTGCTTACTTTGAGTTTTCATCCAATGACTCATACGAAAAAATGACTGCCTTCAATGCTTCCGTTTACAAGTCTTTCGAAACTTTAGGCCTCGAGCTTGAGATCTCAAGCCCTCATATCCCAGCCCCAGGCACCTGCTACACAGGCAACTATCAAGATGTTAAAGATGCAGTCTCTGGTTTGATTGATGTTTTCTATAGCGATCAATTGCAAACATGGGGATACAAATACAAAAATGAAACTATCATCTTTGATGAAATCGGAGAAGCCGAAGAAACAAGAGACTACTTAAACCAAGAATCTGAACAGTGGAAAAACTGGTCAAGCAAGAACGAAGACATCCTCATGCTTTTCGCAACAAGCGACGGCGGCGAAGATGTCAATGAAGCTCTGATTACACGTTGTAAGTAAACTCCCCGTTCGAGAGGTACCTGCTTAAAATCCTTCACAAAAAGAACCTGGTACCTTTTCGACACGAAAGGAAGCGGTACCTAGAGGGACTTCTTCAAATCCTCGAGTGCTTTTGTTGTTGTTTGATAGCGCTCGAGTTTCGCTTCTGGCAATGCCAATGCTTGCTCGATTGATTTTTTAGCGGCGTCCTTTTGTTTCAGCTCTTTTTGCACTTCTGCCAAAACTTTTAAGTTTGAAAGGCGTAATCCGTCGCCGCGCTCAACGGCAAGTTGAGCGTATGGCAAAGCTTGGTCGAATTTCTTTTCGCGCATGTAAAAGCGCGCTAATTTCATCGGGTATGAGTATGTTCCTGGGTTTGCTTTATCGAGATCAAGCAACCATTGCTCTTCTTTGTCTTTCATATCAACTTGGCGGAAATAAGAAAGTCCCGCCAAAACTTCGCCTGGGCGGTTGATTGAAAGATCTTTTTTCTCAAGAAGACCGCGCAACTCAGCTTTGGCTTTTTCTACGTCATCTTTTTTATCTAGCTTCTTGAGGCTTGTGATCATGTTCGACAAAATTTCTTCACGCTCATATGGAGCGACACTCATGCCGAATTCTTTCCACATCTTTTTTGATTTCTTTTCAGTCACCAAAAGGGCTTGAGCTAACTCCACGTTTTTTTGCAGTTCTGCTTTAACCGTATCTGGAATCTGTTTGTCGTCATATGTGCCGGCCAAATCGTTTCTAGAAACAAGGCTGACGTAAGATTCAGGCAAAGCCGTGATCCATTTGTTCAAGACTTGAACGTAGCCTTGGAGGTTGGCAACGGAGTCTTTGCTGTATTTTTCTGACCACAATGAAGTTTCGCTATAAGCATAGTCAGATGACTTCTCACCTAGCATCTCAAACCATTTCACTGCGTTTTCATAGTCGAGCATATTCATCGCACGAGCCGCGAGTTGTTTTTGGGCTTTTTTATCACCCTTTGTCGCGGACTCCTCGAGTTTTGCCCAATCAACAGTGGCTTTTTTAAATTGTGGACCAAGTTCTTTAACTAACACATCTGTCGTTGCAAAATCCAAGTGGCGATAGATTTCTTCGCCTTTTGCGTTCAATACAATCAATGTTGGTAAGGCTTTGATTTTGTATTTCGCTCCGAATTCTTTATTCGCAACTTTGTCAGCATTCAAATAAAGCTTCACAACGTTCTTAGTCAGTTTTTGGAATTCTTTTGTTCCAAACACTTCCGTTTCCAAACGCACACAAGCTGGACACCAAGGAGCCCCATAATCCACAAGAACCAACTGATTTTTTTGTTCAGCTTGCATCATCGCGATAGCAAATTCGTTTTCGATAAAGCCATGAGAGTTCATTTTAACTTCAGCAGAAAGTAGGCCCATTTTTGGGGAAGCTTTTTTTTCTTCGGCTGGTTTTGAGTTTTTCAGCGCAATACCGGGATCAGCTTTAGCTTTACCGCCGCTGGTTTCTAGTTTTCCGTTTTGGATTGCGTAGCCGTAGCTATGCTCTTCACAGACTGTTTTTTTATCGTCGCAAACATAGAGATTCAAATTTACAAAGTTTGCGTTGCCGACTTCAAAACTCAAAGACTTCTCTTCCTTTATGGAAGGTTCGATTTCTTTACCGTTCACCAGCGCCGATGCAGGGGCCTCTTTATTGAAATGAAATCCTTTGTCGACAGTTCCAACAACTTTGGTTTTTTCTAATTTGAAATGAACTTTTCCATCAGACAATCTTGCCTGAGCAAACGATGCCAAAAGTGTTATTGCGAATGCTAAAGTAAATTTCATGGAACCTCCACTAGGCCCCTATTTAAATCCGGTCTGTTTCAATTAGGCAATCTCTGATTTTGCTGTTGCCCTCCCACAGCAATGGGATTTAGCTGACGATCTCGTTCAAATTCTACAGGAGATCCAATGAAAAAAGTGATTTTAATGTTGAGTACCACTCTTCTCTTTTGCACAGCCGAAGCGGAAACCCGCGATTTCCAAAAAGTAGACTCCCACTCCGCCAAGGTCGTGATCACAACCGACGACCGTGATTATGTTCAAGCATCCGAGTATTTAGATGGCAAAGAAAACCAAGAACTCATCTCAATGCTTTTAGCTGATCCAGATTCGCGCTTAGCAAAAATTAGAAATGCCATTGAAATGCAAATTTGCGAAACCAACAGCACGCCAGAAAACCCATGGATCGATCAATGTGGCCAAGTTGAATTTTCAGATTTAGTACAAACATCCTTCGCCCGCGGCGGCTGGGCCGAAGGCTACGCAAGCTACACCTTCTTCATCGGCTTCCGCAGCGACGGCACCGGAATGATCCTAGAATCCCTTTACAGCGTGGAAGTTAACGAGAGCATAGTAGCTAACATAGACACCGAAGGAAACTACATCGGCACCCTCGAAAAGAAACTAACCCTAGGCTTCATCACCAAACTCCCCATCCAACGCTAAAAAAAAGAGCCACCCCCAAGGGCAGCTCCAACAAAAAAAAGGGCAGCCCTGAAAGGCAGCCCTTTTTACATACGAATCAAGGTTGGTCAAAACGGTTCAGACGCGAGGCGGAGGATCTCTCTAAGCGCGGAGGCGTACTCCAGGTACGTCGCAGCGATTCGAGGTGCCCGACACAAAAATAGCAGGATGCTATTTTTGCGCGTAGCCCGAAGGGTTGAGGGCAGGAGCCCTCAACAACGAAGTCGGATGAGCCGTTTTCACCGACCGCCTTTTTTAATAGCGGTAGTGATCTGGCTTGAATGGCCCGTTCGGATTCATGTGAAGATACTTAGCTTGTTTTTGAGAAAGCTTCGTCAATTTCACACCCAATTTACCCAAGTGCAAAGCAGCCACTTTTTCGTCTAGGTGCTTAGGCAAACGGTAAACTGCGATCTCTTGGTATTTATCGCGGTTACGGTAAAGTTCCATTTGAGCCAAAACTTGGTTCGTGAATGAGTTCGACATTACGAACGAAGGGTGACCAGTAGCACAACCCAAGTTTACAAGGCGGCCTTGAGCCAACACGATAACTTGGTTTCCGTTTTTCAACGTGTGGATGTCTACTTGTGGTTTTACTTCGCGGATTTTTGAATTTTTGTTCAACCAAGCCATATCGATTTCGATATCGAAGTGACCGATGTTGCACACAATCGCGTTGTTTTTCATTTTAGTGAAATGCTTTTCAGTGATGATATCGCAGCAACCAGTTGCAGTTACAAAGATATCAGCCAAAGGAGCTGCTTCATCCATAGTAGTTACTTCGAAACCTTCCATTGCTGCTTGCAATGCGCAGATAGGATCGATTTCTGTAATAAGAACGCGAGCACCAAGACCACGCATAGAGTGCGCAGAACCTTTACCTACGTCGCCGTAACCAGCAACAACAACCACTTTACCAGCAACCATCACGTCAGTTGCACGTTTGATACCGTCAGCAAGTGATTCGCGGCAGCCGTAAAGGTTGTCGAATTTAGATTTAGTTACAGAGTCATTGATGTTGATAGCAGGAACTTTTAGTTTTCCTTGTTTCAACAATTGCTCAAGGTTGTGCACGCCTGTTGTTGTTTCTTCAGAGATACCGATGATTTTCTTCATCTCTTTTGCGAAACGTGGTTCGTGCATCATGTTCGTCAAGTCACCACCGTCATCAAGGATCAAGTTGAAGCCTTCTGGGCCCCAGCCAGTGATCGTTTGTTCGATACACCAGTTAAATTCTTGCTCAGTCAAACCTTTCCAAGCAAAAACAGGGATGCCTGCAGCAGCGATCGCAGCAGCAGCGTGATCTTGAGTAGAGAAGATGTTGCAAGAAGACCAACGGATTTCCGCACCAAGCTCAACAAGAGTCTCGATCAAAACCGCTGTTTGAATTGTCATATGAAGGCAACCCGCGATACGAGCACCTTTGAAAGGTTGAGCTTTTTTGTACTCTTTACGAAGAGCCATCAAGCCAGGCATTTCAGTTTCAGCAATTTTGATTTCCTCACGGCCCCATTTAGCAAGCTTTGCGAAAACCTCTGGGTTTTCCATTGCTTCTTTAGAGACTCTGTAATCAACAGCTGGAGTTTTCGCAGCTGCTTTAGTAGCTACCGGAGCTTTGCCAGTTTTCTTCATAGCATTCTTTCCATTCGTCGCGTTTGTTAGTGACATATTTGTTCCTTCTAAAGACGTTCAATCTTAGCTTAAAAAATTATGGAAGTGTTAAAATCTCGTACCCAGTATCTGTCACAAGTACTGTATGTTCAAACTGTGCTGATAATAGACCATCCGCAGTATGATAGTACTTAATGCTAGACCCTTTGATATCGTATTCAATGATCTCGTCGGTACCTTGGTTCACCATGGGCTCCACTGTAATGCAATGGAATGGAACCAAGATATCGCCCTTACCCTTTTTACCGAAAGACGGTACGAACGGCTCTTCGTGGAAGATACGACCTACGCCGTGCCCCCCAATTTCTTTAACAGTCGTGTACCCCTTACGAGTCACATACTTATTTGTTTCAAAACCAATATCGCCAGTACGGCCTTTTGGAGTGATCGCTTCAATACCTAGATCGCGGGCCATACGTGCCGTTTCGATTAAGTCCCGAGCTTCATCGGAGATATTTCCGATTGCGAACATTTTGGAAGTGTCGCCAAAGAAACCATCAATCCAAGCCGTGACGTCCACATTCACGATATCGCCGTCTTTCAAAACTGTTTCGTCAGGAAGACCATGACAAACAACTTCGTTCACAGACGTACAAGTGTATTTCGGATAACCGTGATAACCCAAGCACGCGGACTTCGCGCCTTTAGTCAGCATAAAATCATTGGCTAGTTCATCAATTTGATTGGTCGTGATACCAGCTTTTACGTACTTATCGAGGTACGTAAGTGTGTCAGCAGCAATACGACACGCGCGAGTCATTTTTTTGATTTCTTCGAGTGATAAAGGCTTGATTCCCATGGGGGCAGGTATAGCACACGCCTTACAGATTTGATAGGGATAATAAAAAAAGCCCAGGGGTTACCTGGGCTTTAAAGATCTATGTAAGCTAAGACCTATTTCAAGTGTTTTGAAACAAGTTTAGTCATGTCGAACATAGAAACAGTAGTTTTACCGCCGAAAACTTCTTTAAGTTTTGCGTCAGCATTGATGTTTCTACGGTTTTTAGAGTCTTGAAGACCGTTCTTTTTGATGTAAGCCCAAAGTTTTTTAACAACTTCAGTGCGTGGAAGTGGAGAAGCACCAACAACTGCTGCCAAAGCTGCAGAAGGAGTCAAAGCCTTCATGAATGCAGGATTTGGTTTACGAGCAGTTTTCTTTTTAGGAGCAGCGGCTTTCTTAGGAGCAGCAGCTTTTTTCGCAGCAGCTTTTTTAGGAGCAGCTTTTTTTGTAGCAGCTTTTTTAGGAGCAGCTTTCTTAGTTGTAGCTTTTTTAGCTTTAGCCATTTTTAATTCCTCCGTTAGGATTTTTGTCTTGTTAGTCTCGAATGAGCTTAGTGTGTATCTAAGTCGAGTCGTTTGTCCAAAAAAAAATGCATCAATAATTCATTTTTTTGCATTTTTCCCTCGAAAAGGGTCTTTTTCCCCTCTGAAAAACGCCTTTTCTCCCCCTGTCCCCCTCTAGAAACACCGAAAAATCGGCCTTTTTCCCTCGGAAAACGACAACTCTGGACTCAAAAACTCAGTGGTCCTGTCGATAAGATAGACATGAGTTTTCAAGCTAGCTTCCGCCAAATCCTCAATGAGAAAATGGGAAATCCCCAAGCAGAAGCCACTTCTTACCAAGGATCTGACAAGTCAGATCCTGCGCACATGGCCTTTTTAATTGGACAAATTGGACGCTTCGACATTCCTGTTTCATCCAAAGCTTACCCTCGTCCTGCTACGCGCCCACAGCGCAAGGCTCACGTGCTTTCCGCTCTAGAACTGCAATCCTTCGAGTTCCTAAAGTCATACAACCATGACCTCCCAGCGGGCTTTACAGAGGCCGAACTTAAAAAGGCCTTTCGTCATTGCGCGATTGCCCTCCATCCCGATCAAGGCGGCTCGACAGAGCTCTTCATGGAACTTAAAGAGCACTTCGAGATCTTGAAGTCAGTCCTCACTCGCAAGCCTTAGTCTTATATATGTGTAGATAATTTCAGAGAGAAAATGTGTCGAATTAAAGGTTCGTCATTCTGACAATTTATTTTTCCTAAAGAGACATCCCGAAAAGAAAAAGGGCCCTCTTTCGAGAGCCCTTCTATATTTATATCATCTTAAAGCGGATGCGCTTCGGTTGAGCGGCGTCTTCGCCTAGGCGACGTTTGCGGTCTTCTTCGTATTCAGTGAAGTTTCCAGGGAAGAATTCAATCTTCGAATCCCCTTCAAACGCCATGATATGAGTGCACACGCGGTCCAAGAACCAACGATCATGCGAGATCACGACTGCAGAACCACCGAACTCAAGCAACGCTTCTTCAAGCGCACGCATCGTGTTAACGTCAAGGTCATTCGTCGGCTCATCCAGAAGCAAAAGGTTTCCGCCTTCTTTAAGGATTTTCGCCATATTCACGCGATTGCGCTCACCACCTGACAACTGCCCAACTTTCTTTTGTTGGTCAGTTCCAGAGAAGTTAAACCATGAAACGTACTGACGAGCATTGATCTCACGAGTGCCCAATTGGATCACGTCTTGACCGCCAGAGAGCTCTTCAAACACTGTTTTTTCAGGGTTCAACGTCTCACGGCTTTGATCGACGTAGGCAATTTTCACCGTCTCACCGACTTTGAAAGTCCCTTTATCCGGCGTTTCTTTACCCGTGATCATACGGAACAACGTCGATTTACCAACACCGTTCGGCCCGATAACACCCACGATTGCGCCGCGCGGAATCGTAAAGCTCACATCATCCAAGAGGACTTTATGGTCATAAGCTTTGGTAATTCCCTTAGCTTCCACAACGATGTCACCCAAACGAGGTCCCGGTGGGATATAAATAGACATCTCTTGGATTTTCTCTGGAGTCGCTTCTTTCAACAAGTTTTCATAGTTCGAAATACGAGCTTTTGATTTCGCCTGACGAGCTTTTGCACCCTGACGAATCCAATCCAACTCTCTTTCAAGAGTCTTCGCACGAGAAGCTTGAGCTTTTTGCTCATTCGCTTGACGCTTGTCTTTTTGTTCCAACCAAGATGTGTAGTTCCCTTTCCAAGGAATACCTTCACCACGGTCAAGTTCAAGGATCCAGCCAGCAACGTTATCCAAGAAATAACGGTCATGCGTAACCGCAATAACGGTGCCTGGGAATTTAGAGAGATATTGTTCAAGCCATGCCACTGACTCTGCGTCCAAGTGATTCGTAGGCTCATCCAACAACAAGATGTCTGGCTCTGACATGATCAATCTTGCCAAAGCAACACGGCGTTTTTCACCACCTGATAGTTTCGTCACAGACATATCGCCATCTGGACAGCGAAGAGCATCCATCACGATTTCGATTTTTTGATCGACATCCCAACCGCCCAAAGCTTCTAGCTTCTCTTGAATGGCACCTTGTTTTTCGATCAACTTTTCCATCGCCTCTGGAGACAAATCCGGGTCGCTGAATTTGTCGTTGATCTCATTGTATTCTTTCATGAGCTTGGGAAGTTCACCCATGCCAGAGAAGATATTTTCTTTAACCGTGAGGTTCTCATCAAGGTGTGGTTCTTGTTCGAAGTAACCGACCTTCATTGTTTTGGAAGGGAATGCTTCACCTAAGAAGTCTTTGTCGACTCCTGCCATAATTCTAAGCAAAGTCGATTTACCGGATCCGTTTAGACCCAAAACGCCGATTTTTGCGCCGTAAAAGTAAGATAAGTAGATATCCTTCAAAACGTATCTCTGTGGAGGATATACTTTACTTACGCCCTTCATTGTGTAGATAATCTCTTGAGACATGATGTCGCACTCCTAAAACAAGTAGTCGCCTTCGCTAAAGCTTCGGCGCCCGCAGGGGAAAAAAGTCAATTTATCAGGCTAAAACTACTTGTCAAATGGAGTTCCATTAATAAAACTATCGATCCTCAGAGCAAGATGCTCTGAAAAACGATAAAAGAGTTATACGACAACATGAGTGACAGTAAGCCCGAGCAAGAACAACCTAAGCAGGAGACGAAAGAGACTTCGAAGAAAAGTCGTCTTGGCGGCCTGAACTCCGGCTTGCGCGAGGCTTTAAGTTCCTGGGAAACTCTCACGGAAGAAGTCGCTAACAAAGTCTCTCCAGATCAAGAACAACTTCTTGAAGTCAAAAAACTCCTCGGTGAGCTTAAAAGTAAGCTCAACCAATTCGAAGAGTAATTTCCAAAGCAATTTTTAAACTGAATTATTTAGACTGTTTCGATCCGCCCATGCATTCAGGGGACTCAAACTGCATTTTGGATTTTTGCTGATCCCATTCCTCGGGAGTTAAAGCCCTTTGCGTCAGAGCATGGAGGCCCGACTGCAACTCTTGCTTCAGGGCCTCGTTAACCAGCCGTTGGCGATCAATACGACTTTTACCGGCAAACTTATCGGAAACAATAAGCACTTTGAAATGAGTTTCACTGCCTGGCGGAACGGAATGCTGTGAACTCTCGTTCTCGATTTCTAAATAAGAAGGGGCCAATGCCCCCTCTAAAAGCTGATGCAAACGTTGTTCACGTGGTCCCATTAGTGACGTTTCTTCTCTTCAATTTTTGCTTTAACGTAATCAAGACCCATCTTTGCCATCGCAAAAACGCCTTTTTCTTCTAGCTTCTTTTCAACATCTTTGGCTGTGCGAAGGGCCTTGGCCGCTGCCATTTGCGCAATGGGGTTTCCTACCGGCAAACCTTCGAACTGCCCATCTTTCACCCATTCATCCGCAACCGTATCCGCAAGCTCCATGACTTTAGGAGCCTTCTCGCGAATGATATCACTCCCGTAGAATTCAACATGAACTTTCTGTGGCTGTTCTTCGTGATGAGGCTCATGCACGCCCTCATCTTCAGACGGCTGCGCTGTTTCTTCGTCTACTTGAGGAGGTGTTTCTGGCATTTCCTCAAAAGCAGCACGAGCATCCGCGCGCATGTCAGCTGGAGACTCAACACCTTCATTTTGTGCTTCCGTATTAATTTCATCCGGCATTTCATGATGAGGGCGACGTTTTGCGTGGCCTGAATGTTTTTTCTTTTTTCCGTCGTAATTTTTAATTTCTGGCATAAATCCTCACATGAAGCCTAAGACTTCTCTAGTTACTAAATCATAGTCCGCTTTAACAGGAGACTTACCTGCAAAAAGGCTTTTGCCGGATCGCACGGAGTTTTTAACCTCCGAAGAAGTACGAATATAGCCCTTCATTAATTCATCGGCAAAGGAATCAATACACTTCTGCAAAAGTTCATGACTGGCATTTTCGCGCCCATCAAACTTCGTGAAAAGAATCTTCTTTTGGAACTGAAGATCAAAATCAGCGCGAATGTCCTCGAGTTCTCCTAAGTTCTTTTCAAGACCTAAGATCGCGAATTTATCCGGATTCACAGGCAAAATGACTTCATCCGATGCAATCGTGACGGCCGTGTTCGTCGCACTCAGCGCTGGCGCAGTATCGATCAGAATCAAATCGTAACGATGACGGATTTTCTCCAATGGCCCTTTGATGGCTTGTGCCCAATTTCGATTGGAGTTCATTAAAACTCGATCCATCACCGAGTTATTCAAACTGGAAGGAATCAAGTCCACATGGGGCTCGATAAAACGAACGCATTCTTCGATGTTCTTTTTCTTTTCAACGATATCCACCCAGACCGGCAGACTTTCATCTTCCACTCCGAGGGCGAAACTCAAGTTTGCTTGTTGATCCAAGTCGATAAATAAAACCCGCGCACCATACATCGCCGCACGTAGCCCCATATTCAAGACTGAAGTTGTTTTAGCAACTCCCCCTTTGAGCATTTGTACGGAGACCACTTTTTGCGGGTATTTATACCCTTCGGCTAACAAAGTCGCGCGGACTTCATCGGGCATCAACCATGGAGTTTTGATTTTCTTTTGCAGCGCCAATTCTGCTTTCTCTTTGGCCTTCGGAGGAGAAATGTGAAGAAAGGCAGCCAAATCACTGATCGAAATGCAGAATTCCTGAGTCATTAATTGCGACATGATATCCTCCTGCTCTGAGGAAAAGCCTACAGAGCTGGAAGGTGCAAAGCAAGCCCCTCAGAATGCATAAAGTCATTGCTCAAGATGCATGACTCCCTCTCGCAATTCAGCCTTCACAACATTGACATCATTTTGATAACTCCAGAGTAATTGCTCTCGCAATTTGCGAATTTGCCAGACTTGTTCCGGGGTCAAAGCGCGAAGAGACTCCACCATGCGCATTAGATGATGGTCGGTTTCACGCATAAAATCTCCGTAATCCTGATCATCTTCTTTGTCTAAGAAATCGAGAAATTCTTGAATAGCGGAATTCATGACGTCCCCCACTCGACTCATTCTAAATTGTCTTTGAGTAAAATCAGCAGCTAAGATATTGATAATTAACACCATGGCTCCAGAACTTGCAGTCTCTTACGTAATTGGATGGATTCCTTCTCTGACTTTGACAGGGGTCCATTTTCATTTGCACCGTAAAAAACTAAACTCCTCGGCAACAACTCATTTACAAAAAAATCTGCGCCAAGCAGGACTTTATTGGAACGAAACTGACAGCCGCATTCAGGAATACAAAGAATATTCGGCTGAAAAAGATCGCGCGGCTTCTCGACGTTCCATTACGCTGATGGGAACATTTTCCTTCTTTTTTAGTTGGATTGGGTTTTTCTTTCACCTGTTGATTTTACTTTCGATTCAAGTTTTGGCTGTTTCTCGTCTGGAAAAGGCACTGTATGCGTCTGAACTTGCAGCGCGAGATGTTTCACCGACTGAATTGCAAAGCATTCTGCAAGATCTTCGCGAACGGGATTTAATCAAATGAATTTAGAAATTTTAGCAGAAGGTGATGGCTGGATTGCCGTCAATAAACCAGCAGGCGTCAGTGTTCATAACGATCCTCAAGATGTTTTGCACCTATTAGCGGCCCAACTGAAAGACAAAAAATACCAACAACTGCATTTGGCACATCGTTTGGATAAAGAAACCAGCGGGGTTCTGTTGCTTGCTTTGACTCCTGCATGTGCCAAAGAACTGGCAGGGATCTTTGAGGAACGGGATTGCAAAAAGATCTATCACGCTGTCTTGCGTGGTGGAATGCCAGTCTCAGATTCTTGGCAGGAATGGTCTTGGGCCATCAGCGATAAGGCTGAAGGTCGCCAAAATCCTCAGGGTCTTTCCAAGGATCGCATCGATGCTAAAACACGATTTAAAGTTATTAATGCCAATAAATATTTAAGCTTGATCGAAGTGGAGTTGATGACGGGTCGACAGCATCAGATCCGCAAACATGCTGCCATCGCCAAACACGCCATCATCGGTGACGGTCGTTACAACGATCCGAAATTCAATAAACGAATGGCCGAAATTTACGGTACCGACAGAATGTTTTTACATGCTTCGCGCCTGGATTTATCCCTCGACGGAAAGGCTATTTCCCTCGAAGCACCGCTCCCACAAGAGTTTGTAGCAATCTTTAAAAAATAGCGGGTTTCGTCACCTGTCTATTCGCTAAGCGCGCCTTTTCCCCCCAGGTCCTTTCTTTTGTGTTTAGGGCCCCCTGCCCCCCGGGCAGCTATTTTGCAAATCCCTGAGTCGACACTACTTTATAATCTAAAAGGGAGAGTTTTATGTTTATGAGATCAGCACTTATCGCACTCGTTTTAGTTACAGGCGCATCCATCCAAGCCCATGCAAAATGTGAGGGCCGCTATAGCAGAGACCTGGTAGAGGCTTCTCGCCTCCACGGCATGAAGAACTATTCATTGACTGAGGTTCGAGTTTTTAGCCTCGATACTTTGAGCCTCACGATTGAGCACAACCTTAAGCAATATAACTATGACTCTTTTGGCAAGACTGAAGCTGAAATCCAACACCTTCAGAACATGCAAAAACTTGCCGAAGTGGAAACTAATAAAGGCACTCCCTCTGAAGCTATCTTGGCAGTCTCTGAACGCGCAGGCATGGTGAATGGTCGCGAGAGAAAAATAATGACCTATGACGTGGTCATGGTGAACACAGTTACGTGTGAGCGTATTTCTAATCATTTTTCTTTCGAATATTTCCCAACAGGAAGAACAAGCATTAGTGGCAGAGACTGGTAATCGCGCTGCTATCTTCAACGACGAAGCCCCGAATGTGATTCGGGGGTCGCCGTTGGGTTTAGAGCATTTAGGAATTCGCTAACACTATCTAAAAACTATTTTTTTGAAACTTTATAAGACTTTTTTGAGTTTGCAACATTGCGACCTTTCTTATCTTTCTTCGCAATTTTTGCATTTTTCTTACCACTTTTATTTTTAGCAAGTTTGTCTTTTTTAGCTTTCGAACCTTTTGCTAGTTTCTCCTTTTTCAAAGATTTTTTAGCTAGAAGTTTGGATTTTTTTGATTTCTCCTTTTTTGCGATAGCTTGAGACTTTTTGCCTTTCTTTTCTTTTTTCGCTATTTTTGCAGACTTCTTAGACTTCATTTTCTTTTCAGAGAACGACTGCTTCGGAGTCGACATTACGTATTGTTGTTCTTTTTTAACGTCATCGAAGACTTCAACTTGTGGAGTTTCGATTGGACCTGCCACCATAGATTCTGTTTGCCCAGCATCTGACATTTCAGAGCTTGCAGCCATATCCATTGAAGAAGCAGACGATGTTGATTCCATAGCTGGAGCCATTTCTGCTACTTGAGTTTCTTGATGGTCTAAAGTTAAAGGGGCACTTGCTTGAGCCGACATTGATTCATGATCAACGCTTTCGACAGAATGAGACTCAGCAGGTACTGTCTCTTCAGTAGCTGTCGCAATGGCTTCAGAAGAGGATTCCATTGCATATGGGTCAATGACATCAGCTCCATCACCGCGAGGCGATGATTGGAAGGCAGAATCCGACGACTCGGTTTTCGCTTGTTCTTCCATACCTACGAATTTTTGTAGAGTTGAGCAAGAGATCAGCGACACACTCAGCAAAGACAGTAGTACTACAACTTTCATAATTCCCCCTTTAAACCCATTGTTGATCGAACATGAACCCCAAAAAAACTAACTAATTGCTGATATTCAAGTAACGGAACCACAAGTCGAACATCAAGTGCAGCTCACCATCAGTCGTTTTCACAACGGATTTCATGAGAGTCTTGTTGCCGTAAACGTCGGTTTCTTTAAAGCGGTTGCTGAAGTGCAAGTCGATCAATTCGATTTGCTTTTCATCTAAACCGTAAAGCTCCGAAGCTTGCGCAATACCGTCCAAGTTTCCATCCCTCCACAAGCGAAGTTCGCTGTAAACGGGATCGTGATTCGAGATATAACCGTCTTCATCGATGTCATATTTTGCAAGAGCGGCATAACCGTGCTTTGCATATCTGCCATCGGGACCACGAGTGTTATTCCCGAACATTTCATTAATACCTAACACTTCACCATTTCTATTTGGCTTAACAATGAAGTAGTAATCGTGCTCTTCATTTTTAAACCAAGAAATCTGCTTCTTCGTATGTGCAACTGGGAATGAGCGCTCACCTAAGATGTCGAATTGAACGCCATCTAGAGGTGCTGACAACTCAATACCCTTCGCAACCTTCGCACCCAAGTGAACAATCAGTGGAGACTGACGGTCATCACATGGATCTTCCGGATCAAAAGCCAATCCTTTATTCACACCTTTTGTATTCGCATCGTAAAGAAGCGCATACTTCGGAGTGGAATATTTAGACGACTTCGCTTTCTTATATTTGCTTTGTTCTTGCGACTTGCCGCCCAAAGCAATGTTTCCAGTTGAATCCACGCTGAACTTCAACGGAACCGGGTCGCTTACATTATTCTGAGCGTAAATCAAATTCGCCGCCACATAATCACTGCGTTTCGTATCAACAAGATATGCACGGTACTGTCCGGCAGGCAGTGATCCGCACACCTGTTTCAAAGTGAGAGATTTTTTGTTTAGCACATCTGTGCGATAATCTCCCTGCATTTCACAAACCACATTACCTTGAGCGTTCTCTACAACAAGTTTCAATGCTTCTGTAGAGAGGATATTTGTATTTGCATTTCCAGTTCCGCGGTCTGAGCACACATAAGTGAAAGTCACTGTTGTGCTGTTAGGATCAACTCCAGGATCACGAGGTCCACCGGATGTTGGGTCCTCACCAGGATCTCTCCCGCCACCAGAAGGATCTTCTCCTGGATCGCGACCGAATACTGGAGTATTTTCAACTTCAGCTTTCAGAGCTGAGTCCACACTGAAGTGTGGGCGCGAGCAGTTTTGGTAGGCGAACATCAGAATTACAGATGCAAAGAGGTAGTAGCTTAACTTTGCTAGTTTCATTCTTCCCCCAGGAAGTTAATTAACTTTGTATTCTAACGTTCCCCGACCGTACCGAATTCGCGTCTCGTATCTTACTTACAGTAGTATTCGAAATCGAGTTTTGTACCTTGGATCAAGTCTTTGTTGAAGGCGATCGTCGCACCGTTAAGCACGTAGCTTACAGTCGATGTGATGTCAGCACCTTGTGGACTTGTCACTTTCACTTTGAAGGAAGCCGCGATTGGTTCACACTTCAGAGTGAATTCTTTTTGGTAGTTGATGATCAAGTTTGCGAACAACTCAAGACCAGATGAGTAGTCGTTTTCACAAATCGAGATCAAGCCACCGTTAGTAAGTCTTGAAGCTTTCTGATAGTAAGTACCGATATGGCTTGGCGTACCTACTGCATCTTGCGCGGCCTCACACTGAGCATCGTTGACGATGATCGAGTTGAAAGAGAAGCGGATGCCGTTACCGAAAGTGCTTTTCGCTACCATGACCAATTGTTCTGGCTCATCAGCATAGTAAAGCTGTCTCAAAGAAGTCGCTTCCGTCTCTGGAGATTTCAAGCGAGATTTGATACCAGCGATACTTGATTCATCTTCGTCAGAGATAACGATCACAGAGATCGCAGCACCTGCACGATAACAATCTTTCGATTTTACGTGACCTTTGAATGGAGTATTTGCGATTTTGCCACCAACCATTGAGGCGTAAGCAGCCAAGATACCGCGCTCGTCACCCGACTCTGGCGCACCAGCACCGATTTTGTCGATTGTAGCTTTCACGATAGTATCGATTTGCATTGATGAAAGATTTTGGCTCTTTTTCAATAAATGCTGAGAAGCACCTGTATTGTTAGACCAATCAATTGGATATCCCCAATAGTAATCTTGAGAAGTAGAACCCACCTTTTGGTCGCGCGTGACAGTCACACACATTTGCCAGTCAACTTGAAGTTGGCTGAGTCTGTCAGCGAAACCACCAAGTCTTGCAGCGAGTTTCTTTTGGTCTTCCAACATAGAGCTGGAATCGTCGATCACAAGAAGGAAGTCGACTTGGTTTTTCGCAATATCAACTGACTGTTGATATTTATTGAACAAACCAGTTGGATCATCACCAGGATTACGTGGATCAGAACCATCAGTACCAGGGTCATTACCAGGATCGCGTGGATCTGTGCCTGGGTTGTTACCGTCTGTACCAGAAGTACCTACTCCTGCTGCTTTACTTGCGTCGCTAAATTGCACTTCAGAACAAGCTGTGCCCAAGACAAGAACCAGTAGGCCTAACGACATTTTGAAAGATGTAGACCCGATCATGAATTCCCCCTTTTCTTATGCTCCCCGCATATTCCCTAATGCATTTCTAAGGCCAACTCATAATCAATTTTAAGTGCTAAAGGGAGTGTATGATCTAAACAGTGACTACTGCCTAGTCGAAGGACAACCCGCCAATTCGTTTTCATGTGAGAAAAAACAAGACGGCAATCTACAATTAATACGACATACTAAAACAATGACATGGGAACTGCTTTTCTCATCTGAATACGCTCTCACACGTCTCATTTTCCAACAGGCTCTCGCCTTTATCTATTTAATTGGATTTACGATCGCTCTGATGCAAGGACCTGCCTTGATTGGAGACAATGGACTCTTACCCGCACCACAATATTTAAAGCGTGTTCCTTTTTGGCATTCACCCAGTTTGTTTCATTATCGATACAGCGATGGGTTGTTGCGAGGTGCTTGCTGTCTCGGAATCACTCTCTCACTGTTCGCACTGTCAGGATTCTCACAGGGGTTGGGATTGGGGGTGTCAATCTTTTGTTGGACACTTTTGTGGATGCTCTATTTATCCATCGTCAATATTGGCCAAGAGTTCTACGGGTTTGGCTGGGAGAGTCTTTTATTAGAGTCAGGATTTATCGCGATCTTTTTAGGTGATAATTCTAGTCCCGCGTTTTTACCTTTGATTTGGTTCTATCGTTGGCTGCTGTTTCGTCTGATGTTTGGTGCGGGTTTAATTAAGATCCGTGGTGACAGCTGTTGGAGAGACTACACATGTATGTACTATCATTATGAGTCACAACCAATGCCGGGTCCCACGAGTCGTTTCTTTCATCACTTGCCGAAGTGGTTTCATCGTTTGTCTGTTTTCATTAATCACTTTGTTGAATTGTTTGTGGTGTTCTTTTATTTCGTGCCAGGGCCTTTAGGAGTTGTCGCGGGACTTGCGACTATTGGGTTTCAACTATTAATTATGGCTGGCGGCAATTTCAGCTGGTTGAATGCGATTACTTTGGTTCTTTGCATACCGTGCTTTAATGATACGTTTTTGAGTTCCATCGGTTTTGATCGTTTGCCTGCTCCCGAGGCGCCTTCTTTGTCGTGGTTTGTCGTTTCAGCGGCGTTCTTTGGGTTTCTGCTTTATCGCAGCTATTACCCCTTTTTAAATCTATTCTCAAGACAGCAAGCCATGAATCGCAGCTTTGATCGGTTTCATCTGGTAAATACTTACGGCGCATTTGGCTCCGTCACACGCAATCGTCCTGAAATTATTTTTCAAGGCACAATGGATGCAGAAGTCACTCCACAGACTCGTTGGCTTGAATATGAATTCAAGGGCAAAGTCGGCGATCCCATGAGGAGATCGCCGCAGGTCACACCTTATCACTACAAGTTAGATTGGCAATTGTGGTTCGCAGCGATGTCAGATTATCGCTATAACACCTGGGTTTTAAATATCATTGCAAAGATGCTTAAGGCCGACTCGCAGTTTTTAGGTTTAATCCGCTACGATCCCTTCGACGGCAAACGCCCCCGCTACGTACGCGCTGAGCTCTACATGTACAATTATACTAAACCCGGCGAAAAAGGCTGGTGGAACCGAAGACGAATGTATTCCTATATCCCACCCCTGTCGCTAAACGATGAAGCCTTCAGAGAATTCCTGCGCCAGGAAGGATGGGAAAAGGAGAAAGTCTCTGGGGAGAAAGCGCGTGAATAAACCGCGCTACCAAGAAGCACGACGTCATTCAATAATTTGTAACACAAGAATTTCTTGACGGTATTTTTGTATCTTCAGAACTTCGTCTACCTCGTGCAGAATAAGTTTATGGACCCCCTCGCATACGTAAAATTATCGTCTCTCCGCGAGCGCAATAGAATGGTTAAGCCTTAAGCTATCGACTCATCTCCAGAAGGTCGATCATTTAGAAAATACCTAAAAATTAGCATCTAAAACCTATGGTAGAACCTTTTTAACAAAGGAGATATCAGATGGATCTTTCTAAACTTTCAAATGTTGAATTGGTTGGACGTCTTCAAAAATTAGCTCGTGCAGAACGAAAAATTACGCATCTGATTCTCCTGCATATAAATGAAGTCGAATCTCGCAGACTCTATGCAAAAGCAGGCCGTAACTCGATGTTTAAATATCTAACTAAGGATCTTGGCTATAGCGAAGACAGTGCATATCGCAGACTGAACGCTGCCCGCCTTCTCAAACAAGTTCCTCAAGTTGCAGAAAAACTTGAAGATGGCTCTTTGAATTTGACCCAGCTAACTCAAGTTCAAAAATGCATTCGGGAAGAAGCCAAATCTGGAGGATATGTTACGTCTGAACAAACAATTCAGATTCTGGAACAAGTAGAAAACAAATCGACCTTTGAAACTAAAAAGGTTTTGGCTGTAGAATTCAATCAACCTATTCAAATGCACGAAGTAATTAAACCTCAGCGAGACAATTCGATCCGCGCAGAAATGTCATTTACAGAGGAACAACACCAAGTTATTCATCAGGTTAAAGATCTACTTTCTCATGTAATGCCCGATGGAAATCTTTCGGATCTATTCACTTATCTTGCAAAAAAAGAACTTCAAAGAATCATGGGAAAAGAGTCTGCGACCACAGAAAAGAAAACCCCTACCAAACTTGAAGCAAAGCCTTCGACACCGCGTTTCTTGGCTAAGCGAAAACGCGAAGGGATTCGCATCACTGTTAAGCGAGCTCTTTTGAAGAAGGCAGACAATTGCTGTCAGTTTGTGAATCCAAAGACTCAAGTCAGATGCGATAGTACTTATCAACTTCAGATTGATCATCGTACTCCTGTGGCTTTTGGTGGTGGGAATGAGGTTGAAAACCTAAGAGTTCTTTGTCGTACGCATAACTTACTTGAGGCAGAACGAGTAGGATTGAATAGGAAGATTGATTGATTGATTGATTGGTTTGATTCGCCAGAATTGACGTGCTGTTTCTTGTTAGCGCGAAATCTGAACATGTCCTGCTGCTCTCTGATAAATGAAGTTGAACCGTCCTTGAGTGGCCTTTCTGATGCTCTTCCTGAGCATCAGAGGAATGTATTTGGATTCGATTTTAACTAATTAGATCGGGGATCAATGCTTACTGTTGCGGAGTGCCTCTACTGGGAGATTAATCAAAAAACATGACATCACGTTTCTTGGCAGAGCGGTTGAGCTTGCAAGCTGTTCACGGAGGAGTTTATTTGATCTGAACTAAAGCGGATTAAAAAAACCGAAAGCAAGACTCTAAAATCTACTTAGTAATCTTGCTGTCTAACTTCGACAAGAAACTCGCTACTAAGTCATCGCGTTCTTGGCCGCTGACTGGGCGGGCGCCCAATGGGAATTCTTTGTAGAGTTCTTTTGGGATCTCTAGCAGGAAGCGTGATGGTGTTACGGGTCTTACGACGCCGTTTTTTTTGCGCTGTTGGCAGCGGGACATGACGAGTTTTTTCTTCGCGCGCGTGACACCTACATAGAATAAACGGCGTTCTTCGTCGATGTCGGAGCCTAGGTTTTTATGAGGGAGTAAGTCCTCTTCAAGGCCTGCTAGAATCACAATTGGGAACTCTAAGCCTTTTGAAGCATGCAAGGTCATCAACTGTACTTGGTCTTTGTCTTCTTTGTCCTCGTTCATATCGTCACGCAAAAGCATGGCATCTACGAACGATTTGATACTTTCAACATCATAAGCACGACGACCTAAGAATGAATCGAGGATACGACCCAAAATCTCAACCACTTGCCATTTTTTCTCAGCACTTGTTGGATCCGCAGCTGAAGCAAATACGAATTCGCGGTAGCCAATGTCGCTAAAGATTTCGACCATCTTCGCGCCCGGGGTTGAGCCAACACTGAAATCGAGAATCTTATTTGGCAGTTCTTCGATAAACTTCATCAGATTATCAATCGACTCCCCGGCTTTTTCTTGAACACCGGCATCTCTCCACAAACGACACGCGTCCATGAAGTTGATACGCTTGCTAATTGCAAATTCAGATAATTTTTCAATTGTTGTGTCACCGATGCCGCGAGACGGAACATTGATGATACGACGAAGTGAAACCTCATTCGGAGCCAAGGCTTGTTTTAAGTAAGCCATCAGGTCCTTGATCTCGCGGCGGTCAAAGATCGAAGTACCACCCGAAATGTTGTAGGCGATATTCGCGCGACGCAAAGAAGACTCGATCAAGCCACCTTGAGTGTTCGAACGATACAAGATCGCAAAGTCTTTAAGCTTATGCCCCTGGCGTTGGAAATGATTGATCTCTTGAACGACGAATTCACACTCGTCTTCCTCACGATCCAGGATAAACAACTCAGGCAATTCGCCTGTGGCCTGGGCGGCTTCTGCACGCAGGATTTTACCATGACGGTTTTTATTTTTAGAAATCGCCGCATTGGCAACCGCCAAGATTTCAGCCGAAGAACGATAGTTACGCTCAAGCTTGATTACTTCGCAGTTTTTAAATTCTTTCGGGAAGTTCAGAATATTTTTAACTTCCGCGCCACGCCAGCCGTAAATAGACTGATCATCGTCACCTACAACCGTCAGGTTGTTATGGCCTTTGACGATTTGATGAATCAAATCCATCTGCATGCGGTTCGTATCTTGAAACTCATCGACCATGACTTGCGTAAACATGCCTTGGACTTTCTCTAGAATCTCAGGATTTTCTTTAAATAAGATTAACGGCTTAATTAACAAGCCTTCGAAATCCACAACGCCCAGATGTTCCAGGCGTTTTGAAAACTTCGGTGTCAGAATTTCAACCATCTCATGATATTCATCAAAAGCTTCATTCGCATGAGCCAGGCCCGTACGTTTGTCGTTGATCATGGACAAAATTTTATCGAGGTCGAATTTGTCTTTGCCGGAGTTTTTAATGTCTTTGATAAGGTCTTTAAGAATCGCATTACAGTCACTTTGATCGACGATTCCAAAGTACGGTGACAAGCCAGCCGCTTTATGGAAACGACGGAGGATTTGTAAGCCGAAAGAGTGGAAGGTCCCTGCCCAGAGTCCCTGCCCCGCATTTCCGAGCTTTACGCCCACGCGGTGTTTGAGTTCGCGCGCAGCTTTATTGGTAAAAGTAAGAACGCAGATTTCCTGAGCGCGAGCAACGCGTTCTGAAATTAAACGTCCTGTGCGTGAAACAAGAACCGTCGTCTTGCCAGAACCCGCACCTGCTAAAATGAGCAAAGGCCCGAAGCTATGCTTCACGGCCTTTTGCTGTTCGGGATTTAACCCTTTATACCAATCCATTTATCAAATCACCCTTGCACGGATTCAAGCCACCCCAGGTGAGTGGCCAATTAACAACTAGCGATTGTGAACAAGAGTGCGAACTTCGTCTTCAAACACAACTTCGATTTTGTCGGAAGCCGCGTCTTTAATGAAACCCAAACCAAATTTTGGATGTTGCAACTTTTGGTTTTTCTCGAATTTGTTTTTCATATTGTAAGTCACAGTTTGTGCGCCTTCGTTTGACATCAACATGTCGTACTCATTGCGGTGGCTGGATTTACGTGCGCTCAATGTTTGCTCGCGTTTTGCTTTCGCAGCACCCGTCAAAGGCTTGCCAGTGCGAGTTTGAGCTTTTGGAAGAGAGTAAGTCTTTTGCGAACCGCAAATTTCACATTTGATTTTTGCAGAAGTTGAGCTCGTGTGAGCCAAAACAACGTGATAGCGATCGGCATCACATTTTTTGCAGAAAGCAAAAAAGGATTTCGCAACTGGTGGCAGGGCATTTAAAGACATATTCTCTTCCTATCTTCTCTAGTATTGTTGTTTCAAATTATAAATCATTAGCTTTTCATCTAAATTCTTTTGCGCGATTTCACCCGCGCTCAAGAAAAACGGACCTTCTTGTTTTTCGATTCGATGTTGAAAGCTCAACATGCTTTCTTCACTTTTCGGATCGATGAAGGAACCTGTGGGACCATAATTCTCTAGAAAAGCCAGATCCGGCTCCTTATTGAAAAACTTCTCCCAACAATGTGTATTCACTTGTACGCGATAAGTCACTGTCTTTGCATGAGAGTGCACCGGGGCATAAGCTCCAATGACCTCTAAGTGGCCATAATGCGAATGAAGCTTCAATGCCGGGCTCCCCCATTGGGTCATACCAGAACACTGTTCTACGTTAGCATACCATAGACCAAAAGCCTTCGACAAAAATCCCAGACCGTAAAACTGCTGTTCTTTCGGCAAAAGTGAATTGATAGAGCATAAATTGTGCGCCACCCACTCCCCACGATGCATCGTTGGAATGATAATAAAGAGCGACAACGGAACCCAGTCCATTTCATCAAGAGATTTGACCTCTTTTAGAACGCTAGAAGTTTTAATTGGTGAATTTGTTGCTGGAAATTTCACTGGGTCCAAAGCCGCACGAGCTTCTTTGCTTAAAGCTGACGGACGAGCGGCAAAACCGGCAACAAACCCTGGCATCACAGCGCAATCATAGAAAACCCAACGAGGCATTGCCATGTTCGATGGACCGAAAGCTCGTTCTTCCAGGGAATAAATACGATCGGCAAAGGCAATTTCACGAATATCGAGAGGATCTTTGAAAATAGGTTGATGTTTTTGAAACCAATCTAAGCGATGTGCGGATCCTGGTTGTGCGATTTGATTTTCTTCTCGCACGAAGACGTAAGGGCGAATATCATCGCTCTCCATCCAGGTCGCTTTGCTCAAAAGTGGGTTCATCAGGGCTCCTAGTTTCCTACCATTGTTTCCGGTCTTACGATTCTATCAAATTCTTCGCCAGAAAGGAGTCCAAGATTGATAGCTTCTTCGCGCAGTGTTGTGCCGTTTTTATGGGCAGTTTTGGCGATTTTAGCGGCATTATCATAGCCAATATGAGGATTCAGCGCTGTTACGAGCATCAAAGAGTGATCCAGATGCTTTTTGATTTGATCTTTTCGCGCCTCAATGCCCACCACACAGTGATCAGTGAAGGATTCGCAGGCATCGGCTAGCAAACGAACCGAATTGAGCACATTAAAAACAATAAGTGGTTTAAAAACGTTCAACTCAAAGTGCCCGTTTGAGCCCCCGATACTGACCGCAACGTTATTTCCCATGACCTGGGCACAGACCATAGTCATAGCCTCACTCTGAGTCGGATTTACTTTTCCAGGCATAATCGAACTGCCAGGCTCATTTTCGGGCAAATGAAGCTCGCCAAAACCACTGCGAGGTCCAGAACCCAGCAAGCGGATATCGTTCGCAATCTTCATCAAAGACACCGCAACTGAGTTGAGTGCGCCACTGACTTCAACCAAAGCATCATGAGTGGCTAGAGCTTCAAATTTATTTTCAGCAGAGACAAACGGAATGCGTGTTTCAAGGGCTATTGCTTTCGCCGCATCCACGGCAAAATTTTTGTGCGTGTTGAGTCCGGTTCCGACAGCCGTTCCTCCCAACGCCAATTCGTGCAAATGCCCCAGGGTATTTTTCACTCTTTGAATTGCATGTTTCATTTGCGTGGAATAGCCAGAGAATTCTTGGCCGAGCGTGAGTGGCGTTGCGTCCATCAAATGCGTGCGCCCAATTTTAACGATGTCTTTGAATTCGCGCTGCTTATGAACCAAAGCCGCGTGGAGTTTTTCCATCATCGGAATCAAGCGGTGATGAATTTGTTCGGCCACTGCAATATGCATCGCTGTCGGAAAAGTATCGTTCGACGATTGTCCTTTGTTCACATCATCATTGGGATGAATTTCTTTACTCGGAAGTTTAATGCCCATAATATCCATCGCACGGTTCGCGATGACTTCGTTGGCATTCATGTTCGTTTGAGTTCCCGACCCCGTCTGCCACACCACGAGAGGAAAATGCGCATCCAGTTTTCCTGCAATCACTTCGTCGGCTGCTTGCACAATCACTTTGGTTTTTTGCGCATCTAAAAGCCCCAGTTGATTGTTCGTCAGAGCCGCGCACTTTTTAAGAATTCCCAAAGCGCGAATCATCTCGCGTGGAAAACGATCACCACCGATACGAAAATTTTGTGTGGATCTTTGCGTCTGTGCGCCCCAGAACTTATCGGCTGGAACTTGCACCTCACCCATGGTGTCTTTTTCGATACGGAAACTCATAGCTGTCCTCCTCAGATTGGAAGCTTATCCTTTTCGTGCCACTTGGCCTACGTGGGCTTGATCAGTTGGATAAATAACAAGTTCTTGAATATTCACGTGAGCTGGACGCGACACGCACCACGCAATTGTTTCAGCGATATCTTTCGCTTCAAGCGGGGTCATACCTTCGTAAACTTTGTCAGCCTTTTGTTTGTCTTCTAAACGCACGAGTGAAAATTCCGTATTGACCATGCCCGGCTCAATATTTGTCACACGAATCTTACTGCCCAACAAATCCATGCGCAGGCCTTCTGACAAAGCACGCACCGCAAATTTGCTAGCGCAATAAACTCCTCCACCTGGATAAGTCCAACGCCCCGCTACGGACCCAAGATTCACGATGTGACCTGAATTTCTTTGCAACATGAGAGGCAACAAAGCGCGAGTCATGAACAACAAACCTTTGATGTTCGTATCAATCATGACCTCCCAATCATCCAGATTGGCGTCTTGCATTTTTTCAATACCCTTGGCAAGCCCTGCATTGTTTACAAGAACTTCCACTTTTTCGAGGCGACTTTTTTGTTCTTTGATGAACTCACTGACTTCAAAACGGTCCGAAACGTCAAACGTGGCACCTTGAAATTGCACCGTCGGAGCAGTTTTTGTGAGATGTTTTTTAAGTTGATCCAATCGTTCGGGGCGACGGCCTGTCGCTAAAATCGAATAGCCTTGTTTTGCCAGCGATTCACAGGTCGCCCAACCAATTCCAGAGGTCGCCCCCGTTACTAATGCCCATTTTTCCATACTCACCTCACCCATCAGTTTAAGGCCAAAACCCGAGGGATGCACGACGCATTATCCATCACACTCTGCGTTGCAAATTAGACCTCTTTCCCTTACAACTGGTTCCCTATGAAATGCCCTTGCGGATCGAACCAATCTTACGAACTTTGTTGCGGCCTTTATCACTCAGGAAAGGCATCAGCGCCAACCGCTGAAGCTTTGATGCGCTCACGCTACTCAGCATTTGCGAAAAATCAAATGGAGTACTTGCGCGAAACAACAGACCCTCAAACTCTCGATAAAATCGACGAAGAGGCCAACCAAGAATGGGCCGATCGCGCCAAATTCCTGCGCCTAGAAATTTTAAATGCGTCAGAAAATGGAACTAAGGGCACCGTTGAATTTAAAGCTTTCTATTCCGTTGATGACGAAGAATACGTTCATCACGAAGTCAGCACCTTCCGCAAACAGGCTGGCGAATGGTTCTTTAAATCCGGCAAAGTGAAAGAGGCGAAAAAATGAAATATTGGTTGATGAAATCAGAGCCTGACGTTTTTTCTTTGGACCAACTTAAAAAAGATAAAACAACTTGGTGGGAAGGTGTGCGCAACTACCAAGCTCGTAACTTTATGATGAAAGACATGCAGGTCGGCGACCTTGTTTTGTTCTATCACTCAAATGCCGAACCATCTGGTGTTGCCGGACTTGCTCGCGTGAGTCATGCAGCAGCTCCTGACAAAGCCCAATTCGATAAAAAATCAGAATATTTTGACCCAAAAGCCACAAAAGAAAAACCAATCTGGTTCTGTGTCGAAGTTGAATACGTAGATACTTTTAAACACTTTATTAGCCTGGCTGATTTGCGTGAGGCTAAAGGTGTTAGCGATATGCTTGTTTTGCAAAAAGGTTCTCGCTTGTCAGTTCAACCTGTCGATAAAAAGCATTTTGATATCGTAAAAAAATTGGGTGGGCTCTAGTCGCATGAAACTGTTCTTGGCTCCGATGGAAGGTGTTGTTGATTGGGTGATGAGAGATACTCTCACACAGATCGGTGGCATTGACCAATGTGTGACCGAGTTCTTACGCGTGACAGACAAGCTTCATCCCGAAAGTGTTTTCTATAAAAATTGTCCAGAGCTTAAAACTGGATCGCGCACGCGTGCTGGAACTCCGGTATTTGTTCAGTTACTCGGTGGCCAAGCCGAACCTTTGGCCTTAAATGCTCAACGTGCGGTGAAACTGGGCGCCTTGGGTGTGGATTTAAATTTCGGCTGCCCTGCTAAAACCGTGAATCGTCACGACGGTGGCGCTGCTATTTTAAAATCTTGCGATCGTGTTCACACCATTGTGGATACGGTTCGTAAAGCAGTCCCTGCGCACATACCAGTCACTGCAAAAATCCGTTTGGGTTTTGATGACCCTACCCGCTGTATTGAAATCGCAGAGGCCGTTCAGGCAGCCAATGCGACTTGGCTGACAATCCATTGTCGTACAAAAACTGATGGCTACAAACCACCAGCATATTGGGAATGGATCCCTCGCATTAAAGAAACCGTCGGCATGAAAATCATCGCCAATGGCGAAATCTGGAATGTTGCTGATTTTCATCGCTGTGTGGAAGTCACTCAATGCGAAGACTACATGGTCGGCCGAGGTGTCCTGAGTAATCCGTTTATTTTTAAACAGATCAAACAGAGCCTTCAGCAAGAAACCGTCGAAGAAATGAATTGGCTGCGTGCGAAGCCATTGCTGCCAAAATTCTTTGAAGCCAGCACTATGTACATCAACGACTACTTCGCAGTCTCCCGTACAAAACAGTGGCTGAAAGCTTTGTCTTTGAAAAATGCCGAAGCCAAAGAGGTCTTCGACCAAATCAAAATCCTTAAAAAACCAACTGAGTTCCGCGAAAATCTAGAAAAAATCTGCCAGTAATCAATCTTACCAGCCGCCCTCTTGGAGAGGCGTATAGGCGCCTTTCGGGCCTTTGCTCCCCAAATCCGCGTTGAGATTTTGCAAAGCTTTTCTGAAATACTCTTGGATAAGCTTCTTTTCGTTTTTGCTTAATCGAATCGAATTGGCAGTTCCAACAAGCAAGTCCACAGGCCCGCGCCCAAGTTCCTTTGTGTTCATATCTGCCGCAAATGTGATTCCCTTTAATCTGCTTGGCTCCATCACACCCGATAGTGATTTCCGTAAATTCTTTTCGATATTTTCTCCGTGAGTCGTGAGCATGGTGCGAGTCGTACCATCTTTGATGCCCTCATTAACAAAGGCCATGCGGAATTTTCCCGTGTACTGGGTATTCGCCAAATTACTCACGATTTTTGCTTTCTCTTGCTTGGTAAGAGCACTTCGGGCGACAACCACGCAATCATCTCCAGAGCAAACGGTCTGGACTTTGCTGGGTGGAAGGCTCTGATTAACGACGTCCTCAAACATTTTTTTCTGTTCTTTAAATGCCTCGGTCACTTGCTGTTCTGCCGTTCTGGTTTCATCAAGAACTTTTTCCAATCGCTTACTCTTTGACAGAGCTTCTGCTGTTGCTTTCATATTCAAAGCCCCCATACCAATCATGTCTGCCGAAATTCCTCCGTGAACAGCATCTTCAAGAGTTGCAAATTCCCGTGCCTCGATCCAAATCCCTGGCGAGAACTCATCGACTTTTTTGACGTATCTTTCCAATTTTTTGACGGTGCCATCAGGTAGACTCTGTAAACCAAATCTCTGCTTAAGTTCCTTTTTCATTTTCTCTGTGTTGCCATAGTTTTTTCGAACGATGTCAAAGGCGTCTTCGTGCATTGTCTTGCCAGAAATAATAGATGTATCTTTCAAATCATGGCGGAGAGCTATACGATCGCGCTCAACTGATTCCACCTTACCGGACATTTGAGTCTGGAGATCCGGATTTGAAAAGGATTGAAGAGTGTTACTATCTTGAGTGCGGGAGTAACGAGCCGCTAGATTGGATTGATCGGCTGAGTTTCCTATACCGCCGCGAAACCATTCCCCAGCCGCGTCTTCTTGGCGAATGATATTTTCTTTTTTCAGAGTGGCCACAAACTCATCGTTCGTTTCTTTAAAAATTCTTTCCAGGTGTTTATCTAAATCTTTTGGCAGGTTTCCAGAGAAAGCAAGACGAGATGATTTGAAATCAGAATAGCGTTCGACCTTCATTCCCGGGAACTGTTGTTCGAGCGTTTTGATTTTATCGAAGAAGAGTTCTTTTTGATAATTCGTTAAACTTGTCACCAAATTTTTGTCTTGGACAGTATCGTTCAATTTTTTCATCACGCTGTTTTCAACGTCAACAAACACTGTTTTCGGGGAAGCCCCATTTTTAGCCGCCGAGATCCAATTGATATTTTCCTGACGACTCGTTGGTGAATAGGACATGTACCTATTCACAAATGCTTGTCGCGCCGTTTTTTGCGCGCGTAATGCCTGCACACCGGCTTCTCCAGATCTGGCATAAGCTGCTGCTTCTTCGGTTCTGATCAGGGACCGAGCTGCTACGGCAGCTCGCCCCGCTTTTGCGAAGTACCCGACGGCCAAGGTTGGGTCGAGCACCATACCGATGGCATAACACTCCATTTCTTCTCGAGCGAGCGGATGATAACATGCGTATTTGGTGTATTGGTTTTTGATTTTTTCTTTTGCGATGGCTGCAAGCTGTGACAATTTGAACCGAGCTTCAACGGGCATATCCAAATCATCTTGAGGCCTTTGCGAAATCGGAACATAAGCAGGATGCCGCACTCTTTCCAATGATGACTTGTAAGCCTTCATATCACGGCTTTCCACATATAAGAAATCAGCGGTGTAATGTTCTAGCTTTTCATCGGAAAGATTATTGTAGCGATGGTCATCCTTCACTAGATCGCGCTTACATAAAAGTGACTTATTGCATTCCTTTAAAAACGCGGCACGTTCTTGGCTATTGGTTTTTACTTTCTCCCAACTGTCAGCAACAAGATCTTTTAATGACAGACTCATGTCTTTGAGAGCAACGCCGGCGTCGATGAGGGAATTTTTGTATCCACGCAGGCAAGCCTTATCTTTGTTAGTCGTAATGCTGCCAGCCTCTATTTTCATATAATCTTGTTCTTGGCGGCAGAGCGAGTCGCCATCACACTTACGCATCAAGGGTGCGAGTTCTGGATTTTTTTCTGCCAGCTCCGCACAACCCAAAGATTGAACTTCAGATTCACAGCTTATTTTAGCGAGGTCAAATTTTTGTGCGAGTTGCGGAGAACATTTAAGCTGATCACTGCAATAAAGCTGAATGGTAAGACGGTCGATATCATACGCCCGAGCGACAGGAACATACAGAAGGATAATAAACAAGAACCACTTCAGAAAAACCTCTATACCTATATACTTTTCGGTGGTTTTCTTGCAGAAAGTGAAGATTTTCAAATGGAAGCCTCAGGAATTTTTAGGGTTCATCCCACACTCGTTCGACCAAATTAGAATGTATCCCATGTACTCGAACCAATTTGAGATGAACTTCCTTGCGGCTGAAGGATTTCGACGGACTGGAGAAGTTCTAGACGGGCTTTTTCCTTTTTTCTTCGCCCCCGCTTTTGTCCAAAACCAGTCGGGAAAAATGGTAAAACTTTGTTTACTTTCGGGGTTTCAATGTCTGGTAAAAGCTGGCTTAAACAAAGTCGACGTTACTTGCGGTCGACAGCATTTAATTTACTCCCTTCTTTTCTCGCTCATCGCGTGATTCGAAATACTTTAAACCTCAATGTGCCATCCAAGAACTCAACGCTCACTTTCGAAGTGGTTTCAACTCTTGAAGACCTTCGCGCCGCATTGGCTTTGCTGCAAAATAATTTTGAAAAAGAAGGTTATGCCGATAAAACTGCCAGTGGCGTTCGTTTAACTCCCTATCACCTCCTCCCCGAAACAGTGGTGATTGTGGCAAAAGAATTTGGTCGCGTCATTGCGACGATTTCCGTGATTCCTCGAACATCCTTTGGTGTGCCGCTTGATTCAAGTTTTGAACTCGGGGGCTTTATCACAGGTAAAGAGAAAATTGTCGAAGTATCGGCTCTAGCGGTTGATTCAGCTTCGGCAGGTCAACGGGGCGAAGTTCTGTATAACCTGATGAAGTTCATGTATCACTGCAATGTCGATGTCTTGGGGGCTGAAGTTGAAGTCATTGGTGTGAATCCCAAAATGGTTCCGCTGTACGAAGCGATTTTGTTATTCAACCGCATTCCCGGAACTTCGAAATCTGAATACGATTTCGTCCGTGGTGCTCCCGTTATTCCGATGACTTTTGATCTACGTACAGCAACTGAGGAGTTCGCCAAGGTTTATGGCAATAAACCAGCACATCTGAACCTTTTAGATTTTTTTAGAATACCTCCGCCACCGCACTTCCGTATTCCTGAAAAATCCGCACTCAAAACTCTACTCCCTCAACTTCGAGCGAAAGATTTAAAAACGATCTTGAGTTGGGAGCCGGCATTTTTCGGACAACTCAGTCAAGTCCAAAAGGAAAACTTGGAGCGTCTCTACTCGATTTATCCAGAATGCCTGTCGGTCTTAAAAGAAAGTGCAGCGTATGCAAAGTAAGACCCATGATTTTTTAAATTCACTAAAGACTCAAGGTCTCTCCGCGATTATCGCAGATGAGTCTTTGCTCGCCGACGTTAAAAACAATGTCGGATCCTTTGAGCGAACCGTACCTGCGATTTTAAAAGTTTCAACGAAAGAACAAGTCGATGTGATTGTTAAAGCAGCCAATCAACACAAGGTGGCGCTTTTCCCTTTTTCCATCGGAAAAAATTGGGGCTATGGCTCTAAGCTCCCAACACAAAGTGACAGTGTTCTTTTAGATCTATCAGCCTTAAATAAAATTATTTCAATCGACGAGGAGCAAGGCCTTGCGCATATCGAGCCTGGCGTCACCCAAGCTCAGCTCTCCCAAGAACTCTTGCATAGAAAAAGTAAGTATTATGTCGACGTCACAGGCTCCGGTGCCGACACGAGTATTTTGGGGAACTCTCTTGAAAGAGGCATTGCTTATCAAGGCATTCGCGCGACACAAATCACACACCTTGAGGTTTTGCTCGGCAATGGCACTCTTCTCAACACAGGATTTGGAGATTATCCGACTCCGGTTTTAAAGGGGCTTTACTCGTATGGTCTGGGTCCTTCTCTCGACGGACTCTTTTTCCAATCCAGTTTCGGTGTTGTTTTACAAGGCGCGATCAAACTCAATTTACGGCCGGAAAAGTCTTACGCGCTTAGCTTATCTGTTAACAATGAAAGACTCTCTGAATTGATCAATAGCCTCACCGAACTTCGTCGCAACGGGACCATTCAAGGAATTCCCCACGTTGCAAATCGCGAACGCACTGTTTCTACATTTATTCCGCTACTTCAAGAAAAAGATCCGTCTCTGACCGCGGAGAAAGCTCGCGAGATCTTGGGTCGCGCAATCACTGGCGACTGGGCCTTGACGGTATCTGTTGGGGGACCTGCTGCTTTAGCTGACGTTCGACTTCAAGAAGTGAAAAAGAAATTGAAACCACTTGGAAGGATTTTCGTTCAATCACTTCAGAACAACAGTTTCAAAAGTAAAATGCAGTCCCTCTTGATTTCTCTATTTGCCAGTACCGAACAAAAATCTGTCTTAGCAGCTGCTGAAAAACTGCGTGGCCTTCACCATGGACAGGCTTCAAACGCAGGCGTGCAGTTTCTTATGCAAAATGGAAATGTTGATACAAGCAAAGAAGGATTTCTGCTGTGCACTCCGCTGGCTCCTCTTACGGGGACTTCGGCACAAATGTATTTGGATACTTTAAATGCGCACGCGCAGAAATATCCGGTCAAACTTGCGATGACTTTAAATATTATCACAGAACAAATTCTTGAAGCGGTGATCAGCGTGCATTTTAATCGCGAAGACGCGCAGGAAGTTGAACAAGCTCACGCGTGCGTCAGATCTTTGACGGAAAGTTTTAGTTCGCGTGGCTATTATCCTTATCGAGTCAATATTGACCAAATCAAAGATTTTACGGGAATGCCGGTTCCGCACTGGGACCTTGTCAGAAAAATCAAATCCGTTCTTGATCCCAACGGCATTATCGCACCAGGACGCTACAATTAAGCGGTTTCCGTTGTTTCTGTTTTGGCGGTTTGCGGTTGAACCCGCACCGTTTCTTTGATTTGCGCTAAACGCTTTTCATAATAGCCCCGGTGAGCCGCAGGAGCTTGCTCAGAAAGTAATAAAGCTTCCATATACTCTTGCTCTTCATGAGTCATTTGAAAGAGTCTTGCAATATCATGCGCCTTATAGACAGAAAGGTTGCGGGTTCCTTTCATAATCATTTTAAACATCGGCCCACTCAGTTCAAATTGAGCAGCGAAAGTTGCCAATGTCATACCTCGGATTTTTTCGTGACGAAAACGATCGCTTAAAAATTCTCTAACTGACTGATAGGCAAATATGTTTTTCATAAACCGTACTCCCGGTGTTTCCCAGAAGGTCTCATACCGAGCGGTCTTTTATGCCTGATACAATCTTACAAAATTGAGCTGTCAACTTTCTCGACAGTTTTGGAGGCTAGCGATTGGATTTATCTATCCAAATCACTTCACTTTTTTCTTTAGCGAAGGTTTCGATATCAAGATACCAGGTTCCTTTATCGCAGCTTTTGGGATCTAAGGCATTTTCGCAGTTTTCACCCCAAGAGTTTTTAATAACAACCTCACAGACTTGTTTGCTTTTATTCCAGCGGCGCCCTGTCACAATACTGGCATGCCAACTCTGAGCATTCTTGGGCCACTGAACTAAATTCGAAACATTATAGTGAAGAGCAAAGGGACGATCCTTTTCCAGAACGGACATCATGTATTTGACGGCCCCAGAACCACCGTCAAACGCACGTGTGTGAACCTTCAGCCCTTTTGTCCAAACCGGGTTTACGCACATTTTGTCAGTTTGTTGACGGAGTTTTTCTGCCGCCCAATCTTGGATGGCTTCTTTCAGCGGACGCGTTTGATCTAAGTTCTCGAGAAAGGGATCAGAGACACAGCTTGTTTGCATTTTTTTGTAAATATCAGTCTTTACAAATTTTTGAACCTGCTCGCCGCCTGCAAGTTTTCCCATTTGCAGCGCGAAGAATTTTTGTTGGGCCGGATCTTTGTATCCTTTTTCCATCAATTCGGAAGGAACATCTTTTTCAAGACATGCACGGCTTTGGGAAATCAAATGAGCGGCAATGAGATCAGTTTGTCCACCTTCGCGCTTCAACAAAGGCTGCCCGGTGGGATTGTGATTTCGAAAGTTTGGATTGATTGTCGAACCACTCATGCTTGGTCCCGCAACCATTCCACCCATAGGAATCGCAACTGGATTTTCAAAAACGATGGCCTCATTGGCTCTTTGAACTTCTTCGGGTGACATCGAAACATATTGTGCGGCCGTCTGAAAAGCCGACACTGTGTCAGGAGGTTTAACGCCCGCTGCTTCCGCAACAAGATCCGAAGCCGCGAATGAATAACAAAATCCCACATTGCCTTGATCTTTGGGAGGCACAAATCGCGAGGAGTAGTCCTTAGTCGAACACTCGTCCTCGGTCACCTTGGAATAACCGAATGAGCTCACGAAGTTCAGCAATAAAAATAGAGCAATCCAACGCACGCATGTCATGCCATTCTTATCGGAATGAGATAATGCCAGATTGACCCGACCTTCATCGTGATTCTAAAGAGATGACCGCTTAAAAACCCAATAAGGGCTGCGTTGAGTGACGAGCTCTAGGTTGAAGGTCTTGGCAACCCACTTCATCGTTTGTTCCGAGAAGAACGTCACATGGGTCAGGTCGCGACGGTAATGCCAGTCATGGAAAGCCGCCTCACCTTTATGGCTTGAAGTCATCACTGCTAAAATCCCACCCGGTTTCAAATGTGAAATCAAACGATGAATATCTTTGCGTGGTTCGTGCAGGTGCTCCCACACTTCGGTGGAACTGATCAAATGATAATTGCGAGTGAAACAATCTTGGTTTGGTTGATAAAACAAATCATAGTTCATCACATCAAACCCGCGAAGCGTGAGCAAGTGACCGAAGAATGCCGTCGGTCCGCAACCAAAATCCAAAGCGCGAGGACCTTCATGAGTTTGCACGAGTTTGTGTTCTTCGATGTGTTTCACAAGTGGTTCTAAAAAGGCGCGATATCCTGACTGATCCTGATTTTCATGAAGATCATAGCGAGATTTTTCTTCGGGTGGCGTAAGACGCTGCGCTGGGTCCATGAAGATCAAATCACACTCTGCGCAATGAAAATAGCTACGCTGAGGGTTTTTCACCACTTTAAAGGCCGCTGCATTTGGAGATTCACATAGTATGCACTTCATTCTAGAGAAGACCTTGTCTCGCCCTCTCTCCTATGTCAAAAAGAAAAAGGAAGGTGCACTATATGGCAAAAGTATTAATCTACAAAAAAGACCCCTGCCCTTACTGTGACAGGGCGATTCAATTCTTGAATAACCGCGAAATCCCCTTTGACATGGTCGACCTCACGGATAAACCTGAGGAAATTGATCGTATCAAAGCAGAAACAGGTTGGAGAACCGTTCCTATCATTTTGATCAACGGCAAGCTGGTCGGTGGTTACACGGACTTGAAGGCCTTAGACGATGAAGGCAAATTGATGCCGCTTTTGAACGAAAAATAGATGGAGATTTCTATGAAGGCATTCTTATTCGCCACGCTTTTGACTCTTGTCGCTCCTCTTGCACACGCAGGCGAGCCTGTTCAGCCTATTGATGGCGGCGATCAGTGGCACATCGTTTACCTTGATTTGGGACGCGCTCCTTATCGTGGTGCAACTTCAGGTCGTATGACTTTGACGAATCAAGGCCCTGGCGAACTGACAAACATCAAATGGTCCATCAGCGGTCCTGGCTTTAGCGCAAAAGACAATTGCCCGAAAGCATTGGCAGTCGGCGAATCTTGCAGAATCAAAATCACTTACTGGAGCACAATCCCAGGATATGTTTCAGGAATGTTGAAAGTAACGACTTCAGATAAAAAGTATCAAGTTCAATTGAGTGCCTTCGGCGAAGACGATCCGTTTAGAAATATCCCTCGTCCACCAACGCACCCACGTCCATAAAAAACGTGAAACCAAGATCTGATGCGCACGACAAAAATAGCAGGATGCTATTTTTGCGCGTCCGCCCCGAAGGGGTGGAGGGCAGGAGCCCGAAACATCCGCATCAGAAAGGCCTCTCACGGACGGACAAGCTCTCAAATCATGCCGAGAACAGCTGTTACTGCCTCAGCTCCGTACGCAGACTCATCTCGATCGGTGCTTCAAAAAACTTCGCCACTCCGATTTTCATCTCTTCGATATTTTTAGCTTTCGCACAGACACTGACCAGGGCATTTCCGAATGGAAGCCACACGCCTGTTGTGCGCACATGGAATCTAACTTTTCTCATCGCTAAATCGTGACCGAAATAGTTGTGAGCATAATCAATTAATTGCAAAAGACAGCGACCATACTCTGCGCCCTCTTCTAAAGGTGTACGCGGAGCTTTCTCCCCTTCACGACCTGGAGGTGGTGCAAATCCAAGCTCTTCACCTAGTTGCCACATCATCCACGGACGAGCGGCCAATCCACGACCGGCCATCGCCATATCACAACCCGTGTCTTGAAGCATCGTGATCGCATCTTCAACAGTTTGCACGTCACCATTTCCGATCACAGGAATTTTCACAGCTTTATGCAACTGCGTGATCTGTTCCCAATCAGCCCAACCCCGTCTTTTTTGCGCAGCGGTTCTTGGATGTAAGCAAATCCAGCTGGCTCCAGAATTGGTCAAACCTTCAACAAAATTTAATAGCTCATCAAATTCTTTTGTACTGCCAACAGCTCGCAATTTCACACTGACAGGTAAAGACGTATTCGCTGTCGTCATACGCACGACTTCAGCGGCATATGCCGGATCACCCATCAAGGCGACGCCGTAGTTGTGTTTAAGAGCCTTTTGTACGGGACAACCCATATTGATGTCGATACCTTCAGCGCCCCACTCTTCCAAACGTTTTACACTTTGAGCGATGGCGTCTTCTTCATTGCCAAGAATTTGCGGGACAAGACCCGGCTCGTGTTGAGCACGCATCGTTTCAGGAGTCGTTTCTAGATTTTCATTCGGAATGCGACGAGAGTTCAACATCTCTGTCGGCCACAAGGTATAGGCATTTGCTGGCAAGTAAGCGCGAGTCACTTCACGTAAAGCAACGTGAGTCAGGCCCACCATCGGCGCCAGACACAAAGGGAAGTTCACTTTACCATGTAAAACGGCCCGGTGAAGACCGAGCCGTGATGAGTTCTGCAAGTCCACTTTGACTGTTAAGCTTGAGTGTTGAAGGTCCATTGTGGAAGGACCTTTCTCATGTACTCATATCCGCCAAAAAGAACTGCGGAGAAGAAAAGATCGCCGTAGATTTGATTATCAAAGAATGGAATCGCCGCTACATAGCAGCTCACCAAACCTTGAAGAGTCATTGGATACATTTGACCTGACATCCAAACACCAAAATTCGAGATCAAGAAGAACAAAGACGAAGAGAACAACGCATAGCTTGTGACTTTCACAGCCGTGCGGTTTTCACGCAAGCCCCAACCGATGATCACATTCAATGTGAACGCGAAGTACACATACCCGATTGTGTTGTGAAGACCTAATACAAGGTCGCTCACGAACAAAGCTGCCAAAGGTAAAACCAATGACAATTTTTTTGATGGAACGAAGCTACCACCGAAAAGAGCGATCGCTCCCACTGCAGTGAAGTTCCATGGGTGTGGGATCAAGCGACTGAAAGCCGCCACCAAAATAAGGCCGATTAAAGTTATCATGCGTGTAGTCATGCGGCGGAAATTATCACCGATTCAATCTCTTGTCCACCAGTTCTTGGACCACTCCCGGCTCTGAAAGAGTCGTTATGTCGCCCAACTGATCCGGCAAATTCTCGGCTATTTTCCGTAAGATACGTCGCATGATCTTACCTGAGCGAGTCTTCGGCAAAGCGGGCGCCCATTGAATCAAATCAGGCGTCGCAATTGGGCCGATTTCCTTACGAACCGTTTGTATTAATTCCTTACGGAGGTCTTCAGAAACCTCGATTCCAGCCTTCACTGTGACGTAGGCATAGATCCCCTGCCCTTTGATATCGTGAGGGTAACCCACGACTGCGGCTTCGGCGACTTTGTCGTTTGCAACAAGCGCTGATTCAATTTCTGCGGTTCCAAGTCTGTGACCTGAAACATTGATCACGTCATCCACGCGGCCTGTGATCCAATAGTAACCATCTTCATCGCGGCGACATCCATCACCGGTGAAATAATACCCTGGGTATGTAGAGAAATAGGTTTCTTCAAAGCGCTGGTGATTGCGATACACCGTGCGCATTTGCCCTGGCCATGAATCTGAAATCGCCAGAACTCCTTCGCCTGCTCCTTCGATAATATGTCCTTCGTTGGTGAGAAGTGTTGGCTTTACCCCAAAGAATGGCAAAGTCGCTGAACCTGGTTTTTGTGCGATCGCTCCTGGAAGTGGAGAAATCAAAACGCCGCCCGTTTCTGTTTGCCACCAAGTATCGACGATCGGGCAACGACCGTCGCCGACAACGTCGTGATACCAAATCCATGCTTCTGGATTGATGGGCTCACCGACGCTGCCAAGTAATCTCAAGCTTTTGCGCGATGCTTTTTTAACATGTGCTTCGCCTTCTCTCATCAATGAACGAATCGCTGTTGGTGAGGTGTAGAACAAAGTGACTTTGTGTTTGTCGATCACTTCCCAGAATCTTGATGGTGTTGGGTAAGTTGGAATTCCTTCGAACACGAGTGTGGTCGCGGCATTCGCAAGAGGTCCATAGACGATATAACTGTGACCTGTCACCCAACCGACGTCAGCCGTGCACCAGTAAATATCTTGATCGTGATAATCAAAGACATACTGATGAGTCATACTTGCATAAAGCAAATATCCACCTGTGGTATGAAGAACGCCTTTTGGTTTTCCTGTTGAACCGGAAGTGTAAAGAATGAAAAGTGGATCTTCCGCATCCATGTGTTCTGGTTCGCATTGATCAGAAGCTTCTACAACTTCATCGTGATACCAAAGGTCGCGGCCTGGTTTCATATCGACCATTGTGCCTGCGTATTTCACGACGAGAGTTTTTTTAATATTGAGAACTTTAACCAGAGCCTTATCGATATTTTCTTTAAGTGGGATTGTTTTAGAACCACGGAATCCTGCGTCTGCTGTGATCACGAATTCAGACTGACCGTCAATCATACGATCAGAAATAGATTCTGGTGCAAAACCGCCAAAGATCACCGAATGAACAGCGCCGATACGTGTACATGCAAGCATGGCGTAGACAGCTTCTGGAATCATCGGCATGTAGATTGTTACGACGTCGCCTTTTTTGACTCCCATTTTTTTCAGAATATTCGCAAAACGACAGACGTGCGTGTGGAGTTGTTTGTAAGTGATTTTTTGCGATGGCGTTGCTGGATTGTCCGCTTCCCAGATCAGAGCGACCTTATCGCCTTTGGTTGCAAGATGACGGTCGATACAGTTGTATGAAACGTTGAGCTTTGCGCCTTGAAACCATTTGATGCTCACAGGTTTTTTGAAACTTGTGTCTTTTACTTTTGTCCATTTTTTAAACCATGTCAGACGCTCAGCCTGCTCTGCCCAAAAACCTTCCGGATCTTGCACAGATTTTTGGTACATGGATTTGTATTTTGCTTCATCGATGAAGGCGTTTTTTGCAAACTCAGGTGAAACGGGATATTTGTCGTACTGCATAATGACCTCATTCTAACTCTCAAAGAGCACTCTATATCCTATTCCTCTGAGACTGTTGGTCAACGTTTTCCGCTTCACTTTACGTGCGCAGCATGGTTTCATTTCCCCCAATAAAGAGGGCTCTATGAATCTTAAAATCCAGCATTTTTTCGATGCCGCTACATCTACTTTGACCTACGTGGCTTTTGACTCTGATACGCAAGATGCTGTGGTAATTGATCCAGTGTGGGATTTTGATTCAGCTTCGGGGAAAATGAGCACTCAGTCTATGGACGCCGTTGTTTCTTTTCTAAAACAAAATGAACTCAAGCCACATTTCATTTTAGAAACACATGCGCACGCCGATCATATTTCAAGCTCTCAATTGTTTAAGAAGCACTATCCGCAAATCAAAGTTGCGATCAGTGAGCGCATCACCGAAGTACAAAAGGTTTTCCAACCGCTTTATAACTTTCCGGAACAAGATCTTGCTGGAAAATCCTTTGATGTGTTGATGAAAGACGGTCAGGAGTTTTCTGCTGGCAGTCTTCGTATTAAACCTTTTGCGACTCCGGGCCACACGCCTGCTTGTATGTCGCTGTTAATTGGTGATGCATTATTTAGCGGTGATTCGTTGTTCATGCCTGATTCTGGAAGTGGCCGTTGTGATTTCCCAGGGGGAAGTGCGGATTCTTTGTATCACTCGGTGATGGAGAAAATTTTCTCTCTGCCAGATTCAACGCGTATTTTTGTTGGTCACGACTATCAACCACAAGGCCGTGCTTTGATGTTTGAGACGACTGTGGCTGAACAAAAAGACAAGAATATTCATTTGAAGAATGGAACCTCATTAAAGGACTTCGTTGAATTCCGCATGAAGCGCGATGCGACCTTGGCAGCTCCGAAACTTTTGTTGCCTTCATTGCAGGTTAACATCAATGCAGGTCGCCTGCCGAAGGCGGAAGCCAACGGGACTAGTTACTTGAAGATTCCTTTGAGTCTTTGAGGAACGACTCGATCCCAGTCGATAAAGAATGCCAGACATGGGATGCACGACAAGAATGTACGGTGGTAATCAAAGACCACCTGAATTCCGATGTGCATTGAGGCCCACAAGAATACAAATACCAATGCGATTCGTTTATTGATCAAAGCCAATGGCGACAAGATCTCAATTGTGACAATACTACCCGCGAGCATTCGAATCCAGATTGGATCAAGAGATAACAACCACTGCGCTGTCGGTGTCATACGATTGTAAAACATTTGAATCGCTAAATTCTCTGACGTCACCCATTCAAGTCCGCCAAAACGAAGCTTTTGCAAACCCGAGACACAATAGAACATCACGATAATGACTTGCGCGAGCTTGAGGAAATTCTTTTTCTGATCGCGACCGAATTCGGAAAGAAATAGAATCCACAAACATAAATAAGCTAAAGCCGTTCCTACGATCGGCAGTCCAAAGTTATTACAATAGGCCATCACATAGGTGCCACTTAAGAGTGCGGCCCCCATACTGACGGGCATCAGGCGTCCGAAGGCGGCGAGAAACAAACTCACCATCCACAGAATGCGCAAAGGTAAAAACCAGAACTCCCCGATCGGCCCTGGCAAAAGATGAAACAACCCTTGTGGGACAAAGTTGGCTACGTTGTAGGAAATATCGGGAAAGTCCGAGTGAAAAATCAGCAAGTAAATACAAATAAAAAATCTTGCGACTGCTATATTAAAGCGAGCTTGCATTTGGCACCTCAAGCTCGCACAGCAAAGATTTCTCGTCTGGATTATTCACTCGAGGACCGACGAACTTCTTCCAGTACAGACGATAAACAGAAATTTCAGCGCAGTATCCTTGCAAGTCTCGCGCGAAAGATTTCATGCCGTTGCGACACAATTCTATTTTTTCTTCAGTTAGTGGCAACGAAGCTGACATCAAACTATCAATGCCACCGTAGTAATTGCTTTCTTGATACCAGAGATCTAGTTCAGTAACAGCAAACTCTTTTCCATCTTTTCCCACGCAATAGGTTTTGAAAGTCCTAAAGTCATCCCCCGAGATTGCCGAGGCGTACATCGTCCAAGGGTAAAACGGAAAGAGAATCTCAAGCTTATACCCCGACCAAAGAAGCCCCCCCACGAAAATCGCGACTACCGTCCAAAAATAGATTTTCGATAAAACTAATGACTTCACCTCCCCATGCTAAGTCACAGACGGTTAAGAAACCAAGAAAAAAGGACTGTTAAAATCCAAGGTGCAAATCTCTGACTCCTCCAATAATTTTATGTATAGCCGGAGAGGCGGTAGCTCTTGGGTACGCGTAAACAATGGATCATTTTACTACTCCATATACTGATCGCAGTCTCGGGATGCGCCTCATCCAAAGCCTCTAAAGTTGACGAAGCCCGGGTTTCTGAAGTTGAGCTTCAAGATGAAATTCAACGTTTTACCACGCAGTTTATGGATCGACTTAGTCAGAGCTTGGCCGTTATTCATAATTCCGACAAAAAATTCCAAGCAATTACTGAGCGCCAAGGCCTGCGCTATGGGACCTCGGCCCTCGATATTGCAACTGGACCGCGTCCTGAACTCAACCTCCTCGACATGATGACCTTTATGCGACTGAATCGCGAAGCTCTCGAAAAATACTGGATTCCTCGAGTCTATGGAAAAACTGGAAATGACTTACTCGATGTCTTTGTTCAGTCCGAAAAAGAGATCTTTGAGATCGCCGCACCTCGCATGACCAATAAGCAAATGGAAGCATTTGAAAACGTCTTAGCTGAGTGGAAGAAAAAAAATCCGAACCAGGTTCTTGTTGAAGGTGTTCGCCTCACCGCCTTTGCAAAACACAGAGGCCAACTTGAAAGCAAGGACTCCCAGGAAGTCAGTGGTCTTATCTCGGGTATGCAAAAAGCGGTCACGAAGGCTGACGATGTTCTCATGCTGGCAAATCGCGCGATTTTTTTAGGACAACGAATGCCTGCTCTTCTTCGATTGCATGCACGCATTGGCGCGCAAGAAATCACATCTGATACCCTCAGCCAATTGAATGTACCAGAACAGTTTTTTGACGACACCAAATCCCTGACAGGGGATTTAGTTCAGGTCATGTCACAGATGAACGAAATGATGAAACAAGCAGGTCCCTTGATGCGTGAGTTTCGCACCAATTTTCCCTACAATCCAAACTCGACTCTTGCGGAAAATATCAAGAACACCAATACCACAATCGTTGAGATGCGAAAACTCTTGGCCGATGTAAGCGGGCTTACTGACGAACAAGGGAAAACGGTCCTGCGAGAATTAAAAAAGCAAATCAATGAAACCATATGGACCGCGGCCTTGGCATTTGCGGTACTTGGGTTTCTCCTCATTTCCTTTTGGTGGACGGGATATTACTTCATGAAAAGACGAAAGAACGAAAACTAATTTAAGGAGAAGACAAATTAGCTGTTTTTCTTCACTCCCACACTGAAGTCTTCGCTTGCAGAAACCAAAGCCCAATTGGTATGGCTGCCGATTTGAACAGGGGATGAATAATTCGTGGAATTGTTAGTACCAAGTTGTCGCAACGTATTTGCACCCCAAGCCCAAAGAGTTTTATCTGACTTAATCGCAATGCAATGGCGCAACCCTGCCGCAATATTAGACCAATTGCTGCCTAAAGCTTGAGTCAATGTCGAATAAGTCGTCCGATCCCCTGTTCCGAGCGCACCTTGTGCGTTGTAACCGGCCCCCCAAAGAGTGCCATCCGACTTCAAACCCATTGTTATCATACCAGATCTTGAAAGCTTCACCCAATTTGAACTTGTTCCAATTTGTACTGGAGTCAAAACAGGAGTCGATGAATGACCTAGCCCCAAGAGCCCATTGTTGTTGTTTCCCCACCCCCAAGCTGTGCCATTCGTCTTAATAGCGACAGATTCATAAACACTCGCCCAGTCCGTGTCTGATCCCACTTGAGTCAGCGTAGAAGCAAAATAATTTGTACCTAATCCCAAAGCACCGGAACTCGAATCACAACCTTGAACCCAAATTGTGCCATCGGATTTCCGAGCAAGAACAACATCAAGGTTTAAGGAAACATGAGTCCAGGTTGTTCCTGAATCCAGTTGAACAGGAGAGGAGTAACTCAAATATTGCGAATCATACCTATAAGCTCCCCATGCCCAAAGTGTTCCATTCGTCTTAATTGCAGCAACACGATCAGACCCGGAGTAAACTTTCGCCCAATCAGATGCTGATCCAATCTGAATAGGTGAACTTACGTCTGCGGGATGCCCAAGAATCGCATTGGTGGTGTTCATGTAACCCCATAACCAAAATGTTCCATCACTTTTTTTGGCACCAGTAACTGCATTCGAACGAGAAGAGATGGCCACCCAGTTCGTAGCAGTTCCGATCTGAACCGGGGTTGAAATAATTTTTTGCGTAATACCTAATCCCAGTTGCCCGTATTCATTAAGCCCCCAGCCCCAGATGGTGCCATTTGATTTTAGAGCTATATTTGAACCGAACGATCCCTGCACATCAACCCAATTAGAGTCAGAACCAATCTGAACAGGAGTTGAAATCAGTCCATCTCCCCATGTCCATAAAGTGCCGTCCGATCTAATCCCATGAGCCACATTGTATACTGTCTGAATAGTCAGCCAAGAACCTAAGCCTACTTGAACCGGTGAAGATCTATTCGTGAAATCACCCAATCCTAACTGACATGAACCGTTGTAACCCCATGCCCATAAGCTCCCATCCGCCTTAATTGCAAAAGTCGACTGATATCCCGCAAAAACTTTACTCCATGTTGTGTCTGCACCGACTTGCACGGGAGTAGAGCAGTGAACTTCGTGTCCAAGTCCCAACTTTCCCTCGGTGTTGTCACCCCATGCCCACAATGTGCCATCCGTTTTTATGGCCATCGCATAATAGGATCCCGCCGACATTGATTGCCATGTGTTCAAAGTTCCAATGCGCACTGGAGCTGACACATTGCTTATCGTGCCATCACCACGCCCGCCATTGTAGCCTTGCCCCCAGGCCCAGAGACTTCCATCAGTACGGAGTCCGACAGTTTGAGCATTGTAATAAGAAACGTCTGCCCAAATTGATATCGAACCTATCTTCGTAGGTGACCGATAGACATTGCCGTTACTCGTGCCGAGAGTCCCGAACGAATTCACTCCCCATGCCCAGAGAGTATTATCTGACTTGATCGTGAAATAATTGTTCGTGCCAATGAAAACTTTGTTCCACGTCGTATCACTGCCAAGTTGTTTGGGTAAGTTTGGATTATTCGCCTGCCCGTTACAAAGAAGTCCAGAGTTGTTTCTCCCCCAACCCCAAAGTGTTCCGTTGTTTTTGATAACAAAGACCGTCGAAAAAGGTCCCGCAGAGATTTGCGCCCAGTCCTCTGTCGCTATGACTTGAATGGGTGAAGAGTAAGTTGTGACATTATTGTTACCAAGCTGTCCCCAGGCATTCGTACCCCAAGTCCAAATCCCAACTGGTAACCCCGCCCTGCGCGCACGGCGAATAGCATTTCCGACAAAGCCCAATGCTTTTATTGGAATCAACAAAAGCATTGAAGTCGCCAAGCCCTTTTTGAGAAACGTGCGTCGGCTCGAATTGCTATCCATAGAAATATTATCTTTGGCAAAGCACACAATATACAAGGGGTGCTCGCAATTTCACTATGAATATCGTTCCCTATTGAGAACACATAGGCCACTGTGGGACAAAAAAATAAAAGGGATCTCGTAGTGAGATCCCTTTTATTTTTAGATTCTTGAATTGGAACTACGGCTTAGTTCACATCTTTGTAGTCAGCATCGATCACGTCGTCGCCGCCTTTGTTGCCGCCAGCTGCTCCGTTGTCACCTTGCGCTTCTTGAGCACCTGGTTGAGCCTCACCGCCGCCTTCTTTTTTGTAAAGTTCAGACGACATTTTGTGAGTCAAGTTTTGCAAGCGCTCGAAAGCTGCTTTCAATTCATCGCCAGAAGCAGATTTGTTCTCAAGAACTTTTCTAGCTTCAGCAATTGCTTCGTTCGCAGATTTCACTTCGTTCTCTGGCAATTTAGAACCAGAGTCCTTGATCAACTTTTCAGTTTGGTAGATCAAGTTATCGAGGTTGTTTCTGTGAGTCGCAGCTTCTGCTTTCTTTTTATCTTCGTCAGCATGGCCTTCAGCATCGCGAACTGCCTTTTTGATTTCTTCTTCAGACAAACCACTTTGTGCCGTGATTTTGATCTGTTGAGTTTTACCAGAAGACATATCTTTCGCAGATACATGCAAGATACCGTTGGCGTCGATATCGAAAGTCACTTCAACTTGTGGAACGCCACGTGGAGCTGGTGGAATACCAACAAGTTCAAAGCGTCCTAGAGTTTTATTGTCGCCAGCCATTTTACGTTCACCTTGAAGAACGTGGATATCAACCGCTGGTTGGTTATCAGCTGCTGTCGAGAACACTTGTGATTTCTTAGAAGGAATCGCTGTGTTTCTCTCGATAAGAGTCGTCATCACGCCACCCAAAGTCTCGATACCAAGGCTAAGTGGAGTTACGTCTAGCAACAATACGTCTTTTACTTCACCCGCAAGAACACCACCTTGAACTGCTGCACCGATAGCAACAACTTCGTCTGGGTTTACTGTGCGGTTTGGTTCTTTACCGAAGAAGTCCTTCACTGCTTTTTGGATCGCAGGAATACGAGTTGAACCACCCACAAGGACAACTTCATCAATTTCAGAAGCTTTCAAACCCGCGTCAGCCAAAGCTTTACGGCAAGGTTCCATAGAACGTTTAACAAGTTCTTCTGTCATTTGCTCGAATTTCGAACGAGACAATTTGATCGTCAAATGTTTCGGACCAGATTGGTCAGCTGTGATGAACGGAAGATTGATTTCCGTTTCTTGAGCTGTCGACAATTCGATTTTTGCTTTCTCTGCAGCTTCTTTCAGACGTTGCAAAGCCATTTTGTCATTTTTAAGATCAATACCTTGATCTTTTTTGAACTCAGTAATCAACCACTCAAGGATCACAACGTCAAAGTTGTCACCACCTAAGTGCGTATCACCGTTCGTCGCGCGAACTTCAACAACACCATCACCAACTTCAAGGATGGAGATATCGAATGTACCACCACCGAAGTCGTAGATTGCGATTTTTTCGTCTTTCTTTTTATCAAGACCGTAAGCAAGTGCCGCAGCAGTTGGCTCATTGATGATACGTTTTACATCAAGACCTGCGATACGACCCGCATCTTTTGTTGCTTGTCTTTGAGCATCGTTGAAGTAAGCAGGAACTGTCACAACAGCTTCTGTTACAGGCTCGCCCAAATAGTCTTCAGCGACTTTTTTAAGTTTCGCAAGAACCGCAGCACCGATTTCTTCTGGAGAAACCAATTTGCCACCTTGAACTTTGAACGCACAGTCGTTGCCTTTAGCAACTACGTTGTACGGAACAAGTTTGATCTCTTCTTGAACTTCTTCAAAACGACGACCAACGAAACGTTTTGCAGAGTAGATTGTGTTTTCAGGATTTGTAACAGCCTGACGTTTTGCGATTTGACCAACAAGGCGATCGCCATCTTTCGTGTAAGCAACAACGGATGGAGTTGTACGAGCACCTTCTTCGTTCACGAGAACTTTAGGCTCGCCGCCTTCCATGATAGCAACGCACGAGTTCGTCGTTCCTAAGTCGATACCAATAATTTTACCCATACCAAGATTCTCCTTAACTTCCGTGAATTTAAATCAATTAATCACAGCTAAAATGTGGGTCGTTATAGGGCTTCGTCAAGGAGCGCTTCGCATTTTTTTTGACTTTTTAGATGACAGAATTTTAATTAATAAAATCAATATCTTACAAAGTCTTAACTCGTGTTATCACGCAACATAGACCATGATGGGACCTCACTCTTGAAAACAAAAGAGTCAGCCCCTCTAGGCCTCGGCGAAACCCTTCATTCCCGAGGCCTTATTTTTTGCCCAATAATCAGGCGCGTTAGATGGTCGCATCCAAGTCAGGCGCACTGACTAACTCTGCATCCAACGAAATTTCAGCCGTCAAAAGTTTTGAAACAGGACAGTTGTTTTTTGCGTCTTCTGCAATTTCTAAAAATGTCTCTTTATTAATTCCCGGAATATCCGCTTTCAACGTCAGTCGCGAGTGAGTCACCGACCACCCCTCACCATCTTGATCTAAACTGACTTCAGCAGTGACCTCGAGTTTTTTGGGCTCATACTTCCATTTTCCAAGAGCCCCCGATAAAGCCATAGCAAAACATCCCGAGTGAGCGGCGGCGATGAGCTCTTCTGGATTTGTTCCCGGAGTGCCTTCAAAACGTGTGGAAAAAGAATAAGGGGTCGCTTTTAAAACGCCACTCGCTGTTGTGAGTTCGCCTTTACCTGTTTTGAGTGAACCCTTCCAAATTGCAGATGCTGTTCTTTTCATAAGTCCTCCTGTTCAATGGCGAGTTTACAGAGGAGAAAATGGGATGAGTACAAATGAAAGGACCGAGTGTAAAAGCGCATCACAATGAGAAACTCACTCTGCCGAAGGTCGACTTTTCATTTTCTGAGAGGGATTTCATGTTTTCTGGATTGAGCCTTTTTTACTTTGCTTGTTATCATAAAGCCTATGAACAAATCGCATTGGCTCAGATCTCCGGCATGGGACAGTTTATGGATGATGAGTGGTCTTTGGCTCTTGCCACTTGGTGCGATTTTTTATTACAGCCCTTGGTCTAAGCCCTTCTTGAACTATCTTTTATTTGCAGGCCCCGTGATTGGGGGTCTTCACTCTTTCCTTCCGTTGCTGGCTGTTTTTGCGACGGGTGCTTTTATAGAAAAATTAAAACCAAATCGCGGCCGAGTCATTTGGATGTCCTTGCTGGTCGTCGGCATTTCCATGGGTCTGAGTGTTTTTGGTGCGATGTTCGGGCGCCCGGAGTTTTGGTTGCTCGTGGGTTACGGTTATTTACTCTGGAACACATGGCATTTTGCTGCACAGAACTTTGGAGTTTTGAGTCTGTATCGCACAGCTCAAGATCAAAATCAGGCGGAAGATCGCAACATCGATAAGTACTTTTGCTTAACCATGGGTTGTGTGATCCAGCCTATCGTTTGGCTCTGTGTGGAAGCCCGTTGGGGCCCGTTTGTGCGTTGGATTCCGAAATGGATTCCGGCTGAATTTATGAGCTACACGGTTTTGATCATTTCCCTGGTCATGACTGTCGCATACACGGTGTGGGAACTGCGAAAGAAAAATCGCTCTTATCAAAAAATTGCCTACGCTTGGAGTATCGGCCTGCAACCACTTGCGGGAATTTGGGCTTACTATCCGTTCCACTTTTTGGCGTACTCGATTCCACACTGGATGGTTGAAATTGGTATTACGGGAACTATTCAGCGTGGTGACACGAAAAAGTCCCCATTCCTGATGCCAGCCCTCAAAGTCACCGGATTCGTTTTGGTTGCGTTGTTATTAGTTTACTATGTCGAAACGCCTTACGACTCGGATGCGGTGGTTTTCACTTGGTGGGACAACTTGGCTTGGAATGAAATCACGAGGGAAAGTCTTTACGTGCAGTGGACAATTCCGACACTTATTTCATTCATTGCTGTCCCGCGATCTTTCTTACATTTTTATTTGAGTCGTCAGATTTATAAGAGCACACGCTGGACCTTAGGGAAATTACGTCCCAGCGCGTGACGTCTTGTTTTGAGACGCTTCCTTAAGAAGTTGTCCTGGCTGACCGATGGATGTTAAAATAAAAGCTGTAGCTATTGGAGGGTTCAATGCTTAAGAAAACTATTCTTTGCGCACTATTTGTGGCGGCATTCTGTGTAACTGTTAAGTACATTCAAGGTGACAGCTCAGTAGCTGGCTTGCACTGGGGTGCGGGTCTTGATGTTGCTCACGCTCGCGGAAAGTAATTCCTTTAAATGTTTCTTAGGACATGGCTGCGATTTTTCATAATAGCCATTGCCATAGTGATGGGTGGAGGGCTTCTAGCCTATTTATACCTCCACCCGCCTTTTTCAAAGCACTCACAAGCCGCCTGCCAGGGAACTCCAACGAGTTATTCTTTTACTCTGCGGCCGACGTTTTATCTTAATAAAAAATTTCTTCCAAAACAGAGCCTCTCGAATGAGGAATTGCGCGCCTATGTCGACACACACCTGCGCTTTATTCAAACGACCTTGCCGTCTTATACGACGTCCGAGATGCCAAAATTTTCGACTATTCCGTTTGATGCTTATACGGTTTCGGGCATTCAACAAAGTGATGTGAAGTACCCGCTGACGCTTCAAATTAATGCCAATGGTATCAGTCGTTATTTCATTCAAAAGCTGGAAAAGACCAAGGACTTTGAAGCGGACTATATTTTAAAAGCCATTGCCGCTGGCACCACAACTTCTTCTGATGAGGCCATAAAGGTGACCTACGAAGCACAGATCAACTTGATTTTGTGCGAAGATAAAGAGCGTCGCTTTTCCGACGTTGTCCACTTGCCAGCCGATCCATTTTTAGGATTGTGGTTTGTACCTGAAGAAAAACGCGTCACTCAATTTAATGAGGCGATTAAGGAAAATCAACAGATCACTCCTTGCGCGACAAGTGACTTTATTTACGATCATGATCCTTATTTTTATTGGTACTATTGGGCTTTAGATCACAAACAATGCCGCGAAAATTTAACTGCGGGATCGTTTTTGGAGTTCCCAGTTGAAAACAAAAAGCCTGTTTCATTAGAAACAAAAGAGCCTTTTGATCTTTCGTTTTTACGCAAAGTGGGATCTCGCCCGCTGCGTTTGACGGTGAACTTTACAATGATCGATGATGACTCGGCTTTTGTGCCCGAGCCTATTTCATCGGCGCTAGCTCCGCAGATTGATCAATTTTTGCAGGTCACTGAATTCGAAAAAGGTCGAGACGCCTTAGATGCATTTAAGCCTTATGACATTGCCTTGCGCTCGGGCTTGGTGTTTGCGTGGGCTCTAAAAAGCATGTCGGATCGTTTCGAGCTTAAACAAGTCGCACTTGAAAACATGCTGGTGCAGTGGAAAATTTTAGGTCGTCTGCGTGCAAGCCAGAAAGACTATGAGGTCTTTGTGACGATTGGCTCAGCGATGTCGGAAATGCCTTCTTATGAAAAGTTTTATGCGGCTTTAAATGATGGCATTGCTGCAAGTGATATTGTTTATTTTAGTGGACACTCCGGCGTTGGTAAAAACTTATCGGAAAATCGTATTCAAGACAAAGTGGTAAGTCTCTATAGTACTTTACCAGCGGAGCAAGTTCCGTCTCATCAGTTAGTGGTCTTGATGACCTGCTACTCCCTGCACTACTTCCCACTAAAAGGCTTTCCAATGCCATCTGGAAAAGCTTTTGAGCGCGATGTGCTTTATACAGCGTCGACACCTTCTGGATATGATTCGCGTATGCTGACGGGATTGGTTGAACAAATCGATCGCACTCTTGCTGGTGGTCGAACTGTCGCATTTGAACAGTGGCCACGCTATTACAACGGCGATGTTGTTTTATTCCACGAAAATCAAAGACACTCGGGCTCGACGGCCGCGCCTTCTGGCGAACGATAGAACTCATTAACCATCTGCGGGTAAACTTCATGGCCGTAGCGAAGCTCAACTGCGCGGCGGATGCCGTTTTGCTCAAGAATCGCACGATCAAGAGTATTGAGGCGCGGGACTTTTTGTGGGCGCGGGAGATTTCTTAAGAATGGACGGCATTTCAGATCAAAATCTTTTGCATGCAACTTATAGAAATAATCATAGTCAGCTGGATTGACGAAATCTTCTTTTGCTAATGGCGTGATAGCGCGCGGATTATCATAAGCATACACCTGCGGATAGGGCTCCAGCATAATATCAACGTAGCGGAAATGTTTTTGAATAGGCGCTAAAAACTCTTGAAGTGTCGCCATGTCTTTGACGGTGTTTTGATCAAAGTAAGTTTGATAAACTCCGTCTGCAGTGAGGCAAGATTTGGCGAAACCTACGAACTCATCGCTGTAGAGCTTGCTGGCATTAAAGCTTGAAGGGTATGTGGCCGTGTTAAAAATTAGATCGTAACTGTTTTTAGGGCAGGCACGCGCAAAACCAAAACCATCCTGAAGAATGAAGTTTACACCTGGTTTGTTTTGCAGATCACCATTGAGATCTTTTAGAATTGCCAAGTTATCAATCGCCACCGGCGCGATTTCAACCATGTCAGTTTCTTTAGAAATCGCCGCCACTCCCCATGCCGCTTGTCCACTCCCCACTCCGATAACGAGTGATTTTTCTAGAGGACGATCGAAATATTTTGCAGTGGAAAGTCCGACTAGAAATTCATCTCCCATCCAAATATCGTGAGAGAGATGTCCATCAATCAGATAAATTCGTCGCACGGGAAGTCCCATTGTTTTGCAATCTGCAAGCTCTTCTCGAACGCTTCGACTATAAAGCGCAACAGATGAAAGAGGACTCGAGAAAACCTGCACATCCGTGATCTTTTCACAGCTACGGAATTCAGGCTGAATGCGATTGAGGAAAAGACCTTCTTTTTGGTTTGTTTGAAATGCCGGGATTGCGAGCACCAGAATCGCGACCGAAGTAATTGTTGCGAACTTCGATTGTTTTTCAAGCCAAGCCCAAACAAGTGCACAGATGAGGGCAAGACCGATAAGGACGATAAAATATTCTCGCGTCCAGAAGTAGGATGCCATGAGGCCTGCGACTGCAAAACCGGCGATATTTCCAAAGCTCGCAAAGAGATTTAAAGTCCCACTTGCGACGTCGACTTCATAATGTTTTTGGATATCTTGAGTACGGGTGACAAATAATAAGCTTGAGAAAAAAACTGGAATCGTCAGGTAGAGCGAAAGAAGCAGTGAGACGAAGAAATAGCTGGTTATTTGGCCATTATTAAGTGTCGTGATTCCGATAATAAATTTCGGAAAAGTCCCTTGGATAAAAAGTGCGGCAGCACTCATTCCAGCAAAGCAAATCCATGTCGGAAGTGATTTAAGTTTTGAGCCGACAATCCCCGCTGCCGCCATCCAGAGAAACACGGCCAGAGACACGGAGGTTGCGTGCAAGCGATAAGCTTCATTTACGAGGACCTGAGTTTTTAGTGCCCACAAGACTAAGTAAAAACTGAGCAGCGATGCTGTCAAGATACTTGCGATTGTGACAAAGCGATCTTGTACGAACTTTGAAAGCGCTGGTGGATGTGAGGGGCCTCGCTCGACTTTGAAAATTTCTTTCTTCGTCAGAATGGCAATAACACTTCCTAAAATAATTTGAGTGATGGCGATAAATAAAACTGAACTCTGGACAGAACCTGCATTGACGAAGTACCACTCAAAACCCAAGAGGCCAAAAAGTGCACCGAAGTGATAGAGGCAATATACAAAGCCAAATTTCGCTTTTCGCAGATAGTAACTATAAAGTGGAATATGCGTACCCAGCGCTAATGCTGGGAGGAACAGAGCCGCGATCACAAGCGGTAGCGGAATAGCCTGTTCGTAAAATGGTCCGTGCAAAAGTGCATAGACTCCGAGTGAGAAAAGGCCTGCGCCTAATTCTATGAGATACAGATAACGACGAAAGTGATTTCCGAAATAACTGCCGAGTGCTGAGCCTAAGATAAACGTCAGCATCACCGAAATAAAAGTCGTGTAGAGGTCGCCAACGACCATCGACACGACTTTTTGATACACGACCTGGGAAGATAAATTAATAAGTCCCGAGATCAGTGCGAATAATATCATGATCTATTTTTTCCGTCCGAAAAAGCCACCGCCTTCGTCGCTCACTTTAAGATTGCGAAGCTTGGCGATTTCTTTAAGAAGTTTTTCTTCTTCTTTGCTAATCTTTTCTGGGAACTGCACATTCACGCGGAAGTAAATATCACCGCGACGATTACCACGAAGTGACGGCAAACCTTCACCTGGAAGTTTTACGTTGTCACCTGAGTGAGTTCCACGAGTGACTTCGAGTTCTGCTTTCCCAGTGACAGTTGGAACTTCAATTTCCGCACCTAAAAGCATTTGCACATAGGGTACTGAAAGTTCGGCAAAGAGGTCTTCTCCCCGACGTTCAAAATGAGGGTGCTGCTTGACGCGAATTTCAACATAGAGGTCGCCTGTTGGACCGTTGTTGTATCCACCTTCACCCTCACCTGCTACGCGCAGACGTGTTCCCGTATCGACTCCCGGAGGAATGTTCAAACGGATTTTACGGTGTTCGCCCACGCGACCTTTTCCTTTGCAGGATTTGCATGGGTTTTTAATCATCGTGCCTTGTCCCTGACATTGTGGGCACGTTGAAGCCATCGCAAAAAAACCTTGCGAGCGCACGACTTGGCCTGAGCCATTACACATCGTACAAGTCACTGGTTGAGAACCTTTTTCTGCACCCGTGCCTTTGCAATCGTCACAGGATTTTTCAGTATCAAATTCGATATCGCGTTCAACCCCAGAGATGACTTCTTTGAGTGTCACTTCGGTGATGTAGCGTAGATCCGAGCCACGACGAGATTCATTGCGGCTGCGACGTTGACGTGCGCCACCGCCCATTCCGCCACCAAAGAAATCACCGAAGATATCGCCAAAGTTTGCGAAAATATCTTCGACGTCTTGATAACCACCGCCTCCCCCGCCACCGCGGAAGGCATCGTGACCGAAGCGGTCGTACTGCGCTCGTTTTTGTGGATCACTCAAAATTTCATAAGCGCCAGCGGCTTCTTTGAATTTTTCCTCAGCTTCTTTATTTCCGGGATTTTTATCAGGATGGTATTGCATTGCGAGCTTGCGGTAGGCCTTTTTAATAGCATCCTGTTCCGCGTCACGAGCAACACCTAAAATTTCGTAGTAATCTCTTTGCGCCATATAAAACCAGTTTTGAGTATTTGTCCCACAATATGGTGACTCTTTGGCTGGCGTCAATGCTTCTAGACGATTACTTTCTCATTGATTCGATTTTTTTACGCAATCTCTCGATTATAAGTGGGTCTTGCTTAGATTCAGTCATTTCTCTCAGGAGAGCTTCAGCTAACTCGACATTTCCAGAATCGGAATATAGGCGCCCGGCCAGGGCATAAACAAATGGCGGCCCACCATTCTGCCCCGTCTGAATAAGAAGCTCCGCGGCTCGTTTTTTATCGTTAAGCTCATATAAATAGTGATAGGCGGCCCTATAGGAAATTGTCCAATCATTCGGAAATGCACGAACTCCCTTATCAAAAATCTTCGTCGCACCGTCAATATCAGTGATAATAACCGTCAATGCCAACCCGCCTGCAGCGTAAGGAATGCGGAAATTCGGAGATAAGTCGGTGATTGTATCAAGCATTTTAAAGAGCCAGGAATTATTAATGCAGATATTTTTTCCAATTGCTTGATCGCAGTAATCGAAATCTTGAACTGCTCGAATCCACAAAGAGTCAGCAATAACTTCTTGATACCCGAAAGCGAAACGACTCAATTGAGGTGGCGGGGCGATGAGATCTCGCACCACTGTGCTCGGGTCTGGCTTTGCAAGCTGCGTAAAAGTCAGCAACATCAAAGCACAAATCCCAAGCAAGATGCTTGGGATTTGTTTAAAACTAGAACTATATAATTGATCTCTCACGATCGAACTATCTGATACCATCCTGAGTATTTCTTAGCTCTTTATTGTTATCCATTGTCCAGATATCGTCCGCGCCAGATGAGTTGCTGATACGAGCAATCGCAGCAGCAGTAAAGGCAGTGATTGATACAGTTCCGGCTGCAGGCACCGCAGGAACAACAGCATTTGTCGCACCGTTCAGCACTGTACAACCTACCGCTGGAGCAATAACCCCAGTAGTACCGCAATATGCACCAGTCGTTCTAACGTTACCAGGAGCTACTGGAGTTGTATTGTAACCATTCGCAACCCCTGCTTCTGATGTAATAGTAGTGAAGCCTACGTTATAGCGAAGTTTACCTTCCGGCGAATAACCGATAGCACCAAACATCCCGTGATAAGCAGTGTACTCCGCATAAAATGCTTTTTCTGAAGTATAAATCGAAGATAGATTTGTCTTCGCTTCAGATTGACGAGCTTTTGCTAGATATTTGTTAATAGATGGTACGGCGATAGACGCCAATACCCCGATGATCGCAACAACAACCATCAATTCAACGAGCGAGAAACCACTCTGAGACGTGCGTGATTTGTGATTCATTTGAAGACCTCCATATGTCTTTTAAAAATAGAAACATGCCGTTCCACATTAGTGTGTCAAAAGTAAATTCTATTTGCAATAGCCCGTCTCGGATCGAGACTACAAACTGCAGACCATTGAGTCCAATAATGAATGTGTATAAGGTGAGACGATTCCTTTTTACTAAACATAATTCGCTGATTCAACTAGGCGAAAATATTGAAACCGAGGTCGATCAAAAAATTTTGACCGACATGTCTCGAATGACCGCTCGCTCTTTATGCCGATTTTTTTTAATTTTGTAATAAAAAATCAAAAGTAAAAAATTGCCGCAAAAAAGCGGCGAGAGGTCGAGTTTTTTTGACCTCATTACCACATTTGTTAGACGTAATTCTTTCGGTTCAATTCCACTTAAATTCTGACCGCTTGCTCTTACTGCTTAATGCCCATCGCCATCTCGATGTGCCTGCATTTCATCCAAGTCGTCACGAGCCAACCTCATCCCAGCGAAACAAAACTCGAACAACCCTATGCTCTGTCCTGCAAGTAAATTATGCCCCCCATGCGATAGATCACAAACAAATAATAATCTATTTACAGCGCGCGCTCTGGACAATTAGACCGCGACATTCAACTAGCTTTTCTTCCCGCGCTAGACTTGCCATCGACGAAAGAGTGATCAAATTAAATCGTGAGGTAGAATAAAAGCATGGGTAACAACAACGATAACAATAATAATTATCCATTTTCTACTCCAGAGGGCGAAGGCGATGCTTCGGTCCAGCTGGTTCCGAAAATAGATACTCCAAAGATGTACAAAGTTATTCTTCTCAACGATGACTACACCCCGATGGACTTCGTAGTTCTTGTATTGCGTCGTTTTTTCGCAAAAACAGAAGAACAGGCGACTGAAATCATGTTAGATGTACATAAGAAGGGTGCAGGTGTCGCCGGGGTCTTCAGTCTTGAGATTGCCGAGATGAAGGTGATGCAGGTTAATCAATTCGCGCAACTCAATCAATTCCCCCTAAAAAGCACTCTGGAGGAGGACACATGATGAGCCGAGAACTTGAGCGTAAGCTCGCAGAAGCTACTGAAGTAGCAAAACGCCATCGTCATGAGTTCGTGACTTTGGAACATATCCTTCTTGTCCTCACAGAATCTCCCGTGATGGTGGAAATACTTGAAGCGTGTGCGGTCAACGTGCAACGCCTTCGTCAAGATTTGAAAGATCACCTGAAAGCCGGGATTCCTGCGATCACAGATGAACAACTGACTTCCTATGGCGGATTCGAATCGTGGACTCCTGAGTTCACCCTCGCCTGCCATCGTTTGATTCAACGAGCCGCTATTCAAATGAAAAGTGCCGGCCGCAATCAAATCAGTGAAGGAAGCTTGCTGGTGTCTTTGTTCTATGAACAAGACTCTCACGCGGCCTTTGCTCTGTCGAAGCAAGGACTCACGCAGTTTGATATCATTAACTATATCTCTCACGGCATTACCAAAGATGGGAAAGAGCACGACATCCCATCTGCGGGATCACGCAGTACGGAATTTCAAGGCACGGAGGCTTTCGAAGAAAATCGCGGCTCCCCTCTTGAAAGTTTCTGCGTCAATCTGAATGAAAAAGCCAAACAAGGGAAACTGGATCCACTCATCGGTCGCGAAGATGTAATCGAACGAACAGTTCAAGTCCTTTGCCGTCGTACGAAAAACAATCCACTTTTGATTGGTGAACCGGGTGTTGGTAAAACAGCGATCGCTGAGGGCCTTGCTCAAAGAATCGTCTCTGGCAAAGTCCCGGAAAGACTTAAATCAGCTGTGATCTATTCCCTAGATCTTGGTGGTTTGCTTGCCGGAACAAAATTCCGTGGTGATTTTGAAGGCCGACTAAAAGCTGTCGTCAAAGAAATCGGCAAACGACCGAATGCGATTTTATTTATCGACGAAATTCACACCATTGTGGGCGCGGGAGCGACAAGTGGCGGTTCGATGGATGCATCAAATCTCCTTAAACCTGCATTGGCGAATGGTGATATCAGCTGTATCGGCTCTACTACTCACAACGAATACCGCCAATACTTTGAAAAAGATCGGGCCCTCAACCGTCGTTTTCAAAAAATCGATGTGAATGAGCCATCAAATGAAGATTGCATTAATATCCTTAAAGGACTTCGCAAAAACTACGAAGACTTCCATCGCGTGTCGTACACAGATGAAGCCCTCCGTGGTGCTGTTGAGTTGTCGCAAAAACATATTCACGGAAAACTGCTTCCAGATAAAGCTATCGACGTTCTTGATGAAGCTGGGGCCCACTTCCGTTTGAAAACAGATTCAGCAGACACAATAAAAATTGATCTGCCAGAAGTTGAAGAAACAATTGCGAAAATGACAGGGCTTCCTGTCGCAAGTATTTCTTCAAGCGAAAAAACTCAGCTTCGCGATTTAGATAAAAAACTAAAAGCTTTAATCTTTGGTCAAGACGATGCTATCGATCGTCTCGTGGCAAGCATCAAGTTTGCTCGCTCAGGGTTAGGTCGTCCGAACAAACCAATCGGTAGCTTCCTTTTCACCGGCCCGACAGGTGTCGGTAAAACTGAAGTCTGTCGTCAACTCGCAAACATCATGGGTGTTCACTTTGAACGCTTTGATATGAGTGAGTACATGGAAAAACACGCAGTTGCTCGTATGGTCGGGGCCCCTCCGGGATACGTCGGCTACGAAGAAGGTGGTTTGCTCACAGAAGCTGTGACAAAACATCCTTATTGTGTGCTGTTACTTGACGAGATTGAAAAAGCCCATCCAGACATCACCAACATCTTGTTGCAAGTGATGGATGCGGGCCGCCTCACCGACAGTAATGGGCGCGTGGCTGACTTTAAAAACGTGGTCTTGGTACTTACATCAAATGCCGGAGCCCTTGAAACCTCGCGCGGTACAATTGGTTTAATCGAGGAAACTCGCAGCGGACTTTCGATGGAAGCGATTAAGAAAGCGTTTGCTCCAGAGTTTATCAACCGTTTGGATGCAGTTGTGTCATTCAAAGATCTTTCAGATGACATGGTCGTCAAGATCACGCAAAAATTCGTGGACGAGTTGAAAATGACTCTACTCACGAAAAAAGTTGAATTGAATGTCTCGCAAGATGTGATCCGTTGGTTGATGAAAAAGGGTTATGACAAAGTCTACGGAGCTCGCCCTCTTGCTCGCTGCGTAGATGAACATCTGAAAAAAGCTCTGGTTGATGAATTGTTGTTCGGCCGCCTTATAGACGGAGGACGTGTCAATGTGGAACTCGAAAAAGACATCTTGAAGTTCCAATTTAGCACCACTCCTAATAGTGGCACTGGGCAAAAGAATCAGAAGCAACCCGTCACGACCTGATAGAATTGACATTTATTAAATCGAACACACAATAGGAGTTGAGCAGCAAATGCCAGCTCCTTTTGTGTTTTTAGGGCTCTTTTACAGAGGGCATTTCTCGCGATAATAACTTCTTCGCTTTTTTCAATGAAGTCGGAGAAACTTGCGAAATACCCGAGTTGGGAGTACAAATAGACGAAGGAGCAAACTTATGAGTTTGCACATTGTTAGGAGATAAAAATATGGCCTTTTTAAAACGCATCGGGCTTTTCGTTCTGACCAACGTTCTTGTCATGGTGACAATCGGTATCGTGTGGTCTCTCGTCAGCCACTTCCTCAAATTGGGTGGACTTAATTCCTACATCCCATTCTTGATGGCGTTCTGTCTTGTTTGGGGTATGGGTGGTGCTTTCATTTCTCTATTCATGTCAAAATGGATGGCGAAAATGTTCCATGGCGTTCAGATCATCGAACCAAATAACCAAAATCCAGAGCTTCGTGCCTTGGTTAACAAAGTTCATGATTTTGCTCGTCGTGCTCAACTTCCAAAAATGCCGGAAGTGGGTATCTACGAATCTCAAGACATTAACGCCTTTGCTACTGGACCTTCAAAATCCCGTTCACTCGTAGCGGTATCGACAGGTCTTTTGCAGAGAATGAATGAAAAAGAGATCGACGGTGTACTTGCCCATGAGGTTGCGCATATCGCGAACGGCGACATGGTTACTATGACTTTGATCCAAGGTATCGTGAATGCTTTTGCGATGTTCTTCTCACGCATCTTGGCGGGCCTTGTGGCTTCCAACGTCGAAGAGCGTTATCGCGAAATCGTCAGATTCGCTGTAACGATCCTAGGCGATATCGCTTTCACATTGCTCGGTTCAATTGTCGTGAACTACTTCTCTCGCCGTCGTGAGTTCCGCGCTGACGCTGGTGGTGCGAAATACGCGTCTCGCGAGAGCATGGTGGCAGCATTGCAAAAACTTCGTGCTGTGTATGACCTTCCAATCCCTGCTGAGCAAGGGGCGACTGCGACTTTGATGATTTCAAATCGCGACAAAGAAGGTTTACTCGCTTCATTGTTCAGAACGCATCCGCCACTCACAGAGCGTATCGAAGCTCTTCAGCGCGGACGCTAAGAATCAAATTACCGAAATATTTCGCTGCGGACGGGCCACAAGGCCCGTCTTTCTTTTTCAGGGTTGCTCATACACACTATAAGTTTTAAACTCTTCCCCATGCGACGACTGCTGATTTCTTTCTCATTTTTCTCGACCGTCATGGGCTGCACGACAACCTCACATAAGGACACGCGATTTGACTCTCGCCTGACTCCACCATTAGCTTCTTTTCAAGCAAAATGGAAAAATGCATCTGTAGCGGAACTGCAAACTCTGACTCCTGGTTCACGCGAAGAAAATATCTTCTGGTGGAAAAGTTATCTTTTAGGCCAAGCACTGAAAGAAAAAAGCCCCGCAGAAGCTTGTGCGCAGTTTAAACCGCTTGCCTTAGCAACGGAATTTCCGCTCAACGATTTAGCATTGCTACGCGCCTATGAAGTCTGCCCTGCGAGCGAAAAACTACCGGCCCTTCCACCAACTGTAGCACCGTGGTACAAAGAACTGTTCGTCAATATCAAGCTCAAAGAAGCCATTGAAAATAAAGACGATGCGGCAAAACTTGAAGCTTTGATCGACAAAGCTCAATTGAACGACAACAAAAAAGAAAAAGAAGAACTTTATCTTCAAGCTTTGGCGTTGGCAGAAAAATCTGCAAAACCTGAAGACATCACTCGCGTCAAAACAGCACTCTACAAAAACTCTCCTCGCTTGAATCCGGAGCCAACTCCAAAAGACTGGAGTGCGATTGCAATGGACTATCGCTATCACCGTGAGTTTGACAAGGCTCTGGAGACTTACAAAAAAATCCTGGCTGAAAAAAATGTGACGCCTGAAGAAAGCTTTAACGCTCTCAAAAATATTCGCCAAACCAACAAAGTTGCCCAACGTCGCACGGATTACATCAACTCCACTGCTGATCTTGTAAATAAAGCAAAAGCTGACTTCCAAAAAAACAAAAAAGATCGCAAAGCCATTGCTCGCTATCACGATGCACAGATTCTTTTTGCCCGTACACTTTGGACAGAAGATCAAACAAGTCGCGCGGTTCAAGTTTTAAATGAAACTCACCGTCTACTTCGCGGTCTTTACCCTATGGATGAGGTGTATTTCATCCTCGGTCGTATTGACGAAGAAAAAGGAAATTTCGCGAAGGCTCTTGAGTACTTTGAAGCAAGCTACACACAACCCATTAGCCAAGCGGGCCTGAAAGATAAAGTCACATGGCTTAAATCTTGGAACTACTACAAGCTTGAAAAATGGCCTGAAGCGAAACAAAGCTTTGAGCAAATGCGTGAGCTGAACAAAGAGCCTTCTGATAAAGCGCGCGCTCGCTTCTGGCTTGCTCGCAGTTACGACAAACTCGGCGATAAAACGTCTCGCGATACAGAACTAAAAGCCCTGATCCAAGAAGATCCTCTCGGGTATTACGGAATGCTTGCGACTCGCGAAATGGGGACGACGTTTCCCGCGATTCAAACGCACCCAACTGAAGCTTTAAATTTAGACCTTTTCCAAGTCAGCGGCATGGCCCAACAAAACCGCTTGATGTTAGAGTGGTTGATTTCCGTAAACGAAAAAGGTTTCGCTGAAAAAGCACTGAATGCCGCCGTTGAGGATCTAAAAAAACAAAATATCTCGGATGAAACGACTTGGCTTGCGATCTCTTCTGCTTATGCGAGATCAGGCCTTTACCTACCACTGTTCTCTGCAATTGGTGGACTGAAACCAGAGGTAAAAGATCGTTTATTAAATGACCATCCCGATCTTCTATTCCCGCAACCTTATGCAGACATTATTAAGGCAGCGTCGGAAAAATCGGGAACTCCCCAAGAGTTTATCTTCTCCATCATCCGTCAAGAATCGGCGTTCAATCCCGAAGCGCGCAGTTCCGCAGATGCTTTTGGTTTGATGCAGCTTTTGCCAAGTATTGCGAAAGAACTCGCTCGCCGTTACAACTTGGAATACAAAGAAGCCCTTGATCTTAATAGACCCGAGATCAATATTCCACTTGGCGCTTATGAATTGAAATCTTTGATGGATAAATACGATCAGCAATTTATCTTGTCAGTTTCTGGCTACAACGCCAATGACAGCGCAATCCGCGGCTGGATGAAAACTCGCTTCCGCCCTGACCCGGTTGAGTTCATCGAAGAAGTCCCTTACGAAGAAACACGCACCTACATCAAACTTGTGATGCGCAACTATGTTTTCTATCGCAGACTTCTGAACCCACAAACACCCATTACTTTTCCAGAAGATCTTCTGAAACTTAAAAAATAATATATTTGCGGCTTTCCCCGGAAGGTACCTGTCTCGCTTTGAGACGGTATTCTTTGGACTCACTATATTTACCGCGATTCCGATAAGTACATGGAGAAGGGGGACTCTTCATGTTTTCTCGCAAATTGTGGATTACGGCGAGCTGCTGTGCTTTGCTATTTTTTGGTGCCCTTGGATTCTATGTCTACTCCACAGAATCAGGTCCTTCCCGTACCCAAAGTTCTACGAAAAAAGATTCCAATCGTCTTTTTGAAAACTCGGTTATCACTTCTCAAGTCGATAAGGTGATTGATGAGCCAAGTGCTCTCTTTAATGACCCGGCAATCAGCCAAGCTTGGGGACTTAAAAAATCCGATGCGGCTCGCGCTTGGTCTGTGACGCATGGAAGTCGCGATATCATCGTCGCGGTTATTGATACAGGTATTGATATCAAACACGAAGACCTTGCTGGAAATCTTTGGAAAAATCCTGGCGAGACAGGTCTTGATTCTAAAGGTCGCGACAAAGCGACGAACGGTATCGACGACGACGGCAATGGATTTGTGGATGATGTTTATGGTTGGAACTTTGTTCTGAACAATAACAAGCTTGACGACAACCACGGTCACGGAACTCATATCGCAGGTATCATTGGTGCCGAGGGCGGTAATAAAAAAGGTATTATCGGGATCTCGCCAGAAGTGAGCTTGATGATCCTTAAATATTACGACCCGAAAGTTCCTAACACAGATAACTTGAGAAACACAGTTGCAGCCATTCGCTACGCCGTAAAAATGGGGGCACACATTATCAATTACTCTGGTGGTGGCACGGAGTTCTCTCAAGACGAGCATGACGCTGTTGCGGAAGCAGAAAAGAAAGGCATTCTTTTTGTCGCAGCTGCGGGGAACGAGCGCTCAAACTCCGACCAACATCACTACTACCCGGCTGACTATAAATTGAAAAATATTATTTCTGTGACGGCTATCGATCCTTCAACACAAGTTTTGTCTTCATCAAACTATGGTGTTGAGACAGTCGACATCGCAGCTCCAGGACAAAATATTCTTTCAGCTCTTCCTGGAAATTCTTACGGATATATGACAGGAACTTCGCAAGCGACAGCGTTTGTGAGTGGCGCTGCTGCTCTGGTTCTCGCTACCAAAGAAGGTTTCAAAGCGGAAGACGTTAAAAAGTACATCCTCTCAACGGGTGATGCTCAAACAGAACTCGCTTCAAAAACCAGAACATCTCGTCAGTTGAATCTCTACAAAGCTCTGACAATCCTGGATCAGGGTGTATCAGCGACCGGCGTAAAAACCGTGAATGTGGATAGCATGGAAAAATTAGGAGCGGATCCTAATGAAAATATGGCAGGCAAAGCTGCCACTGAAATGAGCAGCTTTGGTCGTTCACTTATTGATGTCATGGGAAAATCAACAAAACCAAGTCGTCTGGGTATCAAAAACGACAACTTGGGCGAATAGATCTAGTCGACGAAATCAGACCAAGAAATACGGCCTCGGATCATCACAATCAACCCCGAGGTCATACAAGCCAAAGCGACACCCACTCCAATCAAGTTACGGTGTCCAAGATTCATCATACCAATTAAAATCATCAAAGCACTGAGACCGTAGGGACCCCAGTAGAAGTATTTGCGATTTCTCGTGATAAAACTCATGACTGGTTCAACGGAGTCTTTGTGCACAGGTTTTTGCGACAAACTCACCATCATCATACCTTGAATACGAGCGAGCATTTGATCACAAAGCTCATCCCCGCCTTGTGCTGCTTTTAGTTCTTCGTATTTAAGAACTGCGAACTTCAAAGCATCCAATTCACGACAGCTGCGAATAAAGTCATCGTGCAAATTCATATCCGTGAAATTCTCAAGCAAGCTCTTCCATTTACGAACAAGACTTGGTTGCGCACGCAAACTTGGATCTTGTGGCAAGCCTTCTAGGCGCTCAAACAAAACGTGACAAGAGTAGCACTCCTTTGAACGGCGACCATTCAAAGCACCGCACTTAGGACATGACTTCATCTCAGCATTGCCAGGCTCCACAGCCGAAACTGCAGCCGCATCAATTACTGACTCAGCGTGTTGATTTAACACTGTTTCAAAGGCCACAGAAGCTGCCGGAGCTTCCGGAGTGACAATATCCCCTGACGGAATCAAAAAGCTTAAAACATTTTGAGGATCGGCGGGAGGATACTCCATGCTGAAACGCGATTGACAGGAAACGCACTCAAATAGAGGCGCTTCATTGCGAATATCTTCACTCGCAACTTCATAAAGTTTAGAACATGATGGGCATCTAACTCGCATTTTCACAGTGGACTCACTCACTCTTTGTGTTACTAATACCATGATGAAGAGATGGATTCAATTTTTCAAGCAGAAAGGCTACGAATTTCGTTGGGCCTTCCTTGCGGGCGTTTTGGTCGGCACAAGTTACATTCCCTTTCCTCCGTGGGCACTGATCTTTTGCTACACTCCCCTGTGGCTTTTTGCCGTTGCGGACTCAACGACAACTAAGAAATCTTTTTGGGCCGGATGGGTCACACAGTTCACTCTGACCTTGATTGGTTTTCACTGGATCGCTTACACGGCTCACGCATTCGGGCAACTGCCTTGGGCCGTTTCGATTTTAGCATTGCTACTTTTTTGTGCTCTCATGCACCTCTACATCCCGACAGCTGTGGCTTTGGGAACTTATTTGCGCAAACGATTTTCCCTTGGCGCGATCCCGACACTTTTTGTGATTGCCCTCCTGCATGCTCTTTTAGAGCGAGTATGGCCCGTGATTTTCCAATGGCATCTTGGTTATGTTTTTATCTGGGCGAAACTTCCAATTTACAACCTTGCTGACCTTGTGGGTTTTGAAGGATTGTCCAGCCTTGTTCTGCTGTTCAATGCTTGGGTTGGAAGCATTTGGCTGATGCAAAAGGCCACGCGTAAAGCTCTTACTCATGTGGGACTTTTAGTAGCGGCATTTGCAGCCCTCGTTATCGGAGGTGCGATACATGGGCAAGAATGGAAAATTTTTGACCGCGAAGTGCGTGCGACCGTCATTCAAGCTAATATCGGAAACAGCGAAAAGATTTATGCCGAACAAGGGCGTGGCTTTCAAGAGTTCATCACTCAGCGTTTTGTTAACATGACCCAAGATGCGTTTCTTCGTCATCCGACAACAGATATTTTCGTGTGGCCAGAAACTGCCTTCCCCGATTATCTCAATCAACATCTTCTTGGGCGCAAGCACACCAATATTTTGGCTCAAGGTCTGTCGTCAATAAATCGTCCGCTCATCACGGGTGCTTACTCACGCGACGAATTCTCTGATGAGAAAAAAGATCAATCAACCTACAACGCTCTTTTCCTTGTAGATGCGCAGGCTAATAATTTGGACAAGCCCTATCACAAGACCGAGCTACTTGCTTTTGGTGAGTATCTGCCGCTAAGTGAAAAGCTGCCTGTTTTATTGAAGCTCTTGCCATTTATTTCAAACTTTGGGCGCGGCAAAGGTCCACAAACAATGGCCTGGAAATTCCGTGATGAAACAATTCATTGGGGTGGCCAAATTTGCTACGAAGGTCTTTACCCGGAATTCACTCGCAAGCTTTCTGAAAAAGGCACTGACATTTTGGTGAATGTCACGAACGACTCTTGGTTTGGTCGCACCTTTGAACCGAACCAGCACCTGTATATGACACTCGCTCGTGCCATCGAAGTTCGTCGTCCTTTGATTCGTTCGACAAATACGGGAATCAGCACAGCGATTTTAGCGAACGGTGACGTTTTACAAAAATCACCATTACACGAAGAATGGTCCGGCGAGTTCGTGCTAAAATACCGCCATGAAGCTCCGCAAACATTCTATGTGCGCGGTGGACACTATGACTGGATCTTACTTCTGATTGCTTTGGTTACTCTCCTAGGAGGAGGCGCATATTATGCAAGAACTCGTCGCGCTTGATTGGGTTGAAATTCTAGAAAAAATTAAAGGTCACGCGACAAGTGAAGCTGCCCGCGAATCCATTGCCGCAACAAAACCTCTAGCGCGAGCCGAAGATGCTTACGCCAGCTTTGAAGAAATCAGTCACGCTGTTGAAGTATTGAACCAAGGGGTGCGTCCTTACATGCAGAGCTTGGATCTTTTTTCGACTTGGATCACACGTCTTAAAAAGAAAGCTGTTCTAAAAACTCTCGAGATCAAAGACGTTCGCAGCTTCTGTTTGGAAGCTCTGGCTTTAAAAGAAGCCACCTCTGCTGTTGAAAATAACTGGTCCCAAGTTCTTTCGCAAAGTTTGATGAATGCCGAAGAACCGGTCTCAGCTATTGACCAAATTCTGACTCCTTCGGGTGAAATCAGATCCGATGCCAGTGAAACTTTATACCGTCTGTATAAAGAAAAAGAGCGCCTGGCTCGCGAAGTCCAATCGACATTGGATCGCTTGGTGCGCGATCACCAAATGGAAAATGTTTTGCAAGACAAGTACGTGACCACTCGCGAAGGACGTTGGGTTCTCCCAGTTCGCAGTGGAATGCAACATCACCTTCCAGGTGTAATCCATGGATCCTCTCAAACGAAGCAAACTGTTTTTATGGAGCCGGAAAAAGTTATTCCCGCTAATAACCGTTTGCGCCAAATCGAAGTTGAGATTGAAGATGAAATTGAAAGACTCTTAACTGAGCTTTCTCATTACTTATCTTCGCAATCGTCGGACATCGAAAGCAGTCGCCTTTTGATGGAAGAAGCTGATATTCGTTTTGCTCAAGCTCAATTTACGAATTTGGTGGAAGGCCATCCGATTCAATTCTCGGATGAAGCTCTGGAGCTGATTGATGTGAGACATCCGCTCTTACAACTTTCAGGAAAGAGCGTTATTGCCAATTCCGTTTTGCTTGAAAAACAAAAGAGCATTTTACTTTTAAGCGGTCCCAATGCCGGTGGTAAAACTGTTCTCTTAAAGTCTTTGGGCCTTGCCGCACAGATGGCTCGTTGTGGACTCCCAATTTGCGCAAGTGAAACTTCTAAGATTCCGTTCTTCAAAGATATCCTTATTGGTATCGGAGATGCACAAAGTGTGGATGAAGATCTCAGTACCTTTGCCGCACATTTAAAAATTTTGGGCCGCGCGGCGAGCCTGAAAGGTCGTCAGAATTTAATTTTGATCGATGAGATCTGCGGATCAACGGATCCCGAAGAAGGAAGTGCCTTGGCGCGCTCTTTCATTGAAGCCTTCTCTTCCAATGACGTCTATGCCGTGATCACCTCGCATTTAGGTCCTTTGAAATCTGGTTGGGATGAAGAAAGTCATGTTTTAAATGGCAGCCTTGAATACGATCCAAAAACAGGCCGCCCTACTTATCAATTTATTGCAGGTATCCCGGGTGATTCACTGGCGATTCAAACTGCAAAACGTGTGGGTGTGGATGCTAAGATTGTACAACGCGCATTGGATGTTCTAGCCCCTGCCACTCGTGCCCGCCTTGAAGGTCTTGAACAAATTGAGCGCCTAAAAAGCGATATCACGATGTTGCAAGATCACCTGCGCAAAGAAACTAATAAAGCTCTTGAGACTAAGCGCAAGTACGAAGGTTTGCTTGAGCAGTTTAATAAAGACAAAGAAGAATGGTTGCAGCGCACGCTTAAAAAAGCCGAACGCAAAGTGGAAGAAGCCATTGCGCAGGCGAAAGTAGCCGAGACGTTCCAACGTCATACCGCCTTGCAAGAGATCAAACATAAATTACCTGAGATCGTAAAAGCAAAGCCTGTCACTCAGCCCGGTGCTCCCGAATCAGCGGAAGAGTTTGGAAAGAAGTTCCCACCAGGATCGAAAGTTTATGTTCCAGGCCTCAGCCAGGACGGCATCGTGCAAAGTGCACCGAACTCAAAAGGCCAGGTTCTGATCTTGTCAGGTTCGGTTCGTTTGCAACTTCACTGGCAGGAGTTAAAAGCTCCGGGCAAACCACAGAATCCAACGTCACAGTTGGTTCGTCAAAGTGCTGGCTTCTCAATTTCACTTGCCGATGAAGATCGCACATTGGATCTACGTGGTAAAACTGTAGAAGATGCTCTGCAAGATTTAGAGGTGGCCTTGGATCGCGCGGCTTCTTCTCGTGAGGACCGCATGAAGATCATTCATGGCCACGGTACTGAAGCACTAAAAAAAGCCGTCCGTACCTATTTATCTCGCTCCGTTTATGTGAAAAAATGGAAAGCAGGTTCGCCCGAAAGTGGTGGTGATGGAATTACCTGGGTTGAGCTCGGAGAGATGTAATGATCGAAGCTGAAATTGAAAGAATAGTTTCCTTGATTCGCGACACTCATCTTGAAGACGCGGAACAAGAGCTTCATTCTTTCAAACGAAATCATCCCACACATGATGTTAGTTATGTGGAGATGATTTTATCGGCGCATCAAACTCATTATCAAAAAGCCTACGACATCGGTGAACACTTGCTCCAAATCGCGGGGCAAGATCCTCTGGTACGCTTTTATCACGCACGCAACTCTATCGCAGTCGGCGAATGGATGAAGGGACTGGATCTTTTTGATTCTGTTCGCGGTCATCACGTCTTTGGTGGCGATCTTTTGACACCGTATAAGCCTCTTTGGGATGGCCAAGATCTCCGCGGAAAAATTTTATTGATTGCCTGCGAAGGTGGTATCGGAGATGCCGTTTGTTTCTCGAGATTCACCAAACAGTTTGCAGAGCTTGGCGCCAAAGTCATTCTCGCAAGCTATGACGGTCTTTTTGAGTTGCTTCGCCCACTACAGGGCATGAATGCGCAAGTCGATCTGAGTGTCGCGATAAAAACTGATTTTGATTACTGGGTTCCCGCTTTAAGCTGCCCGCGAGTTTTAGGTATCGACTATCAAAATATTGACGGCAGTCCCTACCTCACCTGCCCCAAAGATATGAAAGCCAAGTGGCAGAGCCTTGTCACTTCTTCTCGTCCAAAAATTGGTTTGTGCTGGCAAGGCAATCCAAACTTTAAAGAAGATTACGTGCGAAGTATTCCGGGTGAACTCTTTGCTCCCATGGTTGCGGACACTCGATATGAGTTTTTCAAAGTGCAAGTGAACTCTGAGAATAATTCTTTCACCCACCCCAACCTCAAGGACCTCACGTCGTCAGTAGGCAACCCCAGTGATCTTGCCGGTTTTTTGAGTCAGTTGGATTTATTTATCACGGTGGATTCGGGGATGGCCCATATTGCCGGCGCATTGGGAGTCAAAACTTTGCTTTTAAATCGCGTGATGGGTTGGTTCACATTTGGACACAAGCCTGATCACGAGAATCTGCAAAGCACACCGTGGTACAACTCGATGCAGATTCTCCATCAGAAACGTTGGGGGCAGTGGGATGAAACTATTGCTCGCGCAATAAAATCTATTCCTACTCTTCTTTAAGTACCTTCTATTTTTCCTCGGAATAAATAACCTGCAAACCCACAAACGGCACTTTGCGCAGACTTTTCCGCCTCAGTTTGAGAGTGTCTCATTCTTAGAAAAATCGCTCGCACAACCCCCTGAAATACCAGCGCAATTTTCGTCGTTTCAGAGTGAAATATGGCACTTCAATTGCTCTAGTAATCAGTATCAGGGGGACATATGAAAGCATCTAATCAAAAAACATTCACGGTTCTTTTCCTAGTAAGCATGGCACTCTTTATGACTGCTTGTGGGAGTTCGAGCCAAGAATCTTCATATGACTTCTCAAGCCGCACGCCGGTGACTCCTGATTCATCGACAAGCACAGATACAAAAACGGACTCAACTCAATACATCGCCACTTGCAACGAAGGTGCGAAGGCAGACCTCGGCGCAAAACTTAAAATGTATGTTGATGGTTACAATCAATACCGCATGGACCTTGTACAAATTCGTATGACTTCACTTCCTTCTGACTTTGCCGTGAACGGTTCATACATTGGCTTCTGGAAATGGTTGGCGCAATCAACAGGCTCAACCCACATGGCTGGCTACCCATTAAACTTCATCGTCATCGATTCACAAACAAATCAAGCTCTGACTGGTTGGAGAACAACTCTTTTGTGGGACGATGTAAAAGCAAAAGCTTCCCAAATGGGCATCAAAAACTCTGCAGATTTTTTCAAACGTGCAAAAATCGTTGTCGATCTTCAAACAGCTGAAGACGCTTACAAAGTAACAGAGTACGACGCTTTAAAGATTGTTTCTTACAACAGATCGACTCAAAAACCAGCATTGCAACTTGATGTTTTGCTTCCACCATTCAATGCAAATCCAGCGGATTATGCAAAAGAATCTTCAGGGGCGGCTCGTGCTTCTGTCCTTCAGAACCTGCACCCACTTAAAGCTTACGCAAATCAAGGCTACACAAGCGCCCAACTTCTCTCTGCAACAAAAAGCTTTTGCTTCTAATATTGAGAACTCTTCCCTGATAAAAAAAAACGGATCGCAAGATCCGTTTTTTTTATTTTGTTAGTGGGCTGATTCCTGGCTGACTTCATCCGCCTGCAGATTTTCTCCTTGGCGGTAACGATCGACCAAAGTGCGATCCGTGGTGGGGAATGAGAACAACAAAGAATGAACATTTGATGTTTCATCCTCTTGAGTCACCGCGATATAGGTGAGCTCTTTGGTTTCATGATCTGGGAATTCACGAATAAAACTCACCAAAACATTTCCATCCAAATCGTTTTTGCGCCAAATCTCATCAGCACTTTCGATCGTCTCTTCACGAAGCTCCGCAAATTTCGGGAAATCCTCTTGCGAAATATCTTTGTCACCGCGAACTTTCATCATGGCCTGATAAAGTCCCAAAGCTAACGGATCACCTTCTGACAGCGCATCACCTTCAATGGCACCTTCGGATGCTTTCTCGAAATTGATGTCATATACCATATCGCCACGCTGATAATGCTTCACCATGCCAGGAACTTTGGTTGGGAAATGGATAAATACAAAAGTTGGGTACTCTTCTTCGGAAGAAACGTAAGCCACCGCCACATAAGTAAAGGTCTCAGCGTTTTCGGTGTTGAAGGTTTTGATGTATTGATAAACAACAAAGTCTTCGAAGAGTTTATCGTCCATCCAAACTTCATCTGGTTCGTCCAAAGTCGTTTCTAGGAAATTTTCTTTTTCGATTTGTTCTTCGTCAGTGAAATCTTCCGGAGTGCGCATAGATTGATATTCATCTTCCAATTTCTGGATCGCGGACTCGAAATAACCGAAAAGATCTTTCTCTGACTCAAAAATAAGTCCCGCCGCTTCATCGACGACTATGTACTCTTTTTCAGAGCTGCTCTGCTTCTTTTTTAATCGGGACTTTGTTTTTGCCATTGAACTTCCTTCAGTTTCTATTATCGAAAGAATCACTGATCACAACAACAGGAAAAGCTGCGAACGACAAGCCTCGTCATAGCTCGTTTTTACTCTTGCAAGAACTTCAAAACTTCCTCACCATCGAGCTAAGGAACCTACCAAGGAGCCCACTCGATGAGCATCGAAGAAACAAGTTTGGAGCGAATGGAAGCACTCCTCTCTCATTCCGCAATGGGTGTTCACGTTCTATTTGATAATAAGGCTATCGCCTCAGTTCTCAAGGAAGTCCAAGACGATAAGGACTTTTACAGTTTCGACAAAATGAAAAAGGTCCAGGACGTGATGACGGAACTCATCGCCAAGAAAACATATTTCGAAAAAATGGCTTACCTGCAAGCGCTCGACAAAGAATCCTACCAGATGCTCGTGCGCGCTTACTTCCACATTGTTGAAAACACAGTTCGCGCCAATCATGAGCATTCACACTAGCCTCTGGTCTAGTTAGAAGCATCAAACGAGGCCGGGTCACCGGCCTTTTTTATTTATAGTAAACCTTCAACACCACTCGACGGTTGCGCTGCTTGCCCACTTTGGTTTTGTTACTCGCAATCGGACGAGCCTCGCCGTAACCGGCAGCTGCGATGGCGCTTGCGGGCATGTTCAGCTCTGCAATCAAACGCTTCTTCACCGCGCGAGCACGTTTACGACTTAAGCGAAGATTGTATTCATCATTGCCGTCGGAATCCGTGTGACCCTCCACGATAATTCTCCCCACATTCACACCACGCAGACTCTCGATATTTTTCATAAAGTATTTCTCTGAGGTCGGTGTCAACACGTCCTGAGCTGTCACGAATTCTAAATTCGTCAATTCAATCGTGCGATCGGCCTTTGGTGGATCAATTACTTTAATTTGTGCACGTGCCACCTTTTTGAATTTATCGGTGACTTTTACATAAACGATTTGAGGCTTCAAAGGCGCTTCGAAGAAGCCCTCTGACGTCATCTCACCTTTGCCTTTTTCAATCGCATAAACATAAGGCTTCGTTCCGCCTTGAGCTTCTAGCTGCAAGCTGCCGCCAGTGTAAACCGTCATGTCCTTTTGTACGAACGAAACAGGTGTGCTGGAAACTGTCTCAACAGTGGTCGTAACTTTCTGTCCTGTTTCGCTAATGAATTCAATGCGCGTTGAACCTTGAGTGACACCTAAAAATTCGCAACCTGAAGAAAGATCTCCGGGACCATCTAAGATCGTACAAGATTCAATCTTCTGATCGTTCTCTGCGTAAAACTGAACTCGCTCACCAACTTGAACAGTCGGATATCCTGGCAAAACTGTGAACGCTTTTAAAGCTTCCGCTGGAGCCGTGTTACCGCTCGTTTGAACTTCACTTTCACCACCGGCAGGTTTCCAGTAATAAACTAAACCTGCAAAAAGACGATAAGCCGGAGCTAAAGTTTCAACTCCTGGCTCGACTGTCGCACCCCAATCAAAATTCAAATTGCGGTACCAACGATGTTTCATCGCCAATAGAACGTCCACAGATGATGCGTCGACGGCATCATTGTAAGGGTCTTTATTTAAAGGATAGCTTGTGAAAATTTCCGCCACCCAACGCGCCGTTTTGGAAAAATCATTGGCGATCGCATAAGAGGCCGTCATCTGATCACGAAGTGGAAACATATGCGCGTCGGATGGTGTGTCGCCCGGACTGCGCCAGCGATAACCTAAATTCAAACCTTGAACCAAGCCGCCGACTTTCCAACGATAAGCCAATTCGATATTTCCAATGGGCTTAGGATTGATCCCTGTGTATGGACTGTTTTGTACGTTCGGTAAATCCAAAGATGCCAAAAGAGCCCACCGTGGATCTGCGACATCACCAAAGGTGTACTTCATTCCCGGACGAAAACTATGAACTCCTTCGCTTACATTTACGATGACTCCATCCTGTCTTTCGGTGTCGTGCTTTAATAACACTGGCATCTGAAAACTGAATTGCAAAGCCTTCGTCCACGCATAGGCGATACCGAAGTCGTATTCAAAAAATGAGTCTTCGTAATCCATGCGATCTTGAGCCGCCAAAGTTCTATAAACCAACAAGTGATCTTTGGCGTAGTTCAGGTAATTACTAAAAGCAAAATAACCTTCCGGAAGAGGTCGTGCGGAGTGAACCGTGATAAAATCCAGACCATCCGTATTCGGTGAAAAGGTCTGCATATCACCAAGCACATTTGCATAAGAAGAATGACCACAGAGAAGAACGAATAATAGCGATATAATTCTCATTGTTGTTGCTTCCAAGATGTTGTGTTCACTCTATTAGATGGAACAAACTTAGAGGGGTCAACAATCCAAGGTTAACTCTAGACTGAGAGGAGACGAGAAATCTCCTCTGAAGAAATTAAAAAAATACGTCAATCCTTTAAACAGCCTCCCCTTACCAATTTAAGTAGCGAAAAAACGTCGAACTCTTAGAGTCTTAAATCGGCATCAATGTTTGATTTTTCTGCAAGTCACAAAAGTCTCAGTTATTCTGGCCACAGACACGTTGTCGGAGGAAGGCATGAGAGCGCAAACCATGAATGGTCTGATCGCAGTCATCTCAGCCAGCTTAGTGTTAGCATCATGTGGATTTAAAAGTGGGCTGCAAGCTGCCAGTAGCAGTCAGGCTCATTACGGAGCGGCAGAAAAATTTCAGCAGGTTGATGTCTCGGCACCGATTATCAGCGAGTTTGCTGCCGTGACAGCCCCACCAAATGGAGTGGTTCTCGAATGGAAAACCGACATCCCATCGACCTCGCAAGTGAAACTTGTGAGCAATGAATCTGGCGACGTGATTCAAACGAAAACGGATAACACGCTTCGCACTCATCATTCTGTGAAGGTTATGGGACTTGCCCTCGGGCACTCTTACGCCGCACAGGTGGTCAGCGTGTCCGAAGATTTAGGATACAGTTTGAGTGATATTATTGAGGTGAACGCTCGATAAGGAGCTAGCCCTTTGACTTAAGTTTCCCACCGCAAAGCCGATAGGAGAGTTTGTGAAATATCGAATTTTCTTATCGGCTTTCTTTTTAGCGACGCTCTGGATGATTCCTGCACAAGCAGAGTATCGAGTGTTTCTATTGAAGATCTCAAAGAAATCCGAAGACCCCACCATGGCAACAGACTTTCGTCAGGTGGAATCCACTCTCGATCCCGATCAGTATCGCTATTACTATCCGGTGGCAGCAGATGAAATCGTGACTTATACGGACACATGGCGCTGCTATGGCCGCACCGATCAATTCAAACCTCACTGCCCCAATCCCAAAGCCCAGATTGCCCCAGAGGAAAAGCCAGAGACTTAGTCGAAGTGTGTCTTTATGATACACTGAGTTCATGTCGTCAATTGACAATTCCACGAGAAAAGCCCAGCAAGCGGAACTGAATGAACTTCAGACCGAACATCAACGCAAAAAAAAGCAAATCGTCCGTGACGGCGAAGAGCAACTCTCAGATCTCAAAGAATACTATGGCGATAAAAAAACTCAGCTCGCAGAACAGAACGAAGCAGCGATCAATCACATTCGTAAAAGACAACAATCTCTGAATGATTCTGCCAGTGAAGATCGTCAAAAATTGACAGAGAACTACAACGCTAAAACCGCTTCTCTCGCAAAAAATTACGACGAAAAATTAACAAGTCTCCGCGACAAACGCCAACAACAAATTGCTTCCACGAAGGCCGACACAGATCAGCGTCTACGGGAAATTGAAGACCATTCCCAGTCGCAAATCGCCAATGTTCGTTCTCGCGCTGAAAACGATATGCGCGAATCAAAAGAAAAATACAATAAAGACATGGCGCAATTGAATCAGTACTCAGAGCAGCGCCTGCAACGTCAGCGCAGCCAAAATGATTCAGCTTTGCAAAATGAAGTTCAACGCGGACGTGTCGCCCAAGAAAAAGTTCGAAGTCGCAACGAGCGTGATGTTGCAAACTTACGCCAGCGCGGTGACGACCAAGTCGCTCGCACACAAGAAAATTATAATCAAAAGCTAAAGCGTACGGATGAAGAATTCGCACGTGATCACGAAAAGCAGCACGAGTCTTGGGTAAAAAAAGAAGAGACGTTAAACTCTCAGTACGCAACGCGCCTGATTCATTCGAAAGATGCAAATGAGAAACAGCTTAAAACTCAGAATGAGCGTTTCAAAAGCGTCTATCAAAAAAATGAAGAAGCCCAACGTGAGTCTTTAGATATTCAAAACGAACGCTATCTGAAGCAACTGGCAGAAACACGTAAAGACTTTGTGACCAAAGCCACAAAGTACGCCGAAAAAGAAAACGACCCCTTTTACAAGGTTCAAAACCGAGGCAGCACGATGAGTGAGAACTCGGATTTCTATATCTTGCGTGCCTATGTCCCTGAGCACGAAAAAGACTCCGTTAAAGTTTCTATCCAGAAAGATCGTGCGACCATTTCAGGTCAACGCTCTTTCAAAGATAAAATTGAAGACGAAGGCAAGATCGTCAGCAGTAGCAACTATCAAAGTTTCAGAGAAGATTTTCCATTCGAGACGCCCGTTATGACCGAAGGAATGACAAGAGAACGAAGTGGCGATTGGGTGGAATTTAAAATTCCTAAATTTTCTACTGGACCGCGATTCAGTCGAAAAGCCTAAAGCTTAGGCCTCTTTTTTTTCTACACTAAAAGCAGCTTCACAAGGCGGAAGAAGATCTTCCAAGAAATAAGCCGCCAATTGGTGACGTCCATCAACAGCTGCTTTTTTATAAAGACTCAATGCTTGTTGGCGAACTGTTGTTTCGGTTGTGCCTCTCTGTTTGGAGATCTCTTTGAGGCTTAGCCCACGAAGAATAAGAAGGCCAACTTCAGACTCAGTCTTTGTTAACCCCCACTTTTCGAAGTGGCTTTGAATGTAAGTATTGAATCCTATCGATTTGTCCATCATGTCCCCATGAAACATTAATAAAACCGCCCTGTCATTAAACAAATGTGAGGTTCTCATCTCTTTTTCAAAAAGTGCTTCCCGGAAATACGTGAGGGGCTACTCAGACTCACCGCATATATTCATTAGTCTTTCAATAAAGAACCCGGCAAGCTGATGCCTTCCATCCACGTGCGCTTTTTGATAAATCTGAAGACTTTGCTGACGAACAGTAGCTTCTGTTGTCGTGCGAAGTTTTGCAATTTCACGTAAAGCAAATCCCTTCAACAACAGCATTGCGATTTCGCTTTCTGATTTCGAAAGACCCCACACCACAAACTGCTGCTGAATTGGGCCTGACATTCCACCGCGGAATACACAATTAGTACAAGACTCACGCGGATCAATCAGATTCCGAAAGCATTTCATGTTCACAATAGAACATCAGAAAAATCACTTCGTCATCTAGCATTCGTTGTATGTCAGATATTATTTCAAACAAATATTTTATATTTATACTTTGAGAACGTAGCGCACTTCTCTCATCACGAATGAAAAACGCGCTTGAAGATCAGAGAGAGTTTCGATGTTCGCGGCTAATTGTGACAGGACATCACATTCGACAAGAGTACGATCAGACAACTCATGATAACTTTTGTGAGAGACAAATGTCTCTGGTAAAGAACTTGTTAAAGAATCATTCAAAACACTTTCAGATTCCACGTTTGCTTTGGTATTTTTCGTGTCTTGAATAGATCTCATGAGTTCTCCTTCATCCAACTAACAAGTTTAGAAATTAAATTTCAACTCACACAACTTAAAAAAACTTACATAAAGTTATTACAAGAGACATGGAATCAGTATTCGCATTGAAGCGAAGTTGAATCCGTATCTGCTACTGAAGTTCGATCCACACCGTTTGCAAGATAAGTGGCCATAACAGAACCGCCGGTGTCTTTATGCTTCAGTCCAAGCACATGACCTAGCTCATGCAAAACCAGCGCCTCCATATTGACGCCATTATGGGCTCCGCCGCTGACGTAAAAGTCGAAGTTTTTGTTATTGAGACGAATATCGGCTTCTTGAATCGCATCGCCGATCCAATAAACACTCGTGCGCGCTTGTTCTGAGGCCTTGCTGTCTTCCCACGTATCAAGGAAATAGATGACGTTTTCGCCGTCTTTATGAGGGGCAATTGGACCTGTCACGCGTGGAGAAGTAACAATGTTAAAAATCTTTTTACCTGCCGTGCGATCCCAGCTAGCAGCTGCTTCCACGATGGCCGCAACATATTCTTCAGGAACACTTGCGTGAATTTTCATCGTCACTGGAACAGCACCCTTCCAAGAGATTCTCTCGCCATAGACGTTTTGCACGAAGCCGCAGTCTTCTTGCGATTTCGGCGCACAGGCTTGCATAGTCAACATAGATGTCAGGAGCAAAGCTACTCCAAGCCACTTCTTCATGCGAGCGACCTCCTGACTTTGACCAATACAAAGTCAGCGCCAACCTGGCATTTCCGCAATTGCTACTTAAATACTTGAATTAATTGGCTTAAAATATCCGGCAGAATCCTGCCCGCTTTTGAGCATTTGCCTAAAGATGCTGTTTCGATTTTGGACGACGCCCAAAAATCAACGCAAGTAGATGAATTTATTGAGCTTAGGAGCTGTCAATTTTCTCAACACCCGCTCGCCGCAAAGTGTGGTGCAAAAAGTGTCTGAAAAACTTGGTCCGTGCTTTGCTTTATAGGAATGCATGTCTCATTTTGAGACCACATCGGCACCCTCCCACACTCGTGGAAACCTTCGGTGCCCCCAGCACATCCCACAATCCAACCCCGGGTGGAGGAGTTTAAAAGAAAAGCTCCCAAGGCCACCTGCCGCGTGCTAAAAGGGCCCCACAATAAGAAAGGCCTCACTTCAATGATGAAACTTACAGTGATTCCGGGCGATGGTATCGGCCCAGAAATTATGACCCAAGTAGTACGCGTCCTTAAACATGTTCATGCTCCATTTGAGTATAATGAGCATCAGGCTGGCGAAGTTGCCCTCAACACAATGGGCGAACTCCTTCCTGCATCAACTTTGAAGGCAATTGAAGAAACAAAGTTAGCCATCAAAGGACCTACGACAACTCCGATTGGTGGCGGTCACAAATCTATCAACGTCACTCTTCGCCAAAAATTTGATCTTTACGCAAACGTCCGTCCTGTCCGCTCACTTCCTGGCGTTCAGTGCGTCTGCCCCGATGTGGATCTCACAATTGTTCGTGAAAATACCGAAGACCTTTACGCTGGTATCGAACGTATGGTCGATGAAAACACAGCTGAAAGCATCAAACGCATCACTCGTAAAGGCTCTGAGCGTATTGCTCGTTACGCTTACGATCTCGCACAAAAAATCGGTCGCAAACAAGTCGCGATCGTTCACAAAGCCAACATCATGAAAATGTCTGACGGTTTATTTTTGAAAGTCGCTCAAGAAGTTGGCTGGCAATATCCTGCAATCCAAACAAAAGACGTGATCGTAGATAACGCCTGCATGCAGCTGGTGACTCGCCCACAACAATTCGACGTGATCGTAACTGAAAATCTTTACGGAGATATTTTGAGTGACCTTTGCGCGGGTCTTGTTGGTGGCTTGGGTGTCGTGCCTGGTGCAAACATCGGTGAAAACATCGCGGTCTTTGAAGCGGTTCACGGATCTGCCCCAGATATCGCAGGCCAAAACAAAGCCAATCCGACGGCGCTCTTGCAATCAGCAGTGATGATGCTTCAACACATTGGTGAAAATGCGAAAGCAGACGCGATCATGAAAGCTTTGATCGCAGCTCTTGCTGACAATAATGCAAGAACTGGTGATTTGGGTGGTCGCGGAAACACGACCACTTTTACAGACGCTATTATTCAAAATTTAAAGTAATTATTTTTTCAGGCACTTCAGCACAGCTGCGGTGCCTGCATATTCCACGACGTGACCCATTGAATAGCCCTTCGCCGTGCAGTAGCGGTTTCCGCAAGTGCTCATAAAGCGCTCCATCTGCAGATCTGTTGACGGTACATTCGTTTGCAGATTCGGATTGTTCGAGTCTATACAATTATTCGCGACATCATTCAGCACTGCTTGGACTGTCGGTAAGCTGCCCGCGAAATCACGGTAACAATGCACTTGTGCCGCATTGTTATTCCCAAGTTCGACCACCCGTCCATCTGCATAACCTTTTTTAGCGCAATAGCGATAACCGCACACATAGAAAAACTTGATCCAGTTCGACGCATTTTTAGCTGGGTCTAATGAGTTGGGGTCTACTCCCGCATCTGCGCACAGATTTAAGATATTCGCTTTCGTATCATTGAGGATTTGTAGAGGTGTCCCGCTTTTTTCAACTTCTTTCACGCAAGAACCCACGTAGGTCGCAGGAGTCTTTTCATAACGACATTCTACTTTTGAAAGACCATTTTCCATTTCAATCACTCGACCTGACGGCATTCCTTTGATATTCGCACAGTATCGATTGCCGCACGTATTTTTAAAGCGAACCGTTGACCAGGCATCTGTTGGCATATTCTTCGCCAACGTTGGCACTGAAGTATCGATACAGTTTCTGGCAATTTCTTCGTTCGAGATGCCTGGGAAAATTTGAATCATTGTATTGAGATACTTCGTTGTTTCTTTCACATCTGTACACGGGACTTCACAGCTCGGATAACCGTAAGACCCGGTCAAAGTTCCATTGTCACAACGACGTGTTTCGGACTCACAGACTGCAGCCGATGCCGCTTTATAACCAACGACAGTTGCACCATGGGCTACTGTTTGACCATTGAACAAGCACGACTTTGGCGCCCCCACGGAACAAGACGCGTAGGAGTACGCACCACTTAAAGTTCCATTGTTACAAATACGCGTTTGCGAAGCACACGATTGGCCATAATCAACGCTTGAAGAAGCATACGCTGTCACCGTTTCAAGATGCGCAACCGTACGTCCATTAAATAGACATGATTTCGGTGCGCCCACCGCGCAAGAACCGAACGTATAGGTACCGCTTAATTTTCCATTGTCACAGACGCGGGTTTCTTTTGAGCAAGAGTTTCCGAAATCCACACTTGATGAAAGATAGGCTGTAACAGATTGCCCGTGAGGAATCGTGCGGTCGTTAAACAAACACGCACTTGGGGCGCCGACCTCACAACTTGAATAAGAAAAAGAACCCGACAGAGTGCCATTATCACATGAACGAACTTCCGATGTACAAGATTTGCCGTATTCTACGGATGAACTTTGATAAGCCGTGACGTTTGAACCATGTGCGATTGTTTTACCATTAAAGAGGCAGGACTCGGGAACTCCCACTGCGCAACTTGCATAGTTATAAGATCCCGACAAAGCCCCGGCTTTACAAACGCGCGTTTCAGCTTCACATTTTTGCCCATATGAAACCGATGAGTTCAGATAAGCAACAACACTTTGGCCTTCTTCTAAAATTTGACCGTTGAAATGGCATGTTTTCCATTCAGGAACTTCGCCACCTGGAGTGCAGAGAGGATCTGCGGGATTTAAGGTACATGGATCTGAACCGACGGAAGCCAGATCAGCTGTTTGCGAAAAATTTACGGGACTGCAGTTTTGAAAGCCGAATACAACAAGTGCGCCCAGTACAACCAAATGAAAACGATCCCACTTCATTGATTTCCCCCCTCAGAAAAATCACCGAAACCTGGCCGTTTTAATTATCGACACAAAAGTCCTGTTTCAAAAGAGCGCTCAGTTGTTTTCTTATTTTGAGACAAGTTTTTCAAACCCTATCTGGTTGCCGAGAAACACCACGTGATGAATAGCAAATTGACTTAGATGTGTAAGCCTCCAAAATAAAGCCTATCGAGGTGCCTATGCTCACAGCAAGCGATCTATTGAGTAAATCCTCCCACAACGTCAGCCAGAGCCTTTCTGAAGGCGATGTTCAAGAGAACCTGACTCAGATTCCAAAGTGGCAGCTTGTCGAAGGCAAGCTTGAGCGATCATTTCATTTTAAAAACTACTATCAGACGATGGCGTTCGTGAATGCAATTGCATGCGTGGCCCATGCCGAGAATCACCACCCGGAACTCATTGTGAACTACAACAACTGCATCGTTCGTTTCAGCACGCACTCTGTAAATGGAATTTCGGAAAACGATTTTATTTGTGCAGCAAAAATTGATGCGCATATCGCCGTCTTTTTACCGCGCACCCTAAATCACTGACAACATATCTTTGATTTCGAAGGCAGATTGAAATAGTGTCTCTATGTAGAGGTGCAAATGCGTTTCAATAAATTGTCTGTCATTCTTGTTGTTGTTGCCGTTCTCGCAACGGTTCTTGTTTCAAACATCGTTCGCGATATGCATGATTCAAAAGAAAAAGCACGTCTCGAAAAAATTGTTTCGCCAGCCATAGATAAAGCAGTCGAAGGAACACCTGATCCAAAGCCAAAGCTTTCGTTTTTGACTCCGACAGATCAATCACTCGTTGTCGTTCTCAGCTGGGAACAAACACCGGAAGCACATATAAAAAATGATATGCGCGAAAAAGTCAGTACAGCAATTCGCCGCGAACTTTCCTCTGACCCAAGTTCGTGGGGTCGCCATATTTCGGTGATCTTTGACGATGAGGTGGTCACTCAAGGAATCAAATAGATCTTGATGTCAAAAGGTCAGACAAGAAATCCGACAGCTTGAAATTTGCAGCGTCTCATCTTGAGAGGGGTGGCGTTTTCTATTTCTCGTTCCTTGAATGACGCTAAAATGGAGTCACCGGGGGATATATGGCTACGGTTTTTAAAGTTATTGGCGTCTTCGCCTTTATCTTGATTCTTCAAGGCTGCAACTCAAACTCTTCATTATCCACAGGCTCAAATAACAATAACTCCGCTGGATCTGGTGAGCAACCAACTCCCCCTCCTCCTGGGGGTGTCACGATCCCCACTCGTTGCAACAGTGCGCTTCCCGCCAACGCACAATTGGTCAATGTTTCAAATCCCACCAAAGTCATCGGAACTGGAACACCTGCAAGCTGTACATTTGCCGCATTAAAATCTGCGGTGGCCGCTGGTGGGATTATCACGTTTAACTGCGGACCTTCTCCCGTCACAATTCCCGTTACTGCGACCATGAATCTGCCAACCAACGTGAACACGGTCATCGACGGTGGTGGTCTCATCACCTTGGATGGGCAAAGTGCTGTACAAATTTTGCGATACGAATCCAGTAACTTTATGGTGCTAACGACGAAAGTAACCTTACAAAATCTCACTTTTATTAACGGCAAAACAACACCTGTCGATAAAATCCCGACGGCTCCTGCACCGTGCTCGCAAGGTTATGATGACGGCCAAGGTGGCGCCATTTTCATGCGCGACGGAAATCTTGCAATCATCAATTGCACGTTCTCCAACAATCAAGCAGCCCTCTTGGGACCCGACACCGGCGGCGGCGCGATTTACATTCTAGGAAGCAAATCAGGACTAACAATTGCGAACAGCGTTTTCATGAATAACAAAGCCAGCAATGGGGGCGCCGTCGCAGGTTTATTTGCACAACTAGAAATTTACAACAGCCTTTTTCAAAACAACATCGCAACCGGAAATGGCGCCAACTACAACGACGCCTCAAAATGCTCCGTCGTTCACGACGGACAAAATCAAGCAGGCTCTGGCGGAAACGGCGGCGCGATTTACCAAGACGGCGGCCGATCAACGAACGTCATTCTCTGTGGGGATTATATCGTAAACAACAAAGCCGGCGCCCAGGCCAATGCCGGCGGCGTCTTCATGACCAGCAACGATTATACAGGCTCCATCACTGTCCAAGACTCAATCGTAACAGGAAACACCGGCAACTCTTGGATGAACGCAACAGGCCCCGCACTGGGCAGTGCTTTCGGCGTAAATGCAAAAACGTCGACAGTTATAAATTCAACGTTACAAAAATAATTTGCTCGAAAAAAAAAGATTTAACAAGGTCAGCAAATCCCCGCTCGAAGCTAGTGTAAAGAAGCTTTGTGAACGCGATCTTTTACGTCTTGAATTTCAGAAACTGAAATCGTGTACGGCTTGCCACAAACTTGGCAAGTCACTTCTGAAGATTCTTTTTTATCGATCATGTCTTGAAGTTCCGCTTCGCCCAAAGTTTCAAAAGCACGCAATACGCGTTCTTTCGTGCATGGGCAGAAGTATTCAACTTCGTGTTTGTGGTCGATTTCTTGGAATGGAATGCCTTCCATAAATGGCGCAATCAAATCTGCAGGAGAAGCACCTTCCATCAACATTTTTGAAATGTTTGGTTTTTTGTCTTCGTAATTTTGCTGGATTTTTTCTACCAGTGACTCTTCAACTCCCGGCATGATCTCAATCATCACACCACCAGCTGCTTGAACCTTTCCGTAAGAATCCAGATACACACCCAAAGAAACTAAAGAACGAATCTGGTGCGATTGATGCAAGTAGTGCGCAATATCTTGACCAATTTCACCACTCACCAACTCCACTGTTCCGTGGAAGGGTTGTTTTTGGAAAGGCTGATGACGAGACACGCTCAAAGTTCCGTTACCGATGGCTTCTTTTAAGCTCAAACCATTATCGTAGTTGGGTGGTTGGTATTGAGGGTTTGGAGTATAGGCGCGAACATGACCTTCGTAAGAAGCTTCCGCATAAACACTACCTAAAGCGCCATTGCCTTTAAACAAAAGACCGACTTGTTGCCCATCTTTCAATTGAGAGGCCATTAAAAGAGCACCCACCATACCGCGCCCCAATGCGACGGTCGCTAATGGATAGGTATTTTGCAGGGATTGCATATGTCGAACGACTTCCGTCGCGTTTACTGCAGCCATACGCACAGTGAAATCGCTGGACACAAAACGGTGAACTCGTTCTTTACTCATGACAAACTCCTGGAACTGATGAAAAATAATCGAAAAAGTAACAAAGCCTAGAGAGAGAATCAAGTTTACCATGAAGATTTATATCTTTCGCCATGCTCAAAAAGCCCTCGATTTCTCTGGAGATCCTGATTTAACTCCAGAAGGGCATGCTCAGGCCTCAAAACTTCTAGATCGTGTGTTAAAAGCTGAGTTAGACACGCCTACGCAACTCTGGGTGTCACCGAAAAAGCGCACCCACAGCACCTTTCGACCGCTGGCCCAGCACTTTCGCCTTCCCTTGCAAGAACAAGATGCTTTGCTTGAACAACATGGCGATGAAACGCTGTCAGAGTTCCGCCAACGCATTTTAAACCTTCTGGAAAAAGCAGCAGAATCAAACAATGGCGTGCTGTTTTTGTGTTCTCACTATGATTGGGTGATCGAAGCGATGTCAGTTATTCCGGCTGATACAGATCTCACGAAAGATGAATTTTCCCATTGGAGTCCCTGTCAATATGTCGCCTTTCATATCAACAATGAAGGCGTTTTTGAATATCTCGATTTAAAGAGGATCACACTATGATTCAAAATATTTGGTGCGTTGGAAGAAACTATGCAGAACATGCCAAAGAACTCGGCAACGAAGTTCCTACCGAACCGTTTTTCTTTTTGAAAGCTGGCAGCACAGCCACTCTCAGTGCTAAAGAAATTCAACTTCCGTACTGGGTTGAAGAACTTCATCACGAGGTCGAACTGGCACTGCAATTCGACGAAAACTTGCAAATTGATGAGGCCTGTATTGCTTTGGACCTGACAGATCGTGAAAAACAGAATCAATTGAAAGCCAAAGGTCACCCTTGGACGCTGGCAAAAAGCTTTAAGGGCTCTTGCCCTCTTTCAGGATTTTTTCCGGTCAATGATCTAGAGGAGCTCAAAAACCTCGAAATTTCTCTGAAAATCAATGGCGAGTACCGCCAACAAGGAAATACAAACCAATTCGTTTTCCCTCTAGAAAAGCTTATAGACTTCGCGCGTCAACATTTCCCTATTATGCCTGGGGATCTCCTCCTCACTGGCACTCCGGCGGGCGTAGGACCGTTTAAAAAAGGCGACGTCCTGGAAGCCGAGATCAAAGGGAAAATGCGCCATAGCTGGACTGTCAAATAGCTTGAAATCTGTTATCTCTAGAGCGATTATTCGGCCCACTTTCTAGAGGTAACAAAATGAACGATATCCAAGCGCAAATCGTCGCACGTGGCGAAGAGATTCTGAAACGCATGGAAAGCCAATCCAAGGCTTCCATTTTCTCTAAAGATTTCTGGTACGGCTCCATCATGGAATGGAGTATGAAAAATGAAAAATTCAAAACCAATATGTTCCGCTTCGTGGACGTATTGCCTTCTTTGAATTCTGGCGATGAAGTAGCTCGTCACTTGAAAGAATATTTCTCTGAAGACGGCGGCGCACTTCCACCAGTTTTCAACGTGGGACTGGGCTTGGGATCGTTGGCTCCAGGCTTGATGGCTGGTGCGATTCGTAAGAACGTCACAGCGATGGCTAAAATGTTCATCACAGGCGAATCCCCTGATGAAGCTTTGCCTGTTCTAAAAAAAGCGCGCAAAAACAAAATGACTTTCACAGTCGATATTTTGGGTGAAGCCACTCTTTCTGAAAAAGAAGCACAAGATTACTCTGGCAAATGTATGGAGTTGATTAACTGGCTTGCGAAAGACTCTGAGAAGTGGGACGAAGTTCCGCAAATCGATCGCGACCACGAAGGAGCTCTTCCAAAAGTAAACGTGTCAGTGAAAATGACAGCGCTTTATTCTCAAATCAAAGATCTTGCTTGGGATGAAACGAAAAAGGCGTTGAAAGATCGCCTCCGCCCTATTTTCCGTGCGGGCATGGAAAAAGGTCTTTTCGTAAACTTGGATATGGAACAATACTCTGTGAAACATTTGACTCTTGAAGTGTTCACAGAACTTATCAACGAACCCGAATTCAAGAATTATAAATTCTTCGGTATCGTCATCCAGGCTTACTTGCGTGATTCATTCGAAGACGTCAAATCATTGACTGACTTCGCTCAAAAACGTGGCACTCCATTCTGGATTCGCCTGGTTAAGGGAGCTTACTGGGATTACGAAACGATTGAAGCCGAACAACGTGGCTGGCCAGTTCCAGTTTACACGAATAAAGCGGAATCAGATGCGAACTACGAAGTTTGCGCGAAATATCTTTTAGAAAATATCAAAACAATCCGCCCTGCTTTTGCGTCTCACAACGTCAGAACATTGGCAGCTTGTATGATCTACGCTGAAAAACTCAACATCCCGAAAGAAGCACTGGAGTTCCAGATGCTTTACGGAATGGCTGAACCCATTAAAAAAACAATCGTCGATATGGGTTACCGCATGCGTGAATACGCTCCAGTGGGTGAATTGATCCCAGGTATGGCGTACTTAGTTCGTCGTCTTTTGGAAAACACTTCGAATGAATCATGGTTGCGTGGAAAATTCGCTGACGGCAAAACGACAGCGGAACTCTTGAAGGATCCAGCGCAAGGATTAGTTCCGACGTCTCCAATCATTCCAAAGAAAGCCAACAAGTTCTACAACGAACCGCTTTTGGATTTCGCAGTTAAAGCAGACCGCGAAAAAATGATCAAAGCCATTGCGGATGTAAAAGCCTCATTGCCGATCCAAGTTCCCTCTTTGATCAATGGTAAAGAAATCCGCACGAACAATATCTTTGACCGTGTGAACCCTTCTGAAACGACTCAAATCGTTGCGAAGGTTGCAATGGCTTCTACTCAAGAAGCGGAACAAGCCATGCAAGCAGCGCAAACTGCTTTTGCGACCTGGAAAAACGTTCCGACAGAACAACGTGCAGCTTTGGTTGATAAACTTGCAGATATTATGTCACGCGATCGCTTTAAATTGATCGCAACGCAAGTTTTGGAAGTTGGTAAACCATGGGCGGAAGCTGATGGTGATATCGGTGAAGCCATCGACTTCTGTCGTTATTACGCTAAACACATGCGCGAAATCGCAAAACCACTGCGTGTGGGTGGTGTTCCGGGTGAAAACTCTCAATACATCTACCGCGCTCGTGGTGTAACAGCAGTTATTGCTCCTTGGAATTTCCCGTTGGCTATCTTGGCCGGCATGGTGACAGCTGCTGCTGTGACTGGAAATACAGTTGTGATGAAACCAGCAGAACAATCTATGGCCGTTGCTTGGGGATTGATGAAGATGATCCAAGAAGCAGGCTTCCCACAAGGTGTGATAAACTTCCTTCCTGGTTACGGTGAAGAAGTGGGCGAATACATTGTGAACCATAAATTCACGACAACGATTGCCTTCACAGGTTCAAAAGCCGTGGGTCTACATATTATGAATCGTGCGTCCCAAGTGCAGCCAGGACAACAACACGTCAAACGCTGTATCATCGAGATGGGCGGTAAAAATGCTCTTATCATTGATAACGACGCCGACTTGGATGAAGCAGTTGACGGAGTTCTTTACTCTGCATTTGGATTTAGCGGTCAAAAATGTTCTGCTGCCAGCCGTGTGATTGTTTTGGATGAAGTTTACGATCGTTTCGTCGATCGCTTGGTTGAATCAGCAAAATCTATCGACATCTTGCCTGCTGAAAATCCAAAAGCTTACATGGGACCTGTTGTTGATAAGGAAGCTTACGACCGTATTCTCAATACGATTGCAGATGCTGAAAAAACGAACAAGTTGCTCTTTAAAGCATCTGTACCAGGTGGTGGATACTTTATCCCTGCTACAATCTTCGGTGAAGTTGAAGGAAATGCGAAACTGGCTCAACAAGAAATCTTTGGCCCGGTTGTCGCGGTAATTCGCGCGAAGAACATGGATCAAGCTTTGGAGATTGCGAACAGTACCGAGTATGCACTGACAGGTGGCTTGTTCTCTCGTTCGCCAGCTACAATTGAACGCGTGAAAAACGAGTTCGAAGTTGGAAATCTCTATATTAATCGCGGTATTACAGGTGCGATGGTGGATCGCCATCCATTTGGTGGATTCAAAATGTCGGGCATTGGTTCTAAAACCGGTGGACCTGATTATTTGAAACAGTACATGGAACCACAAGCGGTTACAGAGAATACTCTTCGCCGCGGATTTGCACCTGCCGAAGAAATTTAAAATATTTTTTCACTCCCCTCTTGCAAAGAGATTTCAGCTGTGTTGAAATTTTTAATACGGGAGGGGTGATACCAGGGAAGGCGTCTCGGGAGCATGATGTTCTCACCTCTATTTTAGTTTTTTTCAACGGCTGGCCTCAAACCAGCCGTTTTCTTTTTTGTTCAACGCTAGACATGGGGATTTGCCGAGGGGCTTTGGAACTTCTTGTTTCCGTGGCACGCCTTCCGGGCTCTGTTGTCGTCCGCTTCCTGCGGAAGCGGATTCGCGCCATCGTGGCGCCGACAAAGGCCACTCCAACAAGAAGTTCCAAATCCCCTCGTCAAATTCTGCTACCGACGAAAAAAGATCGCCCTCTTTTAGAGGGCTCCTTTGGGTTCGACTAGAATAGTGGAATTTCGAATTGGGTGTTTTGATGCGCTAGATTTTTTTTGCTCTACTTTTTTTCTAAGAGGGCTTCTAGTTTTTTTAGTCTTGCTTCTAGGTCTTCGTTTTTCTTTTTTACTGTTTCTAGTTCGGCTTCTACCGATGCGATGTCTCGCTTCTGTTCTTTGTGAACTTGTTTGATGGCTTCGCTTAGTAGTGGGACGAAGCCGCTGTAGCTGACTTGTTTGTAGCCGTTTTCGCCCTCGATTACTAATTCAGGGACTACTTTTTGTACTTCTTGGGCGATGTAACCTATGTGGCGGTCTTCGTCTCCGTTTTTCCATTGGTAGGTTTTGGCTTGGAGATTTAATACTTTGTTCAAGGCATCTAGGCCTAAGATGTTATCTATGTTTTTCTTTAATCTAATATCTGAGGAACACGACAAGGAGCTCGTATTTGGGGTTACTGTGCAGGTTCCTGTGTCGTTTTGGAAAGCTGCTACGGCGCCTGCGCCTGTGACCAATGCGTGGAGTTTGTAGGATGGATTGTTTGTACCAATACCTAAACCCGTCGCATTGATACGGCCTACTTCAGATCCTGCAACTGAGAAACCTACTCCTGGGTTTGTCCAGAATATGCCCGTTGTTGTCGACCCACCAAATCCATAGGCTGGAGTTGCGGCTGATGTTCCCGCTACGTTGTACATATAGGCCGAGTACGATCCGTTCAATCGGAAAGCTGAGGCTGACCAGCTTCCTAAGAGATTTCCGTTTCCTGAGAAACCGATATATCCGCCGCCATCAAATAGACCTGTGGTCGTAGAGCTCGCAAATGAAATGGATGGATTGTTCCACGCGCCTTGCAACGCTTTAAATTTTCCGGTCATCGACACCGTACCATCTGCTTTGAAGTCGCCACCGGCAGCAGGCCAAGCTGCTTTACAATCAGCGCCGATACAAAGTTCGGTTGCCTTAACCTTGCCGCTGACTTCTAACTTTTCACTTGGGTTCGATAAACCTACTCCAACATTACCTGCCGCTGTGATGTGCAGTCTTTCCGTACTGTCTGCATCGCCACTTGCCGTCGTGTAAAATCCTAAACTTGCAGGAACTGATCCTGATGGTGGAGCACCTTCGCCTTTTGCGATAAGGTAGGCTCCACGACGTGAAGATGTGCCATCATGACCGTAGAAAGAAACATATCCGAGCTCGTCACCGTCTTGGGTGGCTGCATAGTTGCGGTTTTTCCAAAAACTAAAGGTCGGTGCATTCATGTTGTTGCTGTTGTTTTCAAACGCTGCAGCATTCATCACATGTAGAGCTGCACCTGGATTGGACGTCCCAATACCGACGTTTCCAGATTGTGAAATTCGCATCGCTTCTGAGTTTAGAGGTTTAAAAATGATATGGGCATTGTCATCGCCATCATCCATCGTACGAAATTTCAAACCGTCATTGTCGTACATCATTTGAAAATAATCTGTCGAAGAATCCCATGAACGATCCATGCGAATCGAACTGTTCCATGAGTCGTCAGCTTCGGTGATATGCAGTTTTGATGTCGGGCTACTTGTTCCGATACCTACGTTTCCTGCATTATAGTACGCGGTTGATCCTGCACCTTGTTGCCACAAGTTTGCTGACGCCGGCAAACGAGCGGCATCAATAGTTCCGGCTGTGATCTGGTTGGCGTTGATGCCAATTGCTTCGCAAGTAAAAGCGTCAGTCAAAACACTCCACTGCATTTTTTCGTTCACGGCACACGCGGCGGGCAATTGCGAAGCCCCCGCAACTGTTCTTAAATCAGAAAAGTTCAAATACGTCGCAGTTAAGGCAGTTCCGTTCCATCGATACACTTTGCCTACATCCGCCCCTGGAATGGTTCCCGAGGCGATCGCATTTCCCTGCATTTTTGCGACTGAGGGATTGGGATAAGTTCCACTTAAATCGCCACCCGCAGCTCCCGATGGTGCACGCGAATCCGTAAATCGTGCATCGTCACCAGCTGCTACAGTCCCCGCGGTAGTTCCCACATTCACAGTTAACTGAGGAGTTGTCGTGCCGGTTGCAACAGTCAAATAGGCATTCGCACTTGTCACATCCGTGACAGTCCCAGACCCGCCTGCTGCTGGCCAAGCCGCTTTACAATCAGCGCCGATACAAAGTTCTGTGGCTTTAACTTTACCGACGACTTCTAATTTCTCAGATGGAGAAGCCGTTCCGATACCCACGTTTCCGTCATTTTCGATTCTCATTTTTTCAGATGGCGATGTCGAACCGTTTGTGGTGTTGCGAAAAGCAAAAGCAGTCCCGTGTCCAGTGCCCGTCCAATTTTCTGAAGCCATAATTCGTATTTCAGCATTATTGGCCCAAGCCGAACCGTCATAACCACCGCTAGAAAAACCAACGATGACATCGGATGCTTGCAAGGCCGTCGGTGCAGCCTTCGTTCCGCGAGCACGATAACCATGAAACCACGAAGAATGAGTATCTGAGTATTGAATTCCGGCCAAGTACCCGCCGTAGTTCGTACCTTCCCCTTCGACTGCCAAACCGTTTTTATAGGGATGAGCCGCTGCGGAAGGCTGAATGCTGACGATATTTAAGGCCGTACCCGGTGTCGTCGTTCCAACACCGATATTTCCAGCGACATAATTAATTGTGGAACCAGCACCCGTTTGCCACAAATTAACAGATGCTGGCAATCGAGCGGCATCAATAGTTCCCGCCGTAATTTGATTGGCATTTAAACCAATTGTTTCACAGGTAAATGCATCGGTTAAAACACTCCATTGCATTTTTTCGTTTACGGCACACGCCGCTGGCAATTGCGAAGCTCCCGCCACTGTTCGAAGATCAGAGAAATTCAAATATGTTGCTTGTAAAGCTGTTCCATTCCAACGATAGACTTTCCCGACATCAGCTCCTGGAATAGATCCTGAAGCAATGGCATTACCTTGAATTTTTTCAACCGCTGGATTGGGATAAGTCCCACTAAGATCACCACCCGCAGCGCCAGAAGGAGAGCGTGCATCCGTGAAACGAGCATCATTACCCGCAGCCACGGTTCCCGCCGCCGTTCCAACATTGACAGTCAGTGAAGGCGTTGTTGTTCCATTCGTCACTGTTAAATACGCATTGGCACTCGTCACACCTGTCACTGTTCCCGATCCGCCGCCACCCGCAGGCCAAGCTGTTTTACAATCAGCCCCAATACAGATTTCAGTCGCAGTAAATTTCCCGGGAATTGTCAGGTCATTTGCAGCTTTTAAATAAGTCGTACTTGTGCCCGCTGCCAAGGCAACAAGCTCCGCGAAATAGGCTGGCGTTAGTGCCGCGACACTTTGTGGAACTCCTGCTCCATCTTGCACACGCAGAAGATGGCTTGCTTGAAAGCCACCCACTTGAACCGCCTCAATAGAGATTGGAGAATATCCTATCGCTTGAGCCGGTAAATCTTCCCAACCCACAAATGATCCGTCATTAAACGAGACCTGCAAACGACGGCCATCTGCGATGTTCGGAGTATACTCCGTTCCGAAAGCACAATTGCCGGTGAAGGTAAATTTAGAACGATTGGCAAAAATCTTATCCAAGCTCCAATTCATTGTATCAGTACGAGCACCTGTGCCATCGCCAATGGTAATTGAAAACACACCGTCCGTTAGTGAAAGATCGCGTGTGGTGGTTTCTTCATACATCAAACAGTTTTCATTTCCTGGTGTACGAATCTGAATTTTAAATTGAGTTGACGTTTTGACTGGCTCTCCAGAAGGGAGAAGCAAACGTCCGTGGTAAGAAATCCCTGTCGTCGCCTGCGAGCTATTCGCAGCCAATAAAAAGAACAATGTGGCTAAAACTGTATATGCTTTCAACATTGTTCCTTCCGTGAGATGCCCGCACCCGTGCGCTCATCGCACTGTTAAGTTTCCTTAACTGACGTATCGGAACCACTTGAAACTTCGAGAGATTCATTGTGCGACAATAGAGTCAAAGCGAGTGAAGCTCAAGAGAGCCACTCGCTTATGAAATGTGAGAGTCTAGGAATTTCCGAGGAATTATTTCTTTTGCAAAAGGGCTTCAAGCTTTTGCAAACGTGCCTCAAGGGATTCGTTTTGTTTTTTCAAAGTATCGACTTGCTTCTGCAGTGATTCGTTTTCAGCTTTCACCGACGCGATATCACGTTTTTGCTCATGATGAACTTCTTTGATCGCTTCACTGAGGAGCGGAACAAAACCCGAATAACTCACTTGCTTATAGCCATTTGCTCCTTCAATAACAAGCTCAGGAACAACCTGCTCAACTTCTTGAGCTATATAACCAATATGACGGCCGCTATCGCCGTTTTTCCATTGGTATGTTTTAGCTTGGAGATTCAAAACTTTGTTTAAAGCATCGAGTCCTAGGATGCTATCAATATTTTTCTTCAAACGAATATCAGAAGAACACGAAAGCGAACTTGTGTTTGGAGTCACTGTACAAGTACCCGTATCATTTTGAAAAGCTGCGACGGCTCCAGCACCAGAGGTATACGCATGCAAACGCGCTTGCGGATCACTCACGCCAATACCAAAGTAACCATTTGTACTTTTAAAACGCGCGATTTCTATACCACTAATACCAAACATAATAGGCGTTGAATTATCCATCGATGCAACGGCCATAGCGTTTGCAAATGCACCAGTTCCGGAGTTTCCGTACCCGACCACACCCTTCATGCCTCCAAGTGCCGTCAAAAACGAAATCGCAGAATAGCCATCAGTTGCATTATTTTGTACTGTCATCATCACGTCAGACGATCTCGAGCTCGCAATGGCGGCCGTAGCAGTATAGACAGAACCAAAACCACCTGTGGTGACCTCAACCGCAGAGGCGCCTATCGTTCCCGAAACATCCAACAAATATCCAGGCGTCGTCGTACCAATACCGACTCGTCCATTTTGATCGATACGCATACGCTCGTTGGATGCAGTCGTTCCGTTCGCTGTCGTATTAAAGACAATGCGTGAGCCTTTATCAGTTCCAGTCCAAAATTCTGAAGTTTCTAGCGTGATACCTGGTGATGAGGAATTGCTCGACCAGTTTGATCCATCGTAACCATAACCTATGAGACTTAAAAGTCCTTTGCCAGATTGAACCGCCGTAGGAGCTGTTTTATTATTGAGAGCCCGATATCCCGAAACAATCGGACCTTCTGTCGACGAGAAGGTCCGAGCGGCGATGCGTCCACCATAACTTGTACCTTCACCTTCGACGATCATGCCAGCACGGTCTGGTTGAGCGGTACTACTCGGTTGAGAGCTGTACACATGCAGAGAGGTTGCCGGAGTCGATATCCCAACACCGACTTTTACAGCGACAGCGGTGTTGCCTAAAACAATATTTCCGTAAGTGGTGCTACCGTTGTATCCGGGACTCAGAATGATATTACCTGGAGTTCCTCCATTTACTGAAGAACCTGCATTCATTGTGATATTTCCGCCGTTTTGCGCAGCACTGACTGCACTCGCCCCGGTGCCAGCATTTATGGTAACGGATCCGCCTGCACCTTCGACTGCCGCTCCCGAAACTATCGAGATACCCTGCCCATTGGTTTTTGAGTACCCACCGTAGATGAGCATAGATCTGCCAGGTGCAGCTCTTAACATACCCGAAACAGTAATGGCGCGCCATTGATTGAGAGCGCCTGCCCATTGATAGCGCATAATTTCGTTATTAAAAACCCCATTGACTGCACTTGAATATCCGTCGCCCCACGTATCACCGCCAGTGAGGTTGACACGCACTTGATAGCTCGGTGACGAGGCGGACCCACCAACTTCGACCCACCAGCCATCCGGCAAAGTACTTCCCGCAGGTAAGTAGACATTCCGGTTTGCGCTGATTGAGAAAAGATAGTTTCGATATCCATCTACTTTGATCAGAGTTTTATCAGCGGTGAGAGTTTCTGAAATAAAAGGAGCCTCAGAAAGAGTGTTCCATCGAGTGCCGTCGCTGTACTCAGGCAAATGGGATTCTGTATTATAACGAATAAGCCCATCAGCGGCTGCAGGTTGTTGTGCCGTCGTGCCTTTCGGTAAGCGCATCGCTGAAGTGATATCTCCCATATCAAGCGGATATGCTGGAGAAGCTGTGCCAATCCCTACATTTCCTGTAGCGCGATAAACATCACCAGAAGCGGACTGCCATACTTTTACAGAGGCTGGCAATCGCGCTTCATCAATCGTGCCTGCAGTAATAGTCGAGGCGTCCAGGGACCCAATCGATTGACAAGTAAATGCATCAGTGATCACACTCCATTGGATTTTTTCATTCGCGGCACAAGCTGCTGTTAACTGCTGAGCCCCCGCTGCCGTTCGCAAATCACCAAAATTTAAGAATGTCGGAACCAAGTTCGTTCCATTCCAACGATACACTTTACCGATATCAGCACCAGGAATTGCTCCAGAGGCGACTGCATTGCCTTGGATTTTCGCAACAGTTGGATTCGGATACGTGCCGTCTAAATCACCTGCAGCTGCTCCCGTGGGAGCACGCGAATCTGTAAAACGCGCATCATCACCAGCAGCAACAGTATTTGCACCAGTTCCGACGTTTAAAGTTAAAGCAGGTGTCGATGTTCCGGTCGCAACAGTTAAATAAGCATTTGTACTTGTCACGTCTGTGACTGTTCCTGAGCCACCACCTGCTGGCCACGCAGCTTTACAGTCAGCACCGATACAGAATTCAGTGGCTTTTACCTTACCATTTACTTCGAGTTTTTCTGAAGGAGTCGTTGTGCCGATACCAACGTTACCGCCTGCGAGAACACGAACGCGTTCTGTATTGTTAGTTTTAAAGGCTAAATAACCGTTTTCATAGTTCACAAGTTCCATGTTGCCAAACACTTGTGCCAATGTTCCGCCATCGGTCGCCGTATTTCCTGTATTCGCACTTCGCAACATGATGTCAGCGCGAGCAACAGAACTATATACATAGAGAGATCCGTCTGTTGAATATCCAGTTGGTTGTTGACCAATAAAAAGAGTTCCTGGAGCGACAAATTTTAATGTCGATGCAGCCCCTAATGCCCCTGCATTGTTGAACTGAATCTCACCATCACCACCTGCAGGAGTTGCACTACCGCCTGTTGGCCAAGCAGCCTTACAGTCGGCACCGATACAAAGCTCTGTTCCTTTGATTTTACCTGCAACCTCTAACATTTCAGATGGAGTCGTAGTTCCTATACCAACTTTTCCGTCTGCAAGAATGCGCATGCGTTCAAGGCCATAACCACTTGTGTGAAAGCCAATATACCCACTTTCACGATTCACAATTTTCATATCGTTGTCTTCATAACGAAATACAAACCCGTCATTGAACGCCGTTCCCGCAGTGCTGTTGCTCATGCGGATCGTAGCTGTATTAATGGGACTTGATACAAGAATTCTTTCATCATTTCCACCTACAGCTGCAGGCCCCATGACTAATGTGCGATAGGTCGTGTTGTATTTAAAGAAATCTTCGCCACCCAATGCGCCACTGTTATTGTACTGAATATTTTCGTTATTCCCGCCCGGCGCAGCGGAAATCGCAGGTAAGCGAGCCGGATCAATCGTACCGGCCGTAATTTGATTGGCATTGATGCCAATGGCCTGACAGGTGAATGCATCAGTTAAGGCACTCCACTGCATTTTTTCATTTACCGCACAGGCGGCTGGCAACTGAGAAGAACCAGTAACAGTTTTCAAATCACTGAAATTCAAATACGAAGCTTGTAAAGCTGTTCCATTCCAACGATAGACCTTACCCACATCAGCTCCAGGAATAGTTCCTGATGCCACGGCATTGCCTTGGATTTTTTCAACGGATGGGTTTGGATAAGTTCCACCTAAATCACCACCAGCAGTCCCTGATGGAGCACGTGAATCTGTAAAACGAGAGTCATTCCCAGCAGCGACAGTGTTTGCAGTCGTACCCACATTCAGAGTTAATTGCGGAGTCGAAGTTCCATTCGTCACTGTCAAATAAGCATTGGCACTTGTCACATCCGTCACCGTACCAGAACCGCCACCACCGCCTGCAGGCCACGCAGTTTTACAATCAGAACCGATACAAATTTCCGTCGCCGTGAATTTACCTGGGATCGTCAGATCATTAGCCGCTTTCAAATATGTCGTGCTCGTACCTGCCGCTAAAGCAACAAGCTCTGCAAAATATGCTGGCGTTAATGCTGCCACGTTTTGCGGATTGCCGGCACCGTCTTGCACGCGCAACAAGTGACTTGCTTTAAAGCCACCCACTTGCACAGCTTCCAAACTGATTGGAGAATATCCGATTTGTTGCAGCGGAAGTTCTTCCCAACCTGCAAATGATCCGTCATTAAAAGCCACTGACAAACGACGGCCGTCTGCAATATTTGGTGTGTACTCAGTTCCTACCGCGCAATCACCCGTGAATGTAAACTTCGAACGATTGGCAAAGATCTTATCCAAACTCCAAAGCATGGAGTCAGTACGAGTTCCCGTGCCGTCACCGATAGTAATTGAAAACACACCATCACTTTGTGACAAGTCACGTGTGGTTGTTTCCTCATACATCAAACAATTTTCAGTGCCTGGTGTACGAATTTGAATTTTAAATTGAGTCGAAGTTTTAACAGGCTCACCCGACGGAAGCAGCAAACGACCGTGATAAGAAATCCCCGTTGATGCCTCGGCAAACGAAGGCAACAAAAAGCCTGCGATCAACGCTGAAACAAGTTTGATTGTTTTCATCGCTGATCCTCTGAGATAATGCGTCCCTGAACGTTCTGATACACTTTGTACTGTCGGACATTGGATGTTTGAACTGTCTCGGAAACTAAGGCACCTGCAGAGGCTTGAACAAGGTACCCGCGCACATTGGTTGGAACATATTGAGTGGAGCTTGATACAAACTCACCGACCGGTTTACTGAATGAGATCGTATTGCCGTCATCTGAAGCAATCGGAGCGATCATTGCATCCATACTGCAACCGACCAAGGGTAAGCTTAGAGCTATGATAAATCCATACAGTAGACGTTCCATATGGGTACTTATCGGAATTATTCGAATTTTTATAAGCTTTTAAGTGGCTTAATTAATAAAAATGAACGTCACTCAAATATGAAACTCATATATTTGTGACCAATTGAAACACATAAATTGGATCACTCGAAATAAAAAACCCCATGTAGATTAAACATGGGGTTTCCATTAAAAACGGGATCAACCAAAGAGATTTAGGCTAGAAATCAGCGATCAAATCAGCAAGCTCTGGATAATCCACGAATGGATTGCGGTTGCCTTGAGATTTGAAGATTTCACCGTTACGGCGAACTTCATCTTCATCAACTGGATCTTCTTTGTTCCATTTACGAAGAGCGGCCTCTTCTTGTTGGCTGATTGGAAGATCATAACGAGTTGAGAAGTAGAACAATGCGCGAGCCACGTTACCGCGATGACCGCGTGGTGGTTCAAAAACTTCTTGTCTGCCACCTGCTGGATAGCCGTAACGAGAAACACCGTTACATTTCAAAGTTTTCAAATCTTTTGTCACTTCGCCAAATGGGTGGTTGCCGCGAATCGCGTTCAACTCAGAGTCAGTTGGATACAAGTGATGCATATCAGATTTTTGCAAGTCTTTACCGAAACGACCTGAGAAGCGGCTTTGTGGCCATGTGTGCTCAGTGTTCAAAACTGTGTTGTCAGGGATTTTTTTGAAATCCGGTGGATTGCTAGAAAACTCGCTGCTTGTACGCTCTCTATCGCAGTACATGTCGCGAATGCCGTAGCTATCGCCATGGTTTACAAGATAGTAACCACCAAGAAGAATCACACGAGCCATGTCGTAACCGACAGCACGGTGAGAGTAGCAACCAGGACGACCGTCACAGCTGCTCACAAGCTCATCCAAACCACCTGCATGAGGAGCATGGAAGCTACGGAGAACTTTTTTGATCACCAAGAGCATTTCTTGGTTGCTTGTTCCGTTTGCTAAGCTTGCGTAGAATTCATCCCCGTAATAAGGGATTTGAGTTGATTCGGATGCTGCGTGAGCAGAGCCAAAAGATAATAACGATAATACAATCACTGACTTAATGAGCTGTGTAAGCTTCATTCGGGTCCGCCTTCTAGTTCGGGTGATGTTCAGCCTCTTTGTTGCGAGAAATCTGGCTCAATTGTAATATTTATGTCAACAGCAATATAGAAAATGCAATGTCAGGGTTCTGTTAGGATTATAAAACCCTTTAATCACAAGGCTTTCAAGGAATGATAGAGAATTTTGATGCTGCGCAAACAAAAACGGACTCAACGATGTTAAGCCTGTCTTTTGACCTTGTTCAAAGTTTTGAGCGACATCAAAGTAAACTTGTAGATCACAAAAAAGAACACAGGCGCAACAATCAACCAGGCCAACATCGCCTGTAACAGCGCCCAACCGTAAGAAATAAAAAATGCCTGAGGCGCCTCCCAGAACTCATGCACAATTTTTTCGGGATTCACTGAAACCGCAGGAGCGCGACAGATCCACGCACCAAGTTTTAAAAACACAGGAATCAAAATCAATTGCACAGCTGCCATTCCATAGTTCACGGCCTGGGCGACTGCATGATTAAGTTTCAATAAATAACAAGCAATCAAACACATCGTCGTCGTCACACCAATGAACGGAAAAATCGCACACGTCGCACCGACAGCACAGGCCAAGGCAATTCCTTCAGGACTTGTCCCCTGTTTGAGTTGCTCAATAAAAAAGTTTTTAATTTTAGTTAGCACTGTGAGTTTGCGGCTGAGGGCGCAGACGATAAACCGCACCAGCAAGAAGACCAAACACTGTTCCACCTAAATGAGCGGCATAAGCCACACCACTGCCAAGTCCCTCAGGGGTTGACCAGAAACTTGCCAGGTCAACTAATAGAAACAACGGCAAAATAAGCAGCGTCGGCAAATAAATAAAACCATCTTGTCCCATCATCGGAGGCGCAACAAAGAAATAGCGCACACGCTTACGCGTTTCTGCCAAACAATAAAAGGCTAACAGCGCACTGATAGAGGCACTCGCGCCTACCATCGGAACAGTGCCGTGAAACTGCGATAGCAAAAAGCCCGCACCGCCAGCAACACCACCCAAAACATAGATAAAGAGCAGCATGCCACTTCCCACCAGGCTTTCAACGGCTGCACCCATCACGATCAAGAAAACCAAATTCGAAAATAAGTGCATCCAGCTAGAATGCGAGAATTGATAGGTCAACCAACTGAAAGGTCCCGTCGCCAATGAACTTAAACCGAAGCGATAAAGCATTTGTTCACGATACAGTTTACGAAATTCGGCGAAATCTTTTTTCCACGTAGCGATCTGCACTTCGTCGCCCCAAAACTTCATCCCCTCGCCTGCTTCGACAAATTTGGCATCACGAAGAGCATAAGACCCCAGAACCACCAAATGTTCTGGATCATGTGGTTTCATTTCATGAACCCATGAAGGTTTGCTATAAAGTTCCTGCGGGCTTTGTTCTTTTAAATATTGAAAATACAGACGCCCTGTCAGGGAAAGTCCATCTTCGGATAAAAGACGAGAACTTCCATAATAGCTAGAGGTTCCATCAAAGATCAGAATAAAAATAAAAATATTTAGCACCGCAAGCGTGATCGTCAGCGGAAATCGGTCGTATGCTCGAAGGTTCTCTGGACAAGGTAGAATCATTCGATGTCGTACCTTCCCTTAAACACTTCCAACCAGTGTTGGGATTCACTTTGGCTTGCCGGAACACGGCCCTTAGTGCTTGTCGTATTTTGCAAAGCCCAGATCGAGCGCACAAATTTCTTTTCTAAAGCCGACTCAAAAACTCCGACCTTCTGCAATTTTTCAATTTGCTTCAAGCTTCCCGAAAAATCGCGGCGCGTATAGAGGTCTTCAATCTTTAAAACTTGCTCGGTCCAAGTTTCTTTGGCGTCGACCACAGGTAAAGTACGAACCTCGCCAGCAAGATACTTCACAACCGTGCATTCCTTGTCAGACGACGAAGAGCATAATTTCGCCAAGTAATCTTTTTGCGTCGTTGGATCGCTCACCACATACATCGCAAGATAAGCCATCCCCTGAGCGTTAACAGGATCTGACCATAATGAAGCCTCGGCTTCTTTGCGCAAGCACTCGGAAGAAATCGAATTTAAAAGAAACAATGAAACAGCTGCATCTAAACGCTGAATGCCTGATAGCTCTGCATCTGGCATTTCACTGCAATACATTTTTGCATCGACTGGCGTTTTATAGTGACCGAGTTGCAATTCTTGATACTCGCGCAAAGCAAAAATCGTTGCAAAAAAAGCAGCAAAAATAAAACTGACGCGCAACCAAGAAGAAATAAATTTTTCCTCAATCGGAAGTGGACCGGCATCCCCTTGTTCCTTCAGTGTTGCCACCATGGTATCGCTGGCTCTCTCATGAACCGCACGACGAAGTGGATGACTGAGAATTTCCATGAAAGGAATACCCAAAGTTAAACAACTCAAAGTCCACAACGACGCTCGCAACAAACACTGAGGGTAAGTCAAATGACCGCGAACCACTGGATAGCTGTATACGCGCATTTGCATGAACTTCTGTCCCGGAGTTGCCTGCCAGAAAAACAAGAAAATAGATTGGAGAAAGGTCACCAAGGCGGCAGTGAATCCGACTATAAAGAAAATCGTGACATAACCTTCGACAGATCTTGTGTCGAAAAGAAAATACATTTTCGTCTGACGCAAAAGTCCCGCAATAAAGAAACTCACAACGGGAGAAAAGATAAGAAAATCCAAAAGAAGCGCAAGGAAGCGATCCCCGACAAATGCAACTTTTGGTTTCTTTGGAAGCGCTTGTTCTACAGAGCCACGAGGGGCCGATAAGTCAGGAAATAACATACCTTTCGTATCGGCCTGAAACAGAAAACACTGAAGAGATTAGAGATTCATTACTGATTGATTTTGATAGCCTGAACTCGACCTTGATGATCGAGCTCAAAAGTTGCTGTCCCGACGATTGTCTTATCGGAGTCAATCAAGTTGAAAACTTGGTTAGAATCCGTCGTCGCTGTTAGACTTGCTTCTGAATAATTCAAACCGAATGCTTCCGCGTACTGACGCAAGAATGCAGGTTTGTCATCAATAGCCATGGGTTGTTCGCCGGCTTGAGCGTCGATAAATTCCAATTTTTCGATACGACCTTGATTGAGTTTCATTCCGTACTTCCCTTCTAGGTAAGCAAAGATCAACTCATCACGCAATGTCGGCTTTTCAGCCAAGTTTGCAAATAGGTTTGCTTTATCATTTGAGATTTTTTTAGCGAGATCATGTTCCCACTTGATGTCTTTGGCAAAAACACCAGGTTCAAAACTAGCGACTTGACGATTTCCAGAGCCAGAAAGACTGCGATCTGGACCATTGACCAACCACTGGTTTAAAAACACGGTCATCAAAAGTACCGAAGCAATAGATAATACCAAGACAGCTTTTTGCTCTTGTGCTTTATCTTGAAGTCTTTTCTTCACAGAATGCTCCTTAGGAAACTCGATTACTTTTGAACTCTCCATGCACTTCGCCCCTCGCAACAAGTTACATATCGGAATGTGAACCAAACAATTAACGACTGACTCTTCTTGTTATTGCGAAGTCTGTGCCGTCTTTAATTCTAACCTAAGTGTTTTGATTGAAAAAGTTTTTATCAGACGCGCAAAAGATGTTTGACGTCTCACTTTGATAATCTCATTTTGGATCTGAAATTTCTAAAACAGAATGGTCTAGTCGAGGGCTCTTTTTACCCAAGAATCAACGCCCGCCTGCATTTCCGGCAGATAATAGTAAAGCACTTTATCTATCTGAACTCCTTGGCCTTCGATGCGGTACTTCTGCACACTTTCGTAAATGGCCTCGGGAATTGAAATCTGAACGCCTGGCGCCACTTCATCCATCGGATACCACACCCCAACGAGGAGTTGACCTCGGGAAGGCGCACCTTCGATTAACGCTCCCCGTCTCTCTTTGAGAGCCTGCGCGACCATCTCCGCCACTGACGCGGATTTACCATCGACAAGAACACGAACTCGCCCCGTAAAACACGGACTCTGTGGAAAAGTTTTCAGCACAACTTCGCGATGGGAATTCAAAACTTTCAATTGTTCTTCGTCTTTTAATTCATTCGGAAGTTCAGCCTTAGCACCTTCAAAACGCGGGCGCACTAAACTTCCAATCTCAGTCGGTTCACACATGAATAAAGATAAAAATCTTAACCCCGCAACGAAATTGCCACCGGCGTTGCCGCGCAAATCCACGATCAGGTATTTTGTTTTTTGCATTGAAGTGGCCATTTTCTTGAGTTCCGTGTCTGAGAAAAATTCTGCGCGGAAAGATGGAATTTTTAGCACGGATTTCGATGCAGCCACTTCTTTGACTTCCACTTTTTCATCGCGATTGACAATGGCAGGCTTTAATACCACCGTCCAAGATTTCGCAGCCCGTTTGATTTCATAATTGCCCGCTTCGGTTTGTGCAGTCCACGGACTTGGTTGGCTTTTGTTCAACTGCACAATTACATCGCCTACTTTGAGGCCGACTTTTTGCGCAGGAGAACCGGGATGAATTTTAAAAATAACAAGTTCACTATCGACGAACTGACTTTCAATGCCCGTCTCTTTGGCTTCTCCATTCCAAATCTCTTTCACTTCGGACGGATTGTAAATTTCTAAGTGGGAAACTTTTAAAAGAGACAAAACATTATTGATGTCTTTAAGAATAAGAGCTTTGGAAGTGGAAGGCGTCACCAATTGGCTGCGCTTCAAACACGTTTTCTTCCAATCAGAAATCACGCTGTCATCGAGATAAATTTTTTCAGCGACGAAGTCGCAGACAACAGGATAGGGATTCACAAAGCTTTTTTGCAAAGCCAAGTGAAAGGCGCCATAAGCGCAGACCACGAAGATCAAAAGAGGAAGTAAGTAACGACGCATTTTTAGGTGGTTTTACTTAGAAAAAGAAAGACCGAGTGGCCTTCGCCGCTCGGTCTTGCACTTGTCCTTCTACTAGAAAGACTAAGCTGCAACTTTCTTTTTACGAGCAGCTGATGGATCGATGTGGTATTGCTTTACTTTACGGTAAAGAGTTGCACGACCGATACCCAAAGCTTTCGCAGCTTCAGTCAAATTACCTTTGTACTGAACAATTGCGTTCTCGATTGCTTGAGCTTCTAGCTCTTCCATTTTTTGTACGTTTGCAGAAGAAGAACCCGCACCCGTTGGGAATTGCAATACGTTGCTACCGCCTTCTACTGTTACAGGGCTAGAGCCTGAAACAAGAGCTGGTACACCCGCCATAAGTTGTTGTCTGAAGAAAGTATTATCTAGACCTTCTCTCCATTGCCCATACGAATACGCATGAACTGTCACATCGTAGTTCTCCCAGTACTTCTTCGCATTGTCGATGGTTTCCTGGTTATCACTTACTACGATCATTACTGTGCGTGACATTTCGTCCCTCCATTTTGAAACATTATCAAACTCAAATTGACTCACTTTGTACCTATCGGCGTTTCATGGTGAGAATTTAGGGCTAGGTGCAATTTTTTTTTGAGACACCTTAAACCCTCCAAAGGACTTGGGATTTGCCTCCGACTTTAATCCGTATTGACATATGTCAGCTGGAAATTACGACGAATCAAGGACTTAAGCCTGTCGTGTTTCTAAGCAGGCCTCTCTGGATTTTTCACCCCTCACATCTGTCTCATTTAAAATATCCCTAAGGGAGGCTTTATGGAAAATGAACTCACGCCACGTGATCCCCTGATGAAGGGAACACTCCAGCTCTTAAAGCCTTCTGAATCATTTCATAAAAGAGTGCGCATTTTTTTTGAAGAATACGGTGATGCCTTCTTAAATCCGGAACTGATCTCAAGCTTTTATGCTGATTGCACAGTCGCTGCCGATCCGAGCTTTGTCGGAGGCCTTAAAGGTTCCCGTGAAGTTTTAAAAGAAATGAAGAAGGTCGTTGAATACCAAAAGAAAACCGGAATGCGTTCACTCTCCCCGATCGCCGTTGAAATAGGAGAAATCGCGTCTCCTCATTATCTCGCGATCGTTACTTGGGGTGCCTTTTTTGAAAAAACTGGCGACAAGTTGGTATCGTTTAAGATCACCTACATTCTTCGAGAAAAAGAAGAAACGTTTCAAATTATCGCATCGATTTCCCACGAAGATGAACGGCGCATGCGCTCCGAACTGGGCATATTGACTTAGCAATCTCACACGATTCCTTCATCGGAGGAATCAGAATCAAACGTGACTGTATTGCTGAGAAGCTTAAGTAAATACTATCTTATATACATGTCAAAACTCTCCAGAAGAACTCTGCTTCACATCTGCACAAATGCACTTAGCGGAATGGCACTTTCACAAGTTTTGCACCTTGAGAAAGCTCAGGCTTTTATCGGCATGCGTGTGCGTAAGGCAAAAAAAGCAATTATCTATACCTCCGGAAAACTTTTCGCCTGGGGCACAAACACCAATGGTCAGTTCGGAAACGGTTCAACCACCAGCACGTCAAGTCCTGTACAAACGGGGGCGCTCACTACGTGGACCAATATTTCCACGAGCGGCCCCCATTCGCTTGGAATTCGCGAGGATGGGACTCTCTGGGCTTGGGGTGTAAATGATGACGGAGAATTGGGAACAGGAAAACTCAATCGCTTCGTGGCAAGTCTCGAAATGATTTCCAGTGCAACAAACTGGATTTCAGTTTCCGCCGGAACTGGAAGCGGTCTTGCAGTAAAATCCGACGGAACACTCTGGGGATGGGGTTACAATTCTCAAGGAGAATTGGGACTAAATCATGCAAATGTAGTTTCAACTTTTACACAAATCGGCACAGCATCCGATTGGTCGTCAGTGTCCTGTGGCGGAGCTTTTTCTCTGGCCTTAAAAACAAACGGAACTCTTTGGAGTGCTGGGAACAATTCATTTGGGCAACTCGGTCTTGGCACTACCACGAACGTCTCCACCTTCACCCAAATTGGAACAAACTCAACATGGAGTCAAATTGCCGCAGGAGCGGATCATGCGCTGGCTCTGACAACAGCAGGAACTATCATGTCGTGGGGGAGAAATCTCAACGGCTCTCTCGGCCATTCCAATACAATAAGACGTAGCTCGCCGATTCAAGTCGGTGGCTCCACAGACTGGGTGGCAATTGCTGCTGGCATCAACTCGTCTTCATTCGCTCTCAAGGCCGACGGAACTCTATGGGGCTTTGGTGCAAATTCGTATGGCCAACTCGGTATTGGAAGTACGACGAATGTTTCGGGTCCTACACAGGTTGTCGGCTCTCAGCTTTGGACAAAATTTTCGGTAGGCTATGGATACACGGCGGCCATTGCCACTGACAATAGTCTTTGGGGCTGGGGCACTAATTTCTCATCATTTGTTTCAACTCCCGTACAAATTGGCTCTGCCTCGTCATGGTCCGCTGTAACTGTCACACGTTTTCCAGCACTGGCAATCACAGCAACTGGAACTCTTTGGGGTTGGGGTACTAACTCGCCATATTACGCCACTGGTCTTTACGGAAATGGCACGACTTACTATTCAAGTCTCCAACAAGTTGGCAGCGCAACGTGGGTAAATGTTTGGGGAGGTGATCAATTCACTATCGCCAAAAAATCAGATGGCACACTCTGGGGAGTGGGCTTAAACACAAATGGTCAACTACCTGTGCCTCGGACTGACAAGAGTTCTCCTGTACAAATCGGAACAGATACGGATTGGCAAAATGTATTTGCGCGATCTGCTTTTAGTGGCTACTCGATGTTTTATCGAAATGTCAGTTCGGGAATTAAAACAAACGGTACAATGTGGCAGTGGGGATACGGTAGTACGATCACGCCATCGCAGGTTGGCACCGACACAAACTGGAGTCAAATTTGCGCAACTGGTTCGAACATTTGTTTTCTGGCGCTTAAAACGGATGGCAGTATTTGGTCGTGGGGTTCAAACACCTATGGTTGGCTCGGGCTCGGAGACACCACAGATCGCAGCGTCCCGACACAAATTGGAAGTAACACGTGGACAGCCATTTCCGCGGGGAGCAGCTGCTTTACAGCGCTTCGAAGCGACGGGACTGCGTGGATTTGGGGAGGTTCAACAGGGGGACTTGTTAGCCCTGATAAAAGCTCCCCTGTTCAGATTGGCAGTGGAACCACATGGTCATCTATTTCCGTTGGCTCTGATTTGGTGTTACTAAAAAATCTCAACGGCACCCTTTGGAGCTGGAATGGCACAGCCGTCACGCAAATAGGAACAGCTTCTGATTGGGCAAAAGTTTTTACTTATAACGGCGTTCACATGGCCATCAAGTCGAACAAAACATTGTGGGTGTGGGGATTTGCAAACTACGGCGAACTCGGAAGCGGCGCCACCACCCTGTTGAGCACACCTGTTCAGCTGGGAAGCGAAAACAAGTGGCTTAAAATTTCACTGGGATACTATAGTGCCTTGGGAATTAAGCATAGTTAACGGAACATGAAAAAACTTCCTCGAGAATAGGTGTTTTGCGCCTGGGATTGATTCCTTTTGCAATGGAAACGGATGATTAAAATCATAATCTTTTGATTTTGACTCGCATTTTTTGTTCCCTTACATTCCCGAACATGTCGAGAGCATCGGATTACTTACTATCGCAATACCAGCAACGTAAAAACCGCAACCCGCGCTATTCTATTCGAGCGTTTGCTCGAACACTGGAAATCAATCCGGGTCGTGTCAGCCAATATTTTGATAACGAGCGTCCGATCACTAAAGCCGCCGGAGCAAACATTTCCGCAAAGCTTGATTTGGATGAAACTCAAAGAACTTACTTCTTACACTTAATCGAACTCGACACCAAAGAACGTCGTGGTGAATACGTTCGTCGCATCAAAGAAGACGAGCTCTCCATGATCGTTGAATGGTATCACGATGCGATTCTAACATTGGTCAACACAGCAGACTTCAAATTTGATTTTGATTGGATGGCACAAAGAATGGGTCTCCCCGTCACATTGATTCAATCTTCTTGGGAACGCCTGGAGCGTCTTGGCTATGTAAAGGTCGAAGGCAATAAAGTTATCACTGATGCCTCCCCTCTTTTAACGACGTCTGATATTCCAAGCCATTACTTGCGCTTGTCACACAAAGACTCATTAAAAAATATCATCGACAACATTGACCAAGTTTCCGTTGAAAAACGCGATGTCTCTTCCATTACATTGGCTGTCGATCCAAAAAAGCTACCAAAAGCAAAAGAGATGATTCGCACTTTCCGTCGCCGTCTTGCAAATTACCTCTCACAAGGTAAAAAATCGAGCGTCTACACAATCAATGTTCAACTCTTCCCTCTTTCAAAGGACTAGGAACAATGAAACAGCTTCTCGTACTTTTCATCACGCTGGCTCCGCTTTTTTCTCACGCCGTTAAATGGGTTGAACGCGGTAATGGTGGCTTCGTTCTAAAATGTAAAGATTCGGAAAACCAAGTTTTTGATATCTATGAGGCCCGAAAACGCTTCCAAGTCTTGGATCAAAAGAATTTGAGTTCCGTTGATGAGCGCGTTCAGTACCTTCTCGGCAAAATTGAAAAGGTCAATCCTTCGCGAGCGGCCCTTTATCGTGGCTGGTATGCAAGCTTTATGGGGGAAAGTGAATTCCTGGATGGTGTCGAGCTAACACCTGTTCCTGATATTGGTCTTGGTATAAAGCCTAAAAATTGCGATCTCGAACTTGCGGTCTTTCAGCGCGAACCCGATGCTTTGAATAAGAAACGCTATGTGATCAGTCTCGATCTTTGGAATTCGCTCGATAATCTGAATAAAGCAGCCCTGATCATCCATGAAATCACCTATCGCGAATTGATTGAAGTCGGTTCTATGCATCAGACCTCAGAAAGCACACGCTATTTCAATAGCGCCCTTCATTCCGAAAAGTTCGAATATTTAACCATCCAAGAATATCTCTCTCTTTTGCAAAACCTTCGTTTCCCTCGTGCGGATTACAATGGCTATACGATTCGCCTGATGTACACGCTCGAAAACATCAACTGGCGCATATCGAATATTGAGTTCCATGCAAATGGTGCATTAAAAATGGCGTTGCTTGCCAACGATGGACTTATGGAAACAGGAAACACTCGATATATCCAATGTCTTCCTTGGGATTCGACTATTCATTTCAACGAAGACGGAACAGTCGCTCAGATTCGTACACTTGGAACATATAAGCCTGATTGCGATACCGCCTACATTTACCAAGAAGGGACTACGAAAATTCGTTTCGAAGCTGAACAGTGGACCTTTGACAAAAACGGTCAGGTCAATAAAGTTTCAGGATCTCTTGATTTTAGAGACACACCGACAGCCATCGTGATCAACGGAATACTGCTCACTCGTGATAATCAAGCTCACTATAGCGACCGCTATGATGTCTCAGTGAAATTGAATTCAGATGGCAAATTGCATGCCTTTGAGATCCAACAAGTTTCTTCTCCTTGTTTTCGCAAAGAGTCTTCTCGGATCGAATTCAAAATCGGCGTCAATACACCACCACTAAACCTCAGCAGTCAAAAGTTTGCAGAAGATCTTGCGAAGCTTCCTCTTTGCAAGAAATAGAGGTTATGTCCTTACCTGAAGTCGGATGACCACGCAGCTGGCATCCGATTTGGCGATAAGCGCGCCCTGAGACACTTGCATCAATGATAAAGTATCTCCCTGTTCCAGATCTTGATCGCTCCATCTAAACCCACCGAGAGCGCAATAAATATAAAAATATTCTGACGTCCCCCCGCACTCCAAAACTTCACCGGTTTTGAAATTGTGGACAGTCATGACGGCTTGAACTTGATCACGTGGATAAATCACACCTAGATCTAACACTTCGTGGGTGATGAGATCACAGTGAATCAACTCGTCACCGCTAAAATGTAAAGGCTGCATCGGTAAAAGCTTTTTACCATTCAACAACAGCCCCTCACCACGCAAAACCACCAACCACCGATCACAACCTGGAAACTGAGAAAAAGGCGAAGAAGCCGATACAGTTGCGGAACTCACGCGCCACAGAAAAGGACCCTCAGGAAATTTCGCTCCCTCGGGCGCAATATCGATTTGTGCCGTCGAACCCAAACCATTTTTCCACGGCATGATTTTGTACTGAGAATTTTTGACGATTTTAAATTCTGAAGAGTTCACAGAGTTCATTTTAAAAGCTTACTCCGCATTTGATCTCTATGTGAAGGCCCTAAAAAACAAAAACCCAAGCCTCATCAGCTTGGGTTTTTCGGTTTTATCAATCAGTCGCGAATATTAGCGACGGCCTGATTTGATTTTCACTTGAAGTTTAGAGATCAAATGAACTGCCATTTTTTCTTGAACGCGGCACATTTTCAATTCATCACGACGGTATGAACGTTGTGATGGAGTCAAAGTTCCTGTTTCAAGTTCCATTTCGTAATCAAGTTTAGAAGAACGGATGCCTTCCAACTCTTTAGTTTGTTGCTTGAAGAGTTTTGTTACACCAGAAAGAGGCGCAACTTCGATCCACTCTTCTTTACCGCGATACCAGCTGACCATTCTCAAGAAACGCGCTTTGTTTTTCGCTAGTGTGAATTTCGGGAATTGACCGTCATTCAAATCCAAGATGTTTTCGATTTCATCAAGGTTTGTATCGTCTTCTTCGCCTTCGCCTAAAAGAGATCCTGCCATTGCAGCCAACGCTGCGGCTTCGCTTTCAAGGTCTTCGTCCATCTCTGCTTCGAAAGCAGATTTCTTAACCGTTTCCTTCTCCAAATCGGAGTCCAAGTCTGCATCTAACTCTTCAACTTGCATATTGTTACCTGGATTGATCAAAGCGAGCCTCCCCAAAATACTTTTATGTCATCAATGTTCTGAAAGTGCAGACGGTTATATCGCAATTTTATGCATGACACAATATGTTAATTGCGTGAAAAAAGGTGAAAATCAAATCTTCATGCTGAAAAAACCAGCATGCTGAATGGTTTTTTTCACTTCTTTTCACAATGACGTATGAAGTCTTTTTTCTATGGTACCCCAGTCGCTTCAACTCTGAAAGATCCAGGTTGTTTCCAAAAATATCCAGAGGAAGCTTCAACATCGACACGTAAAAGTGGTCGTCCTGACATTCGAATTTCACGTGCTCTTCCAGTGGTGAGTTCTCCTTGGAACTCACGTACTAAACGTGATTCTGAGGAATCCGCATAACTCAACCAAACCCCGTTGATGTTAATATTATTTCTTAAGGCAACGATACGAAGCTTTGTCGTCTTTTGCAGCTCCCCGCGCGTGTAGAAAGTAAAGGATCGACTGCCAAAACGACTGGTTTGACCACTACCGACGGTGTAGCTAACGGGCTTTCCTGACGGTGGCGGAGGAAGTGGTGGCTGTCCCGGATCGGTCGGATCTTCAGGCAAAGGAAGAGGCCCCTCTTCAGCAAAGAAAGCCTCATAATTGAGACCTTCATCGTAGAATTCAGACGTGTCGATATCATGTTGCTCAAGAGATTCACTGTAAGCTGCTGCCGCAAATACCGACAAAAGAATCGAAACCGAAACGAACCACTTCTTCACACCTGACCTCCTCAAAACTTGTGTAAGTCTTGAGGTTAAAGGTCTTTGTGTGTTTTTGAAAATTAGGTATGAGAAGACTGTTTTAAATCAATCCCAACGCATGTGTTTTACAGATTCGCCAGAGTCGCGAAGTTCGCGCAAAGAATCAATTCCGATTGCCAAGTGTTTCTCAACAAAGCTCGCAGAGACTTTCTTATCACTCTCTTCAGTCTTAACACCTTCTGGAATCATTGGGTTGTCAGAGACTAGCAACAAAGCGCCACGTGGAATTTCATTTACGAAACCTGTTACAAAGATCGTTGCGGTTTCCATATCAACAGCCATCGCGCGAGTTTTTGCCAGGTAATCTTTAAACGCGTCATCATGTTCCCACACGCGACGGTTTGTCGTGTAGACGGTTCCTGTCCAGTAATCGCACTTATGTTTCACAATTGTGGAAGACACCGCACGTTGCAAGCGGAACGATGGCAATGCTGGAATTTCTGCCGGCAAATATTCGTTACTTGTTCCCTCACCGCGGATCGCAGCGATTGGCAAAACAAAGTCACCCAATTGATTTTTCTTTTTAATTCCACCGCACTTGCCAAGGAACAACACAGCTTTGGGATTAATGGCAGAAAGAAGATCCATACAAGTTGCGGCTAGTGCAGAACCCATACCGAAGTTAATAATCGTGATATCCTCAAATGTTGCTGACTGCATGGGCTTATCTAGGCCACGCACTGGAACATTGAATTGTTCTGCAAAGGATTTAACGTAAGCACCGAAATTCGTGAGGAGAACGTAGTGGCCAAATTCATTGAGGGGTACGCCGGTATAACGCGGCAGCCAGTTTTCTACGATGTCTTTTTTTGTCTTCATTCGAGTTTGTCCTTTATCTTTCTGAACACTCTTATTTGTGTCGTTTGGTAAATTGATTTACTCTATCACAAACAAATTTATTTGCAAGGAAGCCCTCATGGCCACAGAGCAAAATCGTATCGAAATGCAAATTCTTCCCCGCATAATGACTTTATCGGGTGCTGGAATTCGACGTATTCTTCCCTACTCAAAAAAGCGAATGGTAGGACCCTTCATCTTCTTTGATCACTTTCCGTCCACGGAATTTGCTCCGGGCCAAGGCATGAACGTGTCCCCGCATCCACACATTGGTCTGTCCACACTGAGTTACTTACTTGAAGGCGAAGTGCTTCATCACGACAGCTTGAATTGTCGCCAAGTTTTAAAACCAGGAGATGTCAATTGGATGACTGCCGGCAGTGGTATTGCTCACTCGGAACGAATTCCTGAACATCTGCGCACTCAGAAATACCACCTGCACTTGTTGCAATTCTGGGTAGCCTTGCCTTTAGAAAAAGAAGAAGTGGCGCCAAGCTTTACTCACCACGCAGAAAATGAAATTCCTCAAGTTCAATTTGACGGCGGCTCTGTCAAAGTTGTGGCAGGAGAAGCTTTTGGCAAAAAATCTCCGGTGGAAATTTATTCTCCGCTATTTTTCCTAGATGTCGTCTGCAAAAAGAAAAGCATTTTTAATTTTACACCAGAGCCTGACCACGAAACCGCATTTTATATTTTGAGCGGAAGCTTTCAAGCTGGCGATGATATTTACAATGAAGGAGATTTTATTGTATTGAAGGCCGGATCTTCGCTCCGTACAGAGTGCATCGAAGAAGGTCGCTTTGTAGTTTTAGGTGGAAAGCCTTTTGCGGAAAAAAGATTTATCTATTGGAATTTTGTCGCTTCATCTGCGGACTTAATTGAAAATGCCAAGACTCGTTGGAAGACTGGAAACTTCCCGCAGGTCCCTGGAGAAACAGATATTATTCCGTTGCCTGCAGAGTAGTTAATAAATTGAGATATTAAAACGGAGGATGAGTGATGAGTTTGGCACAAGCAGCATCACCATCCGCCGCCCAACCAACCGAATAAAATTCCATAATTGTTTTCACCACATCTTTTCCAAGGCCGCTGTAAGTGTTGTCTGCATCGACCAATGTTAAGTTAGGTGCGCAGTACATTTTTAAAACATCATTATAAAAATCGGTGTTTCCCCCGGGAATTCTCCCCAACATATAAGCAAACTGTGCGGCGAGCTCCGAGGAGTCATAGAAAGAATATTTTGCTTCCGCGCTGTCTTTAAGTTTCGTGATCAAGTACGTATAGGTCCACATGCCCATAGCCGTGGAGCTCATCGCGTCTAAATTTTGCGTATGGTTCAAAATAAAATTATCAAAATCAACAGGCGTCGAATGCAATTGATAATAATACACTTTGTTCGTCGACGAAATGGAGCTCAGCAAATCCACCGAGTGGCTGATTGGAACCAGCGTGTCCCAGGCATCATGACCTAAAAAAATGTCTGAAGTGATGCCGGTAAGACTCGCATGCGTGTACTTGTCATACCGATTGCTCTGACCCGCTAGAGATTCTGTTGCTTTATCAATACGACGTTCGTAAGGATCGAAGAAGGTTGCGTAGGAATCGCGAATCGTATTGTTAGCCGTTCCTGCGGGAACTGTTGTATACAAATACTCACGCAACTTTTTAGCATCGCTGACAGGATATTGAAGAGCAATAGCGGCAGGCATATAGCTGGCGCCCAACTGAGCCACCGCATGCAGGACACCAATCCCACCCCAAGAACCACTGGTGAGCCCGATCTTATTTTTGTTCACTAAGCTTTGCGAATGTAAAAAGCGCAGGCCATTTTTCACGTCTTCAATATCGTTTTGCAAATCCCCACCAATATGAAAACGGCCATACACGACCAGCACATGTAAATTATTATAAGAGTACGGAAAACCTTCCGCCGCAGCATCCGTGGGTGGAACAATCGTAAAATTAATCACCGATGATGTCGTCGGATCATAGAAGGGACCGTCTTCATCCAAATGTACACCGTTGCCTTTAGCCGTCCACTTCGCGTCACTTGCTTCACCCGACCACGTGATTCCACCGTAAGGCATAAAGAGCAACACAGCTCCTGCGCTAGTGCCCGCGGAATTCGGAACCCACTGCATAAACGTGGCGTCGCCAGAAGCGTATTGAACTTTGAACATTTCATAATTGCGAGTTGCACCCGACATGTCGACATAGCTGCTGCTAAGCAAATTGGTTTTTTCAAGCGATTCAGTGGTCGATGGATTGTCGGATTCAGGTAGAATCGTGGCCAGTCCACCATTCGTGCATGCACTCAAGGCGACTACAATCAGAGCTAAGAAGAAAAGCGACCCGAGCCGATCGAACATACTTTTCAGTATATCGGGCTGCGATTTTTAAAACTAAGAGGGGGCGAGAGAGAATCTTATTCTGAGACAACAGAAGTGTTCTCGCATCTTTGCTCTAGAGAACAAAGATGCGAGACGAAAAGGAACTATGCTTTAGGGACTTTCGATTCGTCGACAGTGATTTCGATTTCTACGCGACGATTTTTTGCCAATGAATCTTTAGATGTACCAGCGTCCAATGGATTTGCTGAGCCCATACCCAAAGAAGTCACTGTGTTTGCAGGAATACCCGCAGTCACAAGTTGATTACGAACGGCTTGAGCACGTCTTTCAGAAAGCGGCATGTTCACTTTGTCTGAACCAGAAGAATCCGTGTAACCTTTGATCGTCAATACGTTCTCTGGGTACTTCTTCATGATCGCAGCAAGCTCATTGATGTTAGCTTTCGCTGCTGGTTTCAAATCTGCTTTACCAGTGTCGAACAAGATGTCGCTTTTCAATTTCGTGATAAGGCCTTGCTCTGTGCGTTTCGTTTCAGCGATACGCTCAAGTTCTTTTGCTTGTTTGTCCATACGGTGACCCACAGCTCCACCAAGACCCGCACCCAAAGCTGCCCCAATCAAGGCACCTTCGTTACGTTTACCTGTTTGGTGACCGATCACTGCACCTGCTACTGCACCAACAGCTGCACCGATACCAGCGCCTTTTGCTGCATTTGGGTTTTCATCCATCGTCGCGCACGCGCTTAATCCGATAACCGCTGCACATCCTACTAAAATCATTTTCTTCATGATGATTTTCTCCTTATTTGTTTCGCAAAATATTATTGCCAACCAACAAACGGAGATCAAGTCCCGACCTATAGAACGCCGCAGTTTACGGCTAAGCGTCCTATTTTTGATCGTTTTAAATGGAGAATAAGAACTTCGCACGCTTTGGCCCCGCTAAGGACCAGGTAGCTGTGACTTTTACTGAACAAACAAATTCTTGAGAAATCATTGATCAACCTTCAGCATGGGCCATGCTTTTTGCGACTTGTTTTTCTTCTTGAGGAATCTGCGCAAAAATCATGGCAGAGCTGCATGTGACAAGGCCCATCACCGCAAAGGTCGCTTGGAAGGTGTGAATCGTGCCTTCTCCAGTGACGCCGAATTGATCGGCAAAGGCTTTAATCACTGCGGCCGCGGCTGCGACTCCTAAGCTCATCGCTAACATTTGCATCATCGAATACAAACTATTGCCACTGCTTGCGTATTGGGGCCCTAGGTCCTTTAAGGTCAACGTATTCATCGCCGTGAACTGCAATGAGTTCACCATACCAAAGAATATCAACTGCAACATTCTTAACCAGAACGGTTGCTCCATTGCAAACAGCGCAAAACCCGCCATCGAAATACCGAGCAAGACTGTGTTTATAACTAACATCTTACGATAACCCGTGCGCACGATCAGCGGTGTTGCCAATCGTTTTGCAAAAATACCGGCAACTGCCATGGGGATCATCATCATACCGGCGTTAGCTGGCGAATAACCCATTCCGACTTGTAAAAGCAGCGGCAAGAGGAACGGCATACTGCTACTTCCCACTCGCGCAAAAAGATTTCCTAAAAGACCGATGTTGTAAGTGCCAATTTGAAAGAGATTTAAAGAAAACAACGGATTCTTCACGCGACCTGCGTGCAACCAATAAGCCGCCAATGCTGCTAAGCCAAAGAACAACAGCACCATGACCGTGCCATGACGAAGCCCTAGTTCTGCCAGTCCTTCCATCGCAAAAGAAATCGCGACCATGCTAAACGCGAGCAGCAAATATCCCAACCCATCGAACTTGCTAAGCGAGACGCCACGAATATCCGGCATAAAGCGTGCGGTTGCATACATTCCGATGACACCGATGGGGATATTAATCAGAAAGATCCAATGCCAGGAAGCGTATTCAACCAACCACCCACCCAAGGTTGGACCGATCAGCGGTCCCACAAGTCCGGGGATGGTAACAAAGCTTATTGCCTGCAAAAATTTATCGGACGGGAACGCTCTTAAAACTGCAAGCCGCCCCACGGGTAAGAGCATTGCTCCCCCTGCTCCTTGCAACACGCGCGAACACACCAATTGGGTCAGATTTTGTGAAAAAGCGCAGGCCAATGAGCCCATACTAAACAAGATAATGGCCGAGAGATAAACCTTCTTAATACCAAAGCGATCCGTGATCCACCCCGAAGCCGGAATAAAAAGTGCGATCGTAAGAGAATAAGCAATCACGACAGATTGCATGTAGAGGGGACTTTCCCCTAAGCTACGGGCCATCCCCGGGAGGGCTGTGTTGACGATGGTGGAATCCAAAGTCTCCATAAAAAAACCAATCGCAACCAACCAGAGCAGAACTTTTTGGGACTTTTCATCAGACATGGGACCATTTTAGTCCTCGAAAACGTCCCCGTCAGCAGAACCTTACTGAGGACTGCTAAAGTTTTTTCACGGCGTCGGAGTCGTTCGTTTGCCAATTATCACGGTTTTTCCCAAGCCCGGGTGGTAAGTTTGAAGATTGCTAAAAAAGTAGAATGCGCCTCGGAAAAGCAATGATACGTTAGCCCCACTGTCGGGGGTTACTAAATGAAAAAGTTAATATTCGTCCTGTCCATGTTACCCATCATGGCCATGGCTGATGAGTTTGATATTCCGGGCATTCCGGTATCAGACGAAGAGTTAGGTGAAGTCATCGCATCCCGTCCTCCTCGCTGCATTTCAGATTTCTATTGCGCAGGAAAGACTCCGGGAAATGTATGTGTGATTGATCCAGCTCGCGGGCAAACAGGTATTTGCCGCGCGATCAGTCATCCTGATAATCAAGGTAACGTTTCTTGTCGCTGCCTTTAATTTTTTAAATTTTAGGCACGTTCTGGTTCAGCCTGCGCTCCACCTAGCGCAGGCTGTTTTTTTGAAATCTCTCCGAACTATTTCTTTTCATCTGCTTTATGAAATTTAAAATATAAATCCCATGAATCAATCATCGAACCGTCTTTAAAAAGACAGTAATCGTATTGTTCGTTCTGGCGACCCTTTGCAATTCGGTTTTCTCCGCCCGCATCCAAACAGTACTGAGCCGCGGGATGTCCCACTAAAGGTGTGGGGAACTTTTTCTTTTCTATTGCTGGGGTCAGAGTTGCTTTATAGGCATCACACGTCGGTGGATTTTTTTCCAGGCACCCCTCTGTGAATCGCATGCCTTGATATTCTTTCGTCACAAAAGACTTATAGACCTTGCCGTCGTAGATTTTTAAGCCGTCCGTCGCCAGCGCCATCGATGAAAAATGAATAAGGATAAAAAATGAAAATGCTTTCATTAGCTACCTTCTCCCTTTTTATCCTGAAGCCAAACTAGAAACTCATCTTCATAGTTAGTCGAATCCAGAGCCTCTTGTGCGGAAATCCATCCGCCATTAAATTCGTTTTGCCAAGCCTGTCCCCAACTGTTCTGAACACGAAGAGCGTCATAACATTTCCCAGCACCATCACACATTTTTTTATATCCGGAAACGACAACCGCGTGTCCTTTGCCTTCAGGGCATTTCCCTTTCGTTCTCTCTTCCAGACAGACATTTTGCAGCATTAAGGGATGTCCGCTCTTCAAAACCTCTTTGATCTTGTTGATACTCGCTTGATAATTTTTGGATTTTGATTCTTTCAATTTCTTCATTGGAAAGAGTCCAATTTCCATCGTTTTTTGACCTTCAAAATAGGCGCGGTTTTTCGCCCTTTGGCATTCCTTTGGATAAAAAAAGCGATCAAAAAACTTTCCCACCGATTCTTCCGAAAATATTTTCAGAAGTCTCGCATTGTCGTCTGGAATTTGAAACTGATTGCACATGTCCTTCCGAAACCCATCAAAGAACTTCGTGACACAGCTTTCACAGTCTAATTTCACACCTTTAAACTTTTCATAGTGTTTGCGTAAACGTTCGAAGGCCTCTATCTGAATAGGATCGGCAAGCCCCGAGGCTCCGCCCATTTTTTGTAAAATTTTATCCAAGGAATGACAGGCCTCGCTGGCTGAACTTCCGACAAAGAGGGCTGCAATTTCAAGTGTATGCCCGCCAGGGCCCCCTTCAACTATTCCACGATAAGAAGATTCGTATTCAGCTTCTGCACCGTCCACTGATTGGCCGAAGCGCGCCAGATCAAATGCAGAAAAGGCATTTTCGTCCTTGAGATTTGTGCAGTCGGTTTTCTGAACGCGGCAGTTCTCATAATTCATGATGGTCGCAGTTGCGTAAGAAAAACACAGGCCCAAGCTATCTTGGGATAAAACCGGTGGCATGTTTTTAAGTGAAATTTCTGAACCCTTGGTCGCCGTAAAACCTTCTCCGAACTTCATGAAGGTTGCCGCAAAAACTTGGCTTGAAAACAACATTCCAAATACTAAACAAACCGTTCCCGACCGCATGGTTTCCCTCTCGCGAATGTTCCTCATTGTCTCTAATGCAATGTTGAATTCACTAGTCTGGAACTTTGTTTACGCGACCTTGGTCTTGCATGCGCAAGACGAAAAAGAAGCTGAGAAAACAGATTAGTGTTTTTTGGTGAGGGATCCTAGGATCCCTCTTAACAATGATTGTCCGATTTCTCTTCCCATTTTTGAACTTGCCGCTCGCACGGCACTCTTGGTTGCAATCTCCCACATCGTATCTGGTTCTTTCTTAGGTTTCGCTTTTTTTTCTTCTTCTCGGTGTTCGATGTGTCGTTGCGCTTCTAACTTTTCGTAAGCTGATTCCCGGTCCACCGCCTGTTCGTATTGACCCTTAAACGGTGAACGTGCCATCACGGCTTGCCTTTCTTCATTCGTAATAGCACCAATTCGCGATTGTGGAGGACAGACCTTGGCGCGTTCTACGGGCGCAGGCACACCTCCTTCTGTCAGCATTGAAATCAGAGCCTCACCGACTCCTAGTTCCGTGATGGCTGTCACCACATTGACGCCGGGCTTTGCGCGAAAGGTTTCAGCCGCAGTTTTCACAGCTTTCTGATCTTTCGGAGTAAAAGCACGCAAGGCATGCTGAATACGATTTCCTAACTGGCCTAATATTTTTTCCGGAATGTCCAGCGGGCTTTGCGAAATAAAATACACGCCCACTCCTTTTGAACGAATGAGTCTTACCACTTGTTCAACTTTTTCCAAGAGTGCTTTAGGAGCGTCATTGAAAAGCAAATGGGCTTCGTCAAAAAAGAAAATCATTTTGGGAAGCTCTTGATCACCTTGCTCTGATAAGTTTTCAAAAAGCTCAGAGAGAAGCCACAATAAGAAAGTCGCATAAAGCGTTGGCTTTTGATAAATCTTATCGGCGGCCAGAATATTAATATGACCTCTACCATCAATAGTCGTACGAATGAAATCTTGGACCTTAATTGAGGGTTCTCCAAAAAACTCGGAGGCACCTTCACTTTCTAAAGTCAGTAGCTCCCTTTGCACGACTCCCACACTTTGTTTGGTGATTGTGCCGTATTCATCACCCAGTGAGGTGATATTTTCAGCTGCAAAATTTAAAATACTTTTAAGATCTTTTAAATCCAGAATCAAAAATCCGTTGTCGTCAGCATACTTAAATACAACATTAAGCACTCCTATTTGAGTGTCGTTAAGCCCCATCAATCGCGCGAGTAGCATCGGCCCCATCTCTGAGACTGTTGAGCGCACGGGATGCCCCTGTTCGCCCAAGACATCCCAAAAAATAACAGGGTAAGCTTTATTCTGATAATTTTCTATTCCTAGAGATAGAGCCCTTTCCTTTAACTTCGCCGACTCGCCAGCTTGAGAAAGACCGGCAAGATCTCCCTTGATATCTGCAAGGAAGACAGGAACACCTAGATCTGAAAAACCTTCTGCTAAAACTTGGAGGCTTACCGTCTTCCCAGTGCCAGTGGCGCCTGCAATTAGCCCATGGCGATTGCTATAACGACCTAAGAGATAGCAAGGCTCTTCTCCCCGCCCGATAAGTATTCTTTTATCTACCATAGCTCCCCCTACGCTTATTTCAATCTGGCTTTGGTTTGTGGTCAAAGGAGCCAAAGCCGCTCTGATGAGCTACATAGATTTCTTTGATTCTCCCCTCTAAAAATTGCAGGTTGGGCATAAATATCTGCCCCTTTTAATGGGAGCTGTGATACACAACTCCCCTATGAAATTTCAAACGCCGGATCTTCGCCTGAATAGCTTTCAAGATATGTCATTGCCCTCTGCCCTGCTTGCGGCACTGGATAAGATGTCGATCAAAAAACCAACTCCTATTCAGTCTCAGGCAGTTCCTGCAGCGCAAACAGGGAAAGACCTCGTAGCTATTGCTCAAACTGGAAGCGGTAAAACAATTGCCTATGCGTTAGCGATTTTAAGCAAGCTGAATGAAAAGCCCACAGCGCGGGCCTTGGTCTTGGCACCCAGCCGTGAAATGGCTCAGCAAATTCAAAAAGTTTTTTTGGACCTGTGCCAAGAACTTCCTATTTCTGTGGCACTCGCAATCGGTGGAACGACTGGTTCAAAACAAAAGAATCAATTGAACAAAGCTCCACGCATTATTGTCGCAACTCCGGGGCGTTTGAACGATCACTTGATTGGTAATAAGTTGCTTTTACAGAATGTCGAGATTGTGGTGATCGATGAAGCAGATCGCATGCTCGATATGGGCTTTGCACCACAACTTAAAGCCATTCAACATACGATGCGCGGAAACTGGCAAACACTGATGTTCTCGGCAAGCTTCGGTAAAAACGTCGATATGATCGCCGAACTTTTCATGAAGGCTGAGCCTTTTATGATTCGCTCGGAACAAGCCGAAGCGCCGGTTGGCACTTTAAAGCAAAAAGTTTTGTTGTTAGACCGTTCGATGAAAAACGATCGCTTGCTTGATGAACTCAATGCCTCTCGTGGCAGCGTGATCGTTTTCACAGGCAATCAAGAAAGCTGCGAATTCGTCTTTAATTATCTTGAAGAATATGGATTCTCTGTCGACATGCTACACGGGGCTTTGACTCAAGGTCATCGTAACCGCGTGATGCGCGAATTCCGCAATGGCGAAATCCGTATCGTCGTTGGTACTGATTTGCTCGCGCGCGGTCTTGATGTCCCGCAGGTGAACCATGTGATCAACTATGATTTGCCTTTCCAATCTGAAGATTTCCTTCACCGCATTGGTCGTACCGCTCGTGCAGGTCGATCGGGTGAAGCGATTACATTTATCACGCCTTCAGATTTTAGAATGTATAAGCGCATTCAAAGTTATTTGGCGGGTGCTGAGGAAATTAAACTTGATCCGATGTTTAAGTTTATTGACCGCAGTAAACGTTTTGCTAAAGAATCAGATTCAAAATCTGCTTCTGGTAAGCACGCTCCTTCCGGAAAACCATCGCATAAAAAACCTGCCCACTCTGGAAAATCCTCCCCGGGGTCTAGATCGGCTCATCCTGCGAAAACAAAAGCAAAACCACAAAAGCACCGCCGCTAATGGAGCGGCTCACACCCGGAGAAGCTTTGCGTTGAAGTTCGTTTTGTACATCTCCTAGCGATTAGTTATAGCCAAACCCACCCCCGATATGATTCAACTAAGCCATGAGCGAACAAACAAAATGCCCGCAATGTGGATCTGAAAATATTTATGAAGATGGCAACCTTTGGATTTGTCCAGAGTGTGGGCATGAGTGGAGTGCCTTTGCAGCTGATGCTGGCGAAGCAAGCAACGAACCTACAGAGCATGTCATCAAAGACGCCAATGGCAATGTCCTGCAAGACGGTGACACAGTCGTGGTGATCAAAGATCTTAAAATCAAAGGTTCTTCATCCGTCGTGAAAGTCGGCACTAAAGTTAAAAACATCCGTCTAGCCGACGCAGGCGATGGCCATGATATCTCTTGCAAGATTGATGGTTTTGGCGCAATGAACCTTAAGTCTGAATTCGTTAAGAAAGCCTAATCCCCCTCTGAGAGCGAATTAATTCGCTCTCCACCACAGCGTGCCTGTCGACTTTTTAGACAGGCCTGGAAGTCCTTCTCTCCCCCTCTTGAAATTTGAGAACCCTCCACAAATTTGCTAAAACAAGTTTCATTTTTTATTGGGGGCTCCCGTGAACAAAGCGATCTTAGGTCTTCTTTTGTTATCTTCAGCGGCACTTGTCTCTTGCTCAAATGGCGACAACGGCGGCGAAGACTATACAACGGAAATGCAATTAAATCCTTACGATGTTCCCCATGATGCTGCGTCTGAAGAGTCGGTCAAAAAGCTTTTCCAAGATCTTCAAAACAGCGGCAAATTCAAGCCTGGAGATAAAGTTATCTTCGGAAAGTTCATTGATGGTGGCGAAGCTGTCGGCATTGCACGCGATAGCAACGAATATCAAACTGAATTGAGCAAGCTTAATTCTGAAGGTCGTCAGTTTCTAGCTGAAATCAAAGCCAACTGCCAAATCCAAGATGCGACTGTGACAAAAGAAAAGAAGGCGGAGCCAAAAACGGGAACTACACGGCATCTGGTGTGTACAATCAAACTCAAACAAATTCAACGATGGTCAGTGGCCAGCTCAAAGCTAAATCTGGAATGAAAAGTGGGCAGGCTGTTACTGTCTCAACGGGAAAATTTAATATCGTCTACAAGAAATTCGAACAAACGATGAAAGCTCGCTACACCACTAAATCGGAAATGACTATGGAGTTTGCAAACGGCGAGATTTTCAAAACTACGATTCTCGCGGAAGTTTTAAATAAAGGACTTGAGACCGTCAAAAAAGTTCGTTTCCAAGGTACCACTTCTTCAGGAAACTTCTACTACACACAAATTGAACGTGGCTCCCAAAAAAGCTACTACTTTAATGGCAGAGAAATTTCGAAAGCCGAGCGCAATGCATTGATGCCGAGTTTTCAAGATTAATTTAGTACTGAACTCATTTAGTGCTGAGCTGCTTCGGCAGCTCCAAGCCCTGTTTCCGAACGCACACGCTGCATGACGTAGCCTTCACGATCTAAGACCGCCTGAGGGCTTCGATCCAAAATCGAAACCAACCAAATTGTGATGAAAGCCGCTGGCATCGAAAAGATCGCGGGCGACGTATAAGGGAACAAAGCACTCCCTGCTGGATTTCCTAAAGTCGCTTCCCACACCGAAGGGGAAACAACGGTCAAAATAAACGCCGTCAATAATCCGACAAAGCCACCGACAAAAGCACCGCGCGTGGTACAGTCTTTCCAAAGAACTGACATAAAAAGCACCGGAAAATTGGCAGACGCCGCGATCGCAAATGCCAACGAGACCATGAACGCGATATTTTGTTTTTCAAAAATAATTCCAAGTAAGACAGCAATTATACCGAGTACAAGCGTGGTGATTTTTGAAACTGCTAACTCGGAAGCCGAATTTGCTTTGCCTTTTTTAATCACGATTGAATAAAGATCATGCGATACTGCTGTTGCACCTGACAAAGTCAACCCTGCAACGACCGCCAAAATAGTGGCGAAGGCAACGGCCGAAATAAATCCGAGGAAGACACTGCCACCTACGGCAGTTGCTAAATGCACGGCGGCCATATTCCCGCCACCTAAGAGCCCGCCTTTAGGATCTAAGAACTCTGGGTTATTGGAAACCAAAACGATAGCGCCAAATCCAATAACAAAAGTCAGAATATAAAAGTATCCAATCCAAGTCGTCGCCCAGAAGACGGACTTACGAGCTTCCTTAGCATTAGGAACCGTGAAGAAGCGCATTAAAATATGCGGCAACCCCGCCGTGCCAAACATCAGCGCCATCCCAAAGGAAATTGTCGAAATTGGATCCTTCACAAAATTTCCTGGTGACATAATTGAAAGTCCCTGCTTCATCGCTTCATCCTGTGGCAACCCGTTCTTGAATGCGAGATCGGCTTTCACCTTCACCGCTTCTGCGAATAACATTTCTGGCGAAAATCCATATCTCAATAAAACCATAAACGCCATAAACGAGGCACCTGCAAGCAACAAACACGCTTTGATAATTTGCACCCAGGTCGTCGCCGTCATTCCTCCGAACAAAACGTAAATCATCATAAGCGCACCGACGATCACAACAGCGATCCAATATTCCAAACCAAAAAGCAATTTGATCAACTGTCCCGCCCCCACCATTTGCGCGATTAAGTAAAACGCGACAACAACCAAAGTTCCAGCGGCTGCGAATGTCCGAATCGGCCCTTGCTTAAAGCGATAAGCCGCCACATCAGCAAAAGTAAATTTCCCCAAGTTACGAAGTCGCTCTGCCATTAAGAATGTTAAAAATGGCCAACCTACTAAGAACCCAATGGAGTAAATCAATCCGTCATAACCACTGACCATCACAGCAGCCGAAATCCCAAGGAAAGAGGCTGCCGACATAAAGTCACCGGCAATGGCCAAACCATTTTGAAAGCCAGTGATTCCACCGCCTGCGGTATAAAAATCAGAAACCGAACGAGTTCTTGTCGCGGCGACTTTGGTGATCCATAAAGTCGCAACCACAAATAATGCAAACATGATAATGGCAATCCAATTAATGGGCTGCTTTTCCACTTGTCCCAAATCTCCACCCGCAGCTGATGCTGATACTTCAATGACGGATACCATGAGACATGCAATTGCATTACGACAGTTCATTACTTATTCTCCTGAAGAATTTCTTGGGTGAGACGATCAAACTCGGAGTTTGCGCGACGGACATAAACGCCGGTAATAAGAATGGTAAAAACAATCACACCCAGACCTAAGGGAATCGCGATTGTCGTAATGCTTCTTCCTAGGTGTTGCGCCATAAAATCGCGCTGAAACGCAACTAGATAGATATAACCATAATAAACGACGAGAACCAAAAAGGTCAGAAGCCAGCTGTAACGTGAACGTGTTCGAAGTAAGTGTTGATATTTCGGACTTTTAGAAATCGCCAAAGCTTTCTTGTCTATCATGCAACGCCCTCCGCTCCTTATAGACTCCACAATCAGGAGAGCGATTCAAGTTTCACATATGTCAGACAACGAATTCTTGTTGAAAATCAGACGCTTTATTCATAAAAAATTTCTGCATCCAAAGGTTTCAGCTTTTCACCCTCTCTGACTTTAAGAGGCGTGCGTCCTTTAAAATAAACAAGCTTTCTGGTGGATGAGTCGAATTCTAACAAAATCGGATCGACCAAAACTGAAATTAAAAAATTGGCGGGCTTCATTTTAATAACTAAAACGGGGCGACCACGACGCTCTGACATTTTGACTTTTTGAAGCTTAAAATTCACCGATCTTTCAAGCTCCAAGACACTAAAAGCCGTAGAAGCGGTGTCACCAGACACAAGCTTTTCCCAGTTTTTATTAATGAACATTTCTATCAAAGGACCGTTTATAAAAGACTTTTCCAATTTTTCGGATTTACCGTTCCCTTGAGGGGAAGAGCGCCCCTCACTCAACTTGAAGGTTTTAAAAGTCGCATATCCATCTTTTACTGAAAGATCCCAGGCTTCTTGTGACTGGAGCTGCTCGACATACTGAGAAACCAACAGTTCATCCTTCACAATCACTTTCTCTGTCATAATGAGCTTTCCACTCGGATCCTCAATTTTTGCATTTGACGTAAAACTCCCAGAGGTGGAATTTTGCAACTCGGTTGTTTGTACAAAGAGTGGTTCCTCTGAGGTTTTCCCAATTGCATAAATCTTCGAAACACGGGTCTGCTTTTCCTCTCCATACCCCAAAGACATCACCAAAAGAATTCCGACAATCAAAAAAAACTTCATGGCTAGGCTCCTTTCATCTTCTGAAAGTTCACAAAGAGAATTCGTAAAAAGCGATAGGCAATATAAGCGACTATAGGCATCACCAGCGACCAGGCCACTATTCCCAACAAGCCCGCCATCCCATAGTCAGCAAGAAACTGTGCAGGGGCTTCAAAAAATTCCGCAATCATTGTCTTTGGATTTACAGAAACAGCTGGGATACCAAAAATCCAAGCGCCCAGCTTTAAAAAAACCGGAATCAAAATCAACTGGATTGGTGCCAGTACGTAGTTGATCATCTGCAGTGTTGGTTGATTTAATTTCATAGCCGTTCCTACCGCAATACAGAGGGCCGTTGTAGTTCCCAATGCGGGAAACAAAGCTAACGCGATCCCAACGGCACAAGTAAGTGCCAGTCCATCCGCAGTTGCTCCTTGCTTAAGCTGCTGATACAAAACATCTTTGATTTTCTGAGATAACTTTTTTATCACCTTAATCTCCTTTTCTGGGAAACCAAGGCACGAATACAGAGGTCCTTTTCTGATATTGCCGGTAAGCATCGCCTCTCTTTTTCAAAGCTTGCGCTTCCGAAGGTGGGACGCCCGTCACCTTCAGCAATATGAACAAAATAATGAGTGGAGCATAAATCGTGTACCCTGCTCCAGCAGTGCCTAGTGCCGCGAGATAAAAACCCCACCAAATCATACTTTCGAAAAAATAGTTGGGATGACGAGAATACTTCCACAGACCCACGTCGCAAACCCGTAACTTGTTTGCAGGGTTGGATTTAAAACGATTTGCTTGGCTATCTGCGACTGATTCTCCCATCAAGGACAAGATGCTGAGGATAAAGCCTGCAATCTCGAAAGCTGAAAACGTTGGCGTCGGGTTTCGTAAAATCTCCAGAAACAAAAAACTCAATGCTACGACACTGATGCCTTGATATTGAAAAAACATGAAAAATCGAAAAGGAACTCGTGCTCCATAATCGGCCCTTAGGCTCTTATACCTCTCGTCTTCCAGAGGATGATGAGAGTAAATTCGGCGTGCCAAAAAGACTCCTAGCCGGATGCTCCAGAGAAATACGACACCGACAAGCAATATCTTTCGGGGCATCCAACCTTCGCTCATGGAAGCAAAGAAAGCAGCCATCAGAGCAAATGAGAACGACCAAACTGCATCGACAACACTATAGTTGTTCCATCTCTTGGAAAAATACCAAGTTCCTGACATCACCATGAACATCAAAAGCAAGCCGTAAACAATTTGCATCCAAAAATCTGACATGGCTTGGTCTCCTTATCGCTGTTTGCGGTTTTGAAACAAGTAGTGAGAAACTCCCCACTCTTGTCCCTGACGATATCCAAAAAGCTCCGAGCAGGACATAAAGAACACTTTCCATCTTTCAAACCAACGTGCAGCTTCTTGTTCCCCATAGACTTCACGGAATATCTTTACGATTTCACCGCGATGTCTTTCCATATTTCTCAGCCAAGCATCTGAGGTCTTTTGATAATGCAGACCGCTCCAGGCCCATTGGCGCTCAAGAACCAAATCTTTTTGGAAGTAGGTCAAAAGATGATGACTCGGCATTTGCCCGCCAGTGAAAAAATATCGCCCCATCCAATTGTCATCACCTTCCGTTTCAAACGGATAGGCATACAATCGATGCGTAAATATATGAACAAATAATTTACCTTCAGGTTTTAACCATCCACTCAGACGTTCAAAAAGCATTTCATAGTTGCGCACATGTTCCAGCATCTCCACACTGACGATTCTGTCAAAGCTTGCAGACCAATCTTCTTTCCCCAAAAAAACACCAATATCACCAGTCACCACATCCACATTGTGCAGTCCGCGAGTCATCGCTTCTTGCAAAATGTAAGCACGTTGCGAGCGCGAGTTTGACAAACCGATGACTTGAGCACGAGGGAATCGTTCCGCAATTTTTAGAGTCACAGAGCCCCAGCCACACCCCAAATCTAGAATCTTCATTCCATCTTGAATTTCAGCTCTCTGTAGCGTGATATCCAAAGCCGCATCTTCAGATTGACTCAAATCCAAACAGCCATCCGGCCAAAAACCCGAACTGTATTTTTTGTTTTTTCCGAGCACCATATGATAAAAACTCGCCGGAAGCTCATAGTGCTGCTGATTGGCTTTCTCTGTTGCAAAGGCAATAGCTGACTTTTTTAACTGTTGAATGTAAGCAAAATCCCTTTCCTGACCTATCTCAGGATCAGAGAATCGAAGACTCTCCAGACGCTCTTTACAAAGTTTCCTAATTCCCATTCGCACAAAATTCTCGGGAATCAGTCCTCTCTCCATCCAATCGATGAACGTTGATAACGCCACAACTGCCTCCTACTTTTGTAAATGATAATGTCCAACATTGATGCGCTCTGCGCGGAATGCCCCTTCGCAATATCCGAGATACAAGTCCCACAATCTTAAAAACTTGTCGTCAAATCCCAAGGTCCGCACTTCCGATTTGGATTTTTCAAAGTTCTCTTTCCACATTTTTAAAGTGTCGGCATATGAAATGCCGAATTCGAAAGGCTTCTCGGCCAGCAAGCCAAAACGTTTTGAGTAATCCGCAAAAACCTTGGGCGCCAAAAGCATGCCGCCTGGGAAGACATAGCGCTGGATGAAATCTGTTTTGCTTCGATAAACATCGAAAAGATCATCCTGAATAGTAATCGATTGAATCAGCGCCTGTCCTCCGGTCTTAAGTGACTCCGTCACTTTCCCGAAAAATGCCGGCCAGTATTGTTCACCGACGGCTTCGACCATTTCAATAGAGACAATTTTATCAAAACGCCCATCAATGTCGCGATAATCTATCTGACGAAGATCCACGTTTTGTGCATAACCCCTGTCACGGATAAGGTTTCGATTGAACGCAGCTTGTGCGGGTGAATTCATAACAGCCGTCACTTTGCATCCCGTCTTTTCAACGGCGCGGCTGAAAAAACCACCCCAACCACAACCAACCTCTAAGACATGATCCTCTGGTCTGATATCCAGAGCTTCGATAATTCGGTCATACTTGGCCATCTGCGCTTCTTGCAGTCCCTGATTTGGTGAAGCATAGAGCGCTGAGGAGTAAGTCATACTTGGATCCAGCCACAACTGATAAAAACTATTTCCAAGATCGTAATGAGCCATGATGTTCTTTTTGGCGCCCGACTTGCTATTCGGATTTAACATTTTGCGAAGACGCGCAAAGAACGTCCCAAACCAAGTACCATGAATCAAACGTTCAATTGCAGCGTCATTGTAGCAAGCCCATTGTATCAAGGCCGCAACATCGTTCACAATCAGGTCGCCATTCACGATGCTTTCGGCCAATCCCAAGTCTCCCTTGTCGATAATTTCATCAAACGTCTGCCAGCTTGTGGCCTGAATTTCGATTCGGGGATTTCCCTGCCCAAATTCTTCCCGGCGCCCGTCAGGAAAAGTCACAACTAAGGTGGCTCCTTGAGTGTTCTGCAAAATCGATAAAAAGAAGCGAGTTTTGAGTGTCATGCGGCTCATGTGATCTCCTTGCGCGGAGGCTCCGGCTTAGTAAAAAAACGAACTCTTTTGATCCATAACTGAAAGGCCTGCCAATGGATTCGTAAAACAACCAATGGAGTCATCCAGCCGTATTTGAATATTATTGAAAAAATACTGTTCTCACTCAGGGGCGAATGAGTGCCCTCAATCCAAGTCGATAAACGAAGATGATCCTGCTGATCATAATAAAAAATATCAACGCGCGAATTGAATTCGCCAAGATTGAAACGAAATTTATAATAACCATCAATGGGGAAGAAGGGGCTGACGTGAAATACCTTATCAGAGCGCAACCACAGGTCACTAGTGATACCACCCTCTGGATTGAGCCAATAGAAATGTCTCTCTCCGAAGGTATTGTTCACTTCACACAATACAGCATCAAGCTTCCCTTGCTTTTTGCAGAACCAAAAACTCACCGGATTAAAAACATAACCGAACATGCGAGGGAATGTTTGTAGATAGACTTCGTCCGGATGATAATCACAGTGCTCCGCTAAAAAATGACGAATAGCTTCGTTCAAAGAGCCATGCGACCCATTTAGGTAATCACAAGCGCGAACGGATAAAGTTCCCCAAAAACGTCTTTTGAAAATAGCCTGCATTTGCGGTTCACTATCCACAGGAAACAAGAGCGTAAAGACCGGATACCGGAAAGAATGACGAGCGGTTTCCGAACGCCCATGAAACACAAAGCCTTTTGATAAAAGTGTTGAGTTCATGAAACCTCCCACGGTGGCTTCACCCCCAATAACTCTCCGACGTTCACTGCACTTAAAAGTCCATCTTCATGAAATCCATAACGTGTCCATGCTCCGGCAAAATACACTCCCCCATTCCCTTGAATCTCTCCAAGTGATCTTTGGGCTTCCAACGCTCTTCGATCAAATTGCGGATGATGATAAGTAAACTCACGCAGGGCCTCTTGAATAGGTGACCGCGGATTGAGCGTCACAAAATAATTTGAGTTTGTTGAAAGCGGTTGGAGCTTATTCAAAAAATATGTGAGTGAGACATCTTGGTGCGCAGACTCCGAAGGAGATCCCTGCACGTTCCAAGAAGACCAACATTTTTTACGAGCAGGCATAAAAGATTCATCTTGATGTAAATAGGTCCTATTCGGACGAGTGGTGATTGCAGAGAGAATGTTTCTCTCGCGCTCCGACGCGTCTTGCAGCATCTGAAAAGTAACTGGAGCGTGAGTCGCGAAAATAACACGATCAAATGCCAGGACTTCGCCCCCCACCCGAACGTAAACCTGAGAATTGCGTCGCTCAACTCCATGCACAGGCGTATTAAGATGAATATGTGGAATTTTGCTAGCCACCTTTTTGACGTACTCAATAGAACCGTTTCGAACCGTTCTCCAAATAGGTCGATCATTAATCTGCAAAAGTCGATGATTGATAAAAAAAGTAATAAAGGTCTCAGCAGGGAAATCTTCCATTCCCCTTTCGGGAGTGGACCAAATCGCAGCACCGATTGGAAGCAGATAGTCCTGACGGAACTCTTCGCTGTAAGAACGCTCGCGAATCAGTTGACCTAAGCTCCAGGAATTCTTTCTTGCAAGCTCCAAATTTTGCTCAGATTCTTTATGGAAGCGAGTTATATCCCAGAGCATCCGCAAGAATCCAGGGCGCAGAATATTCCTTCGCTGAGCAAAAACTGTGTCTAAATTAGTTCCCGCCCATTCCAATTTTTTAAATGGAGCTTGTACCGCTAATGACATATCAGAGGAGACAGTCTCAACCTGAAGTTTTGCAAAGAACGCCTTCAAGTGAGGATATGTTAATTCATTGTAGACCAGAAAACCTGTATCGACGGGAACTGTGCCTTGTGATTCGTGAACATGGACAGTGTGAGCATGCCCACCCAATCGAGGTTCTGACTCAAAAAGATGCACTTCTGCTTTCTGACTCAGAATCCAGGCTGCACCCAAACCGCTAATACCACCACCGATGACTGCCACTTTCATTTGCCACCTCGCAAAAGCGTCATATACGACCCTTCTGATATTGTATAGATTTTTCTATACAAAAAAAGATCTGGGGTATAAAATAAGACAATGGCTAAGGAAGAGGCTTTTTCAATTCGTCAGGTTATCGAACTTACTGGGATTTCGGAGTTTACCCTCCGCGGATGGGAATCCCGTTATAATGCATTCAAGCCCAAAAGAAGTGCGACTGGACGTAGGCACTACTCACTTCAGGATATTCAGAAAGCCCGCTTGCTGCAGGAACTTGTTAACAGAGGATACAAGATTAGCGAAATCGCCCGCCTCAAGCTCAGTGACTTAGAAAAAATTCTGCCGCTGCAAGAACCGACAGGGTCCCCCAAACTTCCCGATTCTGGCAGTTCTCGCTCGGGATTTATTTATGAAATTTTAGATCTAGCTCTGCTTTTTCAATGGGATCAGATCCGAGATCTGCTGAACAAAAAAAGGAAAGCCAACAAACCTGATACTTACGTTTTGGACCATCTTGTACCACTTGCGGGCGAAATGGGAATTCTCGTTGCTGAAGGACAGTTTTCGGTCGCACAAGAACATATTCTTTCGGCGCTGATCAAGGATCAATTGATTCTCACCCGAAGTGAGAGCAAAAAAGCCAAATCCAAATCCCGCCTCGTGTTGACCACTCCAGAGGGAGATCTTCACGACATGGGTATCATGATAGGATCAAGCCTCGGTTCATATTTGGGACTGCACACACTTTTCTTAGGCCCTAGTACTCCTAAAAAAGACCTGTGTGAAACTTGCATACGCTACAACTCCACTCATTTACTCTTAGCAAGTACCGTTTCCGAGCAAGAAGGCGCAAAGGAAAGTCTTTATTCCTTTGTGAATTTTTTAGATCGCAACTTGCCTCAAGAAATAACATTCCTGATTGCAGGAAGAAATTCTCAGGGACTCCACTTAAAGCTCAAACGCAAGGTGCAGTTTATTTCTTCCATGCCGGAATTCTGGACTGTTTTAAAAAGCCTTAAATAGATCTCGCCTATCAGAGCTGAGGCACCTTTTGCAGCTTTGATATGTCATAGCCCCATGCCTGAAGTTTTGCGACCAGACTCTCATACAACCGAGGTTCCATCGTCTTATTTCGCGCCATGATCCAAACATACTTTCGATCCGGCACTCCAATCACTGTGTAGGAATAATCCGGAGCCAAATCAATAACCAAGTAGGCAAATTTTAGAGGCCACCAAGGCTGCACTCGCCACTCGGCATTTGTTTTACTGTCATAAATCCAAGCCTTTTGCGGATATCTTTTTATCGGACCTGTGGCGCTATCTTTATTGTAGCGGAAATCGACATCAATGCGTTTTTCCTGGGTGTTCCATGAGTATGATTCAATGGCGTTGTAAGCTCCCTTTTCGACAAAGGTGGGGATATTGGCAATGACATACCAATCCCCCATGAACTTGGGAATATCGACATAATTGACCGTGCGCAATGGCTCACGAGAAGACATAGTTCCACAGGCTCCCAATACAAAAGAAAAAGTCAGAAGAAAAAACTTCAGGTTCACAGCGTGACCTCCCGGACTAGTACTGACCGTAAACGAGGTCCTCTGTTGCAAAGCCTTTCGCTTTTAAACTTTGAACAATTTTTTCCAACAACACTGAATCCATCGGTGCTTGACGAGATAAGATGAAAAGTGATTTCTTTTTCGGCGCACTGACGACGGCCCATTGATAGTTGGGATCCAGATCAATGATCCAGTAATCACCGCGGGCAAAAATATTGAAACGCACTTTCAACTTGGCAGGCACAGTCGGATCTACGACCTTGGCCTCCCCTTCGATATCACTGCTCGAGCCATTTGCCTTATAGCAGATATTCTTTACTGAAACTGAAAGAGGAGTCAGAACTTGATACTCCGCAGTCGATCGAACGCAATCTTTCTGAAAGAAATTCGGAGCATGGGCTATATCGTACCAGAGGCCTGAGTACCGATTAAAATCCACAGCTGGAACAACATCGGGGTCACTGGAGTCAGCAAAAGCTGGGGTGAAATTAAAAAGAAGAGCGTAAAGAGCAAACGGCAAAATGACTTTTTTCATAACCTACCTGCACTTTCTAGATAGATTTATAATACCGCATTCCTCCATATTTGTATAGATTATTCTATACAAATAAAAACCCATGTTGTTAAGCATGGGTTTTTATTTAAATCACATTTCGAAACAGCTATTAATTACAGGAAACTGATCCAGTATTGTGCGCGCTACGCCATCCGAAGGGGTCCGAATCAATTTAAAACCGGATGCCTAGAGTTAAAATACAACGCCTTAAGCTAAGTAGCACTATTGCTGTCCTAATCATTTAATGGCGCAGTTTTCGATTCACCATAAAAAATGCCCTTATTGTGGCAACAACGACTTTTATAAACGCGGCTACTTTTATAAAAAGAGTACTAAAACCTATATTCCGCGTTTTCATTGCAATCACTGCAATAAGAACTTTTCCACCAGAACTTTGTCGCCAGCTTTTAAACAAAAGAAAAGCTTTCTGAATAGAACCCTTTGCAAGCTTTTTGCTGGTGGAGTCAGTATTAGAGAGGCCGCTAGAATTGTGGGATGCAACTATAAAACAGCCTACACCAGATGGGTTTGGCTCGGTACACTTGCTAAGGACGATGTCTTAAGTAGAAAACTTCAAGGTCAAGAGCTTGAGTTTGATGAACTTTTATCTATTGAACATACTAAGTTAAAACCATTATCCGTCATCGTTGCGGTTAATGAGCACTATGAGATTGCCGGAGTTAAAGTGGCTAAGATTAAAGCCTTTGGACATTTATCTTCAATTTCTCTCCAAAAATACGGACCACGCCCTGACGAAATCAAAGCGAAACTTCCTGAGTTATTACAAGAAATCTCCTCTCGTAATCCCCATATCCAGATTATTAAGTCAGACAAAAAACTTAGCTACATAAAAGCCGTGAAAAAAGCTTTTCCCAAAGCTCAACACTTAACATTCTTAGCGGACGACAAAAAAGAAAAGACGAGAGAACAAAGATATCTCAACCACAACAAACGTAAATTCGATCCATTATTTAAAATCAATCACACCTGCGCCAAACTTCGAGATCACATCAAACGACTTACAAGAAGAAGTTGGTGCACAACCAAAAAACCTGAGCACTTAGAGCTAGGTCTTTATCTATATATTGCGAAGAGTAACAACTTTGCATTTTTAAAATAGAAAAATTGTATCCGAGCTATGAGGTTCAGCAAATTTGGGGGCTGGGTTTTGGAGATTTTCAAGACGTAGCGACCTCTGTTGGTGCCTGGATGGCACGAACCCACCGAAGGTGGGCAACAGCAGAGGCCGGATGCCGTGTCGCGAAGCCTTGGAAATTTCCAAAACCCAGCCACCAAACCCCGCTCGAAGCACAGACTCTTGGATCAGTTCCTAATTACAGCTTTTACCCCAAGTATTGGCCAATCTATCACCAACGCCAATATGCAACGAGGCGCTACCGTAATGACCTATTGCGCGCAAACGGCCTGCACGTCTCATGCGACAAAGCTCACGAAAGGCCCGATTGGCCTCTGAGTTTGAAGCAAAGCGCACGTCAATTGAAGTTCCGTAGGGATGTCTGCCAGCGGCCCCCCCGACATTTTTATTGTACGGCTGAGGTCTCCACCAGTTGTAGATATGACTGATTTTGATTCCCTTAGCTTGAAGGTCTTTTAGAATCTTCACGCCATTGATTGGATATTTCCATGTCGACTCATCTGGGTGAATGAGGTTATGTGCTTGGCTTGAACCATACGTGCAACGAAATGTATTGATACTTGAAGGATTCGGACGCACGACCTGAGAACACCACGAAGAGTTGTTCGTCTCGGCTGCACATTTTTGCAAGAACTCTTCTTTCTTAGACAAACCAAGATTCACTTGTTTGATTTGTGATGAAGAAGCACGCACACAACCCAGCGCCTGCAATTCTTCGTTGATCATATCGCCAACACCCACATCGTCCTGAATATGATCGACCAGGTCTTCGCTTTCGGAGTTGGATTCGTCAGCAGGATTCTCCTCCGCATGAGGATCAGTGGGTTCTGCTATTTGAGTTTTGTCTTGAGTTTGATCTTGTTGTTGTTGATTTTCTTCGGTTGAAGAGAAGTCATTTGCGCCACCAGAGCATCCGGCAAGTGGCAGGCCCAACGCTACTACCAGGGCCAACGTTTTCATTTTTAAAGTCATCTGATCTCCTTAACATTGCGTCCTTGCAATGAGGTGTCAGCCTACATGAAACAGAATTTGTATCTCTACACTTCCGAGTGCTTTCTATATGAAAGGACAGTGGAAAACGACGTGCGGTCAATTATCAACTCACATTGAACACGACTTACGTGCGTCCATTTAATAAGATCGTGTCAGACAACAAATCATAGAGCGTCAATCTTACGTTTTTGAGTGATTGCTCTTTTTTGTTGGCAAGCAAATAGAACACTCAATAGACTTTCGTTCTTTACCAAATCGAAGGAATGTTATGAGCGTAAAAATCCCAGTGAGCCCTCTTGTGTGTTTGAATTTTGTGAATGGGAAATTCGACAAAGCCAGCGGCGAAAAATATCAAGTCTTGAGCCCCTATAACGGCAAAGTGATCGGAGAATTTAATGCGTCGACAGCTGCTGAGGTAAATGCTGCTGTTGCATCTGCGAAAATCGCACAAAAAGAATGGGCCGCCACTCCCCTCAAAGAACGCACGAAAGTGATGTTCAACTTCCGTCAAATTCTTTTGCGCGACATGGACGAAATCGCACATTTAAAAAGTTCAGAATCCGGGAAAAGTTTTGCTGAAGGTAAAGCCGGCCTTGCAAAAGGCATCGAAGTTTTAGAGTTCGCAATCGCCCTTCAAAACATGGATCTGGGTGGCAAGGTTGAAGTTTCAAGAGGTGTTTCTTGCGAATACCGTCGCGAAGCTTTGGGAGTGGTTGCGAACATCACGCCATTTAACTTCCCCGCGATGGTTCCGATGTGGACGATTCCAATCGCTTTGACACTCGGTAACGCCTATATCTGGAAACCATCAGAGAAAACGCCTCTGACATCTATGAAAATCGCACAAGCTTTGAAAGAAGCTGGATTGCCTGATGGAGTCTTCCAAGTTCTTCAAGGTGGCAAGGAAACAGTCGAAGCTATCATTGATAACAAAGACGTCAAAGCCGTAGGCTTTGTTGGTTCAACAAAAGTAGCAAAAGCCGTTTTTGAACGCGGCACTCAACTCGGGAAACGTGTGCTTGCTCTGGGCGGAGCTAAAAATCATATCGTTCTTTTGCCAGATGCAAATCCTGAATTGTCAGGCATGGGCATCAGTGATTCTTTCACCGGGTGTGCAGGTCAAAGATGCATGGCGGCCGCTGTGTTGTTAGCTGTTGGCGACGTCGACAAACACATTCAAAAAATTTATGAGCGCGCCAGCTCATTGGTACTCGGCCAAGACATGGGTGCAATTATCACAAAACCTCAATTAGAATTCTTGAACAAAGCTATCGCCAATGCTGAAAAGGCTGGCGCAAAAGTTTTACTTGATGGTCGCAAAGCAAAAGCGCCTGCGGGAATGGAACAAGGAAACTGGATCGGTCCCACTATCCTCGACAATGTGTCTCCAGGAAGTGAAGCGGCAACGCTTGAGCTTTTTGGTCCGATTCTCTCTATCATTCGCTGCAAAGACATCAGCCAAGCTATGGAAATTGAAAACAGCATTGAGTACGGCAATGCCTGCTCGGTTTTCACTTCCAGTGGCAACCTTGCTGAGAAAGTCATTCGCATGGCTTCTACTGGAATGGTCGGCGTGAATGTCGGTGTTCCTGTTCCGCGTGAGCCATTTTCTTTTGGAGGCGTGAATGCCTCTAAATTTGGTCACGGTGATATCACGGGACATCAGTCCTTGGATTTCTGGTCAAACGTTAAAAAAGTAACTGTTAAATGGGAAAAGCAAGACGACAACAACTGGATGTCGTAAGAGAGGCCCGTCATGAAAGAACATAAAAGATCTGCACATGTGATTCTTACTTCGCACTCAAGCCAAGTCTTTAAAGACAGCTTGCCGATCAATTGGGGCGCAAAGACTCCAAAAGAACGTGGCCCGATCGTAGGATCACTGACTGACACTAAAAAACGCAATGCCATCGGCACACACAGCGGAAGCTATGCGGTCTATCGCGCGCTTTCGATTGCGCAAGGTAAATATTCAACTTCTCACAAACCGGATTTAAATAACACAGAGAGCCCGGTGAAAATCGGCCCTTTCCCGTCTTGGTCCGATCCGGATAAAATGGTTTCAATCGACCCTTGGGGTTTCGACGTTCCATTTCACTTCAAAGAGTACTATGAAAATGGCTATGACGTACGCCCGACAATCGCAGTGACTCAAGCGCATTTGCAAATCCCAGAAATTCATCAGGCAATCGATGCTGGCCGCCTGAAAATTGACGGCAAGATCATCAACGAAAACAAAGATATTCGTGTTACGAAAATCGCGTTGGAACCTGTATGGTATTTGCCGGGTATTGCAAAACGCCTAGATGTGAACGAAGGCGACCTTCGTAAAATCTTGTTCCAAGAAACTGGCGGCATGTTCCCAGAGCTTGTGACTCGTCCCGATTTGAAAGTTATGCTTCCTCCAATCGGCAGCACGACAGTTTACGTTTTTGGTGACGTCAAAGATCTTTCAAATCCAAATGTGGAACTCACTTGCCGCGTGCATGATGAATGTAACGGTTCAGACGTATTTGGCTCTGATATTTGCACATGCCGTCCTTACTTGATCCACGGTATTGAAGATGCTGCTCGCACAGCACAACGTGGTGGCGTGGGCTTTATTGCTTACTACCGCAAAGAAGGCCGTGCGCTCGGTGAAGTGACAAAATTCTTAGTCTACAATGCTCGTAAGCGTCAAAAAGGTGGCGACTCGGCTGCGACTTACTTCCACCGCACAGAGTGTGTGGCCGGTGTTGAAGATGCGCGCTTCCAAGAATTGATGCCAGATATTTTGCACTTCTTCGGCATCACTCGTATTCACAATCTGCACTCAATGAGTAATATGAAATACAATGCGATTGCGAAAAGCGGAATTGAAGTCATCAACCGTGTTTCGATCCCAGAAGAATTAATCCCAGCAGATGCCCAAGTTGAAATCGAAGCTAAGAAAGCAGCGGGTTATTTCAATAAAGGTGACGCAAAAGCGGGCGAAGAACTCCAAAAGGTTAAAGGAAGACCTATCGATGAATAATATGAACTACTCGGAAAAAGATCTGGATTTTCTTTTATCCCCTTTGGCCGTTCGTCAAAGTGCTGAAAAAATTTTTGAACTGACGAAAGCGGGCCAGACACATTTTCAATATCACGCAGATCAATTTGATTCTGTGGTCGAATATGTTGTTGAAGTGATTCGCGCGAATTATCCAAGTTTGAACATTCCATTTCACTCTCGCTGGGGTCACTTCCGTGTCGGAGAAATTGATCGTGTCAAAATTCTAGAAGCAAAAACGGCTGAATTTGACGCTCTTGAAAAAGCCCGCGTGAAATTGGATCTGGTGATAACTTCCGTATTGCTTGATGCCGGTGCCGGGAATGTTTGGTCTTATAAAGAACAATCAACTGGCAAGGTTTTCAATCGCTCAGAAGGCTTGGGCGTTGCAAGTTTCTATCTCTTTATGCAAGGACATCTCTCAGATGTTGCAGGCAGACCGCACCAAGCGACAGCAACGGCTTTGCAAAAGCTCTCCGTGAAACAACTCGAAGAAGCTTTCCAAGTCAGCGCGACGAATCCACTTGTCGGTGTCGAAGGACGTTTGTCTTTGCTGCAAAACTTGGGCAAAACAATTGCGCAGAAAAAAGACCTTTTCCCTGGCGGTCGTCCGGGTGGCTTGGTGGATTATCTCCACAACCGCTACGGCAAAAAAATCACAGGGCCGCAATTACTCCGCGCCGTTTTGGATGGGCTTGGAGAAATTTGGCCAGGTCGTGTAAGAGTGGCGGGGGTGAACCTTGGCGACATCTGGAATTATTCAAAAGTTCCAGGAGGCCTTGCTGCTTTCCACAAGCTTTCGCAATGGATGACTTATTCTTTAATGGAACCATTGATGGATGCAGGCTTTGAACTTGTCGATGTTGAAAAACTGACGGGCCTTGCTGAATACCGCAATGGCGGATTGCTCATCGATCGTGGTTTGATTTCTTTGAAAGACAAAAATTTGGCGGAACAAAGTCATCGTCCTGACTCTGAATTGATCATTGAATGGCGCGGCCTCACGGTTTCGCTGCTTGATCGTATCGGTGAACAAGTTCAGAAAAAATTAAACAAAACACCGGCCGACTTCCCTCTTGCAAAAGTTTTAGAAGGTGGCACTTGGTGGGCCGGTCGTAAAGCAGCGAAAGCTTTACGCGCGGATAGCTCTCCTCCTCTCAAAATTGAGAGTGATGGAACTGTATTCTAATTTTTTGGAGTGATTTATGAATAATGTAACTGTTGTCAGCCATCCCTTACTAAAACACAAATTGGGCTACCTGCGTGATAAGACAACTTACTCGCATGAGTTCCGTGAGTTGGTTAAAGAAGTCTCAAAGATCCTGATCTATGAGGCGATGAAAGATTGGAAGCAGCTAGAAAACATCAGCATTGAAACACCGATCGCCAAAGCAACTGCTGAGCGTATCGTAAACCCTCCCGTGGTTGTTTCAATTATGCGCGCTGGTAACGGCATGCTTGATGCTGCTTTATCAATGATCCCCTTTGCGAGCACAGGATTTATTGGTATTTACCGTGATAAATTTATTCACAACACGGTGGAGTACTACTTCAAAATGCCTCAAGACATTAAAGGCAAAGAAGTCCTTCTTTGCGACCCTTTGATTGCGACGGCCGATACGATTATCGCAGCGATTGACCGCCTTAAGAACTATGGCGTGGGTCGTATCAAGGTAATTAGTATATTAACAAGCCAATCAGGCCTGGAAAAAGTTCGCCATTTCCATCCTGACGTCGAAGTTTATACAATTCACATCGAATCTGAGGTAAATGAGCTCGGTTATTTAGTGCCAGGCCTAGGTGATGCTGGGGACCGCCTCTTTCAAACGAAGTAGGTAAAAAATGCAGAGACCGCACATTATCGGAGTCGCTGGAGGCAGCGGCTCTGGAAAAACACACTTCGCAAAACAGCTTCAAAAAATGCTGGGCGAAGCTCATTGTACGATCCTCTATCAGGACAACTACTACATCGACCAATCGGCAAAATTCGATGGCGATGGCGGCTCCGTTAATTTCGATCACCCTTCAAGCCTTGATTTCTCTCTTCTTGCTAGCGGCCTTAAAACTCTTAAATCTGGCCAACAACTTGAAATTCCCATCTACGATTTCGTCACTCACTCTCGTAAAAAAGAATGTCTCATCGGCCAACCTACCAAAGTTATTTTAGTCGATGGTATCTTAATTTTGCATTCGGAAGAAGTGCGCGCGGAACTTGATGAAGCCATCTTCTTTGATACCCCCGAAGCGTTACGCTTCCAACGTCGCTTAGATCGCGACGTGCACGAGCGTGGTCGGACTCCCGAGGGCGTGAAGAAGCAATTTGAACTGCAAGTGCGCCCTATGCACAACCAATTCGTAGAGCCTTCGAAGGCTCACGCTCACACGATCGTCAAAGATCTAGGTGATTACGATCAAGTGCTCGCTCAGTATTGTTCGAAGCTCGGCCTACTTTTGTAAATAGGCCCGTCGAATAAGACGCCCACACTCTACAGACTCCCAATAGGCATCGCGTGACTTATTTTCACGCGCCAAAACGCCATAGATTTTTTTATCCGCGCTAATCCACGGATAGAAACCAAAAGCCCCGGGACTACTGAAGGCTTCAACTTGTTTTTGCTGATTCAATTCAACCCAATGATGAAACGAATAAAGCCAGGGTTCTTTTGCCGGAGAAAAAACCGCCGTTTTACAAGTTGCGGCCGAGGTGCAGATCGCTTCTTTACCTAAAAAGTTTTTTATGAGGTAATCGCCGCGCAAAATAGATTTTAGAAACTCGGCATAGTCGCCAGGAGTCATCTTCGCTCCTCCTGCCAGAGCCAAGTTTGGATATTGAATTTTGAATTTTTGTCCCAGGTGGCGCGAAACTTCACGAGCAAGCGCTTCCCGATTGAGGTTTCCAAGCCCCAGCTCAACCGCAAGAGCCTGGGCGTCACCGCCACTGTAATAAAACTTTCCCAAAGATTCTTTTGAGACACGGCTATTTTGCCGGGCATCGAAACATCCAGATACTTTAAGTCTCAGCTCGCAGGGAGCAGGTGTGAAATCCTCATACCCTCCCAACATCAAAAGTAAATTCTTCTGATGAGGATTCAAATCACCACGCAGTTTTTCAAATACGTAGGCCGCAAAAATGAACTTTGAAGCAGAGGCCATTCTTATTTCGGACTCTCGATCGTACTCACTGCCGACCGAGGAGCTTGCCAGAACCGAATTCGCATCGCCAACTTCCCAATAAAAAGGTTGAATGCGACGACATTCAAGAGCTTCTTTGGCGACTTTGTCGGCCTCAGTTTTTCCTGCATAGGCAGTGCTATAGAAACAGAGAGAAAGCATCACAATACTCATTTGCGTAACAAGCTTCATCGAGGTCTCCTTGAATAGTATCTTCAGTCTTATTCAAAGGATCGACAAGGCCTGAAGGAAAGTTCCGTTCCCTATTTTTCGAAATTAATAAGTCTATTGCTCCCCATAGGGATCATCTCACTTTGGGACAACGCCTCTGGCACTTGTCTTGTATTTCAATTGATTGAAATTATTTGGAGGTTTTTATGCGTGAATTTAATCACAAAGGGCGTGTGCTCTCTGTCAATCTCTTGATCGCCCTCATGCCATTTTTGAGCTGGGGTCAGGGACAAGTCTGCGCCGGCCTTTTTGAAGAAACACGCGGTATCACGGCTCCCAAGGTTGAATGGAATAGCGATAGATCATATATTGAAACCTTGCAACGCCAAGAAGTCTATGGACAGGTGGAAACGTACTTCTCAAAAAAATGGGACACCCAAGTCTATTATACGAAAACAGCCCTTCCCAATCACAAAGGTGAAGTTCCGTTAATCGATCCAAACGCCAAAGCCGTCTTTATCTTCTTCCACGGTTCAGGAACAATGAAATCCAGCGGCCGTAACTATATTGGTAACATGAACAATCTTGCCAACATGGGGTTCTCAGCCCTTAGCGTGGATATGCCTTTCCACGGTGAAGGCCCACGTGATCACAAGTACGATAATGCCTTTGAGTTTATGGAGTGGTCTCGTGCGATTGTCCTTGAGGCGAAAAAATCAGGTAAGCCTGTCTATTTGGTCGGTCACTCTTTTGGTCCGGATGTGATTTTGGAATTCGCCGCTCGCTATCCGAAAACAATTGATGGCGTTGTTGCTTTATCCCCTGCTGCTTTCACCAAAGAACTATCGAAATGGTACGACAAATACACAACGAAAATGAAATTCGGTGGTGAAGTTCCTGAAAATGAGTTCGGCGGTATTTGGGCGGCGAAAGTTTCAAAACAATTTAATTGGTCACGCAATAAATTAGCAGATCCAACAGTGGTAAATCCAAATCTGAATATCCGTATCTTAAGTGGTGACAGAGAAGAATACGTTCCAGCACCTTTAAGTCCAGAGACTGGCTTACCGATTGGCCAAAACACTTATGATGTGTCCGTTCCGCTGCGTGCGGCTCTTAGAAATGCGACTATCACAATTGAACCAGGTATCGGTCACTATCTTTTCGAACATGTGGATAAAAACGGACACAACGTGGTGATGCGAGAACTTTTGGCCGTAGCAGGTGAAAATCCAGCTAACCAAAAAGCCATCACAGACGCGATCAAAAAAGAAAACCAATTGGCGAGTGTTTCGATCCACATGGCAAAAAAGTATTCGCAAGATTTACTGTTTAGATCTTGGGCCGATATGACTTATGGCCCAGGTAAAGTGTTGCAAATCGCCCTACAAGGCCAAGATTCGTTTGTTGCGAAAGTGATGAATGAGTACAGCAATGCGCAGAAAGAGCGTGAATCAGAGATTTACGCAAAAATTCTCAATACACGCGAAACGCATCCTGAGTTTTATGAGAAGTACAAGAATCTAATTGATAAGATGAATCCAAAAAAGGTCGATCTCACTTTGTTCTATCCATATTTGAATATGGTTCTGACAACTGGCGGAAACTAGACGAAAAAAAGGGACCAGTCTCTGGTCCCTCTTACGAAACGAAATCACCTATACCTAGAATGGAAATGAAAGACCTGCGGAATAGCTTATTTGATTGAAAGATTTCACGTACTTTTCAAAGTCTGACTGAAAAATCGTACTACCTGATTCATCAGAACCAGCCGTGTAGGTGTGCATGACGCCTTCAAGGTTAAAGGCAATATGGTGATACAATAAAAACCCGATACCCGCGCGAATAGACGTACCTGTTACGTGATCCTTGTCCGTGCCGTTTACTTGCATGAAATCTAATTTGTCGCTGAAGTTATAACCTACGAAGAAATTCCAACGACCGCGCCAGAAACCGATATCGAGACCGATTGTTGTGCGCTCAAAAGTATCCTCGTGGGTATCAAATTTTGCTTTACCAGATGAGGCCACATTGTAGTTTCCGGCAAACCAAAAACCTGATGGCGCAAAAAGAAAACCTAAACGTGCTCCATAATTGATAGCGGAATTATCAGACTTGATCTTATCGACTCCAACAATGCCTTGCCCGTCCGAAGTGAATTCGACATTGTTCGAACCCATTTCGTAAGCAACCATCGGTTCAAACAAAAATCCAGCGTGAGCTTGCATGCCGATCAAAGTAATAAAAAGTGCTGCTGCGAACTTCATGAAGACTCCTGGATAATTCACGAATTAATTTTTGCGTGGGGGGCGAAGATCTTCAACTTTGACTTTATTCTGACGAGGCGCGAGCGGTTTCTTCGTTTCTTTATCATAAAACTGACCGCTAAAATTTCTCATGGGCATTTCATCGAATTCTTTGATCACTTCGTAGATTTTAAGGACTTGTTCTTTTACTGCGTTGAGATAGCGCATTTTTACTCCAAATTGGTCAGTGAAAGGATCAGTCTACCCTGCGTGAGCAGAAACTTCTTCTCCTAGAAGCCAATTCTGGACCTTGTTCCAAGAAAACTAATTATCGAGGAATTGAGCGAGGGCCTCTTCGTACTGCTTAAAGTCCGACAGGTCATTGTGATAGCCGCCCTGAAAAGAAACAAAAACTGGATCTCGCACCATCTTCGCAAGATTTTCTGCATGCGCAAAAGGAATCACCTCGTCGCGCGTGCCATGCAAAATCATAATCGGCGCTTTGACCCGTTGGATCCAGTCCTTGGATGGCATTTTATATTTTAATAAAAACATAGGTAGGTACGGGTAGCTTTTGGCTGCGATATCCGTAAGGCTGGTGTAGGGAGTTTCCAAAATCAACTTATGCACCTGATTGCGCGAAGCTAGGTGCACGGCCATTCCCGAACCAATCGAACGACCAAATAAGACGATTTTGGAATTTGGATAATTTTTACGAACATCCTCGAATACAGCTTGGGCCACTTGCAGCAGTTGTTCTTCTGAACGAATTTTATCAGAACTTTTCCCGTAGCCAGGATAGTCATACATCCAAACATCCCAGTTCAAATTAACTGCGATACGCTCGGCAACTTCACCCCAGTTTTCAAGAGATCCTGCATTCCCATGAAAGTAAAGTATCACGCCTTTGGGATTTGCGTTTTTAAAAAGCAAACTGTGAATCTTTTCTTGTCCAAACGTCGTCCACTTCTCTTCGAAAGTGGATTTGAAATTAAATTGGAAATCTGCGGCCAGCTTCCAAGGAAAAAACATCATCTTTTCTTGAACAAAATAGACAAGGATCATAACTCCCACATAAGAGAGTACTGCGATTTTGAGAGCGCTTTGGAGAAGTCCTAAATAACCCATCCCACGAATCCTTTAGGCCGATTCTGCGGGTCTTTCCAAAAACTATCAAGATCATTCTTGCGCGATGACATCAGTTCCGGTCGCAATGACTTCACCACCCGTCAAAGCCGACTCCATCAAATTATTATGATAATGCATAATCAAACTTCCCGAGCCTAGAGTGGTAATTAAAGACTGAATGTATTGGGTCGAGACCGCTGGGCATCCCCAACTTAAACCCAAGCGTCCGTATTTTAGACCGGTTGTTGGATCAATAGAATTAATAAACTTATCGCCGACGTACCATGCCCCATGCAAAACGATATCACGCTTATAAGCCTGGTCGTTTGAGGTCTGCAGTCCATACATGCGCAGAGTTTGGCCATAGCGACCGACGTAAGTTTCGCCCGTCATAAAAATACCCAGCGAAGTTTGTCGCGAATCTTGTATGTTGCTAAAGCGGCTGGCAAAGTTGCTCTTGCCACTTCCAACTCCATGCGAAGAATAAAATCTTGTCACATCACCCGTTTCAAGATTGATCAGAAAAAATCGATAGTCAGTTGAAGGAGCCCCGTAGTTGATAATCACAACATTGGTTGGACTTCTTAGCGTCACGAATTTAAACGAAGGAATTCGCTTGGACTCTTCACAAGGTTTTGCACTGCCGAGAGGCGCCCCCGCACACACATAAATCTCTTGATAGAAACTGCGCCCATTATAGAAATAAATAAAATCTAACAAGCGAGTCAGTGCATCTTCCGGCACACCTTGCGAAACTATTCGCTGAACAATGTCAGGTGAAGGTAAAGCTTGCGCTTGCAAGCCCAAAATGGAAATCAACATGAAAGAAAGAATTTGGAGTCGCACAGAATTCTCCCAGATATTCAGGTATTGCTCCCATAATAAGGATCCCTCTGAGAAAATAGAAAACTTATTGCTTTAAACTTTTAAAAAGCAGGCGTGGCAAGAAGCACTGTCAACTTATGTTGCTTGAGCTTCAGCATATTTCTGAAGCTCAAGCTCCATAGCTTTTACTTCTTCTTCAAGAGGAGCATAACGAGCTTCCAGCTCCTTGCGAATGATTTTTGCCAAGACATCATAGCGGCGGCGACTTGAGAACTTCCATGCTGGATGCTTTCTTGATGTACGCAAACTGTCTTTAAGTGCGTCTAACTCTTGCGCGAGTATCAACGAGCTCTGATAAATTTCATCAGTCGTCATGTTGTTCAATTGCCCCTGCTCAGCCATGCACAAAATCTCAATGCGTTTTAAAGCTTCATGATCTTTAGCTTTATAAGCGTCCTGCACGCGTTGCCATTTAATAGAGGCCCAGTCCTGATGCTCCATAGAGGTTTCAGCTGTATGGGTATCTGGATGAAGTAAACGCGCCAGGCGACGATAGGTCGAGCGCAAAAGATTTTCGGACTCTGCTTGCTCGTTTTCAATTGCTTCTTCTTCAAGATTTTCAGCGATGACCTGTTGCAAGAAATCTTTCAAATGCACCGGCATGTTTCGCAAAAACTTTTGTTGATACACGGGGCTTGCAGTTTTCCATATACGGCCTAAAAGTTTCCAGTCCCCACACTTCATCGCGATCTGAAACGTTTCTTTAAAAAGTTGATATCCCGCTGCAGGCACGGACATATGGCGCGCCATCATGTGATCATCAATATCATTTAAGTAGTGATAGACGGAGCGTGCACGACGTTTAAGGCCGCTTAATGCCGAGTCATCTTTAAAAAAGATATCTGCAAAATCGACCGTGGCTTCAGGAATAACTTGCTCGGAAGATGCACGAGTCCTTGATGGCGATTGAGATTTAGTGGCACTTTCAAAACGATTGTGGCGGAGTTTCTCAATGACAAATTTCCAGGCCTCATCACCCGCTTGATACTGAATTTCTTCTTCCTTCAGCATATGATAGGCGCGCTCAAGGGAAACGTCTGCAGTGGTCGCGACATGATTTAAATGCACTTGAAAAGTCGACAAAACGTGATGACGCTTTTCGAGCAACCCCCCGGCTTCAAGTTCTTTACGGAAAGTAACGTTGTACCATTCTTGATAGACGATCTGATCCCAGCGCAAAAAATCAGCATGATCTTTTTCAAGCTTGCGAATTTTTGCCAGCAAATTGGACGATGCTGAAAAGAGGTCTTTGCGTATATTATAATCATCCACCACGGAAAGACCACGCGGCGAACTTGGATCCAGAGATCCTTCATCAACGTTGAAAACATCAAGGTGCATAGGGACGAATGGATTACCACGAACGCTCAAGAGGTCGGTATCAAAAACAAGAGATTGCTAAATGAATCGGCAGTAAAATTCCACTTGAGAAATTTCGCTTCTCGAGAAGAATTTGAGTTTTATTTTGAATTGCTGAAATTCTATTCAAGACTTTGAGAAAATGCGTGAGTCCTAAGCAAAGCAGCCAAAATCTTAAATTAAATATTTTGCACAAGCCATGCACGAATATCTTCCGCCATTTCAGTCGTGATTTCGTGACCAGCATCATAGGATTTTAATTCATAATCAAATTTTGCTTGTTTCAAGGTCTCTGCCGACGCCTCTGCATGAAAATACGGCAACTTGTTGTCGTTTTTACCGTGGATCAATAAAACCTTCGGACTGACGTGGTAAGAACGCTCGCGTGCTTGCGCTGAAATTTCTTGAAGTGTGCGACCGCCAATGCCAATGACACCTTTTACAAGTTCTGGTTCGGTCAGTGCAAGCGACAAACTCATGATCGTGCCTTGGCTAAATCCTAAAAGGAAAATTTTTGAGCTATCGATTTCGAGATGGTCCTTAAGACTTGCAATAAACTTGCGAATAGCCAAACGAGACTCTTCTGCCTCTGCGCGATTGTGATTGGGGCCCTCAGAAGTAAAGCGCACGTGAAACCACGCAAAGCTCTCTATTCCCAGCTTAAGTGGAGCACGTAAACTAATGACCGCCAATTTAGGATTTAACGACGCCGCAAAATTCGCAAGATCCTTTTCGTTAGATCCAACGCCGTGAAGGGCTATCAAGACTGGAGATTTCTCTCCAGTCTTTTCCTTTGCCGGAATGTAGATGTATTCGAGAGTACTTTCTTCTTTCATAAAGGACCTACTTCCCAAAGCTAAAGCCGCGCATAGAAATAGAACCCATGTCATAACCTTCAAACTGGAAGTCCAAGTTTTCTTTAGCATCGGCTGCTCCCAAGATATAAAGCATTGGATAATAATGATCCGGAGTCGGGATACTCAAACGACCTGCTTCCGTATTCATAAAATCATTCGTCAATGCCTTAAAGTCACGATCGACAAGTTTGGATTTCGACCACTGATCAAACTCAATGGCCCAATCATAACCTTGCAATTGCTTATCCCAATCCATGGCACGCAAGTTGTGCACAATATTGCCACTACCGACAATCAACACACCTTGTTCACGCAACGATTTGATCTTGCGACCCATTTCAAGGTGAAATTCCGGTGGCTGAGTCATATCAATGCTTAACTGCAACACAGGAATTTTTGCTTCGGGATACATTTTGCGCAAAACCGCCCATGTCCCATGATCCAATCCCCATCCACCATCATCACCTTGAATAGGTGGTGTCGTAGAAAGAGTTTGAATGTGTTGAGCCAGTTCCGGATTTCCCGGAGCAGGATATTCGACGTTAAACAATTCTTGCGGAAACCCGCGGAAGTCATGAATGGTGCGAGGGCTCTCTGTCCGAGTCACCCAGGTGCCACGACTTAACCAATGCGCAGACACCACCAAGATCGCTTTTGGTACAGCGATATCTGTTGCGAGCTTTGCCAAGCTTGCCGTAAATGGATTGTCTTGAATTGCATTCATCGGGCTGCCATGACCAACAAAGATCACCGGCATTTTGTCGCCATCGTATTTCGAATTTAATTTTAGATCTTGTGGCATAATTAATCTCCAGAGCTCGAACCCGGCTAGCAATGATCCTCCTGCAAGCAGAAAGGATCTACGATTGAATGAAAAAGGCTTACGACTCATTAAATAATTGTCGGCCTTTTATGATTGTTGCGGTAGTAGTCATATCTGCATAAGACTGTTCCATAATTGAAACAATCTTTCGCTCTCAATCCAGTCCTAGCGTATCTGACAGAAAACCAGAACTTTTCCCTCTCAAAACGTGACCAAAATTTAGTCATTTCTGCATTTAAGTAAACATCCTCTGACCCGATTTGAAAAGACGTCATCCGAACGCTATAACTGAGCCTTCTCACAATAGGGCAGGTTATGAAATCGTTGTTCACGTTGTTAACTTTCGCAGTCGCTAGCAGCTCGTTCTCACAGACAACTCAGGCTCCTCAAACTCAGCAAGCCCCACAAATTCTCGTCCACGACCAGTATCGTTCGGCCCAAGAGCTCTATGACCACGTGATGAAAAGTCCAGATGGGAAGGCTTACCCACTTAAAATCAAAGGTGAATTTTTGCGAGTTCCATTGAACTACAAAAAAACTTCTGACGGTGCGATGTCGGTTTACTATCGCCTGTCGCCCAATTTTGATCCGAAGAAACCAACCGTGTTGTTTTTTTATGGCGGCCCCGGCGGCAACTCTTGGTACTCCTCTCAGTACGAAAACTTGAAGGAAGTCAATTTCCTCTATTTCGACCAACGTGGAACTGGTTTTTCAAAACCTGACACTCTCGAACAATTGCAAAACACCGACTACTTCACTTCTGAGTTTGTCGCTGCCGATGCTGTTGCTATTTTGAAAAAACTGAACATCAAAAAAGTAACGGCTTACGGTCACTCCTATGGAACTGTTGTCGCGACGATCTTTGCCAGTAAGTATCCGCAACTCACAAACAACCTTATCCTCGAAGGGGTTGTCTTTGACGGGTCTGAAGATCTTTGGGCCAATGCTCATCGCCGCAAACTTTTGAATAGCTTTTATCGCGATCTTTCTGATGAACAGAAGGACAAGATTCAAAAATTCACAGCCCGCGAAGATGTTCCCGACACGTGGCTTTCAGCTCTGGCCCAAACCGCAATGTATGATAGGAATTACGAGCCACAACTTATAAGAGGCTTGAACGAGTTTATTGATACTTTTGATCCCAAAGCCAGCAACCCGATTTTCAGTCGCGAGCAATTTCTTTTTACGGAATCCATCTACTATGGAGGCTACTTCTTTCATCAAATCGCTTGTAAAGAACTTTCCAGAATGCATCCTGAAGCAACGTTTGGCTCTATCTTAACAAAAGAGGGAAAATTCATTCCAGCGCAAACAGGTTTTGGCAGCGTGTGTTTGACTCTTAAGAACTTCACAACAGCAAAAATTAAAATGTACTCTGCGAAAAACTATCCGGTAAAAGTACCGACAACGTATTTCCAAGGTACGACAGATGGTGCAACAGCTCCCCCAAATGCGATTCGCCACTATGAGCAAGCCGCAAAAGGCAACGCCCAGCTCATTCTTGTGACTAAGCACGGGCATTCACCGATGGCCTCTTGCTTGAACCGTGAAGAGAACGGTTGTCCTGCTGCATACACAGATCTTTTCATGACAGCCGTGCGTGGAGAACCCATGACGCAAGCTCAGCTGAATGATATAACAACAACCGAGCACAAATGGGCCGGCCTGCAGAAGTGGAAGTAACAAAGCTGCTCTAAAGAGCGGTCGTTCCCTCTGAGCCAAAGTAGTTGCACGAAAACTTTAAGTCTTTATAGGAAATACTTAAGCTTGAATCCGCTTGTGGGCACATGGGGTTTTTATCCAATCGAACTTCGCTTAAGACTTGTTCGGACTGATTTTTTCCAAGACCTGCTTGCGAACGCAATACCTGCACGATTGTTTGTCTGCGTGGATCTGCTTCGCCGCAGTTATTTGGTTCAACAATTGTGAATTTTAAACGAATCACCGTCTCAAAATCTTCGCGGAAAAAGATCGAACCATCTGTTGGGTTCCGTCCAACGCTTGTTTCGTAAGACATCAGGTCTTCTGATTGGAACAGACGGCTACTCAATAGCTGCGCTCCAAACTGTGTGGCTCCTGAGCTTGCGATACATTGGAAAATATCGCGAATACCGAACTGACTCCCCACCATGCCTTTTTTCTTTGCCACAGCCACGACTGCTGATGCCACGGCATCTAACAAATCCCGACCGGAAGCGAAGGGACTCATCACTTCATTATCAGTGACAGAACGTCCTTCGAATAACACTTTGTGCTCAAACTCATGCACGATCAAAAATAAAACCTGTGAAGGCGCCATTGTTTTGACAGAGTCACGATGGATTTCTATTGCACCTGCTGGCCCCAATTCTGTTCTCGCAGAAACGATCATCGGTTTTCCGTCAGGACCTAACACATGCAATGGCTCTTCTCTTAGAACAAACGGAATTTGTCCCTGGCCTTGGCTTAATCGCAAAATCTGTGGAGCGACTTCAAAAAAGAATTTACGACAGAACTCAATTTGCTCTGTGCTTAAATTTTTAAGAATGCAAAACTCTTTTGCAATCGCCGGTTGGGTCACAATGAGCTTTACGGTATCAACCATTGAGTCGCGAGTTGCGCGCATAAAGGCAAAGATTGGATCTCCGCCATTGCCAACGATAGTTCCCGAAGCAAAAGCTCCCGAGGAGATACACAGACTGAGCCCTAAGAAAAACGTTTTAAACTTGAACATCTTCTTCATGGAGCGATCCTATTGGTGTCAAATGGATGGCGACCTGCACAAGGTTGTCTTTGCCATCGGGGTTCTTTTCAACAAAATCTAAAAGCTGTTGTTGAAAGGAATCCACGAGACTTCGCAGCTCATCCATTTTGTTTTTATCAACGGATACTAAAACCGTTGAGGCCTTGCGACGATGGGTCGGAAGGGCTGAAATTCCACGTTGCGCGATTTCTAGCGCTTTCTTATGAAACGTCCTGATATTTTCATTGGGAATCCCGTTGCTTGTTGTCACTGCCGCCTCTTCAGGAACAATTTTTCCCTCTGGAGTTCGGCGCCAAAATCCTTCACGTAAAAGAAAGTCAGTGGTCTTTTTAATTCTCTCTGGCGACGCAATCCCCGAAAGCATGCGATGTAAATGCGTGGGCTCCAGATCAAATCCTCTAAGATTCACTAAATCCTTCACGTAAGGATTTAACCAATCCACCAAAAGATGATTCTTAGGCTCACGCTTCGCAGCCACTTCATTCTTTTCTTCATCACGCACTTTGGGCGTGACACCCAAAAGCTGCTTTTCGATGTAGTCTTGCTCGATCTTTGTAAGTTTCAAAATCGCAGCCAACGGCGGGAAATTATCCCGGGTTAATTGCCGACGACCATTTAAGATCTGCGACACCAGAGCTTGTGAAAGAGTTTGAGCTTTCGCAGTTCGCTGACGAAGACTAAAGGAGCTTGTCGCTTTATGATAAGTCAGAAGCGCCTTTAGGAATTCAACAGGAACCGCGTAGTCAAAGACAACGGGACGAGAAATCACCAGTAGGTCCCTTTGTATTTACAGCTAAAGATCGTCACGACACGTGATGTGCCATCGGTAGTCTCAGCCGTTGCATCACCCGATCCACGATCAGTAAACATCGGGACACCATCAATAAGTTTTGTTGGTGTCCATCCCGTCGCTGAATCAAACGGATCACGCGGCTCTTTACAAATTACCTGTGGTGTATCAGAGTCGCCGCATTTTGGACTACCATGCTTTGTGCACTTGCCAAGTGAGATTCCCACACATGCAAACTGGCGAGCATCGACGGGTTTTCCAGTGGCATCCAGTTTCACAGCGTGCTTGTAGTAAAAAGCGATGTTGGTTTTCACAATCGTATCTTTGCGTTCTAAGGACGCTTGCATTGTCGTGCGAGCCGCCGTCATACGAACATCAGGAGAGGGACTAGCTGACAAAGATTGGCGAGCCATATCGAACTCTTGAACTTGTTCAACAACTTGGTTGGTCTCGTAGTCTTTAAGGGTAACTTTACATTCAAAACGATCCGCCTCAAGAGCTTGGGCAGAACTTGCAAATAGAAGCAAAACTGGGATGAGTAATTTCATTTGAGTCTCCGTTAATTTTTAAAAGTGAGCATCAATATTGATGAGCCCACTATTCATTAACAGAGACCGTTTGCCAAGGGGTCGGGACTTCAAAATGATTACATTTGTAATCATGGCGCGGAGCGCAACAGCTCCCTTACCTACTAATTCTTCAGGAACCGCAGCGGTATTACGAACCCTGGCTTCGATGGCGGACTTCAAGGACGACTTTGGATTCACTTAACAAATCAATCAACTTGTTGGCCTTGGCTAAGTTCGCACTGTCCAAATTCGCATCCCACTCATCCAAAAGTATGTGCTGGGCGTCGCTTCGTACAAGAGACTCAAGATGGCGCATTACTTTTTGACCTGTTGATTCCCCTTGCTCGCCTTCTTGATTGAAGAACTGTGGATGGGCCGGAAGGTAAAACGAGTTATCTAGAGCATCATTCAAGTGCAGCAACAGAGTTGACTTTCCGGCTCCATTTTTTCCTCTCACAGTGATGCGTCCTTTAGTAGCTTTCATAACACCTGTGATGACATCGGCATCCAATTGATCTGCCGAAATATCTTGAAACGTAATACGAGGAAGCAAATCTTCGGATTCTAACGAAGCATTCTTAATCAAAGTTTCAAACTTCGATTCAAACGCGATTAAAGAAGCCACGCTCTGGAACATATTGCGAAAGGTCGCCAAGAGATTTATCTGACGAGGAATCGTCACCAGCAAAGCCGTAAGGGCTGCCGTGTTATTAAGGTCTCTTGAAACCATCCAAAAAATCGCAACAAAGACTGGAATCGCAGTCGCCGTACTAAGAATCGCAACCATGCTTTCGTTCCAAAACGTCGCTTGAACAGAATTTCGTTCTGCTTTTTTAAACTTTATGTTCAGACACTCTACATAGCCACGAATTACGCTCTTATTTTTAAAAAAGATATTTTCCCACGATTGCAAAAGAAAACTTCCAAGGTCCGTGCGAGCCTCTTGCTCTTCGTTATTCTTTCGAACGACATACTTTTGCGAATAACTATAAATCACGTAACTTAAAACACCAGCCACGATAAAAGCCGGAACAAAGGACACATCCAAAGTGGCTCCTAGAACCAGAACTCCAAGAACAAGAGATAGAAAAAATGAAAACACATCAAGCACAACAAATAAAATTGCACCGAGATACGAATCGGTTTCTCCTCCTATTGAAGCCAAAAAAACTTCTTTTTTGTTTTTCTGTGCCCAGATAGAGGGATTCCCCGCTTTGAAGAAAAGCTTTTGATCTAAGAACTTTTTGTAAGCGGCAAAGGTCAATTTGATTTCCAATGGTCGTACTAAAACCGAAACCATCGGACTTAAGAATTGCGTAGCCAAAGCAATTGCAATCCAGAACAAAAACATCTGCCCGACGCCGACTGAATATCCCGCTTTGATCAAGGCATACGTTCCAAGCGCAGTAAGACCCTGCTGAACTCCCGCCAGAAACAAAAGCGGAACCAATTTCTTCTTATCTACATACTGCCAAGAGTGCGATTTCATAATTAACCTTTCACAATCCATTCGGAAATGACGGAATAACGTTTCCAATTTTCAACTTTATTTACGCTGTGCCAGTTACAATCATCAGAGAAAAATAGAACCATTCGATTCGCCACAGGAGCGATGATTTTTCCTTCCGATGGATGACCCGTTTTAGAAGTTAATAGATTCAACTCTCCACCTCGTCCTTCCATCCAATCAGACAAGTACCAAAGACACACCAATGAGCGCTCGTCTTGGTCGTCCACGTGAGGTGGCATCGCTGGTGACTCGGGAGTCATCAAACGGAGCTGAACAAGTCCACCCGGGTAAATCTCAAGATTCTTTCCAGTGGTACGCTCTAGAAATTTCTGAAAGTCAGGACTTAAAAAGAATTTCGCCAAATCTAGATTCGGTAAAAACTTGAAATTCAGCTCAAACGGATCATCGTCTCGTTGATGGAAACCATCTTCGACTTTGCACAGTGCCTTTTGAACTTGCGCAAACTCGTCATGTGGCAAGAAGTTTTCAATCACATAGTGATCCCACGGCTTCTGAAACTTTTGTACCTGAGTTTTATTTAACAAGAATTCTGAATTCATAACGTCCCCAAAAAGAAAAAGCTGAGGGGTTGCCCTCAGCTTCTTCAGAGTGCGATTTACTTCGCTGCTTTTTTCTTTTGCGGAATCATCGCGATGATCTCCGCTGGAATTTCATTTGGTTTAAGGTCCATGCGAACGCCTTGTGCGTTGCTGCCTTTACGAAATGCAATTACTGACTCTACGAAGGAAATATTTTGGTTCATGGTTAGCTCCTTGTTTTGGCCGTGATTGGCCGTTGCAGGGACCTATTGCAAAGACGGACACATGAGTTCGCGCGTACCATTCATGGATATATTCGTTTTAACGTCCGTTGAGGCCGGAAATTTCTTATTTTTGAGATTTAACGATGAGAATTCGGACGTAATCACCACCCCCATAATCTGCCAACTTGCGGACTTTAACTCTGCGCTCACTTGCCCTCAATTGCCGCTCCCAGAGCGCTTTACACGCTATTGAGTTAGTGCTCTAATCTCCCCTCAACATTTTTTGATTATAGGGGACTTATTCATGAATCAAGAAATCTATGAGTGGATTTTGCTTCTTGCTCGTTGGCTCCACATCACAGTCGGTATCACTTGGATCGGCACTTCGATTTTCTTCATGTGGCTCGATCGCACTTTTGAATTCAATCAAAATTCTAAAAACCCTGGTCACGTCGGCGATCTATGGATGGTTCATGGTGGCGGTTTCTATCACGTCGAAAAAATGCAAATGGGCCCAACCAAAGTTCCAGAACAACTTCACTGGTTCAAATGGGAATCTTATTGGACTTGGATGAGTGGCGTGTTCCTCCTTATCGCGATCTTCTACACAGGCAGCGGAACATTCCTGCTCGACTCTTCGGTTTCAGGAACGACCTACTGGGAAGCAGTTGCGATCGGCGTTGGCTCTATCGTCGTTTCTTGGCTTTTCTATGACTTTCTGTGGGAGACAAAATTAACGAAAGATAAACCTATCGTCGGTCATGTGCTCACGCTCTCGTGGCTTGCAGGCATGGCTTATTTCTTGTGCCACACTTTGAGTGGACGCGCGGCTTACATCCACATCGGCGCAATGCTTGGCACTTGGATGACAGCAAACGTTTTCCTTCGCATCATTCCTCGCCAAGTAAAAATGGTGGAAGCATCTAAAAAAGGTGAAGCCGTAAATCAAGACTGGGGCAAGAATGCTAAAAACCGCTCCACTCACAACACGTATTTCACTCTGCCGGTGATTTTCATCATGATGAGCAACCACTTCTCTTCAACTTACGGGAATAAGTGGAACTGGATCATCTTGCTTGTGATCTGCGCTGCGGGTGCTGCGATTCGTGAATTCTTTGTGGTGCGTTTGAAAAATCCAAAGCGCTCGAAAACTTTTGGTGCGCTTGGTGTCGCAATGATTTTGGCGCTGGTGATCTTTACTCGTGAAAACACGGGTGACACCAATGTCGCCGAAGCTACGCACACGGAAGCTCCCAAAGCTGCTTCAGCAACAGTTCCTGCTGATCCAAATGCAAAAACGGAAGTAAAAGGTATTGTGAAGTTCGTAGGTGCCGTCCCGCAAGGCGAACAGCTGCTTTTACCTTTTGCTTGTGCGACTCACTACAAAGGCAATGCTTACTCAAACGAAGTCATCGTCAACGATGGCCGACTTAAAAACGTGCTTATCCGTGTAGTGAAAGGTCTTGAAGGTCGTACTTACACGGATATTCCTTCAGAGCCTGTGGTGATGGACCAAATCGGTTGCTTGTATGAGCCTCGTATTGCGACCACTCGCGTGGGCCAAAAGGTTGAGTTCTTAAATAGCGATGCCCTTTTCCATAACGTCAGAACAATTGCCAATAACAACGCGACTTTCAATGAGGCGATGCCGAATAAAAACGACAAAATCACTAAGGTCTTTAATAAGCCCGAAGTCTTTGTCCAGGCTAAATGCAGCGTGCATCCTTGGATGAGCGGCTATATCGCGGTCATGGACAATCCGTTCTTTAGCCTTACGAACGATAAAGGTGAATTCGCGATCAAAGATCTGCCGCCAGGAACTTACACGCTTGAGCTCTGGCATGAGATCTTTGGCACACAAACCAAAGAAATCACCATTGCGGCCGATAGCAAAATCGATTTAGAATTTGAGTTCACTAAAAAATAAAGGACTTGCAACATGATCAGCACACATATCCTAGACACTAGCATCGGAAAACCAGCGGAAGCCGTCGCCGTCATGTTGCAAATTCAAGACGGCAATACTTGGAAAGATCTCAGCGCTGGGAGTACTAACGCTGACGGCCGCTTTGCTTTTGATTGCAAAAATCAACCCGGCGTTTATCGCATTATTTTTTCAATCGAAGAGTATTTTAAAAAGAACGGCCGTGAGTCGTTCTTTATGAATACTCCGGTGATCTTTAAAGTGGCTGATACGAACCGCAAATATCACGTGCCGCTCTTATTGAACCCATTTGGTTACTCAACTTACAGAGGAAGCTAAGGCACCTGCCCGCAAAGCCTATGAAAAAAAGAGACATCCCCTACTATCAAGACTACATCTCTGAAAATCTTCTGAAACAACTGGCTTCCGAAAGCCAAGCAGTCCCGGGGGTTCCCGGACTTACGCATGTTGGAAAACTGGGTGGTCTTGAAACGACAGCGTCTCTGAAATTTCTGTGCGAGCTTTATGAGGCGACCAAAGCTGAACTTAATAAAGTCCTTGAGCAAAGAATCGCCGATCGTAAGTTTATCGATCAAAGAACGCGCGCTTGCTTTGAACTGAACAAGTCACTTGGTATTGATTTCTTAGAAGAACGCTATCATACCCTGATCGGCCAAGAGGATGCTCAAGGCCGTATCGTGATTGGGCCTAAGAATGAATTTTACTGCAAACCAGGTGGCGGGTCTCCGATTGCAGAGATTCCTAAATACTTGCAAGGTCATCATGTGACTTTGTTTGGTCCTCCAGATGATGCGAAACTTTCAGTGAATGCGATGAATGCCTATCATCGTAAACTTAAAAATGAACCCGCTATCGTTGAAGAACTTTTAAAAACTCACACCAGTACTCCAAAATGGGGTGCCGATGATGAGGACTCGAAAACTCCCTTGCATCAGGATTTAGTTTCCGCTGGTGTGAATTTGACAGAGTGTTTTGAGAAAACGATTTCGTTTACTGATCCTAAAACAAATAAAGAATACAAACTTGCCGAAGACCATTTGGCGCTGCCAATTAAACGTTTCCCGGGACTGGCTTTGCCATGTTTGTTCTTGTTTTATAATGGCAATCCGTTGCCGCTGCATATGTATGACTTTGCTCTACATATGTTTAGAAATTGGCAAAATCCGGAAGCGTTGGCTTTCTATGTTCCTAAACTCGAAACTGAAGAAGAAGCTCGCTATATCCGTATCATGATCGAGACTGCGGAAAAAATGCTGCATAAGATGGATGCTTCTTACAAGGTGGGCTCTGTTCGCCTGTTGATCGTTCTTGAAAATCCTCGTGCCGTATTCCGTGTCAATGAAATCATGGATGAGCTTTATCCGTACTTTGCCGGTGCTTCTTTGGGCTGGCATGACTATTTGGGATCGACAGCGCGTTTATTTAAAGAAGACGCCAACTATCGCATTCCTGTGAAAGCGGATCCTAATATCGTTATTAAATACATCAAAGGCTCGCACGACTTGCTGGCGGATGTTGTCGGTTCTCGTGGTGGAATTAAAATCGGTGGCATGTATGGCATTTTGCCGATCGATACGGATCTTGCCAGTCCTTCTTTCCAAATTACCCTCAGAGGATTTTTTAAAGACGTGATCACACAGCTTAAAAGAAATCTTTCTGGTTTCTGGGTCGCGCATCCGGACTTTATTCGTTTGGGTCTTGCGATGATTGAAGCTTGGAAATTCCATCAAGCTGGTGACAAAAGCAAACTTGAGGCTATGGTGACTTCGCTGCTTGATAAAAAATATCACGCGGAGATCATGGGCTTTATAAATGGGCCTGACCTTAAGGGCTTGGATATTAAAGATCCTTTGTATCAGCGCTCACTCCTCGTTGCCGATATTAAGGAATCGACTTTTATCGCCAATAACCATCCTGAAGAAATTCGCTATAACGTTTTCCAATCGTTGCAATATCTGACGGACTGGCTCTCGGGTAATGGCTGTGTGGCTTTGCCAACGCAAATCGATGGTATCCCTGCCCGCGTGATGGATGATTTAGCAACAGCTGAACGTTCGCGTTGGGAAGTGTGGCATGAACTGAATCACGGGCGCTTCTCTGTTGAAGAGTTTTTAAAAATTGCGCATGAAGAATTGCACTTTATCCGTAAGGACCTTTCTGATTCTAAAAAAATCGCTCAAGTGAAATGGGATGCTCGCACTGAGAAGTGGTATCCAATTGCGTTTAACTTGATGGTTCTTTTGATGACGAGTGATAAGCCGGTTGAGTTTGCTTCAGAGTTGTTATTGCCGTTTACGGTTGAATCAATCCGCAACAGTGACAACCCTTGGGCCAAGGTTACGGCAATTGATCCGGTGAAATACCAAATGAAAGCCCACATTGAGAGATTTAATTATTATTTCTCTATGTGCGGAACGCAGTCATTTGCAAGCTTGATGGCCAAAAACTTGACGGTGGATACTGCACAAGCTGAACAAGCTATCAGAAAATTCACCCTGCCTGAGATCTTGGAAGCCGCAAGCTTCCACGGAGATATCGGTGAAAGCAAAAAAACTTTAGACAGCATGGCTTCTACAGAACAAGCCTTGGTATTTAACGAAGAAGCGGCAATTAAAGAACAGCTCGCCACTCTTGGTAAAGCCTATCGCGAAAAGTTCGGGATGAAATTTTTGATTTCCGCGCAAGGGAAAACTGGGAAAGAGCTTTTAGCGGCTTTAACTAAACGAATGAATAACTCTCAAGCGCAAGAATTGGAGAATGCTCGTACCGCTCTTTGGGAAATCACGAAGAAGCGCTTTACAGCACATCCCTTAAATCACTTGCATGAAGACTTTGCAGCCATGCTTAAAAAGCACAAAGTTCATGGCGCACAGATTGCGATTTCAACGGGTGCTGATTCGATGCAAAGCTTTGCCTTAGGTGAAGCTTCGACTAAAACTTGGTTTGAACTAGCTTCACTCAGCAAAACAGTGGGGAGCTGTTTTGCGATTGAGTATTTCCGTAAAAAGAAGATTCCACTCAATACTTCTGTGAATCAGCTTTTGGCAAAGACAGATTCTAGCTTCCGCTTAAAATCACTTGATGCAGCGAATCCGCAGTGGGCTGATCAAGTCACGATTGCAAATCTTATGTCTCACAGTGCTTTAAATATGCACTATGTAAGTGGCACTCCAGCAAATGAACCAATGCCAGCGTTGACAACAGTTCTTCCTCAAGTTGGTGTGATCAATGAACCAAATGCGAAGTTCCAATACTCAGGTGCGGGCTTTATCGTGCTTGAGCATTTGATTGAATCTTTAGAAAAACAAAGCATTCAATCTTTGACCCGTCCGTTCTTGGATCAATTGGGTCTTAAGAACTTCTCATTCGAACAAAAGAACTTACCAAATGTTGAGTACGCTCACGGCTATCAAATTGATGGCAAAGAGGTTCCAGGCACACGTTATATGTTCCCAGCTTTCGCTGCGGGCGCGATGGGGACGGCAAGTGATATGTCGAGCTTCTTAGCTCAGCTTACGAAAGCTTTCCATCAACCAGAAGGTGCGGGAATTATCTCTCACGATACGGCTGTGCAAATGCTCTTTGGCTCTGATAAGGGCTGCAAAAAATTTATGGGCACAAAGATGGGTCTTGGAGTTTTCACTGCTGAAGCTGGTCCCAATCGCTTGATGATCCATCAAGGTGCAAACGAAGGTTTCCGCTGCCTGTTTGTTCATTGTTACAATGGCCCATCGACGGGATTAGGCTTTACGATTCTTTGCAATGCGGAACTTAATGGCGTGCTCTTTATTTCTGAAGTTGCACAAGCTCTGCTTTCTGAATTTAAAATGGAAGGCATTGATACGAAGCTCTTTAAAAAGACTTTTGTAACAGCTGACCTTTCGCAAGAAGAAGTCGTAAACATTGGCTATCGCGATTTGATCTTTAATGCGTTTGCAGCAGACCTTCCAGAAGAGATTATCGAAAAAGGACCTTTGGATCCATTAGCTCAGTACAATTTGGCTGTGGGCGGAAAAGTTTTAGAAGCCACCAATCAGCTTTTTGCCCGAGCGGAAAATTTACTGTCTGATCACCTCCCGCTTTTTGACCCAGGCCTTTTCGGTCGTCAGGGTAAAATCATGGATAGCTGGGAAACAGTCCGCCACAATCAAAAGCCTGCTGATGAAATGATTTTCGAGCTGAAGAAACCTTCAGCAATAAACTATGTCGGTGTCTCAACGAAATACCACCTGGGCAATCAAGCCCAGTTCACTCGCATTGAAGGCTTGAATGTTCAAACCAAAGAATGGCAAGACATCATTCCTAAAACGGCTCTTGAAGGTCATTCTTATAAGGCAATGAAAACAACGACGGGCTCTACGATCTTTAGTCAGATCAAAGTTTCCAATTTCCCAGACGGCGGTATTTCTCGTTTGCATCTTTTTGATGAAACTTTACCGCAAGCTGAGAAAGCCAAATTCTTGCCGGCTAACGAAGCCAAGAGTGTGCGTTTTGATGACGTGATTCCTCAGACAATTAAATCGCTCGCTCCGAAATACGAAGCAACCGAAACAAATATCAAAACAAACTGGTCCAAACTAAAACCAGGCTCTGAAGTGGATGTGGCAAGCTCAGCCTTTGGCGGAAAAATCATCAAAGCCACAAACGAACACTATGGCCCGGCAATTCAGGTAATCTCTCCATTCCCACCTCTTCATATGTTTGACGGAATGGAAACCTCACGCAGTCGTAAACCTGGCCACTTTGAAGAAGTGATCATTGGACTTGGTAAAGCTTCGCGCTTGAATCGTTTGGAATTGGATTTCACATACTTTGTGAATAACAGTCCGCTTGAACTTTCCATTCACGGACTCGCTGATGATAAATGGATTCCATTAGTTGAGAAAATGAATGTTAAAGGCTATGCCGCGAACAAAATCGTTTTCGACATCACTGAGAAATCAGTTCTGTCACAGCTAAAAGTAACGGCCCACCCAGACGGCGGAATCAATCGCGTAAAAGCGTATGCAACTCACCAAGGATAAAGGAGCTACAGATGCAAGATATTGACGTCATCAAGCAAGTTTATTCGTGTCTTAATCGCGCCGACGTCGACGGGATGATGAAGCTTCTAGACGCCAATATCCTTCGCAAAGAAGACGAAGATTTCCCGGGAGCCGGAACTTACCGAGGTCATGCAGAAATGCGGCCCCACATCATCAAAGGCACAAGCTCTTGGGCCGAGGGAGCCTGCGAACCTATCGAGTTTTTCACCAATGGGAATAAAGTTGTTGTGACCGTTCATGTGCACGTTCGTCTAAAAAATGAGACGAACTGGATTGATGCAAAGATCGCAGATGGATTTGTCGTGAAAGACGGACTCGTGACGGAGTTTCATACCTTTGGGAGTAAAGAAAAAGCGTTTAAGTGGGCTGCTATTTCAGCCAACACGTAAGAAAAATATCCTATTCAAAATGGTCCAGCTCTGTTGATAAACATCCTGATATTTATTATCCTACCAAGAAAAACATCGAAGAGATTTTGGAGAATGTCAGGTGCGACCTTTTTGGTATTGGATAGCATACAAACTACTTATGCTAGTTATTTCTTCATTAATTGCCGCAGCCATTGCATTCAAAGGCAATGACCTTCCATCAGAATTCTTTTTGGCAGTTTCGATTCCAGCAATATTAGTCATTCTTTATATAGGATTTGGGCAATCATTAGTTTACGGCCACCTTCGAAATCAAATCCCAAATTTAGAAGCGCAACAAACTATCAAAAATGGAATCGATAAGTTTGCCCCATACTTTTCAGCCATAACTTATCTTCAGATCTATCTACTTTACAATTTCGCGAAGCTATATGATTTACTAGTTTGGAAAGAATTCGAAGACATCAAAGACTCAAAAGTCTTCCTAAGTACACTTCCAAGTCAGTTCCAAATGATTTTAGTCCTCTTTATTGTTTTTTTTCCACTTTTCCTGAGCTTTCAAAACTTTTTTCATTTCTTTAACGCAGATAAGTTGTGGTCAAACTTCAAAAAGGATTTGAAAATAGCGTAAGGGCAGATGTTTCCCTTTTCTAACATCCGGCCGCATCACTACATACGAATTTAAGGACCGACGCTTTGCCATTCTTTATTAAAATATATTTACCACACAGGTCGATCGAACTCAGATAAATGAGAGTCGAACCATCATTAAAAATCTTCCCGGCCCTAACCCAAACGCTTGCAACATCTGAACTCTTTTTAACTTCTCCTGAGTCGACAAAAACAGGCTTGTTTTTACCGTGTTGAATTTCGAATCTAAAAACTCCTGCCAATATTGGGTCTTCTGCGTTCTTGTCAGCTTCCATTGGGCGGTCGACAAGAAGTTTCAAATCTGAATCGATGACATACGTCGTACGCGAGGCCTGCGGTTCAATATCTTTCATGACCCCAACGTCACTAAAAGGATTTTTTTCCCCAATTAAAGCCAAGCCGGAACCGCCTGAAACAATAAGCCCTATGCCGTATACAAGGTTAAGACCTGCAGCTCGATTAACTTGCGCCGTTATTTCGAGGTCTGAGACCTTGTAGCTCGCAGACTTTTCTTTATCGAACGACTTAACATATACAATCTCATCATCGCGAACTTTATATATCTCAAGAACTTTTTTTCGAACTCCTTTGCTTACCTTGAGAGGACCGTCGGCACCCCAGTTCCATTTATCCGCTTCTTTGGCAATAACGTCGTTCAATTCTTCGGGCAGCTTGGATGCGTCGAAACCGACATAATATTCATTGATTTCGTACAAACGACTTTCAGCATGCGCATGCAATGATACTCCCAAGATCAGTCCAAAAATCAAGTGTAAGAGTAGTTTCATTAGCTAGTCCTTAAATAGACGCCAAACCACGAAGAAACTTTTTCCGTTTTTCAGGCTCAAGCTTCTTTGCGTTCTCATGAATTTTCTTAGCGGCCCAACACGCTTCTTCGTCAGTTCCGATCATATAGTTTTTGATCGCATTACCGAGCTTAGGTCCCTCTTCAGGACCGCTGAATGCGATCAATTCATTCAAATGTGCGACCATGTCCTTAGTTGGAGTTTCTACACCTAAGGCTTTTGGGCCTTTCGACACAGATGTTTTTGTCGCTATAAGAGAAATCTTTAACCATTGTTGAATTTCTTGATCTGATAACTTTTCAAACGCTTGCTTTAAATCTGCTTGACTCACTCCTCCGCGGAGGAACGCAACACAAAGTGTTTTAGATTTTTGCGCCAAACTCAGCCTTATCTCATTCCAACGATCTAAATCCGAGAGTTCAAGCCAGTACATCCCATCATGCGAACTCTGGAGCATAAATTTATATTGCTCATCCGGTGACATCGAATTTAGTTTTTCACGGATGACTGGATCTGCAAGAATCGCTTTTTCAGCATCTTGACTTGCCAACTCAAAACGAGTCTTTTTGAAGACATGTTTATCCAAAACACCCTTTAGCGGCGTAAGTGGAAGAATCTGCATTGGAATCACGATCAAACCAAAAATTGCCTGCTTTCCATATTTGTTCTTAATTTTTGGAGCGAAGTAGGTCGCCAACCCTCCTCCGATTCCGCCTCCAACAGCAGCGAGTAATACCGATGAATAGTCGATCATAAGACCTCCATCATATAAATCGGTATTAATTTATAAAAACATAAATCTGTATGCTATTGAAACATCGTTGTTAAAAAGCTGTAAACCTTATCGCACATGAGTAGTCATTCCCACAGAACTGGTCTACCTATAACCTCTTAAGGTTCTCCTTTGTTTTTCCTTCCGTGATAACGTCGAAATAGCGAATAATTTGGTCCACACTTGAAATAGAAACTGCATGACTAAATATTTCTCCGATTGACACTTTTTTTATTCCCATTGCTACTATGGTATCGACAAGATCTTTCTTGCTAAGGTGATCATCGAGAATTTTAGCTGCCGAATGCAATTTATCAGGTTCTTTCTCAATTAATTCTTTGAACAGATGACGAAAAAAAGTCTCTGCGTTAGTTACAAAAAGAAACGACATAGAAGAAAATATCTTTCTGCACCAAATGGTCTTTTTCTATCACCTCAGGTGATAGGTCCATACAGCGAACCAAAAAAGATGTACTCTCCCCTTCTATTTTTATGCTTTTCTAAAACCCGATCAACGACCGTAAATATATGAACTTTCACTTCCTCATAAATGAACGATTCGCCCAAATTATCCAACATTCACCGAGATCATAAAGTACCCAGCTAAATCTCAAAATGATTCGTCCTATAACACAAATGGTGGTCCAGCCAATGTCAAACATAAACTTATATGCACATACTCCGATAAATAAACTGTAGATTGTGTATCTCAAAAAAATTGGGGAAGCTTTGAAACAAGAAATATTTAAAAAGAAGTATGAAACTCTAATTGCGCCTACTCGTAGAAAAAAAAGTGAGCTTCATGAGCGATCTATTGATCTGCAGTTCTTAAGTGACAAATCTCGAGTCGTTGCCAGTTCAGCATTTCGACGTCTGCAAGCTAAAGCACAGGTTTTTTCACTGGAAGAGAATGCCGCCGTTCGAACAAGACTAACCCATAGTATCGAGGTAAGCCTAGTCGGACAACTAATTGCATATAGGGTTTTTCAAAGATTGGTTGAAAAGGGGCACATTGCTCCAACTCTTTTAATTCCTTTCACATCATCTGTCGAAACTGCTTGCCTCCTGCATGATATAGGGAATCCACCTTTTGGACATTTTGGAGAATCTGCAATTCGTGATTGGGTTAGTCAAAAATTCAAGAGCGAAAAAGACCAAACTCTTCTTCCTTTCATCGATTCGCTTGCACGTTTTGACGGGAATGCTCAAGGGTTTCGGATTATCACTCGTCTTCAGCGTCATAAAAGTGACTACGGCCTTAACCTAACATGTACTCAAATTGCATCTACTATTAAGTACCCGACGGGGGACAAAAAAATTAGTTACTTTAAAGCTGATGAAAATATCTACGCAGATATCTGTCAGAATCTCGACCTACCGACAGCGGGGAGACATCCGTTAAGCCTGCTAATGGAAGCTGCCGACGATATCGCTTACTGCATGAGCGATATTGAAGATGGCATCGAAAAAAAAATTGTAACGGGCGAATCCGCCTTAGACTGTATTAAAGAAGCTATTTCGACAATCAAAAATAGAGACGCAGCAAATGTGATCTTAGATACACTAACAAAAATTGAAAAGGACCAGGAATGTGATACCGGAATCAAAAAATTTATTGAATTTAAAATATCTATCACCCAGAAGCTCGTTGAGTGGGCGGTGGACTCATATATAAATTCTGAGGTAGCAATTCTGGATGGCACTTTCGAACACGGATTGCTAAAGGAAGGAACAGCATTCGAAGTACTTTTTGCCATTAAAAGCTTTGCAAAAAAGAAACTTTTCAACTCTTGCCACGCTTACGATATAGAGTTAAGTGGACATAGCATTGTCGTTGGAATTTTAGATAGCTTCAATCGCATCATTGATTTAAATGAATCCTCTTTTGCTGCGCTGCTCGAGGATACTGGCCCTCACAGCCTCGCGTTAGAACAAAGACTAATTTGGCTGTTACCAAAAAAACATATTGAAGTTTACAAAGCTTGTGTGAAGAATGGCTCACTCCCAGAAATGGTGGCAAGAACTCATCTAATTGTTGACTACGTTTCTGGCATGACTGACCCTCATGCGTTAAAGGTTTATCAAATTCTAAAAGGAATTAAAGTTGGTGTTAGGACTTAAAGCGGGACAAAATCCAGGTCTATTCTTGAATGCTTTTTCTCAAACTCTCCCGCAGTCTGCTGAGTTTGAGTACGGCATTTATGGATACACTCCTAAAAGTGTTATAGACTCTCGTATTATTGTAAAATCTAACTGTGCTTCCGTAATTCCGTTTTTAGAGCAAATGTCGCTTGATGCTTTCGCAGTAAATAAAGATGTCGCAATTCACTCGAAGATTTACTTTAAAGATCAATTGCTTGGGCATATTCCTATGATTGATCTCAATGGTGCAGTCGAGGACACAGATCTCAGAAACATTAAAGAAATTTTTAAGGATTTCAATGTCTCTGGAGGAAGCCTCTTCTCTTCGGGGCGATCGTATCACATCTATGGACATAATTTAATCGAGGCAAATCGTTTTACTGAGTATCTCGGTCGTCTACTTCTACTAAACGACACAGAAAAGAACGTAATTGATATTCGATGGATTGGTCATCGATTAATTGCAGGCTACTGCTCTCTCAGATTGACCAAAAATTCGCCCTACTATTTGGCGCAACCCGCTTTCATAAAATCATTTTAAACAAATAACGAAATCGCGTTTTCTGCTACGCTATTTTTTAGTTCTCCTGTACAAATCTCACGTCAACCATCCGATAAGAGTCATTATTCCTCTAGATTGGATGAAATAATGAGAAAACTATCAAACGAAGTCGTATTTTCACCTTCAGATCTAACGACATATTTTAAAAGTCCTTTTTCTTCGTGGATGGACCGATATGCATTGGAACTACCTAGTAAAGCACCAAACCCTCTAGAAGATGAAACTCTGAAACTACTTGCAAAAAAAGGGAATGAACACGAGCGCAAATACTTAGAAAAATTGAGATCTGAGTATGTGGATCTTGTGGAAATTCAACGAGATGCTGACTTTGAAATAAGCTATCAAAAAACGATCCAGGCGATGACTCAAGGTGCCTCAATTATTTTCCAAGGAGCATTAAAGCTTGGTGCGTTCCAGGGATATTCGGACTTCTTAGTAAAAAAAACAGGAGCATCTAAACTTGGTGATTACCATTATGAAGTTTGGGATACGAAACTCTCTCGTCATGTAAAACCTGAATATTCACTTCAGCTTTGCGCATATTCCGAGATGATATTTTCAATTCAAGGTATTTGGCCAAAAAACTTCTCCGTTGTATTAGGCGACCTCACTATCGAGGAGCTACAGGTAGAGGATTTTCGCCACTACTACATTAGAATAAAAAACAAATTTCTTGAATTTCAAAAATCCTTTGTCCCTGAAAAACCTCCTATCCCGCAGTCAGCTGAACAATTTGGAAAGTGGGAAGAAGAGGCTGAAAAAGTTCTCCGCAAGAAAGATCATCTCTCATTTGTAGCAGGAATTAATATCAGTCAGATAAAGAAATTAGAGCAAGCCGGTATTTCCACGCTGACTGCACTATCTGCTGCAACCAATTGCCCAAATGAAATTCAAAGAAATATTTTTAATAAATTGAAGCTACAGGCACAGCTACAATTATCCACCAAGGAAAAAGGGACCACTCAGTTTCAGGTCACTAAATACCCATCTGACGAATCATTCGGACTTGCGCGCTTACCACAACCGAATATCGGCGATGTTTTTTTTGACATGGAAGGATACCCACTTCTTGACGGTGGCCTTGAATATTTATTCGGCGCTACATACATGGATAAAGGCAAAGTTGCCTTTATTGATTGGTGGGCCTTGAGCAATGATCAAGAGAAATTAGCTTTTGAAGGTTGGGTCGATTGGGTAACTGCCCGATGGAAAAAGCATCCTGGAATGCATATCTATCATTACGCTGCCTACGAGGTCACTGCCATGAAGAGGCTCATGGGAAAATACATGACCAGGGAACACGAGATTGATCAACTGCTTCGTCATGGAGTTTTCATCGATTTATATCGCATTGTAAAAGAAGGATTAACTGTAGGTGAAGAAAGCTACTCGATTAAAAAACTAGAAGGACTTTACAACTTCAAACGAAAAGGCGATGTAAAGAAAGCCACAGACTCTGTTATTCAATTTGCAATATGGTTAGAATCGCCGGATGGCAATACCTGGCAGAACTCACCTATTCTAAAAGAGATTCGTGACTATAACGAAGAAGACTGTATCTCAACTTTCGAACTCTTTAAATGGTTGAGTGAACAACAAAAGCAAAACAGAATTTCATATGTGCATGCAACAATAACAGCCGATCCCACAAACACAGAAACACCCCCTCCAGAAAATGAATTGTTCGCACTACGAATGCTTACAAATCTACCACCTGATCCTGAAAAAGCCGCCATTCAAAAACTCTTAGCGGGTTTAATAGGTTATCACAGAAGAGAGGCAAAACCGCAATGGTGGTCATACTTCGAAAGACTGAATAGTCCCGTTGACGATCTGGAAGATGATCTCGAGTGCCTGGCCAATTGCAAAATTAAACGCATTGATGCGAAAACGGTAACAGTTTCCTTTGATCCTCAGCAAGAAACAAAACTCAAAAAAGGATCCAAGGTTGATGACTTTTCCAATCGAAAAACTTTTGAAATACAGAGTTTAGATATCGCCACTGGCACGGCAATACTTTCAGGAAAGCCTGACATTCTTGATCCTCACTCTAAAGTCACCTTTATTGCGACCAAGCCAATTTCAACAGAGGTAATGGAAAATGCGATCTTAGGAGTCGCAAAACAGTACTACAACGAACCAAAGTTAGAAACCCTTCGCCCATGCCTAAGAACTTTTTTGAATCGGGAACTACCGAAAATATCAGGGCATCAGTCTGGATACGAAATAGCTTTCGACCCGGATAAGATAGAAACAGTATTCGCATATGCTGAGAATCTGAACCAGAGTACCTTGGCTATACAAGGTCCTCCAGGAACAGGAAAGACGTATACTGCAAGTCATCTTATCGCCTATTTACTCACGAAAGGAAAAAGAATTGGAATTGTCAGTAACGGACACAAGGCGATCAATCAACTAATGGAAAAAACGGTAGGAGTCTTGCGCAAGCAGAAGCGGAACAATAACTATGCATTTACTAAAGTGGGTGGCCCATCAGATCCTTCTCATAAGGACATCGGGATACAATATTTCAAAAGTGCCAATGACTTTTGGAAATCAGGAAAACCATATAACTTAGTCGGAGGAACTTCTTGGTTTTTCGCAGCAGAAAGTTCCGCGAATCACTTCGATTATTTATTTATCGAAGAGGCTGGTCAGTTTTCACTCGCTAACTGTGTGGCTTGTTCGATATCGACGCATAACCTAATTCTTCTAGGCGACCAAATGCAGCTTGAACAACCAATACAAGGCACGCATCCCGAAGACATCGCCGAGAGCGCTTTAGGCTATTACCTCAGGGGGCATGCAACCATCCCTCCAAATATGGGAATTTTTCTGGGAGTTTCACGCCGAATGCATCCGGACGTGTGCAAATTCATCTCCGACTCTGTCTATGAATCACGTTTATTCTCACATGAGAGTGCTGCCGTTAATCTAATCAAAGCAAGCCCTCCCCCGTTGAAAGAGTCTGGAATTGTATTTATTCCAGTTGAACACGAAGGCAACACTCAAGGTAGTATCGAAGAAGCCACAGCGATCACAAACTGCATAAATATGCTAAAAAATACGATGGTCGAAACCAATGACTCTGCAGCAAAGCCCTTTAATGTCGAATCGTGCCTATTCATTTCTCCATTTAATATGCAAGTAGGTATTCTTAGAAGCCGCCTGGGAGAGTTTGCAAAAATTGGGTCAGTAGATCTCTTTCAAGGTCAAGAAGCTCCAGTTGTTTTTATCTCGATGTGCTCGAGCAACGGAGACCTCTCACCAAGAGGACTTGAATTTCTTTTGAATAAAAACAGGTTAAATGTTGCGATCTCAAGAGCAAAGAGCTTAGCAATAATCGTCGGAAGCAGCGCTCTTGCTGATTCAAGGGCGAACACAATCGACAAAGTCAGACTTCTGAACTTATTCTGTAAAATCATATCTGAGCAGAGCTAAAAAATGTCAAAATTTATCCCAGGAGTCGACGTGTCAGCCCTAATCGATTTTTTTCAATGCGTTCTTGGATACGCAAAAGAATATCAAACGCTAATCGCCTCCGCAGTTGCTGCAGTTATCGCTTGGCGTTTCAATTCAAACAAAATCAAATTAGATACAGAATCATTCAAACGTGACCTTTTTCTCAAATACAATGAAAAATATGACTCCCTCAACGACAAGCTCGAGGATTTGGCTTTTATGGAGTTTGAGATCCAACGTGACCATCAAATAGACTACGGAAAATCCTTGGAAATGATCTGGTCTGAGCTATTCGAAGAAGAACCAACAAAAAATCCGGATTTTATTAATTCAATTTATGACTACATAAATTTATGCTCTGAAGAATACTATTGGTATAAAAAGGCCCTCATCGACGAAGACGTATGGAGGTGCTGGAAAAAGGGTATGCAAAACTGGTATCGCCATTCTTTTTTTGTGAGGAGGATCGTGGACCGCGAAGTAAAAAATGGAGCATCCTACTACAACTCAGACTTTCTGTCGTTATTCAAAAGTAACGAAGACGACCTATAGCTTTGTACACCCATTCGGGCGGAACAATGTCCAGCTTACTCTCACACAAGATCGAGGACGCTCTTCCCATAAGTGCGTAATTGCCCGTCAGTTAAAACACTCACATGTACAGACTCATTCGCTATCCGGCCCCTCAGCAGCAGGGCCTTCCGCAGGTGCATTTGTTTGCTCTGCATCGCTATCATCATCACCCTCTGCAGAATCATCCGGCGGAAGCTCACGCTTAACATCTTTCACTTGCGGAGCAAGCGCTGAAGGCGTTTTCGCCAAAACCGCATTGCAACTGCCTTTATCTCTAAAGAAGTGCACCCACATCTCGGCGCCACCCTTTACCGACATCTCAGAAGTTTGCAACTCTGATCCCATGTAAGCGCCCGTTTTAGAAAACTCACCAAGCTTCTTCATCTTTGGAAGTTTGCGAACTCCGTCACACTCCCCTTGAGATGCTTTTCCACCTTCAGCGATAAAGCTGTAAGCTTTCATTGGTTTTTTCTTTTTCGCTAAAGCGAAAGAACCCACCATCGGTTGAAGAAGTAAAATGCTTGTAAGGACCATTGTTGTTTTGAATTTGATGTTCGACATATACAAAAATGCTAACAGGAAAGGTCTCGGCAAAGAAATCGAAAGTAGTTGATGCGGGAAGTAAAAAAATAAATTCTTACTGCGGAACGTTTCCAGAAATCGCCGAGACCGGCACCACGACAGATCCTGATATTGGCGTCACAAAGCTCATCAGCTCAGGATCTGCGATTGCGACTTGTGAATCTAAGCGCACGTAATAAGTCACCTCAATCACGTCAGCGACCGTACACGTCGCTGACGGCGCAAGATCCACCGTTGGACTTGGCGGCCCTGCTGGCAATGATGGTGGCGCACATTGCGCTTTAAAAGAAGTTGAAACCAAAAGCGGACAGCCTGGGCCCGCCACCGTACAAGGAGCACCAAAAGTATCAATACGCATGGGTGTTGAACTTCCTAAGGGAGCTGAGATCGGGAGCGCACCTAAAACCGCGCCGGTAGGTGATCTTTGAATCAATGGTGAATACAGAGTAAATGGAATCTCCACTCCCGTCGTACAACTGTTAATCGGATTTCCCCCGGCACAAGCTAAGAGCTGCGGATTAATCGCGGCACCATTTGCAGAAGCGCGCATACTTACACGCAACGAAGCCGGCATCCCGGCTAGATCGCGAACACCGGCGAGAATTCGATTTTTCGTGTTGTTACTACGGTTGATATTGGAATGCTTACTTAAAACCGACGAATAAGTTAAAACCATAAATACAAAAACAGAAATCAATGCCAATGAGATCATGACTTCAATGAGAGTAAATCCACTCTGTGTTTTAGCTGCCTTAAAAGTCTTCAATTGCAAACCCCAGTTCCAGCGACCAAGGCCGATACCTGAGTGAAAGAAGAGCCCCCGATGGTTTTAAATAAACTTCCTTGCGATAAAGTCGCGGGATTTTGTTGAACAGTAAAGCTGACCGCGAAAAATTCTACAGGAACCCCCACACAGGTTGCCGGAGGCGTTGGATCCGCAGAAGGCAATACCGGTTTGCACTGAGGCACAAAATTCACTGTGACTCTGATTGCGCAACTATCGGCGTTCTGATCGCAAGGCATTCCTGCATAATCATAAAAAGTGCTAATCGGTTTATCAGGTAGAGCGTCATCATAGAGTGACAGCGGATAAGATTGAGCACTCGTACATCCGCTGCCCTTCCCGCAAACACAATTTAAAAAAGCCTCGTTCTCGGGTTTTGTCAGAGATAAGCGCAGGTTTTTCATCCGCCCTGCACTTTGACGGAACTGAGTTGCCAATTGATCGCGAGTGGTCGCAAGTTTACTGTGCTGAATATTTTTAAGAGTTTCTTGAGTTAAAGAAAATATACCCAAGGACACCAGCCCCACAAGGCCGAGAGCGATCGCGATTTCAATGACTGTATGTCCTTGGTTTGAATAAATTTGCTTCATGTCAGTAAGTCAAAGGTGCGCACGTCGAGCATGTCGGCATCAACGAGATCTCCACAGGTGGAGGTGTCGGAGATGGCGCTGGTGGTGGAGTTGACGCCGCTGTTGTTGTTGCCGGTGTTTCAGAAGTTGATGATGATGAGCTTAAAGCTTTGGTGACGATACTTTGTGTTTTGTCGACATCTCCTCCGCCGCTGACAATAATCCAACCCGTTCCATATGGATTGGAGATAACTGAAACGATTGTTAAGATTTTATCTGCCGTTGTTTTATCCTGGATGCCAGCTTCTGCCATATACTCAGCATAGGGGTCTTGAATATGACTAACAGCTTCGGAAATTTTTTGAACTTTCTCGGCATCTGAATAGTGCCCGCCGGTGATAATGCCCGCCGCAACACTTGGATTAGAAACTCCTTCAACGGCTTTGGCCATACTGTCAGCTACTGCTTTATCCGAGATCTGTTGTTCGGCGATGGCATACATTACTTGCGGAACTTTGACATCGGCCACGGCTGCGGCAACGGCTGCTAAGAGTTCCGGCGTCCAGGTTTTCTTTGCCCAATAGAGTTCTCGCGCCAAAATCAAGTTGGTGATTCCAGAGTCTGCAACAAGTCGGATCCAAGCAGGATCAGCATGACCAGCCCTTGCTGCGAATTCTAATTTACTTAAATCATTCACACCACTTTGCTGAAAGGCTAAAGCCATCTCTTCGATATCTTTTTGATCTTTCATGCCAAGGGCCTTCAAAGCAGAAATAATAGAATCCAGACTGAGTGTCGTAGAAGTTTGTAAAAGTGAGATCGTCACGTTGTTCGCAGAAGACCCAGGTCTTGGCGGAAGAATATCTATGACTGAAACCTCCGGAGCTGAAAGATCAATCTGCGCCATTGGCACACTTCCCATTTTTTGCGAAGCCGAACCTGCAAGAGTTGTTGCTTTAATAAGATAGTTCACGGTGATGGTGTCCGCTGTTGCACATGAAGAAGCACCAGCTGCGCAAGTCGCGACAAAGCTTGTTCTGACTTCAAAGAAAGCGCAGTTCGGATCAATTGTTCCTGTACTATTCGGAAGACAAAGATTTCCTTTATTGTCGTAAAACGCCGATTCAGATTCTGCGAGATCATCGGCTATGCCGGGACCTGAGATTCTTCTTAGAGTTGCACTGCCCGATCCACTGTCGGAATAAATTGGATAATAAAGCGCAATAGGTGTTTTCTCACCGGCCTTACATGGAGTGGTGCCACTGCCAAAAACGCAGTTACGAAGTTCTGGATTTACCGTAACAGGCAGTCCTTTATACATGCTACTCCGGAATGTAGCGGCCATTGAAGAATAAGATTTAATACGCGACTCAAGCGAGTCACGCGCACTTAAGATTCGAGAGTTTTTAATGCCGCTGTTCACTGCCAGAGAATCCGAATAACTAATTTGGAAAGCAGCCACTGATGCAGCGATCAAACACAAAACACCAAGAATGGTATTACCCTGGTTATTTTTCGGCCCCTGAAAACTTCCTTGGGGCAATGTCACAGTACGCACAAAAGCCTCCTGGTCGTATATAACTTATCGGAGGTGAACGTGAGAGTCCGTAGGGTTCAAAATCTCAGAAGGTGACGTTCGGTGAATGAAATTGATACCGAACGCTCGCGAATAAATGGGAGTCGAAAAATTGATTCATCAAATGAATCTAAACCAATTTCGCCAAATTTTTCGAGACGTTGCACAAATGCAGCAGAGAAGTTTGTAATATTAAAAATCAGAAAGTCTCTTCAACATCAGCTACGAAATAAATCCGCATCGAACAAAAAGCAGAAATTGCGCTCTTATACTATCTAATATATAGTTGCTATATATAGGAAATTATATGGGCACATCTCGTAACGAACAAACCTTCTTTGACGAAAAAATTGAAGCCATGGTGGGAAAAATCAAAAAGAAACCGCTCTTTGACGAGAGCTGCATCTTTAGCCTTGGTGCTCGCCTGCTTGGTGACAAGTGGACTATTATTATTTTGGTTGTTCTGATGGAAGGAAAAAAGCGTTACAGTGAAATCCAACGACAAGTTCCGACGATCTCTCCTAAAATGCTCGCACAAACTCTTAAAAAGTTAGAAGAGCTAGAGCTCATTAAGCGGGAGGTATTTCCGGAAATACCTCCCCGAGTTGAATACGAACTAACGGCCTTTGGTAAAAGCGTTCGCCCTGCCATCACTGTTCTTTGCGAATGGTCCGTTGACCATGAAACAAAGATCAGAAAAATGGCAAAGAAGATCTAATTAAAGCGTCGCCGTTGCGCCCTTATAATTATTGTTCTCACCTAAAGCCGTGAGTGCCACGAGTGGATCCCAGAAATCTTTATAGCGCGTGATTTTTGCGTCTTCCGTATAGACCACTGAGATATAGGTTTGGTTATAAGGTCGGCCTGTGGTGAGCATTTGCCCTTTTGCCGTAAACTCCGCAATAACCAGTGTTGGATCTTCGGTGCGGTGAAATACAGGTTTTGAAAATTCAACTTTGAGGGTTTCTGGAAAATGGCGCATGTATTCACGAATCATCGCCTTGCCTTCAACCTTATCTGGATAGACTGGGAGTTTGAATGGAAACTCCAAGACTCCATTTTCGGCCCAAAGATTCACCCACTCTTCGACTCGACCGCTTGAGAGATAATCTAAATGGTTTTGAAATGTTTGCTGTGCCTTTGCTCTTACTTCTTCATGCTTATTCATTGCTTGTTCCTTTCTACTAGAGTGCAACTATCCATAAGATAGTATAAAAAAGAACTTCCCGGAAGATCGCACTATTTTGTAAGAGACTTACCAAAAGGATACCTATGGAATAGTTTTGAGATGGCGAATTTTAAGGCGGATCACACGACAAGCTCATGGTGGAAAGTCCTCATCCGCCAAGCTTTCTATACGCCCGACAATCGCAATCAAACGAAATCTTAGTTCCTGCTTTTACTTTTCGTTTACCGGTATTTTTGCATGTTGGGCTTGCTCCATCCACCATCGTCACTGTGGCATCCTCTGCAAGAGTGCCCCAATTCAAATGGTCATAATTTAATCTAAATGCTCCGGATATCGTCACAACTGCTTTATCCATAAGTCGGACTTTTGAGGGATATTTCGTCACAAGATCTTTGTGCGTCTCCATAGGCCGACCCGTCCACTCAATAACTGTTCCTGAAGGAAGATATTGGGTTTCGTCCTTCCCTGGAATTTCTATCGATTCAGCCAAAGTTCCATATTTAAAATTCTCAGGTGCTCGCACCAGGCCCAATGTTATCGTACTGAATTGAAACTTTATTTTGTTGATTTCAATTTGGCAGGGTTTACCGCCAAAATTTAGCACTGTCGGGTTTGTTGAAAGACTTCCGCTCACCTCGCAAGTAAAGTCTTGATTGACGTACTGGAAAGGTTGAACTTCGTCATAATATTCAGAGCCCGCCTTCAAAGAATAGCTCTTCGCCATGAACTGATGATTATTATGCTCAAAGCTCTCGAGATTTTTAAATTGGACATAGTCGCGAGCTTTCCCTGTTTCATCGTAATATCGACTTGCCCTCAAATCAAAAGCTACAATACTTCGCCACATACCTTTTAAAAAAATCTGATTGTCGGGAGCCTGATTGGGATCAAGCTTGCAAGTCAGAAGTCTGCTTTTAGAAAAATCAAATATCGTGTAATCACCTTTCTCAAGACGGACCACACTAACAGGTGTCCCCGGCAAACAAGTCACATTAGCCTCTGCATTTGAAAAAACAAATGGTGCCGAGTCGACGAATGACTGCACGGGAGATAAATCCATTGTTTCGTAAGAGACGTATGTCGATGGCAAACCCACCTCAGCACCCGGCATACGGTACAAAAGCTGACCTTGATGATCTATAACACTCGCGACTCGATAAGAATCCTCAATTCTTAGTGCCGGTGTTTTGGTAAGACAGAGATCCAGAAGTATGACTGTCGGACCATTGACCTTTTTATATCCGCAATAGGTGTACATGCCCTCTAAACGCGCAAAAGGAGCCAATACCACGACATCACCGGAATACAAGATTTGCTCTCGGTAGGTATGAATGCCTATGGTATCAAGAAGGTAGGGAAAATTCGAATTGGTGTTCCGGTTCCTTTGATTGGTCCATTCTTTCGGGATACCTACACCCAGTCGTTTTGTAAACGCGCGAGTCGCGCGGGCATCCGAGTGACCGCCATAGATATTTTCGCTGTAAACGATTTCATGCAAAATCAATCCAGCCTTTTGATTTTCATCCAGACGATTCCAAAGATTTTCATTCACTGTATATAGCGGAACACCCGTGGGTTTTTGCTGAATCGCGATCTGTTGCAACGAGCAACCTTTTGGCATCACCACGTTGAGATCATCTGGAAGATTCGGCAATTCATAGCGCACAAAAGTGATGCGACTCATGAAATGGTTCAACTCATCAAGATATCTTTCCATGCGGATCGGTGACACGTTTTGCAACGTACGAATCGCAGCCGCAGCTTTATCGTGCGCCGAACCCGGTGTTGACTCTACGACCAACGGCTTTAAGTTCTCAAAAAGTTCGAGCTCATAAAAATCAAGCAACTGAATTTCAGGACGAGACGGCACTCCCGAACATAAGATGACATCGCCGCCGTTGCCGGCACCACTGCCGCCAATAGTAAGAGCCCACGAATGCGTCGCTGCAAGAATAATCGAGATCGATAGAATCCAATTAGTTAGTGCCAATGGCCAGCTCCTAAAATTCTCGCAAAGACAAAACATTGCGGCCCCACCTTCACGTGAGTGATTTGTTGTCGATCATTCTTGACCAATGAAATGCAACCCGGTTTTCCAAACAGGATCTTAAACTCTGTAATATAGGAGAAAGGGTCTGCGCTATAGGTATAGACGATTTCTTTATCGGATAGATTTACGAACTCATCTCCCAGTGGATAATAATTGTCTCTCTCGTCGCGGCAACTATAAGGTGCAAGTTTTGTGATTTTCCCATTGTCATCAACTTCAAGATATTCAAATTTTTTCGTCGACTTATTGATCGTGATGCCGGACTTGAAATGACCACTTGGATGAAACTCCACCAAAAGAGGACTGCGCTCCCCCTTCCTGCATTGATCGCCCAAATCGGGAACGATCCGATGGCTCGGCACTCTTGGGATTTCTAAATCGTTAAACACAGTCCCTTTTTGAAAAAGAACAAAGCGCACGACCGAGGTGCGAGTATCGCGACCAATATTAGATATAATTTCTGTGTTAGATTTTTCGTCTCTGAACGTGTTTGGACAGTAAGTTAGTTTTCCACTTTGACTATAGAAAACAACCATACGGCAAAGAACTTTCGCGCTAGGGTCTTTCAAATCTAGCGGCACCAACACCTCGCTTTTCTTGTAATTGAGATAGGCACTCGCAATCGCACCATCGGGCCAAAACGTCACTTTTCTGTCTACTGTTACACCCAATGACTGATTAAATTGCCCGTAATACGGACCGCACTGAGAAGGAATATTTTCTGACCAAAATTCGCACTCAATATAGTCAGTCCCTCGAAAGCTGATTCCCGGCTCCAAAACTAGCGAATTCCTCATACGGAGATGGTATTGTTTCAACGTGAGCGCTGGCGATGCATCATCAAGAAGAAACGCAGTCGCGATGAATATTTGATCTTGGTCTTGCCACCACTTCGAGCCCGCAATGAGCTGACTGATCAGCATGTCCACTGCGACTAACTTTGACCAGGCATCGTTACTCACGACCAATTTGTCGTTCATAGTCACAATAATAGGTACGACATCACAGCCGTTCATTGCTTTAGGAAGTCCCAAATTAATGGGATCAAACTCAATACCATCTCTAAATATTAACCTTGTGCGGGCTCTTTCCAGAGTCTTTTCGAAGTACTCTGCGTTTTGTCCGCTTTGCTGTTTGATTCGATTTTTATGAAATTCAGTTTCTTCCGCGAGTGTTGGGAAACGCGATTGAACACGACCTAACTTATCTATTTGTTGGCGGTCCGAAGATATCAAGTGCCTCTGACCTGGGCAGGACAATCCATACAGCTTCGCCTTAGGAACGCTTTGTGCTTCCGCTCTTAAGAGGACCATTGATGCAAGAATGAAAATACAAATCGGCAGCTTCATTGATTTTGCCTTTCAGTTTTTGTTAGCGGGAAAAGAGCGACTTCAAGATGATAAACAGCATCTTGAGGTTCGGGTCCTAACTGAGTCATTTCGTGATAAAGGTTTCTGACGAGTTCTTTGGCGATCGAAAGATTTTTTTGAGCGATCGTAAAAGTCATTCCTGATATCTCACGCTTTTCAACATGAACATCGCGCAGACTTGTCGCAGCCAATGACAGCATGGTTTCGTGAAACTGTTTAAGAGCTTCATCAGGCACGTCGGTTTGACTCATAATTTTATCTGTATACTTGATGTCGTTTTTTTCATCGCGTGCAAGCAGGCCTAAGTTTTCTAAAGTCTCTGTTGCTTGCTGAACGGATTTCAGAGGCACTGCTGGACGTAATTGTTTTTGAATCCATGCCGGGTCTTCTTGAAATCCTGGCAGGTCAGCAAGCTCGCGGATGGCGTAGTGATGCCACTGCGATACGACTTCGAAGTGTTCCCGGGAAATGCTGCGGAATTGTTGCTTCGGGTTGCTTCGTTCAAGTCGTTTTAAAATTTCTTCGCGAGTCTTGGTATCATCGACATCGCATTTTTCTAAAAGCACGAGATCGCGAAAGTACGCACTCTCTTTGGCGTTTAATTTTAAATCCGAGATCAGGACTTCTGTAAGCTTGGGGCTGGGATTGCGCTGCCCCTTTAAAATCATCACAAGTGCGGAGTTCCCACTCAATCCCAACCGCGCAGCCCACGCGCCTAAGCTGAATCCCTTATTCAGGGTTCTGCGTTCGTTAAATCTGGCGGTCAAAAAACTTCGATAATTTGGATGATCGAAAATATGAACCTTAGATATCTTTTGCATGAGGGATCGTTTATTGGAAGCCGGAGTAAGATGCAATTGAATCGCTCACAAAATTACATTTTTCGCTCACAAAGTGTGAGTGGCCGTTCGCCGCTTACGGTCGTTGCTTTGCGTTAAAACTAGGCTTAAGATGCATGCATGGTCGCTTGCCCTTTATGCCTTAAACAAACCAGCCAATTAAGTTCAGAGAGCTCTGTTTGCCCTGAATGCGAAAAGCGCTTTGCCCGAGAGGCCGCGTTTGCTGAGGTATTTTTTGAACAGCGGAAATATTTTAAATCGCACCGCGAGCTTAAATACCAAGAAGAAACTTTATCAATTGAAGTGCACTCAAATCTAGGGAAAGCAGGTCTGTTGTACTACGCAACCGGCCTCATACTAAAAAGCCATCTGGAAAATCAGAACGAAGAAGAAACTCTTTTAGGAAGTGCTTTTGAAAGAATCGCCAAGGATTACTGCGCACGCCTGCTTGAAGACGAGGAATATCAATTCATCGCGATCAAGCATGAAGAGCCTTATCCGGCTCCCCCATCACGAATGAGGATTCAAAATCTCAACGCCGTTTCTGTTGATGCTTTTGATTATAGTATCATCCTCATCACCGATAAAAATCGACTCACACCCGAGTCGCCGTTTTATAAGCTTGTCAGCAATCCCGAATTAATTGTGTTAGTTGAAACCGATCCGCAAGAAAACGTTGTGAAAAAAGCTGCCATCTATGGGCGAAGTGCAGACACTTATTTGCCTTAAAAGCACGGAGCCGAGATCTTCAGGAAAACTACGCCAATCCATTGGCGTAGAGTTGGGGACTTTAGTGTTCCAAGCGTAAATTAAAAACTCCAAATGGCACGTAGTCTTTGTGCAAGAAACGATCGTTGGCATAAACCGTCTTCATAGCGCGGACGAGAATTTCGTAGTCTGCGGTGCGAGCTCGCGTTTTGCGAAGCTCCATTGTTAATCGATGGAAGTAGCCTCGACTCACCCCACGAATTTTCTCTCTATAAATCACCCGACCTGAAGAGTCTTTAATAAAAACCTGGAAGTCGTCGTAAACGACTGTGACACGATCGCCATCCATCGTTTCGTATTCTTCACGGTACGGATCCGAATCGATCATCCACGTGTTGTTACGGCAAGTAACCAGATGAATTCCGACACCGACGAAAAAATTTCTTTCGTCTTCACCATCGTGCGATTTTTGAATCAGAATGAATTTCTGTCCAGGCACTCCTGTATAGGGAATACCGCGTTCACAATGCACGACGGAACCATCGAGGCTCTTGACAACGGTGGCGCGAAATCCCTCCCTTGGTGGCAGATCCTCTGGCGGGACTTCAGGTAACCCACTGGCAAGCACAGAATTTTGAAATGTAAAAAGCGAAAGAGTCACAAGTAAAAAGACAATTTTTTTCATTCATTCTCCCTTTTTGCGCGTGAACTAACTTGTCCACGCCAAGAAAACAAATGACGAATTACCCATGTATTTGTGTAAAAGATAATGTTCCCTGTGAAAACGGGAAGTATCGAATAGATATTTTCGTTTGTTATTGTCGAGCCTGCTTCAACCACAAAGTTTTGCATCACAGGCGGAACAAAGAAAAAATATTAGAGCTCGCTAATCGCGATATTGAAATCGTGTTCGGAAATCGCTTCGATACCTTCATCTTCAAGAAGATCCTGCATTTCGACCTGCGCATCCAAAAGCTGGTTCACGTTGTCGCTGACAAAGCCCGTGCGGAAGATAATTTTCTTTTTAGAACTTTCAACCCCAATGACAGCTACAGCGCCGTCCATTCCGGTAATGAAAACGCCACCAAGGACTTCAGCTGATTGGTTCAGTTCTTTAAGGTGGTTTTTAATAAGCTTTACGGCTTCAGTTTTGATAGATGGCATGGCTACGTCGCTTTCGTGATTCGGGCAAAAAAAAACCCGGGTTCCCCCAGGCTTTAAAAATTGGTAGTGAGAGGCGGACTTGAACCGCCGACCTACGGATTATGATTCCGTTGCTCTAACCAGCTGAGCTACCCCACCAACCGAACGCAATCTCCCGTGCACTTAGAAGAATACACGAGCGACGCGAGCTGCAATTTTTAAGTCCTCATACGTTATATGTCAATACTGGGCTTTGCGTTAAAGTGCTTTTTCTATCTTATTGAGTAATTGCTCGCCTTTAGTCTTGACCCCGAAGCGATCTCACAATGCAATAACAGACGACGTAAGAAAAACTCATGGAGGGGGAAAACTTATGAGAAAACTATTCGTGGCAGCATTGATGCCTGCCCTGATCGTTGGCTGTTCTGATGCCAATAAACAACACCAACAGCAACCAACCAGCTTCTTCGGCGGACTTTTTGATCGTTTTGAAGTCCCAGCGATCCAAATCTTGAACCTGGAAGGTCAAGCGATTGCCAATGCCCAAGTCCTTATCGGCGATGCTTTGAACTCCCCGTTTGCTGGAAATTTCCTAACAACTGACGAAAACGGCCAAATCGCATTGCCAGCGGGTTGGACAACACCTGCAAACATCACGGTGCAAGCCCCTGGTTATTTGCGCGTAACTTATATGAATCAAGAACCGAGCTCTTTGACGATCAAACTTCGTGCGGCAACAACTCGCGCGCAATTTGAAATCAAAGGTGTCGCTCGCGAACTTCCAGTTGAAGACAAAGACGGTTACATCGATTTCGGCTTGGTGATGCCAGCGTTCTCGAAAATGGATCTTTTGGCGTTTAATATTACAAACGTTATCAGCCCGCAAGTCGACCGCATCAGCGTTTACGGTCAAAACGTGGATATCCCAGCTAACATTTCGCTTCCTAAACAGAGCGAAAAATATGGTCTATTCACTGTGACTTTGGAAAAACCTTCATACCGCATTTACGCTGGTCAACAAGGTATCCAACGCGTGTTCGCGGCTCGCGGTCGTTTTGCTTTCAAAGGTGTTTTGGAAGATCTTAAAAACGGGAAAGAGTTCTATGACGTGATTAACGATATCCGCATCAATGGCGGTGGTATCCGTGATATCGACGTGCGCACAGGCTCAACAAAGTTGGACGTTCCAACTCGTGAATTGAATTTCAACGAGAAAAAAGAAGTAAACGCTCCCACTCACCGCTCCGATGAAATCTTTATGGCTGTCGGCGTATCAAACCAATCTGGTTACTTGATCCCAACAGATGTGAAGAAAATCGAATCTGGTAAAAAATTGAACGTGAATGCACTGCCTGGTTCTGATCAATTGCTTTTGGGCGTTTTGATGAAGGAATCAGAAATGAAAGGCGAAAAAGCAGGCGGTCGTATGAGTGCGGCTCTTTCTCCATTCACAGCAGGCATTTCTCCAAAAATGCTTCCTTTGATTGCAGATCCGTCGCTGCAAAACGGCGAACTTTTGTTCCCGAAATTCAACACAGTTGAAGGCGTAAATCCAATTGCGACTTACACGGTGCTTTCAAAAGAAGAAGAAGTTCAGCAAGGAAGCGCGAAAGTAAAACTGATGAATCCTCAGTGGGAAATCTATGCTTCGGACTGGCAAGAGCGTATGGCAATTCCAAAATGGCCAAACGAAGCTCCAGTAAGCGGTAAAAAACGTTGGGAAGTTTCCTTTATCGGGTCCCAAACTGCTTCACAAGTGGGACTGGGTCCTGCTATAATTGAAGCCGCAACACATGTCACACACAGTTCGCTTTCTTTCTAAAAAAGTTCTCTTAGTTTCTGTGATCATCACGGGCTGCACCTTATTGGGTTGCAGCCTTTTTGATAAAAAGCCCTCAGCGCACGCACAAATGTCGCAAATTAATAAACAACGCGTATTCTTTGCCGGCTATGACAACGTCTGGCGTGCAGCTCATGCGGTGATCAAATACCCGATCGCGCAAGAAAACCAAGATACCGGCATTATTGAAACTGAATATATCAAAGGCATTGATGGCTGGTTGCCACCCAATGTCGATCGCGCCCCTTCAAGTGGGATTCGCTATAAGTTGATTTTGAACTTTGCCAAAGGAAAAACTGAGGGCCGAGAATCAACCCGCGTTTCTATTGAAAAGAAAACTGAAATCCTGCGCGATTTTTTCTCGGAACCTGAAACGATTGATACAGATGGACTCGAAGAGAAAATTATCTTTTATAGAATCGAGCGCGAACTCATTATCCAAGACGCGCTTAAAAGAGCTGCTAACTAATTAAGCGACTTATCTTTCTTGATATAGTCTTTCCACAGCCCGACAAGAGCGGATTGCTGCATTTTACCTTCACCCAATTTTACGCCGGTGAGTTTCTCAAGACCTTTCACAGCCGGCAATTGAACACGGGCATCTTTATCCGTTAAAAGATCGGCAAAGATCTTAAGCTCATGGTCAAAAGGCTTTTGCGCCAGAACTTCCACGATTTGGTGACGAATCCAAAGGCTTTGCGTGCCTTTGTAGTTATATTTTTGATTGAGCTCATCCCATAAAAGATCGCGGGTTTCAGGAGTCAGGTTTTTATCCATCACACTCACCGCTGCAGAACGAACCACCAAGGCTTTATCTTTTAGAAGCTTTGTTGCAAGTTTTTGCGCTTCCGTGCCACTGACTTCATTTAAAGCAATCAGGGCTGCGTTTCGCATGTACCACAGCTTGTGATCACCGGCTTTTAAAAGATCAGGAATTGATTTTTTCTGACCCGCCTCAGCCGCAGCCATCAAAGCGCGCCAACGCATGCTCATCGGTTGCTCTTCATTAAAAGCAATTTCCAAAAAGCGATTGTAGTACTTGTCACCTTGAGTTTCTAAAACCAGGCGACGATTTTCTGCAGGTAAATTCAGAATGTCAGAAGCAGATGTTAAAGTACTGGATGAAGGTTGTGGAGTGGCCGCTAGTACATTCAAAGAAACACTTAAAAGAATCCCCGAAACTAAAACGACCTTCTTCATATTAACTCTTCTTTGCTACGAAGTTTTCAAACTCATCCATCAATTTGGAAGCATCATCGCCATTATCTTGCGCCTCGGCGGTACCGTCACCTGCTTTTTGTGCAGCCTTTTCGAGTGTCTTATTTTGTTGTCCCTCGACAGCGGCAGCGAACTCTTTCATCAACTCATCATCAATCAGGTCAGCGCCGACCGAAGGTTCTGCTGGGGCTGCTTCGGCAACCGGAACTTCTGGAGCCGGCTCAGGTGGTGGAGGTGCTGCTGGTTGCGGAGCGGGAGCAGCTGGTGCCGCCGGTGCTGCGGCAGCTCCGGCTTTGACATTATCAAGTTCTTTACGCAGCTCTTCGTTTTCTTCGCGATAACGAGAAAGGTCCGCGATATCTTCACTGATAATTTCGTACTCTGCCAAACGGGCTTCAAGATCACGGATTTTTCCAGAGAGGTCTTCTTTTTCTTGCGCGCTCATGCCGGCTTCCGCAGGAGCTCCCCCGCCCGCAGCGGCTGCTTGTGCGGCTTTTTCTTCGGCTTCTTTGACTTTGCCTTGAAGGGTTTCAGCTTTTTTGCGGCTTTCTGCTAAGGCTTGTTTTAATTGTGCGACTTCAGCAGTCAGTTCAGCACTGGCTTCACCGCTACCGCCTTCGCCTTTATCCATGCTGTCTAAATCAACATCAACCCCAAGATCGACACTGGCCGCGCGCGCTTTGCCACCGCCTGTGACATTTTGATTTTCCAAAATCTTTTGCAGAGTTTTTTCGAGTTGAACTGCATCAAGTCCGCCACCTAGCTCAGCCGAAGAACCCCCGGACTCTTTTTTTCCAAAGAATCCACGGTATGCTACATATAATGAGAGGAGAATAATAAGGGCGACAAGGCCCTCGATTATCACGGTATTGTGCTGACTCCAAAAGGAGAGAAATTTATCTATCGTCACAATACAAATTCTCGCTTATGTCAGACACCTCGTCAACGCTGGACCTTTGATGGTGTCTAAGGTAAGTTTTCTCAAAATCTGAGGTGATTATGTCCGTGCGCCCTTTTGATATCGTGATTCAAGGAGCTACCTGCCTTCTCCCCAACCCGACTGGAACTGGTCTTATCGAGCAACAGGCCGACATCGCTATTCAAGATGGCCGCATCGCTAAAATTCATGCAAATATCTCAGAACCCGCACAGAGAGTGATTAAGGCCCATGGACATCATGTCCTTCCTGGGGTGATCGACAGCCAAGTTCACTTTCGTGAACCTGGATTGACTCATAAAGAAGATCTCGAAACGGGAACGCGAGCTGCGGTTTTAGGCGGAGTCACTTCCATCTTTGAAATGCCGAACACGAACCCTGCGACTTCGACTCGCGAGGCTTTTTTTGATAAACTAGAACGCGCAAAAGGTCGGGCTCATTGTAACTATGCCTTCTTTGTTGGCGCCGGACATGACAATGTGGCGACTCTGCCAGACCTTGAAACTCTTCCCCACTGTTCAGGGATTAAAATCTTTATGGGATCCTCGACTGGCACGTTGCTAGTCGAAGACGATGAAACGCTCGAGAAAATTTTAAAACAAGGCCGACGCCGCGTGATCATTCACTCCGAAGACGAAATTCGTTTGCGCGAAAGAAAACATATCGCAACCGAAGCCGCCGATCCGCATGCCCATCCTGTATGGCGTGATGTGGAAACTGCTGTTTCTTCAACAACTCGCCTGTTGCGTATTGCGCGTAAAACCGGCCGCCCTGTTCACGTGTTGCATGTTTCCACTGGCGAAGAGATGGATATCTTAAAAGACGCCAAAGACATTGCGACGGTTGAGGTTTTGCCTCAGCATTTAACTTTGTTTGCGCCTGATTGTTACGATCAATTGGGAACTTATGCGCAACAAAATCCGCCGATTCGTGAAAAACGTCATATGGATCGCATTTGGCAGGCGTTACTGGACGGAACTGTGGATGTGATTGGTTCCGATCATGCTCCTCACACGCGTGAAGAAAAAGATCGTCCTTATCCTGCAAGTCCTTCAGGAGTTCCAGGCGTGCAAACGTTGGTGCCGTTGATGCTGGATCATGTGAACAATGGAAAATTGTCGCTTACTAAATTTGTTGAGCTGGTGACGATGAATCCTGTTCGTGTGTTTGGGGTTGAGAATAAAGGTTTCTTACGCGAAGGCTACGATGCCGACATCACAATTGTAGATATGAAGGCTGAGCGCACGATTGATAATTCTTGGATTGCAAGTCGCTGCGGATGGACTCCGTTCCATGGTCGCAAAGTCAAAGGCTGGCCGACACATACAATCGTTGGCGGCAACGTGGTGATGGAAAACGACAAAGTTGTTTTACCATCAACTGGCAAGCCTGTGAATTTTAAAGGAACCAAGCATGAGTAATCCAAAAAGACAGATGGGAGCTTTGTTTTTCGCGGGCCTCCTGCCTGTTATCGCCTTTACTTTGATTGAAGAATACTACGGGACTGTCGCGGGTTTGATTGCCGGGATGGTTTTTGGTGTCGGCGAAATTACTTATGAGTTAGTGAAGCACAAGAAAGTCCAAAAGATCACTTGGATTGGGAATGGATTATTGCTGGTTCTGGGTGGTGTGTCTTTGATTTCTTCGGAAGGCATTTGGTTTAAGTTGCAGCCCGCATTGATGGAAGCCGCTTTGGTTGTTGCGATGTGGGGATCTTTGCTTGTGAAGAAACCGTTGCTTGTGGTTTTAGCCGAACAACAAGGTCAGAAATTTCCTGATGCGATCAAAGCTAAAATGTCGGGTGTGACTTTCCGAGTGGGATTGTTTTTCTTAGCGCACACAGGACTTGCGGTTTGGGCAGCGTTTGCTTGGAGTACGACCGCATGGGCTTTGCTAAAAGGTATCGGCCTGACTGTTAGTTTTGTTTTGTACCTGATTTTGGAAGTTATCTTCTTAAGAAAATCTATTTCTGCTCAAGCTCTTCAACAAATGCAGCAAGAGCTCACGGATGGTCACACTCTCATTTCTCCAGAGAGCAGCTGCAAAACTACTTCCCGGTAAAATTAGGAGCTTTTTTCTCTCTCATTGCAGCAAGAGCTGTGAAGTGATCTTCGGTTCTTTGTGTGATGCCTTGGTAGGCCGCGGCCACGTCCAAAATCGTTTGAAGATCATTTGAGTAAGCCATCTTCATGGTTTTTTTCGTCATCTGTACAGCGACTGGTGCGTTGTTGGCGATTTTATCAGCGAGCTTTTGTGTTTCTGCGCGCAGATCACTTTCACCGACGAAGTAATTCATCAAACCAAATTTGTAGGCTTCTTCCCCTGCTAAGATATCTCCAGTAAGAGACATCTGCATCGCCTTACTAAATCCGACAACACGTTGAAGGAAGTAACTGCCACCATCACCCGGAACAAGTCCGAGCTTCACAAAAGTTTCGCCGAACTTTGCTTTCGCCGACCCAATTCGCAAATCACACATCATCGCCAGATCACAACCCGCACCAATTGCTGGCCCGTTCACCATCGCAATCACTGGAGTTGATAAACTTTCAATCACGATTGGAATTTGTTGGATCCCGTGCATATAGCGCATGCGCAGCTCGTTGGATTCACCGTGAAACATTCCGGTTTTGTGTTCCATGGCTTTGATATCGCCACCGGCACAGAACGAAGTGCCTTCGCCCGTGATGATTATCACGCGGACGTCACTGTCGAAATCAGCGTATTTGAGAACTTGAGTCAGAGAAGAAATCATCTCTAACGAAATCGCATTACTTTGTTCCGCATTGTCCAGTGTCACCCACAATTGATGCTTGTCGAGGTTCACTTTTAAATGCGGATAAATTTGCGAATAGAAAGACATTTTACACCTTAGGGAACAGACCCGAGCGTGTGCGGATCAGTTTTTTAATCCAAGTGCCAAAACTGTCTTCAGGACCTGGCAAACGTTCACGCACGATCAAACCTTTTTTATGCAGGCGATACATTAGTTTTTTCATAGCTGCAGATGTCTCTGGAGTATGATTGTAACGAACGCCATAACCGCCTGGAGTTTTATAAACGACGTTTCCTGTTACTTTATAGGAAACACCCTCATACTCCCAAGTTAATTCCAAAGTTTGCGCTTCTTCCAAAGGCTCTGGGAAAGTCATGAACAGACCACCGTAAGAAATATTCTTCACGTATGCTGACACAGCTTTGTTAACGATCACGTTATGATCGAAGTTATAACGAGGAGCTGCTTCCCACCAACGAAGGCGCGGATCGAAGTAGACTTTTTTTACCGACGGCACAACAAAGTACGCCACTGCCAAAAGATCGGCGACAATCACAAACACCAAGAATGCGAAAGTCATCCAGGTCATATACGACCAGAAGCTATAAAGATTGGAGATAAAGATAATTCCCAAACAAACGATGTACGCCCAATAACTCCAACGGCGACACATATAAATGAACAACCCGGCGAGTGGTGGCACTAAGATGTAAATTAAAAACAAAGATTTTGGCAAAACTTCGGACCAAAACTGCCACTGCATCGGCAATGTGCGACCGGATCGAAGTGCATTGAGAACAAGATTCCCAAATGGTGCTAGAACGTGAAGGAGTGCAAGAATGACTATCGCCCAGGGCTTTCTTTTCATATGTGAGTTATATGATATGGAAGGCTAAGCTTTGGCACAACAAAAAAGAAAAGGCCCCTTGCGGAGCCTTTTTCTTATGTTTCCTTTTTCTTCAACAGACTACTGTTTGCAGAACGGAAGGTCAGGTTTGATTTGGCAGATGATTTGGCAGATCGCTGGATCTCCAAGTGGGCAATCGCCAGGTTGACCTGGATCTTGTGGTGGTGGTTGACCTGGGTTACCGCCTGGTGGGTTACCTGCAGATTTACGACCTACATTGAAGTTCAAAGATGAAGCTGTTTTACCATCAGCATCTGTCACTGTGATAGTTGTCGAACCGTTTGCAACCGCAGTGAAAGTTCCGTTGTCCGCAATCGTACCAACTGAAGAGTTAGAAGAAGCGAATTTGAATGGAGCTTTACCATGAAGTGCAGAAACTGCGATTGTTTCGCCCGCACCTACTGTCGCAGCAGCTGGAACAACAACCATTTTCTTAGAGATAACAGCATCAACTGCTTCGAAAGCGTCAACACGGCAGTTACATGCAGTTTCGATAGAAACTTTAGCACCTGTCGTTTGAAGGATCGCACGCACTTGCGCACCAGTAAGTGAAGGATCTTGAGCTTTCATCAAAGCTACTAGACCAGACACAAGCGGAGTTGCCATTGAAGTACCAGAAAGGTTTCCGTACTTATTGTTTGGCAATGTGCTCATGATGTTTTCACCCGGAGAAGATACGTGAACAGTTGCTGTTCCGTAGTTTGACCAAGATGGTTTTGCATCAGAAGCGCCAGAAGCCGCAACTGTGATTGAGTTCGGGAATCCGTTGTTCGCTGGATACATTTCAGTTGTATCGTTGTTTTTACCATCATTCGCAGCAGCTGCGATGAAGATAACACCTTTGTCGTCAGCACGTTTGATTGCTTCCAACAATGGAGCTGCTGTTGAACGAGGAACCGCTGCACCCCAAGAAGCTGAGATGATTTGCGCGCCTTTTTCTACAGCGTAGTCGATCGCTTTAATTGCATTATTTAGGTCACCAGAACCTCTTTCGTCCAAGAAACGAAGTGGCATCAAAGTAACTTCAGGAGACAAACCGATAGTACCACCATCGATCAAACCAGTTGCACCAACTGCACCTGCACAGTGAGTACCGTGACCAGGGTTTTGGAAACCAGTTTTATCCATTGGATCAGCATCGTTTTCAGCGAAGTCATAACCCGCCATCATGTTTGGAGCCAATGCTGGATGTTTGTAGTCAACACCAGTGTCGATAACAGCTACGATCACGTTGCGGCTACCTTTGTTACCAGCGCGTTGCCATGCTTTTTCAGCTTGAACTTTCGCGATAGCCCATTGGTCCTTCAAAGCAGCTGCATCAACTGGAGCTGTGAAAGCTTTCAATTTAAAGTTTGGAACAACGTACTCAACACCTGGTTGAGAAAGAAGAGCAGCAAGAGCACGAGCTTCTTGAGCTTTTACGATGTCGACTTTTACTAGTTGCGCAGTTTCATTGTGGTCCGTCGCTTGGATCGCAGAAACTGACATAGTAGTCATTCTTGTGAGCATGTTAAGTGCGCTCGTGTTCGTGTACTTCACTAGGTATTCACCTGCGAAAGCTTGCGAACCGAACATCATTGCACCCAATAATAATGCACGTTTCATAATTAAACCCCCTCCGTGGTGAAAAAAATCAAATCAGATTTGATCCACAATGAGTAGGAAAATCTTAAACAAATCTTAAAATTCATGACACGTGTGATCGAAAGTTGAACCCACTCCCCTTCTTTTCAACAATGTCGCCGAGGAGAAAAAGCTATATGACATACTTGCACGCAATCATCTTAGGAATCGTCGAAGGCATCACAGAGTTCCTGCCGATCTCCTCAACAGGACACATGATTATCGCTTCATCAATGATGGGGATTGAAGACAATTCTTTTACCAAAGCCTTTGAAGTTATCATTCAGTTTGGTGCGATTCTGTCTGTATTAGTGTTGTACTGGAAACGCTTTCTTCCCGAATGGAGTTTCTATAAAAAGCTCTTCATCGCCTTCCTGCCAACTGCCATCATCGGCTTTGTCGCCAAAGACCTTGTCGAGCATTTATTGGGAAGCGTTCAGGTTGTGGCGTGGTCTCTTATATTAGGTGGAATTATTTTAGTTTGGTCGGATCGCATTTTCGCTCCATTAACATCCACTGGCCGCAAAACTTCGGATTTAACAAATAAAGACGCGGTGAAGCTTGGACTGTTCCAATCCATCGCCATGATTCCCGGTGTGTCCCGCTCAGGGGCGACCATTATGGGAGCATTGACACTTGGCATGAACAAAAAGGAAGCAGCTGAATTTTCATTTTTCCTCGCTGTGCCAACGATGGCGGCGGCAACTTTATATAAGTTGTTGAAGATTTATAAAACAATTGAGCCTGGACAATGGAGCGTGTTGGCAGTGGGTTCTCTTGTTGCTTTTGTAGTTGCGATTATCGCGATTAAATTTTTCATTGGCGTTGTGAGCAAGTACGGCTTTAGAGGTTTTGGCTATTACCGTATTTTGGTAGGTGTCATTATATTAGTGATGCTTTATAGTGGCCACGAATTGCAACTTATGTAGTGAGAGGCACGCGAGATGGCAGCAACTGAATCAGCAATTGAAAAACTTTGGTTTGAAAAATTAGACTTCCTTTCAGAGGACATGATTGCCGTCCTTAAGTATCAAGTTATTTTGATCGCGAATTGGAAATGGATTGTTTTGGTGACCGGACTTGTTCTGGGTCTTTTGATTCGTCCCCTGATCCAATGGGTTCTTAAGAAAATCAAAGAACACAATTTGATCGCTAAAAAATATCCAAAGAGCTTTTGGGCTTATTTACTGGCGTTGCAGATTGAACGCCCGCTTTCGTGGTTGTTGCTCACGAGCTTATGGTTTGCCGTCGGTCACGCTGCGGACTTGCCGGAAAAGTTTCACACAGGCTACGACAATTTCGTTCGTGCGTTTTTGGCGTTCCATTTGATTCGTTTGCTTTATTATGTGGTCGATGCGATCGGCAGTGTGTTTTCTGATTACGCGGCAAAAACTGAGAGCACGATGGATGATCAGTTGGCACCGTTTGCAACTAAGACGATGAAGGTTTTGGTTGTTGTTCTGGGTTTGCTGATTGTTTTACAAAGCTTTGGTTTAAACGTAATGTCGCTTCTTGCCGGTCTGGGCCTGGGCGGTTTGGCCTTGGCGTTAGCAGCGCAAGATACGGCGGCGAATCTTTTTGGTTCGATCACGATCTTGCTGGATACACCATTCAAACTCGGCGACTGGGTCAAAGTAAAAGACATGGAAGGCACGGTTGAAGAAATCGGTTTCCGTTCAACTCGCATCCGCACGTTCTATAACTCCGTGATCACAATTCCTAACGCAATGATGGCCAAAGAAACAGTGGACAATATGGGAATGCGCCCATTCCGTCGTATCCGTCAAAACGTGGGGATTGCTTACGAAACTCCGCCAGAAAAAATCGAAGAATTCTGCGCACGCGTTCGCTACGCCATTCGCCAGGATGGTTTAGTAAATCCCGACACCGTCTCTGTGAACTTCAACAACTTCGCAGATTCAAGTTTGAATATCTTGATTAACTTCCACCTGCGCGCAGCCACAGGCCAAGAAGAGTTGGATCACCAAGAAAAAATCTTCGTGGACATTTTGAAAATCGGCAGCGAACTCGGAATCGACTTTGCTTACCCTACTCGCACGGTTTATCACCGCAACGTAGGCCCAGCCCAACTCACCTAAAAGGTGCCTGCTTCTTTTTTGGGTCTACACTGCGTTAGATCCCCACTCTCGAAAGAAGTGGGGTTTTGTTTTTCAACTCTCCGCGTTTCAAAAAGGTACGGCGTACCTCTTTGGCTTCCTGCTGGACCTTTGTCTTTTGGATTTCCAGACTTGGATTAGGTGGTTTGGAGTCCGAAGAGATAGATATGAAAAGCCAAATACAAGCTTTGAAAATCATCTCGGTGGCCGGAGCCTTTCTTGTCGGATTTTGGATTCCGCTTCGCTTGATCGGCTATGTTTTAAATCCGCAGCTTGAAGTACTCTTTGATCTTTTGGTTTCAGTCGTAGCGGGCATTAATGTTTATCTTTATTTTCAAAAGCCCGGAGTTAACTTCCGAGAACTGGCGTCTTGGAAGAGTTTGGGGCTTGTTTGCGATTTGATCTGCCTGCTTCCATTGTCGCTCGTGGCATTTGTATTCTTTGATACGACTGTCAGTGCTCTTTTGATTTTCAACCTACTGGCAGCTCGGCATGTTCGTCACGTCAAAGGAATTCTGGACAACTTTGGCCATCTTCAACCGATCACCTATCGCCTGGTTCCGATTTTTGTGATGATGCCGCTTTTACTGCATTTAATTGCCTGTGCCTGGATTTCCCTGGGCAGTGGCACGGCAGGCCCCGATCGCGATCAAATTTATGAGTACGTGAAGGCGATCTACTGGTCGTTCACAACTCTGACCACCGTAGGTTATGGCGATATTTCAGCAAAAACGATTCCGCAAATGCTTTTCACCTGCCTCGTACAAGTAACGGGTGTTGGCGTGTTTGGTTTTATCCTCAGCAACGTCGCCAGTCTTTTAGCACGTAAAGATGCGGCTCGCGAACATCACATGGACAACTTGGACAAAGTTGAAAACTTCATGCGTTCTCATCGCATCCCGACCGATACGCGTTCGCGAGTTCGATCGTATTATCACTATATGTGGCAACATAAAAAAGGCTATCGCGACCATTCGGCCTTGGAAGATTTGCCAAAGAAAATTCAGTCTGAATTATTTTTTCATATTAATAGACCCGTTCTGGAACAGGTGCCCTTCTTACAAGGGGCATCCCATGAACTAGTTGAAGATTTGATGAATGAACTTGAGTCCCACGTCTGTGTCCCAGGAGAGAAAATCTTTAAAGTTGGCGACCATGGTGATGCGATGTATTTCATTTACAAAGGCGGCATTGAGATTCTCTCTGAACAGGGGGACTCTCTGGCCCAACTGACCGAGGGCAGTTTCTTTGGGGAAATGGCTCTGCTCTTTGATGGTAAAAGAAATGCAACAGCCAAAGCCACACAGTTTTGTGATCTATATGTTCTTAAAAAAGCTTCGTTCGATCACGTTTGCAACAAATATCCTGAATTCCTCGAGCACGTTCATAACGTCGTTCAAACAAGAGCCTCGTAACGAGGCCTTGAGGTTTTAACACTAACCGCCTCGAACAACTTTATTCATTTCGCTTACGGCAGACTTCATCACAATGGCTTGATTCAAAATCTCTTGCACCGTAGCCGAGATTTCTTCTGCTGCAGCTGCGTTTGTTTGAATAGATTGATCCAACTGATTCATGGCCTTGCTGATCTGCTGAATTCCAGTTGATTGTTCGTCGCTCGCAGCAGAGATTTCTCCATTTAGCGAGCTGACTTTTTTGATTGAAGAAACAATTTCATTTAAATTGCGACTGGAAGATCCGGCTTTATCACTCCCGCGCTCAACCCGATCCACGGAATCAGAAATCAAAGACGTAATGTCTTTGGCAGCTTCAGCGGATTTTTGTGCCAGCGATCTGACAGCATCTGCCACAACAGCAAAACCTTTTCCGTGTTCCCCAGCTCGCGCGGCTTCCACGGAAGCATTCAAAGCCAGTAAATTGGTCTGAAAAGCCAAATCGTCAATCACACCCGTGATATCAGCAATTTTTTTGGAAGAATCCGAAATTTCTCCCATCGCACCTAAGAGAGCTGACATCTCGACGTTCCCAACTTCAGCGCTTTTACTTGAACTTCCCGAAAGAACCGCCGCTTCTTTTGCATGGCTTGCACTCAATTTTACCATGGAACTCATCTCCTCAAGACTTGCCACGGTTTCTTCGATAGAAGCTGCCGATTCAGTTGATGATTGGGCCAGATTTTTGCCGGCGCGACTGAGTTGATCGATCGCTCCCGTTACAACGCTTTCAGCTTGCTCAAGTTTTTGCGTAAGATGCGTAAATCGAGTCGCGATACGACGGGACACCGTAAAAACGGCAAGACACATAACGATCAAACACGCAGCAAAAATGCAGAGTTGCTTGATCAGCAAATTGTAAGCACCCGCTCGCACAGTAGCCATTGGAGTTGTAATCAGCACTGCCCAATTTTCACCTGACATCGCAATTTTCACCGGGACAATAATCGTTAATGCTTCAGCTTTAAGATTCTCATCAAAACCTTTTTGCAGAAGCGCACGTCCCTCGCTCAAAGCTTTTTTAAATTCTTCTTCAGCAAATGACAGAACGACAGGTTTTCCGACCATCGAAGCCTCAGGATTCGTCACATAGTTAAATCGGCTTGATACCAAATAAGCTTGCGACGTTGAGAAGGGCTTTACCTCGGAAATTTTCTTAACGAGATCATCTAAAAGAATATCGATACCAACAACCCCAGCCAACGTTCCATCTTTTTTAAAATCAGGAATCGCAGCAGAAGACATAAAAAGTTTCTTTCCGTCGACGGTATCATAGTAGGGCTCGGTCAAGACGGCTTTGCCTGCTCGCTTCGGAGCAAGATAGAACTCGCCATCATATGAAGTACTATTTTCCCAAGAAATGCCATCATCGTTCACACTGCGATGCCAGTAAGGACCAAAGCCCCCTGTTTTTTCATAACCTGGAGTTTTGAAATACTCTGCATCTTTGCCATCGAAGGCATTAACCTCATACGTGGCCCAAGTTCCAAAAACTCCAGGCACTTGCATCAGCATTGTTTTTAAAACTTCATTTACCTTGTGGCGATCATGGCCACCGTTTTGCCGGGTACTTGATAGGTAGGCTTTGAGTTGGATCGCAACCATTAATTGCGTATCGAGATCGGCCTTGATTGCATTGGCGAATGCTTCTGCCGATTTCATAAGCTTCACATCCGCATCCTCTTCCGCAGTTTTGAAACTACTCGAAGCAGAGAAGTAGGTCAAAAGCCCCAAGGCAATAGCTGTAATAGATAAGATAGGCAGCGCGATCTTTGCTTTAAGTGAAAGTTCTCTTTGCATGATATTGAGCATACGGGATTTGTTTGTAGCACTAAGAGAAAATAATGAATTCAACCCGGTTTGGATCAATGTCCTCGACGTTTGATGGGCTTTATAGGTTTCAATGAAACATACTTAAGTGATGTTCATATCTAGACGCCATAAGTGGCGGCCCCCCTTTTGGAGGCCACTTTCATTTATTTTTCAGGTGCGCCGTTTTGAACCCATTGCAAGAGTGAGTTGTATTGATCAGCTGTTAACTTCGCTCCTGAAGTTGGCATGGCTCCGCTTTTCGTGACGACATAGATGCGACTGCTTGTTGGTGTTGTTTTATTAATCGCATTTGTTTTCGTCGCTCCTGCATAAGTATCAAGTGCAACGCCGGCTTTGGCACTCGCTCCTGTATGACAGGATAAACACTTCGGTTGGAAGATGCTTGCACGAAGACTTGTGTAAGTTACCGGCGCAGGAGTTGGCGTCGGACTTGGAGTCGGACTTGGCGTTGGTGACGGTGTTGGGCTCGGTGATGGACTTGGTGTTGGTGTAGGGGACGGACTTGGAGACGGAGTCGGCGTTGGGCTCGGAGTTGGAGATGGTGATGGCGTTGGGCTTGGACCCGGTGAAGGTGTCGGTGTCGAACCGTTATCTCCGGCAATCCAGCGGCGCAAAATTTCTTTATCAGATTGGGAAACTCCACCGCCGGGAGGCATTTGATCAGTTTGAATCACTGTATATATGAAGGACGCGTTTGCATTCCCAGGCACCAACATTCCCGTTGTAAGAAGATGGTCGGTATCGGTTAAGTTATAGACATTCGCGGGGCCTGCAGTCTCAGTATGACAACCGGTGCAGTTCTGTTCGATGATGGCCATGGCCTGTGGTTCCAGCGAAGGATTTAAGAGAGATGCTGAATCATTCTCTCCTGCGACTTCAGAGCCTATTCCTACAAGGCCCATTGGATAACTACAAGACGTGAGGACTACTACTGATGAAATTGAGACGATGAGTGTTTTCATACTCTCTTGCAAAAGCAAGAGTTGAGCCGATGCTCATAACAAATTTAGCCCCCAGAAACTTCTTAAAAAGTGTTGAAAACATCGCTGTTGAAGATTCTTTTTACGAGCTCTTTATGATTCTCGCTTTGGGTTGTTCCACAAAGTTTTGGCAACAACTTGCCGACAGTAGAAAGATCCCCGATCTCCTTAGATTTTTTTAAGAGCGTGGAGAATACGATCCAAAGAACCTAAAAAATTCGAACGCGCTTTTTTATCCATGGGCGCAGGTCCGCCGCGCATTTCTCCCATATGTCGTAAGTTCTGCATCAATTCGCGATTCGCCACTGACATGCCGATGTTGTCTTCATCGTATTCAACACCTTTGTGATTTAAAACGCGCGTTCCTTTTTTCACGCATCGCTCGGCTAATAAAATATCAGCCGTCACAACAAGATCTTTTGGTGTCACCTGCTCAACGATCCAATCATCAGCGGCATCAAAGCCTGATGAAACGACTTTCATCTCAAACAAAGCGTTAAAAGGAATCGACATCGCTTTGTTCGCGACCAAAATCACTTTGATTTGAAAACGTTCAGCGACTTTATAAATTTCATCTTTGACCGGACACCCGTCGGCATCGACATATATCATGAGACGATTCTGCCATACTGGGAAGGTTCCTGGTACTTATTTAGGAAGCGGTGCTTCTCCGCTACGGAGAAGCCTTGCGGCAAAAAGAAAAACCCCACATCTTTCGAGGTGGGGTTTGATTTTTTACGCGGTGTAGACTCAAAAAAGAAGCAGGAACCTTTTATTTCTTTTTCTTTTTTGTTGAGGCTTCTTTTTTTGCTGGGGCTGTTTTTGGGAGACCTGCTGCTTCTCTTCTGATTTGTTCAGATTCTAGCTTCATCTTTTCAGTCTCAGCTTCTGCCTGAGCGGTATCGCGTTTGATACCAGTCTCTTCAGCTTTATTTTTTGCGTTATCGTGGGACTCCTCCAGGCGAATACGCTCTTGTTTTGCTTTTTCAGCTTCTTCGTTCAAAGACTTCAACTCAGCTTCCGCCTTTGTCGTTTGTGCTTCGAACTCTGCGATGCCTTTTTTGTAACGAGCGATATCAAGATTCGCACCGGCGATTTCTTTTTTCAATTCGCCTTTGTTTTTCTCAAGTTCTTGACGAGCTTTTGCAGCTGCTTGTCTTGCTTTTTCTTCTTGAGCTTTGATTTCGCCAACTTTTTTACGCTCTTGTTCTACTTCTTTAGCAGCTTGTTTTGTCGCTTCTAGAGAAGCTTTCAACTCTTCTTCTGCTTTTACGATAGCAGCTTGAGCGTGCTCGCCTTGAACTTTCAACTGTTGCATCTCTGCTTCAGCTTTTGCTTTTTCAGCATTTGCACGAGCGATCTCTTGTTTGGCTTTTGTTTCACGAGCTTTTGATTCAGCCAGTGCTTTTTGCGTCAAGAGTTTTGATTTCGCCAAGTTTTGCTCAGCCTTCATCGACTCCAACTTCGCAGCGTCAGCTTCTTTCGTTGCCTTTACGCCTTCTTCAGTTGCGGCTTGCGCTTGCTTGTCAGCTTCTTGAGCTTGTTTTGTTAGCTCTTTCGCTTTTTCTTCTAGTTGTTTTCTTTTGTTTTTAGCTTCGTCACGCAATGCTGCTGCTTTCGCAGTTTTCTCTTGCGCAGCTTTGATTTTCGCAGAAGAAGCAGCTTGCTCTCTTTCAGCAGCGGCCTGGCCTCTTTCGTGTTCTGCGACTTCCGCACGAAGTTTTGCGGATTCTCTTTCAGACTCAGCCGTTTCTTTTTTAGCTTCTGCTTCTAATGAACGAGCTTTGCTAATCGCAGCTTGTGCATCTGAGCGTTGCTTATCACGGCGTTTACGTTCCTCGTCGGCTCTTCTTTTAGCTTCTGCAGCGTCTGCTTTTGCCGATTCTGCGTCTGCTGTTGCCTCTTCAGCGTCGATGGCTGATGAATCTTGCGCGAGTGCTTTTTGATAAGGCACTCCTTGAGTCATAGCTGCTGCAATAAGAAGCATTCCAAGTCGTTTCAATTGCATGAGTCCTCTCCTTCAATGTTGAACAGCAATAAGGATAGAGGAATTTTAGGCAAAAAAAAAGCGACCAGGATTGGGGGGGAGGGGTCCTGGCCGCCATGGGGGGTTGCTTTACTACTAGAGCAAGCGAGGTGCCAACCCCAGAAACCTCACAAACATGCTTCAAATCGAAAAAAACAAGAGCTGATGTATCGACCTCTGTCGAGAAAATCGACATAAACTGACAATTGGCGCTCCTCCTCGGAACTTGAACTCGACATTAAGCTGGCGAGAGCGCTTCAAAAAAAGATTTTCGGGTTAACGTCGATTCTTTAAGAATCTAGACTTTTTGTGAGTTCGATTGTCTCAGTCGCAGACAAAACCACGAATGAATTGAACCCCAAGTGCTGGACTTGCTTCTCCTCCTGCTCGCTCTTTAGGCTAAAGAGATGAACTTGTTGCGCTTTGCTTTTGTTACTTTGACAACACTTGGATTTCTTTCCCCTGCTTCGGCCCTGCATATCATGCTGGATCCGGGCCATGGTGGTATTGATACAGGTGCTGTTTACGGTCCCGCCAAAGAAGCCGAGCTCGTTCTTACTGTCGCCAATCGCCTGAAAGCCCTACTCGAAAAAGATCCAAGTTTTCAAGTCAGCATCACGCGCACTCAAGATCGCAATATCAGTTTGCCGGAACGTGTGCGCTTAGCCGAAGCGAAAAAGGCAGACTTATTTGTCAGCATTCACGCCAACTCCGCCTCTGATATTCGCGCAAAGGGTGTTGAATTCTTCTTTCAAAATAATCTTCCTCCTGACGAAGAAAGTTTGTTTTTAGCAAGCCAAGAAAACCAAGCCATGATCACAAGTCACGAGATGCACGAAGTCTCGGGTGGCGATGAAGTTTCTAAAAAAGGTGATGTGGCTGCGATCGTTGAAGACTTGCGTCGTCAAAACAGAATGCTTTCCAGTTTACGCCTCACACAAACTCTCACCAACGTGTGGGAAACTGATGCATCTGCCGCGTCCTCGACGATCAAGCAAGCGCCGTTTTATGTGATATCTAAGACCTCAATGCCCTCAGTATTGATTGAGATTGGATTCCTCACAAATCCTCGCGAAGTGAAGAAGCTTCTGAATAAGGATTATCAAGGCGATTTGGCTCAAAAAATATACAAGGCCCTCGTGTCATATAAAGAAAAAGTGGACAATAGCGCAGCTAAGACCTTAAATTGAACCCTTCAGTCCCGAAGGAGTTTCTATGCGCGTCGATGGCCGTCTTTTCGATCAATTACGTAACGTTAAAATCACACCGAATGTTTCTGAATACGCAGAAGGTTCAGCACTTGTTGAATTCGGTCGTACCAAAGTTCTTTGCACAGCAACTTACGAAGCAAAAGCTCCGCAATGGCTGGTGGGTACTGGCGCCGGTTGGGTGACTGCTGAATATGGCATGCTCCCAAGATCAACGCACACTCGCATGAAACGCGAAAAAACCATGACTGGTGGTCGCACTCAAGAAATCTCTCGCTTGATTGGTCGTTCACTTCGTGCGGCTGTTGATTTGAAAAAACTCGGCGAAAAACAAATCATGATCGACTGTGATGTTTTGAATGCAGACGGCGGAACTCGCACAGCGGCTGTGACTGGCGGCTATGTCGCTCTTGCTTTGGCCGTTAAAAAATTATTGGACGTAAGTGAAATCAAACAAAATCCGTTGGTGCATTATGTTTCGGCGATCAGCGTGGGTTTACATGAAGGTCGTCCTCTTTTGGATTTGAATTATGACGAAGATTCTTCGATTCACACAGACATGAACTTTGTGATGACAGAAGATGGAAACTTCGTAGAAGTGCAAGGCACCGCGGAACAAGCGCCGTTTTCTCGTCAGCAATTGCTTGCGATGATGGATGTGGCGGAAAAAGGTTGCCGTGAATTATTCATTCACCAAGCTTCGATCACTGGCGAAATTTATCGTTTGGCAGGCAAATAATGTTTAACGAATTCTGGGTTGCCACCGGCAACAAAGGCAAACTCACTGAATACAAAATGCTTTTGGAAAAAGAATTTCCAGACATGAAGATTCATCATCAAGGAGAACTTCCAACGTTCTCTCCCCGCCCTGAAGACGGAAAAACTTTTGAAGACAACGCTCGTATCAAAGCGCGCACTTTAAAAGCAGTGAAACAAGGCGTGTGGGTTTTAGGTGAAGACTCCGGCCTAGAAGTCGAAGGCATGAACAACCTTCCTGGTATTCATTCCGCTCGTTATGCAGGCCCCAAAGCTTCTGACAGCGAAAACGTCGCCAAGCTTTTAAAAATGATGGCGCTTAAGCCTCTTAAAAACCGCAACGCGCGTTTTTATTGTTCAACTGTAGTCTTCACACCTTCTGGCGAAGAATGGGTTGTCACGGGCGAAATGAAAGGCACGATCGCACTAAAACCTGCTGGATTGCATGGTTTTGGTTACGATCCGGTGTTCATCCCTGAAGGACAAACACAAACTCTTGCCGAATTGGGTGCAGGATATAAGAATCAACACTCTCACCGCGCTAATGCTTTACGTGCGCTGATTGAAAAAATGAAAGCTCTTTAAAAGGAGATTGAGCCATGCCAAAGAACTACAATTTTCGGAAGTATCAGCCCTTAAATCTCCGAATCTGGCACTGGCTCAACGCTCTCGTCATACTGGGTCTCTTGGGGACCGTCCTTTTACGTAAAACTTTTTTAAGCTGGCGCAGTAACGCCAAACTTATCGAGGAACGTATTTCAGCAACGGGCGCCACAATCACTCCTGAAGTTGCTGGCAAGATCGCTAAAGAAATGCGCGATAATATGTGGGATTGGCATGTGTACTTGGGCTTTGCTCTTGGTGCACTTCTCATTTATCGCGTGATTGTGTATTTCAAAAACCGCAAAATGATCTTAGCGCCCTCTGTCTCTTCAAAATCCTCCCCTCCTTCTCGCGTATGGCACTACAACCTTGTCAAAACAAGCTATGCGTTTTTCTACTTGGCCGTTTTGTTTATGGTTATCACCGGACTTATATTAAATTTTGAAGAAAGCCTTCACCTCGGAGAAGGACTTGAAGACCTCATCAAAGAAGCCCACGAACTGATGCAGTGGTTCTTTATCGTCTTTGTGGTGGGCCATATCGCAGGTGTCGTGATCGCAGAAAATCAAAAAGACCGCGGTCTGGTGTCTGATATGATCAACGGTGGCGACAAACCCTCCTAGCTTTTCATTGCCATACGAGCACATGCTGTCTCAATTTGAGACAGCATCCCATCACTCTATATTAGATAAAATCTGCCAAAACCTACGATCTCTTCAAGTTGGCAATGCTTTTGCTCTCTACCTTTGCGAAGGCAGAAAACCCCGTATTTCTGCCAAAAAAGTTACGATTTTGGGCACTATCACCCCTGTGGTGACTAAAGGCTCGACAAAGAGGAGACGAACCATGAAATCAGCAAAGCTTTTCGGTACAACCGCACTTGCGTGCTTATTTGTAGTTGCCTGCGCAAAATCAAACAAAGAAGAAGCAGCTCGCTTAGCAAAAGGCCAAGGCGGCGGCGATGGTTCGACAGTAACTGACACGATCAACGAACGCGGAACTCGCGAGCCTCTTAAAATTGATCTGACTAAAGAAGACTATAAAGGTGACAAAGTCACTTTGACTGCGAAAGACCCAAAAAACACAGGTCTGATTAAAATCAGCGGCAAAGATGCCCAAGCTATCTTTGATCGCATGCGCTTAAAAGAAGAATCTGGCTCAGCTGATGTTGTCGCTGGCAAACAATTGGTTTCTAAAAAAGGTAAAGGCGTAGAATGCCGCTCACTTGTCGGTGGAACTGATTCAGCAGAGTGCTATATCTATATCGACTACAAAACAGGAAACCTTCTTGCTGAAAGAGCTGAAATCAAAGTTGATGAACAAGCAAAAGAAATCACCGAAGGCTTCAACGGAACAGATCTATCTATCGTCGTAGGTTCTTCAGAGCAATCTGCTCTTCTTAAAATCAACGGTGTGGATGCTCAAGCGATTTACCAAACATTGACTGCAACTGAAACGCAAATTGGTTCTGATGGCAGCTGGTATTCGGCTAAGGAAAAACTGGGTGGCGTCTTAAACTGTTCTGTGACGTCAGTTACAGGAACAGAGACAGTTAAAGCCAATCAAGAATATCTGTGCAGTGTTCGCATGAACCCAATTGATGGCACAGTAAAATCAGCAGAAACAAACGCGATTAAAAAAGGTGAAAAAACAACTGAGACAAAGACTGAAGAGAAAAAAGAAGAAGCTGACGACGAAGGCGAAGCTCCAGCTGCTCCTGCAGAAGCAGCTGCAAAAAGAACAAAAGCTTAATCTTTTCATCTCAGAAGGTGGGTTTGCATGAAAGCCTTGAATTGGTCTTCATTAGTTGGTCTCTCAATCGCAACCCTCCTCGCACCCAAAGCGGCGTGGTCACTTGAATACAAAGTCACCACGCAACTCTCTTCTTCGGAACGAACTCTCATTGCGAACTTTCTTGAAACAGCAAAAAAGACATTACCTCAAACAGTTCAAGGCTCTCTAAAAACCGTTAACGTCAGATTCGAAAAAATGCCCGGTGATGAGGTCGTCGGCCACGCAAGTCGTTTTTCATCTACGATCACTCTAAAAAAAGACATGATCAAAGATATCGCCGCCGGTGAAGCAGGCTCTCGAATTATCGAAGGGCGCGCTCACAAAACGGCTTACCGCGAAGCTCTTGCGACAGTTTTACATGAAACAATTCATCTTTACGATCTATTGAATAAACACACTCCCGAAGAGCAAGCTTGGATTCGTAAATGTAAACCGCAAATTTCTTCAGAAAAAGCCCAGCAAGCTATTGAAGACAAATTGCCTGCAATGTGCCGTTATTACAAAAACATGAACACCACGTTTTCAGGAAATCCTTACTTCTTGATGACCGCGGGTTTTATTTTGGATTTCAACGGCATGGTGGAACGCAGCCCAGATCCATACGAGCTTAAAAATCCACGCGAAAATTTAGCTGTGAACATGGAATACTTCCTCTTGGATCCGCAATACAAATGCCGTCGTCCAACCATGTACCGCATGCTTTCTCAACATTTCAAACACATCCCGTTTGAGAATGAAAACTGTGCCCGTGAACTCAGTTACGTTGTTCCTGCAAATGGTGCGCAACCTGCGCAAATGATGAAAATTGATCCAGCGAAAGTCTATCAAGTTCACTACTTGCTTGCTGACAAGGGTGAGGCCATGATGAGTGGTTGGGGTCATGCCATGATTCGTTTGGTGATCTGCGCTCCTAATCACGAGTTGGGTCCAACGTGCCTGACAGATCTTGATTCACATGTGGTTTTAAGTTACCGCGCCTTTGTTGATTCAATGGCGATCAACTCAATGGATGGATTGACTGGGAAGTACCCGTCTCGCCTGTTCATCATTCCTTTGCACCAAATTGTTGAAGAGTATGCAAAAGGTGAATTGCGTGCACTCAAGAGCATTCCTTTGAAACTTTCTCGTAAAGAAATTGAAGACGTGGTCACTCGTTCCGTCGAGTCGCATTGGTCTTACAACGGTAAGTACTACTTCGTTTCAAATAACTGTGCGACAGAGAGCATGAACTTGATTCGCAGTGCTTTGTTCTCTCCAGAGTTATTACCTATCGAAGTCAAATCTCCGATTGATCTGTATGCATCGTTGGTGCGCTCAGGTCGCGCAGATGATTCTGTTTTCGCAAATCGCAAAGAAGCTTTGAGCTTAAGTTACTACTTTGACTCTTTCGAAGAGCGCTTTAAAACAGCTTTTGCTTCGGTGAAAAAAAATCTGCACGTGAAGGAAGAAGACTTTAAAGCTTTCTTTGAACTGTCAGCGGCACAAAGAAGCAAATACTACCGCAAGCTCACGAAAGACACTCCAGATGCGTTGCAAACAGCTGCATGGGCCACAATTCTAGAAACGGCGATCCAAAAACGTTTGCAAAAACGTATCATGGGTGACGTGCAAAAAATTGCGTTCGAAGAATTGCAGGCGATGGAAAAACGCAAAGTGAAAACATCCGAAGCTAGCGGCAAAAAAGATGTTGTCGACTTGGCGAATGATTATATGGAACTCAGCAAGCTCTTTGCCAAACCGGCCCTTTTCCTTGCAGATGAAGACGGCTATGGGCTCCCTTTAAACCAGGAGTCTATCAATGCGGATACGAAAATCAAAACTGAGTCGGAGCGTGCCTCTCGGATTGAAAATTCAGCAAAGGCGACCGTCGAAAGCTTAATTTCCAAGAAAGACGAAGCCGAAATTAAAGCCGTCGGCGAAAATATGAAGACTTTAGGCGATTTGATTCGCTCCCTCTATAAATCCAGCTCAAAGTTGTAAGATTATCTGGGAGGTTTTGTCCTCCCGCCCCGGGTATATTGGGTTCAAGATCAAGTCGCGAGTTCTTCACGACTTAACCCCCTGCCCCTAACCCCCTCTATACCCCGATTCAAGCGAGCTGATCCCCCTCAGCTCGCTGCATTTTTCCCTTCATTGCAAAAATTAAAAAGAACCTTCTCGAGTCAAAAATCATGTGCTAGGGTCTTTCAAATCGCACTTTTAACTCAGGAGACTACGAGTGATGAAGGGCCTTAAGATCTTTACCGCTAATGCCAATCCCACCCTTGCAAAGAAAGTGGCTGAAGCAGCCGGTGTTGACCTCGGATTTTGTGAGGTGAGCACATTTGCCGATGGGGAAATTCAAGTTGAAATTCATGAAAGCGTTCGAGGACAGCACGTCTTTGTGGTGCAAAGTACCTGCCCTCCTGTGAACCAAAACTACATGGAGCTCTTTGTGATGCTCGATGCTCTAAGAAGAGCCTCAGCCGCTTCCATCACGGCCGTCATTCCGTACTACGGTTATGCCCGCCAAGATCGCAAAGTAGCACCACGCGCTCCGATCACTGCCAAATTGATGGCGGATCTGCTGACAACAGCTGGAGCCAACCGGGTAGTCTGCGTGGACCTCCACGCCGCCCAAATCCAAGGATTCTTCAATGTTCCAGTGGACCACTTGTTCGCGATTCCGACTTTAGCTCGCGCTTGGCGTGAAGCTCACGGCCAGGGATCTGAATTTGTTGCGGTGAGTCCAGATGCTGGCGGGGTTGAACGAACCCGTGCCTTTGCCAAACGTATCGAATCTTCGATGGCGATCATCGATAAACGCCGTTCCGGCCCGAACGAGGCAAAAGCTCTGCATCTTATCGGGGACGTCACTGGCAAAACGGCCGTGATCGTGGACGATATGATCGATACGGCAGGAACTCTTACACAAGCAGTTGACAGCCTCTACAAGAATGGGGCAAAACGTGTGTTCGCCGTTGCAACGCACCCCGTTTTATCGGGTCCTGCCATCAGCCGCCTGAAAGAAAGCCCTATCGAAAAAGTATGGGTTACGGATACGATCCCTCTTTCAGAGGCCGCAAAAAACTGCGGAAAAATCGAAGTGGTTTCTGTCGCTCCAGTGTTAGCTGAAGCAATCAAACGAATCCACGGAAATGATTCTGTAAGCAGTCTTTTTGACTAACGGCGCTTGAGCAGAAACACAATCCCGCAAGGGAATTTATTAACTCCATTCTATCGGACTAGAAGGAATATATTATGAAAAACAGAATCGAACTATCTGTTGAACCACGCGAAACTGGCAAACACAACAGCCGCACTCTTCGCACAAACCGTAAAGTACCAGCTGTAATCTACGGCGCGGTTACTCCAACTAACGTACACGTTTATGAAGGTGACATCGTAAAGTACAACACTCGTGCTTACGAGAATGCTCTTTTCAACTTGAAATCTTCTGACAAAAACGCGAACGGTAAAGTTGTTCTTATTAAGCAAGTTGACGTTCACCCATTGACTCGTCGTCCACAACACGTTGATTTCATCGCTTTGGATCTTTCTAAAACTGTACGCGTACACGTTGAAATCCGTCTTGAAGGTAAAGCTATCGGTCTTTCTGAAGGTGGCTTGTTGCAACAAGTTGCTCGTCAAGTTGAGATCGAGTGTTTGCCAACTGAAATCCCTGAATTCTTCACAGCTGACGTTTCGAACTTGGGCGTAGGCGATGCTCTTCACGTTTCTGACTTGAAAGTATCTGGCTCAGTTAAAATCATCACTGGTGCTGAACAAACTATCGCGGTTGTATCTGCTCAAGAAGAAGAAGTTGTTGCAACTCCAGCAGCAGCGGCTCCTGCAGCAGCAGCAGCTCCAGCGGCAGCAGCGAAAGCTCCAGCAGCTCCAGCGAAAAAATAAGGATTGCTCTCAACAGCGAATCTTTTCAAGAAAGCAGCTCCTCGGGGCTGCTTTTCTTTTTGAAGGAGAACGAAAATGTGGTTAGTCGTCGGCTTGGGTAATCCGGGCGGAGAATACAAACTCACTCGTCACAATATCGGATTTATGGCCGTGGATTATTTGCTCCAAGGTCTTGGCAATCCTCCTATCAAAAATCAATTTAAGGCCGAAATCGCGCAGGCGAAAATCGGTGATCACCAAGTTATTTTCTGCAAACCGCAAACATTCATGAATCTCTCTGGGGAATCTGTGCAACCGTTGATGGGTTTTTATAAAATCCCTCTTGATCACTTGATCGTGCTTCACGACGAGATTGACCAGCCCTTTGCTCAGATGAAAATTCAGAAAAACCGCGGGCACGGCGGCCATAACGGCATTAAAAGCATCTCAGGCCTTATGGGCTCTGCCGATTACATTCGTTTGCGTCTGGGCGTTGGTCGCCCTGCAAATCCTCAGCATAATGTGGCAGACTATGTACTCGGAAAATTCACGAAAGAAGAATTCGAGCAGATGCCAGATTTCTTGAATCGTGCGGGCGACGCGATTGAATCCATCATGAAGGACGGGATTCAAAAAGCTTCGACAAAATTTAACGGGTAAGCTACATTCTTCCCGAATAGCTGAACAGAAAAGGATCCCATGGCATTACAAGTAGGAATCGTCGGACTACCGAACGTAGGTAAAAGTACTCTCTTCAACGCTCTGACATCAGCAAAAGCTGAAGCAGCGAACTACCCTTTCTGTACAATCGACCCGAACGTGGGCGTTGTGACAGTTCCAGATTTGCGTTTGGATAAAATCACTCAATTCATCAAGCCACAAAAAGTTATTCCAACAACAATGGAATTCGTGGATATCGCAGGTATCGTAAAAGGTGCTTCTCAGGGTGAAGGTCTTGGCAACCAATTCCTTTCACACATCCGTTCAACAGACGCGATCGTTCACGTGGTTCGTTGCTTTGACGATCCAAATATCATCCACGTTTCTGGTTCCGTAGATCCACTTCGCGATATCGAAGTGATCAACACAGAATTGCTTTTGGCTGATATGGATTCGGTTGATAAACGTTATGCTCGTCTAGAAAAAATGGCGAAATCAACTCAAGACAAAAAAATCAAAATGGATTTCGAAGTCACAAAGAAAGTAAAAGCTTCTTTGGATCAAGGTTTGCCAGCTCGTGCAGTAACTTTGGATGACTTGGAACTTCCGTTCCTTAAAGAAATGCATTTGTTAACTGCGAAACCTGTTCTTTACGCGATGAACGTCACAGATGCAGACTTCTCTAATGGTGGTAACGACTGGACAAAAACAGTTGAAGCGCACGCTGCAAAAGAAAATAACAAAACAATCTTGATCTGTTCTGCGATGGAAGCGGAAATCTCTTTGCTTCCACCTGAAGAACGCGTTGAGTTCTTGTCTGCAATGGGCGCAACTGAACCGGGTTTGAATCGTTTGATCCGTGAGGCTTATGCTTTGCTTGGTCTTTATACGTATTTTACAGCGGGTGAGAAAGAAGTGCGTGCGTGGACGATTCGCGCAGGCATGAAAGCTCCACAAGCAGCAGGTGTGATCCATACAGATTTCGAGCGCGGCTTTATCCGTGCTGAAACTTACCACTGTGAAGATTTGTTCAGCTACAAATCAGAGCAAGCTGTTAAGGACGCAGGTAAATACCGTGTCGAAGGTAAAGAGTACCTGGTTAAAGATGGCGACATCATGTTCTTCCGTTTCAATGTCTAACGAATAACATGCCGTGTATTTGAATTTAAAAAGGGGGATTTCAATCCCCCTTTTCTTTTTGTAGTTGTAGACTATTTCTCTCGAGATCAACTGAAGATCTTTGCTTTTAAGAGGAATTGTTTATGAATGAACTATTAACTCTCTCTGGAACTGAACTTGCTCGCAGAATAGCAGCAAAAGAAGTTTCTCCCCTGGAAGTTCTAGAAGCGCACATCTCGCGTATCGAACAAGTCAATCCGGATTTAAATGCGATGGTCGAAGACGACTTTGTTCGTGCTCGTAAAACCGCGCGTGAACAAACAGAGCGTTTGGCTCATTCTGTTTCGGATCTGCCTCCCCTCTTTGGTGTTCCGTTCACTGTGAAAGAAATGTTGGCGTATGCGGGAATGAAACGCACCGGCGGCAGCATTCATCATCGTCATGATGTGATGGATTGGGATGCTACGATATTAGCGCGCATGAAACATGCGGGTGCAATTCCGATGGGAACGACGAATGTTCCTGAATTAGGTTTTTGGTTTGAGACTTATAATCCTATCTATGGCCGTACCAACAATCCTTATGATGACAGTCGCACATGCGGTGGTTCCAGTGGTGGTGAAGGAGCTTTGATTGGGGCTGGTGCTTCGCCGTTTGGTTTGGGAAGTGATATCGGCGGGAGCATTCGTATTCCGGCATTTTTCTGTGGCGTGTTTGGGCACAAGCCCTCTCGCTATTGGTTGCCACTCACAGGTCACTTTCCTTATGGCCCTGGAGATTTTGCTAATACGTTGTTGAATGAGAAATATCCGTTTACTTCGGTGGGTCCTTTAAGTCGCCGTGCTGCTGATTTGTCTTTGTTAACGAAAATAATGGCAGGCGCGGATGAGCATGATCGCTCGACGTTGAAAAACATTCGCCACGGCGAAAAACCACTGCAGTGGGAAGGTCGTCGCGTTTTGATTTGTCCGAATCCTTCATTCCATGGTGCGCGCGGAACGGATGGTGAACTTTCACAGGTTGTTGTGAATTGTGGGAAGTTGTTTGAAGAATTAGGTGCTCACGTTGAAGAACTGGATTCTCGTTTCTTTGTGAAAGGAACGAAGATGTGGTTTGCCGCTCTTAAGAATTCAAAAACCAAGGACTTGCATGAGGCTTTGATGGGTCCAGAGAAAAATCTTTCGATCGGCAAAGAATTATTCAAGCTTGCGATGGGACGTCCTGATTACACTCTGCCAAATCTCATTGTCTCTTTATCTGAAATTTTAGGAATCGGTTCGAAAGACTTAACTGAAGAACTGACTGGCCTTGAACAGATGAAAAAAGATCTAGATGAAAAACTGGGCCCGGATGGCATTTTGATTTTGCCTCCGCACTCTCGAGTGGCTCCGAAGCATCGTGCCGTTTTGTGGTCGCCTTTTGATTTTATTTATACGGGCCTCTTTACGACTCTTGGCAATCCTGCGACTTCGGTACCGACGGGTTTGAATCCAGAGGGACTTCCGTTGGGAGTGCAAGTTGTAGCTCGGCACGGCATGGATCATTTGACCCTTGCGACGGCGGAATTTTTAGAATCAACATTTGGTGGCTGGGTGCCGCCTAGAAAATAGACTTTTATTTTTAAAGCACTCCTCTACAATGTGCTTAGTATGGCAAAAAACCCTAAGCACATTCTCATCACTGGAACGTCAACAGGCATTGGTTACAATGCTGCTGAAGCCCTGTGCGCTCGCGGTCACCATGTGTGGGCCGCTCTTCGTAAGCCTGAAATTTTGGATCGCTTGCAGGAAAAATATCCGCGCAATTTGCATGTCCTGAAAATGGACGTAACAGTTGAAAACGATATTATCGCTGCTTATCAGATGATTTCTGCGGAAGTTGGCGATGCTGAATTTATCCTGATCAACAACGCCGGTATTGCTGTCGGCGGCCCGCAAGAAGCATTACCACTGGATGAATGGCGCCGTGTCTTTGAAGTGAATGTTTTTGCCGTGATTAATGTGACAAAAATATTTTTGCCCCTGATTCGCAAGAGCAAAGGACGGGTTATTAATATCAGCTCGATCAGCGCGCATATGGCCTCTCCATTTTTGGGGCCTTATGTGGCATCGAAGTTTGCTTTGCGAGGGCTGACGGATTCCTTACGTCGCGAGGTTATCAACCTTGGCGTGAAGGTGATCTCGATTGAACCCGGCCCCATTCGCACTGAAATTTGGGCGAAGTCTTTACGTACGAGTGAAAGTCACGAAAAGAAACTGTCTCCGGAATTACAAAAAACATATGGGCCGCTGTTACGTGCGACCCAAATAACGGTTGAGAAAGCCGCCAAAGAAGCAGTTCCCGTTGAACTCGTTTCAAAAAAAATAATCTGCGCCGTCGAAGACCGCTGGCCCAACATTTCCTATCTGGTCGGAAAAGCCATCCACACTCAAGCTCTGTTGGTGAAAGTCCTCCCCGCTCGAATGGCCGACAAAATCATAAATCGCGGACTAAAAAAATCCGCCCCCGAAATCCCCTGGTAAGCCCTTGCACGTTTTCGGTTAGAAGAGGTATTGGAGGGTGAGGCCTAGTTTGGGGCTGGTGCCGTATTCGTAGATGATGTCTTCGAGGTCGCCTTCGGTGTTGCGCATGAGGGTGCTGCCAGCCTGGCTGGCTTCGAAATTTGGAAGACCGGTTTTGAGTTTTACGTCAGCGGCCACAACTTTGGCGACACCGAAGCTGATATCGAAGTTCCAGTTTCTTCCCCACATATAACCGTAAGAAATATAGGCTTCGATGATTCCGAGTGTGCTATTCATATCAACTGTGGATTCACGGCCCGCGGCGATTAAAAGATTTTTGAGGTTTGTGTAGTCTCGGCCTGTAGCTGCAAAAAGAATATCGTCGATTTCAGCTTTGCCTTGAGATTGTAAACCAAGATAAGCCATCGCAATTTTCCAACCCGTGTTACCGGTAAAGCGATACAATAAATCAGCCCGTAGCATATTGTTGTTTTCAAAAGCCGCCTTCACGACACCTTTGTAAGCCTCATTGCCAGCAATTTCTGCGGCGGCTGTACCGATAAGGTCGGCATAAGGTTCTGGAGTCAGACCATATTGAAATTGAAACTCCATCGGCTCCCCTTTAACCGAAAAACCACCACCAATAAAAACGGGAATGTCAGTTGAAACAATTGGGGCTAAGTTCCACCAACGTTCTTGAGGAGGTTCGGGAGCTTCAGTTAATGAGGGTTGCTCGGAGGACTTTGCGACCTCTTCGGCATGAGCTTTCGTGTTTTGAAAAATTACAGCCCCTGCGATAAGTAAGACCGCTAAGAAGAACTTCATATATCCTTTTTCGCCTCTCGGAAATCATCAAGCAAGATGTGAAAGCTCCACACTGTCAAAAATAAAAGAAGTGAGGGCAAAAGAAGTAAATAGGGAAAGCTTGAAAGACTTTTCCAGCCTTCGCGCATGAGAATGCCCCAACTGGTTTCCGGAGGGTGAATCCCCAAACCAATAAAGCTCATAAAGCTCTCATACAAAATGCTTGTAGGGATTTGTAACGCGACAAGGACTAGCAGTGAACTCATCACATGGGGGAAAATATGCCGAGTGATAATATGAGTTTTTGTGCCGCCGAGGGCGATGGCCGCCTCAATAAAAGATCTTCTTTTGGTTTCCATCACCAGTCCCCGCGTCACACGAGCCAGCGACATCCAGTGCGTAATCGAAATTCCGAAACACAAACTTAAAAGTGCCACGGTATGTGGATCATTGAGATGTAAAATACTTTGAAATGACAAGCAAAAGACCGAGACCAAAATAAAACTTGGGATCGCCATCAAAATATCACAAAAGCGCATCAGCACGCGATCAATCCACCCGTCCATCCATCCGGCAATGGATCCATAGACAAAACCGAGTGCAAAAGTCAGAAGTGCGCTGACAAGACCGATAAGAACGGAAACTCTCCCACCCATCAGAGTGCGCGCGAAAAGATCTCGTCCCAGAGAATCGGTTCCGAACCAATGCTGTGAGCTTGGCGCCTCCAGCACCGCATTCATATTTTGCTCATAGCCTTGTTCCCCTAAAATCCAAGGGCCAAAGAATATGGCAAACATTAAACCCGCAAGGAAGACGCGGGCGATCCAACGACTGAAGGACTTCATGGCGTGTCCTCCTTAAGGCGGGGATCAATATTTCGCTGAACAATTTCAATCAATGTGTTGAGACTTAAAAGCAAACATCCGTAGAACAAAGTAATACCGGCAATCACCGTATAGTCACGATCGTTGATCGCCTGAACAAATTCCGTTCCCAATCCTGGAATCGCAAACAAAATTTCTACTAAGAATGAACCCGACACCAGCGAGACAGTCAGAGGCCCCAGATAACTTAAAAAAGCCATCGAGGAATTTCTCAAGACATGTTTAACCAGCACTTCCCAAGATGTCAGTCCTTTTGCAATCGCCGTTCGAGCGTAGTCCTGCTGAATATTGGTGAGAAGGGAGGTCTGCAACAAACGCACAAGAGTCGCAAACGGCCGAATGCTCAACGTGAGTACCGGTAAAATGTAACTTGCCGGTGAATTTAAAAGTGCCACAGGTAAAAGATCAAAATAGAAAGCAAAAAGATAAATAAGAAACGGACCCCAGAACAAGCTCGGCAAAGACACAAAAACAATCAGCATCTGATTGATCAACTGTTCAAACCAGCCACCGCGGTATCTGACGACTAAAAGTGACATGCCTAATGAGCCCATCAACACAATAAATAAAGCCATCAGATTCAAACTTAACGTATTGGAGAGACCTTGCAGAATAATGCCAAAAACACTTTGATCGGGTCTGATCATGGAGTCTGTGAGATTGTGAATCCCCCAAGATTCACTCAAATTTTTTTGGACTGAGGGATCAAGTGTTCTTTCTAAATCGAAAGGACCGCCGGGCAAAAGGCGCAGCAATAAAAACAGCAACGTCGCTAGCACCGCTAACGACGTAATAAGCTCCAAAATTTTCTTCACTACAAAGCTAACGCTGCTATCTCTCAAATGTCGTCCCAGTTTTCCTTACCCTGAACTTCAGCTGTCATTTTCACAGGCACGGCATCAGCCAAATAAGGGAAAAGATCTGTTTTGTTGCCGTAAAGTTGTCCGTAAACGTAAGCATTGGAAACAACACGCTTCACATAGTTGCGTGTTTCAAGGAACGGAATGTGTTCGATAAACTCATCCGTCTCAAGACCACCAAAAGCCGTCAGCCAGTTTTTCACACGGTGAGGTCCCGCATTGTAACCTGCTGCCACAAGTGGAATGGTATTTTGGAATCTATCCATCAAACGCTTCAGGTAACGAGAACCAACTTTCACTGCCGTGTCAGGTTGTAAAAGCATCGGTGCGCTGAAATCTTTTTCATTTAACATCGCAGCGACTTTGTGACCTGTAAATGGCATGACTTGCATCAAACCAAGTGCACCCACTGGTGAAATCGCATCACGGCGATAATTTGTTTCAGCACGCATGATGCCCCAAACAAGTTCTGTCGGCACTGAGAACTGTTTAGAGTACTTGCTAACAGAATCAGAGTACGCCTGCGGATAAGCAAACTCCCACAGAGCTCTTCCGTTCGTCAAACCTTGATAACCACGTTGGCCACCGAATGTGATTTGCGCAATATAAGAAGAACGATTGTAGTGACCAGCCGTATTGTATTCACCCATCAAAGAGCGAAGATGATCGCGGTTGGATGTTTTTCTTTCGATATCATAAAGATCCCAACGAGCCCATTCGTTTTCACCAATAGACATCATCTCACGAGCGCGTTCGAAACGATTTGTCAGGATCGGGCTTGCAAATGTCGTTTGCTTCTCCCCGCCGGCCTCTGTCGCCTCGTCACCTTGTTGAGCCACGTCGACTGATTTCACATCAGGATTGTCGCTGGCTTCTGCTTCTTCTTCACCATTTTCATCATCAGCAGAATACTGAGTTAGGATTAAAGTATCCTCTGATTCCGCTTCATCGCCACCGTAGTCACTATCCAAAGCTGGCACCATAAATTCGCCGGCAGAAAAACGAGAGATAAAACGCGGAAGAGGTGCTGGCGTCGGTGTAGTTTGTGCCAGTTTTGAATCTTTTAAGACAAACTCCATTTTTTTCAAACGCGCTTGTGCTGCGATGGAGTAATAACCAAGAAGAGGATCTTTAGCGAGACCTTCCATCATCGTGCGCGCTGGAACAACTTTACCTTGGCGGAACAAACTCATCGCCATCCAATATGTCACGCGATCTTGCGGGAACGCCTTCCAAGCTTTAGGTGATTTACGTTTTTGCATTTGCAAATCACTAAAAGCTTTCAAAGCTCCTTGGTAATCGCCTTTAAGATATTTCAACCAAGCCAAGTGCCACTTTGCATCGCGATTCAAACCGGACGTGGGATAGGCCTTCATGAATTCTTGGAATCGACGAGTGGCGCCATCATAGTCTTGGAACTGGTAGCTTAAAAATGCCGATTGATACAAAGCCGATCTTGCCGTTTTTGAACGTGGTGCCAATTTATAAGCAGAGTAGTAAGAACCCACGGCCAACTGCACTTCACCCGCACGTGCGGCCGCCGATGCAAACAAGATCAGGAAATCGAAATTTCTTTTATTCGCTTCATAGTAAGGTTTTAAAATCTCGACTGCTTTTTGAACTTCACCTTCTTGCGCATAGAATTGCGCCTGAAGTTTATCGGCTAGAAATTTGTCATCTTTGGCAAACTTCTCTTTCATCATATTGATTTCGCCTTGAGCTTTTTGATCCAGCCCCGCCCACAGTAGATAACGAACGCGCGTGCGGAAATCTTCAGGAGTGACTTTGCAATCTGTCGGCTTACCTTCAAATTCATTGGCAGCCAAATCCACTCCCCAGTCTTTTACTTTGGAATAAGCTGGATAGCGCTCATAAAGTTTCGTGAGCCACTTACACATTTGGGCATGATGACCCAAACCTTTTTCTGCCACGGCGAGATTGTAAACGACGTCAGGATGATCTTCGGTATTGCGTGTGCGCTTTTCCAATTTCTGGAATTGCACCGCTGCCGCTTTATAGTTTTTCTTTTCCAGAGCAATTTGACCTAATAGATTGGAAGCCTCGATGCTCATTTTAACGTTGGGAGAAAGATCCAATACGCGCACGAGTTCTTTTTCGGCTTCATCAAACTTTTTCGTTTTCATGCAGGATTGCGCAAGATAGAAACGACCGTATTCTTCGAGTGAAGATTTGTTTTTTAAAAGATCTTCAAAAGAAGTGATCGCTTGATCGTATTGAGAAGCTTTGTATTGATCGAGTGCTTTTTTGAAAGATTCCAAACTCGGATTTTTTTCGGACGCCGCGGGCGCCTGAGCAAATGCCATTGAAGCTGTTAGCAAAGATAATAAAATTGCGTTTACAGAAGCGCGTCCTCTTGCCACTGTGTCCACTCCCTCTTGAGTTCAGTTCTTGAATCCCCGTCCTAATAATGATACCGAATATCTATGGCAAAATCGAAGACGAAAACGATCTATACCTGTCAAAATTGTGGAGCCCAAAGACCAAAGTGGGAAGGAAAATGCTCTGACTGCGGCGCGTGGAATTCCTACGTCGAAGAATTGCAGCAAGAAGAACCAAAAACTCGAGGTTGGTCGACGGGAACAAATGAAAAAGGCGTGGCGAGCATGAAGCCCGTCAGCCTAGACCAACGCCTAGAAGAAATTCAATTGGATCGCTTTGATACGTCGTTCGAAGAATTGAACCGTGTTTTGGGTGGCGGTTTAGCGCGTGGAAGTTTTGTTTTATTAGGCGGTTCACCGGGAATTGGTAAGTCAACTTTGTTGCTGCAAATGGCTGGTGGTTTAGCCCAAGATAAGCGCCGCGTTTTATATATCTCAGGCGAGGAAAGCATTTCGCAAACAGGCTCTCGCGCTCACCGCTTGGGAATTCGCTCTCCACTGATTGAGATCGGTGCCGAATCGAACCTCACTAGCATCATGGAACTGGCGCGCTTTAAAAAACCTGATGTTTTAGTCGTCGACTCGATTCAAACAATGTATTTGCCTGATTTACAGGCAGCTCCTGGTTCCGTTTCGCAGGTTCGTGAATGTGCGGGGCATTTAATGGGCCTTGCCAAACAAGATAACATCGCCGTGATTTTAATTGGTCACGTTACCAAAGACGGTACGATCGCGGGCCCTAAAGTTCTTGAGCACATGGTAGACTGTGTTCTTTCATTTGATGGTGACACGAACTACAACTTCCGCTTGCTGCGTGCTTTGAAAAATCGTTTTGGTGCGGCTCACGAACTCGGTGTTTTTCAGATGAACTCTAAAGGTCTGGAGGAAGTTTCCAACCCTTCCGAATTATTTTTAGAAGAGCGTGGTGATCAACTGATCGGATCTGCAGTGTTCGCATCAATGGAAGGAACAAGGCCGTTACTCTGTGAAGTTCAAGCACTGACTCTTTCAAGCCCGATGGCGATGCCTCGTCGCACAGCTTTGGGTATTGATGTGAATCGCCTGCATCTTTTGACGGCGGTTCTGGATCGACACTTGGATGTGCGTCTTGCCCATAACGATATCTTTATTAACGTGGTAGGCGGATTAAAACTCGTCGAACCTGCAGCAGACTTGGCGGTCGCTGCCGCCATTCTTTCCACCGAAGGTCGTAAAGACCTGGACGCAAAAACCTGCTTTTTTGGGGAAATTGGCCTCACTGGAGAAGTCCGCGGAGTTTCCTTCGTCGAGAGTCGCCTGAAAGAGGCCGACAAACTAGGCTTCACTCATTTTGTTATTCCTTTTTCTAACAAACGGCACATGGCTGATGTTAAGCTTTCTACAGATAAGAAAGTTACTTTTATTAAGAACGTTCGTGAACTGAGTCGTCTTATTTAAGGAGAATGGGAATGAATCCACTCGATGCTATTGCGAAGGAAAATTATAAACCAGGTGATTTTATTTTCTTCGAAGGAGATATCGAAAGCCATTTTTACATTGTCGAAACTGGCGTTGTGCAAATCTTTACTAAAGATAAAGAAGGCCAACGTGTGAATCTTTGCAAAATCGTCGATGGTGAATCTTTCGGTGAATTTGCTTTGCTCGATCAAAAACCCCGCTCTGCTTCGGCTCAAGCCATCACGGATGTCACATTGGTGCGTGTTTCTGAGGAAGGTTTTCAACAACTCTTGGATGAACTCCCTGGCTGGGCTAATTCGATGATGCTTTCATTCGTAGATCGTCTAAAAAATATGACGAACCTACTCAAAGACTCAGATCAATTCGTAAAACGCTAGCTTTTGCTAGCGTTCACTTTTCTTTGGGTATTTTAGGAAAATTTCTCTTTGTAAATCCATCATTAAACTGAGCAAGCGATTTTCCAGGCCTTGATCGACATTGAGGAACTGCATCCCTGCTCCGACAATCGTTAGGCCTTCGTGCTGTCTTTCCATTGCGTGGCGAACTTCTAATTCACAATCGATCGCGCGACGAATTCCAAGTTTTAATGAGCCGCGAACTTGATCTCCGGTTTTCAGAGTAATACCCGTTGTTGCAAATTCAATTTTCACTCCGCCGGCACTCACGTCGCGAACTTTGGCTTCGACGAAATAATTTCTGCCAGAAACTGAATGTAAACTGAATGTCGCCGGATAACCTGATGGGATATCCACGCGCGCACTTGCTCGGCGTTGGAGTTGAAAAAGATCACCATCCAGACTTAGAATCGCCCACCCTGTTGAAAAGGTCAGTTCCGTTTGAAAAAAGTAGCGCTCGCTTTTAAACGAAAAATTTGCCAGCACCTTTTGTGGTTTCGTATGTGCCTTGGAGTCTGCGGTGTGATGACAAAAGAGCTGTTCGTCTTTTTCACATTGCACGGCGATGAGGTGAAATATCGTATCGTCTTCACCCTTAAGCGCCACTTGAATCTTGTCGTCAGCGATTTCACGAAAGAGCATTTTCTTTTCTGAGACGCCTACTTTTTTAAAAATGACTTGCGCCGACATTAGACTCTCTCCAAAGCTTTTTCCCAGCGAACATGACGAGCCTTACGATCTTTCGGGCTCATCTTCACTTTAAATTCTTTATCTACTTTTAGAATTCGACGAAGTTCTTTTTGATCTTTCCAGATTCCCACGCCCAAGCCTGCCATAAAGGCCGCACCCAGCGCTGTGGTTTCCAGATTGGAAGGACGAACCACGCCGACGCCCAAATAGTCGGCTTGCATTTGCATCAGCAAATCGTTCGCAGCCGCACCACCATCGACTTTGATATCTTTTAATTTCTTACCTAAATCTTTTTGCATCGTCAGAAGAACATCGACATTTTGTAAAGCCATGGCTTCCAGAGTTGCACGCGCAATATGTGCTTTCGTTGTTCCGCGAGTCAGACCACAGATCAAACCGCGCGCGTCCGGTCTCCAGTGAGGAGCACCAAGACCTGTCAGTGCCGGAATGAATTCCACACCTTCCGTATCATTCACGGTTTTTGCCAACGCTTCAACTTCAGATGATTGTTCGAAAAGACCCAAGCCATCACGCAACCATTGGACAGCGGCGCCGCAAACGAAAGCACCGCCTTCGAGAGCGTAGATTGTTTCTTGGTTTTTCAATCTCCATGCAACCGTCGTGAGAAGTTTATTTTTTGATTTCACGGCTTTTTTGCCCGTATTCAAAAGCAAGAAGCTTCCCGTTCCGAAAGTACATTTTGATTCGCCGACTTCAAAACATGTCTGGCCAAACAAAGCCGACTGCTGATCACCAATCATTCCCGTGATTGGGATTCCATCTGGCAAAAATCCAAGACCCATTGTGGTGCCAAAATCGGCATTGCTTGGGCAGATCTCTGGCAAAACTTCTTCGGGAACCGAGAACATTTTCATCAGTTCTTCGTCCCACCAGCCCGTGTGAATATTCATAAGCATCGTGCGTGACGCATTTGAAACATCCGTTTTGTGTGATTGCCCTGCTGTGAGTTTCCACAAAAGGAAACTATCAACAGTTCCAGCTAGAGCATCACCTGCTTTTGCTTTTTGCATCGCACCCGGAACGTTTTTAAGAATCCACTGAATTTTCGTCGCAGAAAAATAAGGATCCAAAACCAAACCAGTTTTCGCCGTGATGATCTTTTCTTTTTTGGCTTTCTTCAATTTCTCGCAGAGATCTTGCGTGCGACGACATTGCCAAACGATGGCATTGTACAAGGCTTTGCCGGTTTTTTGATTCCACAGCATCACAGTTTCACGTTGGTTGGTGATGCCGATGGTGCGAATCTGACCGCCTTTAATTCCAGCTTTCTCCATTGCTAAACGCATTGATCTTTGCGTTGAGTACCAAATGTCCTCAGGATCGTGTTCCACCCAACCTGGTTTTGGGAAAATTTGCTTGAAGGATTCGCGGGCCTCTGCGACAAGACCTCCGGCTTGATTGATTATGCAGGTACGAGAGCTCGTTGTCCCCTGATCAATCGCCATGATAAAACTAGACATCAACTACCTCCAAAAACAATGGAAACTACTACTTAGATCATGAAGAATTTCTTGAAGAAACCCAACGAAAAAATTTTCGGATTAAAGGAACTCGATCGAGATACTTTGATCTTTCGGGTTCTTCCAAGATTTTTGCTCGAGATTCTTCGTAAATACTTCCGTTTGGAGGTCACAGGGGTCGAAAATATCCCGCGCCGTGGCCCCGTCATTTTAGCTCCCAATCATTCTGGCTATTCTGGATTCGATGCCTTCTTGTTAGGCCATATTGTGCAACAGGAAGCCAAACGTGTTCCCCGTGTTTTGACCCATCATTTTTGGTTTCTCACTGAAACAACAGCGATTCCCGCTACCAAAATGGGTTTTACTGAGGCGACTTACGAAAATGGTTTGAACGCTCTTAAAAAAGGAAATGCTATTGTGCTTTTCCCCGAGGGGGAACAAGGAAATTTCAAGCCAACTTCGGAGCGATATCAGCTGCAAGAATTCAAACGCGGATTCGTGCGCATGGCATTGGAAGCACAATGCCCGATTGTCCCCGTGGTGATCTTGGGTGCGGAAGAAACGCATATTAATCTAAAAAAATTAAAATTCACGAAATTCTTGCGCGGATCGGTGATTCCGTTGCCTTTGAATATCTTGCCGTTACCAGCAAAGTGGCGGATTCGTTTTTTACCCCCAATCACCTTGCCCTATAAGCCCAACAAAGTTGATGATTCAGAATTAGTGCATGAGATTGCGCAAGACATGCAGGAAAAATTGCAACAAGCCATTGAAGAAGCTCTTCACGATCGTGGAAATCCGTTTATTTAATTGTTACTAGCTAGCTTTTGAGTAAGGCAGCAGTCCACGAATCTGGCGAAGTTCGCGGCGAAGTGCGAGCATATCCTCTGTCGACATGCCGTCGTTGACGACATCAAGAGTTTTACCCGTCTCCATATTTTCTTGCTTCACGAAGGTCACACCATGAATCGTCAGTACCGGGAATGCGCCGGTGTAATTCATGATGGCGTAAGGTTTTTCCGTCGCCACCAAAGACTCGACCAAAGCCGAGAGTTCGGATTCATTTTCCAGAATCCTCGGGTCCTCGGGGCTTGTGAGATCAAAGAAAAGAATTTCACCCTTTCTTGGAGTGTATGCTTTCTTTAAATTTTCACAAAGCGATTGAAGCTTTTGTGGAGTCAGTTGCGCCATATCTTTCTTATCGGCGACCTTGTCTCAGTTCTAAACAGGACTTTGAGCGAGGATTACTTTACAAGGATTTGAACTTTGGAATTAAGTTCTTGCCCGTCATACAGTTCAAAACTGTGTTTGCCGGGACGCGGTTGCCACAGATGTGTTTTGTCGGCGGAAATCATTTTGCCGTCGATTTTCCAGCGTAGGTTTTTATTTTTTGCTGATTCAACCATCAAAGGCATTTTTTGATGAAGCGATGGAATCGCTGGATCCATGGCGAGCACCATGCCATCTTGCGGATAGATGATGCGGGCCTTTGGATACTTCATTGGCTGACTTTGCACTGGTGCCTTAATTTGCGGTGCTTGTACTGGTGCCGTTGCCGCAAGAGTTCGAAGTTGTGGAACTGATTCCGTAGCAGGATAACGTTCGTTTAACCACTCCATAGTTTTTTTCCAAATGGGTGCGGCCCCTGTCACGCCCATGACGTTCCACATCGGTTGACCGTTGAAGTTTCCAACCCACACGCCGACTGTAAATCGGGAGTTCATACCGACACACCAGTTGTCGCGCATATCTTTGCTGGTTCCCGTTTTAACCGCGGTGCCTGGTATAGAGAGTGCTGAATCCATTCCAAAACCCAACGCACGGTTTTGGTTTTCAGATAAGATGGTAACAACTTCACTTGCGCTTTTTTCGGTGAAGACTTGATTGCGAAGTGCGGGTTCGATGCTTTTTACAAACTTCAAAGAGGTGTAAGCACCATTATTCACGAGCGCGCGATAGGCTTGCGTGAGATCTTCAAGGGTCACATCGGCTACTCCCAAAGCGAGTGCCGGTCCGTAGTGATCTGGATCTTTCAGTTGGCGGAAATGCAAAGCCTGCAATTTCCCCCAGAAGGAATCGTCATTGAGTAAACGGAATACTTTGACGGCAGGAACATTCAGCGACGAGCCAAGGGCCGTCTTTGCCTGCACCCAGCCGTAGAATTGCTTGTCGTGGTTTTGTGGTTTGTAAACACCGCGATCAAAAACCACGTCAACTGCTGAATCTTCAAGCCAGGAATCGGCATTCAAAATATTTTTTTCAAAAGCAGTCGCATATAGGAAAGGCTTTAGAGTTGAGCCGGCTTGTCTGAGAGCTCTCACCCCATCTACATACGGAGCGGTTGAAAATTCTCTTGAGCCACCAACATAAGCCCACACTTCTCCGGTTTTATTTTCAATCACGAGAACCGCAGCATCATGCACATTCTGGGCACTCAAGCTTTGCATCTGTGAGGAAATTGTATCTTGAATATAAGACTGAAGATCTTTTGAAAGTGTGCTTTGCACTTGCCCTCGAAGACCCGTTTGGCTGAGGCGTTGAGAAATATGATAGGCGCCTTGCGGGATCTGCAAAATGATATCGCGTAGATTGCTCGTTGCGAGACGAGATTTCATGGCATCACACCATGCACGTTCTTGCCAGCAGGCTCTTTGCAACCATTGCTTTTGATCTGCATTTGGAGATCTGATCAGAACCGCAAGTAAAGTTGCTTCGGGCAAAGTCAGTCCAATCGAATTTTTATGATACAGAGATTGCGTAATACTTGTAAGGCCGCGGTGTTCTCCGCGGAATGGGACCAGATTTAAATACGCCTCGATGATTTGTTTTTTGCTCCAAGATTTTTCTAACTGCCAAGCCGCTTTCACCTGGCGAAGTTTTCCCTTATAGCCCTGCCAGATTTCTTTATTAGGAGAGATCAATTTTACCAGCTGCATGCTGATCGTACTGCCTCCGCGTTCTGATTTTTTAAAAGTTCGCTGATAAAGACTGGCCGCGAGTGCTTTAAGATCCACGCCCTCGTGCTTATAGAATTTCTTGTCTTCGGATTTAAGGAGAGCCTTCACCATCACTTGCGGAATTTGTTCTGATGGCAACCAGAGGGAACTTCGTTCTTTGGGATTTTGTCTGAGTTGATGCAGGATCTCGCCTTTACGATCCATCAGGTACAGGTCCGAGCTCTGATAATTCTTTTTCACCGTTTCAAACGAAGGTGCGCGGGGCGTTTCCAGCAGGAGATAACTTCCCCCTGCTGTCACAGCTAGCGCACTCGCAATCGATAAAGAAATCAGAAGCTTTCTACTCACTCTTGAACCTTCCATGTGCCCTCAGGCAACTCCGCAAATAAATCCGGACTGTACATCGCTTCCACTCTTGTCACTGGCAGATGGAACGTTCCGGCTTGGTTAAAGCGAAGCGTATATTCAATAGTCTGCTCTTCAGATGGGAACCAGTCAAAGTACAAACGAATCAATTCTTCTTTGCGCTCCACGGCCGACGCATAAGAGTTTTGGAGCAAGCTTGCGCCCGCTGGAATTGGATCTTCAACCACAACCCATGTTTGTGGGGCCTTCGCACGAACTTTGAGTTGTACGCGAGCGATATCACCTACACTCCAAACGCCTTTTTTCTTTTGTTCCACTGCTAAGATCGTTTTTTCAACGTTAAATCCAGCAAATTGTGCCTTCGTTACCGGAACAGCTGCTTTCGCCGAAACTGTGATATACGGCTTACCAGAACCTTCTTGGTTCATTTGCAGTTTTGCCTGTTGTCCTGTCCACGGCAAAGTCATCGAACCCAGATTGCCTTTTTTCCAATCATAGCGTGTTTTATTTTTTTCCAGTTCAGCTGTGAACACACCAGATACTGGGTTGTTCTTCGCCCATGCTTGAAGTTTTCTCATCACGAGGCTGCCCCATGCATTTGTTGTCGTAAGTCCCCATGCGCCTTCTTGCTGACGAGAAAGAACGCCTTGAACCAGTCGTGGCATATCTAGTTTCCAAGCAGCTTGATCAGATGTCGCCAGAATCAATCTTAAGATTGAACTTTCTGAGTCACGCATCAGCCATGACATATTTTCTGCGTCTTCACCTCTGAGTTGCAGCCGCTTTGCTGAGAAGTAAAAACGAGTTCGTAAAGTGCTTTCAATCTCTGCCAATTTTTTATCACGTTGAGGGATATTCTTTTCCCACAAATGGATTTGATACCACTCCACTAGGGAATAAAGTGGCCAATCTGTCATAGCTTTGGCATCGACAGATGACAAAAGATCGACATTCAGTCGACGGTAACGAGAAAGAACTTCGAACGCTGAGATTTTCAGGAGTGCTTCATCCATGCGAGAAATCTTGCTTGGATTTTTCAAACGACCTTCGGCATAAGAGCTTAACGTATCAAGCAGGCGATTTTCATTAACCTCGCTAAATTTAAATCCCGCTTCGTGAGCAAGAGCTGTCACATAGATCGTTAAATTTACGCTGCCTTCTAATGTATCGCGCGGGAAATAACGAAGCAGACCGTTGCCATCCATATAAGTTGACAGTTGATCGTCAAGTTTTTGCCAGAGCTTTTTGTCTTGCAAAGAAACTGCACGGGAAATTTGTTGCTCAAGACAGCTATAAACGTAGTTTTTCCAGAACTCACGAATTCCTGAATCAGACCCACCCAGAGATTTGTTCACTTCGACAATGATAGAGCTTTGTCCCGCCAACGCCCCTGCCGGTTGCTGCAATGACAGAGCTTTTAAATCAGGCCATTGTCCAAATTCACTTTGGAAAATTCTGGGACTTTGCAGTGTCAAAATCTTTTGCGTCTTTTTTACTTCGTCGAGAACTTTTCCTTGCGCATTTTTTGCCGTCATCACGTAACTGAGTTCTGCGGCTACCGGTGCTTTTACTTTCCAGAAAACTTCTTTGGCAGCGCCCGGCTCCAATGAAATCTTTTGAACTCCGTTGGCACTGGCTGATGGAGGTGATGTTACCAATGATAATTGCAGATCTTGCTTTTGTTCTGAAGCATTTCTGACGGTGAACGTCGCCATAAAGTCGTCACCCTGACGAGTCACTCCGGCAAGGCCAGGCATAATGATCAAATCTTGAGATGACTGGATGGACGTCCATCCCGATCCAAACTGATCGGCTCCTTGAAGCGCAATCGCGACGAAACGGAAGCTTGTTGTAGAATCATTTAGTGTGACAGCAACTGTTGCTTCGCCGTTTTTATCAAGAGTCACAGCTGGGTTCCAATAAAGTAGCGTATCAAACAGTTCGCGACGAATCGCGCCCCCACCGTCGCCACCTGCTGGAACAGCTTTCAAACCAAAATGTCTTTTCCCGATCACAAGGGACTGAGCCGTCGCCGTTTGTACATTATGGGAGCGAAGTTTCATCATAGCCGACAACAGATCCCACGACTTATTTTGACGAAGTTCCAAAAGCCCTTCGTCGACTGCTACCAAGGCGATTTCGCCTTGAGAAGCAGGTTGACCAGAATCATTTGTCACGCGAACTTTGACTTGTACTTTTTCGCGCGCTTTATATTTTTTGCGATCCGTACTGACAGCAACCTTGAGAGTGTTTTCTTTCCAACCCACTTTGATCGATGTCATTCCAAGCTTAAATGCCGGTTTGCCCAAATCGACAAGAGCTGTCGGCTTAGGCTCAGATAAACGGCCGCGGATAGCGAATGCAGAAACAACCACGTTCGGTGCGTATTCTTTTTTGATTGGCAATTTAATTGTCGGCTTGTCTCCCTTCACATCCAAAACTTCGGAATAAAGAACGCCATCACGCTCAACCGTCAAAAGGACTTTGGCTGTTGGGAATGGTGTGCGCAGTTGAAACTCAGCAGTTTCGCCCGGCTCATAAGTTCTTTTAAATGGAATCAAATCTGCGCGGTCATTATCTTGAGAACCAAACCATTGATTCTCGCCTTGTTTCACAATCCATTGACTGGTTTGTACGAAGCTTTCCCTTCCATCTCGATCTGTTGTTTTTGCAACAGCGATCACCGAACCACTGATGGGTGAAACTCCTTTACAGCGGAAAACTCCTTGAGAATCCGTTGTGCCTTTGCAGAGCTCACCGACTTTTTTGAATTCTTGGAAATCCTCATAAGCATAGAATCCACCCACCAAACGTTTGCGATGTGAGTAATAATGACTTGTGTAGAGATCGACGGTGATATTTTGTTTCCCCTGCGGACGTTGATCTAAATCAAGTGCTACGATATCAAACTCAACCAAGTCTCTGGTCGCCGACCATGATTTCGCCTTCATGCCCAGAACAATGCTTGAGGGCCAGAGACTGAAAGAGCGAATCGCTGTTTTTGTTTCTCCGCTTGGATCTTTGAACTCTACTTCTGAACGAAGAGTCTGTGGACTATTCGCATATTTAATTCCGGACAAACTGATATCAGCGCTACCCAGTTTGTTCAATTTTAAATCTTGCACTCCACTTTGAGGAACGTGACGGGCTTCTTCATTTTCGCCTTGGCGAAACAGGCCTTCTTTCACGCTTCCGTTCGCGAATGTGAAATCCCGGAGATTGTCATCTTCCGCTTCAAAGTAGTTGGGCTCTACACTCCAGCGCATTTTTATCGGAAGATCCGCAACTGGCCCCCCTGCAAAGTAATTCGATTGGACTTGTAGCTTGATGTTTCTGTCTTGGACAAAGCGGGGCTTTGCCGAATGAACCGTCGTTTGAATCAGAGGCACTCGGAAGTACTCAACCGAGAACTCTCCCACATACAACGGGTATGAATTTTTTCTTTCGAAGCTCATCGTCCAGCGGCCCAGCTTCATTCCCGCCGGCAAATCCATGCTGGCCGTCGCGGTGCCTTTTTTCGTATTCCATTTAAGAGGCAACTTAAAGGATTGAAGACCCGAGTCATGGCTCACGAGAAGTGTTGTCGGATATTCAGAGGCCGCTGGGATTTGCAGCCCCTTTCCCTCGGCCTTTCTCATCACAATCTTCGCCGACATTTTTTCTTCAGGTTTAAAGAGTGTTCGATCTAAGATCGCATGACCAATAAGACCGTCCTCTTGGTTTCCTGCTGGAATTTGAAAACGCCAAGATTCAATTCCGCGATCCCAAGAAGAGTGGCTGAAACTAAAATCATCGCCTTTTTCTGCTACCGCAAAGAAGCCATCGTAATAAGGCCCCCCTTCGTTGCGAGCCCAATCGCTGATCGAAGTCTTAAATGGAATATACGCCAAACCTTTTGGATCGGTTTTGCTTTCTGCGATGAGGTTTCCCTTCACGTCATAGATTTTAACTTTGGCATCCGCGACAGTTTTTCCATTCGCAAGTTCCGTCACCCACACCCAAGATTCACGAGATGAGAACTTAACATGAACAGCCATATCAGTAACCAGGGCCGCCGCGCGAACATAAAGATTTTTCTTTTCTCCTGTTAACGCTTGTCCCAAGAGAGGGCTTTTCATTTCGACAAGGTAGTAACCTTTTTTCTTAAGGGGAATTCCGATGACTTCCGTTTCAGAAGCGGCTTGAGGCTTTTGAACTTTTATTTTTTCCGCTTTTAGTTTTGACCAGTAAGTCAGACGCGCTTCGCTGACATTGTTGCGTTCTACTTCTGCCATAGAAGCGATGACGTCTTTAAATTGTGCGGCTGTTATAGTTCCTGTCCATCCACCAAACTCCGTCACCAAACTCTTCTCTACACGGCGAAGAGTCAAAGGCCAGGTCGCTTGAGGGCCTGCTTCGATCAAACCGAAGCTCGATGCGAATTTTAATAACGCCGGATCATCACCCGTTTGAACTTTTAACGGGAACTGAGATTGATTTGAAAGAACCCGACCGTCCTCGTCCTTTACATTTGGAGGAATGACGACCGTATAGGAACTGCGTGGTTTAAATGGTCCTTTAAAAGCTAAATACGAAATACGATCTTTCTCGTTTTTTTCATCTAAGCCGTCGGCTTTGATTTTTTCCTTCTGAGGGCCCTCAAGATAAATGCTTTGCGCATCCTTCAGTGAAATCTGATTTGATAATTGAATGTTCATTCCCAACAGCGGGACGCACGGGCCTTCTGCTACTTCGCGCTCACAGCTAAATTTGGCTTTGAAATTTTCTGCGACTGAAAATTCAAACGTCTGATCATTTGGCGATGAAGCTCCCTGTTCGGACTGAATCTTTTTAGACCAGACAAGGCTTACTTTTGCTTCTGGCGCAAAAGTGCGAGTAGCTTTCACAACAATCTTTTGTCCTTTGAAGCTTTCTTTCTCGTATTTGTATTCTTTCTGCGCGGCTTCGATGATTTTGTCGGCCTCTGTCCCTTCAATGACTTGCGCAGGAATACGATCACCTAAGCCCTCAACAACAAAGTAAAGACCTTCCGCCAAAGATTCTTTTTTAACAGGGGCATCTAGGATCAATACAAAATTTTGATCTGGCTCTAGGTTACGATAGGAAACAGGAAAAGTTTCTTTGATATGCGGGCCACCAGTATTGAATTTAAAACTCTTACCCGCGACTTTTACATCACACGCGACTCCACCAGGTAGAGCTTCTTTGAAATCAAATACCCAGTTGCGTGTGTCGATCCAACGTCCTTCGCCTTTGGTGCTGTCGAAACAGCTGCTTTGTGCTGGGGCCGCAAGCTTTGTATCACCGAACTTCACCATGGGTGCTGTGAACTCAATTCTCACTTGCTCCACAGACTTTTGATAACCCTGCGGCGTGAAGGTTTTAACTGCGGGTTGTGGTTGTGCAAAAACAATCGACGAGACAAATAAGCTCAAGAAAGTAGGCATGTAAAATCCCTCTGTAAATTTCCACAGAAAGCCTACCGCGCACAGGTTCTAAACTAAATGATTATATACAAACGACAGCTTGCGAAATGCTCTTATACAGCAACGCCTCGCTTCAGCTTTGGGAGACAAAAAGGGACATACAGCGATGCCCCGTTTGAAGAAATCTATTTGATTCTTTTCGCTACGATCGAAAGTGACAGATCAGCAGGCCCACCGTTTGCGGACTCAACAGTGACTTGTGCCGCTTGATTTTCTTTGGCCAAAACTTGTGGCGTTGCCAAAATCTTGCGTTTTCCGTCTTTACCGATAGTCCCGACCGTGAGCTTCATCAAAATACCTTTATGGTCTTGAATGGCACCTTCATTGGCCACGACTTCAACAAATGTTTTACCATCGTCCACAGAAGCCGTTTCACCAGCGGGAACGATAACTTTCGGCGACAAAACATGCTTGCCTTCAAGGGACAATTCCATTTTTAAATCATAGTTAGGGCCTGCTGCAAATGCCGAACTCCCCAACAAGACGAACGCGACGATCAATGACTTCATAAAACCTCCGTGTTTTTAAATTTTAATGACGTACTAAAATGGTAAACGGTTCAACAGGCCTGTCATCTATTTACCAAAACCAGCCTCACGCGTCACTGCTGATCGAGAACGGTAGACCCAATCTTCCGCGCTCCCCGAAACGGTGTACATCAGCACGAGGGGACATCTGCTTTTGCATTTTTAGCTTCACCTCTTAAACTTAGGGAATGCAAAACCTCACTCCCCTGCTTCGTCATCTGGTTAACCAATCAGTCGCTCTTCTTGGAAAAGTGATTGAAAGGGAACTAGGTAAAAACGTCTTTCTTAAAATCGAAAAGCTGCGAGTACAGATGACAGGATTGAGGGATCGCAATGATGAGTTCTCATTCAAAGAGCTGCAAAAGGTTTATGCTCAACTCAAAAAATCGTCTCCGCTAGAACGGCACGCCATAGCCCATTCATTCACACTGATGTTAGAACTCATGAACACCTGTGAAAACGCCTATCGCAGTCATCGTCTGGAACTGAATCCCAACAAAATCACTCTCCAGAAAGATCAGCCAGCAGCGATCGTGTATGTCCTCACGGCCCACCCCACTGAGGCTCGCTCTCCCCTGAATATTGCCATCTTTCATCAAATACAAAGTCTGCTTATTCAGATTCTGGCAAGGATGGAAAAACAAGAATCTCTGGATTTCTTGGCAATAGAAGAAAACGATCTCTTACATCTTATTGAAATTGCCTGGCGTACGGACATCGTGCGCAGACGCGCACCGAAAGTGAAAGATGAGGCGGAACATATTTACTCTCTGCTTTTTCGCGATGAAATTCTTATGAGTCTTTTAGAGTTCAGTGAACGCTATACACCAATTTACATTCGCAGCTGGGTTGGAGGAGATAAGGACGGACATCCTGGTGTCGATGAACAGGTTTTATTAGAAAGTCTGACTCTGTCGCGACAAATGCTTTTGAAAATGGCGCTCAAGTTGTTAGAAAAAGTAAAACAAAGCCTTAAACTGTTTTCTTCTCCCAATTTGATTAAGCAAATCTCAAAAGCTCACAGACATATTCGCCAACTCAAAAACATCAGCAGTGCTGATGGCCAGAAAGTTCAGAGGCTGCGCGAAACCCTTCATCGGTTTCGTCAAGAATATGAAAGTGAACTGGGAGCACAACATCCCGATCTCCGCCGCCTCCGTCAAATTTTTCACATCTTTCCGGGATTGGTTGTTCCTCTCGAGTTGAGAGAGTCATCCGATGTTCTGATGGCGCCCTCGTCAGGAAAGAAAATCGCCATCGAAAGAATGTTAGCAACATTGGCGACGATCTCTAAGGGCGGCGATCCCCGCTGGTACGCTCGCGGATTTATTATCAGCATGTGTGAATCCATCGAGCACATTCGCCAGGCTGGGGAAAAACAGCGGGCTGCTTTCGGAGATTACCGCCTGCCAATCATTCCGCTCTTTGAAAAAACCGAAGCTCTGGTGGACGCGCCTCATATCGTCAAAGAAATGACGGAAGATGCAAAAATCCGTCATGCCGTCGAAAAATTCTGGGACGGTCGTATTGAAATGATGGTGGGATATTCAGACTCGTCGAAAGAGGCCGGAGTTTTATCCAGTCGACTTGCTATTGCTGAAGCCTTACCGAAGTTAGAAAAAGTCTGCCAACGAGCGAAGATCACACCTTTATTTTTTCACGGCTCCGGCGGAAGCATTGACCGTGGTGGTGGCACGATCGAAGACCAAACTTCTTGGTGGCCGAAATCGGCGCTTCGCTATTACAAGGGCACAGTTCAAGGAGAAATGGTCGAACGCAGTCTCGCCACGCCTGCCATTGCTCGCAGTCAGCTTGAAAAAATTTATTTGAGTGCATGCCGTGGACTTAAAACCAATCATGCCTTCACTCGAGACCCGGTGTTAGATAAGTTTGCACAAAATATTTCTGCCAGTTATCGGCAACAAATCACTTCAGAACTTTTTTTGTGGATGGTGGAGTCGGCAACACCTTATTCGTTTCTGAATATATTGAAAATCGGATCCCGTCCTTCCAAACGCTCTACACAATTGTCAGTTGCGGGTTTACGAGCCATTCCATGGATCATGTGCTGGACCCAAACCAGGGTTCTTTTTCCAACTTGGTGGGGTGTTGGTCATGCGTGGGAAAGTCTTTCTGCTGGTGACAAGAAATCCTTGAGAAAATCATTTCAGACAGATGCCGTGTTTACTTCTTACGTGAAAGCACTTGGATTTACATTAGCCAAAATTGAAATCGAAGTTTTTAGAATGTACCTATTCAAAAGTAATTTAACATCCCAACAGCAATCTGAAATATTCAAAGCCTTCCAAGATGAATTTGAAAAAACCAAAAAATGTTTTCATGAAATCACTGACGAAAAAGAACTACTCTGGTACCGCCCATGGCTAGCCGAAAGCATTCGCCTCCGGTCCCCGATGATCCACCCGCTAAACCTCTTACAAATCATCGCGATGGAAGAAAAGGACTTAGCACTATTGCGAGTCACTGTGACCGGCGTTTCGAGTGGCATGCAGACAACGGGTTAAAACTCATAATTTGATAGTTCCAAATGTCTGAATAGACCTTCTCGAATTATGCGCTCGACACAGCAATCTCAAATTCGCAACCTCATTAGTCCCACCTAAAGCAACGGATTCGACATGATCCACCTCAAGCGCATGTTTGGATTCACAACGAGTTTTTGAAAGTTTATCCTGATGCTCACACTGCCCATCGGCCTTGATCCAAACTTGTCGCTTTACCGATGCAGGTAATGCTTTCCTCAGTTGAGGGAACTGACTCACTTTGTGCGCACAAAGTAGTGGTGCGTTAGATCTATTGCTTACGCCCTGAAGAGTGCCAACAACTTCTTTCTCATCCGAAGTATTGACCAACTTAAAATTCTTTTTATAATCGGAATTTCTACTTTGATCACCGACAGTCCCAACCAAGCCTAATTTTTTCTTCTTAAACTGAGTCGCCTTTTTTAGAAGAAACATTAGAGTATTAAAATCAGATTGGTCGTCGAGTTCATGCGCATAGAGATCGCGAAACTCTTGTAGAATAGCTTGATGTTCCTCATCGAGCTGTACTTGAAAGGTTTTTATAACTTGATTGCTGGAATCCAAAGTCACATTAAATTTTTCGGCCAATAGACTTGGTTGATTCGATTTACTCATGAGGTCTTTTTTCACTTCACGAGTGGATTTACCTTGGACATCGAAAAGAAGTTCCAACTTCTGTTCTTTATTAAGTACAACATCGGCTGACTTTTCAGCACGAATAAAAGTTTGCACCTGAGCCAAATTAGTTAAATTCAGATCACCTTTTTCAATCTGATTTTCGATTTCAGGAAGATCTTGCAAAAGGCGCGCAGAGGACAGGCGCATTTGAGTTTCGTATTCTGAATACTTTAGATGTTTAATGCAGTATTTATGCATCGAAGAATATTTTAAGTCGATAAATAAACGACGAATTTCGATTTCACGTAGATGACGTAAAATAAGAATCGTATCCGCACGTTCTCTTTCAACAAGAAAATTCGTTTGTTCGAGTAACAAGCTATCTGAAAGTTGTTTGACAGAAGTATTGATATTCATCGTAAGTTTCTCCTTCGCAAAAGGAAGTTATCACGACTTTTATAAAACGATTTTTTCGTCTTATTTTTCGTTTTAAGAATGAGAAATTTAAAATACGAGAGGGCTCGTTCAAAAAACAAATTCGCTTAATAGGAGCCAAGCCAGAGGCTCAAAAGTTTAGTTAAGCGTCCCCTAGAGAAGAGTCGTTCGCCGAAAATATTTCGACCAAAAACTCTGTCAAATTCTTTTTCCATTGATGCAATTTTGTAATTCAAAAATGCCGCACCACTACCTTGTGCGCCCAAGGGAAAACATTTGTGAGTCTTAGGAGAAATCAATATAGAAAAGCGGAATTGAAGATAGATTGATTATTGCTTCGCGAATAGCTCATTCTATTCTTCAGAAAATTCCTTTATTCCGCGGCCCACTAAGGTCGCGGATAATTTCGCGTTATAAACTTTCATCAGGTCCTCACGAGCAGCCGCACCTTCAATCACACCAAAAGCATGCGCAATAGCCTGCAAAGTGGCCATGCCCTCTTCGGTGGTTTCCGCACGCAAATGGAATTTCGCCGTATTGGCAGCCTTGATCATCACGCGCGGAATATCGCGCAACTCATGATGACGATAATGCACCTTACTCGCCTGGCGCCAATTTCCATCAGGCACAATCAATTGAATGGGTCGCGGATCTTGACGAACAAACTCTTCCGTCAAATCAACCGCGTCATCAGAAGGATAAAACAAAACGGTTCGATATTCCGGAACAATTAAATCACTGAGATCTAAAACCTCACGTCCCGCGCCGCGAATGCGCATTTCGCTATTCTTCAAAGCTTTAACAGCCAAGCGGCCGGTATTCGTTGTGCGCTTCAATTCTTTTGCATGCACCACAAGACACAAGCGAGTTTTGTAATCGAGACTTGGTATCACAGAACAAATACAGCGCTCCGGATTGACGAAACAAACCGGGCACGGAGTTTTAGTTTTTCTTTTGCGATCCAAAACCATATCAAAGCTTTTTCATGAGTTTCACGTTCACGACTTCATACCCGAGCTTTTCATTTACTAGCAAGCTTGTTTCGTTTTTGGCATGAATCCAGGTATGCAAATGATCAAGTCCCGAGGCACGGGCCCATTCTTCGCCGCGAACTTTAAATGCACGCCCAACTCCCCGACCGCGGAAAGCGGGAGCAACCCACAATGTGTTCACGGCGCCCGCGAAGAGCCCACGCATATAAGGAATTCTCTTAATCACATGAAAGCCGATGACCTGATTGGAAGAATCCACGGCCACATCAAAAAAATCATCGGAAGTAATTTTGTTCAGATAGTAATCGATACGATCCTGAATCGCTTGCTCATCGAAAGGAAAATCAGAATCATGCGCTGAGGGAATAGCGGCATCGTTTTCGGCAATAAATCGAATTTCGGTGGAACTTTTAAAATCCACTCGTCGGAAGGAAAACTCCATAACGCCTCTGTTGAGAAAAACTAATTAACGAGTGCCGCCAGCACGTTTATCGGGTACGTCGTCGCCGATGACCATCAGAATTTTATGCCATTTCGAAACGAGAACGCCAGGATTATCAGGGTCGCGATTGACCAGCTGACTAACAAGAAGGGCTGCCAGGCCCACTGCAATGACGAGGAGGAGAACGTACTCCACCACGATCTGACCTCTTTGATTCATATTAGAATCCTATCACATCTCCAGTTCAGGAGAGGAACGTGTCTTAGAAGCTGGACGCCAGTTTTCCATCGTCAAACGCAAAGTCTCTAGCAAAAGATCTAGGTTTTCGTCTTCCAAAGGCCCACGAAGACCGATAACGACATCTTCGTTCCACTTTTCGACCTCAAAAGGAGTCGAAGTGTTGGCACTGGACTCGAAAGAAAAAGCAAAGCTGTCAGCCGTTGGATAGATCATGACAAGGATATTGGCGCCAGAATTTTTTGCGGCTTCTTTTGCTTTCGTCATTTCAGCAGTGAGTTTTTGCTGAATAGAGAAATAAACTTTCAAAGCTTGCGATTCATGGAACTGCGCAAAGTAAATGCGAACGGGACCATCAAAGATGGCACTATTAAAAGCAGGATTGAAATACTTCGACTGCATTAATGTAGTGTATGACGATCTCATGATGCTCCCCCTCAGTACCACTCGTGTCTAAATCCAAGACTAGGAAGAAAAGGGTCGGTTATTCAAAGGAAATTTTAAGAATCTTAAATTTTCTGACGCGAAGTATAATTATAACTTGCCGAAAATCTTCTTTCCTCTCGAGAAAACCGCCTTCTTAGCTGGCCCCCCGATCCCATAGAACAACTCCTCCCAACCTTCCTCAATGCACACAAAATCAGCAGACTTCCCAATACTCAAGGAACCCACCTCATTCTGCAGGTTCAAGGCATAGGCTGCACCCACCGTGTAGGCCGCGATCACTTGTGGCAATGTCATTTTCATTTCTAAACGAGCGAGCAATCCCACCAAGTTCAAATCCTGAGTTGGTGAAGTTCCCGGATTAAAATCTGTAGCCAAAGCAACACGAGCTCCGGCCTCAATTAATTCTTTCGCCGCTGGGTATTTACAGCGCATATATAAGTCAGCCGCTGGCAACAAGACACTCGTCACTTCCGATTGCGCGAGCTTCTTGATTTCTTTTTCTGTGATTTGCAACAAGTGATCACCTGATAAAGCTCCCACTCTCATTGCGACGTCCGCACCACCACTTAAGGTTAATTGATCGGCATGCACAACAGTTTCAAAACCAAGACTGCGTGCTTTTTGCAGGTACTTTTCACCTGCTTCTGCAGGAAAAAATCCTTTTTCGATGAAGATATCAATACGCTCCGCGAGTTTTTTCTTTTTCACCTCAGGCAAAACCTTTTGACCGAGATATTCAAGATACTCTTCGTATGTTCCGTATTCTGGTGGCAAAGCATGCGCACCTAAGAAGGTGCTTACCATACGCGGTCCCTTCAGATCCCGAATGGCCTGCAAGCATTTCATTTCGTCTTTCAAGTTAAGTGCGTAACCCGATTTCGCTTCGAGTGTCGTCACTCCTTGAGAAACAAAATGATCCACACGCTTCTGCCCTGAAGCAGTCAATGCTGCCAAAGAAGCCGCGCGAGTTTGCTTCATTGTCGAGAGAATTCCTCCCCCGCGGGCGGCGATTTCTTGATAGCTCACACCTTGATTCTTAAGTTCGAATTCAGCCGCTCTGTGACCAGCAAAGATCAAATGCGTGTGACACTCAACGAAGCCCGGAAGCACCGTCAAACCTTTCAGATCATAGTCAGCCCAAGATTTTTTAAAATACTCTTTAGGAATTTTTCCCGAGGGACCGATCCACTGAATTTGTCCCTTATCTACGACCATAGCGGCTTTGGTTTGAATACTCAGGTCAGACTCTTCGATACGACGGCCTTGTTTTTTCGCCGCGCCTTCAAGAGTTAAAAGTGTCGAAATGTTTTTTAAAATAAAACCCATGGGCTCATTCAAGCACATGGGTCTTGAGGATCAAGCTAAAATCGTCAGCTTTACTGAATCTTGATAGAACGACCACGCGATGCTTCTGATTTATTCAGAGTGATACGCAGAACCCCGTTTTCGAATTGAGCTGAGATTTTATCGGGATCTACCCGCGATGGCAGAGTGAAGGAACGCATGAATTTCCCGTGAGTTCGCTCGGTGTAGCGGCCCTCACCTTTGGATTCACGCGTGCGCTCCCCTGAAATCGTCAAAACATTATCAGAGAGATCAATTTTGATTTCTTCTTTTTTCATACCTGGCAGGTCAGCCGTTACCAAATACATATTATCTTTTTCTTCGATATCAACGGCTGGAGAAAAATCTGAAAGCCCTGAGTGCGGAGAAAGCAGATCAAAGTCATTCATGAATTCTTCGAACTGGTTCATGAGATCGCGACGGCGACCACCCCATGGAGAAAGTGAACGTGATGGCATAAGTGCCTCCTTCTTTTTTGTCTTCCTCATTCTTAAATGCGCGAAAAAAACGTCAAGAAAGAGCACTTACGCTTGTCAAAAATCCGACTACTTCGCTTTACCTTGATTCGCAACAGCTTCAATCGCAGCGCGCACTTCATCAGGATCACCAATGAATTCTTTTTTGATTACTTTTAGATCTTTATCTAGTTCGTATAGCATAGGAATTCCTGTTGGCATGTTGACTCCCATAATTTCTTCAGGGGACATGTTTTCCAAATGCTGCATCAAAGCTCGCAAACTGTTTCCGTGCGCCACAATGAGAACTTTTTTGCCGCTTTTGACCATCGGAGCGATGGTGTCGTTCCACAACGGAAGAAAACGAGCAACCGTATCTTTCAGTGACTCTTGATTAGGCAAAAGAGCCGGGTTCACATCTTTGTAGCGAGGGTCGTGACTTGGATGACGAGGATCCTTTGCATCCATTGGTGGAGGCGGCACGTCGTAACTTCTGCGCCAAATTTTAACTTGGTCTTCGCCATGACGAGCCGCAGTCTCAGCTTTATTCAGACCTTGCAGAGCGCCATAATGCCTCTCATTTAAGCGCCAGTCTTTGTGGACAGGAAGCCACAACTGATCCAACTCTTCGAGGGCCAAATGAAGGGTCTTAATGGCCCGTTTCAAAACGCTTGTATAGCAGATCTCGAATACGAATCCTCTTTCTTTAAGCGCGCGACCGCCTTTTAGGGCTTCTGCTCGACCTTTTTCCGACAGATCCACATCCTGCCAACCCGTGAAACGGTTCTCTTGATTCCACACACTTTCACCGTGTCTAATAAGTACCAATTTGTACACGTCAAACTCCTTCATTTTCCCACTAAAAAGAGCTATCATGAATCGGCTCGTTGGACATCAGAAAATTGAAAAAACCTTATGAACCTTTGGTGAGGAAAATCATCGTGAGTAACAGTGGCATCAACCGCTCTAATCTAGAATACATTGAACAGCTTTATTCCGAATTTAAAGCCAACCCAGATGCTCTTGCACCTGAATGGAAAAGCTTTTTTGACGGAATGGAATTCGGACAAGACCGCAGCGTCGGTGGAATGTCTGACAAAGAGCTCGCTGTTTTTCAGTTGATCCAAGCTTATCGCGGTGAAGGTCATCTTGAAGCAAACTTGAATCCTCTTTACCCGCCTCAAGCAAATACCAATTTGTCTTTGAAACGTTTTGGCCTCACAGACAAAGACTTGAACAGCAAATTTCAAATCGGTTCTTTGATCGGCAAACAAAATGCCACTTTGTCTGAGATCATTGCTCACCTTAAAAAAATCTACTGCGGTACAATTTCTGTTCAAGCCAGCGATGGCTCACCTATTGAACAAGCTTGGTTCATTAAAGAATTCGAAAAATCCTCTGCGCAACTTTCTGTTGATGATAAGAAAAATGCATTGGCTGCTTTGACGAAAGCAGAAACGCTGGAAAAATTCGTCCACACTCGTTACGTGGGAACAAAACGTTTCTCTGTCGAAGGCGCAGAATCTTTGTTGCCAATGATGGAAGCTTTGGTCAGCAAAGGCGCTGGCATGCAAGTTCAAGAATTCTTCTTCGGTATGGCCCATCGTGGTCGCGTGAACATGCTTGTGAACTTCTTTGGCAAAGGTGAGGAATACGTTTTCGGTGACTTCAACGGTCCTCTTGAACTGGAAAAACCAATTGAAGATTTCGACGGCGACGTAAAATACCACTTAGGTTATGTTTCTGAAAAGAAAACAGCTCAAGGTAATTGCAAAATCACGATGGCATACAATCCATCACATTTGGAAACTGTGAATGCCATTGCTTTGGGTATGGCTCGCGCGACTCAAGATCAAAAAGGCGCAACAGGTTTCAAACAAGTTGTTCCAGTATTGATCCACGGAGACGCCGCGTTCGCAGGCCAAGGTATCGTGCAAGAAGTGTTGCAAATGGCAGCAACAAAATCTCACTCAACGGGCGGAACAATCCACTTGATCATCGATAACCAAGTTGGTTTCACGACAAATGGCTTTGATACACGTTCAACTCGCTATGCATCTGATGCATCGAAAATGACATTCACGCCTGTGATTCATATGAACGGCGACGATGTTGAAAGCTGCGTTCGCGCGGTTGACATGGCTCTTCGCTACCGTCAAGAGTTCGGCAAAGACGTCGTCTTGAATCTTCTGTGCTACCGTAAATACGGTCACAACGAAGGTGACGAACCTGCATTCACGCAACCGCAAATGTATGAGCTCATCAAAACTCATCCAACTGTTCGTGAAATCTATGCAAAAAAATTGACTGCCGAAAATAGCATCGATCAAAAATACATCGACGATCTATACGCGAAAGCGATGGATCGCTTGCAGCAGATTTACGATGACACGAAAAAACAGGCACCGAAACTTAAAAACTTTAAGTTCGAGGGCAACTGGAAAGGTCTTCGTAAAGCAACTGAAGCTGATTTTGAAAAAACAGCGGATACAAAATTTGATCTCGCGACTTTGAAAAAAATCGGCGAGAAAATCGGTTCTTTCCCGAGCGACTTCACTCCGCATCCAAAATTGATCAAACTTTTGGAAGCTCGTCGCAATATGGGTGCTGGTAAAGAGAAAATCGACTGGGGTATGGGCGAATTGCTGGCTTATGGTTCTTTACTAAGCGAAGGCAACTCTGTTCGTTTGACGGGTGAAGACTGCGTACGCGGTACATTCACTCACCGTCACGCGGGTATGTACGATTTCAAAACGGGCAAAGCGTACTTCCCTCTTGCTGACTTGAACCCGAAAGCAAAATTGCTTGTCGCAGAATCAATTCTGTCTGAGTACGGCGTAATGGGTTACGAATATGGTTACACAGTTCAAGATCCAAACTCTCTTGTGATGTGGGAAGCGCAGTTCGGCGACTTCGTTAACGGTGCACAAATCGTTCTCGATCAGTACTTGGCAGCGGGCGAATCTAAATGGCAGCAAATGAGCGGTTTGGTTCTTCTTCTTCCTCACGGTTATGAAGGTCAAGGACCTGAGCACTCGTCTGCACGTCTTGAAAGATTCTTGCAACTATCTGCTCAAAACAACATGCAAGTTTGCAACCTCACAACACCGGCGCAGATCTATCATGCTCTTCGCCGTCAGTTGAAACGTGACTTTAGAAAACCATTGGTTGTGATGTCACCGAAATCATTGCTTCGTCATCCAAAAGCGGTTTCAACAATCGAAGATTTGGCTCAAGGCCAATTCCAAGAAGTGATCGCCGATACGGTTGATAAATCTAAAGTGGACACAGTGGTGTTTGTCTCTGGCAAACTTTACTATGAACTTTTGGAAGAGCGTGAGAAATCGAAAAAAGAAAACATCGCTCTTGTCAGACTGGAACAGATCTATCCATTCCCTGCAAAGCAGGTCGCGGAGATCTTGAAGTCTTATTCAAAAGCGAAAACTTTGATCTGGGCTCAGGAAGAACCAAAAAACATGGGTGCTTTCCAACACGTATACTTCAAGTTTGTTGAGACTGTGACAAAAGCCGGATTGAAATTAGGCTTTGAGTATGTGGGCCGTCCTGAGCGCTCATCGCCAGCGACTGGTTCAATCCACAGACACAGAGTTGAGCAAGCAGAAATTATTAAATCTATTTTCAACTAGTAGCAGCTGAATAGAAGGACGTTCGTATGAAACAAGAAATCAAAGTTCCCGCAGTCGGTGAATCAATCACAGAAGCAACGATTGGCAGTTGGACAAAAAAATCAGGCGACTTCGTAAAACGTAACGAAGTACTTTTACTTCTTGAAACCGATAAAGCCAGCGTTGAAGTTGTAGCAGAAAACGACGGCGTATTGACTATCAATGCCGGCGCTGAAGCAGGCGCAGTTGTACAAATCGGTGCCACAATTGCCACTCTTGATACAGATGCAAAAGCACCTGCAGCGGGTGCCGCAGCCCCAGCGGCGGCTCCATCTGCTTCGGCAGCAGCACCGGCCCCAACAGCAGCACCAGCCGCTTCTGGCCAAGCACCTAACACTCACCTTTCTCCTGCAGTTCAAAGAATTGTGACAGAGAAAAATCTAGATCCTTCATCTATCGCAGGCACTGGCAAAGACGGTCGCTTGACGAAAGGTGATGTTTTGGAAGCATCCTCTTCCGCTAAAGCTCCAGCGGACAAGGCCTCGGCCGCCGTAGCCCCAGCGAAGGCGGCAGCTCCGCAAGTTTCTGCAGCTGAAGTCATGGCATTCCGGGGTGTTTCGAAACAAGGCGAGAAAAAAGTTGTTGCGATGACGACAATCCGTAAGCGTATCGCTGAAAAACTAAAAGAAGCGCAAAACACAGCGGCACTTTTGACGACGTTCAACGAAATCGACATGTCAAAAGTTGTTGAGCTTCGTGGAAAATACAAAGACAAATTCAAAGAGAAATACGGTTTGAGCCTCGGTTTCAACGGTTTCTTTGTAAAAGCCGCTGTTGAAGCATTGAAAGCATATCCTGCTGTGAACGCATGGATCACGGGCTCTGATATCGAATACCACAACTACTACAACATCGGTATTGCAGTATCGACTGAAAAAGGATTGATGGTTCCAAACGTTAAAGACGCAGACTTGCTATCTGTTGCAGGCATCGAAATGGCGATCCGCGATTTGGCGGCTAAAGGCCGTGATGGAAAAATCTCTCCAGCCGATTTGGGTGGCGGTACTTTCTCTATCACAAACGGTGGCGTATTCGGTTCCCTACTTTCAACTCCGATTTTGAACTATCCACAATCAGCGATCTTGGGACTTCATAAAATCCAAGACCGTCCGGTTGCGATCAACGGTAAAGTAGAAATCCGCCCAATGATGTATGTGGCTTTGACTTACGACCACAGAATCATCGACGGTAAAGAAGCTGTGAGCTTCCTTGTTAAAATCAAGGAGCTTGTTGAGGATCCAGAAAGACTTCTTCTTGAAGTTTAGTTTCGCTCTGAAAAATAAGAACTTAAAAGCCTCTTCACTCTGAAGGGGCTTTTAATTATTCAAAACACGAATATCCATTATCCAGATATGCATTTTACACCTAGACCTTGATTGGGGCAGACTTACTAGCAAGAGGAATCACTAGTAAGGAGGCTTCTCATGAAACAACTTATTCTTATTGCAACACTCCTGTTCTCAGCGACTGGTTTTGCTGGTGAATTTACTTACGAATGCCAAGGCATTAGCCCTTATGTTGAAGGCGAAAAAGTGATCGTTGTGGTCGATGCAAACAAAGCGACACTTCATTCGTCAGCCGGTCGTCTTTTTCAAGGACCTCAGGACAACTCATACATCCCTCGCTCACGCAAAAATTTCGCGCGTTTTGAAATTGGCGAAACAATGAGCTTGCTCGCGGAACGCGCTTTATTAGAGGGCGGCTATGAACTTAAACACGGCGGATACGGGGGCCGTATCCAAACTGAATCTTCGAACTACGACAAATACGTTCGTAGTGATTATCTCTGCAAACGTCAGTAACTCGACTCCCCTTTTTCCTCGCTTCGCTTTATCCTGAGCTTGCGAGGAAAACATGGCTCATCCCGTTTTTGAATCAATCAATATGCAACAACTCCACATCGCTACTTTTGATGCAGCGATGGAAAAACATCAGCACGAACTTGTGGGCGTTTTCTTTTGGGGACATGATTGTCCTAACTGCGAAGTCGCTAAAAAAATGCTTCATCAAGATTCTGATCTAGTAAAGGCTCTGAACATTCAGTGGTTTCATGTGAACGTGTATGAAGATATGGAACTGGGAACTCGTTTTGGGCTGCACGGAATTCCCGCTTTTTTCTTTTTCAAAGACGGAAAACGTTTAGGCAAAATCTCGCCTTTTCCGGGTATGACTCCGTTCATGTCAGCCCTTCAGGAATTGCGTTTAAAACATCCCTAAAATGCTCATTCCATAGGCAGAAAAAACCTCAATTTCTCTCTTAAAAAAGAAGATCCTCACATTTTTGCCTAGAGTGCATCAAGTTCGAGCAAGGAAATTACAAGTATGAAGTAAACTGCAGTTTAGTTAGAATATAGCCGAATCGTATGATGTAACCACTCGAGAAGGAAACAGTTAACTAGACCATGGGCTTACGTCGTTTTTGGAGAACCCTCTCCGTTTCAAATAAACTTTACCTCGTCATTGGTGGAATGGCTTTCCTTATCGCATTGGAGCTTTTCACATTGGCATTTGCGATGCGTACGATTTCTTCCGTCCGCGCCATCGTCACAGGTGAAAGTCTTTGGTCAAAAGCACAAAAAGATGCCGTGCTCTCTTTGCACAAATATGCGCGTACACGCGATGAGGCTTGGTACCGAGAGTTCAGAGAGAATATGCGCGTCCCTCTGGGCGACAGCGAAGGACGAAAAGCCCTCGAACAAGTTCCCCCTGATCTGGAGGGAACTCGTCGCGGATTCTTGGAAGGAAAAAATCATCCTGACGATATTGGAAAATTGATTTATCTGCTTCGCAACTTCAATCAGATTCCGCAAGTGCGTGCGGCGATGGATCTCTGGAATGAAGGTGATCGTCTAAATGCCATGCTCTTTGAGCGAGCGGAAATTCTGCATAAAGCTATCCAGGCAAATGATCCCAATACCGTCATCAGCCGCGTCTTGATGGAAGTTGACACCATCAACGAGGAACTGACGATTAAAGAGCGGGAGTTCTCGTTTGTCTTAGGTGAAGGATCACGCTGGTTAGAACGTCTGTTAATGGTCGGTCTGTTCTTGGCGGTTTTGATTGTCGAATGCACGGGGCTTTTCCTGACGATCACGATGAGTCGCAACCTCACCCGCGGTCTTCGCGAATTAACTCAGGCCGCCGCACAAATTGAACAAGGAAACTTTAACGTTAAAGTAGCCATCCGCTCTGAAGATGAATTAGGCGAACTCGCACAGTCGATTAACAAAATGGCCGTCAGTCTTAAAATGCACACCGGTGAGCGCGTGCAGGCGGAAAACGCCAGTAAAGTAAAAAGCTTATTCTTGGCAAATATGAGTCACGAAATGCGTACTCCTCTTTCGGCGATCATGGGATTTGCAGAACTCTTAAAAGCACCAAATTTGACCGAAGAAGAACGCCAACAATACACGTCGATCATCTTACGCACGAGTGAGAATCTAACGAAAATTATCAACGACATTTTGGATTTGTCCAAGGTGGAAGCAGGTTATTTAGAAGTTGAAAAGAGCACGTTCTCTTTTACAACACTCTTGCATGAAATTCATATGCTGGTGTTGGCAAAAAAGGGCGACAAGCCCATCGACATTCAATTCCGCCTCAATGGTCGTGTGCCCGATATGATCCACACCGATCCCTTGCGTCTGCGCCAAATCTTACTCAATATTTTGGGCAATGCTGTGAAGTTCACAGAAAAAGGCTCCATCGAAGTTTCCTATGAAATTCGTGATTCCAAACTGATGGTCACGATCAAAGACACAGGTATGGGAATCTCGCCTGAACAACGACGCCAATTGTTTCAACCGTTTTCGCAAGTTGATAACTCCGCCACTCGCCGTTACGAGGGCACAGGATTGGGATTGGTTCTTTCCCGTCAGCTGGCGCGAATTCTGGGTGGTGATGTGGAGCTCACGGACAGCCAAGTCGGTGTCGGCTGTACATTTGTCGTCAGCGTCGCATTGGACAACGTGCAAAATGCTCCAGCTCCGGCGCACCCACCGCTCGCCCAAAAAAGCGCCGATACAGCAACACAACTGCAAGGCATGTCCATTTTGATTATCGATGATGTCGAAGACAATCGTTTGCTGGTTCATCGTCTGCTCACCCGTCGCGGCGCTCGTGTGGACCTTGCCGCCAGTGGTATTGAAGGCATTCGTATGGCGCAAGAAAAGCACTACGATATTATTTTGATGGATATTCAGATGCCGCTCATGGATGGCTATACGGCGACTCGCACCCTACGAGATGCGGGTTACGACAAGCCTATTATCGCGCTGACCGCCCACGCTATGAAAGAAGATCGTGACCGCTGCCTGCAAGCTGGCTGTAACGACTATCTCACCAAGCCAATCCAGGTCGATAAAGTCATCTCCGCCCTGACAAAACACACCCAACCTCATTACAGATAGCCCGACCCAGCCTCGCGTCCATAATGCGAAGCTTCTTACGTGTCAAAGCTGCTAATATGACGTATACCTTCAGAGGTAGTTCGTTAGCATTCAAAAAGGATTCTTCATATGGCAGACACACAATTTGACCTTGTAGTGATTGGTTCAGGACCCGGTGGTTATGTAGGCGCAATTCGCGCAGCACAATTAGGGCTTAAAGTAGCCGTGATTGAGAAAGATAAAACTTTCGGTGGCACATGCTTAAATGTCGGCTGTATTCCTTCTAAAGCCTTGCTGGAAAGCTCTGAACACTATGTAGCAGCTCAACATGATCTGAGCGCACACGGTGTGAAGGTTTCGAAAGTTGATCTTGATCTTCCGACGATGCTCGCTCGTAAAGACAAAGTTGTAAAACAAAACACAGAAGGAATCGTGTTCTTGTTTAAGAAAAACAAAATCACTTCTTACAATGGCTTCGGTAAAATCGTCGCTCAAGGTAAAGTCGAAGTGAAAGGTGCTGACGGTAACACGCAAGTTATCACAACTAAAAACATCATGATCGCAACGGGTTCAGTTCCTGTTGAATTGCCGTTCTTGAAATACGACGAAAAACGCATCGTTTCGAACACGGGTGCATTGATCCTGCCGCAAGTTCCAAAAACAATGGTTGTCGTCGGTGGTGGCGTTATCGGTCTTGAGTTGGGTTCAGTTTGGCAACGCCTGGGAGCGAAAGTCACAGTGATCGAGTACACTCCTCGTTTGGGTGGACCTATGGATCAAGACTGCATGAATGTTTTGAAGAAAAATCTTGAGAAAGAAGGCATGAGCTTCCTTCTTTCAACTAAAGTGACAGGTTCAAAAACTTTGAACGACGGTGTCGAAGTGACTTACGAATCTTTGACTGACGGAAAAGCGAACAGCATCAAAGCTGACGTGGTTCTGGTATCAACAGGTCGTAAACCATTCAGCACAGGTGTTGGTTGCGAAGAAATGGGTATCACAAAAGATGCGCAAGGACGTATCCAAGTCGATAAACACTATCAAACAAATATCCCAGGTATCTATGCAATCGGTGACGTTATTGCCGGCCCAATGCTTGCGCATAAAGCAGAAGAAGAAGGCGTAGCAGTCGCTGAGATCTTGGCGGGTCATGCAGGCCATGTGAACTACGACACAGTTCCAGGTGTGATCTATACGCATCCTGAAATTGCGTCAGTCGGTATCACAGAAGAGCAAGCCAAAGAAAAAGGTTTGGAAATCAACGTCGGTAAATTTCCATTCCTTGCAAACGGTCGTGCCCGTGCAAAAGGCTTCACAGAAGGTTTCGTAAAAATCATCGCGGATAAGAAAACAGACCGCATCTTGGGCGCTCACATGGTAGGACCAAGTGTTTCTGAATTGATCCATGAAGTGATCGTCTGCATGGAATTCGGTGGCAGCAGCGAAGATCTTGCTCGTTCTTTCCACGCGCATCCAACTTTGAGTGAAGTTGTGCGTGAAGCAGCTTTGAACGTAGAAAAACGCGCTCGTCAGATGTAAGATCCTTTGAAAACATGATTTAAAAAGGGAGCTTTTCGGCTCCCTTTTTTTTATTCCCAGTCTCCCCTTTTCATGTTGCGTCCAAAGAGTGCAATTAGGGGGTCCCAATCACTATCGTCAAAACTTTGGGCAATAATTTAAACATCGAAAAAATGTTCAGAAGACTGTTTAAACCTTTGATATCCGACTAAATCATTGTGACTCAAACGTTCAAAAGCAGTGGAGATTTTTGGGCGGCCCTGAAAACATAGACTCATGACAAGGAGTCAGTAAGATGAAACAAAGAGTCGCCACCTTATCTCTTAGTTTGATCGTTTTTGTAGGTTGTTCAAAAAATGAAATGGGAAGTCAGCTCGATGAGAGCTTAATGGGAACGTCCTCCGCACTTTGCGCTGAGGCCGCATCCACTGGAGAACTGACTGTGGTAGGTCAAGCTTCTTCACAAACAGGTAACACAGTTGCCTACTCTGCAGCTCAGAATGGAAACTGTGTTAACGGAAACTCGATCAACTGGAAGGTGGCAGGTGCAAGTGCTTCTCGTACTTCATCTTCAGGTCTGATTTCAGTCTTTAATAAAGCCGGTTCTTATGTTGTGACGGCTCAAAAAGTGGGAGACGCTCAATCAGCTTCCCTGACAACGACAGTTGTTAAAAATGATATCGTAATCACAGGCCCTCAAGCAGGGTTTCAAATGAATCCACTGCAATTTGGTCTTGTGATTCCATCACAAATTTCTGTGGCATCTATTTCTTGGGATTTTGCTGATGGTTCTCCAGCAGTTGAAAATTCCAATTCCGTCGAGCACACATTTTTTAGTGAAGGCGAATATCAAGTCAAAGTTTCCGTCACTGATACTGATGGCCAGGTCACTCAACTCACTCGTCGTGTGACAATTATTAAACCTATTGATGGATTGAATTGCTTAAATGAAATCGCGATCTCTGGCGCACAAGAAGCCAAAGTTGGCGTGGCAACACAAATGTCTGTGTTTTTACCAAGCTGTGCAGTTGACCAAATTGGCGCCGTTCGTTGGGATTTCGGCGACAATGCTTCCGGTTCAAACCAAACTGTCACACATACATATACGGCAGAAGGCACATACCACGTAACGGCAGCATTGTATCTAGGTAACAGCCAGGAAGCCTTGCTCACTCTTGATCATGTGATCACAGTGACAAAAGATCTTGTCGACGAACCTGTTCCAGAAGAACCAGCTAATCCTCATGCATGCCTTGTTGACGGTGACATCCGCACGATTGAAGGCGAACTCTTGTCGGAGGAATTAAGCTGCGGTACTGATGGCCACAGAACAATTACTTATCGCGAAAGCATCAAAGAAAAATGTCAGCTTGTTGGCGAGTCATTGCAATGGGTTGAGCTTTCACGTGACAAAGAGATGACAAATGAAGGTTCTTGCGAAGGTCAGTCATGTACTCTTCCTGATGGATCAAAATTAGCTGATGGCGCAAGCAAAATCCTTTACTCAAACATGACGCCTCCAGGAACATGCTCATCTGTAAGTGAGTCTCGCACTTGTAACAATGGCGAACTTTCTGGCTCACAAAGCCATATTCATAATATCTGCCACAATGGTTGCGGTGACTTCGGTTCTCACGGAACAGTTAAAACAGATGTTGTGACTGGTGAAGTTAAAATTGCCAAAGAATGTTCTTTCCAAGAACAAGGTTTCTTTGACACTTACACTCAGATTTCCGATCAAACTTGTAACGATGGTTCCGTGGTAAACTCGAATACTCGCACTGGCAGCTTGAAAGAGGCGGGTTCGTGCCCAGTTTACACATTCGTTCCAACTGAAAACTTCACAGCTTGTTCAGCAGACTGTGGTGGTAAGCAAACACGTATCTTTATCTGTAAAGATGACAAAGGAAATGTTGTAGATAACGCACGTTGCGGAGTTGAGTCGGCTCCAGTAGAAGAGCGCGTGTGTGATGGAAATCCAGAAGCCGTTCGTCGCTCTGAATCAACAACTGAAGTTGAAGAAGCGAATAGCTCTGCTACTTGCCCAAAAAACCAAATTGGTGTGATTACAAATGTTCGCGATGTGGTCACAACTAAGACTTACGCTTGTATTGACCACTCCGTTCAACTGGAAAGCACAACTGTTGTTCCAGGTGCTTGGGTTGAAACAAAACTCTGCCGTGACTATGTAGCACACCGTTGTTCTCAAGACTCTTTAAGCAACGCCCAAGCACAAGGTCGTTATGACTGGATGGTGAAATGTCAGGATCAGTTGCCAGTTATCAAAAAATTCCTTGCTGAGATGGGTGATGCTTCTGTGAAAATCAGCGGTAAAGAAATCACTTTCGGTGCGAGCAAAGGTCGTGAGTTGTATGCAAGCTTTATGGATCGTGCATTCAACCCAGAAAAACCTTGGATTGCTCCAACTAAAGAATCGGCTCCTTGCGCTATGCCAGCCACTGCTTACGTCGCAACAGTCTGTGTGTCTTCATGTGCGACTCCAGAGCAATTGATTATGGCGGAAGAAGCTTCGAGCAAGAAAATGAAATATGTTTCCTTCATCGATGCCTTGACGCAAAAATCAGCATACGTAGCAACTTTGAGATCAGCTTCGATGAATTCAAAAGCCGTTGCTAAAATCAAAGTCGATCAATGGGTGACAGAGCTTATCGATACAGAACATGAAATCTTGGTTTTCAAAATGAAATCTGGTCGTGAGCTTCGTGTAACTAAAAATCACCCGCTCTTGACTGAAGATGGCATGATGAAAATGGCTTCCGAATTTAAATCCGATGATTCACTGGTTCAATTGGGTGGATCACTAGACCGCATCGTTTCGATCGAAGAGATCAAACACTTCGGTAAGGTTTACAATCTCTTTGTTCAGTCCGATGAAGCTGCGAAAAACATCGTGGTAACAAACGGATACCTCAACGGTACAGCTTACTTCCAAAATGCGGGAGCTAAAGACATGAATAGAAGTCTGTTCCGTTCGCAAATGACTCGTGGAGTGTTTGGTAAATGAGATCACTAAAAGTCAGAGCCATTGGAGCAAGCGTCTTAGGAAGTCTTCTTGTTGGCACAGTCTGGTACTCACTTTCAAGACCAGAGCTTGCTCCCCAAAATGAAATCTCAGAAGTGGGTGTTCAACCACCCGCTTCTGCTTCATCAACTCCGCTCTCAACCGTTATGACATCGGATCAAGTAGTGCCAGCACCTGTGCCAGACCTCGCCGCGACTGCGCTTTCAACAGCGTTTAAAGATTTTTCGCACAAAGAAGATCTCTCTCGGTTTTCGCATTTATCACAAAAAGCTTTGCTCTTACCTACAGACCAGATTGCACGAAAAGAACTTTTGGCAGACGAGGCTTTGATAAAAAGTCTTACGCCTCTTTTAACAACAGCTTCTCAAGACAAGTCTGAACAGCAGTTGCAAAACGCGGCTTTGGATTTGTTGTTCGCAGCCTTGCAAAGCGATTCCCGTGACGTTGCTGTCGGAGTCCTCAAGGACGTGGTCGCCTCGGCGGGCGTCGAAAACGAAACTTTGCCTCAGGCTCAACGCGAGCAACTTGCGGGTGTTAAGGCTGAAGTGCTGATGGCTTTAAGTGCCGATCCTAAATTTCAAGACGATCTGAAGTCTCTTTTTCCAGGTCCTGTGACGGGAAAAATATGGCAAAACGTTCAAGAACGTCAGGACAGCAATTTAGCTGAGTCTGGTCTTTCTAGATAGATCGCACACCTTAGTGATCCACATGGGAATTGTTTCACGACTGGGCCTCAAGGCATTGGTTTAATGACGATCCCTGAGACCTGTGATAGGCTTTGTGCATGTCTATTGAAAACGAAAACGATCTTATCGCACTTCGAAAAATTGGCCGTATCGTCGCCAATTGCCTTCAGTATATGGGTTCAAAGCTAGAACCCGGAATCACGACGCTTGAGCTTGATCAACTAGGACAACAATTCCTTGAAAAGCACGGTGCAAGATCTGCTCCGAAACTTGTCTATAATTTTCCGGGCACAACTTGCATCAGCGTGAATGAAGAAGCGGCTCACGGCATTCCTGGTCCGCGAATTCTGAGCGCTGGTGATTTGGTCAATATCGATGTTTCTGCTGAACTCGATGGTTACTTTGCCGACACAGGTGGATCTTTCATCATTCCTCCTGAATCCACCATCAAAACAAATCTTTGCCTTGCGACCAAACGTGCACTTGAGATGGCACTTCGTTCGGCACGCGCGGGACAGCCGTTAAACTCCATCGGTAAAGCGATTGAAAAAGAAGCGCGTAAGAATGGGCTTACGATCATTGAAAACTTAGGCAGCCACGGCGTGGGACGAGCTTTGCATGAAGAACCTGATTTTATTCCGGGCTATTACGATCCTAAAGACAAACGGATTTTAAGAGAAAACCAAGTCATCACGATTGAGCCTTTCCTTTCAACCGGAGCAACTGAAGTTTTTGATGCAGGTGACGGCTGGACCTTAGCTACGGCAAAACGATTTTTAACCGCTCAATACGAACACACGCTGGTTATTACAAAGGACAAACCTTTGATTATGACATTGCCGGCTTAACTGCGCTCTCCAAATTCCGCGCAATGTGGGCTAAGGTTTAATAAGACTCAGCGACAGAGAGCTTGTAGGACCGCCCAGCCGGGTTTTACTGCAGGCTCCATCGGTGCCTCTTCCGCTAACGGTTCAAACTGATTTAAAAAATCATTTTCGTATTTCGCACAGTCTTTACGTTTAAATTGGCTTTCTGGCGGAATTGCTTCAAGAGCATTCACCATCAAATCCAAATAACCCTCGTCGGCTTGAGTCGCGGTAAACGAATTTTCACGCAGCATTTTAATTTCGTCGAGAGCTCGGTTCAAAGCGCGAAAGCGTTCGGGGTTTCGCTTGGCACTTAGGACGTCGACTTGCAAGCCGAGTGCATACCGCTCGACTTCTAGTCTTACGTTTTGAACTTCGTGAGGTGGAATCGCCGCAATCAAGAAACTCGAAAGGGCGAGTACTATGAGTGTTCGCTTCATAAATACCTCCCACATCTATTTTAAATTTACTGAGATTTTAAAACAATAAGACCCAGGACAACGGCCCCCGAGCGAAAGTCGTAAATCTTGTGATGATGTAACGACGGACAGCTGCTATTTGAAATGAATTGTTATTTGTCGCATTTAGAATGCATATGTGAGAGCAATGATAGCATTGGCACCGCCTAGGAAATAAAACACCGACTGAATGTCTTCATTTTCCTCTTGATGCGCGCTGTACAAGTTAATGGCTGCTACCAAAGCATGTGTTGCCGCTTGAATCCAACGTTTGTGGTCGCGCTCTTGACGTTGGCGCCACAGATAACGTTCCAAAACTTCATTTTTTTGTTTGAGTGTCAAAGAGGAACCTTCGATAGCATGATAGAACGAGTCGTTCTCGTTCCCCGTCCAATAATAAGTCGCCCCTAAGCCAATGGCAGCAATACCAATGTTCGCCGTCACAGCGTACATGGCGCGGCTAAAAGCCTCATCCGCTGAATGATACGCCAAAGTTCCACCGAGAGCCGCGATACCACCGGAAATCATATAACTGAGTCCGCGTTCTTCATCACGTCTTTGTTCTTCTAAGACAAATTCGCGAAACTCTTTCCACTGTGCCGGACCTTTAAATTCAGCACTTTCGCTTTCTCCAGCAAAAGATATTTGGGCAAATAACAAAATGAAGACGATCATGAGTTTCATAGCGTCACCCCAAATTGCACAAAGACACCTTGGTGATCTTCTTCGCGCCAGTAAGACAAACCGCTGGTGAAATGTTTAAAGCCGACAAGAAAGCCGGCTGATTGATCAATATCAGAGGCCGAGAGCACTGCCTGCAAAATTCCCAGCTGATAGGCCACGGCCCCGCGCACAGCTTCGCGAGCATTGCGAGTTTCTGAATTCAGACTAAATTGCAGACCCACCTCAAGAAGACCGAGGGGAACAAGGGGCTTGATGGATGCGCCCACTTGGCCTTCGGGTTTGATTGAATAAGCTTCTGATTTTTTATCCGACCATCCCCATTGCATATAAGCGACAGAGATCTGTGGCTGCCAAGCGAGTTCTTCCCAGGCATATAAAAATCCAGGTTCCAAATAAATAAGATCCTGCGTTTCTGGATCAAAAAAGTCATCATCCTGGTGAGTGAAAGCTTCAGTCAGTGAAAAAAACTTTCCGATGTAACGAACGTGCGAGTAACGCATTTGCAAACCCGCATAGAAATTCTCGCCCACATAACTTGCAAGTTGGAGTTTCGCACTCTGCTCTTGCGCGACGATCATATCGACCATCGGTAAAGCCGGGTTATCAAATCGCGAATATAAAACCACGCGGTACGGCTCAAAAGATGCACCCCACTTCGGAGCTTGATAAGCAAGTTCTACTGAAGCTTCTGCTTGAGAGCTTTCACGGCGAGAAAAAAATGTCGCGACTTCTTCCTCACTGCTCTCTCCGGCCAATATATCTTCAGCCTCTTTGAGATAATCAATGTTGCTACCTAAAAACAGATCTCCATCAAAGCGAGGCTTGCGCTCTTTCGCAACCGCTGCGGGATTACAAGGTAAGGCTCTTTGCACACTGTCCATGGAATAACAGGCACTTCCCAAGGAACGTGATAGAAAACGACTGCTTCCCTCGCGCATAAATGATGGCAACGCAGCTGCGTTGGCCAAAATCGCAAAGAATAAAACAAAAAGAATCAATCCTGCACGAGTGAATAGCATTCATCCTCCGCAGGTTGCGCCCATTTCACAGCAGCCGCTTGAAGATGGCGCGTTTTGATTTTGATCTCACGATAATTTTTAGCTTCTTTCGGAAATGCGACTTCTAAATCTGCTGACAGAACGGAGAGCTGCTCGAGCACTTGCACAGCCCACGTGTGAAAACTTTTAAGCTGTTTTCCGCAAACAGTTTGCGATTGCAAGGCTTGCCAATTTACGTTGGCTTCTTGGCTCACGGATTTAAGAAGCACCACTCGTAAGATCGCCGAATACAACCGCGCACCTGGCTCTGTTTCCTGACCTAAAACTTGCACCGCATTTTGCAAATCACTGCGCGCTGAAATATTCAATGTCGGGATTTTTTCCCAACGCGAAAGAAAGCTTTGAATGTTTTGAAGAAGACTTGCGGTTTTTTGATCAAATGAAAGACCCGTTACCGGCACCGAGAAATCCTGCTTCTTGGGAGCAAGAGCTGTGAACGAGTAAATCTTTTCGATACGAAGGCCGGCACGAAGGGCATAGGCCGAGGCCCACGCCATCTTCACATGAAAGTGCGAATCACGCTCTGCGAGTTCAGCAAAATAGTTGATGGCTTCGGTATTTTTGCCTTCATCCATCATCGCAAAACCCTTGCGGAGAGCGGTTTCGCGCGTCTCAGGATCTTCCTTTGTTTGACACGCAACAAAAGAAAATATGAGGAGAATTGTCCCAAGAAATAGCTGTAATCGCATAAGGGACAGATAGTAATGCTGCGGCGGGTTAATATCGAGATCGGGCGCTATGCGATGTAAATATTATATTGATTGTTACATCCACGCAATATAGCCCCTCCCCTAGAGTTATCTATAGTGGAGGAAATGGATGAAATCCCTTATTTTTGCAATCTTCGGCCTGATCATGGGGTTCACTCAAACATCTCAAGCCGCCGTTTGGACGGCCGTTAACGAATGGTCACCTGCCTGGGAAGATCGCTATGCGGAATGGGTGAAGACCCATTGGCAAGTCGACTTCTTTTCCCGTAAACAGCTCCCTCATGGACAGTCAAATCCGTACTATGGTTTGCGCGTAGACTGTGCCGATACAGTTTATTCGATGCGTATTATTTTTGCTTATGAAAACCGCCTGCCATTCATCGCACAAGATCCCACCGCGAGTGGCAAAACTATTTCCAACATGATGTCTCGTTGGGACAGCAAAAACGAATCACAGCGTATTCGTCTTTTCCTAGGATACATTTACGATGTGATGAGCACGCGTTCTTTACCGAATGATACTTACCCGGTTCCAGTCAGTCGTGATTTTATTCGTTCAGGTTCTTTGATCATGACGACAAAAGTGAATCATCACTCATGGACTCTAAAAGAAATGTTGCCTATTGGTGTCCCGCACTTAGTGTACAACTCTGTCGTGGGTTCTTACTCCGGCCTAGGTTTGCAACAACGCCAATCATGGCCCCATGCTGAATGGGTCTTTGAAGGTGATTTTACACCGGCAGGATTTGCGGGTTTCCGTGGTTGGAGACCAGCAGCGTACATCAATCGTCCGGTGTGGGAAGTTCCAACTTACAGCGAAGAGCAGTACCGCATTCCTCTCAGCAAATGGGAGCGCACTTTGCAAACTCGTTTGGCTCTTCGTCAGGAAACGGACAACCAACGTATCACGCGTTTGATTCAAACTTCATGTGAAGGCTTCCGTTCGCGCATTCCTTCCATTGATGAAGCTTTGCTTTATATCTCAAAAAATCCACGCTGCATGGATTACGCAACTTATGACACATACTCAACGCCGAACCGCGACCAGCGCGTGTTTGATGACTTGATGGCGCTTCGTCGTAATTACCAAGATATCTTGAAAGAAAATGGCGGATCTCAATTGAGCGCAGAAATTCTGGGTCAATTAAATAAAATCTATCCGTACATTCAATCTTCCGCAAAACGCGAAGAAGCACAGATGGCACCACAAGGTGTGACGGCGTATTCGGTTTGTACTCTTGAATATCGTCGTGGCAAGAAAATGGATTTGGCTGAGTTCAAACGCCGCATGTTCAGTGGCCTGATTTCCAACAATCCACATGAGACTGCAGAGTACCGTTGGGGTGAGCTCCGTGGACCTTCGCAGCGTGCAAAATCCTGCCAATCATGGGATTCTTGGGTACCAGATTTAAACTGAATTATAGAGGAATATGGAACCGATAAAATTAAAAACTTGGATCATTTGGGCTGCGACTCTTTTTATCCTGGGCGTTTTTGCGGACTATTACTTCCTCCATTTTTTGTTTCATGAAAAAAAATCCGAAGCCACGACTCCTCAAATTGAGGGCGTGATGGATCCAACTCAAAAACCAAATGAGGTTCCTGTCGTGGCAAACGGCAGAGCCTCTGAGGAAAATGCACAAAACATTCCCGATACATTTTTAGAGAGTTTGAAAAAATGTGCGCCAGAAATTGCAGCACAGGCTGTCGGAACTCCGGAGGCATTGCTTCTGTATTTGCGCCAAAGTATCGGTGTTGCAAAAGAAGAAGTGCATCTTGAGAACTTCCACATCACACTTCCTGACGGCAGCGAACGTCGTTTGCAAGTTTTGGTTTCTGATAACACCAACACACCCAACAAAAAAGAATTGCGTTTTTTCAAGCTTGATAAAGAAGGTTATCCCGAGCGACTCACGATTAAAGATTCAGACACTCAAGAGTCCTTGTTGAGTCTTGGAAAACTGACACAACACGAGTCAAAAAGAACAATTCAGTTGAAAGACAAATCCACAGTAGCTGTAGAAGAACACAATAACCAAGTCTTTGAATTCCAATTCAACAATCATGGTCGTGTTCTATCTTGCAGACTCAAAGTGTGTCAGTGCCCTTAGGTTCTTCACCTAGGTCCAGGGTAGTATTAACTTCCGGTTAGACTGTTTTAATTTACACAGCCTCTGTTAAGATTTCTTGTAGAGGCACTTTGATGAAACGAATTCCTTCATTCTTTCACAGTCGAAGCTTGTGGATCTACTACCTGCTGTTCTTTACTGGTAGCGTTGTTCTTATTTATCAGGCTCAAAATTGGAATTTCCTCGGCGACTCAGTCAATTTTCTTTGTCTGCTATCTATCATCACCGGTTTGAGTATTTTTCGTTGGTATCAAATTATCGAAAACAGCCTTCTCATCACGGCTGGATACATCCTGCCACTGCTGATTCGTAATTGCATTAAACTCAGCTACGTCGAAGCCCCTTCCATTACAGAACTTATGAAACTTGGACTTATCTCCGGGACGACCACTCTCGGTATTGCTGCTGGCTGTGCCGCTCTGGGATATATCATCATCTCAGGGGTTCGCTTGATTCAGCGTCTCCGCCGCCCTTCCACAACTCAAAATTTTGTCGAAGATTAGTCCCGCAAATATTCAAGATCTCGCTCTGAAACGCCGATAAGAAGGGTATGAAAATCTCTTTCTTTTGCCTGCCATTTTTAGCACTTTTGAGCCTTCCTTTTTCTCTGCATGCAGAAGAACCTGGGAACGATCCGTATGCTGCTGTCGAGCACATCACACTTGAAAATGGTTTGAAGGTTTTCCTGGCGCCGAGCTCGGAAGCAACGCTGACCTCCATTCGCCTGAATGTTGCTGTCGGTACGGATGCAGAAGAAGGACCTACGATTGGTGTGTCGCATTTGTTGGAGCATGTGCTTTTCCGCGACAAAGAACTCCGCGATGAAATGAGCTACTTACAACTCATTCGTGAAGCTGGCGGCAGCGCCAATGGCAGTACTGGCGATCGTGTGACGTCTTATTTTGCCTCAATCCCTGCAAAAAAAAGCCTCTGGCTTTTGCAAAACATGGGGAAGATGTTGTTAGAACCTGCTATTGGCGATAACTACGTGAACAAAGAAAAAGGCACCATTGAACTTGAGCGCGGTCGTCCCAGCCCTATCGTTCAAGCCCTGCGCTTTAATCCGATGGATTTCTTGTATCCCAGCTACTTAAAAAAAGTCGGCTTTTGGGAAAGCGAATTTGGATTACCACGTGCAAATCCTTACACGTTGACAGAGGAACAACTCTCCACACAAAACCTCACCACGGCTCAAGTGCAACAGCACTACACGGATTATTATTATCCTTCTAACATGACCTTGTTCGTCGCAGGAAAATTCAATCGTGAAGAAGTGCTTAAAGAAATCAACGCAAAATGGGGCTCGCTCAAAAAACGTGAAGGTAAAGTTCTTCCTCCTGATAGCGAAGCTTCCCCGCGCTTGGCTTCCTATCGCCGCTACGAAATCTCAACAACACCGACAGTTACGTTAGGAACGAAACTCTGGAAAGCCAGTCTTGAAGATGAAAAAATCGTGACTTCATACATGGAGTTCTTAGCCCATCGCTTGATGAAAGAAATCCGTAATATCAAGGGACAAACCTACACGGCTCACGAAGATTCTTACATCTATAAAGGCTATGGTTATGCAACCATTCAATTTGAAACTTCGAAGGAAAGCTTCTCTGAGAATTTGGAAATTGCACGCCACTTCCTAAACAGCGAAGCCCGCACCGGAGGACTGACTCCGGAACAAGTGAAGGAAGCCATTGATCTACATCTGTCTCGCTATCACCTGATGGGTAAAGAAGCGGACACGATGATGGCCCTTGCCGGGCAATATAGCTCCATCATTGATCAATACGGAAAATTTGAATCGCCTTACGCAGTTTTAGAAAATGTGACTCCCGAAGCTTACAATGCAAGTTTAAAGAAGCATTTTGCCGCCAACCAAAGCTATGAATTCATCCAGCAACCGCCGGTGTTTTTTCACTACGATACAGTCCTTATGTATTTCTTCTCCGTGATTTTCTGTTTCATGGGGTTTAGACGACTGCTCACGCAAAAATTTGAGCATGATCAAGTTCGCTGGATTCGCAAACTCGAATATCCTCCGGTAAAGCTTTTAGAAGGCTTGGTGCTCTTTGCGTGTTGGTATGCTTATCTGCACGTCCAATACGGAGTTGATACTCTGTTTATGAAAATGAACCTGCTGCAGTCCCATGTGCTACTCAGTCAATACTTTTACTCTGTGATATCAGTGGTCTGTGTCCTGGCGATTGCTCAAGGATTTTACTCGTTCTTTCCGCGAAAATTGATGGTTCACGAGAAAGACCTCTTGGTGAAAAGTGTCACTTATTTTTCATTCCGAATTCCGCTGAATCAAATTGCTTCAGTTACCACACCACGGACTATGGGATTTCCATTTCCACTACGAAGATGGATAGGCGCCGTGAAGTATCGTTATTACTTCTACACGCCGCTGTTCTGGAAAAAAGGACTCTTAGTCACACTTAAAAATGGCAAAGGTTACTACTTCAGCGTGAAAGATGCCGACAAAACGAAAGCCGAACTTCTTAAATTTGTTGAGCAGTCTCTTACCGAAAACACCGAAGCCAAAGAAGAAGTGCAAAAGACGGCAGCTTAATCACCCGTGGTCGCCGTCTTTCTTTGTGAGTCTTCAAAACGTGTTTGTTCTGCCATTACCAATTGCGACAGTTCTGATTTAATCGCATTGAACTCTGGCGCTGTTGGATTGCGCGGATGTGGGATATTGACCCTCACTTCTTTTTTGACTGTTCCTGGTCGATAGGTCATCACGACAATTCGATCCGCCAGATAAATGGATTCTTCGATTGAGTGTGTGACAAAGACGATCGTCTTTTTGAGTTCACTCCAGATTCTTAAAACTTCATCCTGTAAACTTCGTCGTGTCAAAGCGTCCAATGCGCCAAAAGGTTCATCCATAAGCATGATTTGGGAATCCAAAGCCAAAACACGTGCAATTGCCACCCGTTGCCTCATACCGCCGGAAAGATCTTTCGGAAAGCGATCTTTAAACTCTTGCAGTTTGAGCATCACTAAGAGTTCCTCGAGTTTCTTTTTAATTTGGTCTTCCGGTGCTTTTTTAATTCGCAAGCCGAACGTGATATTATCAGCGACCGTCATCCATGGAAAAAGCGCGTACTCTTGAAAGACCATGCCACGATCAGGTCCCGGCTCGGTGATCACTTTACCATTTACACGGATTTCTCCTTGGGTGGGCAGAGAAAATCCCGCAATTCCATTAAGGAGTGTGCTTTTTCCACAACCTGAAGGTCCTAATAAACAGACGAACTCCCCCTCTGAGATATTAAAATCAATGTCACGAAGAGCGACAACATCGCGGTCTCCCCCATGAAAGACCTTATGGACGTGATCAATTTCAATTTGCGCAGCTCCTCTGGTCATTCCAGCCCCCGATGCCAACGCAAAAGATAATTGTTCAGGCGACTGACACCGGTGTCGATCGCAAGTCCTAGCAAACCAATACTCAACATCCCTGCAATAATTTTGTCGGACCAAAAATATTCACGTGCTTCTAAGATGCGATAACCAAGACCATTGTTCACCGCAATCATCTCCGCCACGATCATACAGATAAACCCCGTGCCAATACCGATGCGAATACCACTTAAGATATAGGGCATGGCTGCTGGCAACATGATTTTAAGAAACATCACCACAGGCCCTGCTCCCATATTGCGTGCGGCGCGAATATAAATACTATCAACAGCTCGTACTCCCACGATGGTATTCATAAGCACCGGAAAAAAAACGCCCAAACTGATCAGGAAGACGGCGGGTGGATCACCTAAGCCAAACCACAAAATAGCAAGAGGAATAAATGCAATCGGTGGTATAGGTCGGACAACTTGCACCAGTGGATTTAGATAATCATAAATATGCGTGCTTGCGCCCATCATTAATCCCAAAGGAAGCGCAAGCCCTGCACCCACAAAAAATCCCACGGCCACACGATAAAGACTGGCCAAGAGATCGTGAATGAGTTCTCCAGAGAAAAACCACTTCCAATAACTTGTTGTTGCTGGATCATAGGCTTCAAGAGGCAATAAGTAATGATACCATCTCACCACCACGGACGAAGGCGACGGCAAAACTTGTGGATTGACGAGGCCTAATCTGACGACCGCCTCCCAAACCACAAGAACCAAGATGGGCACCCAAATTCCTTTCAGGTTGAATTTCCACTTCCTCACTTAACTCCCAAATCTTTTTTCGCTTGAGCTAAGAGATCAAGCTTTACCCAATCCTTGGCCTTTGGTGGATTTTTCATGCGCCCCACTCCATATTTTTGCATAAAGTCTGTGGTGATCTGAATATGATCTTCCGAGAGATCATAAGAATAAGGTGAATTTCCTATGGCGTCTTTAAAATCTTGGCTGGTGATTTGACCTTTGAACATTTTTTCACGAACAAACTTTTCCGCGAGATCTGGTTTCTCGATAAATGTCTTTGTCGACTCAACAAAACATTTCATAAATCTTTCGGCGACAGACTTCTTATCTTTGTACATTTTTTCTGTCATCACTAGAGTTCGAATCGGTTCTCCCATCGGAGTGTCATACGGTTTGAGAAGTTCTTTACCGAATCCTTTGTTGATGGCTTGTGAAGCCTGCGGTTCACTTTGCGCCATGGCATCGATGTTCTTCGCTTGCAGGGCTTGGTTTAAATCGGCGAATGCCATATAGACGATGCGCACATCTTTGCCTGGTTGATCGGACCAAGTCAGGTTGACCTTCGCAAGTTCCGCTAAGAGCAAAAGCTCCTGCGCCCCACCGCGTGCGACACCCACTTTTTTACCTTTGAAGTCAGCGACAGATTTAAACTCTTGATCGGGACGAACCACAATTCGTGCGCCCCCCTTGGCAAAGCCGGCAACGGCAAAGATCGGGACGCCCCCTGCTCGCCCAGCAATCGCGGCATCAGCGGCACTTGCGGCCACGTCAATTTCTCCCGCAATAATTGCCGGCATAATATCAATACCTTTAGGGAAGACCCGCTCTTGAACTTTAAGACCGTATTTGCCACATATTTCAGTCATGTAGCTGATGGCGCCGTAGTGGGCGAACTTCAGGTTCCCGACCCGCACGAGGTCTTGGGCCTGAGCATCGAAGTTATAAATAGATAAAATCAGAAGTACAAAAAAACTGAGAAGAAGCTTGCCTTTACGTGATGCGGTTGCCTGCATAAAATGCCCCCTTCCAATTGCAGCCTTATCTCACTCCTAGAGGGAGGTCCATGCAAGGGGACTTCAGAAACTCTGACAAATGTCAGAATTCTTTTTGCCATTTAACTATTGAAAAAGCATCTCACAGGTCATGCTTGGAAGCGAAGGAACGCGCTCAGAAGGGCTGAAACGATCCCGAACTTCTTGAAATCCAAGCTTCAGGATATCCATATGGCTCATCTTCTCTTCAACCACCATGCGCTGATAAACTAGCAGTGGGTTCTGCGCAGCAAGATCTCTGACAATCGACATCGGCGTCAGCGTGCTACCACTTTCCTGCAAAAGGCGACTGATGATAACAAGGCCCCGATTCAAGTTCACAAATTCATACGGAAGTCTGAGACCTTGATCTAAGGCCCATGCAGTCCACCCATCCATTGGAAGGTTGGTTTCGCGAGTCATGCCATTCACTTTGTTTTCCAACATTTGATAAAACTGCTGTTCCGTCAGAACATTTTTTTCTTTATCACTGATCGTCCACAAAGAACGAGCGATCAAATCGGCCTTCAATAGTTTCACACCTGCACCCAAAGTCATCATCACACCTTGCATATCTGCATCAATGCGACCGCCCATTCCGAAATCAAGAATGTTCAAACGAATGCGTGGATCTGTGATCTGCACCATGAAATTTCCCATATGCAAATCAGCGTGGAAAAAACCTTGGCCAAAAAGAACTTCCGACAACCACAAGCGAGCGAGGTCCTCAGCGATAGACTGCTTAATTCCCGGTGCCATTTTTCCATAAGCACGAACAGCCTTATCAATTTTTTGACCGAAGACCATTTCTTGAACCATAAATTCAGAGTGACTTCCTTGCGGTGGAAAAATAGAAGGCACATGAAACTCTAATAAGTTTTTATAATCAGTCAAACGAACGAAAGAAGACCTGCTGTACCGGCCCTTAGCAAAATTTTGACGGTTGATGGTGTCTTGCTGACTGAGTTCTGCCTCCACTGTCGCCGTCACATCTTCCACAAGAGGACTTAATTTCGGAACGCCGGTGCGACGGAAATCCTCATTCGCATCTAAAACCGCTGCAAGCTCACGCAAAATGCGACCGTCTTCAGCTACACGCAAAGCCATGCCTGGTTTGATAAAGCGAACAACGACGTCTTCAACAACTCCATCAACTTGCATCTTCGCGCGATGAACTTGCGCCATAGTTCCCACACCCAATGGTTTGCGTTCAAAGCTGATGAAATGATAATTTTTTGTTTCGGCTTGCAAAAGTTTTTCAACTTGAACCCAAGGCACTTCTTTGACCGAGCTTTCAAGCTTTTGGAACACTTCCAAAACATCTTTTGGCAAATCACCCTGACGAGCTACCAATTGCAAAAGCTTTTGCAATTGCGGACCGCTGTTTTGAATCAAGATCTCAAGCTTCTCCATATCTCCCATTCGCAAGTTACGACCGAGATAAGAAGACACGATCAGCTTCTTTGAATCCGATGAAAGTCGTGAGAAGTATTCCGAGAACAGCGTCTGAAGCAAAATCTTCATCTTCACATCTTGGGTGGCAGCGATTTTGGAGTTTGCGATCTCACCCCCCAGATTATCCAGTTTCAAAAGCTGTTTTCCGAAGGCTGCATCCGATTCCGAGATCAGCCATTCTTTTGCCATTTGCGGAACCGTTGCTGTCGTTAGTAATAACGCTCCCGAAACAAAGCGACGAACTGATTCCACTGTGTCAGCGGAAGCCGAACTGACCGCCCCGTTTTTAAGCTGCAAGATCTGCCAGTGAATATAATTATCAATTTTCTTTTGCACACGAGCCGTCGGAGCTTCATAGACCGTGAACGGACGAACTGATTTTTTCTCAATGATTTCTAAATCCAGCGCAAGGCTATGGGTGTTCGGCCATTCGCCTCGGAAGTGTGTAAGAAACTCGTTAAAGTTCCGCACACGGCGGGTTTCGATTTTCTGAGAAAATTTCTTTACGAAATAGTTTTGAATTTTATTAAAGTATTGCAGTTGCACGTCTTGGGGCTGCCCTTGCGCCACCAATGCATAAGACAAAGCCAATCTCTGATCGTACGACAAGTAGAGTTCCTGTTTATCGGAAGCATGCGCAATCGTGCTTATGAGAAAAAGCAGCATTATGGAAAGGGGCACTAGCCAAGATCTTCGTAACACAAAACGTCCTTCGGGTTTATTACCAGAACGCCTTGATGCATGATTAGGACCAGCGCGAGCTGGAAATAAAAAGGGCGTTGCTGGTTAAGAACCCAACAACGCCCTGCAAATTGTCACTCTCAATTCGTGAATTTAACGAGAATTCACAATAGGTTAACTACAACCAACAGCTCTTCACACCACGCTCTTCCGCGACTTCTTTAGCAAGCTCATAGCCCGCATCCAAGTGACGGAATACACCCATAGCCGGGTCCGCTGTCAAAACTCTCTCAAGACGACGTGCGGCCTTCTCAGTTCCATCAGCTACGATCACTTGACCCGCATGTTGGCTGTAACCCATACCGACACCACCACCGTGATGCAAGCTCACCCAAGTCGCGCCACATGCAGTGTTGACCAAAGCATTCAAGAGAGCCCAGTCACTCACTGCATCCGAGCCATCTTTCATCGCTTCAGTTTCGCGATTTGGAGAAGCCACAGAACCACAATCCAAATGGTCACGACCGATAACGATTGGAGCTTTCACTTTTCCTTCCGCGACAAGCTGATTAAACATCAAGCCTGCTTTTGCGCGCTCTCCGTATTCCAACCAGCAGATACGTGCTGGTAAACCTTGGAAGGCGATACGCTCTTCAGCCATATCCAACCAACGAAGAAGGTCTTTTTTGTGAGGGAAAAGCTTTCTCATTGCATCGTCTGTGACTTTGATATCGTTAGGATCGCCTGACAACGCCACCCAACGGAACGGGCCTGAGCCTTTACAGAAAAGCGGACGGATAAACGCTGGAACGAATCCAGGATAATCAAAAGCATTTGTCACACCTGCTTCAAGAGCACGTGCACGCAAGTTGTTACCGTAATCGAAAGTGACGGCACCTTTGTCCTTCATCGCAAGCATGCCACGAACGTGTTTTGCCATCGAAGCATATGCGGCTTCAAGGTACGCCTTTTGATCTTTTTCACGGAAAGTTTTCGCCGTCTCAACAGTGTAACCTTCAGGGATGTAACCAACGAGTGGATCGTGAGCTGATGTTTGGTCGGTCAACAAATCTGGAATAAAGTTTTTCTCAAGCAACTGGTGAATCACTGTCGCCATATTGCCAAGCAAAGCGATGGATTTTGCCTCGCCTGCAGCTGTGTATTTGCGAATACGAGCGATCGCATCGTCGATATTATCAGCCACTTCATCAACGTATTTTGTTTCAAGGCGTTTTTGAATACGAGTTGGATCAATTTCAACAGCCAAGACACAAGCACCAGCGAAGACACCTGCGAGAGGTTGCGCGCCACCCATACCGCCAAGGCCTGCAGTCAAAATCACGCGACCTTTGAGATTGTTGTTGAAGTATTGGCGACCGGCTTCCACGAAGCTCTCGTAAGTTCCTTGGATGATGCCTTGAGTTCCGATGTAAATCCAAGAACCCGCTGTCATCTGACCGTACATCATCAAACCTTTTTTATCGAGTTCGTTGAAGTGCTCCCAGGTTGCCCATTTCGGAACAAGGTTTGAATTCGCAAGTAAAACTCTTGGTGCATCTTCATGAGTTTTCAAAACGCCGATCGGCTTTCCTGATTGAACAAGAAGAGTTTCGTCGTTCTCAAGAGTCGTCAGAGCTTCCAAAATTTTATCGAAGCTTTCCCAATTACGAGCGGCTTTTCCAATACCGCCATACACAACCAAATCTTCTGGGCGCTCGGCCACAACAGGATCCAAGTTGTTTTGGATCATTCGGTAAGCTGCTTCTTGCAACCAACCTTTACAGTGAAGTTTATTTCCTGTGGGCGCTCTCACCACTCGAGACATGTATTCCTCCGGCTTTAAAATAGACCCTAAATTCCTATCAAAGCCTCCGAGTCCGAGCAAATCATCACTTCGCGTTAACGGGGTTTACAAGGCTAAAATACGCCCTTTTCCGTCACTTTCGGGTCGGAATGGGCCGTTGGGGTTAAGTTATCAAGATCTTTGGCGATTGTTCCTTTCACCCACCAGTCCTTTGACAAAATCAGGGGCTAAAAACCCTGGCATCGTTTTGCATATAAAGCCGACATTCAGTCAGAGGAGTATTTATGAAAATCAGCCGCGCTATTTTGGCCTCTATCCTGGCCCTTACAAGCCTTCGCACTTTTGCTGCCGACAACCAACAAATCGAAATTTCAAATGCGAAGTTGGTTTTAAAACAACAATACGCAGAACTTGAGGACCTTAAAACTCAGTTGAAGCTGGCTGTAAAAGCCGGTGAAACAAATAGCGTGGCTTTTGTTATTTCAAGTGCTTTGCTCGGTACTGGTCTTATCCTTGATATCTTGGGTGTGCAGTCTTCGGCTGTAACTCGAATCACCAACCTTACACTAGCGGATTCGATGATCGTGATTGGAACGGTAGGTGCGACAGCATCCGGTGTGATTGTGGCTCTTGATGTTTACAAAATTAAACAAATTGAAAAGCGCATCGAAGCTCAACAACAAAAAATCCTCGAAGCCTCAAAAGGTCTCTTGTAAGAGATGCGCGGGATTCTCTCTCTGTTGTTAGTTTTAAATTTTGTTCGTCCGGCCCTGGCATTCTCAGAGCTGGACGATATTCGTTTGCGTCCTTCTTATCAGCAACTCTTTAAAGCCTGCCAGGCATCTGACTTCAAACTTGATAGTTATTATAAAGCGTATGTGCAAAGCCTGACCTCTGGATTGGCGTTTATCAGTCTTTCGCAAAACGGTGTAAAGAACTTGATGGCAAGCAACGGTGTTTCTCCCTATCTGAATGCTTTATTAGAAAATCCTACGACTTCTGTGGCTCTTCAAGATTGCCTGGGTGATTCAGATGAGGAATCCGCTTTTGTCCGTAACATGTTGATTGCCGATTCAGCCGGCAAGGTTGTCGCGATTTCCATAGCAGCCGTCGCCATTAAGGGCGCCGGAAAACTCATGGGCGGAACGATGAAAGCTTTAAATGCGATCTCACCAACTCTTGCACGACGAGTGATGATTGCCTCTGTTATTGCTTCAAGTTCTTATGCTTTTTCTCAACTCATGAAAGAAAAGAAGGAGCAAGAGTCTGCTTCGTCAGTCGAAATTCCAGATATCGAAACGACTTACTCGCAAAAACTTGTGGAAACAGCGACTGAACAACTCGCAAAGCTCCACGAACTTATGGGTGAAGACCTAAATCCCGAAGACCGCGAACAAGTCGAACGCGAGATCCACAATTGGACGATCATCCTCGAGCAGTTCAAACCCAAAGCTTCTTAATAGTGGCTACCATTTTGTCACGTCCCATCTGATTGGCCAATCGCCGAAGTCCGGACTACATCTATCATCTTATTAAACTCAAATCGAATTAAACAATTGCCCACGATTTGCTTGCTAGTTTTTCATGCATTTTAAATTGTATTTACAACGTATTTACTTTATAATTGGGGTTGGCAAATGAAGTTTGAGTGGGATGAGCACAAAGCAGACATAAACTTCAAAAAGCACAACGTTCACTTCTTTGAAGCCACCAGCCTTTGGAACGATGAGAACAGTTTGGAGATTCTGGATCCCGATAGCCCCGACGATGAAGATCGCTGGGTGCGTATGGGGATGTCTGGTGCAGGTAACATTCTTGTTGTAGTTTACGCGGAGCGAATTTTAAGAATTCGAATTATTTCTGCGCGGAAAGCTTCAAAAAAAGAAGAGCAATATTATTACGGGAGTAAACGATGAGAAGCGAATACGATTTTTCAAAAGCAAAAAAAGGCAAAACGGCAAAAGAAATTAAAATTCTTAAAACCGTTCGCTTGGATCCCGAGGTAGTTCAATGGCTTGAGGAAGAATCGACAAAACAGGGTATGGGCTATCAAACATTTCTGAATTGGTTTCTTCGTCAGGCTATGAGCGATAAATCAACGGTCGAACAGCGTCTTGAAAAACTAGAACGAGCCGTTTTCAAAAAGAAGTAGTCTGCAATAGCTCGCTGCGCAAGCGGAGCGCCGCTCACTCTTTATCTAAAAAACTTTTATAGAGCGGATAGTACATATCATCAGTCATAGCGACTTCGAGTTCTTCGCGCGGGCTTTTTTCTGAAAATTCAACGGGCGCACCTGTGATAATCGCCAACGGACATTGTTCTGCGGCTTCACCCATCATCAACACGGCGGCGGCTGCCAATGCGTCGGCTTGATTTTGTTTTGTCATTTTCAAAGCGCGACCAAAGATATCGTTTTCACCGATGCGATTTTTAATAGCGCGAAATCCGGCAAAAGCCACACAAGAACCCACCACACCATGACGAAGCGGTACGCTGTGAGAATCCGTCAGGAGCACGCCCAGGTTTTTAATTCCCGTGCGTTCGCGCAAGCCGTTACGCAGACGTTCAACACTGTCGTAAGGAGCATGAGGATAAAGAATATAATCCCCATTTTCAGAATTAGATTCGTCAATACCCGCCGTTGCGAGCAACTGACCTTTCGTAATAGTGAGATGACAGCCATAGGCCATTTCACCTAAATAAACGTCAGATTCTTTTTTAATAAGTTCAATTTTATCCACGCCCGAACGCGCGAGCAAACGACCTTCATGCAAACTTACAAGCTTTGAAGTCACCGCTAAAACTGCGTCTTCTTGCCAATGATCAGAGGGAACCTGCGACAAAATAAATTCGAGAAGATTTTCTTCCCGGTGAAAAATTCGAGTTCGAATGGCTGTGACTTTTAACGAGCTCATTTACACTCCGTCGCTACCTCTTCAAAATGATATTGGAAGAGACAAAAGGCAAGAACATCCTACGACAAGGAGTTCCTCATGGATGTACAAAATAGCACTGACAAAAAAGAATTCTATGCAGTCTGTGAAAATGGTGAAAAGGCGACTTTGAAATACAATAAATGGAACGACACGAATACTTTGGAACTCGTGGCGACCTTTGTGCCACCTTCACAACGCGGAAAAAACATCGGCGAACTTTTGCTGAAAGAAGCCCTTCGTTACGCCGATCAATACCGACTTAAGATTGAACCGACTTGTCCCTATGTGAAGTCGTGGTTTGCTAAGCACCCCGGTGAATCGAAGCGCTTAGCTCAAGAACGACCGGCTCCTACCACTCCAGATCGCCAACAGTCTGAGAAATTGCCTTAAGCAATTGACCGTTGACCATCATCGCTTTGATCGCTTCTACGTCTTTAGAGAAGATTCGGTCTTCTTGTGCGAATGGAACGGTTTTACGAATTTCTGCGTGAGCGGCAGCAACGGCCGCGGCTGGTTTTAATGGAGCAAGCAAATCCAAAGCTTGAGTTGCTGACAACATTTCCATTGCCACCACGTTCTCTGCATTACGCAAGATTTGCGCAAATTTACGAGCCGCAATCGTGCCCATTGAAACGTGATCTTCTTTTTCAGCAGATGTTGGGATTGAATCCACAGACGCTGGATGCGCCAAAACTTTATTTTCGCTCACCAAAGATGCGGCTGCCACTTGCACGATCATATGACCGGAATTCAATCCTCCGTTTGGAGTCAAGAAAGGCGGAAGCTCACTCATTTGTGTCGAAATCATTTTAGAAATACGGCACTCACTGATGCTCGCTTGCGAAGAAATCGCAATTCCCGCAAAATCCATTGCGTGCGCCACTGGCATACCGTGGAAATTACCGCAAGAAAGAACTTTGTTCGCGTCAGCAAAAACCAACGGATTGTCTGTTGAAGAGTTTGCTTCAGTTTCAAGAACTTTGACAACGTAACGAAGAGCATCTTTCGCGGCCCCGTGAACAGCTGGCATACAACGAAGAGAATACGCATCTTGAACGCGTGGATCATTGACCAAGTGGCTCTCGGCGATTGGACTTGTTGCGCCCATCAACTTCATCAAGTTACGCGCTGTTTTTGCTTCTCCTGGATGAGGACGAGTTGCCGAAATCAAGGGATCAAAGGCTTTACGTGAGCCACGAAGACCTTCAAGTGACATCGCACCAGCCAGATCCGCCATCCATACCAAACGACGTGCTTCCCAAGTTGAAAGCAAACCAATAGACGTCATGACCTGACAACCATTGATCATCGAAAGACCTTCTTTAGCCTTCAGCTCAAGAGGCTTGATTCCTTTTTCTTGCAAAAGTTTTTGTACAGGAACGATCGCACCATTGGCTCCCCACGCCTCACCTTCACCGATGATCGTCAATGCCAAATGAGAAAGCGGAGCCAAGTCGCCGCTCGCTCCAACGGAACCTTGCGAAGGAACCACTGGAATGATGTCGTTATTCAAAAACTCAAGAATTTTCTCTACCACAGTTGGACGAATACCGCTGTGACCTTTTGCCAAAGCGTTCGCACGAAGAACCATCATGGCGCGAGTTTCAGTTTTCGTAAACGGAGTGCCTACACCCATTGAGTGGGAACGGATCAAGTTTCTTTGCAACTGTTCAATTTCCGAATCAGAAATACGAACAGATGAAAAGGCACCAAAGCCCGTGTTCACGCCGTACATAACTTCACCGCTAGAAATGCGGCCTTCGATATAGTCGCGGGATTTTTTCATTTCAGCGTAGCCTTCAGGGCTCAGCTGAACTTTAATAGCCGGGTTGTTTGCGACCTCGTAGAGGCTCTCAAGCGTGATGTTTTGACCATTGATTTGCATCGAAATTTCTCCGTTTTAAGGTGCCGCATCTTAAGCAATAAATATCTGTTCGTCAAAAAAATCGACGGGCAAAAACCACCCTAAAACGACCATATCTCCGATAGAAGCGGCACAGAGCTTGTATATAGGACAACGAATTGAATAATAAGGAGTTATTATGAAAAAAGGCCTTCTTATCGCTGCTATGATTCTAGGCACAACTGCTGCCCAAGCATCGACTCAAATTCTTGCAGAGTGTCGCGGATCTATCGTTAAAGGCTCGATTGGCGAGATCTACACGATTGAGCTCAATGGCAATCAAATCGCTATCAACTCCCAGTACCGTAATGGTTTCTCCATCACAATTCCAGCAAACTCAGCAACTGTGAAGGCAAACACAGACGATAAGCTAGTGGTGAACTACAAAAAGAGTATGTTTAATAAAAAATCTCTGGTTATCGATTTCAAAACTGGCAATGGCCAAGCTTCTCAGTACAGCGCGATCGACAGCTTGCTAAAAGCACGCGTGATCTACCTTACTGATTGCACAAACTAATTTAGAAAAAATTAAAACTATCTGTAAGAGCACTTCCGCAAAAGAAGTGCTCTTTTTATTTGGCCGAAGGAATATTAAGACGAATCCAGTCGAGGTAACGGCTGATACGCGTGTAAACGCCATCTTGTCCTGGCAATCCGCGTGAGGTCACGCCCCAGAGATAGTACTTCGGTCCTCGGCGAATAAAGGCTGAGCCTCCCGAGTCCGCCGAATTTGTTCCCGACTTCACTTCATTCGTTAAAACCTCTGTTGCTGAAAACTGCGCATCTAACACCCGGACGCGTGTCGAGCGCAACACACCCGCTCCTGTCGGCATCTGTGGCCATCCATCCGGTCCCGGCTCCATCGATTCTTCTTTATAGCCATAACCGGCAACAAGAATTTGTGTTCCTCGTTTTACAAATGCATCTTCCATCAAAATTTCTGCCGCGCGATGAGTTTCTGGCATCACGCCGGAGAATTTTGCTAAGGCAATATCATGAGTGTTGCGTGGATCCATTTCATCGACCGACTCTTCATTCCACTGATCGTGCACAATCCACTTGCTGATAGGTAAAACCACAGCGTCTGCACGATTCGCATCCAGAGAAAACACCACGTAAGCTTCTTCCGCACCCGCTTCACCATGACAGTGCGCTGCTGTTAACACCGTTTGTGCATCGATCAAAGTGCCGGAACAGAATGTACGAAAGCGCCCCGGTGAGTCTTGCACTGCAAAGCCCACCGTTGAAGGTAATTCGCCTGCTTTTGCATCACGACCACCGTGAATAGCAAACGATGAAGCTGACATAAGGAAAAGACCCACTAAAACCAGCAACTGCTTTTTCATTGCTCCTCCACCAAATCATGACTCCACAAAAAAGGCCGCGTGGAATATTTAAAACGCATGGACTCGATACCGGGATAAGGAATCCATTGATTGGTTTCAAAGTCGACTTTCATCAACTGGCCATCACGACGAAGCCCCGTCAAATCACTGTTAAAATAAAACAGCTGCTGGAATCCTTGAGTGGGATCAGGTTGACGCTTCACTTCAAATTTATTCGAACCGTTGGACTTCACTTGATAGAACTCACCTCGAGCCGACTTTACAAAAACGGAATCGCGAGTTTCCAATCCTAATTCTTCGGCGCTCAGCACTTGCACCGCCTTAAACGGCCATTCCGCGCTTGAATCTTCGTCTTGATCAAAACTGATTCGCCCCACCAGGCCTTTCTCGTAAACACACAAAGAAAAAGGTCCATCATTCATCAGATCCACAAGTTTCGAACGCGTTTTTCCTGCATTGTATTCCAACGCACAAAGCCCCTGTGGAGGAACTTTTCGCAAACTGCGGGAAAAAATATCAATCCCTGTAATCGCCTGTTTGTTATGAGGAACAGCCAATACACTCAGCACTCGACTTAAAATTTTTTGTCCCTTGTACAGGGGGGCTGCATGCAATCGAGCTCCATCAAAAAAATACGCTTTCTTTCCATCCAGGCTTTGCAAATACAGAGCAGAATTTCCAATTCCGCCAACTGTCTGATTAAACGAATCCAAGGCCTCTAACAATCCAAACCGCAACTGAGCACGGTCCTCTTCCGGAATGCCAATTCCTCGCAAAATCATTTTTGCCAGAGTCTCGATCGTAACGGCATAAGCACCGCGATCCTTGATACTCTCATCACAGCCGCCGAAGCTACCGGCCTTATTGCCTGCAAGGCACATCACGTGATTGTGACCTTCTGTGTGATGTGCTTCATGCAATAAAACAGATGCCTTTTCATAGCGCGAGTAAATGGAGTCAAAAAAAACAGGACAGACCGAAGCGACATTTGGCTTTTCACTTTGCTCAACAAAAGCCATAGCCCCTCGCACGCAATGTTCATTGTCGGCAGAAACTTCCTCAATCGTATGAATGCGTTTGCTAAAGAAAGTCCAAAAATCATCGCCTACGATATTAAGATTATAGCGATCAGGAAGAGCCCTGTTTGAAAGACGAATATTCTGAATCAAAGACAACACAGTCTTGATCTCGGCCCCATGCTCAGGGGTCAGGGATTGCACCTTGATGACTGGGTCTTTAGGGTTCCCCGCCTCAGCGAAGCCCCCGAAATTTAAAGCTAAAATAACGACGAAAAGACGTACCAACATAGATGTCCTGGACAATACAAAAAACAGGCCTCGCCAGATACGATAGATTTCTTATTAGACATAAATGTGTGTAAAGAAAATGGCCAACAGCCAATTCAGGCCGCGCAATTAAGGGAACTTTCCTAATATTTTGACAGTCTTGTAAAACCCGAATCACGCAAATGCGCTTTAGGCATGGCACGGGCTTCGCAGCCCCAATTCCATTTATAAAAGGAGTTCAAAATGAAAACAGTGATCGCTCTGCTTCTCGGAATGATGATGTCCATGAATGTCCATGCGAGTGAAAAGTTCTTGTTGGGTGAAATCGAAGTCAACGGAGAGAAAATCGAAGTGGTCACAGATGTTCCGACTCAAAAAGGTGACATCAAACTTACGAATGTCCGTGGTGAATCAAAAAATGGAGTGATTTATCGCCTTGCCAAGAACTCTTATCGCGTTTTGGATTCAGTGGCTTGCCAAAACCTAACTTTCAAAAATTACTATCAGACCTTGGAATCTTCAGCTTCCAATGATGTGGTTTTAGATCTCTCGACGGGTAAAATCACAAAGGGCTCTGACAACGTCGTTATCAAAACCATCATCTGCATGCAGAACGCGTATTGATTATTTTTTGTGAAGAATGGCCTTGTAAGCAGTCTCGAGGAATTCCATGGATTCCTTGTCTGACTTACGCAGAGCAGTCTGATAGGCCTCGGTCACGATCGGGATCGAGGCTCCCGCTGGAACACCTAAAACTTCGTATGCATCCCAGCTGTGTCCGTTGTAATTAAACATCACATTCAGGTTCTTAGTCGCTCGGCCCTGAAGGTCAGGATGCCTCTGTCGTGGATAGGTTTGAGCCTGCGCTGGAGTGACTGACTTTTCGGCCTCGACCAGAGGCGGCACGCTATCTTGAGCGTTCATGTTCAACTTGGTTGGACGGCGCGAGCCCCCACGCGAGAGCAAATACCAGAATATGAAAGCGCCCGCTCCCACCAAATTCAATGTCAAAAAGTCTTGGCTATTCATGTAAGTTCTATTATTCGTTGGGAGTTTTATTTTAGCAAGGAGTCCTAGACATGGCAGCACCTAATCCTTTTGATAAACAAGCCGGCATTCCCGGTGTGAAACATATTATCGCAGTTAGTTCTGGAAAAGGTGGGGTTGGTAAGAGCACAGTTGCAACCAACCTAGCGATGGCTCTTTCTAAGAAAAACAAAGTCGGCCTTTTGGATGCCGACGTCTACGGCCCGAGCATTCCTCGAATGTTAGGCTCAATCAATCAAAAGCCTCACATTATCCCTGAAACAAACCAACTTGAGCCTGTCAGCCGTTATGGTTTGAAGTTGATGAGTATTGGTTTCTTGGTTGAAGAAGGTGCCGCGGTGGTTTGGCGTGGGCCGATGCTTTTCAAAGCCATGGATCAATTCCTTCGCGACGTGAACTGGGGCGAATTGGATTACCTCATCGTGGATCTTCCTCCAGGAACAGGTGACATCCAGTTAACTCTTGCACAGAAAGTTCCAGTTGCTGGTGCTGTTGTTGTTTCAACTCCGCAAAACGTGGCGTTGATTGACGCGAAAAAAGCAGTCGATATGTTTAAACGTATGAGCGTGCCTTTACTTGGTTACATCGAGAACATGGCTTACATGTTGAACCCAGCGAACGGCGAAAAAATCCAACTTTTCCCTAAGGGCGAAATTGATTCTTACGCCGACGCTCAACAACTTCCAAAGTTGGGTGAAATTCCATTCAACCCTTCTGTTGGTCTTGCTTGTGAAGCGGGCATTCCCGTTGTCGAAGCAAATCCAAACGGCGCCGAAGCACAAGCCTTCATGAAAGTTGCAGAACGCTTGCGCGAAATTCTTCCGGTTTAGTTTTTTATTTCTTCTTCCCGTCAGATCTTGGCGGGAAGAATGTCTCTTTTCGCTTCCTCCTTGTCTCTCTTTCTGACTAAAACACTTCTAAATTCTCACAGTGATACAAGTATTTGTATTTACTTGAGAATCTTATGTCGTCCTCTTGAAATTAAAACTTTGGTCGAGGTATCCTGATTTTGTTGAAACCACGATGGCCCGGGAGACTTGCTTCGAGCAGGTGAACGCTATAGGGCCCGCGAAGGAGGTTATTCGATGTTAGGACGTATTTACGACCATCGAGATAAGTCACCAAAGTGACGACGCGATCACCAGGATTACTACAAAGAGGAAAACGCTCAGACCTCTCAAAAGAATATGAGCATGGAAGGTCGCTGATGAATAACTCATAAGGAGGTTCCTAGGGTTATACTCGTTAGGATTTAGATCCTTCCTTTGCCTCAAGGCAAACCGTCGGGAACGACGGGACGCAAAGCTAAAGGGGTCAGAACGACCAGCCAGCTGCCAAAGGTGAGTCACCTGAGGAATCAGAGGTGTGCATATGGAAGGTTCAATTACATACAAGGATTGGTTTCATTCCCCTTAGCCTGCGTTTTATCATTGAGGATTTTTCGCAGGCACTTTTTTTTGCTCAACACGCTGATAGCTCGAATCAATATATTTCTTCAAATTGTCCTTAAACCAGCCTTCATCTTTTAAACTCTCAATTGCCGATTTAATCATTTCGAATTCTTCCTTATTCAATCGTCTCTTTGAAACGTACATTCCCGCATTGCGCAGATTTTTCTCGTCAAGAACCCAATGCAATTGATCATTAAGACCCATACGCTGCAAGTTGATGTGAGTCGCCCCCGGAGAACTCACAATGACGTCTGCCCGCTTTTGCGCGATCAATGAAAACGCTTCTTCAAGCCCCACAACTTCAATCCACCGCTTTTGTTTTTTCAGTTCGGCAATTTCTTCGGAGCTATAAAAAAAATCAACGCCGATCAGTCCCACAAATTTTAATTTCTTATTTGCGAACAGGCTCTGCCAAGTGGTGCCTTCGGTGAGAAGTTCCCGTCGGGTGACGAAAGATCGTGGCACCGTATAAAAAAGAATAAAGTGTCCAAAGCTCGCGGCTGGCGTGGCGTTTTCAATATTCACCATCGTCATATCGGTTCGATCATTTTGTAGAGAGCGCCAAACTTCAAACGTTGGCTCTTCCTCAATACTAAACCGACAGCCCGTTTTGCGTGTCAGCACCTCACCTAAGTCACGAGCGATTCCTCTGATTTTCCCGTTCTCATCTCGATAAGAAACCGGCGCAATGGGATTTACGGACACCCGATATGTTCGCTGGCAGTCCTTTTTGGGAGCGGCCTGTGCTAAAGAACTGAATATGATGAGGAGCAAAGCAAGAGCTTTCATCAATTCTTAGTTTAGTCGAAGACCGAACAAAAAAGGCCCCATTTCTGGAGCCTTCGTTAATTTGCATATTTGATTTTGTCTATTGACTGCTTTCGTTTGGCGGAATCACCAAACGCGCACCCACAATCAAAGAAGAAGGATTGCGGATTTTGTTTTTAGACTTGATATCGCCAACAGCGACATTGTAGCGAGCTGCGATTTGCGACAAGTTTTCACCGCGACGAACTACGTGAACTTTGTTTTTTACAATTTCACGCGCCGATGAAGAAGTGTCAGATCCACCTGGCAGACGCAATTTCATGCCGACTTTCAATGTGCTTTTTCTGCGGATATTATTCAAACGCTGAAGTTCAGCCACACTTGTCGAATATTTTTTTGCAATCGTATAAAGAGAATCGCCAGACTGAACGATGTAGTAACGTCCATCAGCTGACTCTTGCACAGTTGTCGTTTCAGTTGCAGCATTCGTTGCCGCCGGAGCAGCACGTTTCGCAACCATGGATTTATTTGAACGTTCACGCAGAGGTGTACGATCTGGAACGTAGATTTTCATTCCTACGCGCAGACGACGACCACGAGGCAAATCATTCAAATCACGAAGATACGCCACAGAAGTGCGGAACTTACGAGCAATCGTGTGCAAGCTGTCACCACGACGGATGCGGTAAGCTTGAGTATCACCTGAGTCTGCTACGAATTGAACTGAATCAACAAAGCTCTCGTTCGCAGCAATCGTCGCTTGCTCTGCAGTTCCCGGTGGAATACGAAGAACAAGTTCAGAGCCTTTAACAGGAGCCACTTCACCTTTGTACTTAGGATTCAACGCTTTGAAGTCTTCGTAGTTCACGCTCAACTTCTCAGCCATTTGTCTCAAGTTCACAGATTTTGTCACAGTGATATGATCAAACTCGATAGGTGGAAGATAATCGATATCTCCGAAACCATATTTTGCTGGATCTTTTGCGATCAACTTCGCTGCGATAAATTTTGGAACGTAGTTGATTGTTTCTTTTGGAAGACGTCTTTTACGAGCCAGTTCCCAGAAGTCACGTGTGTAGTGATTCATCACTTCACGTTTTACGCGGTTTTCACCAACGTTGTACGAAGCCATTGCCAAGTACCAAGAACCGAACACGCTATAAAGACCTTTGAAGTACTCCGCAGCTGCTTGAGTTGCGAAAACCGGGTCACGGCGTTCATCAACGAAAGCATTGATATCAAGTCCATAACGCTTACCCGTTCCACGGATAAACTGCCAGTAACCCACAGCAGAGGCATGTGACGTTGCAGCTGAACTGAAACCAGATTCAATCAAAGCGATATAGAAAAGATCTTCAGGCAAACCATTGTCGCGCAAAACTTTCTTCATCAGTTTTTCGTAACGAGTGGAACGAGATAAATAACGTTCCATATGTTCGCGGCCGCGGCCTTGGAAATAAGCAATCCATTTTTCAACCAATGGATTTACTTCTGTCGGAATTGATTCTAATTCTTGGTCGACAACTTTAGGACCTTCAGGATCAGAAAGACGGAATGATCCGATATCTTTCATTTCTCCACCGGAGCTAGAAGCTCCGTTATTGTCCTGGCTCACACCATTCACGTCCTTGTGAGCACAACCTGCCATAACGGCCAGGACAACACTCAATGTTAAAAGTCTCCTCATGAGTCCTCCGGTACAGTTTTCAGGCTAACCAACTCGGGAGGCTTTTTCAATAAAACATCTCCCTTATTTTGCCTTTTTCTTTAGCAAATCCGCCCATTGGGCCGGAAAATTCACTGAATTTTTATCTTCGGCCATCTTATAAATCAGGATATTGCGCAAGATGGCTTTCACATAGAAGCTCGTTTCCGTCCAAGGGAGCTCATCAAACCACAACTCATCCTCAGGAGAAAGACTTCCTTTTTCTGGAAGAGACTTTATATCGTCGCGGCCCTCAATCCAATTCTTTAATCGATAGGGACCCGCATTATACGCTGCAAGGGCGAACGGAATGCTTCCTTTGAACTGGCCTAACATCTGGGAGACATAGAATGAACCCATCGGAATATTAATTTCCGGGCGGAACATGTCGTCGGGAAGTTCAATTTTAAGTCCCAATTTTTTGGCAATTTCCTGCGCCGTCGGCGGAATCATTTGCATCAACCCCATCGCATTCGATGTCGAAATCGCACGCAAGTTGAAGGCACTCTCCTGTCGGGTCAAACTGCGCAACAAAGTGGCATCCATTTCATAGCGCTGCGCCTGTTCATTGTACAAATTCTCATAAATTTTCGGGTAACCAATTTTTACGAACTCTTCACGGCGTAAACGTGGATCTGCTTCCATTCCCGCATTTAACAAGCGAATCGAAAGCATGTACTGATCGCGGGAAGCCAAAAATTCCGCCATTTTTATTTGCAACGTTGGATCCTTCAGTGACGGAATCTGATTCCACTCACTTTGTGCTTCACCGACCCATCCGGCTTGGGACAGAATCACAAATCGATTCCAGGCTTTTTTCTGTGTACCGACGAGAAAAAATTGATGATCTAGAGTAGGAACTTTATCTTTTTGCTCCGGCCACAAAAGTTTTCCGTTGTTCGCTTCCGCACTTAAGCGCAAGCCATAATAAGAAAACGGATACTCCGCAACGAGTTCCGCTGAAGCCTTCTTTGCACGATCCTTGTTCACTTGCTCTAAAGATCGCACCAGCCAATACTGCGCCAACAAATCATAACGATCGACGTTACGAGAGAGCAGCTTTTCTAAAAGTGCTGCTGATGTTGAAAATTCTTTTTTGCGATAATAAATCAAAGCCGAGCGGAAAAAAGCTTCAGAAGCTTCTTCGGAACCGGCATGGAGTTTCATCAATTGAGAAAACGATTCCAATGCTTGATCATACTGACCTAAAAAGTGCGCACATCGCCCTGAAATCCAAAGTGCTGAAGTTGCCGCAGGCGACGTTTGTGCTTTTTCAGCGATCTTTTTCGCTAGTGTCATCGCACCTTGATAATCGCCACGACGGTGAAGATTCTGAGCCCAATCCAATAAACGGCTGATGTCCGCTTCCGACATTTCATTCAAAGCTTTGCTTGAAGCCATCGCATCAGAAATTCCGTTGTAAACTTCAAGTGGCTTGTCTTTCCAGCGGCGCGCAGCCTGGCTGCCCGGATATTGATTCAGCAAGGATACCAAATCTTTGATCGCGGCGACAGCTTCTCCGTTTTTAAGACCCTGTTGAATTCGAGCCTCTAACTTTTCTTCATCACCGCTCAGATCACTTGTCGATTTCGCAGCGGTTTCAGTATTTTTGTTCAAAGCTTTTTTTAGAAATTCAATTTTTTCCGAAACGTACTTATTTTCCTTGGCGTCTGAAGCCTGTTGGAACATCGCTAGAGCTTCCGGATAATTGGTGCGCGCTAAAGCCAGGTCGCCCAATAACTGATAAGCCAACGACCGCTGTTCACTGGTCATCCGCGATGGATAACCCAAAAGACGATCCAAAGCAGCACCTGCTTTTTTATCCTTTTTGCTGACCTTGTTTTCTAAGACGGACAATTGAAAGCCAGCCCACTGTTGCCATAAGTCATTGGACCACGGGCCGATAAAAAATAAATCTGAATTTTTTTCGAGCTGATTCACCACAGACTCGACGGCCGCCAGATCTTTTTTCTTTTGTTGTGCTTTCTCTAAGCAGTGCAGCCACGTCAAAGCCACCCAACCGCGGACCTCGGTTTGTTTTTTGTATACTCCTGGAGCATCCTTCAAGCATTCGTTCCAACGAAGATGAATTTCGTCGTCTTTCAAGCGCGCCAGTGGTGACAAAGATTTTGTCGGGACCGCAGCTTCATAAAGATGTGTGATTTTTTGTTTGGTAAAGTCCTTTTGCAAATCAACCGTTTGTACGTCCGCTGCAAAAACAAAACTTGATACCAGCAAACCAAAAACAGAAATCATCACTCTCATGGTGTCCCCTTCTTAGGCTCAATACGTACGGAATTTCCTTGATAAAGAGATTCAAATTCCGCCGCACGCAAATAAACCACAGAGGCTTCTTTGCTTTGGCGGAATGTCACAATTATTTTTATATACGGAAGTTGCAATTGCGACTCCAGATGGGCTGTGTCCACCAAGTCGCAGAAATAAACCAATGCATCTGGTTTTACGAACTGACCGCATTGGTTGTAATCGAGATTGTCGTGAGAATGGAAAACCCATGGCCATGGCCATTGCTCACGCATACCGACTTGAATTGTTTCTTTGCCCCATTCAGGGTGTCGCGCAAATCCCTGTTCAATAAGCTCGGTCAAATTTTTCATCTCATATGTCGAATTCACATAAACATAAGGATGCTCCATGCGAATCGGCTGCGCATAGACGGATTGGTAGGCGCTTTTTAATTGGAACAATCCCAAAGCAATGGTGGCCGTCCAGAGAGCAATCTTCAACGCCTTGTGCTTCACTTCGTTAAGCGAATACGCTAAGACGAAATAGAATCCCCAAACTAATGAAAGAATACACCAGACAGTCTTATAAGGAATGATCGAATAAATAAAAAATTGAACCAAAGAAAAAACGCTGATGGCGCGCAGAGATTTATTTTTCGCAAAAACCCCCGGCACCGAACATAGCATTCCGAGAATCACCAGCGGTTCGGCCTCGACAAGAACCTTCACCCAATACAAAAATTCTTTCTCATGCCCGTTTCCAGAATGGCCTGTTTTCATCCATGGTAAAAACGCCGCAAAGAAATCGACAATACCACGCGGATTCGCCATAAACCCCGTAAAGAATAAAACAAATGCAGCCAAGAGTGACAACGACAATAAACGCGTTTGACGATTCCAAACCTGCGACCACGTCGATTTTGCAAACAACGCGCGGATCTCAGCCCATCCCAAGGTCAAAAACGCCACACCCCAAGCAAACATTGTCACCGCAAATGTTTCTTTCAGAAGCATTGCGCCCCAAAGGCCTACGATCACAAGATTAAAGGCAGTCGTGTCTTTCTTTTCAATCCAACGTAAAAGCCCCACGGCTCCGACGAGTTGAAAAAAAACGAAAGGCATTTCGTGAATACCTGAGCGACCAAAAAATAAAAATGCCGGACTCAGCAGAAGAAATAGAACGAGCGGCACACGCACTTTACGAGTAGCAAAGAAATCCCAGCCGACAAATAAAACACTGGCCACACCAAAAAGAGACGGCAGTGCACGCAATGTCGCAACACTGCGACCTAAGAATAATTCCAAAATAAGCAATAAATAGAAATACAGAGGCCCGTGATAATTGGTTGGATCGTATTTATAAAATCCAGTTTTCGTCATTTGCATGACGAACCAACCATTGATGCCCTCATCAAAATGCACAGGCTTATTGGTTAGAAACAGAAAACGACTGACAACGGCTAGAACCAGAACGAACAAAAGAAAGCCATGATACCGAGAGAACGAAAGCTTTCTGTTCATTCTTATTTTCCTCGGCCCATGAATGGCTTTTTCTTACCACCCTTTTTCCCGCCGCCTTTGCCGCCACCAGGCTTCCCACCTGCGCCACCGCCTGACTTTTCAGTTTTGGCTTTATGCCGACGTTGTCGGTTGAAGTTTTGCTTACGAGCTTCGATACGACGAGCTTCAATAGCGGCTTTAGCTTTTCCAACACTCACAACTTGAGCGTTAGAGGCCTCTTCTGAATGGAACGGTTGATCCGTGATCACATTCACTTTCACGCGCATGGTTTTTTCAATGGCAAAAAGGAATGACTTTTCTTCACCCGTACAGAATGACAAAGCCTTGCCTTCCATTCCCGCCCGCGCCGTGCGCCCGATGCGGTGAATGTAGTTTTCTGGCAAATGAGGCAAGTCATAGTTAATCACATGTGTGATGTTGTCGATATCAAGACCGCGCGAAGCAATATCGGTTGCGACCAAGACGCGAACTTTATCAGTTCTGAACTCTTCAATCGCACGTTGACGAGCCCCTTGTGATTTATCACCGTGAATACCTGCTGTCGGAATGCCCGCCTTGACCAGTTTATCCACGATACGATCAGCCGCATGTTTCATATCAACGAAAACCAGAACTTTGAAATAGGTGTTGTCTTCTAAAACTTTCAACAACAGGGAAAGCTTGTTCGGTTTTTCTACGAACATCACACTCTGTTCGATTTTCTCAGCCGGCGTGGCAATAGGTGTGACTTGCACTGTTTTTGGATTGCGCAAAATTTGGTGCGCCAACTTTTGAATTTCTGTTGGCATTGTCGCAGAAAAAAACAAATTGTGGGTACGCTTTGGAAGAAGCGGCAAAATTTTATGAATATCTGGCAAAAATCCCATGTCGAGCATGCGATCAGCTTCATCCAAAATGAAAACTTCAACTTTATCAAGAAAGACAAATTTTTGCTCTAACAAGTCAAACAGACGCCCTGGCGTTGCCACCAACACATCGACACCTGATTGCAAAGCTTTGACTTGATTACCCTGACCTACACCACCAAAGATCACACCGTGGCGCAATTTCAAATGTTTGCCGTAAGTTTCAAGGCTTTCATGAATTTGAATTGCCAGCTCGCGAGTCGGCGCTAAAACAAGCGCACGTGGGCGTTTGGGTTCTGTGCGAGCAGAGTGTTTAGAAAGATTTTGTAGCAAAGGCAAAGAAAAGGCCGCCGTCTTACCGGTGCCCGTTTGCGCGATACCAAGCAGGTCATGGCCCTCGAGAATGTGAGGGATGGCTTCAGCTTGAATTGGCGTCGGATTTTCATAGCCCGATTCTCTGAGTGCAAATTGCAAAGGCGCGACAAGGGGCATATCCGTAAATTTGATTTTGGTCATAGAGAAAACTTGTAACAGGGAGCCTAAAATCAGGTCAAGGTATGAGTGAGTGCCTTAAGAGCTTCGTATAGGTAATAATCCAACCAACGATGTCCCCACTGAGAAATTGGATTTTTTGCAATATAGCCCATGTGCCCGCCACGCTTTTCAATATGCACCTGGCAGTGCTTAGAAAATGAAGCTCCTAGATAGTCCTGAACGTCAATAAACGGATCATCAGCTGCGGTAAGCACATACGTTGGAGTCTGAATTTGATGCACATACTGAATGGATGAGCACTGATCATAGTAGTCCTGGCGATTGCGGAAGCCAGACGCCGGTGCTGTGTAAATTTCATCAAACATATACAACGTCGCCCACGGAGGCACATTGTATCGCTCACTGATGATGCCATGGCGATATTTTTCTTCAATCAAGCGGCGCAAACGCAAAACAAAGCGAATGTCATATAGACGATTCAGACCTTTTTGCAAAAGTAGCGAGCCTTTTCCAAGAAGCAGCGGAGCATTGACGGTAATGGCCCCATCAGGACGCTCATCCGTACGAAATCCACCAAGCAAGGAAAGCAAAATATTTCCGCTTAACGAATAACCAACGGCGATGACTTTTTTGCTGGGAAATTGAGCACGCAATTGACGCAAAACCACCGACATATCTTCAGTGCTACCGGAATGATACGGTCGCTTGGCTTCTAAAACACCCTCACCTGCTCCACGGTGATTCACAAGAACTGCCGTATGGCCCAGCTCCTGGCAAATCAAAGCGGTTCTTTGCATGTAATCTGATGTCACATCACCAGAAAGTCCGTGAAAAAGAGCAACGACATAATCGCTGTGGCCTTCACGCACATAATAAAAAAGTCGATCCCCATCAGGAAGATCGACTTTAAATTTCTGTCCATTTGTTGGAAGAACTGGCGATTTAAGAAAGTGTCCTGCAATAGTCTGCCCGTGGCCACTGTTGGCCCAAACGGGAGCATCACATGGATTTAGCGCCAGTCTTTGCAATAGAACTTCCCATCCAATTCAACATATCCAGCAGGACGATTGCCTTTTGGATCGTGATGTAACCAGTGTAGCATTCCGTGCTTACCAAGCCACAAGAACATTCCACCAATGGCCACAGTGTCGCCAACTTGCACTGGCACACGCGGGCACATATCAAGATTATACACAGCCTGGATTTCAACACCATTTGTTAATCGAACAAAAAACTTTTGATGTTTAAGACCGCTCGTGTCGTCAGGCAGAACTTTAGTCACAACCATTCCTGAACCTTCGACGAAATTGAGACGTTTGCGACCGTTTACTGCACGAATAATATCGGCGTCTGGAGTTCCCTCAGCTGGCTCTTCACCAAATGATGGATTTGGATCTCTGCGGTGATCCCAAGGCTTGCGCGCCTCCGCCGTTGCAAATGACATAACCAGTAGCAAACTACAGATGAAAACTCTTTTCATGATTCCCCCTCAACGCGAGGGAGTCTCCCTTGATGAAGCAACAAAAACAACCATTTATCTTGATGACGCAGAAATGATTCGAATCCTCATCAAATCTTGATGAAAATTTTACTTATATTCGACATTTTCGATCGTGACGAATTCCTCGCCCGAGGGTTTTACCAAGCGAACTTCATCGCCCAATTTTTTTCCGAGCAACGCCTTGGCAACAGGAGAACGCCAAGAAATTTTGCCCGCCTTAGGATCAAGTTCATCTTCGCCGACGATTTGATAGACGATTTCTTCACCATCTTCATTTGCCAAAGTAACCGTCGCACTAAACAGGACTTTTTCCCCGCTCATTTTGAGAGGGTCGACAACTTCCGCATCTTCCAAACGCTTGGTTAAAAAATGCACACGACGATCAATTTCGCGCAAACGACGCTTACCGTATTGATAATCGGCATTTTCGGAGCGATCTCCGTTGCTCGCAGCCCACGCCACAATCTCCACGACCTTAGGCCGTTCGACTTGCATCAATTCGTGATATTCGGCTTTGAGTTTTTCGAGTCCAGCTGGCGTGATGTAGTTTTTGTCGCTCATGCCCCCTAACTTAATCCAACTTAGGCCAAGAAGCTAGGTCTTCTGTAAGACGTCTCTAGACTTAAGGTCTATTAATTATCTCATGATATTTTCCGAAAAACAGACGTAGGAGGATTGATGAAAACCCAATGGAAACGTCTGTTATTTGCTGCGCTTATTTCATCATCCGTTTTTCTCGGCACCTGGTTTTGGTATCAATCCACTGATTCTTCCTACTCGTCAAACTCCAATGAAAAACCATTAGCTTATGTGGGCCGTGTGATGAACGACATCCAAAGACGTCCGTCTTCTCGCCTTCTTTGGCAAATCGTCAACACGGGTGAGCCGCTTTACAATGGCGAAGCAATTCGTACTTCCGAACAAGGCGAGGTGCGAATTCAATTTGCTGATTCGGACCGTTATTTAGATCTCGAACCAGAATCACTGATCGTCATCAAAAAATCCGAAGGCGAAATCGCCCTTGATTTGATGGAAGGTAGCTTGTTCGTCAATGCCAAAGAAGGAAATGGCGATCCTGCGGCTCCGGGACTTGTCTTGAATTCTGCGAACGGTAAAGTCGATCTCTCGCAAGCCTCTGCCTCACTTTCTAAAGGCAAAGGCAACTCTGTCGATGTCCAAGTCTTAGAAGGTAAAGCTTCTCTGAAAACTGAAGACGGTAAGAGCAAAGATTTAACCTCGACATCGGTTATCAAAATCTTAAGTCCGTTGCCGCAAAAGCCAGTAGCAATGGATGCCGAGTCTCCACAACCTGTGCCATTTAAATGGCAAGGCTTCCCGGCAAATTCACAAGTCACGTTGTGGGTAGGACCGACTCGTAAAGAAATGAAAGCTGTCAAAACCGCGGAAGCTCAGAAAAACGAGCTGTCTGCGATTTTGCCGTTTGGTCGTCACTATTATAAACTTGTCGCGACAAATCCTGAAGGAAAAGTCCTCCAAGAAAGTAACGTCTATAAAACTGAGATCTTAGCTCGTTATGCGCCGACTGTTGTCTTCCCAACGGCAGATGCGCAAATCCCTGCGGATAAATCACCATTTGATATGACATTTAAATGGCAAAAAGGTGATGACACCCGTCAGATGACTTTGGAAGTATGGACAGATCCATCACTTAAAAATCGTGTAACAGCGAAGTCATTCCAAAAAGAAGACAGCTTCACGTTGCCATCTTTGAAGCCAGGAACATACTTCTGGCGTATGAGTTCATACTATGTGGATTCAGATAAACCACTGCTTGGCAAAGTTCAAAAGTTCACAGTGAAAGAACCTGAGCAAGTGCAGGTGAAGGTGGAGCCTCCACCAGTGGTTCCAGTTCAAGTGAGCTTTAATATGCCGGAGTCTTCGTTCACTCAATATTATACAGACACTCCACAAGTGGGTCTAAATTGGAAAGCTGACAAAAATGATCAGGTCGCATTGTGGCGCGTTCGTCTATACGGTGCTGATCAAGATCCTTCGCAGGTCCAACCCATCGAAGTGAAAGAAACAAAATTCCAAACCAAGGTTGAAAAACCAGGCCGCTATATTGCTTCCATTGAAGCTGTTAATAAAGACGGTCAAGTTCTAGGCACAACGCCACCACAAACTTTGGATGTCAACCCTCTGCCGCTCTTAAAAGCCCCGCAGTTCTTGCCATTTGAAGGACAGTTGCAAGCTTCAATGGACGGAAAATCGACTCTGGAATGGAGTCCGATTGAGGGAGCTAAAGAATACTGGTTGGTTGTTAGCAAAAACGGGAAAGAATTAAAACGCACGAAATATGCGAGCACTTCAACGTCTTTGAAAAACCTGTTGCCGGGTGAATATGATGTTGAGATTTCAGCGGTCGATGCTCATGGTCGTGCAAGTGAAACGGCATCGCCTCGTAAATTATTGGTTCCAGATAAGTCCAACCTCAAAGCGCCTACTTTGAAGAAAATCAAGGTGAATTGATGTTGAGAATCCTTCCGGTACTTTTCATTTTAGGATTCATTTTGCACTCCCCGAGTGTATGGGCGGAGCCGTATCGTCGTCTTGTCAATTTCGAATGGGAACCTGTTGAGGGAGCTAAACACTACGAAGTAGAACTGAAACAAGTTAAATCAGACGGCGCCTTTGGAAAAATATTTAATTTCAAAGTGAAAGTCGCGGATTGGAATGGACGTTTGACGCCAGGTAAATACCTCATGCGTTTGCGATCGTTCGACTATCGTGGTGTCCCGGGTGATTGGTCTGAGCCAAGTGATTTCAACGTCGGTCTTGATATCGTCAAAACCGAATCTCCGGCCCCAGATGCAAAAATCAAAACAGATGCCACAGACGAAATGAATGTGGATTTTAAGTGGGCTGCTGTTGGTGGGGCGGAATCTTATCGTTTTATTCTGACTTCGGAAGACGGCAAAACCACAATTGACGAAACTTTGAAGGAGCCTTCATTTAAAGCCAAAGTTCCTGTTGCGCAAAACTATACTTGGAAAGTATTGGCTCGTAGTCCAGAAGGCATTGAGAGTGAAGCGACATCTGTTGCCAACTTTTCATTGCTGGGTAAGCCGATCGCAAAACCAGAAATTACGAAACCTGAAAGTGAATTCGTGCGTGAATTGACATGGAAGCGTCCAGATCATGTGACGGGCTTTGACGTTTATATTCTAAAATACAACGAACAAACGAAAAAATGGGACAAATTTCAAACATTCGAAAATTATCAAACAGACTCTTTGGCGTTTGACGAAAAATGGCCTGGTGGTAAATATCAGGTCGCGATTAAAGCCAAATCAGATTTGCGCCCAGATTCTCCAATTGTAAATCAAGGCTTCACAGTTCGTAACGGCGATCGCTCCCCTGCTGCCGAATACACAGCATTGGTTCGAAAATCTATTGAGCGTGTGTCGGGCTGGTACGGAATTGCCTCTTATCTTGTGACACAAATGCAGTTCCAGGGTTCCAACCCAGAAAAAAACTCCATCGTTTCCTACGATGTCTTGGGCGGTACGGGTCGTCTGGGAGCTGGTTGGTTTGATCCGAATAAAGCTTGGGGCTTTTTGGGTATCTTGGACCTCAGTGGTTTTTCGTTTAAAGGACAAACTCAAACTTTTGCTGCCGTTGAGCTCAATGCCGTTTATCGCTACTCCATGGGCGACCGTGGTGAGATGCGCTTACAAATGGGGCCGTACTTTAAACAGTTGCCTGAAACGATCGGGGATCTTTTCACTGGCGAGTACGAGTATTCAACTGTGACAACTGCGGGTCCTCACTTTGGTGGAGAATATTGGTACTCGCTCAGTCCAAAGCTCGGTCTACAATTTAATGCGCATCTGTACTTATCGCTGATGAAAATCAGTACGCCAAATGGGCAAGACATTGACCCGACTCTTTCAACTCAGTTTGGTGTGATGGGAAGCTATCGCTTCACTCCGAACTTTACCGGCCTAGTAGGTTATGCTCTTCGTGAAGACCGCGTAGCTTATAAAGCCATTTCTTCTACTGATACGTTTGCCGAAGAAGGTGATGTGAACCAGTCCACAATCATCGGACACTATCTCAACCTTTTCGCCGAGTGGGCTTTCTAGGGGATAAAATGAGAATACCTATTTCAACAAAACTCATTTCCGTCACGATCCTGATTCTAGTTGCTGCAACTGGAACGATCACTTACATCTCGTCTGCATACTTTGAGAAAAAAGCTTCCGAGCAAGTCGATATCGCAAACTTAGAGTCAGCAGCTGCGAAAGCCAAGGAAGTGGAAAACATCATCACGACGCTTGTTGATAAAACACGTGTCAGCGCTTCTCTTTTAATGAAGGGCACAACAGGTCCCGTCAATGGCCTGGATGACTTGGAACTGAACTTTACCAAGGACAAAAACTTTGTCGCGTTGGAGGTTTTAAAACTCAACGGTACAAGCGTTGAAACGGTCGCTCGTCGCGTGAAAGAAGACGTTCTAAAACCGTACAACTTGTCGCCTTCTTATTTTGTCAGCCTTCGCTCTTGGCAAAAATTCCCTGTGCGTTCAGTTGCACAAGGAAGTGTGGAGCTTAAAAATGCCTCCTATCCAAAAGCACCCGCGATGTTCACTATTGGTATTCCGCTGATTCGTGATGAGAATGGTCGTATCACGCATATCGCATTGGCCGATGTCACACTCTCCCCTCTTGAAAAACCATTTACCGATCCTTCAGAGAGAACTCAGTTCTTGGTTGACCGCAATGGTGAATTGCTCGCCCACAAAGATGAGCAAAAAGCCATGGCCCGCATGGATATGAACTATTCACCGATTGTGCAAAAGGCTTTAAAGACAAAGTCGCCACAGTTCCAAACGAAGTTCACAGAACCTGACTCTGGCAAAACATTCTTTGGTGCTTCCGTGAAAACGTCTTTAGGTATCAGCCTGATTTCGCAAACGTCAGAGGAAACGATTCTGGAAGTCTCCCGCGAGGTGAAACGCCGAGCGATTTTCGTTGCGGGATCTGCGATCTCGTTGGCGATCTTCTGTATTTTCTTATTTTCGATGACGCTCACTTCTCCTATTGAAAAGTTGGCAGAGATGATCAATCTCGTTTCTAAAGGTAACTTCGACGTGAAAGCCCGCGCGGCGGTTCGCTCTCATGACGAGGTTGGCGATTTGGCTGAAGCGTTTGATCACATGACTGAGGGTCTGAAAGAGCGTGATAAAGTAAAAAGCCTTTTCTCCAAGTTCCACGGCTCTTCTGTTGCTGAAGATTTGATTGGAAAAGACATTGGAGTTGGCGGTCAAAGTAAGGATGTGGTCGTCTTCTTCTCGGATATTCGTGGCTTTACGGCGTTCTCTGAAAAACGTTCTCCAGAGGAAGTCGTTGAAATGCTGAATGAGTATTTCGGCGTGATGGTTAAAATCATCAATCAACGTGGTGGTGTCGTCGATAAATTTATCGGAGACGCGATCATGGCAGTTTGGGGTGCTCCTCGTTCATCTGATCAAGATGCAGCAAATGCTCTTTATGCCTGCCTTGAAATGCGTAAAGGTCTTGAAGGTTTGAACGAAGCCCGCATAGCTCGCGGTCAGCCACCGATCAATATCGGTATGGGCCTGCATGCCGGTCGCGCGATCTCGGGAACCATCGGTTCTGACGAGCGTATGGAGTACACAGTTATCGGAAATACGGTCAATACCGCTTCTCGTATCGAAGCTTCAACAAAAGCTTTCGGTGCTGACTTGCTGGTTACCGACGACGTTATCGCCAAAGTCGGCGATGCTTTCAAAGTCGAGCTTGCTGGTGCCGCAGAAGTAAAAGGTCGTTCTGAAGCTTTGAAGATGTACAAAGTGCGCGGCTATAAAGCGCAAGATGGCAGTTACGTTGATATTAAAACAGCTTACTCAGACTACGAAGCTGAAGGCGCTGACAAAGTAAAAATCAAATCTGCTGCTTAAGTTAAACAAACTGAACAACATAAAAAAAGCCCAGGAAAAATTCCCTTGGGCTTTTTTATTGGCAGAGGATCTTAGAAAGTCCCGTTCACACCCACTTCAAAACCTGTTTGCTTTGACATAAGATTCACACCATCAATATTGCCGATCTGATTCAAATATAAATAATTGAGATCAAGTCCGATATTTTTCGTAAATTGAACACCCACGCCAGCTTGGAGACCAAACCCTGGGCCCATTTTATTAAATACTTCTTCGCCTGATAATTTACTAAGGTTGATTCCACCTTTAATGTTGCAGTACTCGTTGAAGGCCAGTCCCAAATTTCCTTCAATCCTAGAAATTCCAATGTTCAAACTTTCAATTTTGCCAGCAGAATGGACAAAGCTCGCACTCCAGCCTAGATCTTGAATTGGCAAATAAGCATAACCGACAGCCACACCGATGCCATCATCTACTTTGGCTTTTCCAGTTGATGATTCACCACCAACACTCATCTTGAGTTCCATATCAAGCATTGGCTTCACGAGCCCAACGCGAATACCTTCTGCAGAGATATATGAGCGAGGCATTGGCATTGTTGAAGTTTGTGACTGAGCCAATGCAGTTGAAGACATCAATGCCACGGCGATAAATGAAGAGATCTTGGTTTTCATAATGTTCCTTTCCGAACGTTTGTTATGAGCTTCCCCAATTACAAAGACCGGACCAGGAAGGAATCATGGCCAAATCCGCGTTAAACAGACTTGATGTCGCTAAAGGCTCTCAAAATGGATAAGACGTCCGAAAGCAGATACTGAAAATTCCAAAATATAGGAATTCGGACAAGGGGTAGTAAAACTGTTCCGCAACACATCCTCCCAAGGTTCGGCGACCAAAGTTTTAAAAACCAGACAGGTCCCTAAATGAGGCGTAGAATAAAACTGTATTTTCAGATTCAAGGACACTTTTCTATGAAAAAGCTCTCTGATGTTTCACTCTCTGTTTTAGATTTAGCCCCTATCGCTGATGGAAAGCCCATTTCAGACGCATTCAAAAACATGTTAGCCCTTTCCAAACATGTCGAAGCTTTGGGATATCAACGTTATTGGTTGGCAGAACATCATAACCTCGATGGCATCGCCAGTGCTGCCACGTCGGTTTTGATTGGTCAGGTGGCGGCTCATACTTCAAAAATCCGCGTGGGTTCTGGTGGCATTATGCTTCCGAATCACGCGCCACTGGTAATCGCCGAACAGTTTGGCACATTGGAAACACTTTTTCCGGGACGAATTGATTTAGGATTAGGACGAGCCCCCGGCTCTGACGGGTGGACGATGCGAGCTCTTCGTCGTGAGATGAAAGGCGCAGAACCTGATTTTTCCTTGCAGCTTCAAGAACTGCGACATTATTTCGCGCCTGCAGAACCAGGACAAAAAGTGCGTGCTATCCCAGGCATGGGACTGAATATTCCGATATGGATTCTCGGCTCAAGCCTTTACAGCGCCCAATTAGCCGCAAGTGAAGGACTCCCCTATGCTTTTGCGGGACACTTTGCTCCTGAAATGTTGATGCAGGCTCTTGATTTGTATCGCGTGGGCTTCATGTCTTCAAAAGTTCTGAAAGCTCCACGCGTGATGGTGGGAGTGCAAGTGATTGCCGCTGACACAGATGAAAAAGCTCAATTACTTGCCACGACATTGTATCAAAGATTCCTGGGCATCATTCGCAATCAACGCGTGAATCTGATGCCACCGACTCACGACATGAGCCAATTCTGGAGCCCGCAAGAAGAAGAATTCGTAAAATCCAAACTGCGCTTTTCAGTGATCGGTGGTCCAGAAACTGTCAAAAAAGGCTTACAGAAATTAATCGATGAAACTCAGGCCGATGAACTCATCATTGTGTCTGACGCTTATGACTTCCAAGATCGTCTGAAATCTTTCAAGCTGATCGCCGAAGTTGCCAAATGAACTACTTCCTCTTCCAATTTTCATTTGATTTTATCTCTTCAAGGCCATTCAAGAGAACTCGCCAGTTCGTTTGTTCGGGATGAATCATCAAATGTCGCAAAATCGCGAACAAGAAATTTCCATCGTCCACATTTAAATTTTTAAGTCGTAAAAGATTGAGCTCACGTGGCTTGATCTTTTGCTGGCGACAAAGAGCTTCAACGACTGCTTCGACTTGAGCATTGCGACGGCTCACAATGATGGGAGGGTTGCGATCATACTGTTCTTCTTCATTGATGAACTTTTTAGATAGCGGCCCCAGATGAGGGTAAATGGATGTTCGATCAAAGCGACCACTGGTCATCATATTGTAGATCGGCTCTAAGAAACCGGTTTTGATTAAAAATTCTTCCTGAGAATCACGAGCTTGAAAGAAAAGATTTTCGAGTTCATCGAGAAATTTCGGCCAGCACACGCCACGTTTCGACATAAAGACCAAAAAGAAAAACAGAAAAATGGAATCCGGTTGATCCCCGTGAGCAGAACGGAAATTCACAAGTTCCTCAGACGAAATATTTTGGTCCTTCACTAAAACTTCTAAGCACTTTTCAACGAACTGAGCTTTCATAACCACCCCTAAAAACTGAATGACCTTCCCTTTCGCAAGGAAAGTGCCAGAGGGGTCGTAAACACTTTGGAATTTGAATCACGGATTTTGTACAGAATTTTCGACTATTTAGTCGGATCGCGAATTTCTATCGGTAAAAAATAAAACCCCGTCATTCCAAAATCGAAGACGGGGTATCGGAATCAAGATTAATTTTTTGTTAGACTCGCATGCTGAGCCCGTCTTTCAATGACAGGCTTTGCGCGCGAAGAGCTGGGATCAAACCAGCTAAGATTCCGCCAATCAATGTAATCAGCAAATAAATCAGTTCCTTTTTGGTGAACAAGGGACCGGCGAGATAAAGACCAAACTCTGTTTCCAGCCAAGGGCGTAACACCATAGAGAGAGCCGTTGAAAGGACCAACCCCAATACAATTCCCAGCAGAGTTAAGACAGCGGATTCGAATACCAAAAGACCCAAAATTTTTCCAGGCCCCGCCCCTACTGCGCGCAAAATCGCCATTTCACGACGGCGCTCATTCAGCGTCGTCGTCAATGCAATGAGCATTGCCATGAAACCGACGATCACAACCATCCAGGAAATCATTTTCAAAACCCCTTCGACATAGGAAAGGCCATTCCAAAGCTCACTCAGAGTGACCCCCGGAATGATTGCTAGAAGTGGCTCCTCTTTGAAGTTATTGATCTCGCGCTGTAAGCGCAAGGTATCGATACGGCTTTTGGCACCTACGAAAAACGAAGTGATGGTTCCAATCACCATGTTTTCTTTTTTAATCAATGAGTTTGGAGTGACTTTTCCAGCAGCTGGAACAGATCCATTTTCCCAATCAATGTGCAAAGCTTCCATACCTTCGAGGCTGATATAAACGGCGCGATCAAGTGGAGTACCCGTCGCTTCCATGATTCCGACAATCACAAAGGGACGGTCGTCATGCTTAAGAACGCCTTCTTCTTTCGTCACACCGTGAGCTACTACAATGCGATCACCCACGCGATATGAAAGTTTGCGTGCCACATCCGCACCGATCACCACATCCCAGAGACCTTCAAATGCATGGCCTTCATGAAAAGCGATGTTTTTGTCGCCGCGGAAGCGGTAGTGCTTAAAGAAATCTTCATTGGTTCCTACGACACGAAAGCCTCGATGACCGTCACCCAGAGAGTATGGCACCGTCCATTCGATTGCAGGATTTTGACGAATTTTTTGATAAGTTTCGTAATTAATATTATGGGTCGCGTTCCCCATATTGAAAACTGTATATAACAACAATTGCAACGGGCCACTGCGGGCACCGACGATCAAATCGGTTTTGCTAATTGTTTGCGTGAATCCATCTTCGGCTGCACGACGGGCTCTTTCGACGGATAACAAAAGCGTCACGCTTAATGCTATCGCGAACACGGTGAGAGTAGTTGCTAAGATGCGATTTCTAAGAGATTTCACCGCGAGACGAAAGAAAACCATCACACCGCCTTGTTAATTGAGGACAATGAAAGAGATCGAGAAAACAAACCTTCAATTGTACGATCATGTGATACAAAGATCACCGTCGTCCCATAAAGTTCGGCGAGCTCAAACAACAACTTCAGAAATTTTTCACGATGATCCGTATCCAATGCGGATGTCGGCTCATCTGCGAGGAGCAAATCAGGCTTTCCTAAAAGAGCCCGCGCTACCGCTACTCGTTGTTGCTGCCCTACACTGAGTTCTGTCACGTTTTTATCTAGGAGATCCGCAATTCCCAAATTTCCGCACAAAGCACGAATCACCATTTCTGTATCAACAGTGTTCCCCACGCGTGAGCGACGAGCAGCACTGAGATGCAAAGGCAATTCAATGTTTTCACGAACAGAAAGATAAGGAATCAAATTGAAGCTCTGAAAAACGTATCCCATATGTTCAGCTCGGAACGCATCCCGCGCTGAGGAATTAAGCTTGGTAAAGTCCTGCCCCAGAATGTTGAGTCCACCTTGTGTCGGTTGTAAAACCCCCGCAAGAAGTTCAAGGAAGGTGGTCTTCCCCGTTCCACTTGGACCATAGATGAAAACAGCTTCACCTTTTTTGACGGTGAATTCTGGAATATGAAGCGTGTCCTTTCCTTGATTAGGATAGGAAAAGCGCACATCCTTCATTTCGATCAGAGGACTATTTAAGCTCAAGACTTTCTCCGCCTTTTTTCACAATCACTGACTTTTGGACGTCACCTGCAATCACATCAACCTTTGCCTTTTTAATTCCAGGAAAGACTTTTGCAAACTGCAAGCGGACCGTTGTTCCTACCACTGGTTGTTCGCAAGTGATATTGAACTCAGCGTCCACATCCCCGTGATCCTTGGATTGAATCACTTCCGAAATTTCTTTTTTAATTTCGCATTTCAGCTCAGGAGCCAAAACAACCATCTCGGACATTTTCTCTTCGAGTTTGGTCATGGCTTGATCCTTTTTTGCTCGGTCTTTTGCCGAGCGAGCTTCATGCTCGAAACCAAAAAGGGCTTCCGACGGCGCATGGAATTCCATACGTCCTTTTTTCCCATCAAACGCGATGCTGATATTTGCTTCGCCGTGAACATGGGCTTTTTGAGCTTTCTGTTCGTCAGCGTGTGCCATTGATAGGAATGACACAAGAAGAAGACTGATCATAGCAACTCCTTTCATTAACGATACGGTTCAACAAAGTCGCCGATAAGCTCGAACGACGCATCCCCATACATTGATTTTTTCGTTACCAGATTCAAAGTGCCATAGACCCAGATCGGACCCATCGCCACTTCTACACCTTTCTTCATTTTCACATAAACCATTTGATTCGGAGGAGGAGGGGGCACGTGAATACAAGCTTGCGCACTTGGCACAAGCAAGAATTCCACGACATCACGCTGATTGTCTTCAAGAGGAACCATGAAGCCCGGGATTTTCACCGCCTTGCCATTCAAAGCGTTCAGCTCAGATGTGGCCTTCCCTGTGATGTAATCCATATCGCCCAATAAACGCCAATCGACCTCAACACCATTCACCGGACCTCCTGAAGAAGACCAGAGTTGGTAAGCCATGGCGCCCATAACCAGAGCAAGAATGAAAACACCAGAAAGAACCCACTTATTCATATATTTATTAAAAACCCGCCCTCTCACAAATGCAATCACTTTGAGTCTGCTCTCTTCTAGACGACGCCCCCTCTACTCTGCTATAACTAAAACTTCTACAGTTGAGGCCAAATTATGAGTGAAAAACTTCAGAGTCCCCGAGGCACGCGCGATCTCCTTCCAGATGAGAGTCTTTTATTCCGTTTTGTCGAAGAATCAGCCTACGAATTATCTCGTAAGTATGGTTATGGCGAAATTGAGACGCCAATCTTCGAAGCATCTGAAGTTTTTCACCGCACTTTGGGCGAGAGTTCTGACGTTGTGAGCAAAGAAACTTACGATTTCAAAGATCGTAACGGAGATAGTTTTACATTGCGTCCCGAAGGAACTGCCGGCGTTGCACGTGCTTTTATTTCTGAGGGCTTATCCCAAAATTTACCGCTGAAATTTTACTATTCAGGTCCTATGTTCCGCTATGAACGCCCGCAGAAGGGTCGTTACCGTCAATTTTTCCAACTAGGTGCAGAATGCTTAGGTTATGAGTCCCCGTATTCTGATGTCGAGTGCATCGCATTAGCTTGGGATCTTCTGAAAAAAATCGGAATTTCACAAGACTGCACGCTTGAGATCAATACTTTGGGCGACGCTGAGAGCCGCACGGCGAACCGAGAAGCTCTCGTAAAATACTTCACTGATCACAAAGAATCGTTGTCGGCAGACAGCAAAGTGCGTTTGGAGAAAAACCCTCTGCGCATTCTGGACAGCAAAGACGAAGGTGATCGCAAAATCATCGCCAATGCTCCGAAGCTGGAACAATATTTGAACGAAAAATCGAAAGAATTTTTCAAACAAGTTTTGGCTGGTATCGAAAAACTTGGAATACCTCACAAAGTAAATCCATTGTTGGTTCGCGGTCTTGACTACTACTGCCACACTGTTTTTGAATTCACGACTTCAAAGTTGGGAGCGCAAGGAACAGTTTTGGCTGGGGGTCGTTATGACGGTTTGATCGAAATGATGGGTGGACCTAAAACTCCAGGCGTGGGCTGGGCAGCCGGCATAGACCGATTGGCAGATCTGACTCCAAAAGAACTCGCAGTCAAAAACGATCTCTTCGTTGCCGTGATCGGCGCTGATGAAAAAGGTGAGCTTGAAAGTATCGCTCTTGCTCACGAGTTGCGTTCTGCAGGTATCCGCACAGAGAACTTGATGTCAGGCAAAATGGGAAAACGCATTCAAAAAGCCGACAAAATGGGCGCAGGCTTTGTTTTGATCTTGGGTGAATCTGAAGTGAACGACAAAAAAGTTTCCTGCAAAAACTTGAGAACAGGTCAGCAGGACTCCGTGGATCGCACGCAGATCATTGCACATCTTCAAAAGTAATATTTTACGATATACAAAATAAAAAGGGAGCGGATGCTCCTTTTTTTTTATCCCGTTTTTTCGACACGAAAAGAACCTGGTACCTTTTCTACACGAAAGAAAGCAGGTACCTATTTGCGGTTTAGCTTGATGCTGTGTCCGCGGCTCCAGCCGGGAATTTTGAGCGAGCTTGCGCGGCTCCATGCGAACATCAAGATCAAGCCAACTGTTAACATCGCGATACTCAACCATTGACCGCGCGTCAGACCCAACCATTGGAAACCGATATGCGCGTCTGGCATACGGAAATGTTCATCCAAGATGCGCACGATTGCATACAAGACAACAAATGTGGCCGCGATAAATCCTGGCTTACGTGGCTTTCTCCATAAAAAGAACAGCACCAAGAAAATAAATAGACCTTCACCTACGGCGCCAAACAATTGCGATGGATAACGAGGTGTCAGCAAAGGAGCAATCGCTTCTTTTGCAGCTGTATTGCCGTTTTGAATCGCATCAATTGTTTGAGTCATGATCGAATACATTTGGTCACGAGCGGCTCCGTCAAAACGGAATTTACCAACCAGCTCTAGCCAAGTTTCACGGCTCACGCCCACTTTGTCGACCACATCGGCAAGAGCATTCAAACGCTCCGGCTCTTGTCCTGGCCACATTGTGATATCTTGCGGGAATTTCACTGCCAATGGGAAACTTGGATCACAAGGACGACCCACCAACTCACCATTGATGAAATTCGCGATACGACCAAAAAACACACCGATAGGACCCGATACAGAAACCAAATCCAACAGGTACAATGAATTCACAGAGTACTTACGAGCAAACAGCAAAACCGCTACAACGATACCGATCATACCACCGTGGCTGGCCATCCCGCCTTCGTTTACTGCCAACACTCCCCAGAATGGGAACGTGGATTTGAACTTCGTCAAAAGATCCGGGCTATAGAAAAACACATAACCCAAACGACCGCCCACCAAAGTTCCGATCGCCGCGTAGGTAACAAAGTCACCCACCATCTGTGCTGTCATGCCCGCGCGTTGTTTTGTCGCAAGCCAACGAATCAAAAGATAAGCACAGATAAAGCCCATCATGTACGACAGACCATACCAGCGGATACCGAAATCACCGGAAATTCTTAGAGCAAAGGGATCGAAATCGTGAACCACAAGCTATCCTTTTCTGAGACACTTAAACTGTTCCAACATGGGATTCTTTAGACCTTCCCACATAAAAGCGAGAAAATAACTCCATGTCCAGATTTTCATCTCTGCTTCTGTTATGCATTATCACTCTGTCTTCATTTGCGACTCATGCCCAAGGTCGAAAATGGGGCAGCGGGATCGATTTTACCCAAAGGGCGGCGGCACGGGAAAAGTCCCGTTTCTCACTCACAGATTGGCTGGCTATGAAGGAAAGAAACCGCATGATGGACATGTGGCTTTCCCTGAATTCGCCCTCGCCATTCGAATTCATGATTGGTGGATCCTACATCAGTGGTAAGTCCGAAGTTCGCGACCCTAGCACCTCGCCTGTAAGTTCCGACGGAATCTCTTATTCAGGAGAGCTCGCGGCCTATGCTCAACTTGTCGGAGTTTCGGGTGAATACGAAAATAACACCGAAGAAAAATTCAATGACCTCACTGGGCTTTTTAATATCCGCCTGTTCGGGAACTCGATCCAGAATACCGGCCTGACATTGTCTTACGGCCTGCGCACCCGTGAAATGAGTGGAACAACTCCAACTCGCCTGTCTCAGCAATTCGGGCAAGCGGCCCTACAGGTTTATTTGACGAAGTATTTCGGTATGGACGGCAAATATCGCTATTTCCTACCGACGGACAATAACGAATTAGGAGAAGTAAAAGACGAGCTCGTTGAGGGCGGTCTTTTTATCGACTTTAAAGCATTCCGAATTTTCGGGACATGGTACAAAGAGTCTCTTAAAACAAAAATCCCTGCTGCGATCGAAGAGACTCTCACCGAGCGCACAGGGATTCGAACAGGTCTTAAGATTTTCTTCTAAAGACTATTGCATGTGAACAAGTTCGTTTTTACCGCTGATGTGGAAGCTTTCAACAGATTGCTCGTGAGCAACTGGAGAAGTTACTTTCCACGCCATGTTCATTTGCATTCCAGCTAGAGGTTCTTGTTTAGAACCCATGTTGAATACAGATGGGATTTGCGCAGTAGCGTCGAATTGGAAGCCCCAAGCAACAGACAAGTTAGCAGGCAAGATCGTTGCGTTTGTGATGTATTGACCAACGCCATCTACTGAACCACCAGCTACGTAAGTTACACGGTATGTGAAATCAACAACCGCCATACCAAGACCGTTTTCATACACAACGTTGTAAACGCGTGATGCTGGAGCATTCCAACCAGAAAGGTCCGACCAGCATTGAACGCCCGCAGGCAATGCGTTTGCAGTATCAAATTGCAAGTTCACAACCGGTTTACCTTGCGCGATAACCGCGAAGATTTTTTTACCGATGTTGATGATTTGATCAACAACTGCTTCAACAACATCAAGAGGTCCTGCAGCTGGATTGTTTTTCACTTCGTTTGAACGAACGGCACGCAATGGGCGTTGAGAGTTGCAATCTTCTGGCAAAACTTTTTTTGCTGCGAAAAGATCGGCTTGTTGTTCTGTAACGTCAGTTACTTTTACATTTTTGATTTCGAAGTAAGCTTTATCCATCGCGAAAGATGAAGCAGCCATACCAGTTGTTAGTGCAAATACCACTAATGAACGTAACATGAGGACCCCCTTATTTGTTGCCTTGGAGTTCTAACAGGGGCTTCTTGAAGGATTCAAATTAATTGCAATGCGTTACCATTGTTTGGTGAGACTTAGCATGGGAAAAATCCAAGTCTTGGAGTTGGAGTCCGTGGATTCTACACTCTCGACGGTTTTTTTCGTATAACTTGCAGCGAAATAGTTCAGTGATGCACCGATGTGCAATCCTTCTTTGATCTCTGGCATGACGCCAAACTGAAACCAAAAACTTGTGCCTTCCCATTTTTCGTTCACGCTTCCATTTTTAAAAGTCGCGCGGCTGAGAATATTATAAGCAAAACCTAAATTGAAAACTTCATTCTTACCAAATTCCCATTTGAAATAGGGTCCGGTATCCATCGAGGTAAATGTTTCCGTCTCATCGTTTTTGTCCGTGTGTGAAATTCCAGAATAATTCCACCCGCCCCAAATCTTTTTGCGAATGTTAAAAAGAACGCCGACTTGATAAAGATACTTGGTCGAAGTTGTTGTGGAAGAACTGTTTGTGCTGTCACTTAAATAAGTCCCCCCCACTTCCAATAAGGCACCTGCGCGGGAGGAACTCACAAACATTAAAATAAAAAGGAGTACGAACAAATTCTTCACAGAATCTTGATCGGCAGTTTTTATCTCAGCTTGAGATCCTGTTTTTTAATGTCTTTGCAAAAGAGCGGCATAGAAGCCGTCGAAGCCTTCGCGGTCAGGACGTAAGTGGAGCTCCTTGACGAGGGACCACTTATCACCGTGTTCAGCAATAAACTTGGCCACCTGTTGCTCATTCTCACTCGGAAGAAGACTGCACGTCGCATAGACTAGACGTCCGCCCTTCTTGGTCATTTGCGAGTAACCCGTCAGGATTTCGTACTGCAATTGCTGAAGCCGCGTGATTTCGTCGTTACTTAATTTCCACTTTGAATCTGGATTACGACGCAAAACGCCCATACCTGAACAAGGCACATCCAAAAGCACCCGATCCGCAGACTCTTCCATGCGCTTAATAACCTTGTTGGAATCAATCACGCGCGTTTCAATCACATCGACACCGTTACGGCGCGCACGTTCTTTGAGTTCTTTGAGCTTCCACTCGTGAATATCGAGAGAAATAATTTTGCCTTTGTTTTTCAGAAGAGCTGCAATGTGCAAGCTTTTCCCGCCCGCACCCGCGCACGCATCGACGACGCGATGACCGGGCTCCACGTCCAACAGTGCTGCCACCATTTGCGAAGCCGCATCTTGAACTTCGAAGAAACCTTTTTTGAAAGCATCCGTCACGAAAACGTTTTTGCGCTCTTTTAAACGCAAAGCCACTGGCAAATCCGGAGAAACTTTTTCTGCTTGAATGTCTTCCTCAGCTAGTTTTTTGATCAATTCGTCGGGTTGAATTCGCAGAGTGTTCACGCGCAAAAAAACTTCGGCAGGACGATTTAAAGCTTTCGCCACTTGATCGAATTCAGGACCGATTTCTTTAAGGCCACGCTCATACATCCAGTCCGGCATGGACTGAAGAATAGCAGGGTTCGTAATTTTCTTTTCGCGCTCTTGGATTCTAGGAAGTGAAAGACCGTGGAACTCTTCCCAGTTCGGAAGTTGCTCTTCACCCTTACGAAGGAAGTAAACGCCAAATACGCGCCACCAATCTTCCTCACCTGTGATTTCGATTAATAATCTTTTCCAACGAACGATTTCATAGACTGTCTCAGCAAAAAACTTACGATCGCGAGCGCCCCATTTGCGGTTCGCCTTCATCACGCGTTCGATCACTTTATCAGCGTACTGCCCGTGTTCGAAAATTTCTTCTAGGGCATAAATAACTTGTTCTACGAGCAGTCTATGAATTTTCAAAACGTAAATACCAATCCACCGGCTAAGAAGGTTCCATTCAACTGACCTGATGACAGAATCAGAAGGTGGTTTTTTAGCCCAGCCTCAATAAAGAATCCAGTATTTTCAAAGACATCGAAAAATCTCGCACCTGCGACCAATTGGTAGTCAAAAGAGATCGCTGATTTGCTGTCGATTTGTTTAAAGAACACACCTAACCCCGCACCGATCCCGAAATACAGAGGGAAACGTGAGTTTGCATCCGGAAAAGTGATCAATGGCAAGAAGGACAACTTCGTCGGGCGACCGCCTTCAAGATTGTATTCGGCGTAATCTAAGCGCAGGTTCAAGTCCATTGAGTTGTGCCATTCGCCCACACGGTATGTGAGGCCGAAGGAATTTCCACCGACGTCGTCTTCTTGACCGTTGTCACCCCAATCGTAGGATTGCGAAGCCATATAACGACCAAAATGCAGAGCCAAATAGTGATCAGAAGCTCCACGAAGACTGCCACCCTCATTTCGAACGTCGTAGTTATTAGGTTCGCTGACTTGGAAGTACTTCGCCGCGGCCTCGCGACCGACACGTGGTTGCGCATCTTGGGCAAATGCTGCTGAACTGAGTAAAATAGAGCCAAAAAGAGTGATTAAAAGTGTCTTCACAACGCACCTCATCCTTGCACATAATAGCCTTAAAACTTTTGACCGCCAAAGCCAAACTGTAAAGGGTTTTAGGCCCTCGTCTTAAGTTAAATTGACCCTGCGCGCAATTGCCTCGCGACGTTGACTCTCTCCTCTGGGGAACCTAGATTCCAAACAAGTTTTTGGACGGGACTTAAGCCTATGAAATGCCCATTTTGTGGTCACGCTGATGACCGAGTACTAGATACGAGAGTGCAGAAAGATGGCAGCATCCGCCGCCGTCGTGAGTGCCTTGAGTGCAAGGCTCGCTTTTCTACGCTTGAAACAATTATGTTGGCCTTCCCTTTTATTATCAAAAAGGACGGTCGCCGCGAGCCTTTCAATAAAGAGAAAATCTTTAAAGGTCTGCAAGCCGCCTGTCAAAAACGCCCTGTCAGCTTGGGGCAAATCGAAGCTGTGGTAGAGCGCATTTCAGCATGGGTCATCAACCGCGGAGAGAGTGAGATTTCCTCTCGTCTGATCGGAAAAAAAGTCATGGCCGAATTGAAACAACTCGATGACGTTGCTTACATCCGTTTCGCGAGCGTTTATCGAACTTTCAAAGACGTTCAGGAATTTGTTGAGACACTGGAAGATGCTGAACTACTTGATTTTGTGGACGCAAATAATCCACAATTAAGTCTGACCGCTCTGAATTTTGTAGAAAGCGAGAAACAAGTAAATCATGAAACTGACAGCAAGACGCCAGGCCCGAGAACTCGCCCTGCAAATCCTCTTTCAAACTGAATTTTCTGCACAGATCAGCGTTCGTGCGCTGATGGAAGTTTTTGAAGAAAGCTATGATAATGAAGCCATCCAGTACGCGGATCTTTTGATCAAAGGCGTACAGGAACACAAAGCTGCTATCGATAGCAAAATCCAAGCCTCCAGTGCTCACTGGAAGGTTGAGCGTATGGCAACGATTGATCGCAATATCTTGCGCATCGCTGTTTACGAAATGAAATTCGCTTCTGAACAAATCAAAGAAAACATTGCCATCAACGAAGCCGTTGAGATCGCAAAAAAATACGGAACAACCGAATCAGCGAGTTTCGTAAATGGTCTTCTCGACCAAGTCAGCAAGGCTCACTAATGTCTGTCAGCGTGCTTTCCCAAGCCAGCGCATTAAATCCCGGCTCTGACCTGTGGATCGTGCCTGACTTGGAACGCTCGCGCTGGACGGCAAAGCTTGATTGGTATTTGAATTTCCAAATCTGCAAGGCTTCTCGCCATCACACTCCCAAGCTTCCGGAGTTTGTCGGTTATGTTCTGCGTGAAACCGAACAAGGTTTCCCGAATGTTTCTTTGCCTGCAGATTCTCCACTCATGATTTCATCGGCTGATCTTCTTCCGAATAAGTGGGTTTTGGTTATTCCTTGGACAGAGAATATGTCGGATTGGACTGAGAAGGTTGTGAAAACTTGGCGCGATCTGAAAGAGCCAAGTCTGCGCATTTTCTTACCACCTGGACAAAGTGCTGGGAACCTTCAGCAACAATGGCAAAAGCATCAGGCCTCTCAAGAATTCACAGTCGTACTTGATTAAAGTCCCAAGATCCCGTCAAATAAAAGGACGAGGATTTCATGGAGAAGATTTCACAAGCACTGGTTTCAAAACTCACACACTTTCAAAAGCGTCTGCAATCATTTTTGGAAAATGATTTCGATCCCAATGCTGATGAGAAAAAATCCCAACAAGAAATGTTTGAAGCTTCTCGCGATGTTTCTTTGGTGCGCGGCCTTTCACAAGGATTGCCGGAAGATCATATCGATCGCGCGATTGTGGCGTTTTCTCGCTTGGCTTTACTTTTTGATTCAGGCGTATTGTTAGAGAACAATGACGGCGAATGGAAAGCGCAAGCCTTCTTTCACAAAGGTGCAACAGAGCTTTTGAAAAACTCGGCAAAGCTCACGATCAGCTTGCCAAGTTTAGATCTATTGACCGTATTGAAAACCGATTCAAGACCGTTGCTTGAGAAATTACAATTGCAAGATCTTGATCCGCAACAACGCAGCTCTTGCTTGTTGATCAAAGCAACTCCTGACTTTGCCTTTTTGTTGTTTTCAACATTGCCTGATATTTGGCTGAAAGATCATATCACGCAAGTGCGCACAGCTCTTATCAATGGATTTGCCGATTAATGAGCGACGATTCGAATCAAACCTACACGATTTATATTCTCTCTGACAGTACCGGTGAAACAGCGGCGACGATGATTCGTGCAGCCTTAGTTCAGTACTCGAATAAAGACATCAATATGATTCGCAGTAAAAATGTGCGAACAGAGATGCAAGCCGAAGCTGTGATCGAAGAATGCTTTGAGCGTCGTGGGATGTTGGTTTATACGGTCGCCAGCGAACAGCTAAGAAATAAAATCCGTGAAATGGCCTCAAGCAAAGGTATTCCTTATTTTGATTTGCTAGGTCCGCTGCTTGGCACTTTGGATACGTTCTTTGGCGAACACTCAGAAGCCCACGTCGGTGCTCTTCGCGCCGTCGACGAAAGATACTTCAAACGAATCGAAGCCATTGAATACACAGTTAAACACGATGACGGAAAAACTTTTGCGGAATTAGATAAAGCTGACATCGTTCTGGTGGGGATTTCTCGTACGAGCAAAACGCCACTGTCGATTTTCTTAAGCCATAAAGGCTGGAAGGTCGCAAACGTTCCGATGGTACTCGACACTCCCCTACCTGAAGAATTATTCAAAATCGATCAACGCCGTATTGTCGGTTTGATTATCGATATGGATTCTTTGCAGCGAATTCGTAAGAGTCGTTTGGAAAAGTTCGGCCAAGACCCCGGCGGATCTTACGCCTCCATGTCTCACATTGCAAAAGAGATCGAATACGCAGAACGCATGTTCAAACTGAATCGCCGTTGGCCCGTCTTTAACGTCACGGAACGTGCGCTTGAAGAAACAGCGAGCGAAATCGTGCGTATTATCGCGGCCCGATTGGGATTACCAGACAGCGTAATTTTCTAAGTCATGATACTTTCACGATTCCAATAGTCACGTGGATCAAGATCCCTTTTAAAGGCATCCGTCTAACTTTTTGACGTTCTCTTACGACGAACACTTTAAGTTCAAATAAATCGCGTTTTTCAAGAGCACCATTTAAGTTCAATTCAAGTTAACCCAACCCTTAAATTGAAATGGAGCCTTTATGAAATCAGTCCTTTTCACGATCCTTTTAGTGTCATCAACTTCAGCCCACGCAGGATGGGGCGATGTCTTGAATAAAGTTTTGGATGCCGTGGGCGGCAGAGTCAACTGTGTTGCCACTTACAATCGCAGCCGAAGCACTCCGTTGGGCCAAGAGTCGAACCGAGTCACTCGTAATATTAAAGCCGCAAGAAGCGTTGGTGATGCTTGTGCCATTGCAAAAGACAGCCAAGAACATCGTAGCACTCCATTTGGATACGACAGCACAAGCCTTTCATCCCTTCACTGCACGAACGAAAAACGCATCAGTTTCCCCGTCAACACCACAACGTGCGAAGTGGCATTGGGCAACTAATACGGTAATAAGTTCAGACCTACGCCCTTAACAATAAAGTTCAAAGAAGTTCACAGTCCTCCATTCAAAGATGGTCTAATTTGCCCTCGAATCGGAGGACTTGTGAAAGCTTATATTCAATCTCTTTTACTATTAGGCGCACTCTGGTCGCAAAAAATGTCTTCCTGACTGCCGCACACTGCCTCGATTCATCGAATAAAGAAGTGTATGTCACGATGGCAGCAAACATTCGAAATGTTTCAGCTGAAAATACAGGTAAAGTCTCACTCCGTGAGATTCACCCCGAATACGACGGCAGTGGCGGAAGATACGATTTGGCTCTTGGCGTGTTTCGCCGTGACTTTTCCAAAACGAAAAAGCCTTTCCCTTTACCAAAAGATGGAACCCTTCAAGAAAAAGTTTCGCGCCAAAGCCTCAATAGCTACCATGAAATGGTCGACTCTATTTGGAACGTAGAACTATCGATCATGTCCAGATCAGAGCATAGAGTTTATAAGTGTCGTTAATGGCTTAGATATCCACAACAACCCATGAGCTTCGGGGCTGATCGCTTTACATATTAAGGAAACCTAACCCTAGAAATTTCAAGATGTTACCGTGGCACTTGGGTTGCATTGATATCAGTACAATCGGGGGGTTCGTATGAGATTTCTCTTAATGATAGGAATATTGTTGCTGAAGCTTAATCTGGCTCAAGCGCAATCTTCTGACGTAATGGCGATATATTGTGATGCTGCAAATACAGCGATTGCTGATTCTAGATATTACACATTAAGGCCCGGTGAAGTGAAAGAGTTGATCGTTGATTTAAAGAGCGATTGCCTTCTTTACACTCAACTCGACGCCACCCTTCAAATTGGTGTTTCGTTCAAAGGCGATCCGGATTGGAAAAGAGGGAAAGACCAAATTGCACTTCAGGGACTTGTATTTGAAGTCTATGATGTGGCTACGGGAAGAAACTTGGTCGACATGGTAAAAAGTGCCGGAGGATCGGCATGTAATTATGGCTCTGGATTTGTGTTCTCAGATCTACGAGCTTTTCCAATGGTTCTGAGACCCGTACGATTGCGCCTTAGAAACATCGGTCGTAATACCGTCGATGCCGCTTACACACTTATTTATAACAACGACCAAACCCTTGCATCGAAGTGTGCGGATTATCCTCGCGGAAGATAATTCAAGCAAAAAAGAAAGGCCGCTTACGCGGCCTTCTTCATATCTGCCCACAATGGGTCTTCTTGATCGTGATTTCCAGAAGGAGGAGGCGGCGTGTGTTCCATATTGCCGCCTTTGGATCCATAGACAACCATGTTCAGATCGTCTACGACTTTCTTCATCACCTGAGCTTGTGTGTTGATCTCTTCTGATGTCCCAGCGATTTCCTCTGAAGAAGCTGCATTGGACTGAACGGATTGGTCCAATTGGTTCATCGCTTTGGAAATCTGTGAAATACCTGTTGATTGCTCTTCACTCGCAGCAGAGATTTCATTATTCAAATCAGACACTTTCTTAACAGACTGAACGATGTTTTTTAGAACTTCGCCGGATTTGTCTGCTTTCACTGTTCCTTCTTCAATTTGGTTAACGGATTCTTTAATCAAAGAAGTGATGTCTTTAGCCGCCGATGCGGATCTTTGTGCCAAGCTTCGTACCGCTTCCGCGACGACCGCGAAACCTTTACCTTGCTCACCAGCACGAGCGGCCTCAACCGCGGCATTCAAAGCAAGTAAGTTTGTTTGAAACGCAATATCGTCGATCACATTGATGATCTCTTCGATCTTTTTCGATGAAGAAGAGATTTCCTTCATTGAAGCCAAAAGAGAAGACATTTCAACTTCACCGCGAGTTGCTGCATCAGAAGATGCCGCTGACAACGCCGCTGCTTGTTTCGCATTCTCAGAGTTCATTTTTACCATTGAAGTCATTTCTTCAAGAGACGCCACTGTTTCTTCCAAAGAAGCTGCAGAAGCACTTGAAGATTGCGACAATGATTGACCCGCAATTGAAAGCTGGCTGATTGCTGAAGAAACTTGCTCGCTTGATACAAACAATTTCTCCGACAATTGGCTGACAGACTTAGAAATATAACGTGCGATAAAGAGAACTGCGAAGAATAGAACCGCAATACCCGCAAGAGCGATAAAGAGCTGAGTCATCAAAGCGGCATTAGCTTCAGCCAATACGGATTTCATTGGTGTTCTCACCACCAAAGCCCACGGAGCTTCCGTGAAACCAATATTCATTGGAGCAACGACGTATAAGTATTCCTTACCGTCACGAGAATCCACACCTGACTGAGTAAAGAGCTCGCCCTTTTTAATAGCGTTTTGAAACTTTTCTGGTTCAAACGGATAATCAGCTGGTTTCGTGATCAGTTTTTCATCGGGATGAGAAACGTAGTTTCCCGCAGCCGTAATAACGAAAGCTTCAGACGTTTCAAAAGGTTTGATCGTCGCAGCTTTGGCTTGAATTTCTTTAAGTGGCAAGTCAACGCCCGCAACACCTACGAATTGACCTTCAATAACAATAGGTACGACTGCAGATGTCATCAAAACTTGCACGCCATCGATTGGATACAAGTAAGGTTCAACCATTGTTTCTTTTAGGCGAGATTTAGGAACGAGGTAATAGTCGCCCGCACCAGCTTGGTCGTAACCAATCAAAGGCGTGAGAACTGATTTCCCTTTTTCCCAATTGTAATAGGGAACAAAACGGCCTGTTTTATCGTGACCTGTTTTATCTACGTAAGCTGTGTCACGAGCATCCCATGTATTGGGCTCCCAACCCGTCCAAGTTCCGATAAGGAATTTATTTTTCTCGAGAAGTTCACGCAAAGTATCATTCACCATTTCACGAGATGTAAAACCGTGTTTTTTCTGCGCTTCTAATTGATGTGCCATTGTTCTGGCGATATCCAGTCCACGCTCGACGGCAAGACGCATATCACTTGCGGCCGCTTGTGCGGTTGCGACTGTTTCTTCAGTGGCCGACTTCCTCGCATTTTCGTGACCGCTACGGGCCATGATAAATGTCATGCTTCCCAGAACGAGGATCGCTAGACAAAGAATAGGAACTGCAAGTTTGACCTGAATAGAATAGTTTTTCTTCATGGGCTCTCTTTCCAAAAAAGAATTTATGAATTCCTTTTCGGAAGAAAACTCAGGCATATAAACCCATTTATCATTACAAGAGGTCCCCTCAGATTTACAGAGGGGATTGCTAGACCAAAGACTTATGCTTTTTCTTGTTGTGCGAGTGTTTGATAGAAGACCTCGATCAAAGGCCGGCTTTCTGATGCACGTTTATAATAGAACATCAGATCGATTTCATAAGAAAGATCTTTCACGTACACGCGGTTCAACCGCCCCGAGCGCACTTGTTTTTTGATGGAATGTGCTGGTAAAAATCCCCAACCCAATCCAGCCTCGATAACACGCTTCAAAGTTCCAACATTGGCAGACTCAAAGATTGAACTGTACTTCACACCTTGGCCATCCAATTTTTCCATGAGCTGCTTATTGAAATTCGGAAATTCTTCCGTAAAGTTCACCAAAGGAAACTCGCCCAAATTTTTTGTCGTAATATGCTGAGGCATCTTTTCGTCTTTACTTGTACCGACCAGCCACATTTCCTCTTTCGCTAAAAACTTTTGCTCGCAGCCTTCAAGCTCCGTCGAGAATTCTGTTTTGACGTCAGGAATGATCAGAACATCGTAAACGGATTTTTTAAATCCTTTGATCAACTCTTCTCCACGCTCGTAATCGATTTTGATTTGCAAATCCGGATTGTGACGCATCAAACGCCCCACAATCGGACTCATCAAATGCAAACCAATGGAATTCAAACTGCCGATGCGAAGCTGCCCACGCATTTGATTGCCAATTGACTTGATCGCAATTTCCGCTTGCTGTGTAAGGTGAATAATTTTTTTCGCGTATTCATAGAGAACTTCGCCCTGAGGTGTAGCTTTAATGGACCTCACTCCCCGCACCAAGAGCTCGACCCCTAGATCTTCCTCTAGGTTACGAATCTGCTGGCTCACTGCTGGCTGAGTCAGGTAAAGCTTATCTGCGGCGGCTGTCATGCTGCCTTCGCTCATGACGGTCACAAAGGTCGTCAGTTGATAAATATTCTTCACAAGAATTTACTCCTTTGCGCTTTGATCCGAGGGCAAATTGTTATTATACTTAGTGCATTCACCTAAGAGGTTCTGCATGAAGTCTTTGTTAGTATCACTCGCAGTTATTCTACTCAGTTTTGCCGCACAAGCAAAAGTCTTTCGTAACGCCTACATCTCCTTTGAGATGCCAGACACATGGAAGTGTAATCTCGAACAAACAGAGTGGGTCTGTCGGAGCGAACAAACTAAAGAATCCAAAGAGGCCATCATTATCCTCACGGCTAAAGAGGTTGGTCCCACCGATACATTCCCTCTTTATGAAACGCATTTAAACTCTCCGATCACATTAACAGCTCGTGGCGGTGCTATGAGCGAGTCTAAAGTCGTGTACAAATCTAAAACCGTCCAAATCAATGACCAAAACTGGATTGATTCCCTGCACCTGGGCTCTGAAGTTCCAAATTACTTCACGCGCTATCTTGCGACGATCAAAGATCGCATCGCGATCTTGGTCACATTCAGCGCGCACAAACAATATTACACAAAATACAGCCAAGACTTTTTCAAAGCCGTGATGAGCTTGCGCGTGATTGCCGCAAAAAATCTTTTGTCGACACCTGACCGTAGTTCTCTAAGACCAGGTTCTGAAACGTTGGGAGTGGGAATCGGCCAAGCCATGCCGCAAGATATGCTTCAAGGTGATGGAATGAATGAAGGCAAAGGCTCGAACAAAACTATGTTGTTAGGTGGAGCCTTATTGTTAGCTGCAATCGGTGCTTACATCTTCTTGAAAGCACGTAAAAAGAAACGCTAGTTATACATCTTTCTGTAACGAGCCATGATGGCAGCCTCAAGCCACGCTTCGCAGGCTGCCGCGTTCTCAGATGTAAAATTAAAATTCAGGTTCTTGTCGAGATATTCCGCTTCCCAGAAAATCAAACGTTTCTGTACACCCGCCAGAGTCTTGTAGTCACTTAAAGCAATCACTTCCACATTCCCGCGAATGTTCAGAGATCCGGTAAACGGCAGCTTCGTGGTTGTGCGCTCGCGAACTTTGCTACAAAAGTCAGTCAGATTATTCGTCGTCGGAAGTCCCTTGGTCGCGTAATAAGTAATCGTCACCAAAAGATCGCCGGTTGTGAATGCGGCTCTCGCATTTAAATAGCTAAACATTCCTTCCATCAAATCTTGGGCTAAGCGCGTCTGTTTGCGCAGATCTGGCGAAAATAAAAGCCCTACCAATTCGCGCACTGGGATGCTGTCTTGTCGATACAAGGACTCACCGGCTATGCGCAAAGGCGCATAGGCGTAAACCACTTCATGAATAAGAAGTGCGACTTTGTTGGACGAACTCATTTTGTCCCAAAGACCTTTTTGAATGCGAACCACAGATCCCAATCTGTTTGCCAATTGAACTGTTTCCACATCAAGAGGTGTTTTTTCAGGAATCACATTGAGATCTGCTTGAACAACCTGCCAGATGTAGCGACTCAGGCCCATGGCAAGCAACGTTCCCACTCGCGCATTCAATCGAGAAACTTCCGTGAGCTTTATTGCTAACAGTCCCTTTTCTGAAGAATTCAATAAATCGAGCCCTAAAACAGCTGCGATCATGTCAGCATCCGGCTTGATCGATTGATCAATTGCACCCTCTTCCAAGCCCATTTCATAAAGATCCAAAACAACAGGGCGACCGTTTACTAAAACGCCAGCCCCACCGTTACCTAAATCAGTGACGCCACCACGAGCCAGCGCTATTGAAGTTGTCATTGTAAGTATAAGAGACATCATCCAAATTTTCATAGGAGCTCCACTTAATTCAACAAACTAAAAAATTGCATTCCCAAAACATAAACGTCGTCGGTGTTGTTGCCCTTACAGTATTTCGAAGCAAACTGACGGCGAAACTGCGTGAGTTCTTCTTTTGCCGCTTCTAAATCATTTTTGTCGATGGCGAACATCGTCGACGACATTTGACGTTCGTTGATTGGCACATCATCAATCGCGACGATGGCTTTTTTCATTATATCTTTATGTGCCTGACGAAGAGCCTCTGATGCACGACCATCCCCGACCGTTACAAATTCACCTGTGGGTTTGAATCTTCCATCTTCGCGAACGATCAGATTTAATTTTTCAAGCCGCTCAAAAAAAGCATCGACTTCTTCCGGCGGAAGCCCCAAACGTTGTCCGATCCAAGAATTTTCTTGTACATAGTTTTTGGTCTCAAGCAAACGCAGCAAAGCACTGTGCTGCCATTGTGCGATCGTCTTGAATTGTTCTGTGGGAACTTCTTGGGTGTGAGTGGAAAGTCGTTGTTCGACTGCACGACGAGCTTCTTCGCGAGCTTCCATTTTACGAGAAAAGCGCATAGTCACGAGATTGCAGAAATGCTCTGACTGCATGGCACTCAAATTCAGTCGAACCGCAACGTCTGTTGCGCGCTCTGGCGACAAACCATATTTGCCGGCAAGAACTTCAGTCAAAGTTGAAACCGCTAAGCCTAGATCTTTAGCAAACGAGCGCAAAGAATAATTTTTATTGCGGCTAGAACGGAGGTCGAAAGCCTCACGGAGATATTGGCGATAGTCTTCAAAAAATAACTGAGTACTGTTCGTCATTCCGCTGGATATACCAATTCAGAATGACGAACTCAATTGTAAAAACTGCTATTACAAACGCTCAATAGTCGGCTTGTACTTTTCGAACTGCGGGATAATTTTTGCGTCCCCGTAGATCGTCACTTTTACCTTTGTTGGATCGAAATGTTTTTGAATTGTCTGATTGATATCTTTCAAATGAATCGCCGTTACGTTTTTATTAAAGTCCGTCAGATAGTCAATGCCGATACCATAGAAGTCCAAAGCCAATATATTGAAGGCCAAGCGGTCCGCCGTTTCAATAGCTCTTGGGAACTGTCCGATAAGTTGGTTTTTCGCCGCCGCGAGCTCGGTTTCGTTAGGTCCCGTACCGACGTAATCTTTTAAAACTTTAAGACTTTCTTCGAGGGTCTGCCCTGCGGTTTCGTTCTTTGTAAATGTACTTATTTCAAAACTCCCCTTCTCTTTACGAGTGTCAAAGTAGGAATAGATCGAATAAGTCAGACCCAGGTCATCACGAACTTTTTGGTTTAAACGGCTTGCAAAGCCGCCACCCAAAGTTTCGTTGGCAACACGCACGCGGATGTAATCTGCGCTGGCTCTTTCAATGCCCAGTTGTGAGATACGAATTTGCGTTTGCTGCAAATTCTTTTTCACAATAAGTTTCACTTGCAGACCTTCAATCGCAGGTGGTGCCGTCACTTTCACGTCAGGCGCGGTACGCTTTGTCCATTTGCTAAAGATCTCTTCGACTTTATTTTCAAATTCTGGAGAGATATTACCAACCACTGCGAGCGAAGCATTGTTAGGACGATAGAACGTCAGGTAATGCTTGATGATGTCTTGCTTTCTAATTTGCGGCAGACTCTCTTTCGTTCCATTCACATCACGTGAATAAGGGTGCTCTCCGAAAAGAAATTGATCCGCTTCATCATCCGTAAATGACGACGGGTTGTCGATTTTCTTTTGAAGGCCAGCCAACATTTGACTGCGCAGACGATTGATTTCGCGATCTTTAAATGCCGGATTCATTGTCACGTCTGAAAACAAAGTCAAAACCTCATTGGCATCCATCGACAGAGCGTCTGAATAGATCGTCGTAAAATCAGCTCCGGGAGCAATATCCAATGAACTTCCAATTTGCCCAAAATCATCTGCGACTCTCATGGCATCACGAGTTTGCGTGCCCTGCTCAAGCAGATATGCTGTGAGCGCATTCAACCCGGCAATGGGCTCTTGCATCGTACCGGTTTTCACCAACATCGTGAGGCTAATACGCGGAAGAGTGCTATCTTGGATGAAAACAAGTTTTAAACCATTGGCCAAAGTTTTTTCTTTATAAGGCTGAAGTTGGAAACTGCCATTGCCTTTTTGTACATAACCCGGAGGTGCTTTTTGTGTTGTCTTTTGGCTTGCGCAAGCCACAAATTGGAAAGCAACAAACGCGCATAATAAAGTCGAAATAAGTTTATTCATAGTCGGCTATTCCTTTTTCGCTTTCGGCGCAAGAGTGATGATTGAACGCTGAGTTTGTTGAGTGTACTTCTCGGCAACACGTTTGATATCATCAGCTGTCACCGCATCGTATTTTTCAAGATCGGTGAAAAGAGTCTCGTAAGTTCCATTGACAATTTCATTCACCGCCAAGGCACGTGCTTTTCCGTCCATTGTTTTCAGGCTATCGACGAGATCCTTCATGACTTGAGTTTTGGCTTTTTCCAGTTCTTTCGGAGTGACTGGCGAATTGCGAAGCTTCCAGATTTCGTTATACACGATATCCAAAGCCTCTTGTGTTCCTTGGCCCGGCTTCAAGCTAACACCTGCTGCCAAAACACCGTAATCTTTCATTGAGTAATTGAACGAGTATGCAGATGTCGCGATTTGTTTTTGATAAACCAGCTTGCGATGCAAACGGCTGGAAGTTCCGTTGCCCAAAATATTCGCCGCCAAGTCCAAAGCATACATATCCGGATCTCCTTGTTTTGGCGCGCGGAACGCAACAACAAAAGAGCTGTTTTGAACATCTTTGTGAAGAATGGCATTTTGCTGCACGGTTTGAGCTTTTTCTTGCGCCAGTTCTTTTTGCGGCAATGGTCGCGAAGGTAGTTTACCGTAATACTTCTCGATCAAACCTTTTACCTTTGAAGTTTTGAAGTCCCCGACCAACACCAGAACAGCGTTATTTGGTACATAGTAAGTGTTATAGAAATAGCGAAGCTTCTCTACATCATACGCTTCGATGTCTTTCATATAACCAATTACTGGCCACTTATACGGATGAGCTTTAAAGACAGTGCCCATCATCAGCTCACGCACAAGACCCATTGGATTATTATCGACGCGCCAACGACGTTCTTCTTTCACGACTTCTTTTTCGCTTTTTAGATCTTCAGGGTTCAGCAACAAAGAGCTCATACGGTCGACTTCCATATCCATCACCAACTCAAGCTTTGAGCTTGGTAAGTTTTCATAAAAGCCTGTGTAGTCATTGGTGGTGAAGGCGTTATTGGTGATTCCGTTTTCATGAAAAATACGATCGAAAGATTTGCCGTCGTATTTCTTCGCACCCTTAAACATCATATGCTCAAGCATGTGAGCCGCACCTGTCACACCTGGCGATTCATCACGTGAGCCGACACGATACCAAGTGTGGTAGCTCACCATCGGAACGGCATGGTCTTCTACAAGGATCACGGTCAAACCGTTTTCCAAAACAAAGCGCGTGACTGGCAAAGAAATTTTCAGGTCGTTCTTTTTAGACCAACCTTGAATCGCGCCGATGACTTCATTTTTTGTGGGACCGACGGGAGGAGTGGGTTCAACAGCATATGCAGACAAAGCAAAGCTTAAGCCCACGAGAGCGGGAAAAAATCGTTTCATAAACACCTACAATCCTTGTAAGAGAAAACCACCAGATTCATTGTGAAATCCGGGGTCTCACCTGACAAGAATTAGAGGATATTTAGGACTTAGGGGCGGGCAAAAAGAGCCGCCTATTGAACAACGAAATCAGAGAAGAAGACGTCTTTCACGATACCACGGTGAAGCAGTGAGTTCACCTCCATCGCAATCTTGTCTTTTAGAAACAACTTACCTTGAATGGTTTCAAGCTCCGTGAAGGACTTGTCATTTAAAAGGCGGACAATTTTATCGCGGGCTTTGGCGCGGTTTTCAGGCTCCATGACCTCTTCAAAACCGTTCTTACCTAACATTTGTAGATTTACTTCCAAACGAATCGTGCGCTTAGGCTCGCCACCTAAATTCACCGTGAACTTATCCATGGTGTAAACCAAAGGTCCGGCTTCTTCAGAGCTGGTTGAGGCCAATTCCTCTTGCGCTTGTTCCTCAGTAATCTTAGGGCTGTGCCATCCGATTGTGGAGGCATAAACAAGATAAGCACCGACTCCCATTACCGCCAAATTCAGAACGGCAAACACGGCCTGAAGAATTGCACCTGTATTTTTTGGTTTTTGGGCAGCTTGCTGCTCTTGCTTTTCAGCCATAAACACCTCTACTCAGATTTTATCGGTGAATCAGTCTAAGGTCTTAATGACTCTATGCTTATTTTTCGAGGCAAAATGTTTCGGAAAGTGTCTACGCTTTGAACACTTAAGGGCAAAGACTTGACAAGAAACAGACTTCTTCCGACATAATATCATATGAGTTTATTTCTCAAGAGTTGCGCAATCATTCTACTCGCGATGCCTAGTTGGGCTGACTCAACGAAGGCTGCGGATTCTCAAAAAGAGACGGCGAATTTGCTGCCAGCAAGTTTGCTTCAGATCTCTGAGACGGAAGCTTTTTCTCGCTATGTTCTTCTCGTTGATAAAGAGCAAAGAGTTCTGTCTGTATTTGAGCGCAACGGTGAGCAAATCAAAAAAATTCAAGACTACCCTGCTGATATCGGCAAAATGGGTGGCAACAAGACCAAACGTGACGACCACAAAACTCCCGAAGGTATTTACTTCCTAGAGAAAAAACTCTCGCAACCAGAGATTCCTTTTAATTTGTATGGTGCGATGGCCTTCACAACGAACTATCCAAACTTGTTTGATAAACGCGAAAATAAAACGGGCTCAGGAATTTGGCTTCATGCAATTCCAGATTCAGTTCCCCTCACTCGAGGTTCTCGCGGTTGTGTCGTGGTTCGCAACGAAGTCATCAAAAAGCTTGAAGACTTCGTAAAACTCAAAGAAACACCGATTTTGATTTTTGATCATGTCGACTACATCTCGAAAGATGAACACGATAAACGTCGTCAATCGCTCACTCAATTTGTTGAGAGCTGGCGCCAAGCTTGGGAAAACCAAGATATCGAAAAGTATATGACGTTCTATGACTCTGAATTTAAAGCACCCGGCTTTAACTTCGCCTCATGGAAAGCTCACAAAGCGAACTTGAAAAAGAACTATGAGTTCATCAAAGTTCACTTGTCTCAGCCATATATCGTTCAACATAACGAACAATTGTTAGTTAAAACGTTGCAGCGCTATGAGTCCGACAAACACGTCGACTACGGTGTGAAGACTATCTACGCATTGAAATCAGGCGACACGTACAAGATCATTCGCGAAGAATGGACTCCTTTTAATCAAAAAGAAGTCACAGCTGCGATAGCGCGCGAAAACAGCCTCACAGCTCAACAAGCTCACCAAGTACAGTAATTAATTCGCTTTAAATTCGCGGTTTAAACAGAGCGGGCCCGACCGGGGCTCGCTTGCTTTCATCACCGACCACAAGTGCGATTTTAAATTGATAGATGGGCAGTATGGCGTAAGTGATCTCATTTTTGTCCTCCTTTAGATAAAAGAAATTGCATGTGATTGCTGGTTGATTCTTTTAAATGAATTTTAGGTGTCGAGTCTGCAAAGGCCACAAGAGCAAGAGCCAAAAGACTGACAATGAGTGATGCCCTTTGAAGGGTTTTTTGAAGTGCTGTCCAAACGGACCGACCGATATTCTGTTTCATAAACCATTAACTCCTTTCTTTGGTTTTTTATGAATCGAAACAGATAAAGATTTTTTGTTAGTTTAAAATTATTTGAACCTCATTTTTCTATGAACCTCCTTTCATAAAAAAAGTGAGAACACCTTTTTCCCTGTCAAGGTTCACAAATAAAAAAACCCACTCTTGCGAAGTGGGTTTTTAGGTCCGTAAAAATTTGAACAGATTGGCTTCTTGGAGACGGGAGAAGGAACTGTACGTCCGTCCTGCGACACCGGCTCATGCAAAGGAGCCGGTCTGAGCGAATTTTTAGTGGTTGTCGTCAGCTGAAGAGCCTGTTTTGCCATCGATCGTGAATGTGATCGCGTTGCTAGCAAGGTCTGGAAGTGTTTCTAAGTGCTTTTGCCACTCTTCTTTAGAAACTTCACCGATAGTGATGTTTCTCTCTGTCATTCTTTTATCGTATTTCAAATTTTTATTAGCTTGAGCTAAAGACATGACTTTCTCCTTTGTCGCACCTGAAGCCCTAGATATAGCCAAAAAACATAGCTAAGTCCAGAGCCCTGTCAGAACCAGTAACTAATTCCAGTATTTCGGGGGTTTATCAGATTTTTCGTTATCGACGACCAAACGGAGATTACGTCCTTTGGTGCGAGTTCTCTTCTTAAGATCGCTCTTATTCTTCCAGTCCTTCGCTTTGAGGCAAATATAACCGGAAACCAAGCCGCCCAAGTGGGCCAAGTAAGCTGTTTCAGCACCACTGACACTTGAAGTCATAAGTGACGCCAATTGGATCAGACCCATCACGGCCACAAACCATTTGGTCTTCATTGGGAAGAGCATGAAGAAATAAACTACACGCTCCCCGAACATCATTCCCTGCGCCAAAAGCAAACCAAACACAGCGCCCGAAGCCCCGACAACTGGGACAATCATGCCCGTGTGCGAACCCGTCACCATCGAGTAACCCCATACGCCGATACAGTACAAAATCGCCGCACCAACACCGCAAGTCAGATAATAAATCAGGAAAAAACGACTGCCCCAACGCTGCTCAAGCTCGGCCCCAAAGAACCAAAGCATCAGCATATTGAAAAGGATATGCGTGACCTGCAAAGAGTGCAGGAACATGTAAGTAAAAATTTGCCAGATTTGGAATTCAAAAATGACTTTGCCCGGGAAGAGACCAAAGATCGACGTGAACGGAATTCTTAGAAATCCCTCCACCATCACTTGCAAGATGAACCAAATACCAACGTTGATGATCAACAACCACTTTACAACCGGAGTTATAGCGGGTGTCGCGAAAGTCATACCTCTATTCATATGTTCCTAAAATACTCTAAAAAACGCTCGTAGGTCTGCTCAAGACTTTCAACCAAGACCTTGGTCTCAGCTATAAGCGGGAAAAAGTTCAGATCCCCAGCCCAACGTGGAATCAAATGGTAGTGCAAATGTTCCGGAATCCCCGCCCCGGCCGTTGCACCATGGTTCAGTCCAACATTGATACCGCCGGGCTGATAGAGTTCATTGAGAGCGCGCATTGCTTTACGCACGCAATCCTGCACATCTGCAAACTCAGCTTCAGAAAGCTTCAACAAATCTCCGCAGTGGCGCAATGGCAAAACTAAAAGATGTCCTGAGTTGTAAGGAAATTTATTTAGAACAATCATCGAATGGTCTGTCTTGTACACGCACAAAGTATCAAAACTTTGCTCTTCTTTTGAGGCTTTGCAAAACACACAGCCCTCAGGCTTCACCAGTTTGCGAACATACTTCAGACGATCCGGTCTAAAAAGAACATCTCTTTCCAAAGGCCAAACATCTTTCCCGATCCGTAAAGACGCGGAAGAAGCTTTTTTAGCAGCAGCTTTCTTTTGGGGAGCTGCCGCTTTTTTCTTTTTTGCAGGAGTCTTTTTTGCCATTCGCATTCAGCCTTTTACTTCCAGTAGCCTGGCATCATGTACAGTGGCTGATTCAAGTATTCAGAGCGAATCACGTACTTGATTGCATTTTCAATTCCAGCAGCGCCCGCCTTACCTTTCAAAAGGTCTGCGTATTCTGCCAAAGAATTGATATCGTCTTCTTGCTCAGACCCACCTAGATCGAAAATGCTCATACGCTTTTTGGGAATTTCGAAAAGTTCATAGTCATCCCCTAGCTTTGCTTCTTTCGCCGCCAATTTCACAGCGTCTTCAAAGAAACCCACTTCATCAGCAAAACCCAACTTCACTGCTGTTGCACCTGTGAACACGCGGCCATCGGCATATTCAGTGACGGTTTTTTCGTCGAGTTTTCTTTCCGTCATCACTGTTGTTTTAAACTGCGCATAGACTTCATCGATCATGCTTTGAAACAAAGCTTTCTCATCGTCGCGCATGGGACGGTATTCAGCACCTGAGTCTTTGAATTTTCCGGACGTGATGGAATAGCGAGAAATTTTCGCCCAGTCATAAAGCTTTTCAAGATTCGCAAATTCCATGATCACACCGATTGAACCAACCAGTGCCCCTGGCGCCACAATGATTTTGTCGCATGCAACCGCTGAGTAGTAAGCTCCGCTCGCCATCACACCTGTGCTCACGCAGATCACTGGCTTTTTGAGTTCTTCGCGAACTTGTTTGATTGAGTGATAAATTTCTTGAGAAGGTCCAACTGCTCCGCCCGGAGAGTTGATGTTGATCACGATGGCTTTAATGCGATCGTCGTCTTGATATTTTTTGATGTTCTTGAGGAATTTCTTCCCGTTCAAAATCACACCATTCATATCCAATTGCAGGATTGTGTTTTTAGAAGTGAGCTTCGTTTCCGTCTCACCAAAAAAACCACCCGACATCTTGAGTAGGAAACCCAGGGCAATAAAGACAACAACTACGATCATTAATTTTTTAAGGAAAGAACCCTTCATAGACATCTCCGACAGATAGATTCTGAATAGAGATAAGGTTCTCGCGCTTCCGCCACACTGTCATGACGCGAAATGATAAGTTGCCCCGTGGTAGGCCCGATAAAACAAAACCCCCGGTTTTAGGCCGGGGGTTCTGTGATGATTTACATCTTTCGTAAACCTGACGAGGAATTAACCTTTGTTGTCAGATTTTACGTTTTTCAACTGATCAGCGAAAAGATCGCCAAGAGTTGATTTAGAAGTCGCAGTTGCTTTCTTCACGTAGTCATCAACGTCAGCTTTCGCTTCACGAAGTTTAACTAGTTTAGAAGAAAGACCGATCTTACGAGCATCTTTATCGATAGAGATCACTTCAGCTTTTACAGATTGACCTGGCTTAATGAAATCTTCAACAGAGTTGATTTTCTCAGTAGTCAGTTCAGAAATGTGGATCAAACCTTCGATATCAGACTCAAGCTCAACGAAAGCACCAAAATCAGCTGTTTTAGTTACTTTAACGTCGTGTTGTGTACCGATAGCGTATTTAGATTCGATGTTTGACCAAGGGTCAGATTCAAGTTGTTTGATACCCAATGAGAATCTTTCGTTCTCGATATCAACACCTAGAACAACCGCGCGAACTTTTTGTCCTTTAGCGTACATTTCGTTCGGGTGGTTAACACGTTTTGTCCAAGAGAAGTCAGAGATGTGAACAAGGCCGTCGATGCCTTCTTCGATACCAATGAACACGCCGAAATCAGTTACTGATTTCACTTCGCCTTCAATGATAGTTCCTGGTGGGTAAGATTCTTTCAACTCAACCCAAGGATTTGCTTGAAGCTGTTTCATGCCCAAGCTGATGCGACGGTTTTCAGTGTCAACTTCAAGTACTACGACTTGAACTTCGTCACCTACGTTAACAACTTGAGAAGGGTGTTTCACACGTTTTGTCCAAGACATTTCAGAAACGTGGATCAAACCTTCAATGCCTTCGCCCAATTCAACGAATGCACCGTATTCAGCCAAAGATACGACTTTACCAGAAAGTTTAGTTCCTGGAGGGTAAGAAGCTTTTACTGATTCCCAAGGATCAGAAGTCAATTGTTTCATGCCCAAAGATACGCGTTCTTTTTCTTTGTCATACTTAAGAACTTTAACTTGGATTTCGTCGCCAACATTCAACATTTCTGAAGGATGTTTTACGCGGCCCCAAGACATATCAGTGATGTGCAACAATCCGTCCATGCCACCAAGATCGATGAACGCACCGTAGTCAGTGATGTTTTTAACAACACCAGTAACAACTGAACCTTCAGCCATAGTGTCCAAAGTTTGTGAACGGAGACTGTCACGCTCTTCTTCAAGAAGCGCACGGCGAGAAAGAACGATGTTGCCACGCTTTTTGTTGAATTTGATAACTTTGAATTTGAATTTCTTGCCAAGGTAAACGTCCATGTTGCGAACAGGGCGTAGATCGATTTGAGATCCAGGCAAGAATGCTTTAACGCCGATATCAACGCTCAAGCCACCTTTAACTTTAGCAACAACAGTACCTTCGATAACTTCTTCGTTCTCAGCTGCTTTAGAGATGTCAGTCCATGCGCGAAGCATGTCAGCTTTGTCTTTAGAAAGTACGATCATGCCGTTTTCGTTTTCGATACGGTCGATAAGAACTTCTACTTTATCGCCAGGTTTTACGTCACGAACGCCGTCAACGATACGGAATTCATTGATCGCGATCAAACCTTCAGATTTGTAGTTGATGTCTACAAGAACGTAGTCAGATTGAACTTCTACTACAGTACCTGTAACAACGTCGCCAACTTTGAAATCTTGTTCTTTCATTGATGCTTCGAACATTGAGTCGAAATCACCTTTGTCAGCTTTTTTGTCACCGTAAATGCCTGGGTTCGATGGAACCTTTGCATCTTCAGCATCCAAGAATGCTAGAACTTTTTGTCTCTCAAGTTCGGCCTTGTTTAATTGTTTTGTCATATCGATTTTTGTAAACCTCCAACGTAGTAAAACCTCCTGGGTCTTACCCGTCACCTTTCTTCACCTCTTTGGGCGAAACACTGGTTTAGCGATCTAAGGGTGTGAAAGTCAAAGGATTTACGCAGGACATTAGCTTTTCGTGGTCCTGTGTTATGCTCCCTTACAAAGCCGGTTTCGGTCGGTCGATATTTGGGTATTAATTTCAATATCTTAGAATAGAACTGAGGCCTTGTTCGCGGCAGGCTTTCTCCAAGCGGATTCCCTCGATCCACGCTTCGGGAGCGTTCAAAGCTGTGCGGAGCCCCCAAAGAATGGCGGCTTTATCTTTAAAACTAAGCTCACAAAAGCCGGTTTCAACGTAACAACCCACGTGGCTTTCCATAGCGGCCTTACGGATTCCAGAACATTGGGTGCCCTGGGAAATTTCTTCTGCGCGCGATTGCAAGCATTGGCGATTTTCCCGGAGCCACTGCTGTGCTTCGAGAGAAAATGACTTTTCAGAGTCTAAATATTTTTGGCAGTAACGATGCCCCCACCCGATCCAATAACCCTGTTTACCACATGGATTGTGCTCTTCTGCGCAGATATAATAATCGCAAGAGGAATAGCTGCTCGGGCAATAGGCAATTGCAGCAATTGACCACGAACTAAAAAGAGCAAATAGGAACAGACTTTTCATAAGCAGAGTGCTTAGCAAGCCCCTCAACCACTTGTCCAGTACGGATGACAAATTGAAAATTCAATAACATTGCGTCCACATTTAATGAACTCAACACTACGAAATTCTCAGGGAATACTAGTTGATCTCTTCGCCCGGGGATTTATTGCGCTGTTGCTTAGCACTGCTTAACATTAGTTAGATGAAACTGCTGAACCGGCGCGGATTTATAAAGTCTCTGATCTTGCCAGCTCTCTTGGCATTTGGAAAACCCGTCTTGGCGTTTTCGAATGCGCACCTACGAAGAGCCCGTCGTGTCGGCGGAACAGGAACTCTGCGCTGTGCTCAGACCGTCAAAATCGTTGCCGGCTTAAGCAGTCAGCAGCTTCTTCGCACGTCTCATTTAATTAAGGTTGTCGCCACACAGAACGATACACAGTCGCTACGATGCTCACATGCCATTCTCATCGTAGCCGTCCCAACTCCGTAATTCTGAAAGGGTCCAATTATGGCGCTTATGTACATTGATGGTTTTGAGGGATACGCATCTCGCACGGACGTCACAGCGGTTGGAACGAGCGCATGCCGCTTTACCACACTTGATTCTTCGGTCGCTCTGAGTTCGAGTATTTATCGCACGTCTCAGGTCACCACTGCGAACTCTCGCAGTCTTTATGCACCTGGAAACCAAGAGTTTGTACTCAGCATGCCTTCTAAAACCGAAATCATCATCGGTTGCGGCGTTTACATCACCACGACAAATTCATTTGCTTATACGATTTTCTGTGTGGGCGGCACTGGTTACTCAGGACAAGGAATTGCTTTTGCCATGAACCCTGGCGCGGGAACATTTAGTATTCACACTTCAGGTGGAAGCGGAAATCCCGGAACCACTTTAGGAACGGCGTCGGGCACATATTCTCACAGCACTTGGTATTATGCTGAGTTGCGCGTGAAATTAGGAACCACAACGGGTGAAGCTCATCTGCGGATCAACGGTGTATCGGTTCTTTCATTAACAAACATCAACACGGCGGCTGGAAGTATTTCGTCGTACGGAATTATTGGACGTGGCACTTCTACCTCGATATCAGTTTATTTGGACGACCTTTACATATGTGACACCAGTGGCTCGACCAACAATACTTTTCTTGGACCGATCTCTGTTTATGGTCTTTTGCCTACGGGTGCCGGTAGCTCCACGCAAATGGATGCTGTCGGTGCGGCCTCAAACTGGCAGGCCGTTGGAGATGCCACCGCTGACACTGCAACTTATGTTGAAACCACTGTCACCGCAGAACAAGATTACTACACGTTCCAATCTCTCCCGGCAGGTATCACATCGGTATTCGGCGTGGCACTCCGAACTCGCAACACCACGACTGATAATGGCGGCAGAAAAATACGCTTGAATCTAAAAAATGCAGCCAATGTGATCAGTTCGACTTTACGAACACTCACAATGAGTAGCTGGTTGTATGAATTTTTCCTGAGTGAAACAGCACCTGACGGATCTGCCTGGAGCAAAACTTCGGTTGATAGCACCGAAGCCGGCATTGAAGCCCAATAAAGCAAAAGACAATCCCAGCGGGATTGTCTTTCTGTTTTTTTCGAATTAATCGAGTTGAGCTTCGCAGCGGTTCATTTCCGCTAAAAGCTCTTCTTCTTTTTGATAAAGACGACGTCTTTTATCTTCGAGATCACGGATCTTGTCGCGCAACTTGGCTTCATCCAAGGCCACCAGCTTGCCTTTTTCATCGTAGCCGAACTTACCTGCTTCAAGCTGACCCAATTCTTGATCTTGAATGATGATTTCACGAGCGGCCAATGTGAAATGGGAAGCTCCGTCGCCACCTTTGTTTTTCTTATTCACTTGCGCCACGCACTTTTCAAGTTTGCCGTACAAACCGCGGGTGCTGAAACGCTTGCTACCGTATAGTTCATCTTGCTTGTGCTTGACGGAAGCTGCCAATGTACGAAGGTGTTCTGTTAATTCTACTTTGTCTTGAACCATGATTTCTTTATCTTCGTTCACACCCAAAGTCGTTCCACCCGTAATCATCTCGCCTTTTTCTTGCTGAGTTTTGATGTCTTGGTCTTTGATATCTGCGTCTTTTTTAGACTTCGAACTACAAGAAACAACCGCCAATAGAGAAGCCAATAATAAAATCTTTTTCATCGTTTTATCCTCGTGCTTATTTTCTTACTGTTGACCAACGCTTGCCGTTTGCAAGGCAGCTGGCTTTTCCAGAAACGCTATCCGGACTGCGATTTAACCAAGCTTTCAATTCAGCATCGCGATCTGTGTTCATCAAATCACCATAGTTCACGCGATAGTCGTAAGCCAAAACCCAGTCGCCCAAACGAAGTGAGAAATTGCGACGGAAGTTCGTTGCGTCCTTAGCGCTGTCGTCGTTTACAAACGCACGCTCCGCAAGGTCTTCTTGCACCAACCAACCGTTCGCAACAGCCGTTTTAACCAGTGTTTTTAGGGAAGCATTTGCATCGACATATTCGCAAACAAAAGCATCCATGTCGGCCTTTTGTTCCTTTGCGAAGTCAGGGAATTTTTCAGTTTTTGGAACAGCTTCAAACTTATGATTCACATAGTTGTTCAATGATACTTTGCAGGCTTTGATTTCGGTGTCGTACCAGTCGTCTTGAGATTCGTAATTCTTTTTGTAACGCTCAAAACGCTTGATGCGATTCGTAAGCTCTTCTTCAGTCAACATCACAAGCTCGCCTTTTTCGTCAATGCCGATTTTCTTTGTGATCTTTGCTTCTTCTTTGCTCAACACAGTTTTAGGAGCTGGATCCACCATTTCCCATTTGCCGTTTGATTTTGCACGAAGCTCGATACGACAGTCTTCCAGAACGCCGTATTTTCCTTTGTTGCCGTAAGTTTTATTACCGTAGATGCCTTCTTCCATGCCGTAAACTTCACGCTGCAAATCAAGCAAGTAAGTCGCCAGGCTTTCTTTTTTCTGAATGATGTAGTTGCCGTCTTTGTTCTTGCCCAATGTTTCAGAGCCGACGGTCTTTTTGTCTTTTAGTTCAGTGTCGATTTCTTTGATCTCTTTTGATTTGCAGCCGACTGCAAACAACACCAATACCAAACTCGCTATCAACGTGGTGTTCTTAAGTTTCATTTTATGCTCCTCTTCCCTTAAAAGGGATTTAGCAACCTTGTGTAAAAGGCTTTGCATAAGTGAACTCTATAACTCTTCTGTCGACAACCAAAACGAGCTGCGTCTTAGGGCATGGACTATTAGGAAAATGCAATGCGTACGCGTTAAACGCGGTGTTTTTGCTTTACAGATCACAGCCTCACAGAACTGTTTGAGAAAAGCGACACTGTCCGGATTTTTTTACACTGAAGAAGGCATAAAAAAAGCGGTCTCAGAGGACCGCTTTGAAGTATTAGATTTTACCTTTAACGAAGTCGTAAACGCGGTCTACAACCTCATTTAGATTCAGTTCCGTCGAATCCAGCATCAATGCATCTTGTGGTGCCGCCATAGGTGCCACTTTACGAGTGGAATCTTGGTGATCTCTTTGCTTTTGAGCTTTCACCATGTCGTCTTGATCAAGACCCAACTCTGCTGCTCGACGAGCAGCACGGTGCTCGCTGGAAGCTGTTAGAAAAACTTTTGCTTCCGCATTTGGAAAGACAACTGTTCCGCAATCACGGCCTTCAGCGACAAGACCTTTTGGACCATTTGCACAGTTTCTTTGCGCATCTAAAAGAGCTTTACGTACTTCTGGATAATGAGAGACTTTGCTTGCGTAATTACCCACGTCTTCGTGAGCAATTTTGTCTGTCACATCTTCGTCTTTGAAGAAAACTTTCGTGCGGCTTGCATCGAGTTTAATTTGCCAAACGGGATTATGTGTCAGTTCCGCCAACGCTTTAACGTCATCCAGATCAATTTGCAGTTCAATGGCAGCGTAAGCAAGTCCACGATAAAAAGCACCTGTTGAAACCCATTGCCAGCCCAAACGCGCAGCAAGTTCGCGACTTACTGTCGATTTGCCAGAAGCTGCAGGTCCATCAATCGTCACTACCATTCCCATAACTCTCCAAAAACTCAAATACTCAAAAAACTGAAACTATTAAAGTGGCGGCACTTCTTTAAGAACTTCTGCCAGCGCTTTAAACGCGGCTTCGTTCTCGTGCTCCAAACCTACACTCAAACGCAAATGCGTTTTAAACCCGTAGTTTAAAAGAGGACGCATAATGATCCCGCGACGCAAAAGTGCTTCATTCACCTTGGCGGCGTCTCGAAGGGTGTCAAACATGACAAAGTTCCCCTGGGATGGAATGTAAGGCAGGCCTAATTCTTCTAGCTTCTTGTAAAAGTAATCAAGCGCTTTCCAACAAATTTGCTGCGAGCGTTGAATAAATTCTTCATCTTGCAGAGCCGCATTTGCAGCAACCTGCGCCAAATCGTTGACATTGAAGGGCTTGCGCACCCGGTTATAAACTTCAATGACTTCTTTTGGAGCAATCATCGCACCCACGCGGAAACCCGCGAGGCCGTAGATTTTGGAGAAAGTTCGCAAAACGATGAGGTTCTTATATTTACTTAAATACTTCTGCGCAGACACATAGTCTTTGGCGCGCACGAACTCATTGTAGGCTTCGTCAAAAATCACAACGACGTCTTCTTTATTGCCGACTCTTTCAAGGAAAGACTCAACTTCAGTTTGATTCGCGTATGTACCCGTAGGATTGTTTGGATTTGCAACAAAAATGATACGAATTTTTGCAGCATTTTTTTCGTAAAAATCTGCGATCGCATTTAAATCAAAGCCAAAATCTTTTGTATGCGGCACTTCGTAAATCGTTGCACGATTGGCTTGAGCGCTGACTTTATAGGCAGCAAACCCCGCTTGCGATGTCAGAACACCTTCGCCAGGTTCACAGAAAATGCGAGTCAACAGATCAATTAATTCATCACTGCCATTGCCAAGAGCGAGTTGTTCAACAGGAAAATTCCACACTTTTGAAATCGTGTGCAGTAACTCATATTGAGAGGCATCTGGATAAAGCTGTTGGTGCTGCAAAGCATTTTGAACAGCGGCGAGCGCTTTCGGACTAGGACCTAAAGGATTCTCGTTACTTGCCAGTTTATAAACAGTTTTTAGACCATACTCGCGTTGAGTTTCTGAGATCGGTTTTCCCGGTTTGTAGGGAACCATGTTGCGAATTTCAGGAGAAATCTTCACTTTCAAATCCTTGTTCGAGGTTCTTACAAGATCGTCTCAAAGATGCTTTCCATCTGGCGATCTTTTTGCTAATTTGCGACACTACGTTGTAATATCAATCCAAGTTAAATTCAATAGTGAGCGTTTAAAAATGCAGACCGTAAATGTATTAGGACTGAGTCTGGGCGAATCTTTTGTCGAATTCGCTCTCCTGACAGACTCAAAGGTGATCGCCGTGAAGCGATCGTATCTACCAAGAGAAAATATGAAGAGCTCCCTGCAGGCTTTTCTGGATGCAAATAAAGAAACTCCGATTCACGAGGCTTATGTCAGCCTTCGCGTTCCTCAAAAGATGTTTGACCATCGACTAGGTGGTTCAGTTGCCACTCTTTCAACGGCAGGTCTTGAAGAATGGCCGGCTTTGCAAAATGCCCAACAAGACATTGTGATCAATAAAGAACTTCAATGTTCAGTTGCCGAGAGAATCAGCGCTGACGGTCAAGTGATCACACCACTTCGTCTTGAAGACCTCGAACCTATTGCTGCAAAACTTGAGTCCTTAGACTGCAAAAAAATCTGTTTGCAATTCTTGCATGCGGGACTATTCCCGCAACATCAAAACCAAGCCCGTGATTTCTTCCAAGCAAAAGGTTTTGAAGTTTTCTGCCCCACTGGCTCTGACAACCCAGATGAAACTTCCAGATGGCGCACGCATTCACTAAATGCCCTTGCGGCGTCTGTGTTTACCGAATTAAAGCAAGATCTTTTGGGAATTCTCACAACACGAGTAGCGGATGAGAAAATTTTCTTCCTTAATTCCAAAGGCACTTTAGAGAAATCATCAGAGACGCAAGCTTTGTCAGGACACTTGTCACACTTGGCAGCTCTTGCGGCAGCTTCAGCGGATTCGAAAAAAGATTATTTGTACTTGGGCCTTGAAGGATTTTATCTCATTCATCCCGGACAGGAAAATACCCACTGGCATTCACCATGGGGTCATTTGGAACTTCCTCACGTCAAGTTTGAGCAGTTGCAAGTTCACCCGACACAAAGAATTGATTTGAATTCTTTTGGTCGTTTGGATTTTTTAAATACTAATGAAGGCTGGGAACCAGGTCCCATGATGATGGGCCGTGGGCAAAAGCCAACTTTGATTGATCTTTGGTCTGAACACGCCAAACTCACAGAACTTGAAACTTTTGCGGATCGCTTGGTTGCGGCTGGCCAACAACGTTTTAAAAACACGCTTTTCACTCTCTCAAAAGCCAATGGCTCAGGTTCATCCGATTTATCGGGTCTGATGAAAGGACTGCAAAGTCTGGCCGTGCAAAAACTTGTGACAGAAGTGATTTTAAAAAAGAAAAATGCAAAGATTCAAATCATGGGACCTTTGAGTTCTCTTTTTGCGAATGGCTTTAAGAAAGATTCTCAATCAACAGTAGACACGCAAGAGTATGGGGAAGCAGCGGCGATCGCCACTTGGGGCCGCTCTTTGGCAAAGGCACGCTAATATGAATTATCAAATTGAACTCTTTCATTCTCTTTTGCAGCAATTTCTAACTGGCGAATCCGCACTTTTAACTTTAGACGGTGAAGTTTTAGCCTTGCGTGGGAAAGATCCACTAAGCTATGGCACACTGTCAGCCTCAGCAGGAACAGTTGCGAAGTACTTGCGCATGCAAGAGGGCGATATCGTTTTGATGAATGACCCTTATTCTGGTGGCACTCATCTAAATGAAATGACTTTTGTCACCGCGGTTTCCGAAGATCTTATCTGGGTCAAACGCGTTCCGCACACAGCAAAGGTCCAAGCTGGCAAATCCATTGAAGATGAAGGTCTGCGCATTCCACCCACTCCGGTTTTCCAAAAAGGTCAGTTGAATGAGACCATCCTCGGCGCAATGCAGGCGCATCCTCTTTGCCCGCCACATTTTGCGAAATGGGTTCACGAAAAGTGTCAGGAATTTTCTGTCGCCTCCAAACGCTTCATCGAGGCGGTTGAGGTTTCGGGCTTGGCTTTAACGGCTGAGTTGATTGAAGAATATTGGCGCATGTCCCGCGAAATGGCTTCGCAAAGAATTTCAGATCGCGCCTATGGTGAAGCACGTGTCGATTATGTTTTAGATAGCGGCGAACTTTTGCGTTTGAATCTGGAAACTCGCGATGGTCGCGTGATCATGGATTTCAGCGGAACTTCCGGCGGTAAAACTGTTTTCATGACTGAAACGGCGGCGGCATCTGTTTGCTTCCATGCCATTGCTTCGTATTATGGTTTTGCTGAATTTGCGAATGCAGGAACCTTGTCTTTGCTCCAAGTGATCAAACCAACTGGCTGTTGGTTGATGGCCAAATACCCAGCACCAACGTTTAAAGGAATGACTTGCGGTAAAGCAGCTCTTCAAAGCAGTATTGAATTGGCGTTGTCGCATATTCATCCAAAAAAGGTGACGTCGATCTCAGCTCACTGCCCTATCTTTGTCGAAATCAAGACTTCGGATCGTCAAAACTGCTTGCGACTTTTTGGTGGCCAAAGCGGCCAGCAAGGTCGCGTCGGATTGGATGGATCGGTTTGCGTTTCTTCAATTGAACAAATTGAACGCGATTATCCAGTGCGTATCAGTCAAATCAATAAACGTGATTCAAGTGGCGGCATTGGTAAATTCTCAGGTGGTCGCGGGTCTTTGCTTCGTTTTGAAATTTTAAAAGATCTGGAAATCAACTGGCTCACGGATTTAACTTTGTATCGTCCTCGCTTGGTTCGCACTTGCACTCATGGAGATGCATGTGAAGTGACACTGGAGCGTGACGGTCAAATTAAGACTCTCCCCGTTTTAGGGAAAGAAATCTTTAAAGCCGGTGACTTTGTCACATTTGCCTCGGCTTCTGGCGGGGGTTCCGGCCTGCCTGAAAAGCCTGAAGCCTAACGCATTTGAAATGCCTCTGAGGCTGATGTAGACTCAGAGGTATGAAAAAGCTCATTCTATTTCTTATTACATTGTGTCTGGTACCTATGGCATTTGCCAAAAAGGAGTCTTCGATGAATACGAAAGAAGTTGCGTATTTAGCAGGTGGTTGTTTCTGGGGTATGGAAGATCTTCTGCGTAAGATTCCGGGTGTGACAGAAACGGAAGTGGGCTACATGGGTGGTGACCTCAAAAATGCCACTTATAATATCGTTAAAACTGGAGCCACAAATCACGCGGAAACAGTAAAGATCACATTTGATCCAAGCAAATTAAAATATTCTGATTTGCTTCGCCACTTTTTCAAAATTCATGATCCTACGACGACAAATCGCCAAGGAAATGACGTCGGCACTCAATATCGCAGCGTGATTTTTTACACTTCACCTGAACAAAAGCAAACAGCCGAGGAAGTAAAAGCTTTGGTCGATAAGTCCAATGCTTGGAAAAAACCCGTCGTTACACAGATCAACAAGGCCGGTGATTTCTGGTCCGCAGAAGAATATCACCAGAATTATTTACAAAAAAATCCTGGCGGATATACCTGCCACTATGAAAGAAAGCTGGATTTTTAACGCTCCTTTAACAGCAGGGTTACAATTGCGAAAGGTCTCATTTTCTCAGTGGAGATTTGTTTAGAGACAACGTATTGCCTTCTCGTAACTGAGGGGTCAGTACATGAAGACGAAATTCACACTTTTAATGATAGCGCTGAATCTCGCAACAATTCTTACCACGAAAATCGTGAAAGCAGACACGATCTCCATTCGCTCCGACTTATGGTGTCCTTATGCTTGCGACGAAAACTCTCCCCGTCCAGGCTATATGGTGGAAGTTGTAAAACACATCTTTTCCAAACATGGTCATCGTATTGATTTCAAAACTACCAACTGGGTTAATGCAATCAAAGAAACTCGTTCCAATAAAATCAATGCTCTGATTGGATGTAGCCATAGCGATGCTCCGGACTTTATTTTCCCTGAGCGTCCTTTGGGCCAAATGATCAATCACTACTTTGTCGTTAAAAATTCAAAATGGAATTACAACGGACGCCAGTCACTCACGGGACGCAAAGTCGGCGTGATCGCGGGCTACACTTACGGCGACGGCGTTGACAACTTAGTTAAAACCAAACACAAGTCCTTGGTGATCTTTTCTGGCAACGATCCATTGGGACAGATGTTGAAAGCCGCTGACAATGGAACAATCGATGCATTTGTCGAAAGCCCTATGGTTTTGCGTTTCTATTTATCGGGAAAGAAAATTCCACTTGATGCTTATAAGCCGGTAAGCCCGAATATGGCCAACGATCCGGATTTGTTCATCTCGTTTTCTCCAAACAATCCGAAATCAGCGTACTATGCTGAGTTGATCAATAAGGGCATTGATGAAATGCGCCAGTCTGGTGAACTTCAGCGCATTTTGGACCGTTACAGTTTGACGGATTGGCTGAACCGCCAAGTGATCGCCGCCTTAGGCTTGAATCACCTTAGCTCCGACAGCTTCCATGGCCCGCTTGATTTGCTCAACGTGCTCCCGACTCGAAGTCTCTAAAACAAAATCAATTCGTGTCTCTCGCAATGACAATCCTTGAGAGACACGATCATGTCGCACTTCTAATACGTTGGCTTTGTTTTCAGCAATTGCTTGAGTCAAGCGGCTCAGATTTCCTGGAACGTCATCCACGATCACAGATAATTCACACAGGCGACCGCGAACGATCTGACCACGGTCGATAACTTTACTCACGATATTCAAATCGATATTGCCACCGCTGATCAGGATGCAACATTTTTTACCGAGGTTCAGACCTCTTTGCATAGCTGCTGCTAAAGCCGCGGCACCGGAACCTTCCGCAACAGCTTTGGTTCTTTCCATCAAGAACACAATGGCTTCGGCAATTTCGTCGTCGCTCACCGTGACGACTTGATCGACGTATTTTGAAATGAAATTCTCATACATTTCTGGAGATGGATTTTTGATCGCGATACCATCGGCGATCGTTGCAATACGCTTGGGCGGAGTTGTTGGATTTTGTTTGTTGTACAGGCAGGCCATTCCTGGCGAACGGTCACTTTGCACGCCGATAACTCGCACACTTGGTTTTAAAGTTTTTAAAGCCAAGGCAACGCCGCTGATCAGTCCGCCTCCACCGATTGGCACAATCACGGTGTCAACATCCGGAAGCTTTTCTAGAATCTCAAGTCCAATGGTTCCCTGCCCGGCGATCACAAATGGATCCTGGTAAGGATGAACAAAAGTATAGCCGTGTTCTTTTTCTAACTTTTTGGCGTGTTGAAAAGCGTCGTCATAAATTTCTCCTTTTAGCACAACGTTAGCGCCGTATGCTCTTGTCGCTGACGATTTACTGATGGAAGCTGTTTCCGGCATCACAATCGTAGCTTTGACTCCCATCAAGGATGCGGAAAGGGCGACCCCTTGCGCGTGATTTCCCGCGGAGCTTGCAACGACACCGCGAGATTTTTCTTCTGCTGTGAGATTTGAAATTTTGTTGTAGGCACCACGAAATTTAAAACTGCCTGTGCGCTGAGTGTTTTCAAACTTAAAAAAGATTTCGCTCTTTAAAAGTTTGCTCGCACTCAACGAGTGACTGAGTTCCGTCTGGCAAATGTGGCTCTTTAGAAGTTCGCGGGCTTTCTGGATATCTTCGATTGTGACTTTCATTCCGCCATCTTAAAGGGGCGCCCTTATTTTTACTATGTCCTACTGGACCTCGGAGCGCTGCGTTCCCGCCTTCGTTGAAGAACACTTTAGTACTAGACGTTGGACGGGAAACTCGCTGGCTAGACTCTTTCTCTCGCCTCGGCCTCCGAAGAGGACATGAGGAGTATCTTATTTTGAGTTTATTTCGGCGAGTTGTTCATCTTTTTCTAGCACTTAGCATCTTTGCGACTTCTGCTTGGGCAGAGGTTCCTGAAGAATTGCAGAATCTGGTTTTAACCGGAGATATGAACGCGCGCTCCTCTGTCGACTTCCGTACCAATGCTAAGAACGTCACGGCTCTTGTGCCTAAAGGCACGAAGGGAACCGTTGTCGAAGTTCGCAAACTCAAACGCACTGGATCTTACGGTATCAAGATGAAAGTGACCCAAGTCGGTCGCAACAACGGAAAGAATCTTGTAAAAAAAGACCAAGAGGTGTGGGTTTATTATTCACAAAAAGATCCTTGGTTGAAATTCCGTGATCCAGATAATCAAACTGTTCAAGATCCCGAAGGCGCGCTCACGGCGCAAGCCAAACGTGATGGTGAGTCGCTGCCAGCTATCGAGGGAACTGTAAAGAATCCGACGTTGCCTACTCGTGAAGAAGTTTTAAGAACTTCTGTTGATCCAAATCTTGTCATGAAAGATCGCAATACCACTGAGGGCGCTTGGTGTACAACAGGAACATGCGCGACCCAACAAGTGCCAGTTCATGATCCAAAAAATATTCAGCAAGTCGAAGATGTGTTGAACGCAATGCCGGCAACGCCGCCACCTCCAACTCAAAAGACCGTCAACAAATCGACTCCGCCTGATCCAAACAACCCATGGGCCAATGACGACTACATTATGAGTCACGCCAACAGTAAAGAAACACAAAATTCCATTCGTCGGGCAATGAGCAATAAGCGCGGACGCTCCTATGGATATTGCTATCGTTATGTAAAGCGCGCACTCGTTGCGAGTGGACAGGTTCGCAAATACCCGCCGGGCCGTCACGCTCGAGATGCAGTGAAAGACCTTAAAGCTCAGGGTTGGGTCAATTTGCTTGATGATCCCCGTTATAAAAATAAAATTAAAAGTCCAGCTGATGTCCCGAAGGGGGCTATTATGGTAACCTGGACAGAGGAAGCGCACGAATCGGGAGACATCGCGATCAAAACTGATTGGGGTACTAAGGGTGGCTGGGTTTCAGAATATTACAGCCCTCGTCCGATGATGTTGCAACCCAAAGGGCGCCGCAAAGCCCGACGAGGTTTTCCATATAAAATCAAAGGCGTGATGATTAAACCAGTAACAGGAGATTAGTATGAAACATCTTATACTCATTCTTACTTTCCTATTTTGTTCGTCAATTACCTTTGCTGGTTTTAAAACCGCGAATGAAGCTCAGTCCAAGCTAAAGACTTTTCAAACCAAAAGCTTTGACCTCAAAGACGAAAAATCCATTGAAAAAATGGAGGACGACTTGGTAGACAGTCTCATTGATGCCGTTGAATTTGCGACAAAAGGTCCTCTAAATGCAGAACTCACGAGGGAAATCGTTCGAGTGGCGCTCGTATTGCTCAAGCAAGACAAGACAAATTATGGCGCGGAAATCATCCTTCCGCTTTACAAAAAAAATGAGTCAGAAATGAGAGCTATTCTTAAAACTCTACCTAAGGAAGACTCACAACTGTTAGAAAAATCCCTCAAAGGTGCCTCAGATGAGGCTTCTGGCGTGGAAAATTAGGTCCTGATTCTTTAAATCTATTTAAGAAACCTACATCTTCCTCGGAAAAATGCCGTTTGTTAAGGTACGGATAATTTTTCGAAGGGATGTTTCTGTATGAATATTTCTGGTTGGTTCAAAGGACTTAAAGGACGTTTGATTCTGAGTTCCGTGATTCCAGTGGCTGCAGCCGTGGTGTCCACATTTATCTCTTATAAGAGTATGAATGAACTTGGAATGATGCTGAACGAGTCCTACACTCATCTCAACCCTAACATCATGACTCTGGGGAAAATGAACGAGGCCCGTGCCGGAATAAGTGACGGACTTACAAAAGTCCTTCTTTTTCACGACAATAAAGCGCTTCGTGATAACGCCTTTGAGTATGCAGAGAGATCATTCCAGGATTATTTGAAAGCCTCTGAAGATTTTTCTAAGTCGGCTCATCTTCCAGAAGAAAAAGGGATGGACGACGCCATGAAGTCACATCACGAAGAATTCGTGATGTTAACAAAATCAGCTTTCGAACTCGTCAAAAAAGGGACGAAAGAAGATGACGCCAAAGCCCTGGAAATCCTTCAAGGTAAATGGCTTCAGTATGTTATTGAAATTGATAACTCGATCGACACAATCCGCGATGCCTATGATCTCGCATCCACAGAACGCCTGGTCCTTCAAGACGAAAAACGCAGCTTTGCATTTAATCTTTTGGTTTTAGTTGGCATGCTCTCGGTGGTATTGACGGCGTTAACTCTTGCATGGACTGCATTCTCGGTGACTCGATTGATCCGCGCTGTTTCACAAAAGCTTGTAACAGCTAGTGACGAAGTAACAAGCTCGATTAGCCAGTTGACTTATGCTGGTGATAGCTTGTCCCAATCTTCAACAGCATCGGCGGCTTCTTTAGAAGAAACTGTCGCAGCTCTTGAGGAAATGACTTCGATGATTCAAATGAATACGGACAATGCAAAGCAAGCCGCTTCCCTTTCGATGTCTTCACGTGATGCTGCCGAGCGTGGCGAAAAAGAAATTAAAAACTTGGTTTCTTCTATGCAGGACATTTCTCAGTCATCGAAGAAAATCGAAGAGATCATCGACGTCATCGATGATATCGCATTCCAAACCAATCTTCTTGCACTGAATGCATCCGTAGAAGCAGCCCGCGCTGGTGAACACGGAAAAGGTTTCGCTGTTGTCGCAGAGGCCGTACGCACTTTGGCACAACGATCAGCCACGGCGGCTAAGGAAATCACGGGTCTCATCAAAGACTCGGTGACTAAAATTGAAAATGGAACTCAAACCGCAAATAAATCCGGTGTTGTAATGAGCGAAATCGTAAATTCTGTTAAGAAGGTATCAGACCTTTCTAACGAAATTTCCGCGGCAAGTTCAGAGCAATCAACTGGAATCCAGCAGATTTCTAAAGCGATGAACCAGTTAGATCAGGGGGCACAACAAAATGCCGCTTCATCTGAAGAAATCGCCGCTTCAGCAAAAGAAATTTCAGTACAAACAGTTAACATGCAAACTTATGTGGGAGACTTGAATTTCGTTGTCCTCGGTGAACGCGATCTCAAAGTCGCGGTTCGTGACAGTAAAAAGGATCAGAAAGACTCCGCAAAAGTGGAAACGAAAGTCATAAAACTTGAGAAGAAAGAGTCGCCTAAAAAGGCTCCCCCTGCTCAGTCGGCACCAGCTAAAGGGAAGACGTCGGAAGCCTCTGCCGTGATTCCCTTTGACGACGATGCAAGCGATTCACGTTCGAAACTCAAAGACACATCTGGATTCTAACTCACTCTACTTATAAAGCCCGCGGCGAAGCCCGTGGGCTTTTTTCTTTTATTCGATAGTCAAAAATGCTAGGCTTTCCCTGATCTAAGGGAGAACCATATGAAAAAAATCTTTGCTGCCAATTGGAAGCTTTTTAAAACGCCTCAAGAAACGCGTGCTTTCTTTCAAGCCTTCAAAGAGGTTGCGAATAAAGCCACGGGTGATTTGGTCTTCTTCCCTTCAGCACTTTGCTTAGAGGCTGCGAGTAATTCTTTACAGGGCACCAAAATTCAATTCGGTGCTCAAAACTGCTTTTCACAAGTTCAAGGTGCTTTCACCGGCGAGAATTCAGCACAAACAGCGAAAGACATGGGTGCGCAATATATTTTGATCGGACATAGTGAGCGTCGTCAGATTTTTGGCGAAACAGATGCGATGATCGCCGATAAAGTGGCTCTTGTACAAAGCTTGGGACTGATTCCTTTGTTGTGTATCGGTGAGACTTTAAATGAGCGCGAGAGCAAACACACCTACCGTATTCTTGAAACGCAATTGCAGTTGGGATTAGCGAAAGCTGATAAAGCAAAGCCTCTGGTTGTTGCTTACGAACCGGTTTGGGCAATTGGCACTGGCAAAGTCGCTACTCAAGAACAAGTCGCTGAAACTCACACGGATGTTCAAACTATTTTGAAAGGTTTGGGTTTTTCTGCCCCGATTCTTTATGGTGGCAGTGTAAAACCAGACAACGCAGCAGGTTTGATTTCTCAACCTCATGTGAGCGGATTCCTTGTGGGTGGTGCTTCACTTGAAGTTGATTCATTCATCAAAATCGCTAGCGTTTAGATTTTTGCATGACGTTTTAACAAATAAAAAAAGGGATCTGCTTTTGCTAGATCCCTTTTTCTTTATTAGGTTTTCTTAGACTTAAGCGCGAACTCTTGCGCGCAAGATTTCAAGACCTGGAAGCTTGTCACCTTGAAGGTACTCAAGACTTGCTCCACCACCTGTTGAGATGTGGGTCATTTTATCTGCAAAGCCCGAAGCCTCAGCAGCCGCAGCGGAATCACCACCACCAACGATTTTAGTTGCTTGGCTTTCTGCAATTGCCTGAGAAACACCGAAAGTTCCTTTTGAGAACGCAGGAGTTTCAAACACTCCCATAGGCCCATTCCAGAAAATAGTGCCCGCTTCTTTGATTGCAGCTGAGTACTCACGCAATGTTTGAGGACCAATATCCAAGCCCATTTCATCTTCAGAGATCACAATGTCTTTCGTTGTGCGTGCACTTGCGACGTCATTGAAAGACTTTGCGACAACGTGATCTTTTGGCAGCAACATTGTTTTGTTACGTGCTTCGATACGCTCGATCATTTCTTTGGCATAACGAAGTTTATCGCCTTCAACCAAAGACTTGCCGACTGGCGTCCCTTGAGCTTTCAAGAATGTGTACGCCATTGCGCCACCGATCACGAAACCATCAACGATGTCCATAAGGCGCTCGATGACTGCGATCTTGTCAGAAACTTTTGCTCCGCCCATAACCGCCAAGTAAGGACGTTTTGGATTTGTGAGCAAAGAATCGAGCATCGTGATTTCTTTTTCGATCAAGAAACCAATGCCTTTATCTTTCATCAAAGATGGCAATGCATGAATTGTAGCATGCGCACGGTGAGAAGCACCGAAAGCGTCATTAATGTAGATATCAGTGTAGTTGGCGATCTTTTGCGCGAACTCAACTGAATCTTTTGTCTCCCCTTCTTCGAAACGAACGTTTTCAAGAAGGATGATTTCATTTTTTTTCAAAGATTGTAGCAAAGCTTTTGGAGCATCCGAATCTGGTTCTTCAACCAAGATCACTTCGACATTCAAGTGCTCTTGCAGACGTTTTGCAACCGGCTCCAATGAGAATTCTTTGTCGTCTTTTGTTTTTGGACGGCCTAAGTGGGAAGCCAATACAAGCTTCGCACCTTTTTCCATGCAATACTTAATCGTTGGAAGAGAAGCCGTGATACGGTTCTCATCCGTGATTTTTCCGTTTTCCATTGGCACGTTCAGATCCAAACGAAGGAAAACGACTTTTCCTTCAAGTTCGAAATCACGTACCGTTTTAATACCTTTAAGACCTGCAGATGACATGATTACAGACCTTTGCTTGCGATGTGAAGAGCGACGTCCACCATACGGTTAGAGAAGCCAACTTCGTTATCGTACCAAGCAAGAACTTTCACCATGCGAGGACCTACAACCATTGTGCTTGCAAGGTCGACGATTGATGAGTGCACGTTACCGTTGAAATCCACGCTTACAAGTTCTTTGTGTTCAACTGCGATGATACCTTTGAAAGCACCTTTCGAAGCTTCAATCAAAGCGTTGTTCACAGCTTCAACTGTCACGTCTTTTTTCGCTTGGAAAGTAAAGTCAACCAAGCTCACGTTTGGAGTTGGAACGCGTACAGAGATACCGTCGATTTTGCCTTTAAGCTCTGGCAACACAAGACCTACGTTTTTCGCAGCTCCCGTCGTTGTTGGAATCATGCTCACCGCTGCTGCACGTGCACGGCGCAAATCTTTGTGAGGAGCATCCAAGATTTTTTGGTCATTTGTGTACGAGTGGATCGTCATCATTGTACCGTGATCGATACCGAATGCGTCGTTCAAAACTTTCGCTACCGGAGCCAAACAGTTTGTTGTGCAAGATGCATTTGATACAACGTAGTGAGTTTTTGGATCGTAAGCATTGTGATTGATTCCGTACACCATTGTCAGGTCCGCACCTTTTTCAGCAGGGCCTGATACCAAAACGCGTTTTGCGCCACCTTTGATGTGAAGCATGAAATCTTCTTTGTTTTTGAATGCGCCTGTGCACTCAAGAACCACATCTACGCCCCACTCTTTCCAAGGTACTTCTGCTGGATTGCGAGTTTTAGAAACGTGGATTTTTTTACCGTTCACAACCAAGTTGTGCTCGTCAGTTGAAACTTCTGCTGGGAATACACCGTGAGCAGAGTCGTACTTTAGAAGATGAGCATCACCTTCGATGCTGTCCAAAGAGTTGATTCCGACGATATCGAGTTTTTCAAAACCCGCGCGGAAAAGAACACGACCAATACGACCAAAACCGTTGATACCTACTCTCAACTTAGACATGACTGAGCTCCTTGTTTAAACCCCCACAATATGGGCTCTTCGGGGGGAAAAGGCCAGTCTAGACACTGAATGTCAAGACCTCTCCTCGTCCTTTTTCCCATCTGTAGATAGGCATTTCGAGGCTTTGACTGGAATGGACCTTGTAATAGCTGATTTGCATGGAACAAAAGAGCACTTCAAGACACCATTTTAGGGGAAATCGCCCGCAGATCCTGGGCAGCTGTCTAACAATTTTCAGCCGCAGCCTTCTGCTTTTGCTAGGTGTCTCAATTTGGGTCACGGGATGCGGCCCCGGCTCCACCAACAATAACTACTTCGATACGAACAAGACTCCCAACTCCGGTGGCGCTAGCAGCAACTTTGGCGGCGGCGGGGCGACTGGTGATGGAGGTGGTGGTCAGGGTGTTGAATGTGGCGAGAACACCAAGAACTCAGATATTCGCAATCGCCTTTTTGTTCGCGATATTTATGAAGCTGTTATTGATAAAGATCTCAAAATGAAGACCGTACCAGGAGTAGCGGGAACCGATGCAGTATCAGACGACGCTCTCGAGGTTTTGGCGAACTCATTGAAATCCTATTTTGGTCCCGCGAGCTATTCCTTAGAATTCACCAAGGTCTCATTCTGGAAAAGACTGGTTAATGCCATCGTATTCTTGGAAGAAGACCATAAACTCATTTCGAGCCAAGACGCAAACTCTCCAATTCACCTTCAACCCGGATGCACAGCCGTGCAAATTGCTTTTTGGGATGAGTCTTCTGGTGTGCCAAATGAACATAAACTTTACGTAAATCGTAGATTTTGGCGCTCGCTCGATCAGCTCAACAAGATCGGCCTGCTGGCGCACGAAGTGTTTTATGCACAGGCAAGGAAGGCTGGTTACAAAAACTCTGACACTGTTCGCAACAAGATTGGACAGCTTCTTTCAACTGAAGGCTTAACTCCCCTTTTTACTGCCTATGCTCCATCGAAAGTTCCTAGTATTAAGGATGTTCTCCCAGAGAACAGCAAAGGCTTTAAAACATGCGAAGGTACTTCTCAGACCGATCCGGACGCAAAAATTCACATGTATCAATATCAAGGAACGGATGGAAAACAGTATTTCACTTTCCCAGTTGTTTCATCGAACTCAATCAATTCAGCTTATCTGCAAAGTACAAGTTTTCCGTTTGATCCCAACAAGAATTCCAGTCTAGCGGCCGCAACTGACTTACTTTATTTCCAGTCCCAATTTCACGATGGAGACAACTATTTCGAACCTAATCTGGACATTTTCTATGACCGCTGGTACTCAAACGCGAGCTTGCTCACACCACGTGTCGACATATCAATGCAAAATTTTTATAACAGACTGCCGTTGAGAGTTGGTCAGGAAAGCATTCTATGGACGGGACACCTAAGGTCTTCTCCACAACCAATAACACTGTTTCTGCTAAACTCGACGACCGATTGGAACCAACGAAAGCAGCGGACTGCGTTGACCACGGAACAAAAGCTTATCGAAATTAATATTGTTCTAAAATCGGAAATCGTTATATGTGGCGCTAAGTCTGGTGAAGCTGAGGGCGTTATCGCCTTGCTTTACAAAGAAATCAAAACTGCTATTCAGAACGGAAGCTATCCGCATGGATTCCCTCAATGGACAAAAGCTCTGGAGCAAATATCAAATAGGAATAACAAGTGTGACCTACCAAACAACGAACAAATATCGAGGGAATATCCAGCTTATCTTTACAGTCTTCATCTCAAGACAGATAAGAATCATGAGGCAGAAGAAACTTTACATGAAAGTTTACTGTACAAAGCAGGTTCGAGCCAAGCCATTCCTCTGGGAAAGATACGCCTCTCTCAAGGATCAAACTCATTGGAGTTCGACCTGAGATGTAATGACTATTCAACTGCATATGCTGAGGTTGTTCTACAAAAAAACAAGCCGGCTGCGGTTGTTAGACATAAGGTAACAAGTCTCCTTTCGGAAGCAGGATCTGATCTTCCGGCTGAAAGCTTAAACAATATAAGTAGATTTATGACTCTGATTCAATCGAGTGATGAATACAATCGCAACGTTGTTTACCCTGCATTCATAAAAACGAACACTCCGAGCTCCGATCGGCCCTTATATCCTTCTGAACAGTATCGTGCTTTTTTGACTAATCTTTCGATTGAGAAGGACGTGACCTTCAGTCGTTGCAAACAAAACATGACTAATGACTACAATGAACAGCAAGTTAAATACAGAGACACGAATTGTTTAATTGCGACTTTTAACAAGTCACAACATAGATACATGATATACTTCTCGTATGAATTGAAAACTGACCAGAGCCAAAATAATGCTTACGAAGAGGTTCCAACACTCGAGTTTGTGCAATTAATATCCTCAGTAGATTAACAACTCGCAATTCTAACTCAGCATGCATGTCTCTTGTCAGGGACATGCGCATTCTCTTTCCTTGCTTCGATGTCCTTACTAATCTCAGTCCACTCAAAAAAGCGGAGGTGAGATGTGGGACGTTGGATCTTGTTGGTTTGCATTTTAGGTTTGGCTCTGGGGGGATGTGGGAGACCGCAAGCAGGAAGACTCACTTCGCGTCTGCAAAACCAATCCATCATTGATGGTCGTCCCGTTAAAGAGCGCGAGAGCGCGGCTTCTCGAAGCGTCGTTCTGGTTGAATTACTCGACTTGGATAACAACCGTCTCGGTTTTTGCACTGGCACCTTGATCGAAGAACACTTCGTACTCACTGCCGCTCACTGCTTTGACCTTTCGCGCATCCCTCAACTGCGGAAGTTCAACATCCTTTTCGTCAATGCACTGAAGGAAAAATCTCCTGCCGTGACTCGTAAAGGAACCACTTATTCCCTACACTCGCAGTTTAATAGTCAAAGCTCCATCGACCACGACATTGCAGTGGCGATGTATCAAGGAAGCACACCTCAAGGGTTTGCACCGATCGCCTATGATACAGATTCCAAAGCGAACTATTCATCTCGCATTGTCTACGTTTACGGATACGGTCGCACCAAAGACTATACGGGCCAACGTGGGCAAGACACGTGGGCAACAATCGGAGAACTTCATCGAGGTGTCATGCTGATTGATAACAACTACAATCGCTTTGCCGATCGCTATCTAACACAAACGGCATCGGAAACTTTCCTCTGCCAGGGAGATTCCGGTGGGCCCCAGTTCTATCATGAAAAAGGTGTTTTAAAATTAATCGGAATCAATTCGGGAGTTTTTGGGAGGAAGTTAGCCAATGGACAACACAGCTGCAAAGGAATGGGCCAAGCAACGAAAGTTGCGCCGTTTGCTCCTTGGATCAAAAAGGAAGTCACGGCTATCAAACGTAAATATTGGTACACCTACGAGGAGCCGCAAGAAGAAGCTCCTCGATTGCCAACGGAAGGATTTGAAACCACCGTTTCTTCTGATTTAGAAATCTAGAAGAAATGTTGGATGTCTTGATCCTGATCTCGTCCTCGATCTTCACGAGAGCTGGGTTTGCGTAATGTTGTAGGTGGCTTTTTCGCTTGAGCCGCAGCCAAACGTATTTTCTCAGCTCTTCGGCCCATCGCTGCCAGCGAAACTAGCTGCGCACCATAAAGTAACAATCCCGTTCCCACAAAAAGTCCAATTGTCCAAAAGCTCGAGAACGGCCACGAATAAATAATCGCTCCACCCAGCACAAGCTCAATCACGCCCTCGGTGAACGACCATCCCCAATAAGGATAGCGTATCCAAGCACTTTGCACAGTTTGCACCAAACCATGACCAATCAAAAAAATCGAAGCTGCGAGCGTAAGAATTAATGCATTGGGAACTGGTGACACGGCTACGAACACGCCGCAAAGAATAGCCAACGCTCCGAAAAACAAATGATACCAGAAACGTCCTTCCTTGCGAGTTTGGAAAGCAAACACCACTTCTGCAATACCCGCTGCTACGACCACAAATCCCAGAAATGCAACAGAAGCAAAAGTTGCAACCCCAGCAAATGTTGTCGCCGCTATACCCATCGCCATGTAAAAGAAACCGACAAAAAGAATTTTTCCCCAGTTCTCTTCAATGCGTTTTTGCAAGTAGACAAAACTCATAAGAACCTCCCTACGCTTCTATTTGGAAACTGCAAAGGCAGCATGTCAAATTGACTGCTAACACTCGCCTTTCCGCCTAAAACGAGAAGGTCGAGAACAAATTGGAGTTATGTCGACTTATACTGGTACCGGAAGAAGAATTTCTACCATTGGATTTTTGGGAACATAGCCAAAGCGTTTTTACGAGTTTGCTCGCACAACTCTTCGACTGTGACACCTTTAAGATCCGCGACGAACTTCGCCGTGTGTACGACAAAGGCAGGCGTATTCTTTTTCCCACGCATCGGAATCGGTGCTAAAAATGGCGCGTCTGTTTCCACATGAATGCGATCCAGAGGAAGCATCTTCACAGTTTCGCGAAGATCATCGGCATTTCTAAAAGTCACAACACCGCTGATTGAAATATTAAATCCCAAATCCAAAGCTTGCTCCGCCAACCAGCGCGTTCCGGTAAAGCAGTGAATAATCCCTTTCACACGGCCTTTGAATTCTTTCAAAACACGGATGGTGTCTTCTTCGGCGTCGCGAGTGTGAATTTCGACTGGCAAGCCCACACGTTCGGCAATTGCCAATTGTGCCCGGAAGGCTTCGATTTGTTCTTCTTTTGGAGATTGGTTGTAATAGTAATCCAGGCCGATCTCACCAATAGCAACAACAACAGGATCTTTCGCGTGCTCTTCAATGTAACGACCAATTTCTGGAGTATAGACCTTGCCATCGTGAGGATGAACACCCAACGTGCAAAAAACATTTGGATAGTGTTTTCGTGCAATTTCCAAAACGATCGGATGATCGCCAGGTTCAGTCCCGATCGTCACGATTTTTTTAACACCCGCTTGGCGAGCATTTTCAATCGCGGCTTCGACACCTTCTTCAAGCATATTTAAATGAGCATGAACATCAATCCATTCCATAGGATAATTCTAACGCAATTGAGGCTTCATGGAAACGAAATACTCTTCCACCACCAACTGTGTATCTCGGTAAGCTACAAAGGCCTGCTCAACTGCCAATGCGCCTTTCATTAGATCTAATAGAAACTCACGACTGTATTCGGCCAAGGTCTTAATCAAATTTGCTTGATCAACGTTGACCATTTGCCCTTTCAGATCTTCCTGAAACAAGATGGCGTCTTTGATAAAGCCCACCCAATATGAAAACAGGCGAGCTGCTTGTTGACGGTCTTTGACTTCCGAACGCCAAGTTTCGTTCAGCAAGAAATCAGAATCCTTCAAAAACAATTCTAAAATATCAACAGAGGTCTGACGGACTTCCAATTCAGAAGCATCGGTCAATTGCTTTAACTTCTCAAAGCTCCCGGCTGCGGATTTCAGTGCCCAAGCCGGAGCCTGCACCTTACGAGCGAGGTCTTCACTCTTTAAGGGCTTAAATTGAACAATGCGAGAACGCGAACGAATGGTTGGCAGGAGTCCCGCCACACTTGGCGCTAACAAAAAGAAGAAAGTTCCTGGAGGTGGCTCTTCCAAAGTTTTTAAAAGAGAGTTGGCCGCCTGCGGATTCAGGTTTTGCGCCTGATCAATCACGATCACGCGATTGTGGCTGATACTTTTCAAATTCAAAAATTCAATGACCTGCTTAGCTTGGTCCATTTTGATTTGTGCACCATCAGGCTCAATTTGCAAAAAACCTTCGTGATGTCCCTGTCCCATGCGAAAGCAAGAAGGACACAGCCCGCAACCACGCGGACTCTTAGTACAAAGAAGTGCTTGCGCCATCCCCTTTGCAACTTGCTTTTTTCCAATACCGGAAGGTCCCACAAATAAAAAAGTCTGCCCTGGCTTTCCTTGCTCGAAAGACTCAATCATCTTGTTGATGATTTCTTTATGTCCTAATACGAAATCGAGCAAACGAGCCATCGACTACACCAAGATCTTTCGTTCAGAGAGAACTTGTAAAAGTTGTTGGAACAAAACATCAGGAGTATTTTTCGCATCCAACACTAACCAATTCTTTTCATCGGCACGCGCTTGCTTCAAGAAAGACTGTCGAACTTTTTCATGGAAAGAATCAGCTTCGGATTCGATGCGATCTTCGCTTTCACCATTGGCTTCGCCGCGTCCTTGACGACGACGGCGCGACTCTTCAACGGAAAGATCCAACAAGACCGTCAAGTCAGCTTTCAAACCGCCGGTCGCAAAATCATTCAGAGCATGAACATCAGATTCTTTGATTTCTCGGCCACCACCTTGAAAGGCCACAGAGCTTGCTGTGAAACGATCGCAGAGAACCCATTGGCCTGCACGTAATTTCGGAGCGATCACTTCATCCACGTGTTGAGCGCGGCTCGCTTCATAAAGAAGCAACTCGGTACGTGAAGTGGGTGCTGGACCTTCTTTACGCAGAATCATGTTGCGGATTTCTTCGCTTAAACGAGTGCCGCCGGGTTCACGGGTGTGATGAAACTGGATCTGTCTTTTTTGCAGCTCTTTTTCCAAAGCCGCCATCAGCGAACTTTTGCCGGAACCGTCGAGCCCCTCAAATACGATAAACTTCATGATTCTACCTTCGATTCAAACTCGAAGGTGGTTGTCAGATATTGCGGGGCGCAGGTCAACAAATCGCGTTGCAGCGTGATGCTATTCAGGACGCCAAAGGCCGTCGGGCCCTTTGCTGTATTTATAGACAGAAAATGGACGCTTTTCTTTTTCGGGCTTCTCCCCGACTTGGCCCGCAACAGGACGCAAGGCTTCGGCAAAATTAAAGCGACGGGTTTTATCTAATCCCACCTGAGAAGCCACCTTCAGCAAAGTCTTTCGTAAAAGAGGCGAAAAGGATGACAAAGTCACAGAAACCGTCGCGCGATCTTCGCCCTGAAACTGAACCTCGTCGATTTCCAGTTCCGAGTTTTTCTTCATAAAATCCATATAGGCCGTTTGCAGCCATTCGGACTGAGAAAGGCTCTCGCGAGCTTCGCCTTGCAGGGTCTCTTCCCACTTTTTCTCGGCTTGTTTAAGAGAGGCCTTTTTCAAATGACCCTCTTGGCTTGTGCAAGCGCTGAGAATCAGAGCGGTTCCAAGGAATATTAACGTCTTCATACTTTGTTTATAGCGTGGCCCTTCTCCGGGCTCAATAAGTTTTTACTGCGTCGCATTATATGGTCCATATCGACCCACTTAGAGGTAGACGACTCCCGTTCAGTTCCCTATATTGTGGAGCTTTGGGAGATACTAGAAATGACAACTTTCATCGGAATTTTGCACATCATCGTAGCACTTGTTTTGATCGTCCTTGTTTTGATCCAAGACTCTAAAAGCGACGGCGCTTTGGGTATGGGTGGTTCATCAGGTTCAAATTCATTGTTGGGCGCAACTGGCGCACAAACTTTGGCTGGTAAAATGACAGTTTGGTCCGCAGTTATCTTCGCGATCACTTGCCTTACTTTGTCTGTGTTGACGGCCTCAAACACAAAATCAGTAGTTGATTCATTGCCACTTCCAACGGCTCCTGCTGCCGCGCCTGCGACAACAGCTCCAGCTGATGCTGCGGCACCTGCAGCGACTGAAGCAGCTCCGGCTGCAACTGAAGCGGCTCCAGCTGCTTCTCCAGCTAAGTAAATTTAGTACATATTCAAAAAGTTCTTCGCTATAGTTGATCTATGGCGAAGAACAATAAGATAATTCTCTCTCTGATCGGCATCGGTCTTCTCAGTTTAGCTCTCTCTCTTTTCATTTCCACACAAACTGAAAAACAAACTCCTGGACTGCAATCCATTGCGCGCGCTCAACTTAATTTAGGTAAAGTCTTTGTTCTTCGTAAAAATCTTACGAAAAAAGAATTGCTCACGCGCCGTACTTCTATTTTCCCTCAAGACTCTGTCGAAACCGGGGTAGATGGGGATGCGACTCTCGAATTTGATTCGGGCGACCGCCTGCACTTACAAGAAAACACACTTGTCACTTTAGACAACGAAAACGATCGTATCGTGGTGATTGTTAAGCGTGGTGACCTGCAAATGGAAAACCAAGGTCGCGAAGGCTTTGTGTTTATTTCTCGTGATGGAAAACGTTGGAGCCCGGCCGAATACGAAGCGAGCAAAAAGCAAGTTTCAGATTCATTACCAGATGTCGCTCCCGCCACAGGTGAAACTCAACCGCAAGCAACAAGTACAATCGGATCGGGATTGTCTCCAGAATTTATTCAGGACGTCTTAAGAACTCATCGTCCTTCGTTCTTCCGTTGCTACACTCAGCTTTTACAGAAAACTCCGGGAGTGGTGGGAACAGTTTCAATTAGTTTTACTATTGAGCGCACTGGGAAAGTCTCTCAGGCCGATATTTCTTCAACGACTTTTGCGGATACGAGCTTTAAGAAATGCTTGATCGAGGCTGTCCGTCGTGTGGAATTTAAATCCTTTGATGGTGCCCCGATCGCAACAACGTTTCCCATCCGCTTCGAGTAGGCTACTCTTTACAGCTTAACGACGCGTTTGGGTTTTCCTTGTTGTAAGAGCGAACCAGATCTTGCAGCTCTTCTTCTACGCAGATTTGAAAACCCTCGTAAAAATCCCCCTCTTTTTCGCACGTAAAGCCTTCGCGCTCGACTTCTTCGCACATCGCTTTTTCACATGTAATTTCAGCTTGGATGGTGAGGAACTCACATACCGCTGTGGCCTTGGCTTGCACTGCTAACAGAGTGAAAAAAGAGACTAAGATTGCTTTCATGGCGGGAGTTTCCTCACATTTTTAATTCGGCGGCAAAGTACCCTTCCTCCGGCTCACCAACAAGGGAATCCTTTGTAAGGAGATACTCCTTGAAAAAGTTTTCATAGACTGTGGTGACTCCTCGATAGACCGACCGTTTTGTTTTAGAACTCCGGACATGTCTGATTCCCGCAAGAAATTCATTCTTATCGCTCTAGGTTTGTTGTTAGGTGCTTGTTCGCAAGAACCAAAGGCCGTCATCCCCGCAAAGCCGGCCGCCGGAGTTATTTATGGGAGCGACACTCGAGAGGACTTGAACCAGGACGACAGAGATCCGATGGCCACGCAGACGGCCATGTTTATTGCGGATTCAAAGCTTCAAGGACCGCAGGGTACCTTAGCAGACCTCTATCCTCTTTGCAGTGATGAGCCCTTTCAAGATCAAGTTCGTTTAGGTTTTTGCTCAGGAGTTCTAATAGGTCCTAACAAAGTTTTAACCGCAGCTCATTGTTTCAACTCATTGAAGGATTGCCAAAAAACTTCAATCGTTTTTGGCTTTACCCATGACTCAGATTTGCAAACCACGCCGATTTATCGCTGCAAGAATATTTTGAATCACGAACAAACCAATCGCGCTGATTACGCCATCATTGAGCTTGATCGCCCTGTCACACATATCGAACCCGCGCAACTAGCGACCCAAGAAGAACTGGAATCAGCAAATTCCGTTTTAAGTTATTCCTATCCTTTAGGTCTTCCACTCAAAAGAGACTCAGGGGAAATCTCAGAGGTGAATCCAAACCTGGGGTTTTTTAAAGCAGCCGTTGATACTTTCAAAGGCAGCTCTGGCTCTCCGTTATTTTTGCTAAATGGAAAAGTCGCAGGCATTTTAAGTCGCGGCTCTGAAGATTATCTGGAAGACGATGAGTACCGCATCAAGACCCAAGGTGGGTGTTTGAATTTCCATCGCTGTAATGATACGAAGTCGTGCTTTGGCGAAACTTTCTACAAAACTTATCCGCTGCTTGAGATTTTATGAAATACATCCTTCTGACTTTGATTCTGGCTATCAGCTTTAATGCCTCTGCTATCACTTGGAAAATTTTTGGTGCTTGCAAAAACACTCCCGTTCATGAAGGCAGTTTCTCAGCCGATCTCACAAAATCTGTTGGCGATATCAGCATCGAAATTTTCGATCTTCATAAAATTCCGTATGTGGGATCTGCAGAAGGAATTAATTCGCTGATCAACTCTCCGATCGGAATGGACTCGATCGAAGTTGTTTCCGACCAAGAAATGCGTGTCTATGGGTGGTGCTACACGGTGAACGGCAAACAACCCAAAGAAATGCCTCATCAAATTCAATTCAAAAACCAAACTGATAAGTTGACTTGGTTCTATGCTTACTCGACGAATAAAAATAACGAGTGGACCGACTATTGCTCACCAGCCTATTGGATCAAAGCCGTTCAATTCTGCGGCAGATAACGCACTCCTCTGCCTAAAAGGGACGACCCGCTTCCCGTCTTTGGTCTAGCTTAATTCCTCACATCTGGCCTTCGTTGGGGTCAAAACCAGACCGATAAGAAGTTACTTATGAAGTATCTCATCTTGTGCTTATTTGTCGCTGTTGTGGGCTTTTGGATCGGTCGAAAAACTCCGGTTCCAACGGCAGCACCTGTTATTGTTCCACAATCTAAAAAAGTTGCTGTTGCTCCCCATCCGGATTCTCATTCCGAAGGAATCGTGGAACAAATTCAACAAGGTCGACAACAAGCCCAAGAGTTAAAAGACCTCGCAGCCGCGCCACAAATTTCACCTGAAAAAATGCAGGTGCTGCTCGCTCAAGTTAAAAATAAAAAAGAATCTTTGATCCTCCGTCGTCAGGTCGCGTTTACTTTGCGCAAGCATATGGATGAGTCGCAATGGCGTATTTTGCTCAGCCAGATGGACCCTCGATTGAAGGAAGCAATTTCTCTCAATTCAAATGAGCTTTTAGAGGGTTATATTCGTGCAAGCCGCTAAAAGATTTTTTCCATTTTTTATTTTTATCGTCGCCGTATGTGCTGGCTACTTCACTCGTCCGGTTTCTGGAAGTACAGATCAAAGTTCTCTTTATGACATCTCCATTCAAAATTGGGATCAGATTGCGTGCCTCAGCAAAGAGGAAAACCTCAAGCTCTATCAAACGCTTCATCTGAAAGCGAACGTCAATCCTTCAGACTGTGAATCCAAGATTGATGGACGCTTTAACAAAGTCATCGCTTTTTTAGTTAAGAATCAACTTAATATCCATGGCGATGCCTTCGGCGATTTGACCGATCTCTTGCGTGATCCCATTACGTTCATTTCGGAAAATGTTCCGGAATTGGATTTTGATCTTAATCAAGACAAGTCCATTGCCTACAATGCCATGCAAAGAGCTGTTTACCTAGGCGGCGACTTTTTCCGTATGGACCCTTATGTTTCAGTTGCAATTCTTCTTCATGAAGCTTGGCATTCGGTCAAGATAGATCCAGGCCACGAGCGTTGTACGACCGGTGATATCGCTCAAACCAAAGGCGGCTGTGACCAAACATTTAGCTTAGCTGGCAATATGATTGGTGGATACAGTGTGACGTTTGCGTACCTCGCAGCGCACGGGCTCTATAATAAATCCCTTCCGAAAGAGAAAAGAAAAATTTTAGTCGAAGAATCTTTGGTGCTCTTAAGTTCTCGCTTCAATACGGGCGTGCAAAGCTATGCTTCTGTGGTCGAGGGACTCGTGGTCCTGAACAAGGACCGCGACATTGAGTTGGTTCATCCTCTGCTCAATGTTAAAAAAACATTGGTTCAGCATTCAGAAAAATTTGCACCGAAAAGACTGGCGTACAATCAAAGCAACGGCGGTGTTTTTATCTTTACCGAAGATATGAAACTTTATGAATGGGACAAATTTAGACCTATTCAAAGATACTATGCTGATATTTTTAAAGAAGATCAAAAAATCATCGATTCGACACGCTTGTACTTGGCTGTTGACGACTATGCTTACACCAGCGTTCTTCTTGACGACAATGTGATCTATAAGGTTGAATCCGGATCAGGGAATGATTGGGCTTTAGAGCCAGCCCTGCGTCCCACGGAAACAGCCTTGCAAATTTCTACGTATCATTTGTACTCGGCGGGTTTTTTGGACCAAAACGGTGATGTCTATCGTATCATGCAGCATGGACGAGGTCGCGGAAAGCCCTACATGCGCGACGAAAGTATTTCCAGGGCCGGTGTGCGTTTTCGTTATATCACCGGAGGCGTGAACACAGATTCATTCTGGGGTGTCACAGACCGGGGCGAAGTTTACTACATGATTGCAAACGAGCTTTTGCAACTCACAGGGCTTCCGAACGAACCGATCGTGAAAATCCAGGTCACTCACCTTGGTGTTTACGTTTTATCGGAACAAGGGCATCTCTACCACTTGCCAAAAAGCGAAGTGGGTCGCGGAGTATTCCAGCAGATTCCCATGCTTGATGATGTTCAAGATTTTGCTGTGACCAAAAACTTGGTTCCTCAAGGTAATAAATTTGACGAACTGCCTGAGACAACAACAGGTTGTACCGGAAAGCCAATAGCCGCAGACCCTTACTTCCCCCATTACTATTGGTCGTTGGATCAAGGCCGCTTGTTTTTTGGAGATAATAAAAGCTGCACATGGGTCGCAGATGAGGTGACGAACTTCTTCTTTCAACATGCCCCGACTCAAGACTTTTCCGAGTTCAGAGCGATTCTGAAGCAAGGCAATAGAGCTCGCGAACTCCGCATGTGGGCACCCTTCCCGTTTCGCTAATTACTAACGGTAGTCGTGTAGATAATCGATACGCTCAGGAACCCACGGTTCGTGAGCGCCTTCGAGTTCATAGACGTGGCCTTCTTCAACCCGCTTTTCCTTAAGCGGACTGACTGTTGGCTCGTAAGAAGGATACAGCAAGCCTTTTTCGACAAAGTACGTGCGTAGCTCTAAATACGCACTCTCTCCTAGAACTCCTCTGCGAATAAATTCGTCAAAGCTCTTCATAAGTTCTTCAGGAGTATAGCCGTAATTATAAATCATATCTTGAATGACAGAGTACACGCCGTTGAGATCCAAACGACGATCTTGGAAAAGATCAAGGGCGACTTGGAACGTGTTATAGGTTGCCAGCGTTCGGCGGCCAAATTTGAGGTAGTAATCTGGATCTGTATCCGTTGCGAGATTAATATAAATCTTTTCAACCGGATCGTTCTCAGGAATTTGTGCCTGGATTTCTAAAATCGTGTCGACCTGCTCACCTGACACGTTAAAGCCTTCAAGTGTCGTGCGAATTTCGTGCGCTCCTAAACGGCGTGAACAAATATCCGAATACAGATTATAGATAATCGCATCTGTTTCGCTGTCATCGCCCCAACAAATTTGACGAACATTCTCCGAACAATGTAACCGAAGTTGCATCAGAGCTTGCAGCTTATAACCCACTTGCTTCGTCAAACGCCAGAAGCGTCCCGGGCGAAGATTTGCCAAATTGTCTTTATAGAAACAACCGAATGGACGAATCGAATCCAAGGCGAATTTTTCCGAGATACGCTCTTCCATTTGCGGTGGCGAGGCCGTGATAAAATAAATTGGAAAATACATGTAACCCTTTTGCTGCTTGCGATTATCAGACAAGGACTGCAAAAGAGTATTTGTTCCCGGAATATTTTTTTTATTCAGAGCTTTTTCTAAGATCGTGGTGAGCAATCCAGACAGTGAATCAATAGTCGTATCAAGATAGGTTTTATCGAGGTCCCAAATAAAGACCTCATCATGGCTCTTCTCCATCCCCTCAGAGACGTAACGGAAGAAAACCACATCACCATTCATTTCACTGCGATCGCGCCAATCAGACATGGGATCATTGTCTCAAGACAATGATTTCTTGGCAAGACTCTTAGAAACAACCTGTACCGGCTGCAGGCTCTGGCAATTGACGGCAACGAATCTGAGCTTTGGAACACTTCAGACGCAAATGGAAGTGCGTGTTATGATCTGTGTCCGCACTCAAGCGGCGCAAAGTTTCATAGACATCGCCGGACTTATCAGACTTCTCAATCTCACCATTTTTAATAGCCAACTGACACAGGGCTTTTTTAAGAGTTTTATGAATAAAGATGCGATCTACCAATTTGGTCTTGTTCACCATTTTGAAAAGACCCCATTGCTTTTCCAGCATCCAACTGCCGTGTGGCTTATCGATCGTAACTGCCGAAACAAAAGACCTTTGCAGATTTTTGCTCTCAAAATAAAATGCCACATCGGCGTCTAGACCAGTTTGGTGGGACTTGTGGGTTCCAAATTTCCCACCTTTTTCTTTCGACATATCACCGATCGGCAGGATATAGCCTGGAACTTCTTTTTTCGTATAAAGACCCATTTGCCCGATGATATAAACCAATTCATTTGTTCCAAAGTGACTTTTTCTTTCGGGACGCAAAATATAGAATCCTGCAGGAGCATGATGAGTCATATAGTCCAATGCACTGATCGCATTCGCAAGATGACCGTTGTTCACGGTATCAATAGCTTGCGTGACTTTTTTGATCGACGGTTTTGCTTCTTTAACTTCGCCTTCAACAGGTTTTTTCTCTTTTGGTTTGATCTCTAACAAATCTTCAATGTCTTTTGCAGGATCACCCACGTAACGACCCCCACCTTGAATGGCTTCGTCGTCCTCGTGCTCATCCTCCTCAGCCACTGGATTCGGCTTTGGACTTGGCTGCGGCTTCTCAGGGACTGCCGGCGCTTCCACGACCGGAGTTGGAGCTTGTGGCTTTTCTTGAATGGCTTCAACCTGATGATGATAGATCAAGTCATTGTGAGCGACATAGATATCGATAAATGAAGAATAACAGTCGTGATCTGGCCCTAAGCATGTCGCCTTCGCAGCTAACTTAATGTCAGATGGAATTCCCGTTCCCCGCCCCGTGGGTTTTAAAACGATAAAACCCTGATCGTCCGCTTGCCCTTCCAGATCCATATTGAAAGTTTTAAGACCCGCCGACTTCGTGTCGATAAGTATGACCTGGCCCGAAAGACTCATCGATTTTTTTTCTTCACTGTATTGAGTCTTGATATCTTCAACTCGAATACCACCACGAACTATATCATAGCCGTCTTCTTCAACGACCAGCGGGCGCTCAAATTCCGGCATCGTGCTTTTCGCAGTAGCGGGTTGATCGACAGCACTAAACCCCGAGCCACAACCTGCGAGGCCCCACGTGAAACTTAGAATGAGGAAAAGAACCTTACTTTTCATCTGTCTAATAGGAATGCAGAAAACATACTGGCGCTAAAGAGGGCTAAATTTCTGCTGAGAGCTTTGCCCATGAAGTAATTCCCAGGCAGTGACGAATGGGGCGCGACAGTCGGCCGTTGGGAGCAGAGATTGCATCACTTTCATTGAGTAAGTCATATCAGATGGTATTTAGAGGTATATTCGAGATGAAGCAGTACGTAGTAGCTTTACTGACAATATTTGTTCTTTCCACGGCTTTAGTGTCTAAAGCTTGGGCAGTCGATAATGGGACCGCGGTTACCGACGGCGAATTCGTTGGTGAGCCTCTTCCACGCCACGAAAACAACCCGCAACGCAAAGTCGACCTTCCGAAAGGATGGGTTCCATCAAATGGAACAGATACGACGGATTTTGAATTTGAAGAACGCCTCCTCGACACCGAACAAGTTGTTGAAAAACCTTATGTCTATGAAATTCGGGTTGGCAAAGGCGAAGTCTATACAATCGATATCAACCCTACTGCTGAAGAAATTAATAAGAGCTTGGGCTTTGCAATGCCTGAACGTTTTAAGCAAGAGTACATTGCCAAGGGCTGGGCTCTTCCACCTGAGTTTAATTCTTTAGAGCCTTACGAAAGCATGAATCAAGAACAACAAATCCGTTTCCGCCGTATTCGTATCGCGTTTCTGCGCGGGATGGCACGCATTCTTCATTATTCCCAATGGGGTATCAGCGCTGGTATTCTGACGAAGGATACTTTGTCTTATTCCTACCGCAAAGTATTTCGTAAAGAAATCACACCACAAGAAAATACCCTTAAGGAACGTCGGCACATCTTTATTCAAAATTTTTTGACGTCCATGAATCACCGCCTTTTTTATCAGGCTCCGCTGGTTGTTGATAAAAATGAATTTGGTTTGACGGCTGCTTTTGGAATTATCGGACTGTCTGGCGCACGTGAAAAAGGTTTCGGCGGATTGACCGAGATAGGTTTTTCAATTGGTTATAATATTGAACAAAAAGCATTTGTCTTTGAGTTTACGATCACTCCCGAAAAATTCCATCACTCCATGGCAGCCGCATCGGTTATTGGTGTGAACTATAAATTGGGTGCGTACATGACTTCCACACCTAAAGGAAACGAAGCCAAGAATATTAAAAACATTACTAGCTTCTACCCTCCTATGATTCCTGGATTTTCAACGGATTCGTCTTCATTTGCGGCTTTTGGTTTGAGTTCTGGCTTTGGATTGCCACCTCCACCACTCGCAGATTTCTTGACGTTCAGTTTGACCGGGGAAAAGTACAAAATCGTTCGCGTGACAATTCCGCGATTTATCATCTCTGGATTTCCCCGCATCAGCGTTGGCGAGATGGGGAAATTGATGGTTGTCACAAAGTCCGGTGTTATGAGCGCCTACGGTTTCTTGTCAAAACGTTTTGAAGCATGGCGCGGTCAAAGAACTTGCAGTAGCGTCTTTTCGTTTTAGATTTGCCGCCGTCCGTTCTTTTCGATAGCCTTGAATTCATGAAGCGCTATGAACATTCGTTTGCAAATTTTAAGTGGATTGACTGCGAAGGACCTTCGCAGTCGGATTTAATGGAACTCGCAAATGAATTTAATATCCCCTTGCAACCTCTCGCGAATTGCTTAGATCCAGAACATCTTCCACACGGCGATGTCTTCGATAAAACAGTTTATTTTATTTTGCGACATTACGATGTGAAGGCAAAACCCAAAGCCGGAACTATGCAAGAACTCACGACGAAACTTGTGTTTTTTGTCGGTGCAGATTACGTCTTAACTATTCATCGTGCTTCCTTGAACTGCATTGAAAATAAAAAGGTCAAAGCCGATTTTGAAATGCTCAACAAATCTGATCTGGTTAAAAACTTGATCGTCGCGACGCTGGCGAGTTTTGATCCCCCTCTGGATGAATTGGATGCAAAAACAGACCAAATCGAAGAGCGCGTCTTTGCGCTTCGCCGTCGCAATATTTTAAGACCTGGTTATTTGATCAAACGTAAAGCCTCGGCTTATCGCAAAATCTTTAAATTTACTTCTGATGTTTTGACGAAGATTCAAGACCCTCTGGGCTTCTCGTCAAAAGATCTATCTGCTGTACGAGAGCCTTTAGACAAATTGATTTACTATGCCGACGACAACTTTGAGGAGATCACGGGACTGTTGTCATTGCATCTGTCTTTGATGTCGCAAAAAACCAATGAAGCTTCCTATCGGACCAATGAGATCATGCGCGTTCTCACGGTGGTGTCGATCTTCTTCCTGCCATTAAACTTTATTACTGGCGTTTACGGTATGAATTTTGAGCACATGCCCGAACTGAAATCCGAGCATGGATATTACGTTATTTTAGGCATCATGCTTTTCGTTGTGACCATGATCAGTATTTGGATCTTCCGCAAGGGGTGGGTTTCCAAAGAAGATATTTAGCTTCTTATTCGGACTTCTGTGGCTGGCGCGGTTGGACTTGATATACGAGATCTTTTGCAAAGAACTCGCTTAACCAATCACGCTTCGACTTAAACAAATCACTCTGAAATTGTTTGAAACCGTCAAAGTAAACTTGCCCCGTCGCACTTAACACTTTGTATTCAAACTCGACGCCAGTTTTGTTCAAAGTATAGTAAGTCGCCGCTTCCGCGAAATCCTCGTACGAACTTTGAGTCGAATAGGGTGTTACAAAATTAGTTTTTGCAACTTCTGCATAAGTCGCCTGCATGAACTCAACGGGAATAGTTTCTTGGCAGTTATAAAAACACAATTTTCCAGCCAGGGGCCACGTTGAGTGCCATGCCGGGCCTGGAATCTTCAATTTGTTCAACTCTTCGTCTGGAACTTCCGGCGGAGCCATAATGGTATAAGTTGTTTCTCCCCAACTCAGACGCGAAAATGATTTTTCACCGCTTTGGCATACGAAGAGATATGGTTGGTGCTCGTCCTCTACACAGTCAGCATAGTTAATCTCATTAGCGCGATTCATATAATCAACAAGATGATTTAACTCGTGAATGATGACCGATAGGTATTGTGAAAACTCGGGCGGAACTCGATCAATAACCTGAGGTCCCAACGGCGAAGGTTTACGTTCTGGATCATTCGGTTGCGATAAACCAAAGTTAAGCTGCTCTTTCCAACTGAATAAGTCATCAGTAACGGATCCTTTTTCCAGAACCTCGGGACGAAGTCCGATCATATTTCCGATACGAAAATATTCAGGTCCCGCAATGCCACTGGCATACGCGATACTATAAATATTATTTTGGATCTGCACTCGATTCAGGTGACACATCACCTTTTGATGAAATGGTGGAAGCTCCTTCACAAAGTTTTGGAGGGCCGCGATCTGCTGAGGCTGTACTTTCTCAAATGAACAATTTTTATCGAAACCCAATTCTTTATCGTCTGAAACGCAAAGGATCTTAGCCAGATGACTATCACAATCAGGGTCGACTTCGACCGTTGGAAAATCTTCTGCATTGCTCAAAGTTTCGACAATAAAATCGTGCCCCAGCCGCTGGATCTGACGGGACTCATTTGCCCCTGAACAGGCTGTCAGGAGCGTCGGAAGAGAGGATACGAGCAAAAGTTGCAGGAGCTTTCTATTCATAGGGACCTCCCAATGCAATCCAAGGGCCATACTTCTAGTGTCAGATCGCCCTTTCCCCTATGACCTAACGCCCCAGAAATAGTAATTTAGGAAAGGTCGATATAGGCTTCGGGCATGGGTACAAATATACAAGACGTCGTTATTGTCACTACGGGTGGAACCATCGAAAAGACTTATGATGAGTTCGATGGCTCTCTTCAAAATCGTGGCACCAGCATTAAAAATCGCATTCTTTCCAAAATGCGCCTTCCCTACACGAACATCCTGGTGCATCCGCTGATGAGCAAAGATTCTTTGTATATGACTGATGAAGACCGCGTTTTGATTGCAGCTACCGTGCAAGATGAAATGAAGCGTGACTGCCCCATTGTGGTTCTACACGGAACCGACACGATGAGTATTTCGGCGGAATTTTGTCATAACAAAATTTCTCATCCCAATGTTGCTGTCGTGTTTACCGGTGCGATGATTCCGATGGGATTTGACGATAGTGATGCTTCTCAAAATGTCACCGAAGCTCTTTTGGCGGCAAAACTATTACCGCCGGGTTTTTACATCTCATTCCACAACCAAATCTTTAAACTTCCCAATGTACGTAAGAATAAAGACAAAGGGACTTTCGAATCGTTCTAGATTTTTTTGAAAACCCAGCGCGAGATAGAATAAATGATCGCGCAAGAGACGAAGGCTGCGGCACCTAAGCCGCCGCCCAAGCCACGAGCCAGCGGAATCAAGAAAATATAAATCAAGGCGAATAGCAGGCTGGCAATGAGAACTCGCTTGGCCCCCATTCTGGATTTATCCGTCATACCGACAAAGGTGGCTCCAAAAAAAGCAGCTTGTAAAGGCATCATTTTAAAATCTGCCGGGATCAGACTTAAAAGTCCGCAAAACACCAAGGTCGATAAGCACGACGCTCTTATTGTTGAAAGTTTAAATCGATGAATCAGCGCAAAAGTTGACTCCGCTCCTAAAACTGCGACCGTAAAAATTCCTGCTGTCATAATCATAGCCAATGCCTCAATGCGACGCCTAAGAGCGACGAAATAAAGGCAATCAATCCTAAACGTCCACCGATTCCTGTGATCCGACGATATGTCAAAAAGTAGATTCCACTTCCCACGGCAGAAACGAAAAGAATCTGCCAAGGACCTGCCTCAACGACTCTCGAACCCATGGCCACAAAGGCACCGCTGTAGATCGTGGCGTGTACATGTGTTTTCTCAATATGCTTGGATTCTGGAATAAAGGTCCCCAATAATCCAGTAATTGCGGCCGCTACAACCGCTGTCAACTTGTATTGAGCCTGTAAAAAGAAGCAGAGGTAGCAGCCTGCTAGGAAGAACAAAAACTTTAAAATCCAAAGTTGGAAGTTGCGAGCAGAGATGGTCAAGAATCCTCCGAAAGGAAACCTAAAACTATCATTAACAATTAGGCCTGTGAAATAATCCTTTTAGGTGACCGGACGATTCAGTAAGAATTATACTTCTGTCAGTAGGTGTGAAAATGAAAAAGAAATTCTACTCGGAATTCTATCGGTTCTTCCTCAATCTTTGGCCGTGTATTTGGAGCACGGGAGGCCGGGTTACTTACATCTCCCCCGACTTTACTCACCTGATCGTGCGTTTGAAACTGACTTGGCGCACTCGCAACGTGGTCGGAACAATTTTTGGTGGCAGCATGTATGCGTCGACAGATCCGTTTTTCATGTTGATGCTAATGGAAATCCTCGGCAAAAAATACGTGGTATGGGACAAGGGTTGTACTCTTCGCTTTAAAAAGCCTGCGAAAAAACCCATTTATGCCGATTTCAAAATCACTCCCGAAATGCTTAAAGAAGTGACTGATAAAGTGGCCACCGAAGGACGTACGACTTTTACTTGGACGATTCAATACAAAGACAAAGAAGACGTTGTCTATGCTGAGTTCGACAAAGTCCTATATGTGGCGACCAAAGAGTTTTACAAAGAAAAGCTGAAACTCAGTGATTCAGCCAAAGCTTAAGTTCTCGCGCGAGCCTGAACAAAGCTGTAAAAGAAAACAGCGTTAGGATCACTGGCAACCTTGTGCATCTCTTGCTTCATTCCTTCGACAATTTCTTCGGAAACAAGGCCCGCTGCTATCAACTGTTCACTCGCACTCAGAAGTAACTCTGTCCAATATTCAATACAGTCTTTCCGTGCTTGTGGGCGGCGGTTATCAAGGAACCAGGTTTTAATTTCGGTGCGGATATCGTGATATCCCAGTTGCATAAAGAAATTCCCCAGCTTCGCCCCAACAAAAGGATCTCCTTTTTGTTCCAATTGGTACTCATTAAATGCCATCCAGTACTTCCAAACATTTGGAGAATAAGGATCTAAAAAAAACGAGGCATTCATAACTTCGGTTGCATAAACGACAGAGCCTGGGCGCAACACCCGGCGTACTTCTGACAATACGCGAATTGGATCTGGAACATGCTCGAGAATCCAACATAGAAAAGCACCGTCGAAGGAATTGGCTTGAAAGGTCATCGCTGTGGCATCCATCTGATGAAGCTCAAAGCGATTTTCAGCACCTGGAACAGCGCTCAAACGATGGCGGGCGGCACTTAATTGCTTGTTGCTGCGATCAATACCCGTGAGTTTTAAATCTGGGAAACGACGCAAGAGAATTTCACTCTGCGCCCCCACACCACAACCGACTTCGAGAAGATCTTTGCAATTTGAGAAATTAATATTTTGATAAACTGTATATTCACCGAAACGCGCCTGTTTGCTTAGGCGTTCTTGTTCTTCTTTGGTGAATCCATGCAAATAAGGAAAATCAGCAGACATAGAAACCTCTTTCCCCCCACTTTCTAAGTGAGAAGGCTCATTCCTAAAAAGAATCCCATTTTATTGCGAGTTTGGGAAAGGCAATCCAATCTTCTTTTTCGGGAAATCCTTCGGGGCGCGATTCAGTTTGTCCTTTAAAATCCAAAAATGCCGTTAAGGCACAAATAAAGGCTTCAAAAGCATGATTGTTTTCGATCATCAGTTTCACATCTTGATCATAGACAAAAGCGACATTGTGACTGCTCAAGCCTTGTAAAAGTGCGCGGCGACTCTCGTCTCCGCCGATCGAATGCTTGTGAAAACGCAGATGCGACTTCATCACATTCAAAGCCCGACCAATACGCCAAACCGAAAGTTTGGGAAAGACTTCGATACAATTTAAATCCAAGCGTCGCTCAAGGTACATCGCACGTGCAAGTAAGGGCGCGGTATTAGATCCCATCGCGTGCGAGAGTGAAAACGGTTCTTCCAACTCGGAAGCAAGATACATCTCCACACAGCGTTGTGTGTACGGAGTAAAAAGCTTCCGCGGTTTTTTCTTTTTGTGAAGTTTACGGGTATAATTCCACATCCACTGGATATGAGGCTCTTTACTCTCATCATATCCCGGGGTTTTCTTATCGTTCATCAATGAGAGCGGAAAATGAAAAGGCACATCAAATGCAAGGGTGTCGATTTCACCGTGATACTGGGCGATGATTTCTTCAATTTTAAAATCAGCGGAGTGAATTTCGTCACTTTTGATTTTCTCAACCAACCGAGACAGGAAGACTTTTTTGTGTTTCGGATAGTATTCAACAACGGCGAGGCAAGCTTTGTCAGCTTTACCTCCACCCAGCGAGAGGCCGATAAAACGATGAACTTCACCAGCGTGCGACTTGGAAGTCGCTGCTGTTTTCTTCGTCGTTTTTTTCTTTACAGGGGATCGACGGGTTTTGCGTCCATCACCTGATAGCCGGCTTTTTGACATGCTTCTGCTACCTTCGCTCTGTTTTGAGGAGGACACCAAACAAGCACGCAACCACCGCCCCCTGCTCCACAAATTTTAACAGCCTCAGCGCCATTCTGCAAAGAGACTTCCGCCAGCTGATAAATCTCCGGACTTGAAAATTCGGGTGCCAAACGAACACGAGCTGCAAATTCACGCTTAAAGAGTGGCCCCAAAGATTCCCAACGACCCGAGCGGATAGCGTGTTCAGTTTCAATCGCCACAGCCTTGAGGTCTCGCAGCGCCTGCAAAGTGCCCTCATCTTTAGCGACAGAATCCTTCATCACTTCAAAATTATTTAATCCAGAGTGATGAGCTTTCCCGGTATAGACCAACATAAATTTGTCAGCGAGAGGAGTTGCCGACACCGGCAAAACTTCCTGTTGGATACCATCGTAACCATAACGAAGAACATTCAAACCACCGGAGGCTGCAGGATAATAATCTTGAGTTCCTGTGGGTGTATTTAAAATTTCAGCTTCGATATTGTGGGCTGCATGCACCATCTGATGCACATCTTTGAAAGGTTTGTTGCAAAACTGCGAAAAGGCTTTCATTAAACTGATCGTCAGACTGGAGCTTCCCCCCAATCCCCCACCCACTGGGCTCTGTGAAGACGTCTTAAGGTAAAACCCCTGTTGTGGTTTCCAATAACGAAGCTGAGTTTGCAAAAGAATCATCGCAGGATCTTTATCCGCTAAAGCTTCCGCAAGATCTGAATAGGCTTTACGGATTTTTAGATCTGATGTTTCTAGGACAATTGAAGAATCCGGATGCGGATTGATTTCTGCCGTGGTGTAAACGTCGATGGCGACATTCACTGTGGAAGCTCCATGGATAAATAAATACAGCGGCCACAAATCCAAGGTTCCACCAGCCAGATCCACTCGCGTGGGTGACTTTACGACAATTTTACTCATTTTCTTTTTTCTTTCTTATCCGCGATCATCGCTTGATGTTCATCATCGGCACCGTGATCTTTAGGAGGTGCATCTGACTTTAAAGATTTATAGTCAGCCGCGATCAGTTTATCCAAAGCTCCCGGTTCCATTTTCATTCTGAACTCAGGATCGGAGACTTCTGCATAGATGGCAAAGTCTTTTGCTTGTCCGACCTGGGCTTTCCACGTTTTTTTATCCATAACGAGGTCTAGGGTAAAAAGCGGCTTCAGACTTGGAAGATCTTTTTTCTCAAGATACTGAGATCCTTTGGCATCCGCGATGGCCTGTAAAAGATCGCGGACCTTATTTTGATCCAAAGCGATTTTTTCTTGCATAGGAGCTGTCCAACGCCCATCAATCATTTTAATGTGCAGCAGACCGGCTTTGTTTTTAAGTTTAATCTCATCCACACTGCCAATTTTATGACGAAGGAAGCGGCGATCTCTGAAATCCAAATTTGTCTTGTGCGCCTTTTTTTCCCAAATTGAATTAAGAACAAGCACGCGGTTTTCCTTATTTCGACGGGCAAAAACGTTGTCTTCGAAGTTTTTCTTATCGGACACTTCAAAGCTGTCGGATTTTCCAGCTGTGGTTGTTAACGTGATAATAGCCGCTGGCTTTTCTAAACCGTAAACAGTCCAGTCAATATCTTCACCCTCTTTGGCAACATCGAGAATTTTCTCTGTTGCCAGTGATTTCACATAGTCATCAACATCTTCGTTGGATGCATTGTCTTTTAAAGGTTCTTGCAATGCCCAACCATCGACAGAGCGCGTGAGGAGGATTTTTTCGTCCGGTTTTTTGATTTCCACTCTGTCGACTTGATCATAAGGGACTAACATCAAACGAGATTCTTCCATCTTCGTTTCAGATGTCTTTTGTTCTTGGTAGTAGTCATAATAGGCGTATCCACCAAATAACAACAAAGCTATTACTAGAAGAGAGCGTCCCTTAACTTTCATTAGGCATTTCTCCTTCTCATCCAAAGGCCGATGCTGGCACCTAACATAAGGATAGGCAGAGGAATGATGAAAGCAAATAAGAAAATACCAAACTTGGTTTCTGTCATAAACATCTGTGTCGCTTGTGCTTCTTTCGGAGTGATACTGATCAAATTCTCTTCTTTAGCCAAGGACGCAATCGAGTTTAAAACCAAATCGCGGTTGAGGTTTTGATAAAGCAATTGATTTGTCAAAAAGTCGACGTCGCCGGCAACAATCATCGAAAACGGTTTCGTTCCACCGGGCCATGTTCCCGTCACTTCATCGACCAACGTGTAAACGCCTTGCGGTCCTTCCGCAGAAACGCTCAAGCTCTTAAACGCCATCGCCTCATTAGAAGTTTTCACGATCTCATCGACTTGAATTCCATCGACACGATCCACTGTTTTCAGAGCCTGAGGATAACGGAATAAAGTAATTTCGTTTTTAGGAAAAGCCTTCGTAATCTTGTTGCTCATCGAGAACGTCGAACCCATGACAGGTCCCTGGTTGACTCCACGACCCAATTTTGTTTCGACAACGTTCATGATGTAATCGTTTTGCAACTGAATGCCCGCTTTGTTCACAATCTTTTCCAGACCCGCAGAATTTTGTGACTCAATAGCAAGGAACAAGCTGCCACCGCTCTTGAGATACTCTTCAAGAGCAGTAATTTCAAACGGCTGAAAACCCTGAATCGCACCGGCAATGACAATCACGTCGGCATCGGCTGGGATCTTTGGATTTTGGCTTAGCGGTAAAGGCAATACCGTATAACGGCTGCTTTCCAAAAGAGTTTTGAGAGATTTAAGACCCAAACCTTCTTTGGCTTCATCCAAACTCATCTCACCGTGACCAACAGTAAAGTAGATCGTTTTATTTTTTTCACGAGTCACTTTCACCAAGGCACTTGTGAATTCTTGCTCGTCAATTTTCTCTACACGCGTACGGCGGCCTTTATAATCCATAAAAACCACGCCACTGCCTTTATCCACGCCATATTCTTTAGAAACGTCTGGTCTTTCGTTCACCTCAACGAAATCCAGAACAACCTTCGGGCTTTGATCTTGGTACTTCTTGATCAGCTCACGGAATAAACGACGATTCTCTTCATTTCCTTCAACGCCTTTCTTGTAGAAAAAACGAACCGTCAAATCCGAGTCCAGCGACTTAGCAAGCTTGATCGACTGATCAGCAAGGGTATTGGATTGAGAAACTGAGAAGTCCCAAGTCTTTGCATGACGAACACCTAAATAGTTCACTACTGCAAGAAGCGCGATCATCAAAATGATCAAGACCCCCATGCTCATGCCTTCTTTAGTTGTCTTCATTGTAAAGAATTCTTTGAAAAAGACGCGGTCTTTAATCAAGGCCAAAGCAAGGAAGAAAATCGCTAGTCCCAAAGCCAACCAGCAAAAAGGAACCCACTCGCCTAAAAGGTAGCGAACAATACTCATTGATACGAGCGAGATTCCGGCAAATAAAAATGAAATCTTACTAATTTTGCTCATCACTATCTCCAACGGGAAGATTCAACAACTCGTTCCGCCAAAAAGCAGAACAACACGATGATGCTGAAGAAAAAGATCAGTCCATTGCTGCGCACGGTGCCTTCTACAAGACCGGACAAATGCGTGCTGAGGGAAACATGCTCAAAAATCTTACGTGCCATTTCGCTATCAACGATTTCGGAGCCGATGCCGATAAACCAGATCGAAACATTCAGAGTCACCGACGCCACATAGGCCACGATACTATTTTCTGTGAGTGACGAGCAGAAAAGATCCATGGCTGCGTAAACGCCTCCAACCAAGAAAATTCCCACGAAGGCAATTAACAGCGGGCCCCAGTTCAATTTTGCAAACGTGGCTGTAGCGGCCGGATAAGCAAATGCCAAAAGCACAATTCCGCCCACGGCACCCAGCGCCGCAAAATATTTGCCCAGGACAATTTCTGCGGATGTAACCGGAGAAGTCAGAAGCAAATCAAATGTGCGAAGTTTCTTTTCTTCCGCAAAAAGTTTCATCGTCAAAGCTGGCACCACAAAGATCAAAAGGAGATTCAGGTAAGACAACTGACGAAGAAACACGCCATAATGAATGTTCAATTGATTTTGCGGAACTCCCTGCTGCATCACGTAGTTTGTGAGAAGTTGCGAAAACAGATTCAGCTGAATTGGATACACCCAGCTAAATACCAAGCTCACCAAAAAACAAATCACCCAAAAAGTAGAATTGAAATAAAAACCTTTCAGTTCTTTTTTACAAATCGTCAGTGCGCCGTTCATGCTGGGCCTCCGGATTGTCCATAAGTCAATTTCAAGAAGACGTCTTCAAGATCCAATTTCGATGGGCTGAGTTCGATAAGTCCCAGTCCGTTGTTCACCAGGCGCGATGAAATCGCCTCGATGATTTCCTCTCCGCCCTGAACATCCAAGCGCCATTCCTTGTGACTTGCGCCCATGTGCAGACCCACCACTTCGCGAATATCACCTAAAACTTTTTTCATATCGTCGACATCTTTGCGCAAGCGGATTGTCAATCGACTTTGGCCTTTTTCCATCGTTGCCAAGTGATGAATGCTATCTTGGATAACGATCTTGCCTTTGTTGATAATGATGATCTTTTCACAAGTCGCTTGCACTTCAGGTAGGATGTGCGTCGACAAAATGATCGTGTGTTGGCCTTTTAAAGCTTTGATCAAATCACGAATCTCGGCCACCTGTTTTGGGTCAAGACCTACTGTCGGCTCATCCAAAATCAAAACTTCAGGATCTGAGACAATGGCCTGTGCAATTCCGACACGCTGTTTGAAACCTTTCGACAGGTGATGAATCAAACGCTTTTGCACTTCACCCAAGTTTGTTTTTTCAATCGCCATATCGACCAGCTTCTCAATTTTTTCTTTAGGAACTTGCTTGAGTGCCGCTACATAGCGCAGATAATCGCGCACATACATATCCGCATAAACGGGAGGCGTTTCCGGCAAATAGCCGATGCGCTTCTTAACTTCTAAGGGATTTTCGAAAACATCAAATCCAGCAACCGACGCCGCTCCACTGCTTGGAGCCATAAAGCCTGTGATGATTTTCATCGTTGTCGATTTGCCAGCACCATTGGGCCCAAGAAAGCCAACGACGTCACCTTTATTGACAGAAAAATTAAGATGATCAATCGCGCGCCGTGGACCGTAGTCTTTGGTGAGATCTTTGACTTCAATCATGCCTGGAATCTCCTCTTAAAACAGATGAGAAAATTCTAGACCCGCTCGCGCTCGAGTCAAACTATTAACGCAGAGTGAAATTAAGAGTTCTTTCTGAGTGATAAGTGACTCGTCCCAGCTTATCGCCTTTGATCGGGCGAACAAAGCGACATTCCACGATCACAACGGCTACTTTTTGCCCCAGCATCAGCGATTTTGACGATAAAGACTCACGCGCTACCCAAGCTGCCACCTCTTGAATCTCGGAATCTTCAACTTTCTGGTCACGCTGGCGATGAAGAATGGCATGGGCTCCGGGATAGTCTTTTAAGTGCAACCAGTAATCCCAAGCTTTGGCTTGACGAAGCAGTGCTAAATTATCCGCAGCTGATTTTCCACAGTAAGCAACAGCTCCCGATGGCAATGTGAGCTTACGACCACGAGCATCGGTTTTCTTCATCAAATCATCAAGATTGGTTTTCGCAGGTTTCTTATCTTGAAAACGTGCCTTTTCGAGCGCCTCGATTTCTTTTTTTAGAATCTCCAAGCGCTCTTTGGCACCTTCTTTTTTTCCAGCAAGCTGTTTGGCCTTGGAAAAAGTGTTTTCAATATTCCAACTCAAAGATTCAGAAGCATTGACGAAACTTTTGAGATGCTCAGGGACATCCAAAGTTCCGTGAGTTTTTAAATACTGACCGGCTTCGATCCACAACTTTTCTTTTTCGGCTTCTAGCTGTTTTTCGATATCCACCAAAGCCTTTTGCTTTTTCTCGATATCTTTTTGTCGCTGTTTTTCCCATTGCGCTTGCGGATCCAGAGACGGTTTTTGCGCCCCCTGCTGCTGCGCAAGCCACTCGTTATGGATGGCTTCAAAACTGCGCGGCTCCGGAGGGTTTTCCACGACCGGAGCTTCTCGAAGCTCCAATGGTTTTTCCCAAGCGATTTGCTTTCCTTCCGTACGCACAATCAAATTACTTTGCTTCGGAATCAGGTGAACTTCGACTTCACATTCCTTCTGGGTATTTTTGAAAGCAAGCTTCACCACGCGGCCCCATTTTTCTTCGATCACGAGATCCTGCAAATAGAGGTTACGAGCATGCGAATTCAGAAAAAGAGCCACGGGTTTGGTTTTCGGCGATTTCTTAAATGGACAGTGTTTTTCAAAAAGCAGCATCATTGGAGAGTTCGGCACAAGGTCTAGGACCAACCAGTACGTCGCTCCGGCCTGAAAGGACAAAGCTAGACCTCGATCGTTCGCGACGATTTCTTGAAGTTGTGCCCCTTTGAGAATGGGCGCCATTTCCAAGACGAAATTCCTAAGTTCTTGCTGAGTCAAAGCCTTCATAACGACCAGTTTCGCACGCTTGCTAGAAAATTTCTATCTGTGATGCTCAGGTTCGTAAATCCGACGCCGATACTTGTAATGTATGAAAAAAGACCTTCTATTAGAACTGATTGAGACTCGCCTGCAAGATACGAAACGAATGAGAGAAAAATCCCACGACTTTATTCAACGTGTGGTGCACCTTTACGTTCTGCAATTGATGAAACAAGGAAATATTCCTTTGGGCTTTCAGGAAGATGTCTTGGCTGATATTGAAGCTGAAGCCATCGAAATTTACCGCAAAAAAACCTATGGTTTCTTAACTCTTGAAGAATACCGCCGCCATAAATTCCATCAAAACGACGACGTCTAAAATTAAAAATTCGCACAGGAGAGGCTACTCTCCTGTTTTTTCAATAATTGAATAATACAAGGGCCCAAACCCGCACGTGTCGGGTAAAAATGCGACACCATACTCGGTACGTTCACCACCGACGCCCGTTTCTGCGTCTATCAGCTTTACTTGAGTTTTTTTCTTCTTCAAAAGTTTTTTAATCACTTCATCGTTTTCTTCCGGACTGATGGAACACGTAGAATAAACGATGCGCCCACCTGGTTTCACAGCTAACAAAGCTGCCGCTAAAAGCGAGTACTGACGAGTTGCCAAGTGCTCGGTGCGACGAGGACTCCAGTCATCTTGAGCTGCTTGATTTTCCAGAATATGTCGCTCTCCTGAACAAGGAGCGTCCAACAGAATTCGGTCAAAGCTGTTAGGCTCCTTGAGGCCAAACTGAACACCATCTTTACCCGTGACCCAAACACGGTCGCGAATCGTGCGCGGAACATATTGTTGGATGACTTTTTTCAAACGCTCACGGCGTTCCGGAGAAAGGTCATTACAGAAGATTTCTCCTTCTTCTCCCAGTCCCTCGATCAAAATCAAACTCTTGCCACCAGGAGCGGCACACATGTCTAATACCCGGTCGCCACTCTGTACATCGAGCGCGCGAGCCACCATCACACTCGCAGGGTCCATGATATACACATCTAAGAGTTCATCTGCGTTTCTCTCAGGCTGACAAGGCTCGCCTTCCGCCAACCAGTAACACCCTGGAAGTTCAGATTTTTCAGGGAGCGCGCTCCATTTTTTTGTTTTGGCATCGTCAACGGGACTCAAATTATTTCGGCGCGCGACTTGCTGTTCGCGTTTTTGCAAAGCTGCGAACAAAGCGGGCCAACGATCTTTAAAGACATCCGAAAAGTATTTATAAAAGCCGTGGGAAGTTTCCATAAGATCTGACCTTACCACTTTTGCCCCACAAAAACAAAGAGCCAGCTCGGGAAGAACTGGCTCTAAAGCGATGTTTGCTAGGTTTTAAGATCTTTACTGCACCGGGTTTGCAGGTTTTTTATTTACCTTTTCGTAGTAATTGCCACGAACGGCTTCTGACTCTGGGAAGATTTCGTTTCGGATTCTTTGTGAATCAATCATTTTAGGGTCCGTGCCCATACATCTTTTTTGAACTGAACACACAACTTGAGAGTTTAACAGCTGACCTATTTTATCTTGAAGATAAGCCCCTAAAAGAGATTTATCATAAATGCGTTCCATATCATTGAGAGTGGAATCAATGCCATTCTTCTTTAGATCAAGCTCCATCAGACCCATGCGCAAATCCGCGACACGCAACTTGGTGTTCAAAAGCTTATTGTCATCAATAACCTTGTTTTGCTCTAGTACCGTATTGCCGATATTCTGCGCGGCTTTCACACTCTCGGTTGCGGCACCTGCCACTCTCTTTTGCAGAGCTTCACCTTTAAGTCGAGTGAGTTCGGTATTGATTTCTCCCGCCTCTTTTTTCATCTGATCCAACTTCGGGATCACGTCTGTTTGCAACTTGGCGACGTCTTTGTTGGCTTTCACGAAAAGGTCACGCTGTTGATCCGTCAACGCAACAGTGGCAGAGGGATTGCCTTTTGATACGGCTTCGCTTGCAGATCGAAGTGTCGCAAAAGAAGCATTCACACGCACTTGCGTTTCGTTGATGGGTTTTTCAATTTCTTTTTTCTTCGCTTCAAGCTTTGCAATCTCTTGATTAATAACTTCAAGAGAGCGCTCTTTGACTTCAGCATAAGCGGTAGCTGCCATACCGAGCACCACGCACATACCCAATGCATTCCGCAACACAGAGACCTCCCACCTTTTATTCAGATTAGAGGAGGTCTAAACAAAATGCGAATTTTCGGGCAGTTCTTTAGCCGAAGGTCTGGCTCTAATTGATCCCTAGCGACTTATAGGAAAGCGACAGACAAACTCGGCCCCACTTCCCATTTCACTTTTGATGGAAACTGTTCCGCCGTGGCTTTGCATGATGTGCTTGACGATAGCGAGCCCCAAGCCCGTGCCACCAGCATCACGCGTGCGGCCCTTATCAATACGATAGAAACGCTCGAACAGACGATCCAAATGTTCCCCCGGAATTCCTGGCCCATCATCAATGACACGCAAAAGAATTTGTTCCTTATCGCGCTCCCACCGGATTTGCACAGATTTACCTGCAGGAATGTACTTCACCGCATTTGAAACAAGATTGCGAAGAACTTGTTCTACTTTACGAGCGTCCGCCGTAAAAGGAGGAACCTCTCCAATCACACGAATGGAAATATTTTTTCCCGAGGCAAGAACTGCAAGTTCCGTTACGACATGCTCTGAAATCTGTAAAGGATCAATTGTCTCAAGCTTCAATTCTGAATGCGAATCCAGCGCTGACAAGCTTAACAAATCATTTACCAAATCCATCAAGCGGTCCACGTTACGAGAAACGATATCCAAAAACTTGCCCGCTTGCGCGTACTGATTCTGCTTTACATCTTCTTTGAGCGTATCGATATAACCTTTAACGGAAGTCAGAGGCGTGCGAAGTTCGTGAGACGCATTACCGACGAAGTCGATGCGGATTTGCTCGGCCTTTTTCATATCCGTGATATCGTGGAAAATCCCTACGACTCCATATGTTTCGCGGGTTTTTTCGTTACGGATCGGGTTTACGGACACAGAAAAATATCGAGGTTGATTATCAAGCAACGTCGCAAGTTTCACAGAGAATCGATGCCCGCGTCCCGTGCGAATGGTTTTTTCAAAACCTTCTAAAACGTCTGAAGAACGGATCGCTTCTTTCAGACTCAAGCTGGATTGTTGCAACTGATTGCCGGTTAAGAATTGCGCAGCAAACTGCGAGTTAAAATAAAGAATTTTCTCATCCAAACTCACGCTGACGAGGCCTTCGGCCACAGCACTCATAAATGCTTGAGATTCTTCTTGGGCTTGTAAGTACTGCGCCTTACGACGCTTCATCTTTTTATGGATTTTACTAAGAGCCAAATCCAGCTCCGACAAATCATCGAGCTCATCATCCAATAAATCTTCGTCGTTGGACTCAATCAAACCTTCGACCGCGCGCTTATTAGAGATACGCAGAGCTTTTAAGATCACCCGCTGAATCGGTCGTGCGAAACGATAGGATGTCAGTAACGACAACAAAGCGCTGAATACAAAGAAATTTAAAAGTGCTTCATTGTATACGAAGGGACGAACTTTATAGCGAACGTCGATAACAACTAGAATTGCGAGGAATAGCAGGTTGAATGCTATCCACTGAAGAAAGAAAAACTTCCAAAATAATCGTTTCGGGAATCCTAAAAATCGCTTCATGCGATATCCATCTTAACCCGATATCCCACTCCACGAATAGTCTCAATCTGATCGCCAAAGCCACCTAGTTTTTTACGCAAACCAAAGACATGAGTATCAATAGTGCGGCCAACCACATTGATGCCCTCACCTTGAATACTCTCAATCAATTGTTCACGAGTTAGAACGCAGCCTTGATTTTGCACCAACGCGCCTAAAAGCTTAAACTCAGACGGAGTCAGGTGCAAAGGTTCACCTTGATATGAAACTTCGTAAGTTTTGAAATTCATTTTAAGTCCCGCGACTTTAACCTCTGATCCAGAAGCAATGGCCGGAGCCATGTCTTCGTTTGAACGACGGATTAAAGCTTTAACGCGAGCAAGGAAAACGCTGGGATTAAATGGCTTGGTGACATAGTCATCAGCTCCGCGCTCAAGTCCCGCGACGATATCGTGGGGTTCGGCCATAGCTGTCACCATTAAGATACTGGACTTTGGTACTTTGGCTTTGATCTTTTCAACGAAATCAACCCCTGACATTCCAGGAAGCATCCAATCCAACACAAAAAGTTGGTAGGAGCCTTTATCGAGTTCAACCATCGCTTCTTCAGCGGAACCGCATTCAGTCACACGGTACCCCTGTCGCAAGAGATGCAAAGCCATCAGCTCGCGGATCTCTTGTTCATCTTCAACGACTAGAACTCGAACGTTTCCGTCAGCCAAACTTTCCCCCATGGCGGATGTCCTTACCCGTAAAGGCAAAGATCACATCTTCGGCGATATTCGTCGCGTGATCTCCCAAACGTTCTAAGTTCCGCGCAATCAAAATCAAATCAAGTCCTGCATCTACATCTTCAGGGTTTCCTTTGATGTGTGCTTTGACTTCTTTAAATACTTTATTTTTTAGAGCATCAATTTCGTCATCCATAGACAGAATAACTTTTGCTTGCTCTGTATCTCCACGGACAAAACAATCCAACGAGCCCTTCACCATACGACCCGCAATCTCCGACATTTTTTGAATATCATTCAATTGCTGAATAGGTTTGTGACTTAAGTAATCCTTGCCGGAGTATGAAATATTCACAGATTGGTCACCCATGCGCTCAAGATCGTTGTTGATCTTGATAACAGATAAAATCAAACGAAGATCTTTAGCGACCGGGCCTTGCTTTGCCAAAAGATTCATACAAGCCCCGTCAACGCGGATATGATCTTCGTTGATCTGGCTTTCGATTTCATGAACTTGAGCAAAAAGCGAAAGATCCTTATTTAGGAGAGCCGTAATCGCTAGCGACAATGCCTTCTCAACATGACCGCCCATTAGCAAAATCATTTTTTTAAGGTCTTCTAATTGTAAGTCGATGGCTCTTTCCATCTCACTCTCCCATCCATGATCTATCTTAGTTTTTAGAGGAAAGACACCGCTTAACACGGCATCTCTAGGCATTCTAACAGAATCTTAACACATTTAGAAAAGAACTTGTGCGGCTAACTCAAATTTCGCCTTTTCGCGGCCACCAAAGGCAAAGTAACGATCACCATAAACCGTGTAATCTGTCTCTGCGGCAACCCGGAAATCATCACTAATTGCGTAGGCCCAAGCCAAAATCCCAGTTGAGAGGTCTTTTCCAGACTCTGATGTCACGGCATTTAAGTAATCATAGCGAAGCATGAGTTCTGACTTCTCGCCTGTGCCGATCGTGACAAATGCACTGCCACCTAAGGCCTCGACCGCTTGTCCAGTTAAGTCCAAAACATCCACTTCTTCAGCCATCTTCAGAGCACGAACTGCATCAGCCGGGTCTTTAGCATAAAGAACTTCCACACCCGCCCACCAGTTTGTTTCACCACGATAAGTGATCAAAGCCTGTGCGCGCTCTTTAAGTCCCACATCATCACCATACTGATCATAGTTTCCGCGAACATAGTTTAATGAGATCGTCCATGGATTCCATTTCATCAAACGAAAAAACAAAGCAGCTTCTTTGTGCGGTCCGACCTCTTTTGCGTCACGACCCTCGCCGTTCACCAATGTCAACGCCGCCTCTCCCCATTCACTTGGCAGTTCTCCCATGAATGACAAGCCGACATCCGAGTAAGAAAGATATTTCCATTTTTCCGTAATCACCCAAGCCGTCTCACCAAGGAAACGATAACTCCAGTCCTCATATTCAGCCTCTTGCCAAGGTTGCGGCAAAAGTCCGCCACGCAGGGCGTACATACCATCAAAAATACTCACAAGATCAAAGTAGGCCTCGCGAGTCTGCACTTCAAAACGAGACGCTTCTTCGTTCGTACTTGTTTCAGCACCTTCGAAATTCACCACCAACTGATTTCCGTCTTTCAATGGAACATTGATGTCTAGAAGCAAAGTTGGAATGCGGAATGCAGAATTACCCTGATCAGCCGTGGGTAATGTGTAGACTTCAGCTGTGGCATCGACTTCACCGGAAATCTCAATATCAGATAGTGCCCAAGCATGAAGGCCCGCAAAAAAAATGAATGCAAAAGTGATTTTTTTCATGCTCCCATGCTGCCATTTTTATATACTAATGCCAAGGTCAGGAGAGTTTTATCGTGTCACGTCGTATTTCAGCTATCGATATAGGTTCCAACGCCATTCGCATGATGATTGCGGAAGTTGATGGGAACGGTTCACCGCTGAAAATTGTAAAAAAATTCAGAGCCCCTGTTCGACTGGGCCACGACGTTTTTACTTCTGGAATGATTTCGGTTCATTCTTTCGAGCTAGCCTTGTCCACGTTCCATCAATATGCCGAGACCAACAGAGAATTTGGCGTCAGCAGGGTCCGCGCCGTCGCGACCAGCGCCTGCAGAGAAGCGAAAAATGCAAAAGAGTTTGTCTCTGCGATCAAAAAGCTTTCGGGCATTCAAATTGAGGTCATTGATGGTATCGAAGAAGGACGCCTCATTCACTTAGCTGTGCAAAAAGAACTCGACCTTCACAACAAGAAATCCATGTTGATTGATGTCGGCGGCGGCAGTGTCGAAGTCACCTTTTCCCTCAGTGAAAAGATAATCGCGACAAAATCTTTTCCAATGGGGACCGTTCGCGTGCTTGAAAACCTCGCAAAACGCAGAATGAACGAATCCCATCTTGGCATTATCATGGGTGAGTTTATGGCGCCACTTGGAGAACACATTCATCGCAATGTCGACCACGACCCAGTAGACTTTGCCATTGGGACCGGTGGAAATCTCGAATGCATAGGTGAGCTCAAAATGCGTTTATTAAATAGAACGCCGAATACTTTCGTGACCTTTACGGAACTCAGTCAAATTATTGATAAACTGAAAAGCTTATCTCTCAAAGATCGCATCGATAAGCTCCACCTTCGCCCCGATCGCGCCGACGTCATCGTGCCAGCCGCGGTCCTTGTGCAAACCATTATGCGCCAAGCTGAGACTCAGAAGCTTCTTATTCCACGAGTAGGCCTCCGCGACGGCTTGATCTGGTCGATGCTCTAACCTGAGCCAGAAAAACTTCTGATCACCGTTAATGACGGCAAACACCAAACCAAACTAGAATGGATCAATCGATAAAAACTTTAGGTGGGGCAAGCATCAAAAGCTGGGCTGTGCCTGCTTCTGCATTGGTGAATGATTCAAGTTCAAGAATAATCACTCCGCTTTTTTTGAGATCAATAAAGCTCTCGTTACGACCCGTGAGCATAAAGCTCGCAAATGTACTGAGATGTGGCTCATGACCAACGATCGCAATGCGACGGTGATTTTTACCGTGCACGCGCATCCACTTTACAAAAGCTTGTGGCGGACTTTGCGGAACCAGTTCGGGAGCCTCCACCACTTTGGTTTCAAAATAAATCTGCGAAATGATCTCTGCCGTTTGACGAGCACGAGTAAAGGGACTGGTCACAATCAAATCAACATCTTTCAAAATATCTTTGAGATGAAAGCAGACCTTTTGCATGCGTTTGCGACCCTTGAGAGTCAACGGGCGGAACTGATCTTCAAGGCCCTTCTTTTGAAAGTCCTCTCGCTCTTCCGCTATTGCATGTCGAATGATCACCAATTCCACTTTTACTCCGTATGTGCAGATGCATCTTCGGCTATTTTGGCCTTGGTTTTCGCAATTTGCATCAAAATTTGGTGCAAACCCGCTTCGTTTGAGTTTTTACGTGTGTAGCTTCCGTCTGAATTCATTTGCCAAGCCTGTCTTTGTTCTTTGATACAAAGCTGCAACAACTCCCAACACTTTTCTTTCAAACTGCGATCCAATATGGGAACAATGGCTTCTACTCGCGCGTGAAGATTGCGATACATCCAATCCGCTGAACCGATAAAGAATTCTCCGTCGACAGGGTCTGCAGCGCCATTGCGGAAATAGAAAATACGTGAGTGCTCAAGAAATCTTCCAATCAAAGACGTCACTCGCAAATTCTCACTCATGCCTTTCACGCCCGGTCGCAAACAGCAAAAGCCCCGCACAAACATATCAATCGACACGCCCTTTTGCGAAGCTCCATACAAAGCGACTGCAATGTCGTTTTCTTCGAAGTTATTAAACTTCGCGATGATTTGGGCTGGACGACCATGCGCTGCATGTTCAGCTTCTCGTTCAATCATGGCCTTGAAACGAGTGAACATGTTCACAGGTGCAATAAGCAAATTTTGATAATTGTTCTTCAGAGATCGGCCCGTCAAAAAGTGGAAAAACTCAACCACGTCGCTGGTGATTTCTTCACGCGCCGTCAAAACTCCAAGGTCGGTATAAAAACGCGACGTCGTGACGTTATAATTGCCGGTTCCGATATGCGCGTAACATTTTAGCCCCTCAAGTTCTTGTCGTACAACCAAAGCTGTTTTCGCATGGGTTTTAAGTCCCACAACTCCGTAAACCACATGCACGCCCGCATTTTCAAGTTCCGTGGCCCAATAGATGTTTCGTTCTTCATCAAAACGCGCTTTAAGTTCAACAAGACAAACCACTTGCTTCCCTTGTTCGGCGGCACGAATAAGTGCGCGAATAAAAGGACTGTTGTCGCCCGTGCGATAGAGGGTCATTTTAATCGCAAGAACTTTGGGATCTTCACTCGCGACGCGAATAAATTTTTCGACGGATGCCGAAAAACTTTCGTAGGGATGATGCAAGAGTTGATCATGCATTTTAATAACGTTAAAGATCCCGACGCCTTCTTCCATGAAAGAAGGTGTCACCACTGGCATAAAAGGTTCATACTTAAGATTTGGAATTGCAAGGTCACAAATTACGCCAAGATCTGTGTAATCAAGCTCGCCTGGTAGTTCATAAATATCGTCTTCGGTCAGCTCAAGCTCTTCCATCAAAAACTTCAACATCCAAGGATCTGGGTTAGGGCCGTGCTCGAGGCGAACCACTTCCGCAAAACGTCGCTGGCGTAATTCTTCCTCAATGGCTTCCAACAAATCTTCAGCATCCTCTTGGTCTTGGTCTGAATCTGCGTTTCTAGTCAAACGAAACGGCATCACACCCAAAACCTGCATCGATGGGAACAGGTCTTCTAAATTTTCCTGAATGACTTCCGTCAAACTCACAAAGCGATTCACGGTGAGATCTGTGGTCACACGAATCCATTGCGGCAAGACACGCGGAATTTTCACGCGAGCAAAAAGTTTCTCCTCACCTTGCGGATGCTTTAATGTCACACCCAGTGATACAGAAAGATTTGAGATAAACGGAAATGGATGCCCCGGATCTACCGAAAGTGGCGTGAGGACCGGGAAAACGTTTTTGTTGTAGTAATTTTTAACGTCTTCTTTTTCTTTCGCTGAAAGATCTTTCCACGAAAGCAAAAAGATATTTTCTTTTTCCAACGCCGGCTTCAAAACCTTGTGAAAACATTTCGCCTGATCTTGAATCATCGGAATGACAATTTGACGGATCTCTTGGAGCTGCTGCACCGGAGTTTTTCCATCTGCAGATTTTGGAGAAATGCCATACACCACGTGGCGTTTAAGGCCACCCACACGTTTCATGAAAAACTCATCCAGATTCGAACCGCAGATTCCCAAGAACTTCAATCGCTCTAAAAGTGGATTGCGTGCGTCCTCAGCTTCTGCCAAAACGCGACGATTGAAATTCAACCAACCGATCTCACGATTGGTAAAAAGATTTTCAGATGACAGAGGATGCTCAACAACCTTCGGCTTCCGCGTGGATCTTTTCTTGGACGTTCTTTTACCGGATGTCACTTTAGGTGTGTTCAACAGAATCCTCCTTGACTCCCTGACGAGATATTTCACAATAAAGCCTCTTACTTGGCAATCTCCTCGAGAGGAATTTCCATGCGCAATACTCCGAAAGAATGGTCACGAATTGACCGAATTAAATCCCTCGTCCAGCGTCAAAGCCCGCATACTGTTGTGGGTCTCGGCGATGACGCCTTTGTTTTCAAAAATTTCCCCGGCTTTTCCGTACTTGCGCAGGACATGATGGTTGAAAACATTCACTTTCGTCGAGAATATTGCACTCCAACAGACCTAGGCTGGAAGGCGTTGGCAGTTAACTTGAGCGATCTTGCCGCCATGGGAGCCAATGCGCATTACGCACAAGTATCGCTGGCCCTGCCAAACAACCTAACCGAATCTTGGCTTGACGATTTCTATCAGGGAATGTTGTCACTTGCTGATCAATACAATGTTGAAATCATTGGTGGAGATTTGTGCGCTTCACCTCAAGATATAACCATCGATGTCTCAGTATTTGGCTCCTGCATAAAGCCACTCACCCGCAAAGGAGCGCAAGCGGGTGATCTGCTTTTATCCAGTGGACCTCTGGGTCTTTCCCACACGGGAATGCTGGCTCTTCAAAATAGAATCGAAAACCTCGATGTTGCAAAAGCAAGACATCTTCGCCCTTCTCCGCGATTAGATCTGGTGGAACATCTCCAGCTCCGCGCCGATTCTGTTCATGCCTTGATGGACTGTAGTGACGGGCTGATCAACGACGCTCTTCAACTTTGCGGAGAAAACTTGGGACTTACCATTGATTTAGATCAAATCCAGATTTCAACCGAACTGCACTCTGCCGCGCGCACGCTTTCTAAAAATGCGACTGACTTTTTTCTGGGGGGTGGTGAAGACTACGAACTCTTGTTAGCGATACCAGAAAGTGCACGGAAAGACTTTCCCCAATGGCAAGTCCTTGGTCGTTTTCAGAATGAAAAAGGTCTTTTCACACTGCAAAATAAAACTCTTAAAGAAATCACCGAATTTAAGGGATGGAGTCACTTCTAATCTCAGTTTGAGACGACATTTTCCTGCAATGCCGGTCAAGAAGTGCTCGTGATATTCCGAAAAGAAGAACATGTCTAGTCTCGCACGCTACCACGGAAGATCACCACGTTATATTCTCAGCACTGAGGACGACAGTCTTATCCGTGTCGCGGGTCCGAAACAAACTCCATGGGAAGAGGGAACCGAAATCCGCAATGTTTCATTGACGGGTCTTGCGTTCACAGCTCCGGACGACTTATGCCCTCTTTTAGGTGAAGTGATTAAAATTCAATTCACACCGCCAGGCTCAAAACAAATGGCCTGCTATGGAATTGTCACTCGCTTGGACAATATCAACAATCAACGCACTCTGGTGGGAGTTCATTTCTATAAAATGGAAATGGCAGCGCGTATCGTACTAGCTCAGGGCCTCGCTCGCCGCTTTAAAGAAACGCAAGAACGCGGACAAATTGATGATTTGCTCAATCGCGCGAAGCCTTCCATCTCACTTCGCCAATTCCCAGAAATCATGATGATGACAGTTCTAGGAGCCGCTTGGTGCATGTTGATCTTGGGCCTTTTCCACTTTCAATATACAGGAATGGCTGAGTTCCTAAAAAAGTTCTTTTAATCTCTTTGCAGCAAATTCAATAAATTTACGCACTTTCAAAGGCACTTCTTTTTGATCCGGAGTCACCAAACTTATTGGCACCTCATCGCTGCGCAAGTTTTTTAACACATGAACTAAACGTCCTGATCGAATGTGCTCACGGCATAAAAACTCAGGCACAAATCCCAACCCTCGTCCACGCACAGCTAATGGCACCAGCATCGAAGGATTATTCGAAGAAAAAGTAGGCTTAACCTTCAGAGTGATTTTTTTTGAATCAGAGTCTCGGTATACATCCAGCTTTTCTTGCTGTTTCAAAGACAAGAAAGGCCACTGATGAATCATAGACAAGTCTTCAATTTGACGGTAACGCTCGAGAAACCCAGGGCTGGCCACGAAAATAGATTTCACGTTGCCGATTTTACGAACTTTCAATGAGCTGTCTTTCAGAGCGCCAATTCGCAGTGCCACATCCACAGATTCTTTCACCAGATCCACATAGGATTGCGTGAGCAAAATCTCAAATCTTACTTGCGGATAGACCTGACAAAACTCATCCAAGAGGGCTGGCAAATATAAAATTCCCATATCATCAGACGCCGTGATGCGAATCAAACCCGAGACTTCCGATGTGGTTTCACTAATTTCACTTGAAAGACTCTCAAGTCCCTCAATGAGATTGCGACCTCGTTCGAAAAACTGTCGTCCAATCTCCGTCAGCTGAAACTGTCTCGTTGTGCGATAGATCAACTGCACGCCAAGTTCTTTTTCCAAAGCTGCCATTCGGCGACTGACTCGCGATTTGGGTTGTCGCAGAACTTCGGCAGCTTTCGTAAAGCTCCCCGCCTGAACGATTTTAATAAAAGTCCGGATTTGATTGAGGTCTAATTGTTCCATATACAGAACAGTCTATACCAAATATGTCACCTACCGCAATAATGAAAAGACGTCGATACTATCTTCGGTTCATTTATCAAGATCATAACTAAGGAGAGAACCCTATGAAAAAGTTAGTCCTATCAAGTCTTGTCACATTGATGACTTTGCCTGCATTTGCGAAATCTATTCCGGCAGGAACTTATACTGTTGATGCTGCCCACTCTAAAATCGGCTTTGAAGTTCCCCATCTGGTCATCGCCACCGTCGAAGGTCGATTTACAAAATTCGATGGTTCCATCACTATCGATTCAAATTTAAACAAGTCCAAAGCCAACCTCGACATCGATGCCGCCAGTGTGAATACGGACAATTCCCAACGTGACGATCACTTAAAGAGTCCTGACTTTTTTGATGCGGCGAAATCTCCAAAATTGTCATTCGTCACCAAAAAGATCGTTGGCAGTGCCGACAATTTGAAAATTATTGGTGATTTGACGATTAAAGGAAAAACCAAATCAGTCACTCTGGATGTGAAATACCTGGGCGAAGTTAACGATCCATTCGGCAATCATAAAATCGCCTTCTCTGCGACTAGCAAAATCAATCGCAAAGATTTTGGTTTAAACTGGAGTAATATGGTGGAAGCAGGTCCCGTCGTTGGCGACGAGGTCACTCTCGTGATCAAAATTGAAGCGAACAAGCCTGTTGAAAAGAAAAGCTAACGTGAATGAGGCCGTGCTCTAAGGAGCACGGCTTTCTGCCAATTCTTCTTTCTCGAGGGGCCAGCGTGAAAGATTTTTCTGTTTCAGAAAAGGGCCTAATTTTTCCAACAATGGGAAACTGATAACATATCCAAAGAAACAATCTCTCAAAGTCTGCTTTAAAATTCTTGGCAGAAACTCGCCGGCATTCACATCTCCGGCACCGTATCTAAATCCGACGAGGATGATATTTGCAATCAAGCTTGCGATTAATAATGTCCAAAAGAAAAATAAAAGACTACGGTCGATTTTTTCTCGGTATTTTCCTTTAGAAGCCCACAGAAAAAAGCAATACCCCATCAACGGCTTCGAGGCATTTGCAACACCATGCAAGAGATGAATATCAAAACCCTTTAAACCCACAATATTGGCAGTGAGAGCTTCGGCGAGAGCTTGAGACCAAAAGACTCGTGGTCCCCAAATAAAATACAAGGGAAGACAAAGAACATAAGATCCGTAAATATAGAAAAAACCTTCGTGGAAAAAGAATCGGTAACAAATCGATTTCGCGATAAGCGCCAGAAAAAACGGCAATATCCAGGTCCACCACGGAAGATTCACTTCAGATTGGCTTTGTTCCATATGCGGACCAGTCTACAGAAGCTTCCCTGATCCCGCAATAAGATCCACGAACAAGCAATTCCTGAAAAATTCAACACTCTCCAAGTCCTCGTATAGGACTAAGCCTATTCAAGCGCTTCGTTACCCACAGCGGCGAAAGCCTCCTTGGTTTTCTCTCGGACTTCGTCACGTTTTTTGAAACGATCGAGCATCAAGTAGCCGACTGGCACTACGAACAATGTCAGGATTGTGGAAACGAGAACGCCACCGATCAGGGTGATCGCCATGGGTCTCATCGATTCAGAACCCGCTCCACGTGCTGTTGCCGATGGAATCGCCGCTGCAATAGTTGCCACAGATGTCATGAGGATCGGACGCAAACGGATCGGACATGCTTCTACTAAGGCCGCGTAAGCCTCTCTAGTTCCGCGATCACGAACTGTATTGGTGAATTCGATCAGAAGAATTGAGTTCTTTTTCACGATACCCATTAATAGCAATAGTCCGATCATCGAGAACATGTTCAATGACTGACCTGTCATCCACAACGCAAAGAAAGCTCCACTGAAACTAAATGGCAATGCCAAAAGAATAGTGACTGGATCTATGAATGAGTTGAACTGGCTCGCCAAGACCATGTAGGCAATAACCAAGCCCATGACCAATGCAAACAACAAGCTTTGGAAAGACTCCTTAAATGTTTTCGAGCTTCCGCCTTGGTCGATCATATAGCCGGGCTCCAAAGTTTTCTTTGCGATCTTTTCAACTTCTTGCATCGCTGCTTGTTGTGAAACTCCCGGCTTCATATTCGCTGTGATCGTAATCGCTCGTTGACGATTCGAACGAGAGATCGACTGCAAACTTGCCGTGATTTCTTCTTTGGTCACACGAGGCATCGGGATCAAGTTTCCACGCACGTTCCCCACGAACAAAGTTTTAATTTCGTCCATTGGTTTTCCTTGATCTTCTAGTTTCACCTTGATGTCGTAACGATGACCCCCTTCAGGATACTCACCAACTTTCACGCCACCAATGAGTGCACTCACCGTTTTACCAATAGACGTGATGCTCACGCCGTGCTGAGCAGCCGAAACGCGATCTGGTTTCACTTGAATTTCGGGCATACCCAACAAGTAATTCGAGTCGACGTCGACCATTAAACCACTCTTGGTCATCTCTGCCATAATTGTCTGCGAGAACTTCGCAAGCTTGTCCCAATCAGATCCCAAAACTGTGAACTCAATCGGATAACCACGACCACCACCGAAACCACCTTGCGACAAATCCATTAAGACCGGACGCATGTCTTCGATTTTTGCAAACTCTTTACGAGCCACACCCATGAATTCTTGTTGTGAGAGGACTTTGCCTGTTTCTGGATCTTTCGGGCGATCTTTTTTCTCTTTCAAGGTGATAAACATCATCGTGATATTCGCATCAGAAGCTCCGCCACCAAACCCACCGATCGCCGCATAAACTTGCTTCACTTCAGGACGCGACATCAACCACTTTTCAGCTTTCTGAGTTTGTTGATCCGTATACGCAATGGAAGTTCCCACCGGCATAATCAAACGAGCCATGAAAATGCTTTGGTCTTGCGCTGGCGTCATTTCTTTATTCAGGAATTTGATAATTCCGAATGAAAGAATCACGAACAGCAAAGAGCCCAACATAACTTTCCAACGATTGTGCAAAGACCAGCGCAATCCTTTTTCATAGCTGACTCGCAGCTGCTCCATGAAGCCTTCAAATGCGCGACCGATTTTTGTCGAACGCTCACCATGGTGAACGAAACCCGCACAACGCATTGGTGTGATCGTCAACGATTCTACAAGCGACAAGAAGACCGCCAAAGAAATCGTGACACCAAATTGCATAAAGAATTTACCGACGATGCCTTTCATAAAGGCCACAGGTAAGAAGATCGCAATAACGGCTGCCGTTGCGGCCATCGCCGCAAAGCTGATCTCACGCGCTCCTAAAATCGCCGATTCAATACGTCCCCGCCCATTTTCGTTATAGCGGAAAATATTTTCTAGAACCATGATCGCGTCGTCGACGACAATACCGATCGCCAGAGTCAAACCAAGCAATGTAAATGTATTCAGCGTGTACCCTAAGAAGTACAAACCGATAAATGCACCCAACAACGAAGTCGGAATAGAAAGCAAAACGTTAAACGTTGCCGACCAACTGCCCAAGAACATCCAACATACCAGGGATGTCAAAATCACTGCAAGGATCAAGTGACTGTTCAATTCATGCACGGATTGTTCGATAAATTTCGTGCTGTCAAAGTTAACTTGAATGCGCATGCCTTCCGGAAGTTGCTTGTCGATTTCCAGAACTTTTTCTTTCACCGCACGAGCAACTGCGACTGCATTCGTACCACGTTGTTTACGAATACCAAGACCCAAAGCCGTCTTACCGTTAAAGCGAGACATACGTTCAATTTTATCAAGTCCCATGGAAGCTTCTGCCACTTGGCTGAGCTTCACCATGTTTGTGGGATCAGCAACGTTTTGTCCTCCGCGTTTGCTAATAACAATTGATCGGAACTCTTCAACAGTCTTGGCTTCACCCATGGTACGAACGTTGAAATTCTTTTTGTCGGTGGAAATGTAACCACCTGGAAGCTCAGAGTGCTCGCTTGAAATTGCATCCATCACGTCATTGACGGAAATGTTGTAACGCAAAAGTTCTTTCGGCTTCACACGCACGCGCATCACAGGGTCCGTGTAACCACCCAGGAAGATATCGCCGACACCTTCAACAGTTGTGAAACGATCTTTCAAAAAGTCGCGGGCGTAACGCATTAAAAATTCAGGATCATTTTTATCGTACGTCAGTGCCAACCATAAAATCGGTTGGTCATCAGGATTCGTTTTAGAAATTGTTGGCGGATCGACGTCATCAGGAAGCAAACGTTGAACGCCCGCAATTTTCGCTTGAACGTCTTGCAAAGCGATATCGATGTTACGATCCAAATCGAACTCAACAGTGATTGAACCGCTTCCCGTTTTACTGCTTGAACTGATCGTTGTAATTCCTTCAACAGTCATCAAGGCACTTTCAATCACGTCAACCACTTGGGTCTCCATAACTTCAGGTGCAGCACCATCCAAAGTTACGCTAACCGTAACAGTTGGAAAGTCGACGTCAGGTAATTGGCTGACCCCCATGCGCGAGAATGAAATCAGACCGAAGATCATCAGTCCAAACATCAACATCCACGCAAATACGGGATTTTTAATCGAAATATCTGAGATTCTCATCAGCGAACTCCTTTGCACACTCAATCTAGGAGAAGAGACCCTTAATAGTCATTAGCATTCCGCTTTCAACACGACGCCACCAAGCAAGAAGTTCATAGTTGAAAGGTTATTGATATCATTGAGTATTTAGGTCTCCTTAGAAGGCTAATTGTTGGGTTGACAGCCCCATTTCTAGAGACTATTTCTGGCCGTGCACAAAAGGAGATTCTCCATGTCTTTATTCGCTTCCTCATTGGCGGTTATCACTCTTTTCGCCTCTCTTTCTTACGCTCAATCTTCGACTTCAGCTTCGACAACTTCTTTGCATGATATGGCTTTGTCTGAAGCGACTCAGATCAAAGGAAAACAAAAAGAACAAGCGAGCGATGCCCAAGTCGCAGGTGCTTATTTGACTCTGAAAGATCCACGCCCTGAAATTATCACGCGCCGTTGGAAATACTTTGCCAGCCTCTCTGTTCAAACTTTCCAAGCAGAAGGTTCTGCAACAAATGATTTGGCTGAAACTTTTGATTTAAGCCAAAACGACCAAACTGTGATGCCGACTCTTGAATTAGGTATGATCAGTTCGCCGTTGCTCACGGGCCCAGTTGCCTGGAAACTGGGTGCACGCGCACAAGGTTCTTTCATTTCTCAAGAAGCAAATGCGGTTCTTGCATCAGGTGTTCAAGTTGACGACGCCCGTTTGAATACAACTCTTTTGAGCGCAGGCCCTGTGCTTGCGGTTTCTTGGGAACGCCTTGCTTGGTTGTCTGTTGTCGTCTCTCCACAATACGGCATCGTGAACTACACTCAATCGAGCACGAATGACTCTGCCGCGTTTTCAAAACACGCTCGCTATGAAGCTTTGAACTACGGACTTGATTTCCAAGTCAGCCCGAAATGGTCGATCTTCACAGAATGGTCGAACAAATCAATTAACGACAACGAGACAATTGCTTTACAGAAAAACAACTTTGAATTGGGAACAAAAGTACAATGGTAAATCTTCTCGCACTCCTCCTCAGTACAACGGTGGTAGCAGCGCCGGCCAAAAAGCCGACTCCTGCTCCAACACCGACTCCGACCCCAGCGGTGGCCTCTGTACCTCGCAAGACAGTGACTCTGACACAAAAACAAGTGGCGGAACTCGTTTTGCAACAAGGTCCAAAAACCAAAGAGGTTAATTTAAAATATCAAACATACAAAATCGACGTGGTTCGCACATTGCAAGTTTATGACTGGCAATTGAATGCAGAAACAGGTTTTGAGTACGATAAAATGGTCGCTCTTCTAAACAATGGCACAACTGAGACGTCATCCAAGTACGAGCGCTATCGCACGACTCTTGGATTAAGCAAACAGTTGGCGACGACTGGAACAACTTTGGGTGTTGATGTTTCTCGTCTTTCCCAAAATATCAGTCCAGATGCTTCGATTACAAATCCACCGCCGTCGAACCAAACCTTGGATATCGCGACGTTGAATTTGACTCAACCGTTGCTTGCAAACTCTTTCGGTCTTGCCAGCCGTGCAAACGTGACCGCAGCTGAAAAGAGATACGAGGCGCAAGAAATCATGCGCGCTAACGAGCTGGAAGAAGTCGTGCTTTCGGCGATTCGCCAATACTGGAACACTTATGTTTCACAAGAGAACTTTAAAGAAACAGTTGCCGCCCGTGACCGTTATAAAACTCTTGTCGATGCTGTTCGCAGAAAAACGAACCTAGGTTATTCAACGCCAGGCGATTTGCCGCAGATCCAAGCGGAATTTGAAGGACGCGAGCAATTGGTGAAAGCAGCATCCACTGAGTATCTTAAAAACATGGAAGACCTTGTCACTTTGCTGGGCCTTGAGGCTGGCACTGAAGTTGTCTTCAATGTTCCCAAAGATATTCCTGATGTGCCAAAGTTAACGCCAAAAGATCCGCAAACTTTGCGTAACATTCGTTCTTTGAAACTTTCTATCGAAGCCGCGGACGAGAATTTGACGTACTGGAAAAGCTCAAGCTATCCGTTCTTGGATTTCGTCGGAAAATTGACAACAACAGGTCGCGACGAAGACTCGGAAGGTTCATTCTCAGAAATGACTTCTGGAAATCGCCCTGGCTATTACGTTGGTTTGCGCTTTAATTATCACTTCGGATCAGATTCTCAGAACGAAGAGATCATCAACGCGAAATTGCAAAAAGACTTAGCAGAAACTCAATTGGGCCGTACTTTAAGCGAAACTCAAGACCGAGAGTCGCAAAAAGAACGCGCTGCTCAAGCAGCTTATGCGGTGGCATTAAGCGCTGAAAGACAACGTGGCTACCGCGATCGCGCAGCCAAAGAATTGACTAAAACATACAACCAAGGCCGTACAGATATTTCGATTCTGATCACAGCATTGAACAACTTCTTTAGTTCAGAAGTCGTTTATCAACGTGCCATTGGTGAATACCATATCTCCCTCAACGAGTGGGCCGCAGTTCGTGATGAATTGATCGCTGATGCACGCGCCGTTGATGTTGAAGTAAAATAAAGTGAGGGGTCACATGAAACTTAAAAACCTTTTCCTAGCAGTCGTTGCACTTTCTCTAGCGGCCTGTGCTTTTGATAAAGACAAAGGCCTGACTGACGGTGATGAAATCAAGCGTCGCGAATTGCTAAAACAAAGCTACCAAAAAGTAGAAGGCACTTACAACGGCACCATCAAAACCGTCAACGGCTTGGAAGACATCCAACTTGTTTTGACTGTTTTGGATGAAGAAGCCGGCGATAACTCTCATAAGTTGCCAGTGATGAATCCTCTGCTTGCTGCTTACTACAAAAAAATCAATCCTGTAGGTCCTGGCTATGAGTTCACAACTCGCCTTTATCCAGACAAAAACGAAATCGTTTTGGTCAATAAAGCTGAGAAACTGACTCGCGATGATATCCATACAATCAACGCTAAAATCGAAAATGGTGTTATCGTTGGAAGAGCTTCTTCAACGGGTGGTTTTATCGGTAACATCGAGTTGTCCTTGACGTCTCGTCAAACTGGCGGTGGCGGCACTACTGAAGAGAACGAATACTACGACAATCTCTACAGACAGTATCTTGAAACAGCCGGCACTTATGTAGGTCAACTTGTCAGTACGACGGAAGCTCCATTGGATGTGACTTTGGATGTGAAAGTTTTCCGACAAACTCCTGCCGGTGGATCCATCGCGATCCCAGTTATCTTGTCGACTTTGAAATTCAACAAAGACCCGTGGGGAATTTCTGATTTCAAATTCGTAGCGACTTACAACATGAATGTGACTCCACGTCGTCTGACTTTGATTGGTAAATCAACATACGCTGGAAGTATCGGTCAGTTAGATCTTGAAGGTGTTTTAGTCGGCGATGAATTCCGCGGCGAATTCCTCCGCCAACCAAAAATGAGTTCGGGAACATTCATCCTGAAACGCCAACCAACTCCAGTCGCTCCTTAACAAGCAAAAGGCCCCTTCCGGGGCCTTTTTTATTTGGGCGATCTACGCCTCACCTTTTGCTTTTGCTTCAAGCTCGGACCATCTGGCATACATCTTATCGAGTTTTGCTTGCAGGTTCGCGATCTCTGCATAAAGCTCTGTGACCTTTGAAGCGACACTCACCACTTCTGGTTTTGCCGATTCCAATTGCAACTCGTTCAGCTTTGCTTCAAGTTCATGGATGTTCGCTTCCATATTGTCGAGTTCAAATTGCTCTTTATAAGAAAGCTTAACAGGTTTCCCTGACTTCGCGGCCTTTTTGGCTTCTTGGCGAGCTTGTTGTTCGCGTTGAGCCGCGAGTTCCTTTTGTTCGTCGAACCATTCTTCCCACTGCAGGTAACCCGCAAAGTGTTCGAGTGTTTGATGACCATCTTCATGACGATGGAAGTACAAAATATCATGTGCAACCTGATCCATAAAGAACCGGTCATGCGTAACAAGAATCACAGCTCCCGCGAATTCACGTAGGGCATCTTCAAGCACCGTCAAAGTTGCAACATCCAAATCATTCGTCGGCTCGTCCAGAATCAAAACTTGTGCTTCATTCAACATCAACTGCGCAATACGCAGTCGGCTTTGCTCCCCACCCGATAATTTTTCAAGAGGAAGATCCATTTGCTGACGATTAAATTGAAAGCGCTCTAAATAACTGCGAGCGAAAACATAAGTACCTTGATAGTGAACATAGTCGCCATCAGGACAGATATTTTTTAGAACTGACAACTTCGGATTTAAAGTATCGCGATTTTGTTCGAAGTAAGCGACCTTCAATCCATCGGCTTGTTTAACCGTGCCGACATCAGGCTGTTCTGTTCCCATCAACATGCGAATCAAAGTCGATTTACCAGATCCGTTATCACCCAACAAAGCCAAGCGCGTTTTCGGAGAAACGAGATAGCTCCAATTCTTAAACAACTCACGCCCGTTGTAAGCCTTCGTAATATGCGAAGCCTCCATCAACTTTTGCGGATTGCGATCTTTTTCTTTAAATTCAATTTTAACAGCGCGAGAAGCATTCTTTGCTGAAATGTCCTGAACTTCGTCTTTCAAATCGCCAGCTCTTTCAATACGAGCTTTTTGTTTTGTCTGACGAGCCTTTGCCCCACGACGCAACCATTCGGTTTCACGGCGGAGAGTGTTTTTGAGTACTAATTCTTTTTGTTCTTGAGCATTCATCAAAAGTTCTTTTGATTCTAAATACTCAAGATAGCCCCCGTTAATGCTGAGTAAGTAATTCGGATTGCGAGGATCCAAATCGAAAATCTTGTTTGCGACACGTTGTAAGAACAAACGGTCATGGGTGATGATCAGAGTCGCAAATGGGGCTTTGGATAAAAAGTCTTCAAGCCACATGATACTTGTCACGTCCAAATGATTCGTCGGTTCGTCAAGCATCAAGAGCTCAACATCTAAAACCAGCTCACGCGCCAAAGCGACACGTTTACGCCATCCACCTGACAAATCTGCGACTTTAAAACTTTCACCAAACTGCGTGAGATCAAGTTTTGCCATCCACTCATACGCCGGGCCAATCGCCTCATCGTAATCTGGGCATTTGCTCATAATCGCATCTAAAATCGTTTCGTCCTTTTTAAATTGAGGCGTTTGCTCAAGGTACCCCATGCGCAAACCTTTTTTGCTGGTCACATCACCGCTATCGGCGTCCATTTTTCCAGCTAAAATACGTAATAAAGTCGATTTCCCCGCGCCATTGGGACCCACAAGGCCCACGCGCTCGCCTTCCTCGATTCCGAGGCTAACGTTTTTAAAGAGAGTTTTTCCGGCAAAAGACTTTTCGAGCTTGTAGGTACTAATTAAAGGCATGCCCCAAGTTAGTGTGTATTTGGCAATTCTGCCAGTTTTTTCTGGGCTCATTTTACGGCGCCTGCCTACATTCTAGACAGAGTTTGAGGCTTCCTCTCAAATAAATGAGCCCCCAGTAAGGCACAGAACTCGCATTTAGCGGACCCTATAAACCCAACGTTTGCGGTTACCGACCTCGACGTTCCGAAAGGATGATTTATGAAAAAGAGCCTTCTAATGGTTTCTGCACTAACTTTGTTAGCTCCCGCACTTTCTTTTGCTGGTGCTGGTAAAACTGCAGGCTGCTCAGCTCCAGTTATTAAAGTGCTTAATCAAGTGCAAAAAGATATCGAGTTCTATTATACAATCACGACACTTGCTGGAGATATCGACGTCGAAATCACCCTTGATGCACTTATGCCATACAGAAGTGAGAAGGAAATTCTTGTCTGCACGGATGATAAAGAAGGAGTTCGCGTAAATCGTACCGGTAAAGTTTTCGGCTTCCTTAAAGTCAGAACTTGGGAAGGTGGCTGGTACCAAATCGATTCAGCAACTGTTACTGAAAACGGACTTTTGAAGTTCGAATTCGGCAACGAGAACGTGCCTTACTGGGGAATGAACTTGAAAACAAAAGCTCTTATTCTTAAAGACGGCACTCAAATCAAAGCCTCCAAATAACTCGCTCAATTCATCAAACGAATTCAAAAAGCACGAAGCATTTCACTTCGTGCTTTTTTTTTATTTCCATTGCTCATTCAGCCAAAAGTATTGTTTCTTACGCAAATTTATTCTGATTTGCCTCAAAACGATGACATAAACTCAAGTCGATGTATGCTGTTGACTCCGACAAACACAGGAAAGGAACAACATCATGAAAAAACTAGTAGCATCATCTGTCGTAGCCCTTGCATTCGTTGCTTGCGCTGACAAACCTGTAAAACAAGAAGCGGCTCCAACACTACCGCCGCCGGCAGCCCCAACAAAAGCTCAAGCGACTTTGAAGGCAGCCAAAGGGTCCAAAGTAGCGGGCACAATCACTTTCTCTGAAGAGAATGGAAAAATGGTGATCACAACAGCTGTAGACGGTCTTAAAAAAGGTCCTCACGGCTTCCATATTCATGAAAAAGGCGATTGCTCGGCAGCTGACTTTGCATCTGCGGGTGGTCACTTCAACCCGACTCAACATCCTCACGCTGACGTGAAAGCATCTCCGCGCCATGCAGGTGACTTGGGTAATCTAGTTGCTGACAAGAAAAACAAAGCTCACACTTCGTTGACGGTTGATGGTTTGGTATTGAATGGCACTGACGGCATTATTGGTAAAGCGATCATCATCCACAAAGACAAAGATGATGGCAAAACACAACCCACTGGTAAATCTGGCGATCGTTTGGCTTGTGGTGTGATTGAAGCACTTGCTCCAACTCCTTCTGAAGTTCCGGCTCCAGAAGCAACGGCAACTCCAGCTCCTAAGTAGTTTCGAGTTCTAAATGGCGAGCGCGCAACATCTCTAAATACTCCGCGCGCTCGACATACTTCCCGCCCATACTCGCCACAACCGGCGTCACCATTTGCACATCAATCCACTGATGTCCCATTGATTGCAAAATTTCGACAAGTCTCCACAAAGCTAATTTCGAAGCATTTGGTTTTTTATAAAACATGCTTTCTCCGCTGAAGACACCTTCAATAAGAACACCGTAAATTCCACCGATCAGAATATTATCTTCGCGAACTTCAACAGAAATCGCATAACCTGCTTTGAACAATTCTAAATACGCGCGCTTCATGGCTGGTAAAATCCAAGTGCCATCCTGCCCGGGACGGGGTTGTTTGGAGCATTCTTCGATCACCTGATGAAAATCATGATTCATTGTAAACTGCAGATGCGTGTTGCGACGACGGAAACGCTGCAAGCTTTCGGGCACATGAAAATCTTTGAAATCCAAAATCCCCCGCTGCTCAGGTGAAAACCACAACATCGGAAAACCTTGCTGAGGCCACGGAAAAATCCCCTGCGAGTAAGCCGCATACAAAGTGCCCACATCTAAAGTACCGCCGACGGCAATAATGCCTTCGGCAAGTGTATCTTCAGGATCTGGAAACTCCACGGAGGAGATCAAACGTTTTGGCATTAAGAACCTTTATAAGTCAGACGATAAATCACGCCCGCCTTGTCATCAGAAATCAGCATCGAACCATCTGGCAAAACTTCCACATCCACGGGACGTCCCCAAATAGAATCCGGTTGCATCCAGCCTTCGATGAAACCTTCCACCTTTTGCACTTCATCGCCTTTCATTTTTACCAGCGTCAGACGATAGCCTTGGGGAATGCTGCGATTCCAAGAGCCGTGCTCTGCTAAAATGATCGCATTTTTATACTCAGAAGGAAACATTTTGCCTGTATAAAAACGCATTCCCAATGGTGAAACATGGGCCCGCAATTCCACTTGCGGAGGCGTAAATTGAGAACACGGTTTATCTTTAAACTCAGGGTCTTGAAGGGACTTCCCATGGCAATAAGGAAAACCAAAGTTCTCCCCCACCTTGGTCAATCGATTGACCTCACAAGGTGGTTTATCATCACCCATCCAATCGCGTCCATTGTCTGTGAACCACAAAGTTTTCGTTTCAGGATTAAAATCGAAACCAACTGTATTGCGCACACCTTGCGCGACTTCTTCTTTGCTGGTTCCATTCACATCGATGCGATAAATGCGCGCATATTCTTTTCCCGGATCACAGATATTGCAGTTCGCACCAACGGGAACATAGAGTTTTCCATCAGGACCAAAGCGGATAAACTTCCACCCATGATGTCCGTCCGTAGGAAACTTTTGCGGCAAGACACGAATGGGTTTCATGGGAAGTTTTTGATTTTTCGAAACGTCGAACTCTGAAATTTGACTGATCTCAGCGACGTAAAGTTTGCCATCTCGATAAGCCACACCATTGGGGCTTTTAAGACCTGTCGCCAACACGGAAGTTTTGCCATCTTTCACAACATAAACTTCATCCCCTGCACGCGAACCAACAAAAATACGCCCATCCGGCGCTTGTGCCAACGAACGCGCCCCCGGAACTTCGGCCCACACCGAAATCTGAAATCCCGGTGGCATTTTTAGCTTTTCAAGCGGCAATTTAGGCAAAGCAAAACCAACAGAACAAAAAACCAAAGAAGCCAAACCCATAACCCAGCTCACGGTTCCCCCTCTAATCTCTAATTTCGAATCCTCTAATTTCCATTTGCAGCGCAAATATCGCACTTCCCGCACGGAGTCGTGTGCGCGTGTCCAAAGTATTCATAAATTCGAATTAATCGACAGTCTTTATCTTGGGTGGCCCAGCGAACCATTTCAAGCAGCTTTGAGTTCTGAGCTTTTAAAATCAAAGGACCGTTTTCCGCAGCGAATTGTTCATCAGTTGGACTGTGAACACACATAAATGGGAATGGTGAATCTGCTTTTTCCAAACATCCCCAACGCTCTAAAATATTCACCGCTGCTTCCACACGGAAATCGCGACGATTGCGGAAATTCATTTGCTCTCGCAAGAAATCAAAACCACCTTGATCGACTTGCATGCGCTTTTCTTCGATCAACTGATAGACTTTGCGAATAAATTCTGGCTCTGGATGCGACCACTTTAAGAATTCCATCTGAATGCTGACATCTTCTTGGTCATACAAAAGATGACAGAATGATTCTTTACCATCTCGACCGGCGCGACCGATTTCTTGGAAATAAGATTCCAGTGCATTGGGAGTTTCCGCATGGATCAACAAGCGCACATTGCTTTTATCAATTCCCAATCCGAAGGCCGGAGTTGCCAACATCAATGGTGTTGCTTCCGAAATAAATGCCTTTTGATTGCGTTTTCTCTCTTGCGGAGACAAATCTCCGTGATAGACCAAATGCGGAATACTCAAGCGCTGCAGCTGTGATGAAATTTTCCTGAGTGTCGAAATCAACGAGCAATAAACAATCGCAGCTCCATCCGCGTGTTGAAAGCGTAGACCCACGATCGCGCGAATCTTATCGTCTTCGCCATAGAGATCATGCACTGTGATTCCTAGATTCGGTCTCTCAATGCCTGCAGAAATTGTCGGAGCCTCCGGCATACGCAATTGCGCGAGGATGTCTTTTTGTACCTCTGGAGTCGCTGTCGCCGTTAAAGCCAAAGTCGGAGGATTTCCCAAAATAGCCCGGAACTCTCCTAGGCGCGAGTAATCCGGGCGGAAGTCATGCCCCCATTGCGAAATACAGTGAGCCTCGTCCACCGCCAAAAGCTGGATCAAACGATCTTTGATGGCAGCCAGAAACTCAGGTTTCCGAAAACGCTCGGGAGTGACGTAAAGCAGTTTATACTGACCTTCCGCGAGCTTTTTCTGACGCGATTCTCTTTCTTCACGAGTCAAAGTCGAGCTTAAAAAGGTCGCAGAGATTCCCAGCTCTTGTGCTTTAAAAACCTGATCCTGCATCAGTGCGATCAAAGGCGATATGACGACCACGAGGCCGTCACGAATCTTAGCTGGGAACTGAAAACAAAGGCTTTTCCCCATTCCCGTCGGCATGAGCGCCAAGAGGTCTTCATTTTCCCATACCCGACGGAGGATTTGCTCCTGCTCGCCACGGAAGGAAGTAAAAGGAAAGTTCGCATTTAGGAGCTGATGTAAGTCGGTCATAGGCATTCCATTTTACGCCAACCCGCCCGGAAAGGTACGCCGTACCTTTTTGTCTTGCAATGCGTCAGAGGGGTGCCCTAGAATCTTCTTTTGCACTTGGAAGTAATTGATGATACTTCGATTACTTTCTAATAATTTAGCTTAAAAATAGCGAATAAAACCATACAAAACGAAGGGTAAAGATATGTCCAAAAAGTGGAATATTGATATGGTCAGAAACATCGGTATCTCGGCTCACATCGACTCCGGGAAAACTACGACTTCTGAGCGTATTTTGTTCTATGGAGGTCGAATCCACGCGATCCACGAAGTTCGTGGTAAAGACGGCGTTGGCGCAACAATGGACTCCATGGATCTAGAGAGAGAAAAAGGTATCACAATCCAATCTGCTGCAACGCAAGTTCAGTGGAAAGATTATACAATTAACTTGATCGATACACCGGGGCACGTGGACTTCACAGTTGAAGTTGAACGTTCTCTTCGCGTTCTTGACGGTGCGATCTTGCTTCTTTGCGGTGTTGCCGGCGTTCAATCTCAATCCATCACTGTTGACCGTCAAATGAAACGTTACAACGTTCCTCGTTTGGCATTCGTTAACAAATTGGACCGCCAAGGTGCGAACCCATACCGTGTAACTGACGCTTTGATCGAAAAATTGCGCTTGAACGCAGTGATGATCCAAATCCCAATCGGTTTGGAAGATCAACACCGTGGTCACGTAGATTTGACTGACATGAAAGCTTACATCAACGAAGGCGAAAACGGTGAAACTGTTAGCGTTCAAGAGATCCCTGCTGATCTAGTTGATACAGCGAAAAAATACCGTCAAATCATGATCGGTAAATTGGCTGACGTAGATCCATTGATCGAAGAAAAATTCTTGATGGAAGAAGAACCAACAACTGAAGAGATTCGCGCTGCTATCCGTAAAGGAACTATCAGCTTGAAACTTGTTCCAGTTCTTTGCGGTTCTGCATTCAAAAATAAAGGTGTTCAACGTTTGATGGACGCGGTTACTTACTACCTTCCGTCTCCTGCTGAGAAAAAAGAGCAAGCTCTTGACCTTGACAAGAACGAAGAGAAGTTTGACCTATTCCCAGACAGTGCAAAACCGTTGGTTTCTTTGGCGTTCAAACTCCAAGAAACTCCATTCGGTCAGTTGACTTACATGCGCATTTACCAAGGTAAAATGGGCAAAGGTGATTTCATCATCAATCAAGTGAACAAGAAGTCTGTTAAGATTCCTCGCTTGGTTCGTATGCACTCTGATAAAATGGAAGATATCGACACGGCTTACGCTGGTGACATCGTTGCATTGTTCGGTATCGACTGTGCTTCTGGTGATACTTTCTGTGACGAGAACATCCACGCTTCAATGCAATCTATGCACGTACCAGATTCAGTTATCAGCTTGGCGATTGCTCCAAAAGACAAAGCCGGCGCTAATAACTTCTCTAAAGCGTTGCAAAAATTCCGTAAGGAAGACCCTACTTTCCGCGTTCACCGTGACGAGGAATCAAATGAGACTATCATCTCTGGTATGGGTGAGTTGCACTTGGAGATCTACGTTGAGCGTATGAAACGTGAATTCAACTGTGAAGTTATCGTTGGTCAGCCGCAAGTTGCTTACCGTGAGACGATTTCTCAAGCAGCTGATTACGATTACACTCACAAAAAACAAACGGGTGGTTCGGGTCAATACGCGAAGATCGTTGGTAAAATCCAACCTCTTCCTCCACAAGAAGACGGCGCTGTTTTCAAATTCGAAAACAAAGTTGTCGGTGGTCGTATCCCTAAAGAATTCATCCCTGCTGTTGAAGAAGGTTTCAAAGAACAAACTGTTAAAGGTCCACTCATTGGTTTCCCAATTGTTGGCGTTGAAGTTGTTCTTGAAGACGGCGCATACCATGACGTCGACTCTTCTTACATGGCGTTCAAAATCGCTGGTATGGCGGCGTTGCGTGAAGTTTACGCTGCAGCAAAACCAACAGTTCTTGAGCCAGTAATGAAACTTGAGACAACTGTTCCAGACGAATACCAAGGTTCAGCGGTTGGTCAAATCAACCAACGCCGTGGTACTATCGTTGGTACAACTGCTTTCGAAGGCAACTGTGTTATCGAAGCAGAAGTTCCATTGACAGAGATGTTCGGTTACTCAACTGACCTTCGCTCTGCAACTAAAGGTAAAGGTGAGTTCTCTATGGAATTCGCGAAGTACGCTCCAGTACCACGCAATATCCAAGAAGAGCTTGCTAAGAAATACCAAGCTAAACGTGCTGCTGAACAAAAATAACAGCCTTCGCTAAAGCTACGGCTGTCAAGGCAGCCAGTTAGAAAAAAGCTAACTAGAAAGCCCGATGGAGACATCGGGCTTTTTTTATGCCATTTTAAAGACTCAGTGGAGGTCGTTCATGTTGTTCACGTTGATCACAGGTGCTAGTAGCGGAATCGGTCTTGAGCTTGCGAAACAGTTCGCACAAAACGGTAAATCATTAATCCTAGTTGCTCGCTCAGAAAAAGCTCTTCAAGATCTCGCGCAGGAACTCACTCACCAATATCAAATCAAAGTCCATGTGATTCCGGCCGACCTCAGTCGTCCTGAAGAATGTCAGCGCCTTTTTGAATTATGCCGCCAACAAAACCTGCACGTTGAAAATCTTGTAAACAATGCTGGTGTGGGCGATAACGCCGCATTCGTCGAAACAGAGTGGACCCGACAAGAACAAATGATTCGTCTTAACATGGAGTCATTGACCCGCCTGACGCATCTTTTTTTGCCAGAGATGGTTCAGAGAAAATCCGGCGGCATTTTAAATGTCGCTTCAACAGCGGCCTTTCAACCGGGCCCCTACATGGCCGTTTATTACGCCACCAAAGCCTACGTCTTGAGTTTTTCAGAAGCAATCAATGCCGAACTTAAAGGCTCTGGAGTTCATGCAACAGCTCTGTGTCCGGGCCCTACGCACTCAGCGTTTCAAGCCACAGCCAAAATGGACAAATCGAAATTATTCAAAATGCTCAATGTGCCTTCGTCCAAGGATGTGGCAGAATTTGCTTACCAGAGTTTTCAAAAGAAAAAAGCTGTCGCGGTACATGGAGTGATGAACAAAATCATGTCACTCTCGGTAGGTGTGACTCCTCGCTTTTTGCTGTTAAAAATTGTCAGCTTCTTAAACAAGTAAGGAACTGAAATCACTCTTTGCTGTTGCCTCAAAACAAGATGATGTTCCGGCGTAAATATTTAAACTTTCCATAGAGGGAGATTTTATGCCGACTTCATTTACGCTTGAATCACCGGCTTTCAAAGCCAACGGAGAAATTCCACGACAATACACTTGTGAAGGCAGGGATGTTTCTCCTCCCTTAAACTGGAAGGGTGCCCCTAAAGGAACAAAAAGTTTTGCGATCATCGTCGATGATCCTGATGCTCCAGATCCGGCGGCACCGAAAACGACTTGGGTTCATTGGGTTGTTTTCAATATTCCGTCTGACACCAACGCATTACCTGAAAATATCAACAAGCTTCCGCGCGGAAGCCATGAAGGATTGAATGATTGGAAGGCTGTTGGATATCGCGGACCTTGCCCACCGATTGGTTTGCATCACTATCATCATAAAATTTATGCGCTGGATACGGTCTTGCCTGATCTTGGGCGATTCTCCAAAGCTGATTTGGAAGAGGCCATGCGGGGTCATATTCTTGCGGAAGCCGAGCTTGTTGCGGTTTACCAAAAAACTCACTAGAGCCGCCATCGGCGGCCCTAGTTATTTCGCTAGTAGTGAGTTGTGACTTTAATGATGTGCCAAGTACCTTCTAAGCCATCGCCTGCATCATTTCCCTGCGCGCGATCCAATGCATATGTGTAGACAGGTCGTCCGCCGTAAGTGAGCTGCATTTTTTTGTTAGCCCGCTCCACTTTTCCCAATGGATTTTTCACAGCGTTGGCTTCATCTGGTGTCAAAAGATATGGCGGCCACACTTCTGCGCAATCTCCTGTGCAAGTCGGTGTTGGTTGATTCATATCTGGATCAAACACATACAATGTTTTACCCATACTATCGGCAACCATTTTTTGCCCGTCAGAATTTGTAGTCACAGTTGTGAGGGGTGGTGGTGCAGCCAATGCAACAGCAGAAATAAGTGAAAGACAAACAGACGTTCCAAGTAATTTTTTAAAGTTCATACGATTCTCCTTTTTTGTAAGAACATCCTAGGAGGAATCGTTTTGAAATCTATAAAATATCTTGAAGTTGTTGTGAATCACCCTAGAACCATGCCGTTCCTGCTTGTATATAAAACACAGTTTCATCGGGACCGCGCGCAATATCGATCCCCATTTGAAATCCTACAAGACGCGCGATGAGATAACGAAATCCAGCACCATAAGTTCCGGCTGTCTCTGAATCACTTATTTGTTCAGTATCAGTGACCGCCTTACCGGCGCCCCCAAAAACAGAATACTGCCAGCGCGGATGAGGACGCCAGCGCAGCTCCACCTCGGTCGAAAGAGCATAGTCACCTTGGTAACGCTGTTTCGCGATACCTCGCAAATCAATGTAGGGTTTTGCATAAAAAGGCGCTGACCCGTTGATCCACTTTCCTAATAGGCGTGCCGATGCTCCCCAAGCTTCTGACCATTTAAAATATCCCTGCGTATCCCAGGCACCTAAGTTGTAGTCTAAATCCCCGCCAAAATTTTCAGAGAAAAAATAATATCGCAACTCGCTTAACAGTCCTGATTGTGGCGACAAGGTATTATCGCGACTGTCGTAATTTCCGAGTATCGCAAGCCCCCCATTGCGATTTTCAATAGCTTTATCGACTAGAAATTCAGGCTTATCGCCTTCGAATTTCGCTTCGAGGTCAGAATAAAGATAACGACCGCCATAGAAAAAATTGGATTCCCCTAACCGGTGGCGAAGATCCTGAACCAGAAATGCACCTTTTAAGTTGTAATCCATTTTGAGATCATCCACACCGGGAAATCCACCGAAGCCATAGAATGTCAGATTCAATGAAGCGTAGCCAACTCCACCCATGTAACGCCAGCGGTCTTGATCCCAATTCTTGATATAAAATCCAAATCCGCCCCAGCTCTGATTGTCAGTCCCAAAGGCACCGACACCCGTAATAGTCGGAGGAGAGAAATGTCCTGGGCGAGGAGCATCCTTATTTTTTTCCATAAATACCAAAGCCAAACCGCCACCGACGCCAACGGCAGGTTCCGTGATAATAATAGGAACCGGTAAAAATCCACTGTGCTCAAGCAACCAACGGCTGCCATCAAGATATCCATCTTCGGGATCAATAAAAATGCTTTCAGCAAAACTGGATGACACTACAAAATGAATTGCAATGGCGAGGCCCCACAGAATTCCACGATTCATTCAGCTATTTCGCTTTCTCATAAAGAGGCATCACCTTCGGTAAAAGATCCGCGATGCGTTTGAGACGCGTTTCATCAGCAGGATGTGTGCTGAGAATTTCAGGAGGTTTTCCGCCTCCTTGTTGCGCCATTTTTTTCCACAGGTTCAATGCTTCAGTTGGGTTGTAACCAGCGCGAGCCATCAGCTCAGTTCCTATATCATCGGCTTCGGCCTCCTGGCCTCGGCTGTGAGGCAGAGTTAGCGCCACCGTGGTTAGCTGATCCGCATATCCTGCATATGCAGGATCCATTTTACCGCTAAGAATAATGGCCTGCATGCCGACGTTTTTAAGCATTTCTTCTGACATGCGCTCTCGACCGTGCTCACGCAATGCATGGGCGATCTCGTGCCCCATAATCGCGGCGATCTCTCCATCCGTGAGTTTAAGATTATCAATGATGCCAGAGTAGAACATGATTTTACCACCGGGCATACAATAGGCGTTGAGTTCTTGAGAGGTGATCACGTGAACTTCCCAGGCCCACTTCGGTGCATCACTGCGAAAGATAGCGGTTTGCGGAATTATTTTTTTGGCAATAGCCTGCACACGATGAACTTGTTGAGGGTTTTTATCCAGAGCGTTTTTCTTTTGTGCTTCTTCTTTTGTCTGCGTATACGCCTGCGCCGACATGGAAACCACTTGTTCGTTGGGAATTAAAAGCAGCTGTTTGCGCTCGACACCAATAGCGCCCTTTTCAGTCGAGCTGGCGCAAGATGCAAGAACCAGTAAAAGAAAAAGGAAGACTGTTTTCATAAATTGATTTTAAGTCAGGTATCAAGTGGAATGAAGAGGGATCCCTCTTTCCTGCTTATCTACAATCAATTTGATGCCAAATAAAAAAGGCCCGACTTTTCAGTCGAGCCTTTTGGTGTTTTTTTATTCGCAGGAATTAAAGCGCGATTACGTTGCAGAAACGATCGCTGTCAGATTGAAGAGTTTTGCCAGAAGCTTTATCAACAACAGTTACAACCGTTGTTACACAAGTTTCTGTCGCACTGATGTCTTCTTGAATCGTAGTCAGGTAAACTAATACGTCACCACGATCTTCCACTTTCGTTGTCATTTGCGTTGGGTATGTTTTACCACCGTTTGCAGAGTTGAAGATTTCACCTAAGAAACCGCCACCTTCGCCACCGCCAGTGTAACCACCACCGTCAAATGAACCGCCTTCATCGCGGTCGTTACCTTCGTAAGTTTCCTCACGAGGATCTTTCTCATCACCACCACCTTGGCGTTCATCGCGATCGCGAGGTGCAGGTTCGTTTTTACCTTTTTTTGCTTTTGCGCTGATCTCTTGAGACTTGTTAGTGACTGCTTTTGCATCAAGCGCGTGTACTGTAAAGGCCCCCAAAATCAAGGCCAATGCTATGATAGACTTCATAGATCTACTCCTTATCGTTTCAAGCGCTGAGTCCTATCACACGAGAGGAAAAAGGCCATCCGACAAGTGGTAGCATTGCCATATTTTCACGACTGTCTAAGAAAACGACACTCCAAATCGATCAGAGAGCTGCTGTTTAAGGAATCGGTAGTTAACAGGCTTTATAAAATATCCACGGGCACCTGCCTCATAGGACTTTTCCATACTGGCATCGTCATCATAAGCACTCATCATATAGACGTTAACCTCAGGGTAGTCGTGTTTAATCTTTTCTAAAAGTTCATAGCCACTCATCACGGGCATATTAATATCAGTCAACACGACAGTTTCCCTCGCATTTTCAGAGTAGCGCAATAGGTACTCCAGGCACTCCTGCGCTGTGGAAAAGAAATGAAGCTCCACTTGATGCGCGCTAATCGCTTTACGAAAATTCATTTCACTCAGATACTTCACGCTGCTTTCATCATCGACGACCAGAATGGATAATGGCACGAGATCCACCGTCATTAGGCCCTCCCACTCATTTGCGCGGGCAGTTCGATGTGAATACGAGTGAAGTGTCCATATTCACTTTCTAAGCGTATTGTGCCGTTGTTTTTTTCGACGGTTTCCTTGGCAATTGGAAGCCCCAGTCCCGTTCCATCCCCCGCAGGTTTTGTTGTATAGAATTCTTCAAATACATGATCACGGTGAGCCGATGAAATTCCTGTTCCATTATCGCAAAACTCAATCAGAATTTTCTGTCCTACTGTTTTAAGAGAAACCTGAATAACGGGCTCAAAATCTTCGGGGCTTAACTTCATTTTTTCATTCAGCGCATAGACTGAATTATCGAGGATGTTGATAAAGACGCGCTCCATGCTGGGGGGATCGAAAAGACAGGTGACAACGTGGGGCTCGATGTCCCGTTCAATTTTTAATCGTCGACGAATTTCGGTATCCGGCAAAGACGTCAAACACATCGTCAGAGTGCGCTCGATCAGATGCGTAAGATCCACATCCTCACTAACGGCTCCCATATCTTGCCGAGCCTGTCTTAACATATCGGTGATAATGTCGTTTGCGCGTTGACCTTGCTTTGCAATCATATCAATAGGCTCGCGCAAGTCCTCATGACGGACCTTTTCCTCTAAAAGCTCTTTGACCAACTCTGCAGAGTTAATAATGATATTCAGAGGATTTTTAAGCTCGTGGGCTATACCAAAAGTAATACGTCCAATCGTCGCAAGCTTTTCTTGAGATAAAAGACGCTTTAACGCAACAGTGAGCTCTTGGGCCCGAGTTTCTGCGAGTCTCTCAAGCTCATTATTTATTTTGTGCAATCGCTCTTCAATTTCTTGACGACGATATTCAGCACCCACTCGAGTGGCCAGAAATTCTGCGACAAAAGTGAATTTCTCGATGTTCTTAAGGGGCTTGTCATCCATAAGAACAACCAAACCCAAAAGCTCTCCGTTGGGCTTTAAGGTCGGGGCACCAATGTAAGCTTCAATATTGAGGTCTGTCAGCATTTTATCTTCGGGAAACATTTTTGCAACACCGGCAACAAAACAGCTCACACGGGTTCCACAGATCACATTTACGCAAGGTGTGCCAGCCAGATCATAAGAAATGTTTTCGACAAACCGACCATGCATCCACAAATAGTCGGTTTTAATTTTGGTCGATTCGGGACCTTCAGGATGCCCGACCAAGGCGTATGCGATTCCCAATTCTTCCGCGATCACACGAATGAGCTCGCGAATGTACTCCTCTCCGGAAAACATTTGGTCAATTTTACTGACCTTGTTTAAAAGAAGAATTACTTCGCTTATTTCAGTATCCACATTACCTCTATTTTAGAGGTGCGACGTCACCTAGAAAGCTGAGTAGCGCTTTCCAAGATCTTTGATCAGCAAGTTCGTTGTAAGCCGCACCTTTTGAGTTGTCATTCCCCGCTTCTTTTTGAGTAAAAGCATGAACCGCATTGGCGTAAGCAATAAATTGATAGTCGACCTTTGCTTCATTCATTTCTTTTTGAAAGGCTTCTACTTCACTGGTCGGAACATTTGGATCAATAGCTCCGTGCAAAACTAAGACTGGCGCTTTAATTTTTTTGGCGTCTTGAGGCTGCGGGTTTGAAAGTCCCCCATGAAAACTGACTGCTCCTGCTAAGGGAGTTCCCGTTCGCGCCAACTCAAGAGCTCCGGTGCCGCCAAAACAATAACCCATCACAACTAATTTTCCTGCGTCGACGCGTTTGTCTTTTTTAAAGAAATTGTAAGCAGCCAGTTCTCTCTGACGGAAAAGTGCTCGGTTGTTTTTGTATTCTGTCGCAAGTTTTCCGGCTTCTTGTTGGTTTTGTGGGCGCACGCCTTTTCCATAGATATCGACGGCGAAGGCCACGTATCCCAATTCGGCCAATTTTTGTGCTCGCATTTTTTCGTTCTCGGAAAGTCCCATCCATTGATGGACAATGAGGATTCCCGGTCGCGGAGTTTTCACGCTGTCATTGTATGCGATAAAACCTTCTAGCTCCGTTTTGCCGTCCTTGTAAATGACGACTTCAGTTTTAACGGCCGCATTTGCGGACAAGGCAAATGCAAATATTGTGAACAGAATTGGCTTCAGCACTGAATCCTCCTATGTTTATTTTATGTGAGTGAAGAACTGAGGGTCAAAATAAGGCGTTTTGACTTGATAAAGCACAGTTTAAACTATGGACCTAGACCAACGACCTAATAACTTGCGTTATTGTCTGATAGACAGAGGGCTTCTCTCCTGTGATACACTGAAATCTCTATGATAATTTACTTTTCATCTTTGAAGTCCTTATGACCCTAATCATCGTTCTAGTCATCACCACCCTTGGTATTTCCTTCCTATGTTCGATGTTAGAAGCCGTCCTTCTGACTTCCACCTCGGCTTACATCGCAGTTCTGGTAAAAGAAAACAAGCGAAGCGCAAAATTGTTAGAACATTTGAAATCAAATCTCGATCGTCCGATTTCAGCAATTCTGACACTGAACACTCTCTCACACACGTTGGGATCAGCAGCAATTGCTTACCAGGTCCAAGCTGTGTATGGCGAAGAGTCTGTCACGATTGCCTCTTTCGTTCTGACTTTTGCCATCCTTGTTCTTTCTGAAATCATTCCTAAATCAATTGGCGCCTCTCATTGGAAGGCCTTGATCCCATTTACGGCTTATTGCATTCAGCTGATGATCATCATGCTTTATCCACTGGTCGTGATGTCAGAGTGGTTGGGTAAGCTCTTTATGAAACGCTCCGAAGATCCTGAAGTCACGCGTGAAGAAATTCTGATGACGGCAGAGTTGGGGGTTGAAGAAGGAACTTTGAAAGGTAAAGAGTCGAACATCATCAAGAATCTTTTGATGCTCGATAAAATCTATGTCTCCGATATCATGACTCCACGTTCAGTTTTCTTTGCTTTGGATCAAAATCTCACTGTTGAAGAAGTGTTTACCAAATACCGACCGATTCGTTTCTCTCGTATTCCGGTTTATTCAGGAAGTCTTGATAACATCACAGGCATGACTTACCGATTTAAAATTCATGAAGCTCTTTCTAATGACCAACATGATAAAAAAATCGGTGACCTTCTTTCTCCGATCTCAAGCATTCCGGAGCGCATGACTGTTTCGCAAGTGCTGGATTATTTTATTAAGGAAAAAGAGCATATTGCCTTAGCCGTGGACGAATACGGTATCGTTGCGGGTATCGTGAGCCTGGAAGATGCGGTTGAAACACTTTTGGGTGTGGAAATCGTTGATGAGCTTGATTCCGTTGCCGACATGAGAAAGTTTGCTCTTGAGCAATGGCAATTAAGGAAACAAAAACTTCGCAGGAGCTAGTCATGCTTTTGTTTTATATTCCCTGCCCTGACAAAGCGTGCGCTGAAAAAATCGCTCGCACTCTCTTAGAAGAAAAACTCATTGGTTGTGCGAATATTATTCCGGGAATGGAATCCCACTATTGGTGGGAAGGAAAATTGGAGACAAGCTCTGAGCATATCCTGCTCCTTAAAACTTTGAAAACCCCTGACGCACAAAAAAATATCGAAAAACGCGTTTCTGAACTACATCCATATAACGTCCCTTGCATAATGAGTCTGCCTGTCGCAGCAATCAACGAACCCTATTTGTCTTGGCTTGCACAAAGCCTCTCCTAGTGAGACAAAAAGGGACATGACAAGACAAGAGCTCGCCAAAAAGATTTACGACGTGGCCCACTTAACGGGCGAATTCAAACTTCGTTCCGGTCAAGTTTCAAACGAGTACTTCGACAAGTATCGTTTTGAAGCTCAGCCTCACCTCCTTCGTGAAATCGCCAAGCAAATGGCCCCTTTGATTCCTCCAGGAACTGAAGTGTTAGCTGGACTAGAGATGGGTGGCATTCCTATCGCCACAGCTCTAAGCTTGGAAACAGGCCTGCCGGTCGCTTTTATTCGTAAAGAAGCTAAAGAATATGGAACCTGCCAGTTTGCCGAAGGTTATGACCTTAAAGGCAAAAAGGTTTGTGTCGTCGAAGATGTCGTCACAACCGGCGGCCAAGTCGTGATTTCTACTCAAGATATCCGCTCTTTGGGCGCTCAAGTGGAACACGTTCTTTGCGTTATCCATCGCGGTCCTCAATTTCCTGAACCAAAACTGACTGAAGTCGGGCTCACCCTTACGCCGCTCTTTAAGAAATCAGACTTCTAAGTCATAATATAAACTGGATTTCAGTTTTAATTATGAGGAGAAGGAATGAGACGTTTTTCAACAGTCCTCGCGACTGCGATGGTACTTTCTTCGGTTCACGTGTTTGCAGGTTTTGATGAACGCTACTGTGAAGAGAGCACAACAATGAAGTTGATGCCTATGCGTTGCGTATCGTGTGGCATTCAAGATTACTATCGCAGCAAAGGCAAAGAGGTTGTTCCTTCCGAAAGACTTCTCGCGACAATGGCTGCTGCCGCTCGAAGCTTCCGTGAATTAAACGCTGGCGATACGAGCCGTTCTGGCGACAGCACGGTTCGTCACGATATCGCCGCTAAAAACCTTCAGAGAGTTTTAATTTCTCAAATTCAAGCTTACGGGTTTTGCACTCAGAAATCGTCCATTGACTGGGGCTATGTAAAATCATTCATCACGAATGATCGTGATAGAAGTCAGTCCGACATTGCAGAGCTTGCGAAATACCTGGGCTTTGCAGGATTTAAAGAGCAAACAAAAATCGACAACTTTAAAGCCGTGTTTGAAGATTCAAGACATATTGGCAAATCTCTCGCGGAACGACGTCAGGTGTTTCTAGCTGCGACCGATGATATTCCAAAACGTTATGCTTCGAAAAAATCAGCCTCCAAGTTGTTAAAAGGAAATGACGAGGGATGGGCGACAAGCGACTGTATCGATGAAATGCGCGAAACAATGAACCGCTCCGACCTTGAAAGCGGAGAACTGTGCAAGGCGATGGTAAACTCTTGTGATCTGAATATGGAAGTTTGTGGTGCGATCGATACACGCTACCAACCACCATCAGGTCAAACACGCCAACAAGCTCCAAGTCAGCCGCAACCAACAGGCAGTGGTGTTCGCAGACTTCCTGCTCCTCCACCAGTTCAATAGTACGAAAAATAAAAAGGCTGGGTGACCAGCCTTTTTTTTATTTTCAAAATTCGCACCTAAGTATCCTGGCTACCGAAATTATACATAAGCGATCCGCCCTGCAAACCATCCTTGATGTCTTGGTAGTCTTGCTTAGGAATCTGAATGCAACCCTTGCTAAAGCCAAGCATTCCAGTGCGTTTGATTTCATCTTGGGAAATAGGCCCACCATGGAAAACAATTGTTCGCGCCCGCGAGTTCGCATTGCGACTCTCAAGTCCATCCATGATAATTTTAGTCGGACTAAAAGGAACAAGCTTTTTATCGTTCATTGCGGCTTCGTTTTCCACCACATGAAAACCTGGTGGTGTTTCAAAAGATCCATCACGGCCGGACATAGCTGGAGTCTTTTTACTGTCGGGGTAGCCTTTTCCAATCCCATGAGACACAAGATAGCGTTGCACTTTCTTTTTCTTGAGATCTAAAACGAACATGCGCTTATTTGTACTATCTAAAGTAAAATCATTGATAACAACGTAGTCACGATTTCTTAGTTTCGGTTCAAGTCGTTCTTTGTTTTTTCTCAAAAAATCCAAAGTCTTTTGCACGGCCTTTGCTGAAATCGCAGGTTTTGCTGTTTTCGCCGTGGCTTCGATATTTTTTAAATAATCTTCCCAGCTTGAATAGCTATGCGTTCTTGTCAGCTTTTCGTTATTACAGTCTTCAGTGGATTGTGTGACAGACTGACCACCTGAAACCTTATCAACAGATTTTTGCAAAACATCAACTTGCTCGACAACTTCTTGGTTTGTCGGCGGCACCGGCGAGGCTTCTATCGGCGTTTCCGGAGTGGTTTCATAAAGCTTCGTATCATAGTAAGGAGTTTCTTGGTCTTCACGCGTTCGCAAGCGGCGCTCTTTTTTGCTCTTGCTCGTATCGCCCATTAAACTGGGAAAAGCATCTCTCGCAATCAACATCATTTGATTTTGAATCTGCGTTTGCATCATAGATTTTTGCATTTGAGCGATCGTGTTTTGCGGAGTCAGTACTGACATTTGCATGTAGTACGCATTCATATTGGCCGTCGCCGCATCAAGGTAGGTCCCCGCTGGAACAGTTCCCGCTTGATAGTAAACCGGATTCACAGAGACCTGAGCCCGACCTGGCAATGGCAGAGCCAATGCCAATGTTAGAGGAAATATGAACTTCGTATACATTAATTCAGTCTACCTGGTTTTTGTGAGCTCACAAATTTCCGGGCAGGATTTTAGGCCAAAGTCTCGCTTCGGAAGGGCCCTCATCTTGCGAAGCCTGTTAAGCAACATTAGAATTATTTTATGCGGAAAAGAATAGAAGCCATCGCCCACGGGGAACGTTTCAACACACTTAGCCACTTAGTCGCCATATTCTTTGCAGCCTGCGGAGTGCTTGTTCTGATGGCCACCGCGATTTCCAAGCAAGACCCCGTTCGCATTCTAAGCTGTGCTATTTACGGCGTGACGACGATTGGGATCTATATCATTTCCACACTTTATCACGGCAGTCGTGGTGAAAAGAAGGACATGTTCCGAAAGCTTGATTATATCGGTATTTATCTCAAGATCGCGGGTAACTATACGCCCTATATGATTCTTGCAATCGGCGGACTCAAAGGCTTTACGGTTCTGGCTTCGGTGTGGGCTCTTGCCGCGATCGGAATTCTGCAAGAGTTTGCCTTGAGATCCAAGCACCGTACGATTTCAAATTTAATTTATCTTTCAATGAGTGCACTTGCAATTCCGGTTCTGCAACAACTCGCGACAGCAGTTCACACCTGGGGTTTTGCTCTGATCATGCTGGGATTTTTGTCTTACGCAATTGGATTTATCGTGTGGCTGAACGACCATAAGATTCCTCATGGTCACGGCATCTGGCATTTGTTTGTGATTGGTGGCAGCACCTGTCAATACCTCTGCCTCTGGCTTTACGTCGTTTAAATTTAACTACCATCGAGTACCAAAAGACTTCTGGCCCCCGGCAAATACATTTCGCCAGTCAGTGGCACTGCCTGACTGCACAGGTGTTGAACGATCTGCGGTACTTCCTATTCCTAACGGACCGTCGGTATTCCATCCCCAACCCCACAAAGTGTGATTGTTCTTAATTCCAATGGCGTGTTTCGCACCACCAGCAACTTTCAACCAAGTTCCAGTGTTGGTATTTACAGGCGTACTCACAGCCGCTCCTGTTTTTCCACGAACTGGGTCCTGTGGGCCCCATGAATAAAGATTTCCATCTGAGGCAATTCCGAATGCAACGTCTTGAGACACAGCGATATCCGTCCACGTTGCAACAGGTGAAGAGATCTGCACCGGCAAGGCTTGATCTCCGGCATTCCCTAAGCCAAGAGCTTCCTGCGCCGTTCCCCATGACCAAATAGTTCCATTATTTTGTAAAGCGAGATGGATACTTCCTTTTGACACAACTTTTTTCCAAGTTGTGGCACTGCCCGCTTGAACAGGTGTTGAATAACGTTCGTATGAATAGTTGTCCGTAAAATCATAAATAATCCAACCCCACTGATGGAGAGTGCCGTCAGATTTAATCGCGAAAGCCTGCTTCTCTGCGAGCTCAACATACTTCCAATCCGTCGCTGTGCCCACTTGCACCGGAGTTGAAACAATAGCTTCGACCTTCTTACCCATTGTATACGATGGCTCAATCATGGTGTTGATAGAGTCCCACGCATCGATTCCACCAAGACCAAGACCGTAAAGATCGCCATTGGTTTTTTGCAGCATGAAAGTCATTTGACCAGCTTTGATTTCCTGCCAGTCGGTATCAGATCCGATTTGAATGGGTGAAGACGTGCGAAGAATTCCACTGACATTCCACTCGCCACAATAACCCCACCACCACAATGTGCCGTTGCTGCGAATTCCCAGCGAAGCATATCCTCCAGCTGCTATTCGTATCCAATTTGAGTCAGTTCCAATTCGCACAGGAGAGCTGCGGTTGCTCGTGTGATTTTGCCCCAATTGCCCATCGGCATTTAATCCCCAACCCCAGAGAGTCCCATCCGTGCGAATTCCCAGACTGTGGTACCAACCAGCAGAGATTTGCGACCAAGTATTTGCACCAATCGCAACAGGAGTTGACGTATCAAAGCCTGAGTTATTTCCTATTTGTCCATTCCCATTGTCACCGCATGCCCAAAGAGTTCCATCACTTTTGAGAGCAAGAAAATGAACATCACCAACAGAAATCGAAGCCCAGTTCGTTCCGGAAATCAAAGTCGGAGAATACGTATGCGTGCCTGGTGTCAGTCCCACGCCGGTATTGCCTGAAAAGTTGTAACCCCAGCCCATCATGGTGCCGTCGGATTTTCGTGCGATACCAAAATCAAAACCTACTCCCACATGAGTCCATGTCACTTCAGAGCTGACCATCACAGGTGTTGAGATATAAGCAGTCACTGTATTGCCATCAGGAACAGAGCCATCTTCTCGAAGCCCCCAAGCCCACAGCGTTCCATCTAATTTGATGCACGCACTGCTGTTTCTACCTACCGAGCACTTCGCCCAGGTGACCGCATTTGCAAGGACTAAACTGCTGGGGTTATTGCGATTGCCAATTCCAAGTTGCGCTTCGCGATTCGTTCCCCAACCATAAAGTTGATCTGAACTGTTGATCGCAAGTGTGGTGTTTTTATGCGTATCAAATTTTCCGATTTTTGCATTCATGATGAATGTCGGATTGGGAACGGCCCACGAGCCCGTGGCAAAGCCGAACGTTTGATAGCGATTCGATCCCCACGTCCACAAAGTTCCGTCTTGTTTTACGCCCAGAGCCCCCAATGCATTTGTTGCGATCGACATCCAAGCATCTGTCCCGATTTGAATGGGAGAACTTACCTGAGCACCGACGGTGCCGTTACCGAACACACCCGTATTAAATAAATCCGTCCCTACGGCCCAAAGGGTTTTATCTCCCTTAAGCATGAAGGTCGCCGATTGGCTTGGAGAAATCGTAATCCAGTTGTGTGCTGAACTTTGAAAAGATGTTTGCAAAACGGGAGTGGAAACACGATCTGGACCCGTCACTCCCAGGGCATCGTAGTAATTAAAACCCCACACATAAAGTTTATCTGGGCCGATACGTCGGCGGAGCATTCGTGGTCCAACGAATCCCAACGACGATGCCGGAGCGGTGAAAACACCGACAGAAATAACTCCTAAAGATGAAAGCACACCCTTCACGAACCGACGGCGATCCATTTTTAAAAACTCCCAAGAGCTTCCATTTTACCATGGAAACAGGCGAGAACTGAACCTTCTTCTAAACTTGCGGACATACAAGACTAGTGTTTCAAAGTGAAACATGTCCTCGGGATTTTTAGACGGCCCTACGAGAAAGAAACCGCGGCACTCGATAGCGTTTTGGATCATCGACTTCGTCAGCTGTTTTGATAAAACTTAGCTGCAACTCCACCATCGAATCAAAAACATGCAGCAATCTATCATGCTGACGTGACGAAACATCAAAGCCCTGACTCTCACCCAGAAGTTCAATCGTGTGATGGATGGCTTCGATCGTAGAATAACAACCTTCATGCGGTTGTTTACGAACGCGGAAATTAGAAGGCTTTTCCGGAGAAAAACAAATGCGCGGCAGATTCAAAAGATTCTGACTTTGTCGCATCATTTTAATCGCACTCGCCCAAGTTCCATCAATCACAAACAAAGTCAGTTTCTTTGTCTGATCAAATAGTCCCCGGCGCTCCCCTTGAGTCATCGGAGTCAGATTCTGAGAAGTCTTACCTGGATAAAGAATCATGCACTGGCGATTAGGGTCCGACAAGATCTCATTGACGCTTGCATCGTGGGTGTAATCTTGCCCACGAATCAAAAACGAATTCTCCAAACAAAGATGCGACATGCGACCCGTAGCTATACGACGACGAACTTCGATTGGATGAATCAGAATGACGAAGTCGATATTGGGATCAAACTTCTCAATATGATGGCAATAACAAGAAAATCGGGGTTGGATACAAGACAAACAAAGTTCTCGAAATAATGGGGTTGCTTCGGACTGTTGTTTTCTTTGTTCTAGGTACTGTTGCAAATTCATCAGAGCTCCAAGAGTTCCTTGAAGCATCTCATAGGAAAGGACTTCACAGAATCATTCTTCACGAGAAACTCAGCCAAAAGTCCAAGCCGGACCAAAATTGAAGTTATCGCTCTTAATTAGGAACCAAACCCATTCCTTTTAAAACTTCGATTGTTGTTTCTCTCAGACGAGGACCAGCGGGGCTTTCCTGATTTCTGAGGTCTGATGCATTGGCAGCAAAAACGTAAGTCTTCGAACCGGATTTAAGAACTCCTACAAAGTTCCCGATCATTTTATCAGGACGATCCATACACGAATGACCAACAAGGCACCCCGTCCCCGTTTTTCCATACAGCTCAGAGCCCTCTATTTTTTTAATAAAAATAATTTTCTTGGTGAGCGCCATCGTTCTCTTTGAAAGAGGCAACTCTTCTTTCCAAAGCTTTGTCATAAAAGCACTCTGTTCATGAGCAGAAATCTTCAAACTAGAGGTCACCCAAGCATCCTTCATCCCTCCTGAAAAATCCTCGTTCCCATATTTAAATTCACGGAGAAACTTCTTGATTCCCTTTTGCCCAACCTGAGGCATCACCCACTCCGTAACCCACTTCACAGAGTCACTCATCCAAGTAAGAGCCGTCTGATCCCGATTCTCAACAGCACGCCCCCGCTTAACGCCATCCCACTTAATAACCTGATTCTCATCCTTCAAAATCCCCTTCTCAAAAGCCATCAAAGCCGCAGGAACCTTAAACGAAGAACAAGGGGTCACACGCACCTTGCAACGCTCAGGATTGTACTCAGCAAGAACTTTCCCCGTATCAAGATCAGAAATCAAAAAACACGCATCCCTATCTTGAAACACTTTTTTAAAATCAACATCAGCACGCGCAGAAATGGAAAGAAATAATAAGAACGAAATAATTTGAATGGTCTTCATGCCCATTAGCTTAAGAGGCAAGCTTAGCTCTGTCGAGAAAAGGAAAACTTTCGAGGCAAACTTGTCAAAAAGAACACCGCGATCCGGAACTGGTGAAGGGCTTTTAGCTTTTACATGTTGAAGCAGCCCCTGTGGGACTTTCTTTCGAGCGGTCAAAAAGGTTCAACCGCAAGGCGGAGGGGCTTCCCGCAGTGCAGGCGTACCCCTGGTACGTCGGAACGAGGACAAGGCCCGACAACGCAGTCGGATGGGCCTTTTTCACCGCTCGACTATTTCTCCCCGACGACGTAGGCAATCCAAGATTCGCAAGCTTCCCCATGATCGACACGTGTGAAGTTGCCATCGCCAGATCCGTCTTTAGCAGTTCCTTCCCAGTAAACATGGGTCTTTTTGAATCCCACTTCGTGCATCACTTCGCGGATCTCAGAAATCGTCCAAAGTCTCCAATCGTAAGTGAAAACTTGTTCGATCTTTTTACCGCCCACGCGGAAATGAATATGGAAAAGAGCTTCGTTCGTTACCGGATCAAAGTTTGTTTGATCCCAATAGTACGTAAAACCGTCGTGCTTGATCGTGTCTTCAATAGCATCGTAACACTGACTGCCACCAAAGATGTCTGTCAGGAAGATGCCATCTTTGTTTAAAGAGCGATATGCATTGGCAAAGTATTTCTTTAAAAGATCGCGGCTCTTAAAACAGAAATAAGAAAAGTTCATCGCCGCCACGATATCTGATTTCGGCAAGTTCGGATCAAGAACATTGCCTTCGATTAACTTCATGCGACGTTGCTGCTCAGGCTTTAGTTTGGAGAAGTAATGAGACTTACCATAAGCCATTGGCTCCGGATCAAGATCCACCCCAATAGCCTCATGGCGAGGATTCAACTTAATCCACTCGGTCGATAATGCAAATGTTCCGCAAAAGTCTTCGCGGAACACGCGAGCTGATTTTCCTTTTAGCTCTTTGTATGTATCACGCAAAAATTGAACGTCGTTTTCCGCTGATTGAACCGCACGACGGTACAGATCATATTTATCAAATACCGTCTTAGTATCTTTGCGACCAACACGACGACGAACTTTTTTTCTGTGAGACATCATTTTTGCCATTATGGAATTTCCGCCAGTACTTCACGAATTGCAGTTTCAATGTCATTTGCTTGAGGCACAGAGTTCTTCTCAAGGTTCGGATGCAAACCAATACCTGGCAAGTTTTTACCTGCAAGAACACGAGGACGCGCCATCAATTGATAGAACAATTCTTGAGTCACACGGTAAGCCAAATGCTCACCAAAGTTTGTCACTTCTGTGTCCTCGTTCACAAACAACACACGACCTGTTTTAGCAACAGAGTCTTTGATCATTTGCCAGTCGTACGGATAAATCGAACGAAGATCGATCACCTCAACAGAGTGACCTTCTTGTTTCAAATGATCCGCTACTTCGTTACACAAGTGAACCATACGAGAATAAGTCACAACGGTGATGTGTTCACCTTCACGCGTGATCTTACCTTTGCCGATTGGAACCATATAGTTCTCAAGTTCCGGCCAACGAGGTTTCCAGCCGTCAGAGTTCTGAACTGGTTTATCAATCATCGCTTTTAATTCTTTTTCATCAGCTGGTTCGCCCGGGATGAGCTCATCACCTTTATGGCGCATCAAAGCTTTTGATTTCAAATACAAAACTGGATTTGGATCTTGGATAGCTGACAACATCAAACCGTATGCATCCAAAGGATTTGAAGGCATCACGATTTTCCAACCCGGCAAACGAGAGGCCCACGCATCAAACGAGTGCGAGTGGTAAACGGAACCAAAAATTCCTGCGCCCACAGGAGTCATCACAACCATTGGAAGTTCAACCTGACCATTCGTACACCACAAAGTATTCCCTGCGATTTTCAAAAGATCGATCGTATTAAAAATATAATCCGCGAATTGGATCTCGGCCACGCAACGGTCCCCCGTCATCGCAATACCCATTGCCATGCCGATGATACCACGTTCATCAAGTGGAGAGTTCCATGCTGTCTTCAAACCTTGAGTCGCCGTGAATACGCCACCGAGTGGTGCGCCTACGTCTTGACCGAAGATATCTTTAACGCCGAGATTTTTTTCACCATAGTGAAGGGCCATTCTGATGGCCTGTGCCACGCTTGCCATTAGAATTTTCTCCAATCTGCATTTTCATTACCAACGTAAACATGATCCCAAACAGATTCGCTAGTTGGAGCTGGTTCACCGCGCGCAATTTCTTGTGCGGCCACACCTTCTGCTTCGTAGTCATCCCAGATTTTCTTTGCATCTTTGGCAGTCAAAATTCCTGCTTTGATCAAACGCTCTTCAAAAACCGTCACAGGATCTACCATCTGAGTTTTTTTATTCGCGCCGTCTGCTGAAGAGTGACCGTACAAACGAGTCGTGTAAGCCTCGATGAATGAAGGCTTACCTGTTTTGCGGATGTATTCCATCTCTTCTTGGATTGCGATGTATGTCTCAACAGGATCGTTACCGTTAATCACACGTGAACGAATATTGAAAGCCGCCGCACGGTCCGCGATATGCGTTTCACCATGTTGGCCATCATAAGAAGTCGAAATACCCATTTTATTATTTTGAACAGTGATCAGAACTGGCAATTCGCTACCTGGACGAGAAGCCAAGATAAGGCTTGATGCGAAGTCACCTTCAGCAGTTCCCGCATCACCACCTGTTACGATCGACAAAGCTTTTTTGCCGAAACGTTTTTGTGCATGAGCTGTTCCGCAAGCCAGAGGATACTGAACTTCGATTGGAGAAGTCACAGGCGCCACATTCCATTTTGGGAAGCAGTAGTGATTAGCAAAGTTACGACCACCAGTAGAAGGATCTGTCGAACGATTCATGATCAAACGAACAGAATCAATCATCTCAAGTCCCATAGCGACCAACGTTGGCGTACAGCGATAGTGCAAGTGCAACCAATCGTAAGCTAAACCTTCACCTTTACGAGTTAACATTCCGAGTGGAACCCCGAATGCTTCTTCACCGGGTCCACCGATCCAGAAGTAAGCTTCACCAGCTTTGTAGATTTTGATCAAACGTTCTTCAAGGACACGGGACTTCACCATGAAGTTATGCATCTTCAAAAGAATGTCTTTAGATAGTCCCTGGAAATTGTCTTTCTTTGTGCTCGGCTTTTTAGCGGCAGTTGCCTTTTTTGCCGGGCTTTTGGCAGCAGCTTTTGCAGTCGCTTTGCCATGAGTCTTTTTCGACATGAGAAGATCTCCATTTTACACGTAATTTTGCGTCTTTATCTAATCGAAAACGCCCCTTTTTGTCGCCCCTAAATCCACCAAACACAATGCGTCAATTCAATAAAGAACCAGGGCAGATCAAAAGGGTTCAAGCGCAAGGCGGAGGGGCTTCCCGCAGCGCAGGCGTACTGAAGGTACGTCGGAGCGAGGACAAGGCCCGACAACGCAGTCGATTGGGCCCTTTTCATCTGCCCCAATAAAAAAGCCCAGAGTTTCCCCTGGGCTCTTAACAACAACTTATCGATCGCCTAAGACTTATTTGGAGCTTGCTTGCTTCGGCACTGTCAGGGTTTTACCCTCTTCCAGTTGGATCAAATCCAGAAGGACGTTTTCCGCTTCCTGAACATCAGGACGCTTCAAATATTCCTCATTCTTTTTAGCCTTGCTTGCAGTCTTCTTCGCCTTATCTTTTTTCTCTTTTTCATTTTTGTCTTTGAGCACTTCGCTCACGCGGATCACTTTACCGCGTTCTTTCGCTTTATTAAGCTCTTCAACGATTTTTTTGAAATCATCGTTTTTGCTTACGCGGTCTTCAGAGCGCTCTTTCATGGTTTTCAACCAGTCAGATTTGATTTCTTTCCATGCACCAGGGCCTTCTTTAACAAAAGCATCTGGAGAAACGAAAGCTTCAATCGTTTTCGGTGGCAACGAGTAATCCATGTACTTCTCACCGATTTCATCTGTGCTAAATGGACCTGGCAATACGATATCAGCGTCAACACCTCTGTGCTGAGTTGATTTACCACTTGGAATAAAGAACATACCCACTGTTACTTTGATTGCGCCTAAGTTATTTGGAATTGGCAGTACCGACTGAACGCTTCCTTTACCGTAAGTGTGATCTCCACCCACGACAACGGCACGTTTGTAATCTTGCAAAGTTCCAGACACGATCTCAGAAGCGGATGCCGAAATACGGCTTGTTAAAACAACAAGTGGACCTGACCAATCAACTGTTGGATCCACATCACGAAGAGCGGCTTCGGCACGGCCTTCATTTTTTGAAGATTGTTTTACCACGTTACCCGTTTGGAAGAACAAGCCCGCGATTTTAACTGCATCCTCAAGTGAACCACCACCGTTATTTGAAAGATCGAGAACCAAGCCGTCTGCTTTTTTATCAACAGCTTCTTTGATCAGTTTTTTCATGTCAGCCGCTGAAGAACGGCCACCACGGCGGGAATCTGCGTAGAAGCTTGGGAAATTCAAGATACCCAATTTTTTCTTCTGACCATTGATTTCTTTTTCAGTGAAGATGATAGACGCTGCTTCGTCTTCCAAGTTTACTTTTTCACGAGTCAAAGCGATGTCGAAACGTTTTTTGCCTTCGCCTGATTTGCGCAGGATCGTCAAACGAACTTTCGTTCCTTTGTTACCACGGATTTTTTTAACTACGTCTTTCAAATCCATGTCGATCACGTTTTCCATTGGTCCTTTATCTTGACCAACAGCGATGATTTTATCTTGCGGCTCAATCAAACCAGATTTCGCTGCTGCACCACCTGGAACAAGCTGCTCAACAACTGTGAAGCCGTCTTGAGAAGAAAGTGTCGCTCCGATACCTTCAAGTGACAAACGCATTTGGATTTCGAAATCTTCAAGCACGTCACGAGAGAAGAAACTTGAATGTGGATCCAAAGCACGGGCGAAAGAATCAAGATAACCAGAGAACAAATCGTCTTGGTTCGTCTCTTGCGCACGTTTTACAGCTCTTTCATAATTTTTTGCGACATTCTTTTTGGCTTCTTCCAACTTCATGTCAGTTGCAAGATAGTTTCCGATTTGGAATTGGATGTATTTTTTCAAATACTCATTGGCTTCGTTTGCATCTTTTGGCCAAGGTTTTTTATCTGGGTCAAACGCAAACTCTGTCTTTTCATCAAATTTAAAATTCTTACCCAAGTATTCTTTCGCAAATGTCGCACGGTCTTGAACGCGTTTTACTGCCAAAGCTTGGATCGTATTGAGGAATGCACAATCACGATTTTTTGTTTTTTCAAAAACATTTCCCATTGTGCTTTTCACAGTTTCCGCATCGGCAGCTGTGAGATAGATTTTGGAAGGATCGATTCTTTTAAGGTATTGCTCCACTACACGGTTGCTAAGATCCGCATCGCGGTTTGTGTACTTCACATGATTGGCAAGGAAGCCCTGCTCGATAACCGTCATATAGCGGCACTCAAGTCCCTCTTTCAATTGGGCGTGCGCCGTAGCGGCAATCGTCAGTGATCCCGCAATGATCAAACTATTCAAACCTGTTCTCAGTGAACTCATGATGGTCCTTCCTTGGCTCCCCGTTGGAGCAGACTAATTGCTATAGATTAGCAAAGATTTACCCAAGAGCATTCTATTTGTTAGGGAAGGAACAATTTTAGGACGTAGCGGACACTAAGACTTAGGTCTGTCTGATTCAAAGAACGAAAGCTGAGAAAGACCCTCTTTTCGTTCACTCGTGAACAAACCATTGTTTTTGATTTCGTGTTTGATGAAGTTTCCGTGCTGAGTTTCGATCATAAAGAACGACATCTCCGGGAATCTCGCCTTAAGTCGAGTCATCTCTTCAGCAATTAATTGGATATTTTTGGGGTCGTCATCAGACATGCCGAAGCGGTGATGAGGACTGTAACCGTAAGTTTCAATCGCTTGCTCAACACTGCGACGGATAGCACGCTGCTTTAACTCTGCGGTACCTTCACGGAATTCAGGATCTCCTAAAAGTACACGCGTTTCTTTGTGGCTTACCGGGAAAACACTTAGGTAGTTCGGTTCAATCGGTAAAACTTTTTTCTGAACAAAAACACGAATGCCTTCTTTTAAAGTTTCCGGATGATGACCACGAGCCGTGATTACTGACAAGGGACGTTGATTGAAAGCCGCGTGATAGAAACACTCCCAAGAAGGACCCTTCCATTGTGTGTCAGGCATCCCAAGAGCGGACATCACGTCTTGAACAAAGACTTGTCGTTTGCCTTGGAGTTTTTCAAGTTCTTCAATTTGCAAATCACGGAAGTTGCGGAATGTACCTGTTAGGTCACAGTAATCAATTTTGTAGTCAGCGTAAGGACCCGACTCCCCGATCGACGAATGATACTGAGCAAAGTCACCGCTGGAAATTTGTACTTCAGATTTGTTGTCTTTATGAAAAAGAACAAGAGGCGTTGTGAGGAACGCGATGTTGTCGTCGAAATCAAAGAAATAGAAACTACGTCCGCCCAGATGGAAGTTGCGATCCTTCTCCGGTGTGCGATTAATACCTAGTTCCAATTGTCCCTTCGGGGGACTCTCGCTCATAAAAAAACCCTCACAAGAATGAGGGTTAATTTAACACAAAAGCACGCGCCCCCAAAAGGGGCTTGTACAAATTACTTTTTAGCCTTGCGAGTGACGACTTTTTTGACACCTAAAGCTTCGGCCTTTTCCTTTGCGGTCTCAGCCTTCTTTAAAGTCTTTTTAGCGGCTTTTGGAGCTGCTGCTTTAGCGCCCTTAGCACCTTTCGCGGCTTTCCCTTTGCCCTTCGCCGTCACACCTTTTTCATTTAAAAGCGCGATGGCTTGTTCGGCCGTCACGGTTTCAGGTGTCACACCCTCAGGTAGAGAAACATTCACTTTTCCGCTCTTAATGTAAGGACCATAAGGACCGTTCAAAACCTGAATGGCATCGCCCGAATCAGGGTGGTTGCCAAGCTCTTTCAGAGGAGCCGCTTTACCACGTCCCTTTTTCGGCTGGCTCAACATCTCAAGCGCTTTTTCCAAGGTGATATTGAAAATGCTGTCTGTTTTTGGAATCGAGCGATAGTCACCATCATGCACAACGAATGGACCAAAGCGACCAAGGCCAGCTTTGATTTCTTTGCCTGTACCGGGGTGTTTGCCCAACGTTTTTGGCAGTGACAAAAGATCCAACGCCATTTTCAAATCAACCTGCTCAGGTTGTGTGCCCGGAGGAAGAGACGCACGTTTTGGTTTGTCATCCTCAGGAGTCACATCACCCAATTGCACGTAGGGACCGTAACGACCATTCAAGACGTAAATAGGTTGATCCGTTTCAGGATCTTTACCAAGAGCGTCCGCCCCGTTTATTTTTTGATCAATTAATTTTTCCGCAATTTCAGGAGTGATATCTGCAGGAGATTCGCTCTCTGGCAAAGAGGCACTGACATCAGCGCCGTCACGTTGAGTTGACAAGTAAGCACCGTAACGACCGACGTGGAATTTATATTTATCCATTCCATCAATCGTCATGGTACGAGCTTCATCTGGATCAATTTTTTCAGCCTGATCATCGACCAAAGCTTTCAAACCTTTTGAGCCTTTGTAAATTGATGCCAAATATTTTTCCCAATCCAAATCGCCTTCGGCAATATGGTCAAGACTTTGTTCCATTCCAGAGGTGAATCCAAGATCCACATACTCTGGCAAATAGTTGCGCAAAAGTTTTGATACGATCATCGCCGTGAAAGTTGGAACAAGAGCTGTTCCGTTTTTCTTCACATAACCACGATCAATGATAGTTCCGATAACGGATGCGTACGTAGACGGACGACCGATACCTTCTTTTTCCATTGTTTGAACAAGACTCGCCTCTGTGTAACGAGCTGGCGGTTTTGTTTCGTGCGAAGTTGGATCTAGCTTTGCACACTTCACGGAGTCTTTAACTTTCAGCGCCGGCAAACGCACTTCACGTTCAGCCAAATCTGCTTCAGGATCATCCGATCCTTCCACGTAGGCACGCAAGAAACCGGCAAATTCAATCGTCATGCCGGAAGCACCAAACAAGGCATCGCCCACTTGGATTTTCGCGCTGACTTGCTTTTGACGAGCATCCACCATTTGTGATGCCACAGTTCTTTTCCAAATCAAATCATACAAACGGAATTGCGTACCTGTCAGACCTGTATCGTCTGGATCGACGAACTGGTTGCCCGCAGGACGAATCGCCTCATGGGCCTCTTGGGCACCTTTGACTTTTTTTGCAGCGTAATTGCGTGGCTGCGGAGTCAAATACTCTTTGCCGTATTTTCCCTGGATACAATCACGAGCCGCATTGATCGCCTCATTCGATAAGAATGTGGAGTCCGTACGCATATAGGTGATGAAACCTTGCTCGTACAATTTTTGTGCGACTTGCATTGTTTCACGAGAACTCAATCCTAATTTACGATTGGCTTCCTGTTGCAAAGTCGAAGTGATAAATGGTGCTGCTGGTTTCCGGAATGTTGGTTTTTCTTCAACGTCCGTGACATTCCAAGCGCCGCTTTGAAGTTCATTTGCTAATTTCGTCGCTTGTTTTTCATCTAAGACAAGAACGTCTTTACCTGAAACCAATTGTCCTGTCAGACCATCAAAGTCTTTACCTGTTGCAACTCTTTGATTTTTAAATTGTTGCAAACGTGATTCGAACTTCACGCCGTCTTTCACCAACTCAGCAAGGACACCCCAGTAAGATGATTTTTTAAACGCGATACGCTCAAGTTCACGCTCGGTGATCAAGCGAACAGCTACGGATTGCACACGACCCGCTGACAAACCGTAAGCGACTTTCTTCCAAAGAAGAGGAGAAATCGTATAACCCACCAAACGATCTAAGACACGACGCGCTTCTTGTGCACGCACAAGATTAAGATCGATTTCGCGCGTATCTTTCAAAGCTTTTTGAATCGCGTCCTTAGTGATTTCATGGAACACCATTCGCTTTGTCGGAACGTTTGGTTTTAAAACCTCAAGTAAATGCCAGCTGATAGATTCCCCTTCGCGGTCTTCATCGGTCGCGAGATAGAGCTCTGAGGCTTCGCTAAGTTTATCTTTAAGGTTCTTTACAACCTTGGTTTTATCTTTCGGAATGCAGTAAAGGGGCTCGAAGTTTTTATCGACGTTCACGCCAAGCTGCGCCCACTTCTCTTTTTTCACTTTTTCAGGGATGTCTTTTGCGGACTGAGGAAGGTCACGAATATGACCCATGCAGGATTCAACGACGTAATCCTTGCCTAAAAACTTACGAATCGTCTTGGCCTTGGTCGGGGACTCGACGATGACGAGCTTAGTTCCCGATGATGAATCCGATTTTTTAGCCATTCAAAGTCCTTTTACCAGGCGCACTCGTGCGCCGAAGCGTCGAGCAAACAACCGGGAAACCCCAAGCGCCACCCAACTATATATATAGACAGAACCATGAAGCCGAAAAAGCGAAGGCGCAAGTCTAATTTTTGACTTTCCGTATCAACACAGACTTTAGGAGAATCTCTCGCTATACTCAAATTCACGATATGAAACAGATTTCTGAATTTTCAAGCCCGCTAAAATTTCTTCTGACCGACATCGACGACACTTTGACTGATGAAGGTCATTTGGGTTCCGAAGCCTATGAAGCTCTTTGGAAACTTCATCACGCCGGTGTTCACATCATTCCTGTGACCGGTCGCCCGGCGGGCTGGTGCGAGATGATCGCACGCGTCTGGCCTGTTAGCGGAATCGTCGGCGAAAACGGCGGATTTTATTTCCGCTATCATAATCGCAAAATGCATCGCCATTTTTTCTTTGATGAGAAAACTCAAAAAGAAAACCGCGCGAAATTGAAAACTCTTGAAGCTGAAATTTTAAGCAAAGTTCCTGGTTGTGATTTAGCGAGCGATCAATTTTGTCGTTTGATGGATCTGGCCATTGATTTCTGTGAAGACGTTCCGGCACTTCCACGAACTGATGTTCAGAAAATCGTCGATATTTTCCATTCGCACGGCGCTCAGGCCAAGGTTTCTTCTATCCATGTAAACGGATGGTTTGGTCAATACGACAAACTCACAATGTCCTTGCGTTTCTTAGAACGCGAATTTGGAGTAAGTGCACAGGAAGCAAAAAAAGTCTGCGGCTTTAGCGGTGATTCACCGAATGACGAACCGATGTTTGCTTATTTCCCGCACAGTTTTGCGGTGGCGAATATTCAAAATTTTATTGATCAATTGAAGCTCAAACCCACTTATGTCGCGAAAGCTCGTGGCGGAATTGGTTTTACAGAAATTGCCGAGCGCATTCTTCAGACTGCTCCCAGCAAATAAGTGAGCAGCTTTGACAGATTTCCAGCAAAGCTGTCATCAAATTTCCCTATAAATCTTATAAAGCCGCTTTCGGTTTTGATGTTGTCCCTGTAGATTCATCTCCGTTTTAAAAAACTAAAACGGAGATATTATGAAAACCTTTTCTATAGTAGCAGTATTCTTGATGACTCTTGCAACAGTGAATGCATTTGCAGCGCCGACAACTATTCAAATGGGAAATGCCGTAGACCGTTTGAAGCAAATAAATTATTCCAATTACCAGTTGAGCATCGAGTATGTTGTTGCATCCGCATTTACTTCCGACAGCAACTCAAAAATATTCGGAACTTGGAAAAAGTGCTTCACTCGCACGGCCAATGTTCCTTATGATCCGTTTGCTCCGTACATCTATGAATCGTTTTCTGAGTCAAAGCGAATTGATTCTTCCATCGTGCCTGCGGGTAACACGTTTACCCTCGATGAAGCCGCAATTTTAGATTTACTTGAGAACTTGGAACAGAAACTCAAACAATCGACTCAAGGTCAATGCGATATTGAATCCAGTGTACGCATTAGCTTTCACGCCTACATTCCAGAACGAAATGGATCCGCTCGTTCATTTATATATCTGACTAAAAAGCACGGAAAACTTATGGTGCACTTTACGCAGTGGGGTCCAGATATGTCTGCAGCAGAAGAGGGACGAGAATATTTACCAAACCAAACGCCAATCGAAATTGGCTTTCCATATTAAGTTAATCTCAATATCTGATGCGCATCTCGCGCATCAGATATTTCTTATGGGGATAAATTAAGCCCCCGCAAAACTCAGTTCACGAACCAACACATCCGGAGTCATAATTGAGCTTCCGATTTTGTTGTATTCATTCCCCAGAGCTTCGATTTTCTCCAGAACATCAAAGATATTTCCCGACATGACAAACTGGTCAATAGGACCCACCAGTTTTCCGTTTTCATACAAGAAACCTTCGGCTGGTAAAGAGAAGTCACCTGTGCCCTCTTTAAATCCAGAGTGCAAAGCTCCATTCAAATTCGTGATATGAATGACTTTGCCCGGGCGATTTAAAAGATCATGGAGCGAGCTTGTTCCCTTTTCCATCACCAAATTCGTCGGCGCAATAGCCATTGAACTTGAAGGACCACGGTAGGCATGGGCTGTGTGCGGAAGTTTCATTTTATGGGCATATTCAAGGTTGGTGAGGAAATTTTTAAGAACGCCCTTTTCGATCAACACAGTTTTTTGCGAAGGCGCGCCTTCACTGTCAAACGGGCGAACACCCGTACCGCGTTCATTGAATGGATCATCGATCAGATTGAATTTCTCGTCGGCAATTTTCTGCCCAAGCTTGCCCACAAAAAGAGAACGCTTTTCATCGACTTCTTTTGCTGAGAAATAATCCGTGATCATTGTGATAAACGTGGTGAACACGTCACGATCGATCACAACTGGATAATTTCCTGTATGCAGTTTCTGCGCTCCCAAGCGTGAAGCAGCAGACTTAACGGACGTCTCAGCGACTTCGTGCGCCTTGATATCGTTAAATGAACGAGCAAAGAAACTTTCATAATCCGTTTTTGATCCCGTATCGTCTTTCACGATAGGATACGAATAGCCTGAGTAATAACTTTGCCGGAATTCATGATCTAGGCCTTCCGAATTTAAAATCCGATAGAAGCTAACGCTTTCATTGAAAGAACAATACGGAACTGCTTGCACGCGAGGGTCTGCTTTAAAGCAAGCTTCTTCGAGTGTTTTTGCAGCCTCCATTTTCTTTTCCATGGGAATATTCTCTTCACGGAAAAGATGACTCATCGGTTGAATTTGCGACGGCTTCATCAATGGAACTTCATCTTTGGATTTCTCACCCAGAGTCTGCGCATTCGCCAATGCATCTTTGTATGTGCGAAGCAAAGACTCGTAAGACAGATTTTCCGTATAAGCATACCCTTGCGCGGATTTCAAAATCACACGAAAGCCCGCAACCTGAGATTGCGTTGACTCAAAAGTTTCAAGTTTGCTTTTTTGATATCCCAGCTTGAGGTTCTCCCCGCCTGATAAAAGCAACTCAACCTTGGCGCCATCTTGGCGAGCTTGTTCGACGATTTTTTGGAAATGATTTTTAATTGTATCCATTATTTCGCTCTCCCACCGACTGTGAGGCTAGAAACCAAAATCTGAGGCTGACCGACAGCTGCTGGAAGTGTTCCGCTGACAGAGCCGCACATTCCTGGCGCCAATTGTAATTCATCAGAGACCTTTACGATCTTACCAAGCGTATCAATACCACGACCGATCAAGCAGGCACCTTTGACGGATTCTTCAATTTTACCATTGCGAACGATGTAGGCCTCTTGAACTTGGAAGTTATAATCACCCGTTCCAGGATTCACAGAACCGCCGCCCATTTTTTTCGCGTAAAGACCGTAGTCAATATCACGAATCATTTCTTCAAACTTATGTGGGCCAGCTGCGATGTACGTATTACGCATACGAGACGCCGGAGCAAACTTATAAGACTGACGACGACCGCTGCCCGTTGCTTCATAGCCGGTTTGGCGCGAACCCATTTCATCGACAATATAAGAAGTCACAATACCTTTATCGATCAAAGTGGTTTTCTTTGTTTCGCGACCTTCATCGTCGACATTCAACGAGCCCCAACCATTCGCAATTGTGCCGTCATCAATCGCTGACACACAGTCAGCGGCAATACGTTCATTGAGTTTGCCATTAAATACAGAGGAACCTTTCGCAACAGACGTTGTTTCAAGTCCGTGCCCACAGGCCTCGTGGAATAAAACACCACCGAATCCGTTATCAATCACAACAGGCATATCCCCTGCCGGAGCGTATTCTGATTTTGCTAACAACAAAGCGCGATCGACGTTGTTTTCAACGAGCTTCTTCAAATCAACTTGATCGAAAAGCTCAGAAGTTCCCATGTGCCCGACATTATCAAAGGTCACCTCTTTATTTCCTTGGTCTTCCACATAAGTTGAATTGACGATACGAGCATAAGCACGCTCATCGTATTTATGCAGGCCTGAAGAATTCGCGATCTGCACGCGTTGGAATTTTTCGTTTAAGTGCCCTTCAACAACCGTCACCAAAGAACTGCGCGCACGAGCATATTGATCTAAAGAATTAAGCCAGTGAAACTTCTTTTCACGGTTCACTTCCCAAGGCTTGTCGCCAAAAGTGTGAATGGAATCAACGGGAGTATAGAGAAGTTCTTTAGGTTGATAGATTTTTGAAGCATCACCTTTGCTACGAGCTGCTTGCAAAGCGGCCTTTACCATTCCGGCCTCAGACAAATCATTTGTTGTAACGTAAACAATCTCATGACCAAAGAACAGACGAATACCCGCACCATACAATGTTCCGACAACAGCATTTTCAGGCTTGGCATTTAGGGAAGTTAAAACGCTGGAATAAGTTTCTTCGACAAAGATGTCGGCAAAGTCAGCGCCGGTTGAAAGTGCAGCATCGATGGCTTTGGAAAGGATGTGAGGTTGAATAATCACGTGGACCTCCTAGATCTCTTGAGGATAGCGGATTTGCGAGGATTCACAAAATAAAAAGCCCCGCTTTCGGCGGGGCTTTTTGCAAGTACCGTCAGTTACTACTTACGGATTTTTGCTTTATACATTCTTTTCTTTTTAAGAAGTCTCTTTTTTGAGTGACGGATACCTTTTCTAGATTTTCCTTTTACTGCCATGTTAGTTCTCCTTAGTTATTTTTTATTAGTATTCGTGTTCATCAACGCCGCGAACGGATTGTTAAACGGAGATCCACCTGCTTGAGGTCTTGCTCCACCCGTTCCAGGACCTTTGCCCGGAGCGCCCGCTGGTGCACGGTTGCTTCCTTTAGAAGCCGAAGCACCTACTTGCGGTCTTGGACCACGGTTTTGATCCGGACGACGCTCACCACGAGGAGCTGCTGCTTCAGGAGCATCATCCATCTTCATAGTAAGAGAAATCTGATTCTTAACTTGGTCAACTTTCAAAACTTTAACAGTCACATGATCGCCTGGATTCACGACTTTACGTGGATCATCAACGAACTTGTGAGACAAAGCAGAAATATGCACAAGACCATCTTGGTGAACACCAATATCTACGAACGCACCGAAATTCGTTACGTTTGTTACGATACCTGGACAGATCATACCTTCTTGAAGGTCTTTCACTTCAAAAATGTCATCGCGGAATTGGAAAGCTTTAAACGGATCACGAGGGTCACGTCCTGGCTTTTCAAGTTCTTTTACGATGTCGTCGAATGTAAATTCACCGACCAATTGAGCCCATTTTGTACGAGAAGCAAGAAGCTTTTTCGCACCTTCACCGATGATCTCAGACAAACCAACGCCCAAATCTTTCGCCATGTCCGTCACCGCTTGGTAACGTTCCGGATGGATTCCTGTTGAATCCAAGACTTGTTTGCTGGCTGGAATACGCAAGAAACCTGCTGCTTGTTCGAAAACTTTTGCAGAGAATTTTGGAACTTTCAAAAGTTCTGTTCGATCTGCAAACAAGTTTTTCTTACGGTACTCAACGATACCATTCGCAAGTGCCGGACCAATACCCGCTACATGCGACAACAACGCCGCAGAAGCCGTATTTACATCGACACCCACGTTATTCACGCAAGACTCAACGACTGCTTCCAAAGATTTTTTCAACTGAGTTTGGCTGACATCATGCTGATACTGACCAACACCGATAGATTTAGGATCAATCTTAACAAGTTCTGCCAGTGGATCTTGCAAACGACGAGCGATTGAGATCGCGCCTTTAACAGTGACGTCCAAATCTGGAAATTCCTGGCGAGCAGCTTCTGAAGCCGAGTACACAGAGGCACCCGATTCATTCACCATCACTACTGGAATATTTTTACCAAGCTCTTTCAAAATTTTGCGAATGAAAGCTTCAGTTTCACGACCTGCAGTTCCGTTACCTACAGCGATTGCTTCAATCGTGATTTGCTTCATCACTTCACCAAAAAGAGTTTTCGCTTTTTGTTCGGCACCGTCACCCAAAGTGTACAGCACTGTGTGAGAAATAAAGTTTCCACCTTTGTCGATCAACGCAATTTTACAGCCTGTGCGAAGACCTGGATCCACGCCCAAAACGCATTTTGGTCCGAATGGAGAGCCCAACAAAACTTGACGAACGTTTTCAGCGAAAACTTTAATAGCGTCTTCGTCTGCTTTTTCTTTCAACATACGGTGAACTTCGTTCACCACCGATGGCAACACGTAAACGTTCAATGCCAAACGCGCACATTGTTTCAAGTACTCGCCGATCGCATTATCTGGAGTCGACGTCGCGAATTTTTCATAAGATTTCAAATTGTCTTCGTCATCTGCTTTCACATCGACAGACAATTCTTCCTCTTGCCATCCACGGCGCATCGCCAAGTAACGATGATTGTTTTTAGAATCGAAAAGAGTCTTCACCGGCTCTTCAAACTCTTTGTACATTTCGAACTTCGAGTTTGGTTTGTAGCCTTTTGCCGCTTTCGCGATCACGCGACCTTTTTCGTTGTAGTTTTTTGCAACCATGGCACGAAGATCTGCATCATTGGCAATTTTCTCAACGATGATGTCTTGAGCACCCTTAAGCGCTTCTTCGTATGTAACGATCTTCGCAGTTGGATTCAAGAAAGCTTTCGCCTTCATTTCCATAGTCGTGTCGTCTTTCAACGTGCCATGACCCATGTCCCAAATCCATTGCGCCAAAGGTTCCAAACCAGCCTCGCGGGCAATTGTCGCCTTTGTTTTTTTCTTTTTCTTGAACGGCTTGTAGATTTCTTCAAGCTCACCCAAATCCCAAGAAAGCTCGATACGCTTTTGAATTTCAGCTGTAAGATTGTTTTGCTCGCCGATTTCTTTGATCAAAAAGGCTTTACGCTTCACGATTTCATTGAAAGTCTCATGACCTTCGATAACGCCGCGAATTTGAACTTCGTCCAAATTGCCTGTTTTCTCTTTACGGTAACGAGCGATGAAAGGAACGGTCGCGCCCTCTGCAGCAAGTTCGATCACGGCCTGTGCGGACTTTGCTGATACAGTTGGGACAATACGAGCCAAATAACTCTGAAGAGTCTGATCCATAGAACCTCTAGATTTAATTGGAATAGGTTGAACGATTAAATCAGTTACTTATGACGGAACATGATCAGACCATGAGTTGGATCGTAAGGAGAAACCCCTACGCTCACTCTGTCTCCGACCACAACTCTGATATTAAAACGTCTCATTTTTCCGCAAAGTTTTGCGTTGATGACCGCTTTGTTATCGAGTTCGATTTTGTAGATGCCCCCAGCGAGTGCATCGACCACTTTTCCGTCAATCTGTACTAAATCTTCTTTTGCCATGCAGGTAAATTTTTAGGTCAGTTTCTAAGGCCTTGCAATAGAATTCTGCCCTATGACAATTTCCTATTGCTGATCAGCATTCGCTTTCCATCTTCAAACAAGACTTCCAGGCGGTCATATTCATTGGAAAGAATAAATCCCCAGCCAAAAATCTTATGCGAGATCGGAGTTTTCGCTTCAAATTGGCCGCCAATGCTATAAGCGTTCGCTTTTACAGATTTGTACTTTTCATGAAGTTCTGCCCAACGAAGCTGGTCTTCAGACATACCTGTTTTATCAATTTTAGCTTTTTTCTCTTTTTTAGGAGCGACTGCTTCCTCTTCAACGATAGGAGCTTTCGCTTTCTTTTCTTCTTTGGCAGGCTTTTCGATTTTTGCCTCAGGCTTTGCAGGTTTTGCGACCTTTGCTGGCGGAGGAGGAGCTGGAGGAGCAGAAGCTTTCTTAGCCACTGGCTTTGCCGCCGGAGCTGGTTTTGCTTCTTTTTTAGCAGGAGCTTTCGCTGCCGCCTTTGGTGCTGGTTTCGCAGATGCTTTTACAGCGGGTTTACTTGCCGGCTTCGCAGTTTTCTTTGCTTTTGCCGCAGGTGCTTCCTTTTTTGCTGCCTTCTTTGCCATCTCAGTTCCTCTCTCAAATTAAAGGTGAGAAATGATCGAAAAGTGTCAATAGTGCAGGTTTATACTATCACCCGGTGTCTTGACATCAAAAAAATTCTAGTAAAGTGTTAGCGCGAGGCATCACTATGATAAACGCAGAAGTCATTTTAGATTTAAATTCCCCTGATCTTCAATTCGTATCCGGCAATAAACAGGCGGTGGCAGCAAAAGTTCTTCCTCCTGATCAAGCCGACAAGGAAACATTGGTCTTTGTATCAAAGCCCGATCAACTTGAAGCCGCATTGAAGGCTCAATCACCTATTATTGTGGCACATAAATCCCTGAAACTTCCGGAATCAGGTGCGACATTCTTTACCACGGGTTCGGTGCAACTTTCTATGGCGGCGATCTTGCCGTTGTTTGATGGTAAGATGAACCGTTTCAATCAAGAGACCAAAATTCACCCGACAGCTGTTGTTCATGCAACGGCCCACTTGGGACATAACGTCTGCTTGGGACCTTATGTGGTCATCGGTGAGCATGTGCGTGTGGGCGAAGGCTCAACAATCGCAGCTCACACAGTCGTGGAAAGCTACGCCGTGATCGGTGATCACACGTTGCTACACTCTCACGTCTTTATCGGTGGTCATTGTGAAGTGGGCTCGCGCTGTGAAATTCATCCGCACACAACAATTGGTGCAGACGGTTTTGCATTTGCCCCGACTCGCGAAGGCACTCATAAAAAGATCCCACAAATTGGCCGTGTGGTGATCGGAAATGACGTTGAAATTGGTGCGAACTGCGCGATTGACCGTGCAGCTTTGACGGAAACACGCATTGGCGACGGCACCAAGATGGATAATCTTTGCCATGTCGCTCATAACGTTGTGATCGGGAAAAACTGTGTGATGGCGGCCGGCTTTAAAGTCGCAGGCTCGAGCACAATCGGTAACAACTTTATGGTTGGCGGAGATACGGCAGTTACCGATCACGTCCATATTTGCGACAATGTGATCGTAGCTGGCAAGAGCGGCGTTACAAAAGACATTACTGAGTCTGGACAATACGGTGGGTATCCACTAGAACCTCTCCGTGATGCGATGAAAACGATTGCCAACATCGCGCAACTGACTCGCATCCGTAAAGATGTTGCGAAGATTTTGAAGCATTTGAACCTAAAAGAAGACTAAAGGAGAACAACGATGTCTTATCAGTTTTATAAAATCCTCCACATGCTAGGCTTGATGCTTACATTTTTCGGTTTTGGTGGATTGCTAGTTGCTGCTTACGCTCGTGCAGAACTAAAAAAATCAGCACGCATCATGGGCTTTATCACTCATGGAATCGGCTTGTTGCTTATTCTCGTTTCTGGTTTCGGTATGGCGGCTCGTTTGGGCATGATCACTGGTTTGCCAAACTGGGTTCAAGCTAAGATCGGTATCTGGGTTCTTTTGGGAATCGGTATCTCTCTAGTAAAACGCAAAGGCTACATCGGCTGGCCAATCGCAATCCTTCTTTGGGGTCTCGGCACATCAGCAGCAATCCTAGCCATCACAAAACCATTCTAGGTACCTGCTTCCTTTCGTATCGAAAAGGTACCAGGTTCTTTTCGTCCAAAAAGCCCACGAACACCGTGGGCTTTTTTTTCGCCGTTAAAATGCGAAGCGGGCCTTCTCGGCCCGCTCTTAAAACTCAAACTAGATTTTCTTCTTCGGAAGACACAGACCCTGCATCAGGATCTTATTTGTCCAAGAGAAAAATCCCAAACTCGTTGAATACTGAGTCGTGATTCCGGAAATGGCTCCGTTCGGGCATGCTGACATCAGTTTGTGATAAGCTTGATCCACGTAATCCGTATTCCCCACAAAACCCAAAACTACGAACTGCTCAGTGGAAGCCTTTACCATTTCACCCGCTTCAATCGGTGCTGACGGAATAAAGTCTGACGTCTGCACTTCATGAATAGAATGCGCACAAGACGCAAGAAACAAAAAAGACAGAAGACCTAAGAACTTCATGTCCTACTCCATTTCCAACGCGTTCGAATTTTCTGGTTGTTCTTCAACTGAGGATGGAACACGTGGTTTGGCTTTGTTTGTCGCTGTTTTTGCCACGTTATTACAGTAACCAGTTGCCGTGACTTTTTTCGTGAACACGATCACGTAAGAAATCGTTTCGTCTTTCGTTAGGATTCCCGAAACAACACCATTTGGACACTGGCGTTTTAAATCTTCAACCAATGGATCGATGAAATCGTTATCAAAGCTAAATGCCAAGAAGATCGTTTTAGAAACTTCAGCACGAACTTGGTTGGTACGATTTGAAGGAATCGGTGTTAAGGCAACAGAGTTCACATGCGCACAACCCGCAAGACCCAACATCGCGATACTTACTAGAACAATTTGTTTTCTGAATGACTGAAACATCTGGATAATCCCCTTAATTTTTTGCTTGAACGCGATCTTTACGGCAGAAGCCTGTGACCTTCACGATTTCCCCGGAAATAACCGGGTACTTGCGCATCTCGCGGATAGACATCAAGCCCGTGACATTTCCTGAAGGACATTTTTGATAGATTTCATAGACAAGCTTTTCAGCGAATCTTTGATTGTAAGTGAGGTTTCCCGTGCGAGGACCCATTTGAAAAAGTGAAAGAATCGCAGCCGCATCGGCAACCTGATCGCCACCTTTGCTGTTCGCAAGCTTCCCGGCAGCACCGATTTCGTGCGTGCTCACGCCCACTTCATTCATCAAAATTTCAAAAGGAATTTGTACTTGTGAATCGCGATTATCGATTGTTCCAACTTGCACGTGATGAAGAACTGCACAGCCTGAAACCATGAACATCAAAACAGAAGACAACAAAAGTTTTTGCATATGAGCAGTTTATGAAAGCGAATTTCGCGAGGAAAGTGCTATTCAGCAGGGCTTATAAAACTAGACCCTGCGCCGCAAAATTCGATCTCACAGTGAGATGTTTCCAAAATGAGACGTAGATCTTTTGTATAAACAGTTAATGTAGACACAGGTTTTGAAGCCCAACAAGAATAGGTTTCCCCTGAGCTCGGCACGACTTTCGCTACAATAAGAGTTGTCAAACACCCGATTTTTCAATGACTTTCAGGGGGCAAAATGAAATTCACAGCTTTACTTGCACTCCTCTTTTCCATCTTTGTCGCAACTTCTGCACATGCAGAAAAGTCCTGGGAAGAGAGAGAAAAAGAAGACCGCTGCTTTATCCTGAACAAAATGGTCAAAGAACACGAAGAGATGGTGCATGACGGAGCAAGCGTCGGAAACCTCTATAGCATGCTTTTCAAATTTAACGTGATCAAACACCTAGGCAAAGCAGAAGTCGCCACAGATACCCAGGAGCGTGTTAAGAAATTCCAACTCGCCTACGATGGCCTCGATCAGGGACTTTTCAAAGGTGATGCAAAGAAAAAAGCACTGAATGATTCATTCTATGGAATGCACAATATTAATTTGGGCCTCATTCAAGAAGCCCAAAGAAATTACCCAGAATGCATGCTCACGAAAGAATCTCGCATGGCTACGACTGTACGAAAAGCCCAGCCAGCGAAAGCAGCATCGGGGGCCGCCCTCAAATAGCTTCTACTGACAAAATGAAAGCTCTTGGCTCCATTTCAAAATGGACTGGTAGCTTGTTTTATCACCGGCTCGTAAGACCGACCAGTAGCGAGCGCCACCACGCCATTGGCTGTCGACTTTACCAGCGATGCGACCATCTCGCCCGACCCAACGATCTAAGATACGAATACCGCAACTCAAGTTTTGATACGGGTCATGCAAATCTTTGGTCGTCTTAAATCCACAACCATAAGCATTGCCACTTTCAATCGAGATTTGCAAAAGACCACGGCTGATTACAGCGTTCCCGTTGCTGTCATCAAAGCCTTCTGTGTACGAGGTTTCCGTTTTAAAATTACTTTCAAACTTCACCATGGCCGACAACATAAATGTCCAATATTGTTTTCTCTGCGCATAAGACAGACTCGCATATTTAGGACAAAACAAACTGCGATCCGCTGGCACCACATCCAAAAGCGTTTGTCCCAAACTATCCAGCGCCTTATTCACATGCGATGTCCACTCTTTGCCATCGCTGACTTTTGCTTCCCACAGGGGCACAGCATCGGCAGCAACAGGCGCCTCGCCCGGTACAGAAGGCTCCGCAGGCGTTGAAGGCTCTTGATCATCCGGCGTGCTCGGAGTGGATGGTGTTCCCGAGGAAGAGTTGTCAGAAATACCTTCAGACAGACTTCCGTTGCTAGATAAGCAGCCCGTAAGCCCTTGCAGGGAAAAAACAAGAGCTGCAAACACTAATGAATTTTTAAATGTATTATGTTGCATGAGCTACAGATCGGCAGCTCATACAATCTACTTAACTTTGGAAATTTCTGTCGAAACTTTTGATCTTTTTTAGAAAACTTCTTTGACACTAAAATGCAAAAACGCCACAAAACCCGCTCTGGTAGCTGGTTTCAAGACCATCGGCCTTCTTACCAAAGGCGATGTCAGCATTCGTGAATTTTGCACAATTACTTCGAGATTTCGCACTTCACACTGTAGCCTTCATTGGCTACGGCAACTGAAGACACATCTTCGACAGAGACTTCTTCAGAAACTTCACGCTCTCCGACAAGCCAGTTTTGTAGAACGATCACGTTCCCCTTCACAGCACTGTCATCCTCGATCAGAAGCTGATATTGCATTTTAAGATTTTCATTACCGAATTGGATTTGGGCAAAGCGACCAAACCCGTCGTCAATTTGCAAAAGCATCAGAGGTTGAGTGACTTCGCGAAGCATTTGGTTGTTTTGAGAAATCTGACAAGCAACGGATTTAAAAATAACAGCCTTAAGCTGAGCCGCATTCGCGGTTCCGACCAATCCTAAAACCATCAAAGAAAAGATAAACTTCATAACCCGCCCCCCGGCAGTTTCTTAGTACAAAAGGGGTTGGGTATCTACTGTTTTTTGGATGGGGCCCGATCTTTTTCTCGGGCCCACCTATAGAAACTAGAACATGCTGTATTTCAAGAAACGGCATTCGATATTGCCGTTGAATACGAAGTGCTTTTGCGTTGATTTCAATTTCAAATCTTGAATCAAATCTTTATTACCCGACAAGATCCAAGCATCCCAACCCTTAAAACGGTGCTTCAGCGTGTAGCCAAGGTCGCGATACACGTCACGAAGATTATCTTCGTCACCGATACGCGCACCATACGGCGGATTCACAACGATCAAGCCTTTTTCAGCAGGTGGTTCCACCGTCGCGACGGCTTCTTTACGGAATTCGATCACATGATCAACACCTGCACGTTTGGCGTTGTCTTTTGCATTCGCTAAAACACGACGGTCGATATCAAAACCATAAAGTTTGAAATCCAGGTCTTCTTTTTCTTGGGCCAAAGCGTCTTCCACAACACGTTCCCACGCTTCTATGTCAAAACCGATAAAGTTTTGGAAAGCAAAACGTTTGCGCTGCATACCCGGAGCAATATTCAAGGCCATCATCGCCGCTTCAATCAAGAAAGTTCCAGAACCGCACATAAAGTCCACGAGTGGGGATTTGCGATCCCATCCAGAAACCTTGATCAAACCTGCTGCCAAGTTTTCCTTCAATGGAGCATCACCAACTTCTTTGCGGTAGCCACGTTTAAACAAGCTATCACCTGAAGTATCAACTGAAACGTTGAATTGGTTTTTTACCGCACGAACGTAAATGCGGATCGCAGGATTTTCGTTATCAACGTCAGGGCGCACGCCGAATTTTTCGCGGAACTGATCGACGATAGCATCTTTCACTTTCATCGCCACGAAACGTTGGTCGCGCATCGCACCGTCTTTAACAGTCGCATCGATCGAGATCGTTTGATTTGGTTTGATGTATTTTGTGAAGTCGTGACGGAGAATTTGTCCGTACAATTCTTCAGGTTGGTAAGCCGTGAAATCCAAAACTGGTTTCAAGATACGGCTCGCCAAACGAGATTGAAGATTTAAGCGATAACAACCTTCCCAGTTGGTATCGACATAAACACCACCGGCAGCTTTGTCGGTGATTTTAAATCCTAACTCTTTAACTTCAAGTTCGAGGGGTTCTACGAGGCCTTTAGCGGTAGAGACAAAAAATTGAGGCATGGGGCTGTCCTTTCGTTTGTTGAAAGGCCCAGTCCCAAGCGCTGAGCCTTATACTTCGCGATATTGTGGTCCACCGCCCCCTTCAGGAACGGTCCACTCGATATTTTCGAATGGGCACTTAATATCACAAGTCTTACAGTGAATACAGTTGGTATAATTGATTTGTAGGTCTTTCTTACCCGCTTCTTTCGTAGACGGTACCATCTCGTATACAGAGGCTGGACAGAAATGATTACATGGCGATTTGTAATTCGGCTCACATACCGTACGGCAGATATCCCCATTTTTAAGGATCAAATGGTTCGGAGAATCTTCGTCGTGCATTGTGCCCGTCAAATAAACGCTCGAAAGCTTATCAAAGAACAGCTCCCCATCTGGCTTCGGCAATTGACCCAATTGCTCTTCAAAACCATTCGGTCCCCACACATCGACAACCTTCTCAGTCGTATCCGCATCGTTCTCCGTGATCGGCATTGGATCTTGAAGACCGCGACCGCCAGTGATCTCTTGCACAGCAAGAAGAGGCATACTTGCAACAATACCTTTCGACAAAGCTTGGTGGAAGTTACGAACTCTGTAGAGCTCTTCCTTCACGAAGCCACCCGTGATTTTGTCTTCGTAAGCTTTTGTGATGCCTTCAGTGAATTCAGAACCACCCGCCAAGCCTTCAACAACTGTTTCAGCTGCTTGCATGCCGGATTTCATCGCCAAATGGATACCCTTTAGTTTTTGTACGTCGACCATGCTTGCAGAGTCACCGCACACCATCCAGCCATCACCGTAAAGTTTTGGCATCGAGTACCAACCACCTGCTGGCAAAGTCTTACCGCCGTAAGCGATGACCTTACCACCCTTCAACATGTTTTGAAGGAACGGATGAGTTTTGAGTTTTTGCAATTCACGGTGTGGATCCAACAACGGATCGTGAGTATCAAGGTAAGCCACCAGACCCACGATGATTTTATCACCTGGCAAAGTGTAGATAAAAGTACCACCGATTGATTTCGACAATGGGAAGCCCATTGTATGAATCACTTGGCCGGCTTCCACTGTGCCTGCTGGCATTTGGATGATTTCTTTAACGCCTTCTTCGTAAACGTCTTTGTTTTTACCCGCGTAAAGATCCAATTTTTTCGCCACTTGACGGAACAAAGAACCACGAGTTCCTTCCGCGAAAATGGTCACTTTTGATTTCAAAATCAAACCAGGCTCAAAGTTACCTTTAGGAGCGCCGTTTTTATCACGCCCTTTATCGCCTGTGCGCACACCGACGATTTTGTTTCCTTCGTAAAGCGCTTCAACAGCTGCAAAACCTGGGAAGATGTTGATGCCTTTTTCTTCACACTTTGTTGCCAACCAACGGTTGAACTTAGAAAGAGAAATGATGTAGTTGCCTTCGTTATGGAAAGGCGGAGGCGTGATTGGAAGTTTGAAAGAGAAATCAGAACCGAGGTAATAAACCGCGTCTTTCTTGACTTCAGAATCAATCGGGCAACCTTCTTCTTTAAAATTCGGGATCAATTCTTCCAAAGCTTTAGGATTCAAAACTGCACCTGAGAAACTGTGCGCGCCAATTTCAGAAGCTTTGTCGATCACAACAATCATTTGTTCTGGAATCGGTTGACCTGGTTTTGTACCAGCAGCAACAGCATCGTTGTGTTTTTGGATTTGGTTTTGCAAATGAAGAGCTGCTGATAAACCAGCTGCACCGCCACCCACGATGAGAACATCACATTCCATCGTTTCGCGTGTAACACCTTCAGGTAGTTGATCAAATTGTGACATGATTTCTTTCTCCAAATTATTCGTCGACAGATTCTTCTTTGACCTCAGCTTGCGGAGCAAGCTTACGAGCCGGAGTCATGAGTTGCGATTGCACCTTCAAGTCCCCCTCATCTCGGCCACCAGGATACAGACGCTTCTTGGCTTTTTGTTGCAGCTCTGCTTCTTTGGCTTCGTCGTATTGAGAACCCGCCAAAACTTCTTCTGCCTGCGCATAAGAAACGGCCATTACGGACATCAACGAGAAAATAAGAATTCCTAATTTAAAACCCATGAAATTCGCTCCTGGCATGGTCGCCATAATAAAAGCTAAGTGAGAATGATGTCATGGAAATAGTGCAGATTACGCGATGGGAAGACGACGATGGTCCTTCATTGGAATCTGCTTGCGAACAGACTCAATTCGCTCTTTTGCAAGCTTCACAATCGTGAAGCCCGGCGCTCGTTTTTCCACCTGACCGACAATCGTTCCCCAAGGGTCCACTACGAGAGTGTGCCCATAAGTTTCACGCGTGCCCGCACGATGACCTTTGTGAGTTCCGCCCTGCGCACTTGCGATCAAATAAGACTGAGTCTCAATCGCACGCGCCCGCAGGAGTATTTCCCAGTGTGCCTCACCGGTTTTCACAAGGAAAGCCGCTGGCAACAACAAGACATCCACTTCTTGGCGAGCATATCGAGAGAACAATTCCGCAAATCGAAGATCGTAACAAATCGCTTCGCCGATTTTCCAACCATCAACTTCCAACGTATGCGGAGTTTGTCCATGGCGGAAAACATCAGATTCTCGAATGGCCTTTTGCCCTTCGAGTTGAATATCGAACAGATGCATCTTCTGATAAGTCGGCAACAGATCCCCATCAGGAGTTGCCACCACAGAAGAATTATAAAGATGCCCATCTACGTAAAGAGGAACTGATCCCATATGTAGATAGGTTTTGTACTGTTGAGAAAGTTCCGCCATTCGACGGAGCGCTGGATGTGCCAGAGAGAAACCTTCAATTTTTTCGCCTTCGATGATGCGAAAATAAAGACAGTTTTCCGGAAAGCACACCAGACGAGGTTTCTGTGTTTTAAAAATGTCTTCCAAAAGAGCTTCGACTTGCATGACGTTCGAATCAACATCGTCGATAGAGGTCATTTGAACTGCGGCAATCAAAAGCTCGGAAGACATAACACCTTACTCTGCTAGTGGGTTTACACTAGAGCTTCGCGCTTCTTTGACTTCTCGGCAATTCCATTTTGCTTCTTCGAGATTTTTGCGAACTCCGCCCACAATTTCTTCGCAAGAATTAAGATATTGTCCAGAGCCGATAGTTTGATCTACGCCCTGTTTTGTGTAGATCGCTCTACATTTTTTGTCGGCATCCATCTCAATTCTAAGAGTTCGAACAGTCTTGTTGTGTTTGCACAAAACAAGAGAGTCCCCGATTTCAGACCATGCCGGTGATGAAAAAAAAAGCACTGCTGTCATTGACACAAGCAGTGCTTTTTTATTTTTAAAGAATTGGTCCCGTTCCAAAGCTGCCTCTCCTATATGAAGTTGGGTCTATGCCCAACTTCTATTGTACGCAGCTAGTAGGAAGACTAAAGTGAAGAGGCCGCCTATAGGACCAAATTTAGACTTTGTCTTAGGCAGACTTTTGTTTAGTCGCTTTTTTAGAAGTCTTTTTCTCTTTAGATGCAGCTTCTACCAATTTCACATTTGAATAATCGATGAAGCCTTCTTTTTTCAAAAGACCATCTTTTTTATCATAGTGAGTTTGAACTTTAACGCCTTGAACTTGGATCTTCATGTTCATCGCGTCTACAGCCAAAACTGTACCTTTTTTACCTTTATCTGAACCGGTGATAACTTGAACAGTCGCACCTTTTTTGATTTTCAATTTCATAATGCGAAGTCCTTACTTTTTGCTGATTTTGCGTTTGATTCTAGCTTTAACAGCCAAAGCTCTTTTAGAAAGTTTTGCGTCATCTTGGTTCAAGATGAAAGCGTCAAAACCACCAGAGTGCTCCATATCACGGATAGCACTAGTCGCAACTTGCAAACGAACCATTTCGTTCAAAGTGCGGCTAAATATGCGTTTCTTTTGCACATTTGGTTGCGCTGTTGATTTAGTTTTAATGTTGGAGTGGCTCACCAAGTTCTTAACAACTGGGCCTTTTCCAGTGATTTCACATCTGCTCATGACTATGCTCCTACTAGCTACAAGTCTGGTTCTTTGCCACGATGGGCGCTGAAAACAAGAAACAACCATATAAGTTAAAAAGACACTTGATGGCAACCTTTTTTTCTCGTATACACATGGACTCGCTAACTTAAAGGAAATCAAAAAGAGGACTAGTCATGAAAAAAACAACTCGTAGCAAATACCGTCAGGAATTCTCAGGTGATCACGTATTCGATTACAAAGATCCAGCATCTTTGACTCGTTTTATCGGTGACGGTGGCAAGATCACTCCATCTCGCATCTCTAAACTCAGCATCGCGCAACAAAAACGCGTAGCTGCAGCTGTTAAAAAAGCACGTAACTTGTCTCTATTGCCTTCTGGCTCTGACTCTTACGACACTTTCAACAGAGCTGAAGCGATTTCTCCAGTTCCTTTCGAAGTTTAATCGTCGAAGCGAATTGAAATTTTTTGAGATTTCCTTGAAAAAGCCGGTTTACGAACCGGCTTTTTTAGTTTTAAACGCCGTCCAAATCGTCAGAATCATCATTGCCGTGTAACTTTTACTCGACCACGAGTGGATCACCGGCCCCGGAATTCCGATAAGAGACAATTGATCAAAAGGAACTCCCCAATTCGTTAGACGAATCCACAAAATCGGGAGCGCAAACAAAGTCCAAAACTGCAAAACAGCGACGAACCACCACTGTTCTTCAAGCTCTGCTCGCTGATATTCTTTGATCATCTGCACCGTTGGCAAAATCACAAACAGAAGACCCGCAAGAGTCGCTGCAATCTGACGATTCTCAACCCATTTGAAGAGAGCCATCACAACAAAGATCACAATCACTTGCGCCATAAAATACTGAAGGAATGTTTTTCTTCTCATATCTAAGAACGTAGACCACCCTCTTAGACAACTCAAGGTCGCACGGCGCTGAGCGCAAATATAAGACGCAATGAAGTCCGCACAAGGATGGCAACCGGCTTGCAATTCGTCCCTGCACAAACTTTTTAAAGGGGGACACACATGTCACAACTAAATTTTTTAAAGCTACAAACAGACCTTATTAACTACGGTTTGAATCCCGCAGAGTGGACGATTCAAAAAATCCGCAACACTTACTTCCGCGTTCAACACAATGGCGACAAGAGCTTTTCATTCTTAGGACAGCTGGAGTATCGCAACCGCCGCCCTCGTTGGAAAAAACTGATCTTGGTTTCTCTTTAGTAGGCGTCGCAACGAACCGAGAACAAACTTCGATTCCAAATATCCTGCTCAGACATAGCCGCCGTGGCAGACTTCGGAGTGGCCGCCGCCATCGAAGGGTCCGAAGAAACCACAGGCTCCTCACCAGGAAGTTTCGCAAAAATCTTTTTACGAAGTTCTGTCCAAGCCTCTTCACCCTTAGCACGTGTGTAGACATTTTTAAGTCGGCAGAAAATAGCGATTTCTGCCTCTTGCATCCAACCAAAACGATCAAGCCCAGGCTCCGGAGGCTTTACCCCCCACGCCAGACGCGCCATCAACTCCACTCCGTCATTCATAACGGTGGAAACTTCCTTAATATCAAAAATTTGGGTCAAACATTCCGACGACCCTTTCCCAATATTGTCGGCGACACCTTTTAAAGCCGTGAAATACTCGTAACAAGACCCGGCACTATTCCCAAGCTGACAAGCCTCTTTACTGCGAGCAAGACTGCCGGGAATTTTCTTTTTATTCACCTCGGTGATGAACAAGACACCTTTTTGACTGTCGCGGAAGGCCGCTTCTTGGGTATCGCAGACCGTGTGCGGCGGATTGATCAACATAATCACAACAATGCTGACAATTATGGCAAGAAGGGCTAATACAGGTTTCGGAAGTGAGTTTATGAATTTTTCCATGATGAAAATAGTAACTTATATTCCGCGTCACGATCTAGTGATTTGACAACAACCGTCCTAATATTTATTGTCCATTTCTCGTCGGGGAGTAGCGCAGTCTGGTAGCGCATCTGGTTTGGGACCAGAGGGTCGTAGGTTCGAATCCTATCTCCCCGACCATTTTTCTCTCCAGCCTTTGGCTGGGAAAAATGGTTGTCTCCACTTCTGCTCCGCAGAAGTAATTCCTAAAGTTTGAATTTTTATAAAAGCCTTTTGATGAACTCAAAAGGCTTTTTTCGTTTTGGGGAGGTTGGATCCCAGACGGAATGCGACAAGAAAGTAAGAAGCCAGCCGTTCGCAGTAACGCCGGGAGCAGGGCCCAAAGGTGGCAGCCGCAAAAATCTTAGACAAAAAAAAATCGCTCTTAGGAATATAGAAGCTCCAGTAAAGGCATACGAGTTGCTCTTAAGCAGCAAGTATACCTAAACCCAAGGAGATTTTATGAAAAAAGCACTCGTAACTATGGCCATCTTGGCAGCATCAGTGTCCGCTCAAGCAGGCGTTTATTATATGGCAGGTTTTGATAAGACCCCTGTTCGAATCAATATCAAAACTTTAGATGTAAACTCAAACGGAGTATCTGTTATAGACCAATCAGGCCAGCGCTATACTCTTCCGGTTTACCGTGGCAGTAATATGTCAGTAAAAGAAGTCTTCGACATTCTTTCTACTTATGCAAAATCTAAGAAAGATGTTGTTATCTTCGGTACATTCGCAAAACAATCGGATGGTACAATCGAGATGACTCGCCTTACTTTCAGAGTAAGTCCGTAAATTCAAAATTAAAAACCCGCAGCCCATAAAAACTGCGGGTTTTAAAAGTCGTTTTGAAATCAAAATCAGACCTTCTTACTGAAGAGTCTGAGCCAGCTTCTGCTCTGCCCGAGCTCTCGCACTCTGAACACTAGCTGCCCCGTAACGCAAAAACTCTTCACGCGTCAGCTTCTTAGCAATTGCCGTGATCTCCGCAGTCAATCCGGCAACCTGCGTACTGGCCAACTCCGGGAACTTCATAACAACACCCGCATAGAACGAATGCATAGCCGCTGTCTGTTTCCCACCCAAAGCATCAAAAAGTTGAATCGCCCAAAAAATAGTGACGTCATTAAGATCTTGCCTGATACCGGCAAAATTCTTTGAAGAATCAAAGGAGACATCTGCGACTTCTAAACTTTGCAGGAGGGGTAGTTCTTTATCGGAAGCAAGATCGCGTACGATTTGCAAGCCCGCTTCAGCAACGGCATGAACAGCAAGCGGATGATGGCCCTGGAAAAGCATTTCAATAGCACTTTCAATTTGAATTTTAGCAATCTCAAGGGGACTTGCTCCCACAGCCACAACTTCATCATCGACTTCAAATTTTTTACTGATCACAGGTACTCGCTTTTCTTGAACTTAGAGTGCCCTTCATAGCTGAATTGGGTGTTCTTTTGAAGCCCAAATCTTAAGAAATAGATAATTTTTTCAGATGGGAACTGAGGCCACCGCCCCAGCCATCAGAATCTTGCCATGCTTTAGACAATCATGGATAAGGACTCATGCCAAACACACAAGAACCAAAAATCCAACAACCTGAAACTCCTGAACAACTCACAGCTGAAGCCGAACTCCTCGAAGAAACTTTCGAGAACGCTGACAGCCTGGAAGATTTCACAAAGGCTCTCATGGAAAGCCTCACGTCAAAACTTCACGCTAATATCGACGAAATCTTTAAGCAGAACAAATAGGCGCTACCATTCTAGCTTCTCGCCGTCTCTAAAGAATCCACCATTCGGGCCACCTTTCGGCAAAGTCGCGGCCCAAACAATTCCTTTGATACCTTGTTCGATTGTGCGATCCGCACCTTTACCGCCCATGTCAGTTTTTACCCAGCCTGGGCAAACCGAGTTCACTAAGATATCACCTTGTGAAGCCACTTCCTGAGAAAATACTCTGGTCACAACATTCAACGCTGTTTTGGAAATACGATAGGCGGCATAACCTTGATTCATATCAGATAATTGCCCCATACCGCTTGATACATTCACAATGCGACCGTAACCACCGTCAATCATCAGTGGCAAAAGTTTCTGGATCAGCAAAAACGGCCCGACGGTATTGGTGGTAAAAGTTTTTTGAATCGTTGAAGACTTCGTTTTGTAAACAGAGCTATCTCCACCGTCTTCATTGTCGATGAAAATTCCCGCGTTATTCACTAAGACATCTAAGACACCGCCGAATTCTTTTTTGAAATTTTGACAGAAAGTTTCAATACTTTTTTCATCGGCTACGTTCAGTTTGAGCGCCGTGACGTCGAGGTCTTTCATTTTAAGTTTGTTGATTTCAGATTGATTTTTTTCTGGGTCACGCATGGCCATCACGACTTTGTATCCTCGTTTGGCAAGAGCTTCACTTGTAGCATATCCCAAGCCTCGACTGGCTCCAGTGACGATTGCGATCTTTTTCATGTCTTCCCCTTTGTGCGCTCAAGGGCACCTTAACTATGTTGAACCGATTTGCGGCCTGTGGCAAAAAACTAGACTTTTTCCCCGTGCAAAAACTAAGACTTCGCAAATTTCATCAGAATCTCAGCCTGTCTATTCAGTTCCAAAGATTCTTCATGGCTGCCGCCAAGATCGGGATGAAATACGCGGGCCAATTGTTTTTTCGCAGCTGCAATTGCAACCCGATTCATTTGCTCGCGTAATTCAAAGCCATTTTCAGAAAAGTATTTTAAAGCGGCTTCGACCGGCACGGGATAAGAGTCATCAATAACAATTCCTCTTTCCTTATTTTTAATATCTTTCAAGCGCTGCTTTTGTTTTTGATATTGAGCTTTGCGATAATCACTTTGCTTTTGTTTAAAGGCCGCTTGTTTTTCTGCGTAGGACGCAGAAGCAGATGCCGGTTTCGATTTTGATGTCGAGCTAGGTGGAGTCTTTTCTTGAACTTCTACCGTCGCTTTTTCAATTTCTGTTTTGCCTTCAAGAAAGTCCGGCTTTTGCTTTGCGGTTACAAGAAGTGCTGCCCAGATATGTTTGCAAAATTGTCCTTTCGCCGATTGCGGACAATTGCATTCGACTGTGACCAAATTGCTGTCGACGCGAGGACTTTTAAAAACGACTTTAAAAGGTTTGGAACCACGAACATAACTTTGCACTTCAGTGTCGGAAAGTTGTGACACTGTGACCTTGCGCTGACTGACGAAAGCACGTCCCGCACTGCGAACTTCTGGTTTAAAAAAGTTTTCCCAAGCTTCAACTGACATTCATGCACTCTAACTTAAAAGATTTTAAAAATCATGTGATTTAGCGCTTGAGACTTAGTTCATGCACGCGTTTAAATCGAGCTGGCTCGTTCGTTTTGAACCACTCGTCTTTTGAAAAAAGATTGTACGCTAAGCGGAAGAATTCTTTTGAATCTTCGATTTTCCCTAAGGCTAACGAAAGCTCACCGAGTTCTTCAAAAACATAGACATCTTTTTCACCAGCTGCTTCGAACTCGCCTTTGAGATCCATTTGAATCTGCAGAGCTTCCGAAAACTTCTGCATCGATCGGTACGTGCGTGCAACACACCACTTCGCGATGCGAATATTTGCAGTTTGGCCTCGGCTTTGACGGAAGGCCAGCGCCTTTTCGAAAAGCTCAAGGGCTTCAACATATTTTTTCGAATCGTGATACGTCCATCCAATATTATTATAAAGTGAACCGAGCCAAGCTTGTGCCTTGGGGTCTTGTGATCTTTCAGCCAGACTGAGAGCTTTTAAGTTCCACTCCATCTTTGAGTCCTGAGATGATTCGGCAATCGCCATCATATGAGCGGCATCAACGGCTAAATTATCTTCCTTTGCTTCAACTGCGAGCTCAAATGCGCGCCTGAACATAACCAAAGCATTGGCTGCTTCTTTGGATGAGTTAAAAACTCTTCCGCGCTCTAAAAAATACCGAATCTTTGCAACGGGAGTTTCTGCTGTCAGATCCTCTTGAACTTCATCCAAAGTAAGATGAGCTTCATCAAAATCTTTTTGCAACCCTTGGGTACGAGCGATCTGTGTCAGAAGTTGCAAAAAGTAATCTTGATTTCCGGATTCTTTCGCTAGCGGAATAAGATCATCAAACAGTTCGCAAGTTTTTGCGGGGTTAGAGAAATCCCATAAAGAATCAAAATCAGGCAAGTGCTCAGAGTGTTTAGACATAGTCCTCTCTATAACACAATTTTCGATATCACTTGCCTAAAATTTTTTTCAAAGATTTCCTTATTACAAATAAGACCCACCTGAAACTTCAATTCTTTGTCCGGAAATCCAGCGAGCTTCGTCAGACGCCAGAAAGGCCACCACGTCCGCGATATCCCGGGGTTCCCCTACGCGGTTAAAGGCAGACAAAGAAGCCATGAACTTATGCGCTTCGGGATCACCTAAAGAACCCGCATTCATTTCGGTGTTCACAATTCCTGGAGCAACCGAATTCACGGTGATTCCCCGAGGTCCCAATTGTTTTGCCAACCACAACGTCATCGAATCTAAGGCTGCTTTGGTCATGGAATAGGCTGGAACCGCAGGCATCGCCATTCGGGTGACAATCGAGGTAAGGTTGATAATACGTCCCCCATTTTGAATTCGTTCAAGGGCATTCTGTGTCACAAAGAAAGGCGATTTCAAATTAATCGATATAAGTTCATCAAATTCTGCGGCACTCATTTTTTCAAACTCTTGAATCCAACCAATCCCTGCGTTGTTCACCAGAACATCGAACTTATTAACCGAGAGACTTTTCAATATTTGATCCACCTCTTCATATAATTTTTGGACAGCCATGGGACTTTTGAAGTTCGCCTTGATGAGCGCTCCTTGGCCTCCAAAAGCGTGTATTTGTTCGAGAGTCGCACGCGCCCCCTCTTCCCGTTCCGCGTAGTGAACGATCGTGAAAAAACCTGCTTGCGCAAGCTTAAGGCTGATGGCCTGCCCGATTCCACGACTGCCACCTGTGACGAGTGCTATTTTCTTTTGTTCGTTTCTTTGCAACATACATTCTCCTATGGCCGAAGATTAAATCGACGTGGGGCAAAAAACTGGCCAGAATCGGACATCGTCGTCTGAAACGCTCATCCTAAGGCTAGGCGTCCACTCCTCGCCTTGGCTTCACAAACACAAACAAGCATCATTGTTAAAAAGGAAATTGGGCTACCATGAAAGAACTTGTCGGAAAAATTCTAAGCACTTTGGTTTCGAGTCTTTTTGTTTCGGGTGTGATGTTTATAATTGGTCTTTCCGTGATCACCCGCCAATTTCCGCCCGACTTTGGACAACTTCAAAGCAGCTACGAAAGCATCACGCAACTTTCAGCCATGGGAACAGCGGCGAAATCAGCTGAGCTAGAGAAATCAGTCACGTCTGCCATGCCGGAAGATCAAGACGTCGATACTCTGACCGCGATCAATCGCAAGCGCGCTGAGATCAGCGAAGGTCTTTTTCATGGTCAAGGTGATAAAGTTAAAAAAGAAGGATCAATCGGGACTGCGGGAACTCAGACCGTGGTCGCTTCTGAAGACATCATGTCTGAAATTCGCGAACTTAAAACTCAAATTTTTAGATTGCAGCAACGAGTGAACGAACTTGAAACAAAATCAGCTGCAGCTCCTCAAACTACCGAAACAGAGACCACACAATAACAGGTCTCAGTTCTCAGCCTCAGCTCAGTTCTCAGCAGCTAACTTCGCATGAGCCACCCCTCAAGCTCTTGGACGCTATGGAAAAATATATGCGCACCTTCAGCGACGAGTGCTTGAGCATTCACTGACGGATCCCATAGGGCTGCCGCTCGGATGGCATTGACATTTGCGGCTCCCCGCATATCCGTTGCACTATCGCCAATCACGATAAAACTATTCGCCTTGGCCTGATTCCAGTCAAATTTAAGGCTTTTGCTATGAGGCTTTGAATCGACTTCAGTTGCAAAACTCGTTGTCACAAATAAACCGTCAATTCCATGGTCGCGTAAAATACTTCGTCCTGAGTTTTCATCTCGGGCCGTCCACAGATGCAGTCGGTAACCGAAATCACGCAAACGATAAAGCATCTCTTTCATTCCCCGGAAAAGTTCAAATTTAAAAGTCTCAGAAACCTCTCCCCACCGATCAACTGCCGCCTTTTGTTTTAAAGGACAGTTCAACTGAAATGCTTCGAACAATTTTGAAAACTCCGGATGAAAGTTGCTCTTCGCCTCTTCTAAAGTCACAGTTCTTTCTAAAGCTTCGGAAAAGACAATACGATTGATTTCGTAAATCGTCTCCCGCGACGCAATCAAAGTTCCATCGAGATCAAAAATCAAATCTGAGAGCTTTGCTTCTTCAACAGCAATGACTGTTTCCAACGAATGATGATGAAATTTCACTTGGCCACGTGGAAGCTTAACACACAACTCGGGATTCAAAGATTTATTGCCCGATTGAGTGAAGTTAAGCCCTGGATAGCGAGCTGAAAAAACATCAAAGCTCTCATTGATTAAAAATTCAGCGTGCTCAAAGCCTGTCGCGTAATTCGCCCCCGGTTTGGGAGCCGGAAGCTCCACCAAAGGAACCGTATGCGAACCAACCTGAAAAGGTTGATTTAACTTAAAAGTGCAGATCGGGCGACCGTTCACCAAGGCTTCCGTCAAAAGCCGACCCACCGACAGCAAAGCGGCCTTATAAAACTCATACTCCGCCGAGCTTTCAACGCGAAAACAGAGGTGATCAGACGACAAACCCTGCACGGAAAATCCCGCTGCCTCCATGTCTTGAAGCAAACTGGTCAGGAATTCTTCCCCCTCACACTTAAACTGCTTTTGATCAAATACCTTGTTCTGCATACCGGGAATGTGCCATAGTTATAAGTGATTGAAAATTACTTAATTTCTACATAATATGTAAATTATTATGACACTTCCTAATCTGGACCATTTGAAATATTTCGCTGATGCCGTAGAACTCGGAAGTATCAGCGCTGCCGCTCAGAAAAACTTCGTCACTCATCCCGCGATCAGCCGAGCTATCACATCCTTGGAAGAACAAATGGGCGTCGAACTCTTAGTTCACCAAAGAAAAAACTTTCAGGTCACCCCCACTGGCTACCAGGTCGCGGAGCAGGCACGAGTTCTGCTGGCTTCTGCCCGAGAGTTCACCTCATTGAAACTGCAGACCGAGGATCTCTCCGGAGCCATTTCGATTGGACTTTCTCGGACTTTGGGTCACGCTTATCTCTCCCCACTGCTCCAAGATTTGGCAAAAAAATATCCAAAGATGAAGGCCCACATTCGGTTTGGAACCACAAACGAGATTATCGAAGGCGTCGTTAAAGGAAATATCGACATAGGCCTTACAATCGGTCATCAAACCATGCCCACCTTAAAACAAAATCAGATCGGTAGTGGTAAGTTTGTTTTAATTGAATCCGAAAGCAAAAAACCTTCTCCGTGGGAAGAACGCGATTATATCCTGACAGAGCCACGTTACGAGACCGAACTTCTCAAAAAAGAATTCTACCGTGAATTTAAAGAGCCTCTGCCAGCCCGCTATGAGGTCGGCAGTTGGGATGCGATAGTTCATCTGGTCCGTTCGGGACAGGGTGTGGGGCTCGTACCTGAAATTGCCATAACACCTGACCGGACAAAGCAGCTTCGGATCTTAAAACCAAAATGGTTTCAGTGCGATTATGAGATTTTCCTTCACCATGCCAAGGGATCCCGACCCAACCCTGCGGTGGAAAGCTTAATCAAGGGTCTCATTTAAGGCTCGCTGTTGAAACTCTCGACAGCAAATCTTTACCAAAATCAATAGAGCTCACTTTTGCTCGGCCCGGGCTTTGCTCTCTTCGCCACGGGATGGTGTTTATGCATAAGTTGGCTTTCTTAACGTCTCTTCTGATATCGTCTTTGTCCCTGGCAAAGTCCTTGCCGGCAGGGAGCCTTTTTCAAGAGCAAACGCCGCTGCAAATATCTTTGAGCTATGATATTTCATTGCTCAAAACCTCGAAGGAAAGCTTGCGAAATTCAGAGCAAGGCCTTCAGGGTGTGGTGACCTATGGCTCAACTTCCATTCCGGTTTCAGTCACTCCCCGAGGTAAAGGCTCTTTTGGATGTGATCAGCCTCAGCTCAAACTAAATTTTAATAAGTCATCTATCCCAGGAACCCCTTTTACAGGTTTTAAGAAAGTAAAACTTTTCACATCGGGCATCTGCATTCCAAATATCACGGATAAAGAACTCGATAAACGTGTCCTGTCCAATTACCTCATTTACAAACTTTATGAAGAGGTCTTTCCAGTTCACTACCGCACAAGACTCGCAGAGATTTCATACACGGATACTTCAGGAAAAATTGCTCCTTACAAACAGTTGGCTTTTTTCCTAGAGCCTGAAGATCATATCGAAGCTCGTTTGAACCTGCACCGCCTAGAGCAAGAGGATATTGATAAAGTTAAAACAGAAATTGTCGGAATGACTGACGAAAAATACGCGTCCCTGATGCATGCCTTTCAATTTTTTATCGGCAACTTGGATTTTGGCGTGCCCGGCTTTTACTACCACATTTCAAGCAGCGTGAGTTTTTACGAAAAAAACATGCACCTCTACCAAAGCAAAGATTCAGGACAAATCATCCCCATAGGATTTGATTGGGACTTTTCACGCTTGCTCTATTTTGGCCCGTCCTGCGGTGGGGTTGCGAGTGCATTTTTCATTGGAAGCAGAAGCACTCAGATGCATTGTGAGATTGAGAAACTGACTGCGACCTACAAGGCAGACTTCCAAGACTTTCACTATCAAAGCAGCGTGATTCATTATCTTCCGAATTTAGTGAACGCGTTTGCCACATGGAGAGAAAAAAACAAAGAATCTCTCAATAACCTTGGTCCCAAATACTCCCAAGGGTTAGATGCTTTCATCAATGCTTTTGCTGCGGCTTTTCAGTAAGATTATTTTATATTGCGGAGTTTGAATTCCATTTTAGGAACCAGAATTCCGCCGCCGAAGCCTAACTTAATTGCGACGTGAAATAGATCATGGGCCCGATTCTTGGCCGGCATCCAGGATCCTTCAAGACCTAAGAATGCTTCGGCGACCAATCCAAGTCCGCGCCCATAAATACCGCCATGCAGTTCGTCGACGGTAACCCCGCTGGGTATAAAGGTGAACATCCACTTATAAGCGATCTCAAATTTCAAACCACCGTTATGAAAATCACAAAGATACAGATCAGGAATGCGAACAAGCTCGTTAGAACCTGGCACTCTTAAAGCCGCATCAAATGTCCACACATCATGATCGACTAAAAAAGCCCCATTCATACCAGAAGCATAAAGATAACCTTGAATTGGAATTTTCTCTTCCGGTGTCACTGCAAATTGCTTTTGGAGCGTTTGAATCAAGGCTTCGATTTGTTCTGCATTGAGCGTTGTGTTCTTTTTTAAAGATTCAACAAGCTTTTCTTTCGAAATCCCATCGTTAGAGTCAAAATCAGCAGCCAAAGCTGACGGGCTCCCCAAAAAGAGTGAAAACAAAAGACAACTGATGAATGTCAAAAACTTTTTAAACATAAGAACTCCCCCCACAGCTTCTCTCGTTTAGAACGAACATGCAAATCCGAAAGAGTAACCGCGCACTCCAGGACCAAACATGTAACGGCCTACAAGACGCGTCCGAGTGACAAAAACATTGTAGGCGCTGGAATCCAACTCGATACCAGCACCAAGACTGCCCAAGGTATCAAAACCTAAAATGCCAGCTTGGTCACCCGCATAATACGACAGCGAAGATTCTAAAACATAACGAAATGGTTTTTCCAGGGCGACCCAATCAGCGATCGGTGCCCGCCAGCGATAATACATACTGGAAGTGCTTGAGTCAGAATATCCTTTAACAGAGGTGCTACCTCCCATACTTTGCAAATGCATAAAGGTATAGCGAAGTTCAAAATCAATATCGTGCAAATCCGGAGAATGAAACTCATAGTCTAACATCATGGAGCCACCTAAGCCCCCGACTGTCATCGATCCACCATCCAGGAAATCATCTTCTAATTCGAGACGAGCCCCAATCACTGCTGTTCCGACCTCCAGATCGCTGACAATCACACCCGCTGAAAAATTCAAAATCGGGCGAATCACCCAGTTTTCCGCGATTTTGTAGTCGCCCCCAATTCCTCCTTGCAAGGTGCCACTGTTCCAACGAAACGGCAGCTCTCGCGTATCAGTGCCATCGGTCACCAAAAAAATGGGGTCATAGCGGCTGTAGGCAATGGCTCCCTCCAAATAGACGGGCACGCTTTCGCTCATTGTGGCCCCTCCCCCCAATTGAGTCATAAGGATAGAGGGATTTCCAGTCTGTGCGGAATCAATTGAGAGCGAACTTGAAGCCAAATCTGGAATAGCGGAATACGACATCAAGGCGAGAATGGAGTCGACATACTTTTTCGCAACGGCATCGCGTAGCCGATAGGCCGCGAAACTTGAATGCGCAGAAAAAATAAGGAGTAGAAGAACGGAAATGGTCTTCACCATCCCCGTATTACATCACTCAGCTTGGATTTTGGAATGTCGATACTAGATAAGATTGTCTGAATACAAATCAGACCTTGCGAACAAACAAACTAGCAGGCCTCCACATAATAGAGAGGCCGAATAAAGACGACTATTCTTTTTCGTATTTGATACTTCCAAATTCGTTGCCATCACTATCATAAACAACAAGATAATTTCCATCGGATGTTAATAGTGTTGAAAAATCAACGACCAGAGTCTGAACCAGCTTCTCAATACGCTTATTATCCAGACAGCTTGCATGCCTGTTTTCAAAGTACAGCTTTCCACCGTCTCTTAAAAAATCAAAGAGCCCCGTATAGAGAAGAGATTGAGCACGCAAGTCATAATTAAAACGAGACTCAAAATAAAGGTCTCTTGAGGCTTTGCCTGATGGATCCAAATCACGTGGATCAGGACACATCGTCGCGCGAACATACTTTTCACCTACGAAGTCTTTGAACAACATTTTTTGTGATTTCAAAACGTCAGCTGGTAAGCGTTGGTTCTTGAGATCAAAATAATATCCGGCACGAATCTTCAATCCAGGATCACCAGCAAAATCATTGACCAGCTCGACAAATTTCACGAACTTTTCCGGCGACGTTTTGTCTTCCAGGTAAGCCTGAGTTACTTGTTCCCCGGTCAGAACTTTAGCGTAGTCTGCTTCCGGAAGAAGCCATAGCGCTTCGTGCATAACAATGGCCGCTTGTTCATTGGGATTCAGTTGAAAAAACTCTGGCAACAAAACTGTGTTAAGATCTGCCGGAGTCGTCACAGCAAAAATGACCACTTTATCTGGAGACACATCCATGAGTCGCGCATAATCATCTACGATTTTCTGATGTAAGCGAGGATCCAAGGATTTTGCCGACAAACTAAAGTACTTACGCTCCGTCGAAATATCGAAATACTTCAGCGTTAGAAGCTTAAATGACGACAGAATCGGAAGTTCAATAATTTCACGAACCAAAAGATCCAAACCCGGTACTCGGTCCGCATTCTCAACGGATTGGCGGAATGTTCCCATCGCCGAGTAATAAGTCAGATAACCACCGTTAACACGCAAACCACTTCCGCCGTTTTGAACTTCACGCGCATCCGTACCCGGGAAAATCGAAGCGTGTGCATTGAATGAAAAAAGAAGTCCTAAGACTGTGATCAATTTCATCATTGAGCGTCCTCTGTCAGTGAAAACATATTCATAGAAAGATAAAACACCTGATCTTTTCCGGGAATCGCTTCTAACTCTTGAACGAGACTGCGACGAAAATCACGAATTCGTTTTTTCGCGTGTTCCATTTGCTCTGAATTCATGGCGAAAACAATAGAAGTAAAATCGCGTGTTGCCACGTTTTGTTCATATAAAGCCGTTCGGGCTTTTTCCAGCATTTGATTGTGATAGTGCTTGATAGACGAAGAAGGGATATTGTTGGTCGTCGTCGTGACCGGATCCGTCGCAACCCAGCGGCCGTTCACCTTTTGCACATAGCCTAGCTTTTCCAGAAGCGCGAAGCTTTCATGAATGGCTTCAACTTCTAAATTTAATTTCTTTGCGTAGCTTTCTGGAGAGTGATCGGTTTTCTCAAGCCCAATGAGCTCTAACAAAGCCATATGATGCCAGTCTGACATCAAATTCATTTCTTCCTCGTCAAGAACCGGCACATCAATGTAGCGATTTTTCACACGCTCTGTTGCCGCCGCTCTTAAAACCGAACTGCGCGCGTGTTCACTTTCAACCATGTCGACAAAAAGTTCTTTGTCTTCTGGATTTAACTGCAAGCGATCCGCCAGCACAGCGGCACGTGTTTCAGAAAGCCCGACTTTTGCATTTAAGATTTCACTTAAGCGAGAAGACGACATACCCAGATCACGGGCAAAAGCGCGCAAAGAGTAAGCGCGATTCTTCTTTTGTCTTTTCAACAATTCATCTTTTAGAAAACGTCGATAGTCCACAATGTCACCCACCTCAAATGGCTTTCAAGTAAACTTTCCCAGACCTGACTGTCACTTGATTAAGACCCTATCGAACGTAATTGCGGTCCGCCAGAATCCATGAGTTGGAGCGATAACCAATTTATTTTGGAGAGTCAAAAATTAGCCCGGAAAAGTCCTTCCGACGGTAAATATTATCCGGAAAAGCCCCCTGATTTAGGATATTTGGTTTCCTAGGGGGCCGTCGACCATATGGCAGCAAAAAGCCGCTGGCCATTGGACATGTAGCTGGTGATCGCCCGCGCTCTCATCCCGGCCTGTGTGCGCTCTTCGTGAACCAGATGCATTTGAGCTTCGTTTAAGCCGTGCCGAGCCTCCCATGCCCAACCGTTGGCTTCAGCCGTCCAAATTGCCGAAAAGCGAGGGATGCCACCATCATCATAGGTGTCAACATAGATCGGCGCCCTCCCCAAGGCGATTTGCTGATTCATCGTACTTTGATATTGTTGAGCCGTCATTCCCCACACAGCCCACCAACCACGCGAAGGTGCTTTGGTGTAGGCTGCCGATAAATAAACGCGATTGTTGGCGATGGTCGCTGACATCAAATAGGGCCGATACCCCAAGTTTCTTAACTCATCGAATTTCTGCTGATGCTGTTCAGGATTTAAAAAATGATATGCGCGCCAATCGTTAATCACGGGTGAGGAAAAGACCGCTGCAATCAGAGGTTGACCATTGCGAACATAGTTATCAAGGCTTGTAAGCTGCAACCCTGCTGCTACAGATTGATTAAAAAAGTTTTGATAAGTAGCTCCATCCGCATTGTGAATGGCACGAAAGGCGCCCCCGAGCCGACGGTAGACCGCACTTATACGTGCTCCGCCCTCTGGCGAGGCGGAACCATCAACGAATATCGGAGTGAACTGATCACCTGAAAGCGACAGAAAAGTTTGTTGATATGTCACATCTGCGTTTGCTGTGACCACCATATCGCGCGTGACTTTACTCCTAAAATATTGCTCCTTAACTAAATTATTGTTGGTACGAAATTCCACCTTCCAATATCCGGTGTCCATTGACGCCGGCAAATTCACCCACCATCGCGGCCACCAGTGCCGAGCCGGCGCACTTAAAACTATGGCGGCGGGCTGAAAATAGACAGTGCCGTTAGGACGGCGAACAATCATTTCCAGACGATCATTGGGAGCACCTCCTGCCATCGAAAGTCCAATTCCCACTCGGCTCCCCGCTGGAGCGGTTTGAATATTTGTCGGTGGATCTTTCAAAAGAGCATCAGGCGGACTGTTGCTTGCAGGTTCGGGAAAAGCCCCGTGACGAAGAGTGATATCCATAATTTTTAGAGGTGTGTCGTAGACCGGAGGACTGATCCACATGTTCTTTAAAAAAGGATCTACAGGCTTGTTATCGCAATCACGCACTTCAAAATGGAGATGAGCCGTGGAAGAACAACCGGAACTTCCGATATAGCCAAGCGCTTGACCTGCTGTCACCACATCATCCTTTTTAACAATAGCGCCATTCCACTTCAGATGCCCGTACCAGGTGACAAATCCATTCGCGTGCTTCACATAGACGTGATTCCAAGGGCCACATCCCGGGGCTGCTTCCATATTGCGATCATAGAGGTCTTCTTGCACATCAATGACCACACCATCAGCCGCGGCTTGAGCTGTCCAGGCTCCATATTCCATGGCACGAAAATTCGGTAAATCGACATCAATGCCGTTATGGCCGTTGTAGGTTTTGGCGTTAGCTCCCGTATTTCCTTTGTAGTCTTTGAGCCCCGCACCCGGATCAAGATCGACATAATTATTAATCACCCAGTTCACGCCGTCGGCACCCGAGAGGGGCCAATTCAATTTTAATTCACTGTCTTTGCAAGCGGCAAAAAGAGTTTGCGCTGAAAAAGTAAACGTCAGAAGAAGAGCAGCCCCTGCCTTACCCACTTAAGACCTCCCGTTCCTTCCATCTCAGCAGCCGACTTTTTCATCTGCAAGAGCCAGTGTAAGTGAACAACAATATTTGGCAATTCACGCGAAATCCTGTGTCAGATATTTGTAAATTAGCCCTGAGGAGGAGCAAACTTTGCACTTTTTTTGACGATAACGAGGTGCTCTGCATATGTCTCAAAATGGGAAATTTCATAAGCGCAGTTTTTTCAATCAGGTCATGCTTCTGACTCTGAGTTTTCTGCAACTGATTCCTGCGCAAGCCTTTGTGGAATTAGAAAACAGACAGCCCGTTGAAGTCGAAGGCGAACTGCTGACTCCATTTTGGTCCCAAGAATATATCGGTGCCGATCTTGTAAAAAAAGAAATGCAAAAACTGACGGACCTAAAAACCATTCCCTTCGCAGTTTACGATATTGGGTTCGAACAAAATTTCGTGCGCCATTCTCCTCAGCTCGTCGTAGACCGCGCGATGAATGGATCACGCTTTATCAAAGCTCATCACGGAACCAGTGTTGCTAATTTAATTAACGGCCCTGGCATGATGTCGGTTTCTGAAGTGGTGGATTTCGTCCAGCTCAGAAGAGTCTCCCCCGCCTTGTTTTATTTCGGCGCTGTAGAAGACATGCTGAAGCTTCCGGTACGACCGATGATTATTTCAAACTCGATGGGTTGGTCATCGCCAGAGGTGAAATCTCTCGCGCAAAAAGTGGATCAAGAAGGAATTATCTGGGTCATGGCTTCTGGAAATGATCATCCGCAAGCAATTGTGGAACACGAGCGGACAGCGCCAGTTATCAGTGTCGGATCCTCATCGCCTCGTGGCTTGCAAACAATTTCTTCGCAAGAATCGGATCAGCTGGATGTGCTAGCTCCGGCCGATGAGTATCAAGCTTCGATCGATGGCAATGGTCAGGTCATTCTTTTTGGTGAAACGAGCGGCGCAACTCCCCTAGTTTCCGGATCTATCGCCAATATCAAAGCTCTCCTTCCATCTCTGACTCGAAAGCAGGTTGAAAAACTTATTAAAAGAACCGCCTATCAATCCTTGCATCGCTTTTATTCAAAAACAAATAAAGCAGGTCTCTTTAATGCCTATAAGATGTTTCATGTAGCTCTTCGTTTAAAAAATATCTGCGGAGAGAGTAACGCCTGCCTTGAACAAGAAATTGGCACGAAAAAGAACTACTTGTTCTCAGAAGAAGTTTTAAGCGCTAAAACTTCGAATATCTGCGAGACGTCTGAATCCCTGTCACAACAGGAAATGGAAACTCTACGAAAAAATGTGCTGCTCGCGACAAACCCTGCTCCTTCAGCGAAACTCTTGTCTTGTGCTTATAGAAACGAGAAGTATCTTATCAACGCTGATTACTATGAGAATTTGGCATTTATCTACACGAATCCAGCCTCTCTGCAAAAAAAGATTCGCCAGCAAGCGATCGAAGCCGTAGAAAAAGGATATAATGAGAGTGCTGCTCTCCGTGATGCGGAACTTCTTGATGAGTCTTACCAAGACGCTTTACTAAAAGTCATCGCAAATGATCAGGGTATTGGAGCTTATAGAGCGAAGGAACTGCTCAAGATTTACGAAGCCACCCCAAAAATAGAACTCTAACCTTTGACGCAAAGAACTTGCTTCAGGACCGCCACAACTTCGACTAAGTCTTGTTGGTTTTGCATGACCTGATCAATATTTTTGTACGCCGATGGAATTTCATCGACCACATGCAGGTCCTTGCGGCATTCGACTCCAGCTGTTTGCTCGATCAAATCTTTTACTGAAAAACGACGTTTAGCCTCCGAGCGCGACATGCGCCGACCCGCCCCGTGCGCACAGGAATGAAAGGACTCGGGATTTCCTTTACCACGTACAATATAAGAGCGTGCCCCCATAGAACCCGGAATAATTCCCATATCCCCTTTTTGGGCCCGAACGGCACCCTTGCGAGTGACCAAGACATTTTCCCCATAGTGCACTTCACGAGTCGCATAGTTGTGGTGACAGTTCACTTTCATCGAATAAGGAACTGGAGCACCTTTGAATCCCGCATGAACTGAAATCGCCTGCAAAACTTTTTGCAACATTTCTTCACGATTTTCCAGAGCATAGCTTTGCGCCCATTCTAAATCCCGCATGTAATTGGAATACTCTGATGTGCCTTCGACGTAATAGGCCAGATCTGGATCCGGCAGCTTCGTCGCAAGTCTTTTCATTTCGCCTTTAGCATTTCGAATGTGTTCTTCTGCTAAACTTTTACCAATGTGACGAGATCCAGAGTGAAGCATCACCCAAACACTGCCCTCGATGTCGGTGCATATTTCAATAAAATGATTTCCGCCGCCTAAGGTTCCAAGCTGTAATGCCGCTTTGTCTTTTAAACGCAAAAGGGAAACTAGTTCTGGTGTGGATTTCCAACCTGACCAGTTTTCCACTCGCGATGTCAGTGATTTGTTTGACTCCGTTCCAACAGGAATTGCCGCTTCGATACCAGCGCGCAGACGATCCAAATCATGAAGAATTTTGTCAGGCTCAATATTCAGTCTTGCAGCAATCATCCCACAGCCGATATCGACTCCGACCGCAGCCGGAATCACAGCGCCCTTTGTGGCGATTACGCTACCAACGGTAGCGCCGATTCCAAGATGGACATCGGGCATGGCAGCCACGTGTTTAAAAACAAATGGCAACGAAGCTACGTTTTTCAGCTGTTGCATAGCCTGCACTTCAAGCTCCCCTTCGGGAGCCCAAATTTTTACAGGCGCGTGTGATGTCGATAAATTCGTTAATACTGGCATAATGATGATCTTAACATATTAGCCAGGCGAAAACTTTTTAGCTAGCTGGAAGCCCAGCTATTTAAAAATAATCTGTTTCCTACCATGTCGCCGGAGTTATTCCCGGCGGAAGAAAAAAAACTCCGGTTTGGTACATGATGGAAATGGTTTTCTCTGCCGTCTTGCGAAGATCTCTCCCTTGGGGCGCTCCGTTGTCGACGATAATCATCCCATCATCGCCAGCCGCAATGTAAGTGTGCCCCGGGGTTAAGCCTGAACCATTCATCAAAAAAGCCCCAATAGGCGCGCGATATTTTGTTGAATCCCACGCAACCCATCCGGCTTTATAAAGAGCCATAGAAAAATTCACGACAGCTGCCGTGTTCGACCAAATCAACTGATTGCCCTTGGCCTTACTAAAGTCGTCAGTCACGCGATAACCTGCACGTTGATAAGCCTGACGTAAAATTTCGGATTGAGTTTCTGCACAAGGTACATTGGCGAAACCATGGCGAACCGCCGTTCCCTGGGTCGCTATTGACCAGGCTCCACCGGTTGCAATCGCTCCTGTTTTTTCAAATTTGATCGACCACTCAACGGCCTTCGCCTTGTCCATCATCAAATATGATTTTGGAGTCGCGACAGTTCTGTTCACAGCTTTTTTGAGTTCTTCGTAAATACGCGTCCATTTGGTTTGCTCGGCAGAAGTCAAACTGCTCATTGGAACACCGACATTTAACTTGGCACCAAAGCGCTTTGTGACTGATTTTGTGTACGTGAATTTTGGCTTTCCCGATGCTAGATAATATTTGGTAAAGCCGCTTCCCGGAGTTGCGCCATTGACGACAGCAAAACTCCCTTCCCCACCTTCAATGTTTCCGACAATGGAGGCGAAAATAAAAAGTCCTCCACTGGTGTTGTTAATTTCGTCAATTTTACTTTGCGGAAATTGAGGCTGGTATTGGCTAAGCACAGATATGACTTTAATCGGATATAAAAATCCTGTGCTCGATCTTTCGAGTCCACCACTAGAATTGCGATAGTCCAAATGCTTCACATCATAATTTTCGGGAACTTCAATCTGAGTTCCCTCAGGTAATTCCACCTTTGCTTCTAGAATTCCCGCTTTTTCGTAACGAATTGTCATGGCTTGGCTTAATATCAACTTTTGTGACCCCGTCTCAGGAATGACCGGGCTTGCAGGATCTGTGACCACCGGAGGCTCAACGAGCGACGCCGATTCGTTTCCAGATTCATCAAGCGCAGGCCAATTTTCAGAGGGGGCGCAAGCCGCCAAGCTTCCAACAATCAAAAAAAGAAAAATAAATTGTTTGGATATTTCCATAGAAAACCTCTCTGAAAGAGGTCTTCGGCCGACTCACATTTTATATTAAGTCTTGAAAACAATGTCGATATTCTGCTCACTGCGGGACGCCTAAACAGACTTACACATGAGAAGAAGTTTTATTTCTGATTCGCACGAACTTGTGAGATAGTCCGCCCATGAGCCGCGAATTCCGCAAAAACATCACAGGTCGTGGAGCTAGTAGCAATGCTACAAACCGCTATGACTCTCTGAAATATGAAGCCACGGAAGAAGACTTCGACAACTACGCCGAGGAACAACCTCTTTTACGCACCGAAGTTCTCAAAGATTCTTCACGCAGTATTCTGTCTGAAAATAAGAGTCCTGATATCGGTTTTCGTTTTTCAATAAATCCTTATCGTGGATGCGAACATGGTTGTGCTTACTGCTATGCTCGCCCTACACACGAGTATTTGGGATATTCTGCCGGACTGGATTTCGAATCCAAAATTTTCGTAAAGGAAAATGCTGCTGAGCTTTTACATGAGGCCTTGATGAAAAAATCTTGGCAACCAGAAGTCATCAATATCAGCGGAATCACGGATTGTTATCAGCCGCTTGAACGGAAAATGGAAATCACCCGCAGCTGTTTGCAAGTTTTAGCAAAATTTAAAAATCCGGTTTCGATGATCACAAAAAATCATTTGATTTTGCGTGATCTGGATATTTTTAAAGAAATGGCTGCCTATAATGGCGTTTTGCTTTTTATTTCTGTAACATCTTTGGATCCGGAACTTCAGAGAATTTTAGAGCCCCGCACATCACATCCTTTGGCACGCATGAAGGCCATTGAAACTCTGGCCTCTGCTGGAATTCCAGTCGGCGTAAACGTCGCCCCCTGCATTCCGGGGCTCACAGATCACGAAATGCCCGCGATTTTAAAAGCGGCCAGCGACGCCGGCGCTCGATTTGCGGGATACACACCATTGCGCTTGCCTTCCTCCGTTCTGCCCATATTTGAAGAGTGGTTGGAAGTGCATCAGCCTTTAAAAAAACAAAAAGTTTTAAATGCGGTCCGAGATATTCGCGGTGGAAAACTCAATGACGCTAATTTCGGTTCGCGCATGCGAGGAGAAGGGCCCCGAGCAGATCATATGGCTCAGATGTTTCAGCTCTATTCAAAAAAGTACGGTCTTAATAAAGAACGCTTGGAACTTTCCACGGCAAACTTCCAGCGCCCAGGCGATCAATTAAGTTTTGATCTGTGACTATTTTTTGGTGTCGGGCACGTCTTTGATTGAGATTGTGTTTTCAAGACTGCGCTTTAGGGCTTCTACAAACCCATTTCGTAAAGAACTCCAGAACGCTCCCCACTTGTCGACATCTGGAGACATCGCGGCGCCGACGAATTCGATTTTCGTGGCCACAGTTTTCTCTTTGCGATTTCTGATAAGTAAGTTCCCCATGGCTAGACCGACCTCATTAAAAAATCGTTTGGGAGACCCAAAATTCTCATTCTCGCTGATGACGTCCAAATTCTCAAAAAAAGGTTTAACGTATCCTACGACTCGATTGTTTTTGGTACTGACTTCGGTGTAAACGGAAAAACGTCCCGAGGTAAAAGTAAAAGGTCCATAGGCCTTAAAAAATTGATTCAACTTTGTGATATCGAGCTTTTCCAATTGCGCCTTCGCTTCAAATGCTGGAATTTTTGAAATCAAATTCATTCTTGCCTTGGCCTTAAGTGCGGCGCTCTTTTGAAAGCGAGCCGTAGCGCTCACGGTACTTGGCAACAACTCCTTACTATCATTCGTATTTTTTATATTAGAAGCTTCTAACATAACTTTGTCCAATACCACATCGATAGGAACTTTGAAGTCGCGATTCATCATATGCACTTCACTGTTTCTTATCTGCAAAGACTCCAATTCGATGGGTACAATTTTACCAGCCATGGTTTTCCAATCTTCTCCTTCGCCAAATTCCTTTTTGTCCTTTTTATCGCTATCAAGCATAACAAGCTTCATTTCATCTATGCTTAAATCTCCCAGGAGCTTGCCACTGAAAAGAGCTCTCCATGCGAGCGAAAGATCGATCTGCTTGACCGACAGAAATGGATTTTTGGCACTCGATGTTCGCTTCCATATTTTGAGCCCCTCGACCTGATAGGCCCCTCGATACAGTGCGAGATCGAAATCTTCGATATGTCCTTGATAATTTTTGAGCTTATTATCCAAATACCAGTTGATGCCGTACTTTGCTCCCACCGGAAGAAAAATCCTCAGAAGAATTAAGAACAAAATAAAAATCAGAATCGTCATTAGGATGTGACGGGGATATTCAACGAGCCTTTTCACCTAACACCTCTCGATTCATTTCATACGACAGCTCAGCGCTAAAATAGATCACCGCCGAAGAATAATAAACCCACAGCAATAAAACGATAAAAGAACCTGCAGCGCCGTAAAGCGAAGCCACCGCACTTTGTCCTAAATATAGTCCGATCAAACTCTTTCCCAACGAGAAAAAGATCGCCGTCACAAAACCCGAAACAACGGCTACTTTCCTTCGGACTTTGATTCTCGGTAAAAAAAAGAAAATAGCAGAAAAAAGAATCCAAAAGACAAAAAAAGAAACGGCAAAATTTAAGATTTGTCCCAAAAGCTGCTCATTACCTTTAAGAAAAAGCGCGAGAGCTGACGAAATAACCAGGGAAATAATAGATATAAAGACAAATGTTAAAACCATTCCCATGTTAAATAGTTTGGCCTTAGCAAGATCCCAGCTGCTACGGAAAAAGCCTCGACTTTTATCTTTCGGTTCCTCCTCCCTGACTTCGAAAATCCGATTGAGTGACTGCCTCAGATCGCCAAAGATCGCGCCCGCTGAGAAAAGCAATGTAATCAACCCGGCAATTCCCGCAAGCCCCCGGATTTCGGTCTTCTGACTGGCATTTTCTGCAATGTCCCGAGTTATTTTCGCTGCTTCGCTACCAATAAGACCTTGAATTTGTGTCAGCAACTCTTCACGAAAGCCTTCGCCAATAAAAGAAAGAAAAGTCAAAAGCAGTACAAGTAAGGGTGCTAACGACAGCGCCGTATAAAAAGCAAGAGAGGCGGACATATCCAGAATATCATCTTGTGATACCTTCGATGCGAGATGCCGCCAACTTATATCCGGAAGCTTAATATTCATAAATGTCCACTCTATCGATTTAGGAAAGGACCTTCAGACGACACATGATACGGCAATGAGAACACGGCTAAGTCTTCTTCAAGTGCGCTCTCCACCATTTCCATGTATGTGGACTTTAGTTTTTCCATATCCTCACACATGTCCGCGGCTTCATCATCCTTTATATATTTTTTGGCAGTTTTAAAAATTTCTCCCTCTTCTTCTTCCACGTGATGTTCAACAAGCTCTGTTAAAACTTTGAATTTTGCTTTCCAAGATTCATCGGAAATATTAAGACGAGAAAGTTCATTCAAAAGAAGAGCAATCAAATGATGTTCTTCTTCTCCCTCCCATACGATCTCGCTTCCATTGTCTTCAGCGACTGCTTTAAGAGGTTGATAAAATATCTCGGCTTCCGCTTTTGAATGCGCCGTCAGTTTATCCCGAGCTTCGACGAACAATGGCTCCACTCGATCAAAGTCCTCACCTTCCAAAGCCTCTTCTATTTCTTCAAAAAGTTCTTTCACTTCTTTGTGATCTTTTTTTAACAATTCATAGATAAGCATATAGTCTCCTTTATCTTAGAAGATGCGATAGGTTTGCCTCTCTATAAATTCTCAATGATCGAATTCAATTGTTTGATAAAAAAGAGAGTGGACGAATAAAAACAACTTTTTTATTTGTTAAATTGCTCCTCCCAATTTTATTGGAATCTGCCGCTGATCAATTTTTTAAAAGAAACAAAAAGTAATTTGCATTTTAAAAGTTCGTTGAATTGTATTTCCTCATCCCCGCCGGAGTAATACTGATTCGAAAAAATTTCTCTTTATATTAGTTTCACATTCCCGGGTTATTCCCGGCTTAAAGGAGGAACTATGGCAACACGATCTGGCTCTCGTGGTGGAGGATCATCACGTAATCAATCTCGCGGACAAAGCAGTCGCGAAAGCAGTTCAAACGCTGGCAGTAGAGGGTATTCGACATCAGGCCGAGGCGGTTCTCGTGGCGAAGGTCGAAACGAATACGGTGGTAGCAACCGCGGGGAACAACAGTGGCAAGGTCGAGGCGGTGAATCAGGAAGTTACGGCGGAGGCTCTCAATATGGAAGCAGCGGTTCTCAATATGGGAGCAGTGGCTCACAATACGGCGGCAGCTCACAATATGGTGGGGGTTATGAAAGTGGCCGTGGTGGAAGCTCTCGTGGCATGTCCCAAGGCGGTGGCCAGTATGATGACTGGAACCAAGGCTATGAGACTTCACGTCGAGGAGGCGGAAGTTACGAAGGAGAATCATACGGTGAATACGAAGGCATGAGTAGCGGAGGTCGTGGTGGCCGTCGTTCAAGCCAAGGGCGTATGTCACAAGGCGGATATCAAGGCGGCGGCTATCAAAACGAAGGTTATGGCAGTCAGCGTGGTGGCGGTCGCAGCGGATCTCAAGGCAGCTCATCTTCGCGTGGATACCAATCTCAATCTCAATCACAACCTTGGTATGAGAATGAAGACATGTATGATGAAAATGATTATGACGAAAACGAGTCGATGAGTACAAGATCTCGCGACACGGATGAAGATTACGATTCAGATGAAGACTTTGAGGACAGACCTTATCGTCAACAACAAAACTATCGATAGATCACACTCGACAGTCCTCTGAACATTCGAGGACTGTCATCTTTTTCTCCGAGCTCTTGTTTTTCCGCAGCCAAACAGACGAGCTTTTGAAAAGAGCAAAAACCTTTGGCATGCATTTACTTCGGAGGAAACAAGAATGAAAAATAAAAAAATTCGCTATGCTGTGGTAGGGCTTGGCAATATTGCACAAGTCGCCGTATTACCGGCTTTTAAGAACGCATCTGAAAATTCTGAACTCGTCGCTCTCGTGTCAAGCGACGACGAAAAATTAAAAACTCTGGGGCGCAAGTATAAAGTCAAAAATCTATTTAACTACCGCGACTACGACAAACTTCTCAGCAGTGGCATGATCGACGCCGTTTACATCGCCACTCCCAATGTCAACCATCGAGCTTTCGCCGAAGAAGCCGCTCAACATGGAATTCATGTCCTCGTCGAAAAACCAATGGCTCTGAATGCTCAAGACTGTATGAGCATGCTTCGCTCTGCACGAAACAACGATATTAAAATGATGGTGGCTTATCGCCTTCACTTTGATCCAGCAAACCTAGAAGCGGTCGAAATTGCCAAAAGCGGTAAGCTCGGAGATCTCCGTATCTTCAACTCCACTTTCACCTATCAGGTCACAGACCCCAATAATATTCGTTTGAAATACGAAATGGGCGGCGGTCCTATTTTTGATATCGGCACGTATTGCATTAATGCTGCTCGTTACCTTTTCCAAGATGAACCAGTGGAAGTATCGGCCACACTTCTGAGCAATCCGAAAGACACGCGTTTCACAGAAGTGGAAGAAATGGCCGCCGTGACCCTTCGCTTTAAAGGAGCCCGTCTTGCTAATTTCGTCGTGAGCTTTGGTGCTGAAGCAAGTGCAATGTACACTTTAATCGGCTCGGAAGGTTGTCTCACTTTGGAAGGAGCCTACGAATATGCAGATGATATGACTTTAACGACCAGTATTAATGAAAAAGAAAAGGTCAAAAAATTTAAAAAGCATGATCAATTTGCGCCGGAACTGGAATACTTCTCAAACTGCATCTTGAAAAACCAAGAACCCGAGCCTTCTGCGATTGAAGGACTTTATGATCTGCGAATTATCGACGCTATTTTTGAATCAGCTCGCACAAAGCGTTCTGTTAAGCTTGAGTACGCAAGCAAGGCACGTCGTCCAACGGCAAAACAAATGATTCGAAAACCGGGCCATGCAAAACCTGAAACAATCCACGCACCTCCAGCTCACGAATAGGAAGGCAAATCACCATGGCAACTAAATCTACAAATACTAAAAAAACTCGTTCTACCAAAAAAGACAAAACAAAGAAGGCAGGAGCCCGACGGGCATCACCTCGCAATGCAGGTGATTTACCTCCGTACCACGAAGAAGATTATGACTTTGAGTCTCCTTATCGTCATAGCGGTCGCGCCCAGCAGAGCTATCCCCGTCAACCGTACCGTATCTAATCTTGCTCTCGCTCCGGATAATTCGCATTTCTGCGCGGATTATCCGCGAGCACATCCTTCTCTCCTCGTTTCTTGGGGGTTCTATGACTGATTCGGCCCACTTTACTGGCCTTCTTTGTTTCATCCTTTTGGTAGAGTCTTTGATTTTTCATAATCGTCCTAGTTTTTTATCACCACTTTAATGCAGCCATCTTTTTTATCGCGAAAATTTTTATAAGCATCAGGAGCTTCTTGCAGGTTGATTTTATGAGTAATCAAAAAAGATGGATCGATACGTCCATCAACAACATATTGAAGCAAGGTCTCCATATACTTACGCACATGAGTTTGCCCCATCTTAAATGTTAAACCTTTGGCGAAAGCTGCTCCAAATGGCACTTTATCTAAAAATCCGCCATAAACGCCGCTGACGGAAATATTCCCGCCCTTACGACAGGCCTGGATCGCTTGACGAAGAGCGATGGGGCGATCCGTTGTTAATTTAACCGTCATTTTTGCGACTTCGTATTTACTATAGAAATCGGTACCATGTGCTTCCATACCGACGGCATCAATGCAAGAGTCAGGTCCTCGGCCTCCCGTCATTAAATTCAATTCTTCGACCACATCGACTTCCTCATAATTCAAAACTTCGGCGCCACATACATTTTTAGCCATGGCCAATCGTTCGGGTACACAATCGATGGCGATCACACGCTCCGCGCCCAACAAGAAAGCACTTTGAATCGAAAATAGTCCCACGGGGCCGCAACCCCAAATCGCCACCACATCGCCGCGTTGAATATCGCAATTCACCGCACCCATATAGCCGGTCGGAAAAATATCACTAAGAAAGAGGACCTTGTCGTCATCAATATCGGCCGGTACTTCAAGAGGCCCAACATCGCCGTAGGGAACACGAACATATTCTGCTTGTCCACCGGCGTAGCCACCATACATATGAGAATAGCCAAACAAGGCAGCTCCACCATGACCATAGACTTTGTCAGCTACTTCAGGCTTCGGATTGCTATTGTCACAAAGAGAATATTCCTGCCTGCCACAATGTGAGCACGAGCCACATGAAATATTAAATGGAACAACAACTTTACTGCCTACTTTGAGATTCTTAATCGCTTTACCGACTTCAACAACCTCGCCCATGAACTCGTGTCCTAAGATATCGCCTTTTTGCATGGTGGGAATAACGCCATCGTAGAGATGGAGATCTGACCCGCAGATAGCCGTTGAGGTGATTTTCACAATAATATCTCGCGGGTTTAACAGTCGCGGATCAGGAACATTTTGTACTTCCACTCTTTTTGTTCCTTGCCAACACACGGCTTTCATAAGACCTCCTTGTCTCATATATTTCCAAATTAAAGCGGCACCTGGGAAACTCAACTACCTCCTGCGACCTTGCGAACATTCATTTTATTCTTCCCGATGAACGTCAGGAATTCTTTCTGTCAACTTCACACTATTGTCCTCAGGCACATTCAAGACACATATTTCACTCTTCTGGTTCGGGCTCTGGCAATGGCGGCGGCTGAGGAGTCGAAGTCAGCTCTCCGCGTGAATATCCCGCAGCACGAGTCGCTCGCGCCATAGCTCGAATCGAAAATTTCGGTGTTCGATCGGCGCGAAATAATCCGTTGGCTTCTTGAAATGTATCGGTGAACTGCGTATAGCAAAAGCCACAGAAGATTTCGATGCGATGAACTGCTTCTAATAATTTCTCATAGCGCTTCCGAAAATCCCGAGAAGATTGCGCCGACGAATAACCCCAGGTCACGCCGCCCTCGCTTGGGCTCACAAATGAAATTCCACCAAACTCGGTGATCATGATCGGCAATCCTCCGTGAGGATATCCTTCCACTGTCAGAACCCGTCCCCCAGGGCGATAGCGGCTTAACATGTCAGCTACATTGGTTTGGCTATTGTATTTGCGAAGCAAGCGCTCGGGTTGATCATCATAATCATGAATCCCCAAAAGATCCGTTGCCGTGCTTTCCCAACCATCGTTTCCAATACAAGGACGAGTGGGGTCTAATGTTTTTGTAGTATGATAAAGAGCTTGAACGCAATGTTGATGACTTTCTTTCTCTGCTAAGTCCGGTACGCCCCAAGATTCGTTAAATGGCACCCACATCACAATGCAGGGATGATTCATATCGCGGTCAATCACTTCAATCCACTCTTGAATGATCCGTTCAACAGACTCGTGTGTAAATCGGTAGGCACTGGGCATCTCCTCCCAAACAACCAAACCTAAGACATCCGCCCAGTAGAGAAAATCCGGGTCTTCGATCTTTTGATGCTTGCGAACGCCGTTGAATCCTGCGGCCTTGATTAATTCAACATCATAACGAAGAGCTTGTGACGAAGGAGGTGTCAGATAAGTCTCGGGCCAGTACCCTTGATCCAATAGCATTCGCAAGTAGTAAGGGCGACCATTTAGTAAAAATCGATCCCCACTGAATGCAACACTTCGTAAAGCGGTGTAAGACTCAATTCGATCGATGACCGTATCGCCTAAGATAAGTTCTAATCTCACTTCTATCAGTGTCGGCTTCTCGGGACTCCATAATAATTCATTTCGAGAATCATCGATACCTGGGTCCGACAAGGCAATCCGTCGATGCACTTCCTTGTGCATGACTTCGTACGAATCATCAGCTAAAAGCCTTCCCTCGCATTTTAACTGCACACGCAGTCGCATTCCCTTCGAGCACGCCCCGCCGACAAAGACTTCACAGCCGACTTCCCATCTTTCCACTTGTGGTACAAGTCGCACTTTCTCTATATAAGTTGGAGCGACTTCTTCCCACCACACGGTTTGCCAGATTCCCGTCGTACGCGGATACCAAATACTGTGTGGATTCTTTTGCCAATCTTGTTTACCTCGAGGTTTAGCTAAATCCAAAGGATCGTCATCAGCACACACCACAAGCTCCTGCGTGCCATCGGTATTTAAAACATCAGTGATATCGAATGAAAAAGGTGTATGTCCCCCTTGGTGAAATCCCAAGAACGTCGAGTTCAACCAGACATGAGCTGTGTAATCGACCGCACCAAAATGCAGAAGAATTCTTTTGTCTGATTTCTGCACGTGAAATTCCCTTCGATACCAGCATCTATTATGAAAACCAGGATCGTTGATTCCACTTGCAGGTGACTCTGGCGAAAAAGGAACTTGAATCGTCCGATCCCAACTTTTAACTTGCGATGGATGACTAAACTCTTCGTCATCATCGAAAGTGAACTGCCACGTGCCGTTCAATGTCATCCATTGCTCGCGCCTAATATTTTTTCTTGGATATGTTTCAAACTTTTCTGACATGATTCACCGTCTTTCATCTTTTTAAGAATAAGACTGAGAAAAATTCTGAGGCTCTTTATTCATCGCTTCCGAAAAAATACACAACATCATTTTTGTATTTCTTCAATTTCACCAACGCCACTTGAAAAATATTTCGTTCAACTTTTTTATGGCTTCCACGAAACAAGAGCACGCAATTATTTTTTGTGATGACTCATTAACATCATTGCCGAAAGGCTTTTTTAGGGGGTTTCCATGCCATCAAGACAGACACAAGAATCAGGACGAAGTTCTTCACGCTCGCAAGGGGGACGCTCAGCAAGCAGCAGAGGCGGAGGACGCAGCTCTTCTTCTCGCAGTTCCTCTTCCCGATCCTCATCATCTCGGGGCGGAGGGCGCGGGTTTGCAGCGATGTCACCTGAAGAACATCGTCGTATTTCAGCAATGGGTGGCCGTGCCAGCCATGGTGGCGGACGACAAAGTGAAGAAGAATCAGGCCGCGGATCTTCACGCCAAGGCCGATCATCGCAAGGTCGCAGCTCATACTCTACACAAGGCCGCAGTGGCTCACAAGGTCGCAGCACTTCGTCACGAAGAGGCTTCGCAGCAATGTCGCCTGAAGAACGCCGCGAAATTGCAGCAATGGGCGGTAGAGCCAGCCACGGCGGGAGAGGCGGAGATGGTGAAAGCGAAGAGAGCTATTCTCGCCAGGGTCGCCGCTCAAGAGGCGGACAAGGTCAATATGACTATGAAGAAGGTGGGCAACGTCGCGGACGTTGGAATGAAGAAGAAGACTATAATGATGATGAAAGAATGAGTGCTCGCTCTCGCTATGACGAGGATGAGGACGAAGAAGATTTCGACGAAGACGAATCAGATTATGATACGGACGAAGATTACGAGGAAAGTGACTACCGTCAAGGTCGTCACTAAGACCACCTCTGGGAAGTCTGCTTTACGCAGGCTTCCCGCCTGACTGTCATTCGAATATGTCTCGTCTCAAAAATTCCCACAATCCATCATAAAAAATTCCTTTAACACGTTCGCTTTTTGTAAATATCCAAGATCCTCACGAAAATTTGCAAATACTTTTGATGAGTTCACCCTGTGGGCAGATGCTCAGCTACCTGAGCCATCAAGGAGGTTTTATGAAATTTGCGATATCTATAATACTTGTCATCTTTGCCACGACAAGTTTAACAGAAGCTCGAACCGGCGGAACAAGTGGTTCAAGCGGCACGTCAGGAACATATGACGACTCCACATCCGGCACAATTGATAGAAGCACCACCGACTCGAACACGCCGCGAACTGCCGAACAGGAAAGATTGCAAAATCCCGATCATCGAAATCAAAAGAAAAAACGAATCGGCAAAGGAAATACCACTGAGGAATATGGTAAGGGCTCCGGCGGAACTCGAAACAGTGGCACAAATCGTGGTAGTGGCACCACTCAAGACAACACAGATACAGAGTAATATTTTTTCTTTTTAAGAAATCTTGAGGGCAAAAAAATACACTGAAAATTTTTGCCCTCTCTTCATATAATTCATAAAAGAAATCTTTGTGATGATTTCATCACAAGCCCTTCAAACATGATAAGGTTCATCATTCATTTTTTGTTTTTTGATGACTGCGCATTCGTGGTCTTGCAAAGAACAGTTTTTCTTTTAGTTTGTTCAATCCTGGTTTTCAAAATCAACAGCACAAATAGATAGGACTGAACTATGAAAAAGAACGATGCCGTTTGTCTCAAGCACGATCTCCTTGTGTTTTCTCATCTTCGCTGGAACTTTGTATTTCAGCGTCCGCAACATCTCATGACTCGTTTTGCGCAACATCGTCGCGTGTATTTTATTGAGGAATGTCTCGTAGAAAACATCTATGAAGCTTATCTAAGTTTAGAAGAAGAAGCTCCTGATCTCTTCGTCGCGGTTCCTCACGTTCCTCCTCACTTATCTCACACTCAACAATCGGCGATTGTTCGCAAACTCCTCGATGAGATGATTCAAGGAGAAAATATCGATCGCTACAATTGTTGGTATTACACTCCCATGGCCTTACACTACTCGGATCACCTCACCGCAGACGTGGTGATTTATGATTGCATGGATGAGCTTGCAAATTTCAAAGCCGCACCTAAAGAAATTATCGAGAAAGAAAGATCTTTGCTTGAGCGAGCAGACGTGGTGTTCACCGGAGGACATTCCCTATACGAAGAGAAACGTAAAAAACATGATAACGTTCACGCTTTTCCAAGCGCGATCGATCGCGAACATTTTTGGAATGCGCGGTCCAAACTGATTGAACCTGAAGACCAAGAATGCATTCCTCATCCCCGACTTGGATTTGCGGGCGTTATTGATGAGCGAATGGATATTTCTCTTTTAGAAAAAATGGCCCGCCTGCGTCCCGATTGGCACTTCGTCTTACTGGGACCGATCGTCAAAATTTCGCCCGAGTCACTACCCAAGCTTGATAATATTCATTATCTGGGCATGAAGCGCTACACGGATCTTCCTTCTTATATGAGCTCGTGGGACTGCGCCCTGATGCCGTTTGCTAAAAATGAAAGCACCCATTTTATCAGCCCAACGAAAACTCCTGAATATCTGTCAGCTGGTTTGCCGGTTATTTCAACTTCCATCCGCGATGTTGTCAGTACTTATGGAGAACGCTCTCTAGTCGCAATAGCTGATACGGCAGAAGAATTTGTGGCTGCAGCGGAAAAAATTCTCCGCAACGATCGCGATCCGCAACAGCTCGATGCCATCGATTCATTTTTAAAAACAATTTCATGGGATTATACCTGGGAGGAAATGTCAGCCCTCGAGGCTAAAGCACTTCAACAAAGAGGTGACCTATGCCTCTGAAAATGTGGATCGGATTAGAGTGCACACACAATCGGATCCAAGACACGTTCCACAGCCAGCTTGAAAAAAGCCTTCACCTTCAGCGAACTGAAGAAATAAAATCATTTGCCTCTTTGAAGGCAGAGCGCATTCGTTATCCGTGCCTATGGGAAATCGCGTGCCCGGTTTCTTCAGAAGTCTATGATTGGCAATGTCTTGATGAAAAAATGGCGGCACTGAAACATGCAGGACTCCGCCCGATTGCCGGGCTTCTTCATCATGGGAGTGGTCCCATTGATACCAATCTTTTAGATCCTGAGTTCCCGGAAAAGTTCGCTGCCTACGCAAAGGCGTTTGCTCAACGATATCCTTGGATCAAAGACTTCACACCGATCAATGAAATACTGACGACAGCTCGTTTCAGCTGTCTTTATGGACATTGGTATCCGCATAAAAGTACGGATGCGGATTTTGTTCGAGCCTTGTACAATCAGTGCCGCGCACATATTCTCGCGGTTCGTGCGATTCGTTCTGTAACACCCGACGCTGAAATCATCGTGACAGACGACCTGGGTCGCACGCAAAGCACCAAGCCCTTGGAATATCAAATGCACTTTGAAAACGAACGCCGCTGGCTTTCATTTGATTTTCTATTTGGTCGGGTTGATGCGACTCACACTCTTTATAATTATTTACTAACACATCTGACTCGCGAAGAAATTCAATGGATTAAAGACAACGCAACTACGCCCGACATTTTGGGAGTTAATCATTATAACTTATCCAATCGCTTTTTAGATCACCGTCTTGAACTATATCCCCAACACTATTGGGGTGGAAATGGTCGTGATGCCTACGCCGATGTCAGTGCGGCTGATACGGGTCAGGCAGAATCTCCATCTATGAAAGAAATTTTGCGCGAAGCCTGGGATCGCTATCACTGCCCCATGGCGATTACAGAGGTCCATATCCGTGGACATCGGGAAACCCAAATTCGATGGTTGATGGAAGCCTGGGAGAGCGCACGTCAGCTCAACGAAGAAGGAGCCGACATTCGTGCCGTCACCGCATGGAGTTTACTTGGAAGCTTTAACTGGAATGTACTCTGTAAACACGACGTCAATTTCTACGAATCCGGTGTATTCGACCTAAACACCGCTTCCAAAAAACCACGCAAAACACTCATCGCTGAAATGGTTAAATCGCTAGCGCAAGAAAAAACATACACCCATCCTCTCATTCAAGAAGAGAAATGGAAAAAACATCATTTGCGAGTTCGATATGCTCCTACGCAGGAGCATATGTCATGTCCGCTATTGAGAAGTTCTGCAAAACCCATTTTAATCACCGGTGGAGGCGGAAGCCTTGCCAATGCGTTTGCGCGGATTTGTTCAGAAAGAAATATTCCATTTTATGTTTTGTCGAAAGCAAACCTAGATATTGCCGATGCCTCGGCCGTAAAGAAGGTTTTTGATCAAATTTCACCATGGGCCGTAATCAATACTGCTGGTTATCGACACATCGACAAAGCCGAAACCGAAACAACTCTCTGTTTCCGATCCAACGTGGTTGGCCCCCAAGTTCTTGCCGAAGAGTGTAAAAAAAGAAAAATTCAATTTCTGACTTTTTCATCAGGATTTGTTTTCGATGGAAATCAAAGTCGCAGCTACACCGAAAGTGATAAAACAAAACCAGTCAATGCTTATGGGCGGTCCAAAGCTGCAGCAGAAAGCTTTATTTTGTCCTCTTATCCGCAAGCGCTGATTATTCGTAGTTCCGCATTTTTTGGCCCTTGGGATCAGAACAACTTTCTTGCCAAATGCTTTCGAACTCTGCGCAGCAATCAGGTGTTCTACGCTCCTCGCGACATTTCTGTATCGCCCACTTATTTACCAGACTTGGTACATGCAAGCTTAGATCTTTTGATCGATAAAGAGTCGGGAATTATTCATCTCGTAAATGAGGGAAAAGTTTCGTGGTACGAATTTGCCTCCTATGCTCATCGCTTGTCCGGCCTCAGCAAATATTCATTTCTAGTTTCGTGCTCGCAAGAAACGTTTAATTTCCGCGCGACCCGGCCAACTAATAGCAGCTTGACGAGTGAAAAGGTCAAGATTCTGCCAGGGCTTGAATCCGCTATATTCAATTATCTCAAAACTGCTGAGTTCGCATAAAGGAGATACAAAATGAAAAAACGCGTTGCAATCGTCGGAGCTGGTTTCGCAGGGGCCGTCTTAGCACGAGAACTTGCGGAAACAGAAAACTATGACATCACGATCTATGAGAAGCGAAAACACGTGGCAGGCAATTGTCACACGCAGCGAGATAAAGGAACCGATATTATGGTCCATGAATATGGACCGCACATTTTTAACACCAGTCGTGAAGATGTTTGGAATTATATTAACTCTTGGGGGGAATTCAGGCCATTCACAAACAGAGTAAAGGCAGTCACAGAGAAAGGTGTTTTCTCGCTTCCAGTCAATCTTCATACCATCAATCAGTTCTTCGGTAAGCGCTTCAATCCCCAAGAAGCAGAACTCTATTTGCAACAGCAAGCTGACACAAGCATTGATCCCGTTGAATCATTTGAAGATCAGGCTCTTAAATTTTTGGGACGTGATTTGTACCAAAATTTTTTCCGTGGCTACACAAAAAAACAATGGGGCGTGGATCCAAAAGAACTTCCCGCCTCGATCCTTAAAAGACTTCCCGTGCGTTTTAATTACGACGACAACTACTACAATCAAAAATATCAAGGCATTCCCACTGAAGGATACTCCGTCTTGGTGGAAAGAATTTTGGACCATCCGGCCATTCACGTTCATCTCGGCAAAGAATATCGTCAAGGTGAAAGTCAGGAATTTGATCATCTCTTTTGGAGTGGCCCTATTGATGCCTATTTTAAATATTCCTTAGGCCGGTTGCGCTATCGCACCTTGCACTTTGAGAGATTTGTTCAAGAGGGTGATTTCCAAGGAAATGCAGTTATGAACTATTGCGAGGAAGGTGTGCCTTACACGCGTATTTCAGAACATAAACACTTTGCTCCGTGGGAGCACCACGCTCAGACCATTTGCTTTAAAGAATACAGCGATCTGGCCAAGCCCGGTGATACGCCATTTTACCCACTTCGTTTAAAAGAGGATCTGCAAATTCTAGAGCGTTATGTTGAAGCTGCGGAACAAACAAGCAATGTTACTTTTATTGGACGTCTGGGAACTTATCGATATCTCGACATGCATGTCGTGATCGGTGAATCCCTTGACCTTGCTCTTCATTGTCTGACCACAGAACAGAAACATTGGCGAAAATTTAGTCAAGATCCACTGCAAAGGAGCCTCAAATGAAAGTTCTAGTTACCGGTGGCGCAGGTTATATCGGGAGTCATGTCGTACGGGATCTTATTGGGTCAGGACATGAAGTTGTTGTCTTAGATAATCTTTCTCATGGTCATCTTGTCGCCGTCGATCCACGAGCCCAGTTTGTCAAAGGCAGTATCAGTGATTACTACCTATTAGAGTCACTTTTCACCGAAGAAGATATAGAGGCCGTGGCTCACCTCGCAGGATTTATCGAAGTGAGCGAAAGTGTCGCTGATCCGGCTAAGTACTATCAAAATAACTTTTCCCAGACTCTTATTTTGCTTGAGGCGATGAAAAACTGCCACATTCGAAAAATAGTTTTCTCATCCACGGCAGCGGTCTATGGTGAACCCGAGTTCTTACCGATAACAGAGTCGCATCGTTTGCAGCCGAAAAATCCTTACGGTCGATCCAAACTGATGGTGGAAAATATTTTATCGGATTTCGCTCAAGCTTACGAAATATCCTATATTGTTCTTCGTTACTTTAATGCAGCAGGTGCTCACCCCGATTCTACAATCGGTGAAGACCATCCGCACGAAACTCATTTGATTCCAAGAATACTTAAATCGGCACTCACGGGAAAACCTGAGGTTCGAGTTTTTGGCACTGATTATGAAACGTCAGATGGAACCTGTGTCCGTGACTATATCCATGTGAGTGATCTCGCCAAAGCCCACACCCTTGCCCTCGAAAAAATCGAAGAAATGTCTGGCAATGTCTATAACCTTGGCAGCGAAAAAGGATTTTCAGTCCATGAAGTCATCATGGAGTGCCAGAAAGTAACCGGAATCAATTTTTCCGTCATCAAAGAAGAACGTCGCGCCGGTGATCCCGCAGTTTTGATCGCTTCTAGTGAGAAAATCTTTAAAGATCTGGGTTGGACCAGACGTTATTCTGATTTAGGTGATATCATACAACATGCTTGGGATTGGCATCGCCTTCATCCCATCGGCTATAAAAGCACCACGCAACAAAAACCTGCGTGGTACTTTTTCTGATATGTCCTAGTGCAAAGCTGTATTGGTTTCTTTGTCTCTATCATTGCCGGCGGACTGCCCCTCAACCCTCGCCAGTTCGCCGGTTTCCATAAATTGACGAAGTCGAACCAAAAACAGTTTTAAATTTCGATGCGGCGACTCACCGAGTACTTTCTCGAGCAGCACCGCCATCTTTCCAATAGGAACATCGTATCCCAGCTTCACTCTTACGACTGTGCCGCGGCCATAGGGCAAAAGATCAAACTCGACCCGACCGGAGATAAGAAGATTTTCATGAAGAGTCGAGCGCCAAGCGATATATTGATTCTCTTTCTTTTCTACAATTTCGCTGTCCCACTCGATGCGAGTTCGATCTTTCAAAGCTCTCCACACCCAATGAGTTTTAGTCTCAGAAATCTTTGTTACCGACTCAAGTTGATCGGATAAGTTTTGAAAATTTTGAGGGTTCATCCAAAGGTGATACAAAGTTTCCGGCGGGGCTAAAATAGTGATAGCTTCCGTCGTAAAAATTCCTTTTTTTTGCAAACGTTCTTGCTGTTCCTCGGGAGGAACTGTTTCTGTGGGATCCATGTGACTCTCCTTTTCCTCTTCATTTCTCACTTCATTTCTCACTTCATTTTATCGGATTTCGAGAGAAGCCCTAGTCGAGGCAGCTTGATTATGAACAAAAAATTTAAAATACACAGCCCTACCGGTAAATTGACAACTACAAGAGCGTCCTCCGGCAAGATAAGATAAAAAAATAAAAGAGGTGATCTATGAACCGCCCAGCGAAAAAAATATTTTCTCTTCTCGGTGTTGGACTTTTCTCGACATGGATTTTGGCTCGCTTGCGCGGCGAGTTTCGCTTTCGCTCCTCGCATGGAAAGGTCGTTGTTATAAATGGCGGTTCTAGAGGATTGGGACTTTTAATTGCTCAATGTTACGCACAAAAAGGCGCCAGCGTCGCTCTTTTCGCAAGGGATGAAGCTGAGCTCAAAAGAGCAAAAAATATTATTCAGTTTGATTCTCCTGAATCCTGGGTTCAATACTATGTCTGCGATTCTAAACAACGAGAACAAGTTGAAAAATGCATTGCTCAAGTCATCCAAGATTTTGGGCAAATTGATATTGTCGTCAACAACGCCGGCGTGATATCGACTGCCCCCATTGAAAACACAACCGAAACTGATTTTACCGATTCTATATCAACACATTTCTGGGGTCCCTACTACATGATTGAAACGGCTCTCCCGCACCTTCAAGCGGGCTGTCGTATCGTGAACATTGCCTCGATTGGAGGATTGGTTCCGTTCCCGCATCTTTCTGCCTATTGCGCAGGGAAACACGCCTTGGTCGGTTACTCTCGCACTTTGCGTGCTGAACTTGCAGCCCGCAAAATTTATGTTACAACTGTCAGCCCGAGTGTCATGCGCACCGGTTCTATCGACCATGCGAATTTCAAAGGACAAGTCAAAAAAGAATACGCTTGGTTTTCGGTGCTTTCATCAATGCCATTCTTAAGCAAGAATGCCGATAAGGTCGCGCGAAAAATCGTTCAAGCAAGCGAATACGGAAAAGCGGAAGTTCTAGTTTCGCTATCCACAAGAATCGCCGCGGCCCTTCAAGGGTATTTTCCAAATGTATTTGCCGACCTGATGTTTTTAGCAAACTCATTCCTCCCCACGCCTCTAGACGGAAAAATGTCGGCAGTGGAAGGGAAAGATGCGCATTCCCGCATCTCTCCGTCTATCCTCACTCGCAGTTCTCAAAATGCTGCTGAGAGAAACAATGAAGGTCCTATTGTTTAAATATCAGTGCTTCGCTTCAGGGGTCTTCATATCAGAACGCTGTTTGGTTTTTTTACCTTTGTGATGACCGAATACATTTCCCTCATGTGCGGGGGCATGATGTAGGCCTTCTTGCCCTTCTTCATGAGGAATACTTTCGCCAGCACTTTGATCCTTGTAGCTGCTTTTCTCCATATGTTTATCGGTCATCCCCGGCATGATAAATTCCATAACAGCACTCATTTTCGAAGGTCCACCAACAAACACATCGCGAATCACATCAGTTGCACATTTTAAAATTGCCTCTGCTACATAGTCAGGGTGATAAATCGGATCCGGTAATGAGGGCTCTCCCGAACGCAAATGGTTTACAGCATGTTCGGCAAAGGGGGTATTGATGGCAGTGGGACGAATCAAGGAAACCGAGATCGGATACCCATCATGCTCCAGTTCCATCCGCAAAGCATCCGTATAAGCTTTCACTGCGTGTTTGGTTGCAGAGTACATCCCTTGCAATGGTAGAGAGCGGACAGAAACTTCACTTCCCAAGTTGATGATAGCACCGCCATTTTCTTTCATGTGTTGAAAAGCCACACGACAACCATTGCGCACACCCCAAAAGTTTACATCGAACAACGCTCGCTCTTCTTCTTCAGGAATTTCAAGAAGAGGACCATATATCGAGCCACCGGCATTGTTAACCCAAGTATCGATACGACCGAAAGTCTCTATGGCTACTTGTGCGAGATTTTCTAAATCAGTCATTTTACACACATCAGCGTTGACCCCTCGAGCCTTGTACCCTGCACTTTGAAGACGCTGAATGATCTGCTCCAGATCCTCTTCGTTTCTCGAGCTTAAGACAACGGACGCACCTCTCTCCGCCGCCATTTCCGCCGTTGCCAATCCGATTCCACTGGTCGCGCCAGTAATAACAATGACTTGCTCCGCCAATGGGCGAAGTTTGATTTTATTTTCAGCCATGACACCTCCCTTTGATTCTAAGCATCTCTTCTCCGCATCTTATTTGACCTTACAGTTCTATTAAATCTTGACTAGAAATGTTTGGAGCTTTGTGAAGATTCACTCTGTATTTTCTGGCATTTTGCATGAAGCACGCAAACAGCAGTCTCTCACTTACAAGTGTGCCACTCAATCTTTCGCAATTGACCCAGGAATTGGTTTTTTCAAATGATACCTCCATAAACTCATAAAGGAGAATAAAATGAAAATACCAAATTTATTTCTTGTTATAATGTTGTGTATGTCTTTTGCTTCATCCGCTTGGGCCCTAGCAGATCAAGAAATCGCCGAAATCATGATGACAGCTAATGATGCTGAAATTGATGCTGCTAAACTTGCAAAATCCAGAGCCTCATCCAGTGCCGTAAAAGACTTTGCAGAACATATGATCAATGAGCACACGAATAATATGAAGCAAGGTAAGAAAATTACTAAGGACGAAAAAATCAAAGCCAAGTCTAATGAAGAAGCCAAAAATTTAAAAGCAACTGCCAAGGACCAGCTCGCAGAACTAAAAAAGAAAAAGGGTGCTGACTTCGATAGAGCTTATATAGGCACCCAAGTGGCAATGCACCAACAGCTTCTGACGGACTTAGAGACAAAACTTATTCCGCAAGCCCAAAACCCTCAATTTAAGAATTTTTTAAACGAAACAAAGACCCACGTCGAACAACACTTGAGCAAAGCCAAAGAGATCCAATCGTCCATGACTGATACGACGACGACACAGTAATTATTTTTTAAATATTAATTTTTCGATCCACGGAAGTGCTGCAGAGACATCCGAATATCCTGCGGCACTTGACGTCAGTTTTTGGCGAGAACCACCGCAAGCAGAACCCCAGCTTACAATGCCAATTTGCTGATACCCGGAAGCCGTCTTTTTTAACAGCGGGCCGCCACTGTCTCCAGGGCAGGAACTCGTTTTATGATTGTTTGTTTCGATACAGAGCATATCGCGACCGACTTCAATACCTCTCTCGACAGCGAATGCATCGAGTGCACAGGTTGATCGAGGAAGTAAATTCACGGAAACACTTCTTAAAAGAGAACTTTCATTTTTCCCAATCGAGTCCATTAGGCCCCAGCCGATCACAGTGACCGTCTCACTCGAATTTCCCAAGTCTTCAGATCCCAACGCGACGGGAAGAACATCCGTCACGCTTTCCGTCAGTTCAATGAGTGCCACATCAAAACGAGGCCAAGAAAATTCAGGATGAACGAAGATCGATTTTATTTTTAATAGCTTTCCGCCATCACCGCTATGCTGATTGCTGGCGATGTACATTTTGAGTTTGCTGGGCTTAACAACTCGCATACTGCTTTCAGATTCATCTTCTAAGACACAATGAGCAGCTGTAAGAACCCAATTTTTATTTATTAAACTCGCACCACAAAGATGAGCTACATAGTTGTCTTGGGGGCTATCGAACCAGATATTGACCGCGAAGGGAAATTGGTTTTCGGCCGCAACAACTCCGCCAATAATGCCGGATGATTCAGTTTGCGCGTCCCCGCCCGCAACAGTGTCAACACGACGTTGCGGTTGGCAAGAAACCAGCAGAGCGAAACTCACAATGACCAAACTGAATTGCAAACGCATCCCAAATCCCCTACGGATCGGCACTATAAAACCAGCTCGCCCCCAAGAACAAGAGAGGATTCCGGAAAGTAATAATTTCAGGGGCCCCCCCCGAACCCGCGGATTCATTCTGAGCTCTCGCAGCCTAACAAATAACACTGGACCATTAAACAAAATCTGCATTGTTGCATTCCGCTGTCACCGCATTTCCTCTCTTTTGCCGCATGTGAAAAGATGTGGCATTCAAGGAGGAATGAATGAATCTTTTTTGTTTACCAGTGGCTTTTATCACAGCCCTCTCAATGTCGGCTTACGCAGTCGAAAAACTTCCCGCGCCTGGTACGGCCACTTCATTTACTAAAAAAGCAAATCAGGCCGTTCTAAACGAGCTGAATTTTTCTGACCGCGAAGATTTTGATCTTGCCACCCGAGGACTCATTGCAAAATTGGCCAACCCAATAATTAAAACTTCAAGGACGCCCTATGACACCGAGGCATTTAGTTTCTTAGCAAACAAACCTGCACCAGATACCGCAAATCCGAGCCTCTGGCGCCAGTCCCAACTGACATCTCAAAGTGGTCTTTTTAAGGTCTCAGATAAAATCTATCAAATCCGTGGGCTTGATATTTCAAATATGACTTTGATCGAAGGAAAAAGTGGTTGGATCGTCATCGATCCCCTGAGCTCTGTTGAAACAGCTGCGGCAGGAATGAATCTAGTAAACGAAAAACTCGGAAAACGCCCAATCTCAGCCGTCATTTTCACTCACAGTCATGCTGACCATTTCGGTGGCGTTTTGGGAATCCTCACTGCTGAAGATATCAAAGCAAAAAAAATTCCGATCATTGCACCTGAGCACTTTATAGAAGAAGCCGTGAGCGAAAATCTTTTTGCAGGCAATATCATGAGTCGTCGCGCCACATTTATGTACGGAAACTTTCTACCCAACAGTCCAATCGGAAATTTAGGAACAGGTCTGGGACCTGGGGTATCTGACGGAACCCACTCCATAGCCGTACCAACGAAACTCATCACGAAAACCGGAGAGAAAATGACTATCGATGGAATTGATGTCGTTTTCCAAATGGCACCTGGAACGGAAGCGCCTTCTGAAATGCTCTTCTATTTTCCGCAACTCAAAGCTCTCTGCCTCTCCGAAGACACCGTCGCGACCATGCATAACTTGTACACTCTTCGCGGAGCCAAAGTTCGCAGTCCCCTGGTTTGGTCTAGCGCGCTCTCAAAAACGCTTGAAATGTTTGGCGATCAAGCCGAAGTTGCTTTCGCGTCTCACCACTGGCCACGTTGGGGTAATGCAAAAATTCGCCAATACATTACCGATCAGCGCGACATGTACAAATTTATCAATGATCAAACGCTTCGACTTGCCAACCAAGGTTATGACGCAGAAGAGATCGCCGAGAGAATCAAACTTCCAGATTCATTGGGCAAAAAATTCTACAACCGGGGATACTACGGTTCTTTGAATCACAACGTCAAAGCAACCTATCAGCTCTACCTTGGCTTCTTTAATGGAAATCCAGCGACTCTTCATCAACATCCAAGAGTGGAAGCTGCGAAACGCTATGTTCAGGCAATGGGTGGCCCCGCAAAGGTTCTGAAAATCGGAAGAGAAGCTTTCAACAAGGGCGACTATCGCTGGACTGCTGAAGTCGTGAATCATTTGGTTTACGCAAGTCCAACCAACAAAGATGCCATTCAGCTCCAAGCCGCAGCTCTTGAGCAACTGGGTTTCCAGGCTGAATCAGGTCCATGGAGAGATTTTTATCTTACAGCTGCCAAAGAACTTCGCGATGGCAAAACGAATATGGCTCCGCCAGTCGTGGATCCGGGATCGTTGCCCCTTGCGATGTTGTTTGATTATACGAGCCTTCGCATCAATCCCGAAAAAGCCAATGGTAAAACCATTCGTCTCGGTCTGAATACGACAGATACCAATGAGAAATACAGCTTGGTCTTGAATAATTCCGTTCTGGTTTCCTCAAAGGCACTTCCAAACGAAAAATTTGATAGCGTTCTTGAAGTAAAATCGTCAGCGGTCGGTAAACTTCTCTCAGGCATGGAAACCCCTGAACAAATTCAAAAAGCAGGGCTTCTGAAAATTTCAGGTAAAACCCAATCCATCAACGAATTGGTCGCAATGCTTGATACATTTGACAATCGCTTTAACTTGGTAACGCCGGTTGAAGAAAGAAAAGTTCCAAGCGAAAAACCGATTGCTGAGCTCAGCAGCAAAGATTAGGAGAACACATGAGAACTCTGCCTGAAAAATGGATAAGCCGCTTACTGATTGCGATACTGCTGCCGCTCACGGCTCAGGCCGAAGTCAGTACAGAAGACATGAATAAATCCAACAATCCACTCACGCCGATGTTTGGTTTGAATTTTCATGACTATATCACCTCTTCCATTTTTGGAACAGATGAAGAGGCGAATACCTTCTATCTGCGCGGAGCACTTCCTCATAAATTGGGAGGTGCGCCGCAATTGGCCCGCCTCTCGATTCCCTATCAATCTGTACCCGGTCCTGATGGTGACAAAGTCACGGGAATGGGGGATATGAATTTGTTCGATATATTTTTACTTCCAGGTCATGGCGGTGAATTTGAATTGGGAGTCGGTCCCTACTTTGTGTTCCCAACAGCCTCCAAAGATGAAACCGGCGCTGGTAAATGGCAAATTGGTCTTTCTGCAACAGCTATCAAACCAAGTCCTTCAGGTATGGTCGGGGCTCTCTTAACATATCAACATGATATAGGTGGAGATGCCGATCGTCCTACTCAGAATATTGCGACTCTGCAGCCGTTCTTTATTCACAACTTGCCAAATGCATTTTACTTTCGCTCTGCGGGAATCTGGTTTTTTAATTGGGAAACCGGCGACTACAATATGCCGGTGGGTGCGGGCCTTGGGAAAATTTGGAAGACAGAAGGAGGTACTGCCATCAATCTTTTTGCGGAACCTCAATGGACCATTGCACATGAGGGCGATGGCGCTCCAAACTATCAAACCTTTGTGGGTCTGAATATGCAATTTCCAATGAATGGGCCTTAAGAGCTCAAGAAATTCCGGCAGCCTCGTCCCCCTTTTTAGTTTTTAAGAGTTTCGCCAATAACCCGTTCAATTTCTTCAAATGGCTGAGCTCCGTGCAAAGCCACCCCATTCACCAGGATTACGGGTGTTCCTGTAAAACCAAACTTTTCAAATTCGGCCATATCACTCTCGATACGCGCCGTGACCTTTTCTGAATTTAAATCAGTCGCCAATCTTTTCATATCGACGCCCAATTTCTTAGCGGCGTCTTTAAGAAAAGCATCGTCTCGCATGCGACTTTGATTCTCAAAAATATATTCGTAATATTTTAAAGCTTTGGTTTTGTCCTGCAAAAATACGGCTTCGTAATAACGGGCTGCGGGCTCTGCTTGTTTATGAAAGCTAAGTGGCATGTTCTTGTAATAGAACTGAACTTGTCCTTTATATTTCTCTTTGATCTGCTTCAGACTTCCGAACGCAGCTCCGCAGGCTGGACATTGAAAGTCGGCATACTCAACAATTGTGATTTTAGAATTTGCGTCGCCCACTAACTGACGACCTTTTTCTAAATCAGGCTTCAACGGATTTTTTATTTGCTCCTGTTGTTGTTGGCGCATTTCGGAAAGTTGCTTTTGTTGCATTCCCTCCTGAGCCTTTCGTGCAGCCCGATTCACTACTTCGATAAATTGCTCCGGATTTTCTTCGATCACGTCAAAGACAAGCTTTGGATTCTTTTTAAGGTAATCGGCAATCTGACTTTCTTTCGTTGCACAGGCCGTGAAGACAAAAAGAGGCCCTAGAAGCAAAAGCTTCTTCATAAAAATCTCCTTTTCAAAATTGTTAATTACTCACACTTATTGCTTGTTTCAGGAGGCGCCTTGAACAAACTCTCAATTATTTTTTCATGTTGCACTTGATAGCACATCATTTCTTCATTTGCTAAAACCTCGGTTTGAATGGAAGCAAATGCCTGCCCCATGCCGAATCCCCACATCAATAGCAACGCGATGACCGAACCTACTAGCTGTAGCTTGCTGGATGAATGTTGGTTGTACAGGTTTTGAATACGCGCATGCATCTGTCGGTATTCGGCAGATGCGCCTAAAGTTACTAAGGTTGGCCCCTTGATGATGCTTTCACGATGCGCATTTACTAAAGACTCACAGTAACCTCGGATATCAAAGCCATGAAGCTTTACGACTGCTTCATCCGTTGCCATTTCAACCGCCAAAACACGAGAACGGGAAAATAGATAGGCGATTGGATTAAACCATGCCAAGCGGAGTGCGACAAGAGCGAGGAGATTCCAAAACCCATCCCGCATTTCGACGTGCATGCGTTCGTGAGCCAGTACATATTTCAGTTGCTCTGGCATTTTCATGAAGTTCTCTGGAATTAAAACAATCTGTTTAATAAATCCGAACGTGGATGGTGCAAATCCACTCTTCATCACAAGAATATCGCCCTCAGATCGCAAAGATTGCGCGCGAACTTGCTTTTGAAAAAGTGCGACTTGAATGACATCTTTAAGGAGAAACGCAGCGACACCCAATAGCCAGGCCCCAGCCGCCACACGGGTCACCGCATAACTTCCGGCGTGCTCAGCAAAAAGAGCGAAACATCTCCTCTGCAGTTCTTGATCGACTGTCAAAAGCAATAGCGCAGTTGCTACAATCGACACTAAAAAAGTTGCCACCGTGGCCTGCGCCCAATTTCGAAAGTACTTTCCAGAGACTCGCTTCAAAAAAATCTGAGCAAGCAAGAATGCACCAAATACAAAGGTTGAAGACAAAGCCACAAAAACAAACATCTTCCAGGAAAAATCCAGGCTGCTTGAAAAACTCATCGGCCCTTCCCTCTGTTAGACTTGTCAAAGTCCGCGATTATATCGCGAAGTTTTTCAATTTCGTCCGCCGACAAATTTTTCCCGCCAGCAAAATAATTGAGTAATGGAGAAACTGAACCACCCAGAGTGCGCTCAACAAACTCAGCGACCTTGCCTTTCATGACAAGACCGGTATCGATTTTCTCGGAGTAACGAAAAACTCCATCGACCTTTTCACGCGACAAAAATCCCTTGTTACGAAGTCGTTCCAGAACAGTGAGGATTGTTGTTCGAGCCAAGCCCTTTTCTTGTTCAAAGTGCGCGGCAGCCTCTCGTACAGAGACTTGTCCTTGGCTTGAAACAAAGCGAAGAATTTCAATTTCTTGTTCACCCAGGCTTGGCAAAGACTTCATCAGACCCCCGTAACTACAAATGTAGTCTACTTTAACTACGGCTGTAGTCAACTTTTCCTCAAGTCCAGTCCAGAACTGAGACGGTCACAATGTTGGGAAACAGTTTATGAGCGGCTGAGGTTTTTAAGGTCAGCTAACAAGTTGATCTGACCATCCTTCACTTCCAAAAGAGCTGGAGCACCCACCGCGAGAACTTCATCATTAAATCGTTTTGCCAAACGACGCAGGCGATGGAAGTAAGATTCGTTGTATTCAGCTTCGTAAATCTTTTCCGTCAGCTCTTCCAAGCTCATTGATTTCTGGGATGAAAGATGGCTAAGAAGTTCATAGATTTTCTTTTTACTAGTGAGATTCAAGTGAAAACGATCATTGATCACCAGTTTCATATCCTCAGTTAAAACTGCAGAGAGTAAATGTGACGACGTTGACGGCAAAAGACCCTGCCATACTTGACGATCTTTAGGCGTGAACCCAAGAAGAGTCAGCTCAATTTGTCTTTTCAAAACCACAGCTTCCTCATTTGAAACCAAATTCATAGTAAGTGCCAAACTCGCGAGACGAAGAAAATTTCCAACCGGCATTTCTGTCGCCAATGAAAGCCACGGAACCTGATCGACTCTGGTTTTTAGCGCAAGATTCTTTAAACAAGCCTCGTAAGGTCCTACCGGAGTGAGTTGGGCGAGGGCGTGCACCAAGGACTCGGGTAAAGCCTCTCCCGTTCGCATGATGAGGTCGCAAATATCAAAATAAAGAAGAGCTTGATCTTCTTTCCCTATCTCATAACGGTCAATAAGCTCTTTTAGTTGCGACCAAGTTGCTGGCCCCAACAAACTGACTTCGGCTAACGATAATGCATGCAAGATTTCAATTTCTAAAGTGGGCGCGAGCTTGCTTCGTAAGGCAGGTTTCAAATCTCGATAATATGTCGTAAGCTCTGGCCCCAATGGATAGAGGGCTAAAAGTCGAACGATGTTGATGCGAGCTCTTAGAATCAACTCGATATCTGAACCTTCGAGGCATTCCATCCAATAGCTCAAAGATTTTTGCAGATCGCCTGTTTCTTCAAAAAACTTTGCTAACATCATGCGAGTCTTCGTTAGACTCACATCGCTGATTTGCTTTTGAAATTCACGTAAGAGGTTTTCAATTTTTTGTAGAGTTAAAGCCCATAAACCGTACTGCTGAGTCAGGTAATAACAAGCCGCTAGATCACACCACAGGCCCAAGTGCTCACCTTTTTCATGAAAGCAAAGCTGAATGGCTTCAATGGCGCTGTAGTATTCACCTTTTTGCAACATCTCTTTGATACGCAGATGCACCAGCACGCGTTTTTCAGAGTGCGACACGGCTTCCTTTTCTCGTTCAAAAAGAAACAACTCCAGCTGACCTTCGGTCAACCGTTTCATACCTGTTTGAAAAAGGATTTCCAAAGGATGTGACGTCATATCTGCGATCTCAACTTGTCAAGTTTGACTGCTTTGTTGGTTTTCACATCTCTTTTAATACTGTCATAAATATTTTTAGTATTGCGGGGATCACGCGAAAGGCGCTCGCGCATTTCTGGACTCCAACCGCCCGTCACTTTTGGACGAGGACCTGCTGCGAACAGACTGTACACAGATTTCGGAGAAAACAAGGGGCGCGCCATATAAGTACAGAAGGTAACGGTTTGATTTCCATCCTTGAACTTCAGTTTGTCATCCAAGACTTCGGCAATGGCGTTGTCCATTCCCATATCCTCAGCATTCTTTGCTACCATGGACGCCATCATGTCCATAAAACCCATATTTTCGTTTTGAACTGTCAGTTCTGGGTTTCTGCGCAAGGATTCATAAATCGATAAGAAGGCTTGCTTGCAGTTTTCATGATAGCGAAGCTCAAAAGGCTTATCCTGATCGCCTCCAATAAACAACCGTTCTGCCATCGTTGCACGTAGAGCCGCGAAAGCAAAACTAATCTGACGATGAGTCGCAATGTTGAAACGCTTTTGAATTCGTTTTTCTTCGGATGATAAATTTCCGATATCAATGATGCGAGTTCGACCCACATCGTATCCTTTGTTTTGGTAAAGGAGATATGTCGAATACACCATATTGGTTTTGCCATCGACACTAATTGCGAGTTCATGAGCGAGAACATGACGGAGTTTTTCACGCGAAAAATTCTCATCAACGAAAATCACCGTTTTATTATCGAAAGTGGTCCAGCTTTGAATCGGGCTTTTCCCTTCAGAGTCATAGGCCACGTAAAACTCGCGCTTAAAAATTTTCGGTACAGTTCCCTGGAATCGATTTTCACCTCGATATTTGGCACAGGCATTAAAGATTTCAACGGAACGATTCGCGCTGACCCCCGTCATCATATAAGTGATAGCTGGAGACCACATCAGTTCGCAAAATTGTGAAAATTGAGTGTTGATAAGGAGATCTTCAGTCAAGTCTTCGATCTCACGAAAAAACTCACTATCCTCGCTTAATTGATAAATTTGATAGCGATCCATAAACTCATTGGCTAAATGAGCTTGGGCATGACAGGCAAAAAATGAAAGTCCCAAAATGAGACAGATAAAGTTCTTCATTCTTTGATTGCAAATGCAAAGGCCTTTCCAATCCAAACGCCGTTTATTCATTCTTAAGATAGATCAGGCAGGCCTCGCGCAAAAAGCGTCACGACTCTGTCTGAATCTCTGACGCTTGATGGGTTTACTTCACCTTCTGTCGCGTAATAAAGGTACGCATCGTCCTTGGCGTTATGAGCAGCCTTAACTTGGCATCTGAAAAATGAGATGAAACTTGCGGGCCTAAATAAAACCATCTTTTTCATAAAGGCTCCCAGTTGTTTGAGTTACCAGCAAGTTTTAACGGCCCGTCGCAGAATGGACCTTGAACTTCTCTGAACTCTTGCACCCCGTGGCCAACCCTCGCCCTTTCCGACTTAAAAGTTCTTTTATTGCAGTAACTTAGGTGAGCCCCCGAGCCCGTCTGCACCCGATAAATTTTTCCTAATAAGCCCAAAAGACCCGTCCAATCGCATTATAGGATTCAGATTTTTGTTGGACTCTGCCCCAGAAAGATTTAAAAAAGAGGTCCATTTCTTAGACGAGGACACCAATGATCAACAAAGAACTTTTGCGAATGGTAGTGGGTTTTAGACGCTTCCGCGAGCGCTTCTTTGCAGAAGAAAACTCCGTCTACACCCGCCTTGCAAGCAGCGGTCAAAGTCCGAAAACTTTGATGATTGCCTGCAGTGACTCCCGCGTCGATCCCGCTATTCTTTTTTCAACTTCGCCCGGCGATATCTTCGTTGTTCGTAACGTTGCAAACCTGGTTCCACCGTTTGAATCTTCTATTGGCTTCCACGGGGTCAGTGCGGCTATTGAATTTGCAGTCGTGAACCTACAAGTTGAAAACATCGTGGTTCTGGGACATCGCCAATGCGGCGGCATCAGATCTCTCTTCCAACCTGAAAATATCAAGGCTGGTGGATTCGTTGCTCAATGGATGACGATTGCTGATGAAGCAAAAAAAGCGGTTCTTGCAACGGCAAAAACTCAGGATGTTGATACTCTTTGCCGAGAGTGCGAACGCGCTTCCATCGTGATTTCTCTCAAAAATCTTCGTTCATTCCCGTTTATTGAAACGGCAATCCGCGACAGAAATCTCCAATTATTGGGCGTATATTTTGATTTGGAAGATGGGCACTTGTCTGCTTACGACAACGCATCAGATTCGTTCCAAGATATTCAAGTTACTTAGTCTTCTCGTATTTAATATAGTCATGAAGCAGGCTGGTGATAATTCCATCCATGTTCAAGGATTTGGCGAGAGCAAATTCCGAAGCCTGCGACAAAGTCCACACAGCAAAAATCTTATGTGGATAAAGCGCTCTCATTCGTTGAATATCCTCAACGGAAGATGCCATTAAATTGAATGCTAAACCATCATTATCGAGCCACGCCTCTGGAGCGGCCAATGCCGTCTTAGCCTCGTAGGTGATCTTTAAATACTTCATCGCACTTAAAACGCGGAAGCGAGGATCTGCAGGCTGCAAACCCTTAGCAACTCTCCAAAGCTTGTTGTGTGCATTTAGATCATTCACGTAGATAATCAAATTCGAGAAGCAATTGAAAGTACCTCCCAGATCAATCCCGCGCGCACAATGACCTTGAGGATCTAAACGCAGCAGTTCTTCCGCGAACTCGAGAATTTCATGTTCCTTGATAACAGGTTTCACATCCAAAACAAGGCCCGTGCGTGTCCAACGCATCAAACTTAAAGTTTCAGCGAGAGTGAGCACCATTCCGCGATCGACGGGAAGATTTAAATAGCGACATTCGTTACGGAGATAGGAAAAAGTTGTTGTTGCAATTGCAACTTCACCTTGAGGACAGTGAACGCTGCGACCTGTATTCTCATCATGATGAATGACGAAGGACCCGTCGCGCGTACGGCGTACATCCATCTCGACAAAATCTGCACCGGCTTTTGAACCCCCCAAAAAAGCGTCCATGGAGTTTTCTGGATAGACCTGCTCATCTCCCCGATGGGCCACGACAAACACCTTCTTAAGAGGTGCTTCTGAACTCAAAGTCGCTTGCTGCGGTTCTTCACAATCAAAGGTGAAGCCGAACAACCCGACTAAAGCCGTGACGCAAAATGAGGAGATCGCCGATTTAAACATAAGAAGCTTATCGCCACGTTTGCGTCAAAACTAAACGACTTTTTACTCAGGCTAGCACATGACTTGACAATAAAACTCTTTATGTGCTTATTATAGTTACATTAAGTCACTCTCGTGACAGATTCGAAGGCTCTCTTGAAATCAAACCAAAATAAAAATGCTTTGTTGATCCTTATTTTAGGAGCTTTGACAGCTCTCAGCCCATTTTCTATTGATATGTACCTTCCCGCATTTCAAAAAATGGCAACCGCCTTCGGCACAGGTGTTTCCGAAGTTTCTCTCTCTTTATCAAGCTACTTTGTCGGTCTCGCTGTGGGACAATTATTCTACGGTCCTCTGCTTGATCGCTTCGGGCGCAAAAAGCCACTCTATGTGGGTCTTGTGCTTTACATACTGGCGACGATTGGTTGTTTGATGTCAACTTCCATCGAAGGTTTGATCGCCTTTCGCTTTTTGCAAGCCATTGGGGGCTGTGCTGCTAACGTCGCATCTGTTGCCATGGTTCGAGATCTTTTCACTGCCAAAGAAAGCGCGAAGGTCTTTTCACTTCTCATGCTGATTCTAGGTGTCTCTCCACTCGTAGCGCCGACAGCTGGTGGGTATTTAGCTTCTGTCTTCGGCTGGCAAGCGGTATTCATCTCGCTTGGAATTATTGGCGCTTTGATGCTTGTCGTGTCTTTTACTTATCTCCCAGAAAGTCACAAGCCCGATGCCTCACAATCTCTGCGACCAGGGCCCATCATTAAAGACTATCTTGAAATTCTGAAAAATCCGCAGTTCTACACTTACACATTCGCAGGCGCTTTGGCTTTCTCTGGTTTGTTCGTTTATGTTGCCGGTTCACCCATCATATTTATGGAGATATTCCAGGTCAGCGAACGTACGTACGGTTGGATCTTCGCAGGACTTGCGGTGGGCTTCGTTGGTGCAAGCCAGCTCAATCTTGTTCTGCTTAAAAAATTCAGCAATGAACAAATCCTCCTCGGCTCGCTTATGATTTTAGTTATCACGGGGCTCAGCTTCTTTATTGGGGCTTTCAACAACTGGTACGGTATTGGCGGAACAATTGGGACTCTTTTCTTATTCTTATCATGCGTGGGACTGGCAAATCCTAACGGCGCGGCCCTCGCCCTTGCTCCATTTGCAAAAGACGCTGGCAAAGCTTCGGCTTTAATGGGATCGCTGCAAATGGGAACGGGCGCTCTGGCCTCGGTGGCCGTGGGAGTTTTAAAAGCACAGCAGATTTTTCCTATCGCCGCCGTGTTCGCTAGCTCTGCACTTCTCGCCTTAGGTATCCTGATATTTGGCAATCGTCGAATGACAGAAAAGGTAGAAGTCAGCTCAGACGAAACGAGCGCTGCGATAGCCCACTAAAGCCCAGCTGAACCCTAAATGCGAAGGACAAAAATAGATGTTTGCATGAAAATAGGAAGAGGAGGTTTTTATGAAAGCCAAGAAAAATCCCCAAACTCCTGAAGGTCATATTTTAGATACGGATCGTGCTCACAAAGAGCGAAGCTATCAAACAACCCGTGATCGACAAAACCTTCGCCAGTCTACAAACACCAACACACATAATTTCAAACGCGAAGATCTCGGTTTTACCAATAGAGACACGCGAGGTTACGACAAACAACACAAAGGCAAATACTAAACCTTAATTAAGCTCCACTGTGACTCTCGCAAATGCGGATTCACGGTGGACCGCTTCTACTTGCAACTTTCAGTAGATCAGAGAATACTTTCTGTATGAGTTCGTTTGCGACATCACTCACACAACAATTTCAACTACGCCTTCCCCTGTTTCTGGCTCCGATGGCCGGAGGACCTACAACTCCGGAATTAGTTGCTGCCGTCAATGAAGCAGGTGGCCTGGGCTTTTTGGGTGTCGCTTACATGAAGCCCTCTGAAATTGAATCAACCATCCAACGTCTTCGCGCGCTTTCTTCTCGACCTTTTGGAGTGAATCTCTTTATTCCCTCACCGGATCCAATACTCACCCGTGAGCAAATCCAAAATGCAGTTCATGCAACAGAAAAATTTCGCCAAGAACTTCACCTGGGCGAACCCCATCCGCAACCGCCCTATTCAGAAAATTTTGATCAGCAGTTTGAAGTCGTATTAAAAAACAAGCCGACAACATTGAGTTTCACCTTTGGACTTCTTGCCAAAGAATACATACAGGAATGCAAGAAACAAAAGCTGCATACGATTGGAACAGCGACGACTCTGGAAGAAGCGCAAATGATTGCAGATTCAGGAGTCGATGCCATTGTTCTGCAAGGATTTGAAGGTGGTGGACATCGTGGAATCTTTGACACAAATGTGGATGATCCCAACATCTCAGCCTTAGAATTGACTAAAATGTGCGCGGCTAAAATCAAGCTTCCGCTGATTACTGCCGGCGGCATCATGAATGGTCGCGGAATAGCGGATGCGATTAAAGCTGGTGCTTCCGCTGCGCAATTAGGGACGGCTTTTCTCGCCTGCACAGAAGCGGGAACGTCCAAGCCCTACCGAGATATTCTTTTGAAAAACAGTCCTAAAATAACTCGACTGACTCGCGCTTTTTCGGGCCGCCTCGCTCGCGGAATTGAAAACAGATTTATGCTAGAAATGCAGCAACATTCTGATTCCATTCTTCCGTGGCCCGCGCAAAACGTATTCACGCGTGATCTTCGCAAGGCGAGTGCCGAACAAAACTCTCCTGATTTTCTCTCTCTGTGGGCTGGAACTGGAGTCAATTCTCTGCGCCCGATGAAAGCAGCAGATTTGATAGAGACACTCTTATCTGAGCTTCACAACGCTTAAGGGTCCTGAGCATAGCTCATTTAGTTATCTCATTTTGGGAAACTCTCAAAATCGCTCTCTATGCTTTCATTGGCAATCCGATAAGTAAGGTATGAAGAAGCCTCTATCGGTACTTTTATTGTTAGGCCTTTCTAGTAGTTTTCTAGCTGCTTGTTCGCTTGATGCGAGCATCGAGGCAATAAGCGAAATCACCGCTCCTTTCGTCGCTGCCAAAACTTCAGGATTAACCTCGGGTTCCAGCCAAACAGGTACAGCCACTGGTGGATATTACGTGCAAAGTACTGTTGGTAACTACATGAATGGGATCGAGCAAGGCACAGTCGAAGGCGACTACAAAGTCTATAGCTCTGTTCAAGGCGCTCTCGTTTCTCAGTAAATTCTCACTTGACCAAATAAATTCTAACGCTTAACTTGGGCCTCGTTAGGGAGTAGCTAACCAGATTTTTTCTGGGTGTGAGATCGACAAACTGGCATCAAAAGCCCGGTCTTACAGTAGGTCAACTATCAGCGAGACTGACACTGGTGTTTTATTAACAAATGCCGTGTCGTCTGCTATTTCCGCAAACCTCACGGCCAATTTTTTACGGAGTGAGGTTCCATGAGTGCAATCCTTCAATCTTTTCTTCTCGTCGCAATCACCGAAATGGGTGATAAAACGCAGCTATTGGCATTAGTTTTAGCGAATAAATTCAAACGACCTTGGGTGATCTTTGGCGGTATTTTTGTCGCGACGATTTTGAATCACTATCTCGCCTCTCTTTCTGGATACTGGCTTTCACAGTACTTCTCTCAAGAAACCATCAACTGGGCCTTGATTGCGATCTTTGTTGGATTTGCTATTTGGGTTCTAATTCCCGACAAAGAGGAAGAGTTGGGATCTAAGTCCCTCGGTGGTCTTTTCGTCATGACGATGGTGACTTTCTTCCTTGCCGAAATGGGCGATAAAACTCAATTAGCCACGGTCGCTATGACAGCGAAGTTTGATAGCGTCCTGTACGTTACGATTGGCTCAACACTGGGAATGATGTTTACGAACGGAATCGCCGTTTTCTGGGGTGACAAACTTCTCAAATACATTCCCATGCATTGGATGCGTCGCTTAGGAGCCGGAATGTTCCTCTTCTTCGCCCTGTCCCTCTTACTAAAAAATCTAAAGGTGATTTCTTAACTAACGGATAAAATTTCGTATTCTTTTTCGGTATTGCCGATTTCGACCAGGGCCACATCGCCCGCATGAAGCCCTAAAAGAGTTTCACCTAAAGGCGAATTCGGCGTGACGATTTGAATCGACATGCCACCAAATTCAAAATTCAAGCCGCCACCTTTTGACATAATGAAAAGATAACTACGGCGGCCCTCTAACTCGACTTCAACAAGCGCTGTCGAAGAAATAGGATCATCGGCTTTAAAGGATTTTGGTTGGACAAAACGATAAATTGAAATCAGTTCTTCAATTTCAACGACACGTTTAGATTGCGCGCCCGCCAAATAAGAAGCCTCAAGCGCGCGGGTGTCATACTCATTCTCCGGTTTGCTTTCCTCGTTTGTAGCAGCTTCTCTGGAAATCTTTGCGGTTTCCTTTGCTGCTACAAGGTCTTTTTCAAGCTGAGAAATAATAGTTTCAATGAGTTTCTTCTTATCCATACCTGCTCAAAGCTTAAGGGCATTTGACAGGAAGAACAAGAAGGAACTCCGTCTTCAGGCTACTTGGTGGACTTTAATTTCGTAATTTCACCGGCAACGCGTTCTGCGTCCATCGCCGGATCCACGTCTTTCTCAAACCAGCGGATTCTGAGGTCAGGATCAACGATAAAAGTCCAACGCTTAGAAACTTTCATCATCGGCATTTTTGCGCCATATTGCTCAATCACTTTTCCGTCAGGATCCGCGAGCAATGTGAAGTTTAAACTGTGCTCTTTGTGAAATTTCGCCTGATCTGCGACAGTATCAGCACTAATCCCATAGACCTCAGCACCTTGATTGCGAATTTTATCGATAGAATCACGGAACGCACAGGCTTGTTTCGTGCAACCAGGTGTTCCCGCTTTTGGATAGAAATAAAGAACTGTCCATTTCCCTTTACGGGCCGACAAATCGAAGTCTTCACCGGTTTGAGTTTTAGATTTAAAAAGAGGAGCTTTGTCCCCAACCTTTAGCTCTGCTGAATGCGCAAATTCAAGATTCATAAAATTTAAAACCACCATTATTAAGAAAAAGAATTTATTGATCATCTCATGTCCTCCGCAAAAGCATCTCGCTCTATTGTGCAGAGGACTTCAATCTTCGTTCAATATTTTTCTTAATATCGCTCTCCCCGTCATTTAGGAAGAGCGTGGGGTGCTACCATACATTCTGAAGCGGATTAAATGGCAAGCGAATGATTTTCCACCAAGGGTCTTTAAACTGCTCAACAACAAGCGAACCAGGAACAAAAACCCAAGCTTGCTTTGATTCAGATTTACGAATGCGGAATGTAATGTTCACTTTGGAATCATTATTACGAATCCAGATGTTTGATTTATAAACGCAGTTATTAGACACGCTGCCGGTGATGGTGACCGTAAAAAAACCATTTTTCTCTTTCAGCTTTGCCCAATGGACATTGTGCAGAATCGAGGCCACCGGTTTTTTATTTGCCAGCTCCAAATCTGGAACAGGGAGAATCGGAATTGGAATCGTAACACCGACGCATTGAACTTCATCCCGATATTCTTTGCTGATGTCGATAATGTCATTTCCGACGTTGATCAAAACTTCAGGAAAAGAAGACACCAGGTTCGGGTTAAATACGGTCGCAGAAACTTCCGAGTTCCACGGCATCATCGGAGTTGAGATAAATTTATGCTGCAACATCAAAGAGGCACGCACTCCAATAAGATCTAACTCTTCGTGTGAGTAGTTACCAAAGTGATGCCCCAGTTCGTGGATCAACACGGCAACAGCTTCAGGAATTGTCATCGGATCATATTCGTTGGCTTCATTCTTAGTATAAAGAAGGTCTGAATTGATATAGATCGGACTTCCCACAGTGCTGCCGGTTTTAGCTACACGAACCAAACCATCGATAATGAAAGATCCTGGGACTTTCTTTTCAGAAGCAAAGAACAATTGTTTTGCCGCTTTTTCAGCCGGTAAATTTTGAAGAATAGTTTCTAACAAAGCTTTTTGTGAATCGTTCAGCTTGCAAGACTCTGACTTTAAGCACATCTGAATGTAGATATCGAGCTTCTCAAAAGCATACATCACATTCTTCTCAGCAAGACCACCACCATTGTTCACAAGGTCGCCCCCGCGCGCAAATGCAGTTCCGAATACGAAAGTGGCCACAAGACTTATAATAAGGCAGTTCAACTTCATCATTTAGTCCTCCGATGATGTCTGAAGCTTAGTAAGAGGAAAAAGCTGAAAAGAGAGCGTGTAGACTTCAGACAGATCCCCCTCTTCTAGCAAACCGGCTATCTTTTTTCGAGTTTTTAGTAGGATTTCCTTCGCCTGTGGCAATTTTTCCGGGTTGATAGCCATGGTTACGGAACCAAATTCTCGTGTCGGCACGGGATCTCTATGTAAAGATTCCTCTGCCAAGCGCAGGTTTTGGCTATGATGCTTTCTAATTGCAGCCGACGGAATCTCATTTGACGTGGTCAGCGGTTTTGCCGTTCGCTCTAAGCGATTGCCACGGGTTTTCTTAATCAGTTCCAACCTGAATAAACGCTCTAGTGCCACCTCAGCATCGTCAACCCGAATATTTAAGCGCTCTGCAATCCATTCAGGTTTTGCGGAATTCGTTTTCAATTTCGCTAAATTCATAATGGCGAGGTAATGCCAATCAGCGATCAAACGAAACGTGTCTTCATCTAAAGTTGTTCGATCATCTATTTCTGTACGAGCGGCCGTTGCTTTATAATGGGCCCACAGCACTTCTCTCTCAAGAGGAGAAACAGACAACTTCTCCATCACTTTTTGCACATTTGTTTTAGAAAGAGAGCGTCGTCCCGCCAGCACATCCGACAGAGTCGTCACACCGACACCCAAATCTCGAGCAAAAGCTCTGATGGAATAAGCGGAATTTCGCATCTGACGTTTCGCCAATTCCTCAATTAATAGATTTTTTACAGTTGTTTCCATGGCGCATTAATAGCTCAGGATCTATTTAAATGCAAGCTCGCGGGACACTTTGTCCCGAGTTTTCATATCGGGACAGTATGTCCCGACTTGGGGTAGACAGCGAAAAAGTTCTGGAATATTTCTTATCTCGTACCGCGATGAGCGGAAACGAAAGAAAAGTAAGAAACAACAAACTAAAACAACCTTTATAAGGAGAAATGAAAATGAAAAAACTATTTGTAGCGATCGCGTTGGTATTGGGTGCAGCACAAGCTCAAGCTTATACAGCTCCAGCATGGGGATGTAACTTGTCATTCAAAGGTGTCGCTCACGGTTTCAAAGTGATCTTAGGTAAATATGAATACAACGGTCACGGTGATTTGACTTGCATCAGCTTGAGCGGTCAAAAAGTTCAGTACCCAGTGACAGTAACAATGAAAGCAGCTCCATTGTCTGCTCAAGTTGCACTTGGTCGCATGGAACTTTCTGGTCAAGCTGCGGAAATCGCTTTGTTTGATTCAAATCCAGAATCAATCTTGGGCACTTACTACGTAGCTCAAGCTCAAGGCGCAGTTTTGGGTGGCGTTGGTATCATCACAGCAACTCGTGTAGACCTTCCAGAAATGGCTTTGAAAGTGTCATTGCAATTTGCAAAAGGTCTTGGTGTCAACCTTGGCATCAACCGCATGGAAATCGCTTTAGATCAAAATCGTTAATCTTCCCCGTTTAACGACCTAAATAAAAAAGGCCCTGAATTCTTATGAGGAGGATTCAGGGCTTTTCCTTATTCAAACGAATATGTCAGATTTAAACCTGCGGCTCGGAAGTTTCCGATACCACGAGCAACTGATGTGTTTGCGCCATCAACATAAAAATTAAATCCAAACTTTGGTGTGAACTTATACATCACACCGAAAACAAACGGGAACAGCGGAGTGTTCACATCTGAAACTTTGCAGTTTGAATTGCCTGAGCAATCCGATGCGACACTGATGGCAACATGAAATCCTAAATAGACGCCCACGTTTTCTTTCGGCTTAAAGAGCAAATCAAAAGGAATATCTAGATAATCAAACGTAAAATCAATTGTCTCTCCCGTTATGTCATTCTCGGATTGTACAGGACGTCTCGTGTACAATAGACCCGTTCTCCAATGAGCCACGCCGCCCTCAAGAGGCAAATGATAAAAGCCCCCGACTTGCCATCCGGTTTGAGAGTTCGCTGAGATATTAAGGCCACCGACATCAGCTGCTTGTTGGCGAACACCTAACTCCAAACCGGCATCTTGTGCAGCCTGCGCTTGAAGTCCCCCTAAAAGTGCCATCGCAATGAATAATTTTTTTATCATGCAGTCTCCTTTAATTTTTATCTTCTAAATCCGCCACCGCCGCCACGGAATCCCCCAGCTCTCATTCCTCCACCACCATGGAGATTGCGATTGATATCAGCTTGAGGTCTGCTTCGTTGAGCGTCGTATTGGCGATTTCCCATTTCACGTGATTGATGCATTTGTTCGAGCTGTGGCGTATCAGGCTTTTGCACAGGATCCCAGGTTCCTGGTCCCACATTACGCTGCCACTCACCCTTTCCGGTACGGCGATAAACTTGTCCATCGTGAGCTGTATAAATTTCTCCGCTACCGTGAGCACGATAAAACTTTTGATCTCCGATTTTATTAACTGTTACTCCACGCCCACCCGAACCGGTGATGACTGTATGTCTGCCCCAATTGGTATAAGTATTTCTGACATCGATATCGACATAGATACCTCCGTAACAGCAGTAGCCTCCACCCCACGGATACATCCAAGATCCCCATGCAAATCCCATATAAAATCCAGCGCCGTAATCCCAGCCATATCCAGCCCCGTATCCATAAGTCGATGGAGCCGGATACCAATAAGCGTCCGTCACGTAAGATGGATAGAAATAGCCAGTCCCATACACGATAGTGCCATCTGCAGAGACATAGGTTCCGTGATATCCAGGAGTGTATCCAACAGTGACGTAGTCTCCACTCGCGCCATAGATATGAACGTAAGTGACGTAGTATAAAGGTGATGATGATGGAATTTTATAGATTTGCTCAGGCACGACGGTTGCGACATTCCAAGGTCCCAGACCCGCAGAGGAAACAAACCAAACCCCGTCTTGAACTGCATAAAACTGTTTGTCCGTAACTTGAATAATAGGTGTGTTGCAATTGGGAGCATACTTAAGATCCGTTCCCGTGATACTTTCCCATTTTTGTTTTCCGTCACATTCAATAGGCTTTGGCTTTAAATCTTTTTTGACTTGCGCCATCTGCGGAATGCTACTAACAATTTGCCCCTCTTTAGCTTGAGGAGTACCCGGAACCGAAACCAGAACTTCAGCCACCGGACTCGTCACGGGAATCTTTTTAAAGTCAGCAGGTAACTTTGTTCCTTCGACAAAACGCCATGGCCCCGCCAAGCTCTGAGACGAAAACCAGCGGCCGGTCACGAGTACGAAATAATCCTGGGACTTTGAGTCCATAAAAATAGAATTCGGCGAGTTGGACATGTAAAGCAGACCCGTACCCTGAACTGCTTGAAACTTCGGCTCACCCGAACTTTGCAGAAGCTCGGCTGGTTTCGTTGAAAGAATAATGTCGGGTACCTCACCCGGTGGATAAACGGATTTTCCTTCCGCGGTCTTTCCGGCAATTGGATCAATCTTTTTTTCTTTAACCAGCTCATCCTTAATCATCACAAGCTTCGATGAAGGTTCCTTATCAAGCTTGTAAGGACCCATTAACTGTTTAGCGGTAAACCACTGCCCTAAGGCCCACAAATAGTAGTCCTTATCTTTCTCATTCAAGATCAAGGCGCTTGTGTTCATAACTCGTTTTACTTCCTTAGCTCCTTTGGACTCTCCCCAAACGGGATCACCCGAAATCATGATGAGAATGCTAGGACGCTTGGTGTAGATAAAATGAGGTGGTTCATTTTTCAATTGCGGGCGCGCTTCCTCCCCGATCTGAATATTCAAATTGTTTACTAAAGTCTGATACGGTACCTGCAATTCTTTGCCTTTAAGAAGCACTTGAATGTCTTCTTTCAAAGTTTGTGGGCTGGTTTTACCCTGCGGCAGTTGCACATCGGTCACAACAATATCCCGAATCGTGACCACACCTTGATCTTTCGATATCAAAGCTTTCGATTTTAACGAAAAACTGCCATAGACATCTTTTTTGTCTTCGTTGAGCTTAAAGGCCGACTGCACAGTCAAGGCATCCCCTTTGAGGGAGTCCACCTGAGGCTGATAAATGGTGATCTTTTTTTGAGATCCCAGATCAAACTCTCTTGGCCACACTGCCGGCGCTTTGTCTTGAGCAATTGAAATTTGCGAAACAAACAAAATGATTAAGATTAGTTTTTGCATAGTCAAAGGCTACTGATTGCCAAACTAATTAACAAAACGGCTTTAGCAAAATTGTTGAAAAACCCTATCTCCATAATTTCTGACTAGACCCGACCCTATCGGTGGCCTTTGTTGCTTTGTCTAGCGGCAAAAAACTGCTTCACATCAAAAGTTTTCACGATAGACTTAAATGATCACCATGAAGGACATCTTATGAAGCTCGGAATCGAAGTTTTACTGCAAGACAAAAAAAGACTTAAATCTCTTCAAGGAAAACGCGTTGGACTGGTCTGTCACCCAGCGAGCGTCGATTCTGAATTGCGCCACAGTCTGGATCTCCTAGCTAAAAAAGTAAAACTCTCGTGTGCTTTTGGACCTCAACATGGAGTCCGTGGTGACAAACAAGACAATATGATTGAAAGTCCTGACTTTGTGGACCCGGTTTTGAAAATTCCCATTTTCAGTTTGTACGGAGAAGTTCGTCGTCCTACCGCTGAAATGATGAGCCACTTTGATGTCGTTCTTTTCGACCTTCAAGATCTGGGCTGTCGTATTTATACCTTCATCACCACATTACTCTATATGATGGAAGAATGTGCAAAAACCCAAAAGAAGATTGTGATTCTCGATCGCCCTAATCCAGCGGGCCGCGTGATTGAAGGTTTTCGCATGAGACCGGGCTGGGAATCTTTCGTCGGGGCCGCTCCAATTCCAATGCGCCACGGACTGACCGTGGGAGAACTCGCTCTGTACTTTAAATCTTTCTACAATCTCGATGTTCAAGTCGATGTCGTAAAAATGAAAGGTTACAGTCCTAATAAAGCTCCTGGTTTTGGTTGGGATATAAAGCGCCCTTGGGTCAATCCTTCTCCAAATGCGGCTTCACTCAATATGGCACGCGCGTATTCAGGAACTGTGCTCATTGAAGGAACAACTCTTTCGGAAGGTCGAGGCACAACTCGTGCTCTCGAAGTGATTGGCGCTTCTGATATTGATTTCACAAAAGTTTTAGCCGGAATGAAAAAGAAAGCGCCACAATGGTTAAAAGGTGTCATCTTACGTGAGTGTTATTTCGAGCCTACTTTCCACAAACACCAAGGTAAGCTCTGCCACGGCTTCCAATTTCACACCGACTGCGATGCTTACAAGCACGAACAGTTTAAACCATTCCGAATTACTGCTTTAATGCTTAAAGTGATCCGCGATCTTTATCCCGACTATCCCATCTATCGTGATTTCGCCTATGAGTATGTTCACAACAAGTTGGCTTTCGATGTGATCAACGGGGGGCCGGAATTAAAAGATTGGATTGAAAATTCCAAAGCCACTCCAAAAGATCTTGATAAGAAATTGGCCTTAGATGAAAAGTCATGGGCCAAAGAGCGAAAAGCCTACTTGCTTTATAAATAATTTTAAATCCCGAAGCTCATCTCTTCGGGATTTTTTTTAGCAGAACAATGAGATCGCGAATACCTGCATACATGGCTTCAAATTCCATTGAAGGTGTCGCTTCGGCTTTACTATTTGCCTGCTCCGGCAAATAGGGAACATGAATAAACAACACCGAAGTTGCAAGCTTTTGGTTTTGAACAAACTCTTGGGATTTAAAATAAAGATAATTACAAACAAATGAGCCTGCACTAAGAGAAACAGTGACCTGATGATTTCTATTTTTAAGCTCATCTCGTAATTTATTTAGGTCCAAATTGTTAAGGTAAGCTGCAGGCGCCTTTTCCGAGATGGTTCCTCCATCTGGGCTGAAACCCTCTTCATCTTGGAGCTTGCTTTCAACCCAATTCAAAGCCACACGCTCTAAACAAATTGTCTTACGACCGCCTGCTTGTCCCAACTGAATCACATGATCATAAGCATGCTCACGCAGGAGTTGAAGGCAAGTGACCGCTGCTTTTTCGAAAGAAACTGGGAGAAGCTCAAATTGGACGTCATCTAAAAACAAAGACTCCCGCTGAAGTTTTTCCAGCAGGAGTTGGCTTGGATTGATGCTTTCTCCCCCAAAAGGTTCAAAGCCCGTGACGAGAATTCTTTTCTTACTCAAATAAAGATCTCCATACCAGTGTGATGTCAGAGCCACGCGTTCCATTCAGAGCTTTACCTTTGCTCTTGAATTCCACTTTGGTATTGAATTCACGAGTTAGAGCTTGTGCCTCAACCGAGTTGCGCGGAATGCGTGCCCCAATCGATTTTAACGAATCGACAGAGACTGTATAGTCCTTAGTTACAAAACAGTACATAGGAGAAGATTCAATGTTGCCAGCATCACAGTCACGACCACCTCGAGTATCGAACAGTTTAAATTTTACTCTAATTTGTGAAGATCCAGATGAAAATTCAAAACTTTGTCCAGCATGCTGATAGCTCGCTCCCAATTTTGGCGAGCCAAACTTCCAAGGCATTTCGTTAGCGACATAGCTATCGACAAACTCGGGGCTGTGATTCAAGACGTAAGTTCTTAAGACAGCGGCCGCGGCTTGGAAACCATAAGCGGCAGAGAAGCCACAGTGATCGCCATAAGTCAGATTTAAGACCGCCGTTGTTGGCACTTTCTTATAAGTATCGTCGTTTTCTAAAACTCTCGCATTGATATCGTTGTTCACAACAGAGTCATCTTTCGATGCCCACACCAATAGCGGTGTTTTCACCGGGTCTTTCAAATTCCAAAAGTTATTGCTCTTAAAAAAGGATTCCGTCGTACTTGCGATGCCCCGGCGTTGTAACGATGTCGAAGGCAATGTGCCAATAAACTCAGGCATGTCTGCACGCGATGTCGGAATAAGTTCTGGCGCCAAAAGATCTGGCACATCACGAAGATACTGACGAGCCCCTGCGAAATGATCTTTGGTTTCTTTCGCAAAGACACGACCGACTAATTGAGAATTATAAAGTTTATCCAGTGTCGGTTTCAAACTGATCACCGGGCAAATAGCAGTCACAGAATTAAAAACCTTGCTGCCATCTGCGAGTGGAAAGCGGTCGTTGTAAGAGGCACCAAAGACAGCGGCATTTCCACCTAAGCTAATACCCATCATGTGAATGCTTGAGATGCGGTCACGATGTTCCCATTTTTCACGCATCCATTTGCCGACAAGCAATGTCTCATAGCCTTCAGACCATCCACCCATGCTCACTTGCCCATTTGCTGCCAAATAGTCCATACCTGTTTGGTTGGCGATAAATAGAACGTTAAATGGACTCTGGTCAAAAAGGTGCATCATATAATTCTTATTGGATGAAGTTTGCACAGCTGAGCAGAACACACCACAACGTACGATCACCAAAGGGCGAGGACGTGGGTCTTGCTTTAAAGCGAGAATGCCTGGAACAACTGTTCCATCATCAAGTTTCACTGGAAACTTTCGAATCTGCGGATGTTGAAAGAACGGATAAGTGTAACGAGCGCTGCGAATCAAAGCACCCATGCCCTTTTGCTCTGCCAATTCATACTGACACTTTGCAAAGTATTGTTTAACGACTTTAAAATATTCGGGCGTCGAGAGCTTTTTCTTAAAGACAGCGTCTTCCAAGCGATGCGGATCACATTCAGGCCTGACCGCATGTGAACCTGTCGCATCAGGAATAACATCGAGCACATTTTGCGTCGACACTTCCTGCGTAGCTTCAGCCGCGACAGCTACTTCTTTAATGAGATCTTTATCTTGTTCCACTTCGGTTTGAGCAAATGCTACTGAAAACGCACAACTCACAACTACAAATGTACCCAAAACTTGCGATGCCATTCTAAACCTCACGTACTTCACTCCCGTTATCGGAGCGACCAAAGTAGGTTTTAGAAAAAACTCACATCGTCTAAAGTCTCGACAAATTCTGTTTCTTTCCTGGTCCAGCGGACAGAGAGGACTGAAATGATTAAGGATTTACCAAACTAGAATCTTTGCACTCCAAACCAGACAAACGCCCCCCTGCGAAAACAAAAAGTCCAGTCTCACATTCCAACTTCCTTCCTTCCTTCCTTCCTTCCTTCCTTCCTTCCTTCCTTCCTTCCTTCCTTCCTTCCTTCCTTCCTTCCTTCCTTCCTTCCTTCCTTCCTTCCTCTGGAAGGGAACTCTTCTCTTCTCTTCTCTTCTCTTCTCTTCTCTTCTCTTCTCTTCTCCCCTATCCCTATCCCTATCGCTCTTGCTTGGTTCTCAAAATTTCTAATCCTTCCAAGCACAAAATAAAAAAGCCCAGAAGACAAAGTCTCCTGGGCTTTAAAAATTAGAACTGAAATTTTATTAAGCGATCTTTTTAATTTGGGACAACTTATCTTTTAGAACGGTATTCTCGTGCTTAACCGCGTTTAATTCCGAAGAAAGCTGATTAAGTTTTCTCTTCAAGAAATCATTTTCATCCTTCAATCCTGATGAAGCGGCTGCACTTGGTTCTTCCGCTTCACCAACAACGGATGGCCTCGCATCTTTCTTCGCAGGATCTGCAGAATCAAAAGAAGGAATGTTGACATAAGAGTGCGCCAACAACTCTTCGATATTTTCAGGGAAAGTCAAATCTGGATCTACTTTTTCCAGACGCAGAATTCCTTGGTTAATATATCCACGCACCTCGGTCAGAATACGCGCGACGCACGTACTTTTCTCAGCCGGAGTTGGATTTACTTCTGCAATCACATCTGTGATTTTGCGCTTACTGATTGAAGGCAAACCACTCAATACTTTATCGATATGCTCTTGCGGACTTCCATGCAATGCATAGCCAGAAGTTTGCGTCGGAACACGAGAGAAAATCTCTGCCAAATACTGCGGATCCCAACCGTAAATACGGTTGATCGTCAATATACGACAACGAAGCGCTTCTTCCCACGCAGGACTCTCGCCTGCAATCAGAGCCAAAAACTGATCGCGCTTAGCAATCGGTGATGTCTCCAAAAGTTGAAGAAGTTGATAAAAGCCACCTTTTTTCTTGTAACGATCTAACATTCCCATGCTGTCATTATCGGAACTCAGCCCCCGTACTTAAGTCACACTTTGAGAAAACAAAGCGATTAAAAAAGTTTGTGTCTCCAGAAAATTTTCTCATTTTAAACCCCGCCCAAAAGTTCTCCATTTTCCCCAACATTTCCCCACTCACAATAAAAACGTCTCACTTCGAGACCACCCAATCAATCAATCAATCAATCAATCAATCAATCAATCAATCAATGAATCAAAAAAACCCCGACTTCTCGCAAAGCCGGGGTCGATGGTTTTAAGTTTTAATCGCTAAAATTAAAGATTCGTACAAGTATAGTTCAGCGTGATCGAAGTGCCTGGAGCCAAGTATTGATCAAACTTCAAAGTCTTACCTTCAAGATGATATGCAACCGAGCTTCCAGAAACTGTCAGACCTTCTGCTCCATCACATCTTAAAATCACGTCTTTCAAACGATTTTCAATTCTCGCTTGAATTTCACCCAACTGACCTGTGTAGTTTTCAGAGCAAATATCAGCTGAAACACCCCATGCTGGCGATGTCTTTGTAAATGCCAAGTAAACTGTTCCAATACTTCCTTGAACCAACCCACGAGTTGCTTCAACAGGCGTATCACCCAAAACTTGATTGTTCTGTTGAGCCAAGCAAGTTGAATCGCGCACAACAATCGCATGCACGCTCAGTGAATTATATTTCTCATTACCAAGAATAGATTTCACGTTACTCAACAAAGTTGCTGGTTGATCCATTGATTCAAGAGCACTTCCGCCACTTGAGTACAAACCACTGCGCTCATCTTCGTCTGAAAGAAAGATAATTGCAAAATGCGCTTCTGGACGAAGGAAGCTTGAAGGATTTGTTTTAATCACTGTATTAGCGGCATAAACACCACGTTCATCACCACTCGGGCAGTTTGCAGCATATTGTTGTTGATAAGCCGTCGTATTAATAGAACCGATTCCTTTTGAAGCAATCCAGTTCGCAATAAAGTTTTCACACTGACGAGTTTCAGGACGTTGAATAGTCGTTTGGAATAAAGCCAAACGATCCGCAACTTTCGGAGTTAAATAAGGATTGCTTCCAAATGGAATCAATTTTCCACCTTGAGATGTGATATCTGTCGTAGTCATCGCAATACGATAGTCGATTTTCTTCGCATCTAAATTATTGATGAAGTTTTGAAAACGTGGAGCCAATCTTCTTTGTTCAAAAGACATTGAGGCAGAGTTGTCATTCACAATCAAAATGTCGACCTTCCCGCTACCTGCAGTAATAGTCTCAGTAATTTTGAATTTGCCGTTTTCCACAACACACGTTGTGTCCATGTCGTTACATTTGCTTGTGTCTAAACCGAAGTTCACAGGCGAACAACCCACGTAAAATCCGATCGCAAACGACATAACAGTTAGTCTTGTGAGTGTAGTCATAGACACCTCTCTCAAAACTTTACTTCCAAGCTCAGTGCCAGTTTTTACGAAATTTCTAAGTTATTGATATTTCGTCATTTTTTTAATTATTGCCAGACGGTCAGGATCTCTCAATGCTGTATATATTTTAGCCAGAGGCCCCTTCTGGGCTCTTTTTCCTTTGAAATTCCAAAGGTTTATCAAATCTTGCTTCCCAAAAGATAGGCGCAAAAATGGTCCATTCTAAAAAGAACTTATAAGTAAATAACTTAATATACCGATATGATTCATATAGAGGTTCAGCACATGATGTACAAAATTTTCGGACTGGTATTTATGGCAATCGCAGGCACTGTTGCTTACCTCACGCTCGGCATGAATCCATCCACGATGGACTTTTGCTCCAATCAATCCAAGAAACAGACTCCAGCAGAACAATTGATTGAGATGATCAACGAAGACTTTAATCAACTGGATCGCGAACATCAATTACCCAAACAGTGGAACTCAATTGCGACGGTCGAATATAAAATGGGCTCTGACCTCGCACGCGCTATTTTAGGAAAACGTCGTCCACAAGTTCAGAGAATTCAAGAAGGAACAGCATTTCTAGAAATGGAAATCATGGATCTACCTGACGAAAGCAATCCAGGTATCATCATCCAAGCAAGCTTGTTCGACATTAAATCCAAAAACAAAATCTTTGAAATCGGTCGCACTTATTTAATGAGCGACCTCAACGAAGAAAACCAAATCGAAAAAAATCCAAAAAATAGATAACGACTTCAGTCTCTAACTG
>NZ_JBLEQP010000003.1:0-215886 GCF_047345725.1 Bdellovibrio sp. HCB2-146
CTTTATCACCGCTTCGTTTTACCGTTGCGGCGAGGTAAGGTTTTTATCGAAACTCGATACCCTTGTCAACACCCAGAATTCAGATTTTTTAAAAATTTTTAAAAAACTTTTTAAAAACGAAATCTAGGTTGCGAACGCCTAAAAAGATGCAAACCTTTTAAGCATTTTGCGTTCCGTATTCAGTGATTTCAATTATTTATCACTAAGACAGTTACAGGGATCAACCTTACGTGTGGGACAAGTAATACAGAAAACGGGCCCCTGAAGCAATAGAAAAAAATAAAAGATTTTCAAAGACGTCCCCCGTCATGAAAGAAGCACAAAATATAAGCTGATCAAATCCACTCTCATATTTGGGCTTCTTTATATCTATATAAGATCAAAAGCTTCTTTCGGAGACACACTGACGGGAATGTCTTTCATAATACCAGAAAGACTTCGGCAGGGACCTATATTGATAAAGTTCACGACGCCCTTTTCACTCACCAGGAGCTGAACAGCTTTCGCCCAGTGAATGGTTCGCGTGATGCTCAAGAGAAATTCTTCTCTAATAAGAGACGGGTCTTCGAGCGGTTGAGCACTGAGACTGGAGAAGATGGGTATACGGGGCTTGTGCGTTTGAACTTCTGCGAATTCTGTTTCTACGGCTTGAACATAGGGCAGGATATACCGAGAGTGCGCAGGATAATCGAGAATACTCATCGTATTCCATCTCATCGCATTCGCTCGCTCTTCAACTTTCTCGAGATCTTGATAGCGACCGCCGATATTCAAAAAGCGCGGAGTTAAACAAGAGACGTCCACATTGATCTGCTCAAACCATAAAAAGTCTTCTTCCGTAAAAGGAGCGTCCCGAGGCGCGAGCACACCGATATTTCGTCCGATTTTGTCGATGCCATCTATCCCTTGCGTGAATTTGATATGGTTGTAGACGGCATCTTCAAAACTATAGGCTCCGGCGAAAACCGCTCGAGCCAAGTCTCCAAGCGAACAACCCATCACCCAGTCCGGTGCGCCTCGCTGCTGTTGTAACCTATCGGCAACTCCTGTTTGAATGGCACAAATGGCAACTGCCGCATAACTAATTTGCGAAAGAGAGTAGATTTCTTCAGTGGACTTCTCGAGAAATTTTTGAAAGTTGAAATTTAAACCACATCTTTCGTTCATGATTTTTTCAGCACGCTGAAAGTAGGACTGCACTTCTGGTAAATGGAGAAAGCGTTGGCGATCTGATTTCCGCATAAGTGCATTTAAGCCGGGAAAAATAAAAACTGTGGCCACTAAAACACCACTTCTGCAGTGGTAACTGGCATTCTATCAGTACGGTAAGGGGGAAAAAACTGCAAATCAAAGCCCTGCAGAAGTTCTATCACTCCTAATATAGAGGACTCAAAGATACCTTCTTCGAGTTGTTTGACCTCACGGAATTTTTCCAGAGACAAAATCTTTCTCTCAGCCAACGAGCGATGAACCATTTGCGCGTGGGCTGCTTCTTCGATAACAATACCATCTAGAATTTGCGCGACTCCGATGTTTTCAGTTTCTTTAACAATATCAGAATAGTGCTTAAAGACTCTTTGTTCTAATCCCCAGGCTCCATATAAATAAATTTCTTCTGGCGACGAGTACCGATGCATTAAATCGCTAAAGAACTTCAGCATGTATCTTTCCATCGCGTGCAACATTCTGCGCTCCAACTGCCGATAAGAAGGATCATGAAGATATTTTCTTCGCTCGAGCAAAACCGATCTTTGCAAAAGCCGTGAATGGCGGACCTCATCGTCTATATGTGACAACATTTCTACAGGCAGAGTCAGCTGCCTGTTGGTGAAAATCTTTTGCATATGTGAAGCCGCCAGAAATTCACTTTTTCCCAAGGTATAAATCCAGGCCAATGTCGCCACGGGTCTTTCTCGCAAGAGGACGACGAGTTGATGACTGGGCTGGGGTTTAATCAGTTTCTTAATAGGACTCAGAAAACCTGCCACCACTTCAATCATGCGGGAAACCATCTTATGGCACATTTCTCTTTCGATATGATGAAGCTCTTGCAGAGGCATCATTTCATCTATTGCTAGATTCTCACGAAGTCTTCTTCCCAATACGATGTGCTCGGTTTCTTCGGCCAGAATTTCTTGCATACATTCCCGCACATGGCCGTGTGATGTCGCTAATATATAGGCGGAGTAAATTTGAAACGGAAACTGTTCAATCGTCAGTGCACCATGAACATACGCCGCAAAACGATTCTTCGCTTTTTGTAAGATGGGATTGGCAAAGTACCCTTGCACGAAACTCTCGGCAATATTTTTTAAACGCAGGCGCAAAGTCGCATAATCCGAATTTGCCGGTTCCGCATAGGGTCGAATTTTTAAAATATGATCGCGATGGCGAAATTCATCTGCGGCATGTTCGCGAATAGCACTCAGCGCCTGCAATGGAGTCGCTCTGGAAATACTTCCAAGAACCTGCTCAGCGGCCAAGTGTTCCATATGTGCAAGGGTTGTTAACCATGCTGATTCAAGATGAGGCTCCAAAACAACTAAGGAGACGAGCTTTTTAATGCTTTCATTAAAACCACCCATACATCCCTCCCCGGAAAATATGTTTCTTAAGTTGGGGGAGCATAATTCAGTCACTTCGATGAAAACAGTGAAACTCGAGCAATGGACATGGAGGTCAATGAGGGAATTGCAATAAAAGCTGTTAGCTGCCCTTTTTCTTTGACGGAAGGCAGTCTGTTTCTACCCAGCTTTTAAAATTATAATTATTCTCAATCGGTTCTCGTTCACTCTGTTTCAGGTCCAAAAAGAATCGATAACCCGTTAACTGTTCGACTTCGGCAATGCTGACAGCTTTTTCCTGAACTTGCGAGCGCGCATCTTCTTGCATATAGATGAAACCAATCGCTTTCCGCGGAGGAGTTTCGTCTAATACTACTTTGAAGAATCGCGGTGGAATTGGAACTTGTGTCGACATCTTGACAAAGGACGTTCCAAAAATAGGACCCGTAACCACTCGCAATTCTCCTTCCGTACACGCCCATTTTCGAATGATACCTTCCAGCTTCTTCCAAGAACCGCGATTTAAAGCACGGGATTGAGGGGCCATATTCGACATCACGAAAGTGGCATCGTTGGCAGCCTGGTCCCACGCAAAATCATCCGACGGAGCCATATGTCCTCGATCGTATTGATCGCCGTCGTAATCCGTGGGCTTCACAAAGGCGACTTGTCTTTGTTGCAGAAGCGGATCCGCAAAAAATCTATTTCGTCGTTTTGCAGATTTCTTTTTTAGGTTTTCAGCTTTCAATTGATATGAAACCCAATTTGGTAAGCGGATGGTTTCATCGTAGGAAATCTGAAAGTATCCATGATCCAGAAAAATCTCTTTTTTGTTGTTGTCGCGTGGCTGCGGCCAACGGCTTCCCCGACTGACTGGTTGCTGCGGATGAATCTCGCGCGTCTGACAAGAAGTTAAAAGAAGAAGAACTAAGATGATCGTCGAAAATATACGCATGAATGTCCGCCCTGACTTAGTATTCCGTACTCGAAAACGAATGAATAGAAATTAAACGCGGCATTAACATTGAATGGGGTCTTCGCAAGGAGATTATTTCTATGCTTAAAACTGTCTTTTTTATTTTTATTACTCTGGGTTTCTATTCAAATTCATATGCTTGTCCATTTGAAGGCATGACTCTGACTTCAATTGAAGACAGTCCGGATTTTACAAGTACACCCAGTGATTGGGTTTCCTACCCGACACGTCTTTTTAAAGGCTTTTCAAATTTATTGGATATGCTGTCGCCCTCTGAATGCAAAGAGGCAGTGATTGCAAATCAAATCACCGACAACAAAACAGGTATCGTCTATACAGCTTTCTACACCAATGATGATTCGTGTGATGGTGGAAATAGCTACGGAATGATTGTCGAAGGCAAAGAACCGCGCTTAAGCAAAGCTGTCGCAAGCATTCAAGACTCCGATATTGCGTGCGTGAAATAGTAAGGGCCTGAAAGTTCGACATTCCGATCAGTTCCGACAGGATTGATTTTATAAAAATTGAACGAGTTGCCCCAAGGTGAAACGCATTTCGAATGATTATGTTCCACTTAAAATTGAATTGAAAGAAAATCGTCTCACAGCAAAACAAAGTCACTGTCGATCTATTGATGGGTTTATTAAAGATCGACAGCTCCCCTCAATATTATTCGAGTAGGAGTCTAAAAACGACCTCGCATCCTTCTTGCTATATATGTCTGTAAGTTCGGGGGGATTATGAAGAAGGTCTTTTTTATTGTTACAGGTTTCGTTTTGATCACTTTGTTTCAAAACTGCAGTCCTGTTGCCTATAAGTCTCTTGAAGGAGACCTTACTTCTAAAGCAATCGATGATGGTCGCGAGCCAGGTCAAGATCCAACGACATCAGGTGATACAGGAAATGATCCTGAAGATCAGCCGGATCGTGATCCGGCTGCGGATCCAAGCCTGCCAACCATGCCTCGTGACCCACGCGAGCCAGGCGATGACAAACCTATCACAGTTGGCAACGATAAATCTGATTGCGATTATTGTGCGCTTTTAGATGAAGACCGCACAATCGTTGCTGGTACCCAAGATTACTCGGCACTTAATAAAAAAGGTGCTATCAAAATTGCGTCGGCGAAAGATGTCGTGATTAGCAATAATAACGGTTCCGTTCGTATTGCGAACGCGGCAAGCGCCGATATCTCAGGCGTTCGTGGATCAGTTCAAGCAAAAGCTGTTGAGGTTGTGAAAGTTCAAGGCAACAACGGTGCGGTGTGTGTTGTCGCCGAAAAAGTCGGCGTAGTGGACAACGTGAACGGCGCAGTAAAAATCGCAGCCAAAGAGATTGAGTCCATCAACAATATTAGTGGCATGGTGAAAATTTACGGTGCCACTGTGAAGTCGATCTCAGGAGCTAAAAACGTATGCTTATACGAAGGAGCGCAAGTTCTAAATGCTGCCGCCGGAATCAATATCCGCCGCTGTGACTAAGACTTTCTAAATTTTTATTTCTTGATAACGGCGTTGAACTTCTTCAACGCCGTATTTTCTTTCTAAACGACGAATTACGAAGTGGCCGCGAGCCATATCCTGGAAGTGATCCATAAAAAGAACATTGATTCCAGAGCCGCCAAGCGCGCCTAAAAGCGGAACGACCTGTGCTGCGAGCTTTTCAGAAACCACCACTTGAAAACGAGTCGCAATACTTAAAACCAAGCGGGCTAAGATCGGCGCACCTTCTTTGGCAGCTCCCCGGTCAACTAAGACGGTCGCAGCTTGTGAAACCGCACGCGCAAGAGCGGCCCTTGTCGCAAAATACCCTGCATCGACGGCATCATCACCTTTGGATTTTCCGCCAAATGCGAAAACTTGTAAACACGCGAGCTTCACTTCCGGATCATTGAGATCCTCGCCTTCACTGCGAGCGATATCCAAAATTGAGCGCATCATGATGGTTGTTGAAATCGGTAGTTCTAAGAGCAACGTCGAGGCTCCTAAAAAACCTCCCAGCCCGCCCGTGCCCGCGACGAGAAGTTTGTGATAAAGGTTTTTCGACTTTTGCTGCTGTTCTTTATCGGTGATTGTATTGAGGGCAATATTCAGCGCGGCCTGAATGGATTTTTGAGTCGCCGCCTCGATCGTGGAACGGACCTGCGATGGTAAAGCAGCAATGCCTTTTTCGATAGGTGTGCCGATGAGGTTGGCGACGCGTGCTCCGACCCGAGGTTTTTCAAGTAGAGCCTTTGCTCCCTGTAAAAATCGAAGATCTAATTCCGTCATGAACTTCCTCCGAACTCTTTATATTCTATTATAGTTCGCGGCTCGCGTTTAGGACTTATTTTAAGTTTAAAAACAGTCCATTGGTCTGCCCTTATTTCCCCCCTTCTGGCGGCGTGGTTATTGAATACTCCAAGGTATGGGTTTTAGAAAGGCGCTCAGTCGCATTCCATTGTTTTTAACTTATACTGTATTGGCAACAATTGTCGCTTGCCTAAGTTTTATTCAGACGGCCTATGCGCACCCTACTTCCCTCATCACGGTCGAAAACGACTCGGGAACAAATCTTACCTCCGAAAGTATTCATCAGTTCTTAGAAGCACATGAAAATCTTTTTGCGGGAATGATCCTTCCTTCCGATACGAAACTCACCCTTGGATCTGCCAGCCAAGATGGACAAAAACGCGTGAGTCGATTTATGCGTTTTAAAAACGAGCTGTTTATTGTGGCTCGTCCTGGATTTGAAAAACAAGATCTTTACGTGCTGGTTCATGAATATGGGCATGCGCTTTTTGAAAAAAACCTGATGCATGTTTCGCAGCTCTATAAAGAAATTCGTCCTGATCTTGAAAAGTCAGAATCCTCCGCGAAGGACGGCCGTGAAAAACTTGGAAGTGCTTTTGTTCGAGCGCGCAAAGTTTTTCTTTTGACGAGTGCCCTGCATGAGTTTTTCGCTGATGTCGTGGCTGTCACTTACTTTCAAGATCCTCAAGCCGCAAAGAAAACTGAACTTTTCGATGATATCGCGTCTGTCCCCTATTCTTGGGAACATCTTCAGCAACGGGATTTTAATTTAGCTTCATCACCTGAGAGGACTGCGGCCTGGGAACAAGCATTGGGCTTGGCTATCTGGTCTGGCAATCCTTACCATATTTTGCTTCCGGCACGTTGGGAGTTTTGGTTACTTTTCCAGTCGCAAATTTTAAGTGCTGATATCCAGGTGCGCGCGAAAGTGATTTCTCAAACCTTCGCGGCACTTGAAAGAGTTTTATCGCAAATATTGCTTTGGGATGAATTGCAAATGGGAAGACCTCAATTTGAAGTTGAGCAAAGCAAGATTTTAAATCAATTGGTCTTAGACGAACTCAAAAAATCGTTTTCTTTTAATGCCCTGAAGTAACTTTCAGACCAATAATAGAAACAAGAAGCATCCCTAAGAAAAACAATCGCGGTAGTGACGCCGGTTCTTTGAATAAAAAGATTCCGAGAATCGCAGCACCAAGAGCCCCAATTCCCACCCACACCCCGTAAGCAGTTCCAATCGGCAAGGTTTGCGCTGCACGCGCCAGCAAGAACATGCTCGCCGCCAAAGCAATCAATGTTAGAACACTGGGGACAAGTTTTGTGAAACCATCTGTGTATTTAAGACCGATCGCCCAAGCGACCTCAAGAAGACCTGCGATGATAAGTGTGAACCATGCTGATGACATAACGAACTCCTTCCTTTGTTTAAGAAGCGTCGTCTTGTCTTTACCGGGTACGTCGCACATCGTCCGGGCATTCATCGAATACCCAACCATATTAGCCAACGGGGAAGGTTCTGTCAAATTTGGCAAACTTTTGATGAAACTTCGGATTGAGAGTCAAAGAAATTAGAAATGCCGCAGAACAAAAACACGCTGTTTTTTCGGGGATCACATTTGTTGTGCTGAGCGAAACGCTTAATCCGCAAGCAACTCCCGTCTTCTAATTGACAGTTTTCAGTGATTTTCAGATCGTTTGTGGGAACTGCTTTCATGAGGGGGAATCAGTGCCTGAGTTTTCTTACGTCCACAGCCGTGGTTGGATTGAAGTTGTTGTTGGTTCTATGTTCAGTGGAAAAACTGAAGAGTTGATTCGTCGTTTGCGTCGTGCTGAGTTTGCACGCCTGCAAATTCAAGTTTTCAAACCCATCATTGATAAGCGTTATAATGATATGGCTGTGACTTCTCATGACCTCACAAAAATTGATTCTCTTCCGATCAATGATGCAGAAGAAATTTGGAATCATTTGAAACCAGGCACCAAGGTTGTGGGCATCGATGAAGGTCAATTTTTCTCTAACAACCTCGTGCAAGTCGCACAAGATCTTGCTGAACGCGGTCTGCGTGTGATCATCGCAGGACTTGATACGGATTGGCAGGGAAAACCTTTTGAACCCATGCCAACTCTCATGGCAATTGCAGAAAGTGTGACGAAGCAACACGCGGTTTGCGTGGTGTGTGGCTCGCCGGCTAGTCGTACTCAACGTACTGCGGGTGGTGACTCGAAAGTTTTAGTTGGAACTCATGACGCTTACGAAGCTCGTTGCCGTCAGCATTTTAAACCGACAGTTGACACTCCGACATTGGATTGGAAACTGCAAAGAGAAGCGCAATTCGAGGCGTAGTAGTATTTGAGTATGATAGTCTGAGTTCCTATGAAAGATTCATGGGGACTCTTAGTACAAGCAGATGGGAGTAACGGCGATTCGGCCCATCGCACCGGCCTTGCCTGCGCCCTCTTAGCGCTGACTGGTCAGTCCTCGGAAGCTCACCGTTTCCTAGAAAAAATCAAATCACACTTAGAAGTGAGTCCAGGAATTTATCGTCGCTCACCTTATGGCGACACTTGGGATACAAATCCACGCTGTTTCAGTCGCGATCAAGCCAGTCGTCTGGTTTTAGCTTTCGCCATTTTAGGAGACAAAAAGACTTTATGGCGCTGGTTGAAGGCCATGGGCAAGCGTGCATTTTTTCACCAGAACAATTTGGATGATGAAAAGCTGCATTGGAAATTTCCGGATCTTATGGGACTGGGTGAATGGTGCAATATCATTCGTGGAATGGGCTGGTGGTGGGCCTACCCGATTTTAATTTTATTGGATCTCAATTTTATCGGCATGGTGTACTTAAGAAAACCTTGGGATGGAGCAAGCCTCTATGTTCCTGATCTCAAATATGCTCTGGTGAAATATCCTACCCCCGTGGCCTGGTTGGCGAACCGATTGAATCAACAAGTGAGTTGGTATCAGGAAGCGCTTCACAATCATGCTCTCAGCAGCAATGGCTGCGTGGAATGCCATGAACTTTTCGGTGAGTTGCGACGGAGGGAGGAAGATTTGCGATGACAAAATTCCTTGTGGATGAAAATCTTTTGGGACTGCTTCGCCGTCTACGCATGATGGGTTATGATTCAACCTCCATGCAAGGCGCTTCGGATCGCGATATTCAAACTTCTGCGGAACAAGAGCGTCGAATCATACTCACCCGCGACCGAAAGTTTTTTGAAAAGCTTCCTGCGGAAGACGTGTATTATGTGAAAAGTGAACTCCCAAAGGAGCAGCTGCGAGAAGTCTTAAAACAATTTCCACTTCAAGATGAAGTTCCGTTGTCGCGATGTTTTGAGTGCAATGCCCCTATTCGTTCCGTAGAGAAAGAAACGGTTCGCGATAAAGTCGATGCAAAAACATTTAATCTCTATGTTGATTTTTACGAATGTCCTTCTTGTCAGAAAATATATTGGGAAGGTTCACACTTTCAAAAAATGCAGAGAGAGATTGAAAGCTTAATTGACCCTTCTCTGTAGGAAATTGGCGTCGTTCTTGGGTAAAACTGAGTCTTGGATTAAGTTTCTGACCCGACACAACACTTCCCATAGCGATGATTATGAACGGTAAAAATAAGAAAAATATTTTCATAACATGCTCCTAAGATGGGAATTCGCTGTTTAAAATGGAAACGGAGCTTGTTGAAGCCCCGTTTCGGACGAGCCTGACAGGATTTTCAATTCACGATTCACTGATCTCTCACTTTCACGTGCGTTCCAACCCTGGAGGTCGTTTCAAATATAATATACCACTCTTAAATATGAGAGGGTTGCATTTTGCTAAAATGCAGATACGATGCGCCTGTGTACAAGTTGCGAGATTATCAACAACAAGCCGTCAACAATGTGGTTCGTTTTTTTAGAAAGAAAAATGAACCTGCTGTCGTTGTGTTACCTACCGGTGCTGGTAAGAGCCTTGTTATTGCGGAGCTTGCTCGCATTGCCAACAAACGTGTTTTGGTATTGGCTCACGTAAAAGAACTCGTTGAACAAAACTACGAAAAGTACAAAAGCTATGGCCAGTCTGCGGGCGTTTTTTCCGCAAGTCTTTGCAAAAAAGATTGGGACCAAAAAGCCATCTTTGGCAGTGTTCAATCTGTTGCCCGCGCGCCCGATGACTTTTTCAATAACTTTTCTTTGTTAATTATCGATGAGTGCCATCGGGTGGCCGAAGAAGGCGCAACCCAATATCAGGAAGTTATTCGAAAGCTGCAAGAAAGAAATCCCGGAATTTTTGTTTTAGGATTAACCGCAACACCTTATCGATTGGGGTTGGGTTGGATCTACGAATACTCTAGTACTGGAGAACTTAAGACTGACAAAAAGCGTTTCTTTAAAAATTGTGTTTTTGAGCTACCGCTATCTTACATGATTAAAAACAAATTCCTCACGACACCGGTGAAAATTGATATCCCCGTCACCTGCTATGATTTTTCGGAATTAGCGGATGGCGATCGTGCTTTTACAACAAGTGAGGTTGAAGAAATCTTAAAAGGCCAAAAGCGGCTGACACCTTTTATTATTAAAAACATCATTGATATCACTGAACGCTATGACCGTAAGGGCGTGATGATTTTTAGTGCGTCTATTAAGCATGCGGAAGAAATCATGACATACTTGCCAGCCGATGACTCGCGCTTGGTTGTTGGCGATACTGACATGGATGAGCGTGATACGATCGTCAATGACTTTAAAGAACGTAAGTTTAAGTATCTCGTAAACGTTTCAGTTTTGACGACGGGTTTTGATGCGCCTCACGTTGATGTGATTGCGATTTTGCGCCCGACAGAATCAAACAGCCTGTATCAGCAAATTGTCGGCCGTGGTTTGCGATTGGCCGATGGTAAAAAAGACTGTTACGTCTTGGACTATACGGGAATGGGGCACGACATCTTTACTCCTGAGATCGCCGATAAGCGCCCTGCAAAAGACACTGTCCCCGTGAAGGTGACTTGCCCGCAGTGCAGTTTTGAAAATGATTTTTGGGGATACGCCGATGATGACGGACATATTTTGGAGCACTTTGGTCGAAAATGCCGAGGAGCTCAAGAGAATCCACAAACATTGGAAGTGATCCCATGTGGATTTCGTTTTCGCTTTAAAATTTGTCATGCGTGCGGCACTGAGAACGATATCACGGCTCGAGCTTGTGAAAAGTGTGCTGCGACCTTGATTGATGCCGATGCCAAATTAAAGCAGGCACGACTGTCTAAAAACGCCCATATCATGACTCCAGACCGAATTACTTTTGAAGAGCGCAAGGATAAGAACTCCAATCCTTACTTGGAAATCCGATATTATGATTTGGATTCGCAGTACATTAGCGAAGCCCATTTCTTTAATAACCCCTCTGCAATTAAGAAATTTAATATTAACTTTTTGCGCTCGCATCTGCGCCGTCCTGAATTGGCTGTGGATTTAACAAATCCGCAGGATGTGATTCGCTTTAAGAGCCTCTATCGACTGCCTTCGTTTGTCATTGCGCGCAAACAAGATAAATTCTGGAAAATTACCGAAAAGATCTTTGCTGAAGAGCTGGGAACGACTGAAAAAGAGTGAATTCTTTATAAAAGCTTTGTCCCGTATTCAGAACTCCAGTAGGTTCGCGCTCATGTTAAAAATGATGGTTTTGCTAGTCGTAAATTTTTGGATTGTGGTCGCACAAGCGGCGACACTTCAGGACCTTGCTGAAACCCATTTTGAAAAATCGGAACAAGGCATTTCAATCTCTGTTTACGAGCTGAAACATCAAACGCATTTTTTTGCGTCTTCGCCGACCCCGCTTTCTGTTATTGCTGATTTCCAAAAGCTTGTTCAAGAACGCACGCCGACGGATCCTTATTTTCTATTGCGTCGGCAACTGGACGTTTTTTTAAAGTATGGAATGCCTGAGCTTCAGGCCAAATTTCAGCAGGCACTTTCACAACCACTTCCTGCGATTTCTTATTTGGAAGAAATGCTTTTTGAACTGCATCAAGAAAAATTAAAACGACCCCTTTTTGGTAGTTACTCCGAGTTTGGTGCGCATATTCTAAGAGATTCGAACGACACTCTGGTCGTGATCTTTGTATCGAACCCAAAAGATGCGATGGTGCCGACAATTCGCACGACGACTGAGTTGCTTGAAAGTTATTTAGCAAAGGGCTTTCAGTACTATACGTTTGTGCATAATCACCCTTTTAACTTCGACAATCCTGAAGATCATGGTGGAACGACAATTCCTTCGGGGAATTTAAATTACGGCGATGTTTCGGCCTTTATCATGTATCGCAATAAATACGGCCTGCAAAATGCTTGGATTACCAACGGATTTAACACCATTCGTATCCCCGCTGCAGATTTTGAGAAGTATTAATACAGAATCACCGCTTTAATTTGCATCAGACCTCGGTGACTTTGAAAATGTCACTATGGCGGAAATTAACAATCCTAAAAATGATCCAGCTCATGCTCCAAAAAATGAACCCAAGGATCCTACACGGCCTGAGGTCCCACCAGAAAAAAGAAATCCTGAAAAGCCCGATTGGATTCCACAGGATCCACCTATGCAAGAACCCCCAACACCGAAAATTCCCGAGGTGGAACCGCCACCCACCGAGAATCCTGCGGAAGATCCTGGGACGCCACCACCGGATCAGGGATAGAAATGTTGGGATTTTGAGTAAAAAAAAGGACAGCTTGTGGCTGTCCTTTAGAGTTCGAAAAAAAATTGGGGTGAGTAACGGGGCTTGAACCCGCGACACTCGGAATCACAATCCGATGCTCTACCAACTGAGCTATACCCACCACAAAGGAAGACAATTTATAGGACCTTCCCTAAGAAAGTGCAAGATCATTTTTTTAGTTTTTTTGTGGTTTTTGGATAAATCCTAGTAATCACAAGGGGCTACGACCGCTTTCGGGGTGCAAATACTGCCCCCTTTTTCAGCATCAAGAACAGTTTCGTCGGCCCAATCACCATTGGCATTACAACGGCGACGCACACAGGAAACTCCTTCTTTCTGAGTCAGGCAGTGTTTCTTTTCGTTTTTAGGATTGCCAACGCAAACCCAGGCACACTCATTGAATTTGGCCGGAGGATCAACACAGATTCGGCCTTCTTTACGAATACTTTCGAGGCGCTTTTGTTCTGCAGCGGCGCGGGCCTTTTCTTTTTTCTGATGGGCTTTTTCTTCATCAGCGAATTGGCTGGCTTCTTTTTTCTCTAGAGGAATGACGGGAGTGAGTTTGCCTCGTGGAATTTTTTTGCCCTGAAGAAGAACATCGTAAGCGATTTCTTTTCCCTCAAGCACACCTTGGAAACCCACTTGCTGCCCGGCCTGAACCTGCGCCGACTCTTCACCGTTAAGAGCTGAGAATTCCATGGAGCCAGAAATCACTTTCACGCCAGCAAAAGCGCGGGATGGCTCCATGGTAAAAATATAATCACCTGCTGGAGCCAGGAACTCAAAGAGATCCGACCGAAGAGCCACATTGTAGGATGCTTTTGTTTTGTCTGATTGCTGCCAACGGAAGCTCCCCGATTTAAGAATCAAAATCGGAGCCTCGCCACGCTCTAAACTGATCACGGGGATCGACACTTCACTGCCGCTTAAAACTGTGAAGGTTCTTATTTCATCAAGTTGAACTTTCACATATCCAGATAAAGAGGTTTCAAACAGTGCCTTATCACGAATGGTTTGTTTGGCTTTGATTTGAGTTCTCTTTCCATCTTTGGAAGTCACCCAAGCCTGCCCGCTCCACTCCGAGATCATCGGATATTTAGGAAGTGCGGCGCCCGCTAACAGTGTGGCAAATGAAATCAGTAAGAAAATACAGGTGCTAATTTTTCTTGGCACGTTCCAACTCCCAGAGTTTGGCAAACTTTAAGAAAATTGAATAAGCAGCTCCAATTGCAATGATAAAGCCGGGCATTCCATCCAAGAAACCTTTCTTCACAATATAGGTTTCAATGAATTTTCCAAAGGGCTTAAAGAACAACTTGAGGTAAGAAAATTTTTTGTGGGAACGATGTAAATCTTCAGCCGCTAAGGTGGAATACTTGTCGTTGGTGACGACTTGATGACTGAGATCTTTAAACACCCAATGTAAGATCGGATGCTCAAATGACGCCTGCCACTTCACTTCGACTTTCTCATGTAAGCTTGCGGAATTCCACATCGAATGCTTTTTATTAAAAAGCCTCAATTGGTAATCAGGCCGCCAGCCACCATGATCAATCCAACGACCCAAGTGAAAACTGCGACGGGGCAAAAGATAGCCCGCTTCGCGATCCAAATTGGCAAATTTTTGTTGCAGTTCTTCCGCAAGTTCGGGACTGAGTGCTTCATCGGCATCCAATGACAAAACCCACTCTTGGGATGCAAGATCGGTAGCAAACGCCTTTTGCCCGCCATACCCGCGCCACTTTTCCTGCACAACGCGTGCGCCTAATTTTGTGGCAATTTCTACGGTGCGATCCGTCGAAAAGCTATCGACGACGACAATATCTTCGGCGAACGGCACAGAACGAATACAGCGCTCGATATTAGCTTCTTCGTTAAGAGTGATGACGACTAGTGAAAGCGGTAATTTTTTTGTCACCTACCCAGGTTGTCTTTGGATCAAGGTCTTGTCAAATGATTCGCAAGTCGATACGATTTTTAGATCGAAAGGTTTTTCTTCATGAAATTAGCTAAATACTTTGTTTTAGGTCTCTTTCTTACGACGTCTTCTGCGAAAGCTTATTTGAGCATGGCAGAGTCTGGTGAGATTCTTCCAGCAGGAAAATATCAAGTGGGTCTTGAGCCACAACTTCTCACCAACCGAGATGGCGGTGCGAATTTTGATGTCTTCTTTGATACAAACATCAACGACTCAACAAGTGCGCGTATTATGATGGGCGCAGGAGCCATTGATTTTAACGCCTTTGCCAGTGTGAAATGGGTTCCATTCCCTGACGTTGATAATCAGCCAGCAATGGGTATTCGCGGTGGTGTCGGCATGGCACGTGATGAGGACGAAAACTTTTTAGAACTTCAAGCGGCTCCACTTGTAAGTAAGAAGTTTGACACAATCTATGGATTGACTGTGCCTTACTTGGCCGTTCCGTTTACATTTCTCAATACGAAAGAAGATAACTACGTAGCCTCAAACTTGGTTGTGGGAACTGAGTTCCACCATCAAGAATGGAACGAAGTCACTTTCGGTGGCGAGGTTGGGATTGAGTTGAATAAATCCTACTCTTATATTTCTCTTTTCGTGACTTTCCCATTCGACAGTCAAAAAGGATTTGGAAACTAATTATGTTTTCTTGGCTTTTTAGAGACGAAGCTGGTACGGCGGCAGATCTTTACGTGGATCTTGGCACTGCCAACACCCTGATTGCAGCACGTGGGAAAGGCATCATTTTAAATGAGCCTTCTTTGATTGCTTACCAACAAACAAGTCCCGGTAAAAAACGCGTTATTGCTGTGGGTAACGACGCCAAAGAAAAACTGGCAAACAATCCCGGAAGTATCTTTGCGCAAAAACCAATTCGCGACGGTGTAATCGCAGACTTTGAAACAACAGAAATTATGCTCACTCACTTTCTGAGTAAGCCTGGAGTGAAGTCGGCCTTTTCTCGCCCTCGTGTTGTGGTGTCGCTTCCTTATGGAGCCACTGAGGTAGAGAAAAAAGCTGTTATCCAATCCTGTAAAGGTGCTGGCGCAAAAGATGTGTTTTTGATTGATGAACCCATGGCAGCAGCTATTGGCTCTTCACTCAACGTCAAGGGTGCTTTGGGTAATATGATTATCGATATTGGCGGCGGAACAACGGAAGTCGCGGTGATCGCACTTGCTGATATTGTCTACTGTGAAGCAGCCCGCGTGGGTGGTCACCGCATTGACGATGCGATTATTGATTACTTTAAACGTTACAAGCGCTTGATCATCTCGGATCAAACAGCTGAAATGCTTAAAGTTACTGTAGGAACGGCGGTTCCCAAAAAAGATATTCGCACAACAACTGCACAAGGTCGTGATGCAGATACTGGAATGGTGAAAACTGTTGAAGTGAGCTCTGAAGACGTGGGCCTTGCGATGAACTCTTGTTTGCAAGAGATCATCAATGCCGTTCACCGCGCACTTGAACACACGCCGCCAGAACTGGTTTCGGACATCATCGAAAATGGCGTGGTGTTAGCTGGTGGTGGCGCCTTGATTCGCGATTTTGATTTGCGAATTCAAAATGAGGTTCGCTTACCGGTGCGCGTGGCTGAGGAACCGCTCACAGCTATCGCCAAAGGCGGCGAAGCTGTGTTAAGTGATCCAGAGCTTCTCGATAAAATTCAACTCGAAGTTTAATCAAATACAGGGGTCGAAAACGGCCCCTTTTTCATATCTTCTCTTAACAGAGCTAAAAGTTTTTTAGCGACAGGCCCCACCTGCCCACTTCCCACATTTTGATTTTCATAGGAAATGACTGGTAAGACATCCAATGTCGTTCCAATCATCATCAGCTCTTTTGCTGCGAAAACTTCAGCTTCAGAAATATCACGCTCTTCGATACCTGTAATGGTCCCATCCTGCAAAAGAGCTTCGGCCAATGAAAAGGCTCGCATCATCGTTGTACCTTTTAAAATTTGACGGAGCTTGGGACGAACGAGTTTTCCCCTCTGATCGACAATCACGATATTTTCAGTGCTGGATTCCGTAAGAAAGCCTTGAGCATCAAACCCGACAGTGAATTCCAATGCGCGATCAACGCTTTCTTTTTTCATCAAGACGTTGGGAAGATAGTTGCAGGTTTTGATTTGCGCGAGCCATGAGTCCTTGACTGGAACTTTACTTTTCCCAATTTGAATTCCTTTTTCATATTTTTCAGCCGCCGGACTTTTAAGACTTGTGACAATCAAATACATTTGCGAGCCCACTGAGTCATATGGATTGGTCGTGAATCCCCCTGGACCGCGGGAGATATAGAGGCGCAAGAGCACATCGGAAACGCCCGTTAACTTCGTGGTTTGAAGAATAATCTCGCGAATTTCGGCACGTGTCTTTGGAAGTGGCAAAAAGATTTTTTCGGCTGAGGAGACCAAACGGTCTAAATGCGGCTCAAGTAAAAAAGCTCGGCCTTGCACCACTTTGATGGCCTCAAACACACCATCACCACGATGAACAAGATGATCGTCCACTGGAACTAACATTAGAGGTGCTTCTTTGGTAATTCCGTCAAGCCAGGTGCTGTACATGGCTAAATAAGACTCTTGCAGTTTATGTGTTTTGCTGGCGAGTCGGCGAAGAGCTTCAGCGGAATCAAGAATTGGTAAATTCATTTTGGTATCTCCCCTTTTCACTCTATTCCTCGCTCTGCCGAGAGGGAAAAGATTTTTCCTTTTTTAATTTGACCCCCTCGATGGAGGTCCTGACAATAGAGACTTACGACAACGGGAGAAAAATTATGCAAAAGTTCGCCTTATTATTTGTGACTTTGTCCGCCCTTACTGCATGTTCCTCATGGACAACTCGCCGCACTCCGAATCAAGAAATGAAAGTTGTTCTGAAAGATGCTGCGGGAAATACGAAAGAAGCTCCTGCTGCTGCGACAGTTCGCGATGGCAAGGAAGTGACAAAAATTCCAGTCAGTGGTGATGCCCATGCAGAAGCACAAGAACAAGCGGCAGAGATGAAAGAGGCTGTGGCCGCTGCCGCCCAACATGTTCAAGACACACACGGAAAAAACAAACGCGAAGCTGGACCGGTGCCTGCAGAGAAGGCTTTCGGATGGCTTAAAAATGGAAATACGCGTTTTGTGAAAGGCTTTTTCCGAAAAGATGGTGCCCATTCCTCAGACCGCATTCGCCTGGTGGCAGGACAGAAGCCTCACGCTGTGATTTTATCTTGCAGCGATTCTCGCGTTCCGCCAGAAGTCGTATTTGATCAAAAATTAGGCGAAGTTTTCGTGGTGCGCACGGCTGGGGAAAGTTTAGATAATAACGTCGTCGGCAGTATCGAATACGCCGTTCAACACTTAGGTGCGAACCTTGTTGTCGTTATGGGTCACGAGTCTTGCGGCGCTGTTCGCGCGACTTTACAAGCTCTTCAAGGTGCTGACATGGGAAGCCCGGCAATGAATGGCCTGGTGAATGATTTAAAACCTCATTTACAGCAATTTGCGAGTCAAAAACCATCGACAGGAGTCCTTGATGAGTCTTGGGCTAATGTCGAAGGGGTGACACGTGATTTGATGGAACGCTCTGCAATCTTGCGTGACGCCATTGCTTCAGGTGAGGTAAAAGTAACCAAGGCCATGTACCACTTGGATTCAGGCCGCGTCGAGTGGCGCCCCTAAGGGTCGCCGTTAAGTTTTTAGATTCCGGAGATTGAATGAGTCAGCAACGCAAAATCCTCATGACCACTGCTCTTCCCTATGCCAATGGATATATTCATATTGGCCATTTGGTAGAATACCTTCAAGCCGACTTCTGGGCTCGTTTCCAACGCATGCGTGGTCATGACTGCGTTTTTATATGCGCTGATGATACTCACGGAACTCCGATCATGGTGAAAGCTCGCGAGCGCGGTATCACGCCTGAGCAATTGATTGCAGAAAGCCATAAAGAACACGTTCAAGATTTCGCTGATTTCCAGATTGAGTTCTCTCATTACGGTTCAACGAATTCACCCGAGAACAAAGAACTGTGCGAGTACTTCTACAAAAAAATGCAAGAAGGCGGACATATCCGCACAAAACCGATTCAGCAGTATTACTGTGAACATGACAAGATGTTCTTACCGGATCGCTTTGTTAAAGGAACTTGCCCGAAGTGTGGATCAAAAGATCAATACGGCGATTCTTGTGATGTGTGCGGATCCACTTATGCTCCTTCTGACATGAAGGATGTGCATTGTTCGATCTGCGGCAATCCGCCAGTCCTCAAAGCGAGCGACAGTATTTTCTTTAAACTCAATGATTTTAAGGAATATCTGCAAGAATGGATTCCGAAACACTCTTCTTCTGAAATTTCAAAAAAAATGCTGGAGTGGTTTAACGAAGATTTGCATGATCTCGACATCTCTCGTTCCGCTCCGTACTTTGGTTTCCCAATTCCGGGCACTGACAATAATAAATTCTTCTATGTATGGGTGGATGCCCCAATGGGGTATATGGCATCAACTCAGCAATGGGCCAAAGCTCAGGGCAAGACTTTGCAAGACATCTGGCAAGACTCTCAACGCGAGATCTACCACTTTATCGGTAAAGACATTGCGCGCTTTCATTTGATTTTCTGGGCGGCTTTCTTGAAGGCTGCAGGTTATCGCACGCCAAATGAAGTTTTCGTGCATGGTCACTTGATGGTCAACGGCGAAAAAATGTCGAAGTCGAAAGGAACATTTGTTGCCGCTCGTACTTACTTGAATCATTTGAACCCAGAATATCTTCGTTATTACTATTCAACGAAATTGAGCAGTTCTGTTGATGATATCGATTTGAACTTGGAAGATTTAGTCAATCGCGTGAACTCAGACCTAGTAGGTAAGATCACAAACTTGGGATCTCGTGGTGGACAAATGTTGAAAAAGAAAATGGACGGCATGATGAGTACGCCAGACGCGGAAGGAGCGGCTTTGATTAAGTCAGCTCAAGATCGCGCAGTAACAATTGCTGAACATTTTGAAAATCGTGACTTCCATAAAGCAACGAATGAAATTCGTGCAATTGCCGATGAGGCGAATAAATATTTCGACGAAAAAGCCCCATGGAAAACATTGGAGACCAACCCTACAGCAACGAAGCAGGTGGTGACGACAACCTTAAATGTTTTCCGCTTGCTCGCGATTTATTTAAAACCAATTCTTCCGCACTATACGGCGAAAGTTGAAAAACTTTTTGGTGAGGCAAATTACCAATGGGCGGATTTACAAAAGGTTCTGACAAACAGACCTATTCAAGATTACGAACATTTGGCTGTGCGCGTAGAGGCGGACAAAGTCAAAGCCATGATTGAAGAAAGTCGTAAATTGAATGAATCCATTCAAGCAGCGAAAAAAGCAACAGCTCCTGCGGCAACGGCTGCGCCGAAGAAAGCCGCTGCTGAGCCAACAACTCCAGGCGTGATTGAGTTTGCTGACTTTGAAAAAGTCGAGCTACGTGTCGGTTTGGTTGTTGAAGCTGAAGAAATCAAAGAAGCTGATAAATTGCTTCGTTTGAAAATTGATGTTGGCGGCGGCGAGATTCGTCAGATTATTTCTGGAATCAAAGCAGCTTACAAGGCGGAGCAATTGATCGGTCGTAAATTACTTGTGTGCGTGAATTTGGCACCTCGTAAAATGAAGTTCGGTATGTCTGAAGGAATGGTTTTAGCCGCTGGCACAGGCGGCAGCGACTTGTTCTTGCTTTTTCCGGATGACGGCGCTCAAGTCGGCCAGCGGGTAAAATAATGTCCTTATCTGCTCAAGATCGAAAATCTCTTGAAGAAATCCACCAGCGTTTCTTAAGCCTGGAGAAATCAGAAAGAGATTTTCACTTTGACGCGAAAAAATTGGATGAGCTTAAAAAACTCATCCTTGCTCTCTCTTCTTCTGCCAATCCTGATGTTTCGAGACTCACAGAGACGACAAAGCATTTAACAGTCAGCATGAGCTTGCAGCATTTTATTAATTTCTCGCTGCCATTCGAGAGACTTTTAAATAAGAACCTGCGCGATGATGAGTTTTTAGTTGTTGAAAATGATCGCGCCGAAAAACCACATGAGACATTGCCTTTGGTTTTTGTCCTCGACAATATTCGTTCTGCCTTTAACGTTGGATCCATTTTTAGAACCGCTGAGTGCGTGGGGGCCGAACGTGTGATTCTTTGTGGTTACACGCCTACTCCAACGCAAGGGCAAGTTGAGAAAACAGCTATGGGAACTCAAGACTATATCGCTTGGGAAGAAGGCGGAAAGTTACTTGAATGCCTAGAGTCTTTAAAAGAAGATGGCTATCGCATCATTGCTCTTGAAACGGCTGCTGCCGCGCAAGATCTCTATGAACCGTTTGTTCAAGAACCAACAGCTTTCGTTTTAGGCAATGAGAGGTTTGGCCTTGATCCTGAGATTTTAAAAGTTTTGGATGAAACAAGAATTATTCCACTGCGAGGTCGCAAGAACTCTTTGAATGTGGGAGTGACAGCTGCTGTTGCTGGATTTGAATGGATGCGCCAGTGGCAGACAAAATAGAAATCTCTCCGATTGGATATTTTAGAAGTTCACAGGTTCATCCTTATGAGGCCGGTCGACAGCCTGACGAACACCATGCAGAAGGTGTCATCGAGCTTTTACCCGGACAACAGTTTGAACAAGCTCTGATCGGAATTGAGCTATGTCCCATGATTTGGGTGATCTTTCAGTTTCATCACAATCCGCATTGGAATCCAATGGTGTTGCCACCAAGAGGGCGCGACACTAAGATCGGTGTTTTCGCCACTCGCTCCCCTTACCGCCCCAATGGCATCGGTATGAGCTGTGTGGAAATTAGAAGTATCTCCAAGCTCTCAATCACGGTGACTGGTGCTGACATTTTAGATGGCAGTCCGATTTTAGATATTAAGCCTTATGTGGCATATGCTGATTCCTTTCCCGGAGTAGAGCCTGCCTGGTTAGCTGAAGCTCAAAAATTTGCAGTTTCGTTTACGCCAGATGCAGAAAAAAAGCTTCAGCATTTGGAGAATCAAGAGCTCACCCAACTGCGTTCGTTTTTATTGCATCAGTTGGAGTATGAACCCACGAATGGGAAGAAAAAACGCGTAAAAGCTGATGGCAATGAGTTTGTAATTGCATACCGCACGTGGCGGGCCCGTTTTGAAGTGAATGATCGAGCTCTGGTTGTTTTAGATATTTTCTCTGGATATTCTGAAGAGGATCTTCAAGCGAAAGAAGATCCTTATCATGATAAAAATTTACACCGAGAATTTAAGAAGCTTTTTCCGCCGTCGCGATAACGGGAATACCTTCAGCTGAATGAGCGCGGAAGTAGCGATACAGTGGCCATGTTGACGCCAAACGACCGACGGAACCCGCAACGAACACAAACGCATAACTGTGGAAATCCTGTTGGCCAAAATACCAAAGAATCTTACCACCCACAAAAGTACCGACGATAATTGCCAAGGAATTTAAAAGATTGTAGACAGTTGTAACTGGAACTTTTTCTTCTTGGCGCAAATCTTTAAAGAAGATCAGAGAAAGTCCCACTTCCACACACGCCCACGTCATACCACTTACGAATTGCAAAGCATAAATAAACGTCACATCACTGCTCACCGCCCACATCGCTGGCAGTGGCGCAATGGCAGCCGCACCAAACATAAAAAGTTTTGCGCCCGACAATGAGGACTTAAAACGATCGACTAACGACAGTGTTAGAATTTTACCGACAAAGAGAATACCGATGGCCACCATGTACGTGCCGTAGTCCATTTTCACTTGCGCAATCATGTAAGGAGCGACGAAGGGCGAAGAAATAAAGACCGCCATCTGGAAAGGCACCAGGCGCAAGAAAAACTGTCTTTTCGATTTATTGTTCCAGAACACCGCCCAAGAAGCGCGGAATCCCAGTTTTGGAGAGTTTCTCCACGAAGGATCAAAATACTGAGAAGATAAAATAAACGAAGAAAACAAACGACATGAACAGGCAAAAATAAATAACAATGTAAAGACTGACGAAAACGGGCCGATTTCAACCTTGTTATGAAGGGCCACACCACCAGCAACCAGACCAATTAAAATACCGATTTGAGAAATTTGTGCGCGACGAGCGAAGTATTTATTTCCTTCTTCGACTTGCACCAGTCGCCCCATCCAATAATTCCACGCCGGACCCGCGGCAAATCCCGATCCCCAATAAAGGGTCAAGATTAAGAAAAGCATCCAGAAATTGGGAGCGCGAGTGGCTGAGAAATAAATCAGTGGAATAAATGTCAGAGCCTGTAACGTGGCCGATGCCACAACCCAATGCTTATGAGATTGCACGCGCTGTAAACCGCGTGGCGTGAGAAGCTGCAAAAAAGCACCACTCACGATTGGAAGAGTCGAAAGCACACCGGCAAAGATTTCTCCCATGCCGATTGATAAAGAATAGGCTGGCAAATAAGTTTCACCAGCCCCAATCATCAGTGAACATAAAAAAGCGTCTAAAAGACTAAGACGAAGACTCTTCTCTCTCATGAAGGAATACTATTTTCCTCTTCTATTTTTTTTCATTTCTTCTACTTCTGTTTTGCATGAAGCAGACAGTTTATCTTGATGCTCTTTCATACATTTCATGATGCGACCTCTTCCCGGCTTCACATCGCCGCAAAATCTTTCTACGTCATCATGACAAGCTTCTTTCACTTCTTTGAATGCAGCTTTCATTTTTTCCTTCTGAGCTTTACACTCAGCGGATAATTTAGCTTTATTCTCATGCATACATTTTGCAATTCGACCGTCACCTGGTTCAATACCTGGGCACAAAGCTTGAACATCTTTGGCACAAGGACCATCACCTGGAGGAGACATCGTCTCACCTTGCGCGAACGCGAAAGAACTCATTGCTAGAACCATCGTCAATGCGGATACAAACTTAAACATCTGAACCTCCCTCGAGGACCAGTGTAGCAAAGCTTTCCTGATCTCCTCAAAGACTGCGAGGTCCTAATGCAAGAACCTAGATTCTAGACCTTCGTACCTAAAAATTAACAAGATGGACGGCGCCCATCGCAAGCGACATAAAGAAGCTCGCTACTATGAGACACCAGAGATAGCTAAAAAGGATAAAAAGACCGTCTTTTTCGATATGGCCGACGGCGCAGAAGATAATACCAATCACCGGAACGGTATTTGAAAACGGAATGGGTAATGGCAGCGACAACAACATGGCATTGCCAATAAAAACCACGAGATTCAACAAGCGAAATGGCAAAAGATCATGGAAGAATTCCATGCGCGCCTTCACAATTTTGGAGATCACTTTCCAAATGCGTTCCGCCACATTGGAAACACGAATGACAACATCAGCGGATATTTTTAACTTTTCATAGCGTTTGGGAAGCCACGGTGGTCTTTCGCGGAAAAGAAAAATCGCTACTAGAATGATTAAAAAACCCAGTGGAGTTGAAAGTCCAGGAATGGGAATTGGCTGAACAAATGGCAAACAAAAGAAAAGCATGAGCATCGCATGACCTTCCTCCCCGAGTATTTCAAATACTCGGCGCAAGCTGAGATCCCCTTGAGTGGCCTCCTCTTGCAAAAGGTCCATGGCGGCAATGAAACGGCTTTTCAAACTTGCTTTCCCTTTCGTGTGCCTTTATTTTTTGGTTTCAACAAAGGATCAATGATGGACTGGAAAATTTTTGCGAGCACATTTCTAACAATATTCCTCGCAGAGATGGGCGACAAGACCCAATTCGCTGCTCTAGCCGCATCATCACAAACTAAATCTACAGCGACTGTTTTATTCGCGGTTGTGTTAGCTTTAGGACTAGCTGGAGCACTTGGCGTGATCTTTGGACGATTCCTTGGAAACTTTCTCAATCCACAAATTATGCGTTATGTTTCAGGCGCATTGTTTATTTTGGTCGGCATTTGGGTTTTAACAACGAAAAACTAAGCTGACTCAGAATCCACAATAGTCCGCTTTGTCGGTATCGAGTCCCTGATCTGATTTAAGAATTCGAAAGCGACTGGATTTTCCAAGCAATAGTGACGAGTTCAATGCATGCGTAAATGTTAAATCCAAGTAAGTTCGTCCGTTGAATTTCGTCACTTTGCCATCGCCCAAGCCCACAAAACGAATCACACTACTTTCCCAATCAATTGAAATTTGCGAGTGAATGAATTGCTCATACTGTGTGCTGGTAAAATCAAATTCACGATAGCGTGCATCGAAGGTGCGATCGGGATGAATGTAAAGCTCTATTTGCCCAGTTAAAACAGAAGCGGGATCTTCCCATAGCTTAATTCCAGCTGTCCCCATCACAACAAACGAGAGTGTTCCATCATCACAGGCACCGACAGGCTTATAAATAATGTCTTCTGGAAAAACACTCGACGGATCTTTCACGTCACTAAGAGAAGAATAAATCTCTCCGCAAGCGCTTAGGTGCAAAACCAAAATCACACAAGTCAAAATCCTTCGCATACCTTAGAGGTAAACAATAAATACGAATCTGTCACACATTCTCAAACAAACAGTTCCGAAGTCCTAAAAAAAAAAGCCCCCACTGCTTTCACAGTGAGGGCTCTAAGTTTTCGTTTTTGAAAAACTACTAGCCGCCGATAGTTGCGATCAACTGAGCGATCAACAACGATACGACAGACATAACTTTGATCAAGATAGCGATACCAGGACCAGAAGTATCTTTGAACGGATCACCTACAGTGTCACCGACAACTGCCGCTTTGTGAGCGTCAGAACCTTTTGGATGACCTGGCAATCCACCTTTTTCGATGAATTTCTTAGCGTTATCCCATGCACCACCCGCATTGGCCATATAAAGAGACAAAGTCGCTCCTACCGCCAATGAACCTGCAAGAAGACCTGCAAGAGCTTGTGGACCCAAGATGAAGCCAACTGCTACTGGAGCAAGAATAGCGATCATACCTGGCAAGATCATTTCAAACAAAGCCGCTTGAGTTGCGATGTCTACGATCTTAGCTGGTTGTGGTTCTGCCTTGCCTTCGCGAAGACCAGGGATTTCTTTAAATTGACGAGCAATTTCAACCACGATTTTTTGAGCCGCTTTACCTACCGCAGTCATAGTTGTTGAACCAACTAGGAACGGAAGGATGGAACCGATCAAGATACCGATCAAAACGCCTGAAGATGTCAAATCAAGTGACATTGCTTGAAGGCCTTGTTGCAAACGAACATGGTTCACTTCCATGTTGAATGCAGAGAATAGAGCAAGAACTGTCAAGATCGCAGAACCGATCGCGAAACCCTTACCGATAGCTGCAGTTGTATTACCAACAGCATCCAATTCGTCAGTGATGTCACGAACGTTTTTACCAAGACCTGACATTTCAGAGATACCACCCGCGTTGTCAGCGATAGGACCGTAAGCATCAACAGTCATAACAACTGCTGTACCAGCCAACATACCAACTGCTGCGATAGCGATACCGTAAAGACCCAAAGCGTGGTCAGCGATGTAAGCCGCTGCAACAACGATCAACATTGGGATTGCAGTTGATTCCATACCAACAGCCAAACCACGGATCACGCCAGTTCCCGCACCAGTCAAAGCTGCCTCAGCAACCAAACGGATAGGACGAGCCGCTGTGTAGTACTCAGTGATCAAACCGATCAATGCACCACCAAACGCACCTGCTGCCAAAGCAACAGTTACTGATTGAGAGATACCGAACATTGGCATCAAAATAAATGAAGCCGCAGTCAAAATGATTGGTGGGAAGATCAAAGCATTACGAAGAACTGTCGCAGGTTTGCCGTTTTTGAAAATACGAGCTGCGAAGATCACGATGATAGAGATCACAAGACCCAAAGTTGAAAGCAACAATGGCAAAGTCACGCCCGCTGTACGAGCTGCTTCAGCCTCACCGCTTGTCACAAGTGAAGTCAATTTTTCCATTGGGATAGTCAAAGCAATCGCCATTGCAGAAACGATAGCAGCAACCATTGATTCATAGATGTCTGCACCCATACCTGCCACGTCACCAACGTTGTCACCAACGTTATCCGCGATAACGCCTGGATTACGTGGATCGTCTTCAGGAATGTTCTCTACAACTTTACCAGCGATGTCGGCACCAACGTCAGCTGCTTTTGTGTAAATACCACCACCGATACGTGCGAAAAGAGCGATCGAAGAAGCACCCACTGCGAATGAGTGAAGAATAGTTCCAACGTGCTCAGTACCTCTGAAGCACATGTAGATCGCGCCAAGACCGATAAGGCCAAGACCCGCTACTGAAAGACCCATGACCGCGCCACCATCAAGAGCAACTAGCAATGCTGCTGCTTTTGAACCCGTAGTCGCTGCTTGAGAAGTACGAACGTTTGCGTAAGTCGCAGCTTTCATACCGAAGAAGCCGGCAAGCAAAGACAAGAAAGCACCAAGGATGAATGATCCTGCTGCGATTCCGCCCAATGCGAACCAAAGCGCCAAGCCTACGACGATTGCGTAGACGAAAAGAACCTTGTACTCACGCACAAGGAAAGCCATCGAACCCTCGCGAACGTAGCCCGCGATGCGATTCATAGTTTCGTTACCTGCTGGTTGTGCCTTCACGCGAAGGTACAAAGCCAAAGCAACGACCAAACCAATAACTCCGGCAATTGCTGGAGAGATTAGCAAAGATTCACTGAACATTGTTGCACTCCATGTTTGATTTCTCGTTTAAATTACGAAGGCTTAGGGTTAACGTATTTCATTGCATCCAGTCAATTAAGAGTGCGAAACACGAAATGAAAACGCGTTGCGCTGCGGACGTGAAATTACGCGGCGCAATTCAAAAAGGTACGGCGTACCTCCCGGGGGTGCTTAAGAATCAGGCAAAAGGTCCGCTTGTGCCTTGTAGCAAGAGCATTTAGGATGGGCTTACAAAGAATCGAGATCGCGTGAAAAAACTTGAAGATCATTCAGATGAAGAACTTTTGAATCTCCTTGCTGATGGAGATCCAAAGGCATTGGATGTTCTCTATTTGAGACACTCGGGAAGAGTGCTTTCGTATGCCCTCAAACGAGGCCTGACGCGTGACCAATCCGAAGACCTGCTCCAGATCGTCTTTATGCAGGTTTATCGCAAGAAGCACCTTTATAACGCCAAATACTCGGCCCTGGCCTGGATCTATGTCATCTCTCGAAGCGAATTAAAAGACTATAGAAACCGCGAACTTAAAAATTTTGCCGAACTTCCTTTGGATCTGTCACAAAACGACGACCTCACTCCTATTAAAGAAGAAACTGAAGAGCTTTTGGGCCAACTGAAAGGCCGGGAGCAGGAAGTGATTCGTTTACGTTACCTGGACGAGTTGGAATACAAGGAGATTGCCGAAGTTCTGAATGAATCGGAAAGCAATATCCGCCAAATCGTCAGTCGCAGTTTAAAATTTTTAAAAGGTTTGAGTGCTAAGAAAGGAGAATCCTAATGAAAGATATCAAGAATGATTTTAAATCTTTTATGAATGACTCTTCTTCCGAAGTTCCGTCGGCTCGCGTGCTGGCAAATCTTCGTGCGCAATTAGAAAAAGAACAAGCGCGTCCTTTGCATGTCGCGTTTAAGCTGGGACTGATTCATCTTTTAGGATCTGCTGTTTCCCTTGCGGCCTGCTCTCAGTTTGGCGTGCGCCTCGTGGGTCATGGTGAAGGTTTGATGCATGTGTTTATGGAGATTTCTCCCACCTTCTGTCACAGCTTCTGTGGAGCTTTCTATTTAGCTTGTACTTTTATTTTAGCGCGTCTGCTGATGAAAAACGAAGAGTGGTATCTACTTCTTCGCACTCGCACTCTGAGTATTGCGTCCTTGGCTCTTTTGTCACTCGGAACATTCTCGATCTTAAGTCATGAGATGACATTCCAAGCAGGAGTTTTGTGGCTCTTTGGTGCAACCTTGGGTGCAGAGCTTGTCAGCCTGAGAAAGCTTCCTCTTCGCTCTTTGTGGCAACGAAGTTAAAGTCGTAATTTAATTTCTAAAGGAAAATGGTCGGAGCTTAAAACCGTATGGTGAACTTCGGCCTTGAGAACATCAAAGCCGCGCACAAAAACGTGATCAAGCTTTAACACGCGTCCATCATTTTCGAGATCTAAATGTTCTAAACCTAGTTCCCGAAAAATCGAGCGCATAATCATATAGCGTTTAAAGTTCCACGTATTGAAATCTCCAGCTAATACAACTGGACCCTTAAAAGCCGAAACCTTTTCCGCGATTTCATAAAGTGAATTTGAAAATGCCCCGGTCGTCACAAAATTCAAAACATGCGTGCACACGAAAAGCGCTCGCTGCCCGCCAAGATCATATTCACTAAAAAGTGTGAGCTTTGGCGTGAGCCAAAAAAACTCGCGTGTTTTTGCACGAATAAAATCCACAGTCTGAGGTGTGAGCTTCGAGCCAATCGCCACACCCGTACTGGAAAGATCTTTTTTATAGTGAAAACTCTGAGCGAGATTCCACTCGTAGTTTTTAAAATTCTGTTCCCAAATTTTGGGCATGTAGGCATCGACTGTCGCTTCTTGCAACAGGATGAAGTCTTTGTTTGTCCCCAACTGCAAGAAATCTTTGGTGAAGAGATGTGCCTTTTGGCCCTTGTAGACGTTCCAAACAAAGATTGAGATCTCAGAGGGGTGAACGAGATTTTTTTCTCCCTCCCCGATCTTCACAAGAACTTTGTCTTTGGCTGGTACTACAAACGGGACCAAATTTTTCTCCTTATTTTACTTTTGCTAGATACGACTCATCAACTGTGACCACTTGAAGTTGTTGCGCTTCATTGCGCTCTTGTTCGGCGAGCAAAGTTGAAAGATAGCGCTCGGTCGTGCTTGGAACAATGACCACGATCAGCTTGCCTTTATTCTCTGGCTTTGCCGCTTGACGAAGGCCCGCACAAATGGAAGCGCCAGATGAAATCCCCACCGGGATGCCTTCTGTCTTAATCACTTCTCTTGCCACACGTAGGGACTCTTCTGATGAAACTTGTTCGACACCGTCAACGACAGAGCGATCCATCACCGAAGGTACAAAGCCCGCACCAATACCTTGAATTTTATGAGGCCCGGGTTTTCCGCCCGAGAGCACCGGGCTTTCTACAGGCTCCACGGCAATCATTTTCACTGAGCTTTTTTTCGCTTTCAAAAACTGTCCAACTCCTGTGATTGTTCCAGAAGTTCCTACACCACTGATGACCATGTCGACTTTCCCATCGGTGTCATTCCAGATTTCAATCGCAGTGGTTTCTTTGTGAATTGCTGGGTTCGCCGGGTTATCGAATTGCGCTGGCATCCAGGCATTTTTATTTTTATCGACAAGCTCCATGGCTTTGGCGATAGCACCCTTCATTCCAAGAGGGCCTGGAGTTAGAATGATTTTCGCGCCTAATAGAAGCAATAAAGTTCTTCTCTCTTGCGACATTGTTTCTGGCATCACAAGAGTAATCGGATAGCCGCGAGCAGTCGCAACAAAGGCTAACGCAATACCTGTGTTACCACTTGTGGGTTCAATGATTTCCATTCCAGATTTTAACTTCCCTGTGCGTTCCGCATCTTCGACCATCGCAAGTCCGATACGGTCTTTTACAGACGCCAGGGGATTAAAAAATTCAAGTTTGAGCAGCAGACGGCCCGGCAAATCCTTACCAAGTCTTTGCATTTCAACGAGAGGGGTTTGACCAATGGTTTTTGTGATATCAGAATAGATTTTCATGGGCTGTCCTATCCTCGAGGGAGTTATATTTAGGATAGCCCTTTCATTCGGCAGTTCAAAGTTTTTCTTGTGTTAATTTCGACCTTTGACGACCGAAAATGCAGGGGGATTTGATGGGTGTCCAAACATTTACCAGCTCAGTTACGAACCATTGTTTCCGTTTGAGACCAGGGCAAGATCTAAAGAAAGAATTACTCTTTTATGCGCAAACACATCATATCCATGCTGGGGTCATTTTAAGTGCGGTCGGAAGTCTTAACAAAGCACATATTCGCCTCTCGGGTGGCAAAGACACTGTTGAGTTTAACGGTCCGTTTGAAATCGTATCTTTGACGGGAACTTTGTCGGCAGAATCTTTGCACATGCATATTTCTTTTTCTGATTTTGAAGGTCGCGTGCGTGGTGGTCACCTGATGGATGGATGTTTGATTTTCACGACGGTGGAAATTTTGATTCAAGAAAATCAGGATTTGATATTCGAGCGAAAATTCGACGAAGAAACCGGATACAAAGAGCTTATTATTCAAAATCGAATTTAGCTTCTTTCGTAAAACTTCTGATCATAATCTAGTTCTGAGATCGAAAGCTTTTCTCTTGCCCCCCTTTCGGTTAACATTGTCAAGATTTCGTAAAAAAGGTGGGGCTTCGTGATTAGAATACTTCTTTGCAGCTTGGCTTTGATTTTTTGCTCTCTAAATGCACATGCAGATGCCGCAGTTGGTGTGGTTATCGGCGATCCTACCGGCCTTTCCGGTCGTGTGGGACTTGATGGACAGCACTCGCTTGAAGGTGCGTTGGCGTTCTCAACAGGTCGCTATACAGGTTTGCATTTGCACGGAACCTATCTCTGGGACCGGGCCCGCAGTTGGGCGACAAGCGAAGGTCCGCTCGATCTTTATTACGGCTTAGGGGTCCGCGTGATTTCTATTAATAAAGGCGACTATGATGGCGATGTGGCGATTGGTCCTCGCGCGCCACTGGGTCTGATTTTTAATCTGCACAATCCTAATATTGAAATCTTCGGCGAGCTGTCTTTAGCTCTGGATATCGCACCAAGAACCGATGTGGATCTTGATGCGGGTGTGGGTGTGCGAATTCGCTTTTAGATATTGCGAATTTCGCAACGGACTTGTTTTCGTTGGCCGAGATAGTTGACGTCGAGTTGAACTTCAACAGGCTTATCTAGAGGCAAAACTCGACGGAGAAGCATTCCCTCTTGGCCTTTTGCCAAAATCGCGACTGATTCAGTTTTATGCCAAATAATAAAATCATGATCGCCAACCACGAGGTTTCCATTCTCGCTGCCACGAACCTCGTATCTCACTTCGGATTGGCGCTGATCGCTGATTTGTTTTCCTTGAGAGCTAAAAAGAGGGACGCCATTGGTAATGCAGTCATAGCGTACACCCGCGAAAGTGGTTGAGCTTACTAACGTGAGTAAAATCATCATTAAACTTTTCATTCTGACCTCTGCCTTTGTTGGAGCACTTCCAACGTCTAACTTATGGACAGGCGCCCGAAATGAGCTCTCTGAAGCGATAAATACGCTCCAGATTCGATCTCAATGAGAACCGTCCCTATTGACATCATTCATAGCTAGAATAATGCCAACAAGGGGCCAGAAGAGATGATCTTAGACTGCGAAGTATTTCGCGTGCGGGCTCATGAAGTAATAACCCGATACACTCGCTGGCGGAGTCATCGCGTAGTTCTCTGTGAGTTTGACGCCGATTTTCTCTTCTACACCTAGGAGCTTCCAGATTTTAGCTTTTTCGCTGTGATCCGGGCAGGCAGGATAACCTGGTGCAGGACGAATACTGCGGTATTTTTCGGCGATCAAATCTGCATTTGTTAGATCTTCTTTGATTCCAAAAATTCCGCGCACGTGTTTGTGCGTGTATTCTGCCAATGCTTCGGCGATACGGTCACCGACTGCTTTTACTAGAATCGAGCTGTAATCGTCGTTTTCTTTTTCAAACTCGTGAGCCATGGCTTCGATTTGATTACCAGCCGTGACGACGAAGAAACCCATATGATCTTCTCTGCTGTGTTCAACTGGCGCGATAAAGTCTGCCAAGCTGTAGTGAATGTTATTAGTCGCCGTTTTCTTACGAAGTTGGCGATCAAAGTGCATTGTCGCTACCAAGTTGTTAGCTTCATCTCTGATGAAAACGTTTTCGTCTTGGGATTTACCTTTGTAAATACCAACAAGAGCTTTTGGTTGAACGCGCTTTTCTTTGATGATTTTTTCAAGCAAGGCCTGAGCATCATTATAAAGTTTTGTCGCTTCAACGCCGTATTTATCGGATTTTAGGATATTCGGGAATGTACCCTTAAGTTCCCATGCCCAGAAGAATGGACTCCAGTCGATATACTGACGGACGTCTTCTACGCTCACTGGAACTTCAAATACACCTTTGCGATTAGGAACTGAAAGCTCCGCTTGATTCCAATCCGTTGTAAACTTCTTCGAGCGAGCTTCTTCGATTGTGACCTTTTCAGATTCATCAAAGCTGCTGAGGTAGTTTTCTCTGAGGGATTGATTTAACTGCTTTGTCTCTTTCGAGAACGCAGCACCCACATTCGGACTTAAAAGTTTGTTGCAAACTTCTACGACGAGTGAGGCATCTGCCACGTGAGCAACCACGCCTGGATAATGTGGATCCAATTTCACCGCAGTATGGATCTTACTTGTTGTCGCGCCACCAATTAGCACCGGGATATTTAGACCTGATCTTTGGAATTCGTTTAAGTTGTAAGCCATTTCCTCAAGCGAGGGTGTGATCAAGCCACTTAAGCCGACAAGATTCGCTTTGTTTTCCTCACAAGCTTTGATGATGTTTTGTACTGGCACCATGACACCAAGGTCGATAACTTTATAACCGTTACATGCCATGACGACTGAAACGATATTTTTACCGATATCGTGAACGTCACCTTTTACCGTCGCAATAACGAAAGTACCTTGGCTATTAAGGCTATTGCTCGCGGCTTTTTCTGCATCCATGTACGGCTCAAGATAGGCCACGGCTTTTTTCATCACGCGCGCACTTTTTACGACTTGCGGAAGGAACATTTTCCCTTCACCGAAAAGCTTTCCAACGACTTTCATCCCCTCCATGAGAGGACCTTCGATGACGTTCAGTGGACGACCGAGTTGTTGGCGTGCTTCTTCTGTATCTTCAACGATATGACTGTCGATACCCTTCACCAGAGCATGAGTCATGCGTTCTTGCAAAGAGCCCTTCCGCCAGTCTTCAGTTTCCGTAGCCTTCTCTGCCCCTTTTTCAACTTTGTACTTTTCTGCTTCTTTCAAGAGTTCTTCTGAAGCTTTGGGATTTTTATTTAGAACAACGGCTTCAACAAGGTCGCGAAGATGCGGCTCGATTTCTTCATAAACCTCAAGCATACCGGCATTGACGATCCCCATATCCAGACCTGATTTAATAGCGTGATAGAGGAAGACCGCGTGCATCGCCTCACGGACTTTATTATTTCCACGGAAGCTAAAGCTCAGATTTGAAACACCTCCAGAAGTGAAAACTCCTGGGCAGCTGGATTTGATTTCTTTAACGGCTTCGATAAAATCAACGCCGTAGTTGTTATGCTCTTCCATGCCCGTTGCAACAGTCAGGATGTTTGCGTCGAAGATAATATCGCATGGATCGAAGTTGGCTTTTTCCGTTAGAAGTTTATAAGCGCGTTTACAGATACGGATTTTATCTTCTTTAGTCGCGGCTTGCCCTTGCTCATCAAATGCCATGACAACAACCGCTGCACCATAGCGTTGAATCAGCTTTGCGTGCTGTAAGAAAACTTCCTCACCCTCTTTAAGGGAGATCGAATTGACAATGGATTTTCCTTGAAGGCACTTCAGTCCCGCTTCAAGAACTTCCCACTTGCTGGAGTCGACCATTACGGGAACTTTGGCTACATCTGGCTCAGCAGCGAGAAGATTCAAATATCTTGTCATTGCCGCGGGTCCGTCGATCATGCCTTCGTCAAAGTTGATATCAAGGACGTTCGCACCATTTTCAACCTGGCTGCGTGCCACTTGCAGAGCTTCATCGTATTTATCTTCTTTAATGAGTTTTGCAAAACGCGGAGAACCTGTGACGTTTGTGCGTTCACCGACCATGATAAAGCTTCTGACTTGATCCCAGGCAAAATTCACTGGTTCAAGACCGCTCAGCTTCATCATCGGAGGAATGTTTGTTGGTTTTGCATGAACCTTTTTATTGCCGAGCATCTCGGCAATTTTTTGGATGTGCGCCGGAGTTGTTCCACAGCAACCACCGACGACGTTGACGATACCTTCATCGGCCATCAGTCCCAACTGGTAGCCTAAAGACTCTGGAGTTTCATCGTAACCTGTGGGGCTTAATGGATTGGGAAGACCCGCATTTGGATAACAAGAGATGTAACAATCCGAAACCCGTGCGAGTTCTCGGATATAGGGATGCATTTCTTTAGCACCAAGCGCACAGTTGATACCGACGCTCAAAGGTTTTGAGTGACGAACCGAGTTCCAGAATGCTTCAACCGTTTGCCCTGAGAGAGTACGGCCTGACAAATCTGTGATTGTCACGGAAAGCATAAGAGGTAATTTTTCGCCGCGCTCTTCTTCAACTTCTGCGATGGCAACAAGAGCGGCTTTGAGGTTGAGTGTATCGAAAGTTGTTTCAGGCAACAGGATATCAGCGCCACCCTCAAGAAGACCGAGAGTTTGTTCTTTGTAGGCTTTTTTAAGTTCGTCGAAAGTAACAGCTCTATAGCCCGGATTATTAACGTCGGGACTTAGCGAGAGAGTTCTGTTTGTCGGACCAATTGCTCCGGCAACGTAAGTTTTTTTGCCGGTGCGTTTTTGATAATCATCGCAGGCTTTTTTAGCAAGACGAGCAGCTTCCACGTTCATTTCGTAAACAATGGACTCAAGACCGTAGTCTGCTTGTGCGATTGTGGTGCCGTTGAAAGTGTTAGTTTCAATGATATCCGCGCCCGCTTCGAGGTACTTCATATGGATATCATAGATGACTTGTGGTTTGGTCATCACGAGCAGGTCATTGTTGCCCTTAAGATCTTTGCCGTGATTTTTAAAGCGCTCGCCACGATAATCTGCTTCTTGCAACTTGTGCAGCTGCACCATCGTTCCCATCGCTCCATCTAGGAACAACAGACGTTTTTGCATGATTTGTTCTAGCTCTATAAGTAAAGCGCTTTTTTTCATCTACGTACGGTCTTTCTAAATTTCAGAGAACTATTTAAAACTTTTTACGATACGAGCCACTGTGTGCACGTCATTTAAGACGTAGTAATGCACACCCGGAACACCGGCCGCCAAGAGTTCTTCCGTTTGACGGCGTGTCCAGCGTTCCCCGACTTCTGCAGCGTGATTTGGATTTTCTGTGATTTCATCAACAAGAGCATCTGGCAAATCAATGTAGAAGTTTTTCGGAATGCTTTTGAGTTGCGGAACAGATTTAAGAACTTTAAGGCCTGGGATGATGGGAACTGTGATACCAGCAGCACGACATTGCTCTACAAAGGCAAAGTACTTTTTATTGTCAAAGAACATTTGCGTGACGATATAATCAGCGCCGGCTTCGACTTTGCGTTTCAAGTTTTGGATATCAAGCTTAAGACTCGCGGCTTCGAAATGTTTTTCCGGGTAAGCAGCAACACCAACGCAGAAATTCAGCGGTTGAGCTTTGTCGAGTTCATCAAGGAACTTTCCTTGATTGAGGTCTTTCACTTGTCCTACGAGATCTGCAGCGTAGTGGTTGGCTGTGCGATCTGGGCGAAGTTGCTTTTGGAAGTTAGGCGAATCGCCTCTGAGAGCCAGAACGTTTTCAATTCCGAGAAAACTCAGTTCGATCAACGCATCTTCTGTTTCTTCGCGAGAAAATCCCAAACAGAGAACGTGAGCGACAGTATCAATACGGAAACGGTTTTGGATGACGCCACAAATGCCGATTGTACCCGGGCGTTTTTTAAGTGTTCGTTTTTGAATGCTGCCATCGAGTTTTTCTTGATAATAGGCCGTTGAGCTGTGCGAGGTGACGTCAATCCATGGCGGATTGAGTGGGGCCAACGTCTCAACAACGTCGACAAGGTCTTTAACAGAACGACCTCTTGGTGGAGGGACGATCTCATAACTAAACAGGGGTTCGCGGGCACGTTCAATATGTTCGATGACTTTCATACACTTAGTTGTAGGATGAGAATCAAACTCACGCAAGTTCTTTGAGGGCCTTTGTTTCGGTTTGAATCTTTACTCTAATAACAGACATCCACTCATTTAAAAACTTTAGCTTTTAGACTTAGCAAAGTAGACAAATATTAATTTGATTATTACCATCGCGGCATGTCTCAAAAAACGAACCATTCAGTCGATTCCCTCAAAGGCGCCTTAATTTTTTTAGTAGTCTTTGGGCATATGATCGAACGCTATCTTACAACGACTCCGATGACCCTTCTTTTCCGCTCTATTTACCTGTTTCATATGCCAGCTTTTGTTTTTTTAGCTGGCATCACATCGAAAAAAGATTTTTCTAAACAAAATTTTTTGAAAATTACTCAAGGAGTCGTGTTACCACTTGCAGTTTTTAACTTCCTTTACGAAGGGATCTCTTTCGCATCGGAGGGGCATTTGTCAGAATATATCACTCGCTTGGCTCCGTATTGGGCCCTGTGGTTCTTGTTAAGTCTCGCAATCTGGAGAAGCTCTGCTCCTCTGTTTTCTAGAGTTAGGTTTCCCCTCTTTTTTTCCACACTCATCGCGATTATGGCAGGCTGCTTTTCCATTATCGGCTATCCATTAGGACTATCACGCACATTTGTTTTCTTGCCGTTCTTTGTAGCTGGCCTTTGCTATGGATCTAATTTTTTGGTTTTTATTGAACAAAAACGCAACTCGCGAATGTTTTGGCTGGGGGCATTTTTATTACTTATGCTGCCGATAGTTGCACTGCCATACCTTAAAGAAGACCTTCTTCGTGGAGCTAAATCATTCAGCGCGATGAATCTCTCTTATACCCAAGGAATTACCAATCGTGCGACTGGCTATGTTTTGGCCGCAATTGCATTTGTTCCATTCGTTTTAACTTTTAGTCGAATGAGTTGGCTTGAGAAATTTGGACGAGCTTCTTTTCAGATCTTTTTGTGGCATGGTTTTTTTCGCAAGGTTCTGGTTGCGCAGACCTTTCCGACCGATTTATGGGGCGAGAATAGCTTCATCGAATTGAGCCTTTATTGTTTCGCCGTGAGCGCGCTCATGTTTTGGGGGCTTTCTGTAAATATGTTTACCGTCGCCACGCGCGCAGTCTTAAAACCGTTCGAAACAATACTTCTAGGCCCTTCCCTACGCGCCGCATCTCAGAAGGACAGCGCTTAGCTCTCACTCGACAATATCAATTAAAAAAACTAATGTCGGTCGATGCTCTTCAATTCGTATCCGTTTTTGTTTTTGTTCTTACCATTAACACTACTCGGATACTACCGGATCAGCCATAAACGAACTCAACTTTGGTTTTTGTTTCTATCGAGCGTGTTCTTCTATTGTTATTGGAGCACGGTCTATGTTTTCCTTCTACTTTTCACCGTTGTTCTAGATTTCTATATTGCGAAAGCTATTTATACGGCGAAGTCGCAGTCTACTCGGCGCTGGCTTTTGTGGACCTCCATGGCCTGCAATCTCGGGATCCTAGCCTTTTTTAAGTACTACAATTTCTTTGCAGACTCGATGAATGGACTAGGCGGAGCTCTGGGACTTTCGGAGCAATTACTCCCCGCCTTAAAACTGGTTTTGCCTATCGGTATTTCGTTTTATACGTTTCAGTCGATGTCTTACGTCATTGACGTGTATCGTAGAACTTCGGAAGCTCATCCGCACTTGTTAGAGTTTGCGGGCTATGTGACCTTGTTTCCCCACCAAATCTCAGGCCCTCTGGTTCGTCACAATACGATTGTCCCGCAACTTGAAGCCTCTGAAACTTACTTTTTTCACTCGGAAAACTTTTGGAAGGGCTGCTATTTCTTTGTGTTTGGTTTAGCGAAGAAAATGCTGATCGCGGATCGCCTGGCTGCGGTGGTCGACCCATTGGTTCATAGTCTTGGATCCATCTCCAACACCGAAGCATGGCTGGCGATGTTGGGCTATACGATGCAGCTTTACTTCGACTTTAGTGGTTACTCCGATATGGCTGTTGGATTGGGACTGATGATGAATATTCAGTTCCCGCAGAACTTTAATTCTCCTTACAAGTCGCGATCGATCACGGAGTTCTGGCAGCGTTGGCACATCACTCTGTCCTCGTGGTTGCGTGATTACCTCTATATATCTTTGGGCGGCAATCGCCGGGGCGCTCTTCTGACCTATCGGAATTTATTAATCACGATGGTCCTTGGGGGACTTTGGCACGGGGCAAATTGGACCTATGTCGTTTGGGGCTTTCTGCATGGCGGCGTTCTGGCTGTGGAACGCTACTTTAAGGATCGCAATTGGAAGGTGATTCCGAGGTTTTTGCAGGGTCCATTGACGTTTGCCGTGGTCTGCTTGGGATGGGTTTTCTTTAGAGCACCGACGATGCATGATGCAGGGGTTTGGCTTTCAAAAGTTTTCTTTGTGAACAGTGAATTAACGTGGGACCTGATTCATATCCCGATCAAACACAAGGACCGCTTCTTTGCACTTTTGCTGATCGGGCTTTTCGCGGCATTTTGCACTAAGAATACTTGGGAAAGAAACTACAAACCGGGATTCTGGAGAGCTTTGCTTTTGGCTGTGTTATTTGTGATTTGTCTTTCTTATATGGGCGAAGAGTCGCCGTTTTTATACTTCCAGTTTTAAGGTGATGACATGAATGCGCTTAAGTCGATTTACATGCTAGCTGGAGTAACTGCTGTGATGCTGATTGGAATGGCAGCATTCAATTACGCCGTCGATCCGCAATGCTTTTATCACTGCGACACGCTTGATACGACCAGACAGACCGTGAACGTTTACTATCAAGTCGCTCAGAAAATTGCCGCACATCCAGATGCGGAGCAAATTATTTTGGGATCTTCTCGTGGAGAAACGACGTCCCCGCTTTGGCTAGAGAAAGAAACCGGTTTAAAAACTTTGAATCTTTCAGTCGGTGGCGCGGAAATGAAGGCGAAGCTGGCATTTTTGAATATTGCGCAGGAAAGATTGAAATTGAAGCGCGTGATTTGGCTGGCTGATTATTTTGAGCTGATTACTGAACACGCGGACGCCAAAATTAAAAACAGCCCGTATTTAAGGAGATATATTCCAGAATCACTTCGGGATCAGCAGTCTGTGGCGGCCATTAAAGATCTTCTTAAACTAATTGATCATAACACCTTGGAAGCTTCGATTTATTCCATCTCTCATCGCGATCAAATTAATTTGAATCAGGGTGCCTCTTCGGATGCAGATTTCGAACTGTGTGCGAGTGATAAATATAAAGGGAAAGAAACGCCTGCGTCTTTGAAAAAGGAAGTAGATTCGATTTATCAGAGTTATGTGAATCAGATTTTTCCGGTGGCGCAAAATCCAGCGGCTTGGGCGGCTTTTGAACAGAAGGTTACGGAGTTAACTTCCAAGGGTGTCGCGGTCGTTATTGTGATCGCTCCGTACAATCCGACATTCATTGAGAACTTGAAGAAGGAATATCCGGATATTTATCAGAGGCATTTGGAGTGGATTGATAAATTGAGAGCTTTGAAATCTTCTAGTGTATCGGTTGTTAATTTCTTTGAGGGAATTCCGAGTGACGATCGATCCCCGGCTTTTTGGCATGATGGGGTTCATTTTAGCTGTAAGGGAGCTCAACTGCTTCTTCAAAAATCAAACTAAACTAACGTCGCCCAAAGCGAAATTCAACTTCTGCTTCGGAATGCCATACAGTCCCCGGGTCCAGAGATTGGATGCCTTGCTTATCTTTGAGTTCGCCGCTTCCGTTGGAAACATCGGCATGCCCCCACCAGGGTTCAATACAAACAAATTTCAGAGGGTCGTTCGACCAAACTCCCCAGTGGGGCGCATTGGCTTTCACTGAAATCATGTCGCCCGATTCGTTAGAGAGATTCACCTCGCGTTGGCCGCTATTGACAAATACCCACGCATCGCTTGCAAAACTATTGGATTTAATATCGACTTCATGCACATCAAACAAATCGACTTGTGAAGAAAAATTTAAAAGACCTTTATCTAACAAGCTATACTTATGAAAAGACTTAGGAGATGACAGTTTTTTCTTTGAACTTTCGTGCCGAGGCAACACAAACCCGGGATGCCATCCGAGATTGAAATACATGACTTCTCGGCCTACATTTTGGACGGTGTACTTCGCGAGCAATCTCGCATCAAGAACTTCATAAGAAACACCTAATACAAAATCAAAAGGAAATCTTTCACTTGTTCGCGAATTACTCCTTAAGCATAAGTTGATTTTTTGTTGCGAGCTGAACTCAACATCAAAGACCTCATCTCGAGCGAATCCATGTTGAGCTAAGCTGAAATTTCGACCTTCATGAGAGAACGAGTCTGCTTTAAGTCGACCTACGATAGGAAAAAGCAAGGGAGCACTTCGCTGCCAGGGCGCTTGCCCCGACCAGAGCCAGTTGTGCTCATAACCGTTCGCAAAAACGCCTATCGGCTCAGCTCCTTTTGCAGAAATCAAGACCTTGAGCTTTTCAGAAATAATCGCGTACATTCGAAAATCTAATATGCGTTTTTATTAATGAATCCCTTCCAGAATGTTAGGAAGAGAATTTTAATGTCGAACCAGAGTGACCAGTGTCTGATGTAGTACAAGTCACATTCAATACGCTTATGAAGCGATGTATCTCCACGCCAACCATTTACCTGAGCCCAACCAGTGATACCGGCCTTCATTTTATGGCGGAGCATGTATGCTGGGATTTCATTACGGAACTTTTCAACGTAGTACGGTTGCTCCGGACGAGGCCCCACAAGACTCATATCGCCAACGAACACATTCCACAATTGCGGAAGTTCATCGAGAGAGGTCGCACGAATAAATGAGCCAAATTTGGTTTTTCTTGGATCATCCTTCACGGTCCAACCCGGAACCCCGCTCTCGGCCACGTGACCGCCCACTTTCATTGAGCGAAACTTCCACATTTTGAAGCGACGACCATCCAATCCGATGCGCTCTTGACCGAAAAAAATAGGACCTGGCGACGATAGCCTTACCCCAGCTGCCAAAAACAACAACACTGGAGAGATCAGTATCAAACCGATTCCAGTTGCAACAATATCAAAAACCCTCTTTGAGATAATATCTACAGAAGAGAAATTAGGCTGATTCATCACAAACGCTGGCACACCGGCTAGATAATCAAAGGAGCAAGCCACTCGAAAATATGAAAGGTCCGGTAAAATTACGATTGGCACAACGTTGTTATAGATCTTATTAAGAACCTGATCTACCTTTACAGCATCCACACCCTGATATCCAATAACAATACTGTCTGGTTGTGCCTCCAAAGTAGCAGAAATTTCTTCTATTCCGATTTCACGAATACCAAACTTTTCAGCCAAACCACTTGAATCAACCCAACACATAATATGAATGCCTGACTCTCTAAACTGAGTTATTTTGGTCACATAGCGCTCAATTGCAAGCCCGCTACCTACAACAACAATATGACGCAAGTTACGACCACGCGATCTCATTAATCGCAGAAAGCTACGCACTGCTACTTTCGAAAATAAAAAAATCATTGTTGAAAACAGATAATATCCCAACACAACCGATCGAGACATTCGCCCATCTGCCAAAAAATAAATAAGAACTACTAGGGTCACGCTTGCCAATGTGTTTGCACGAAATACTTTTGCTAGTTCCTCGTATCGAGAACTCATACGATAAGACCGATACAAACCAGCCCTTGCAAAAAAATAGATAGTCAATAGACCGACGACACAACCTGCTTTAAGAAAAGCAAGTTCTAATCCTTTTTGGCCATTCGGAAGGAGCTCAAAACGAATGACATAGAGCCCATACCAGCTCAGCGTCGCAACTGTGAAGTCGACTAATTTCTGGATGTAAGAAAAGGATCTTTCGTTCTGTTTTAACATATGAACCACGTTATATTTCAGGGCCAATATATGCAAGTTTAAAAAATTCTTCTGACAGTCTCTTACGTCAACAAACTCTCATAGAGATGCAAATGCTTGTCAGCGATGGCCTCCCAAGAGAAGCGATTTTTTGCAGCTCGCACTGCATGATCTTCAATTGAGCTAACCCCTGCCTTAAAAAGAAATTCAATTTTTTCTGCGGCCATTGTCGGAGTTGCAACGTCAATAAAGGTTTCCATTAACTCTGCTGGCGTCGCTGAACCAGAATTCGAGAGCACTTTAAGGTCATGAAATAGTGAGGCCAAAAAAGATCCACGACGCTCAGTTAAGCCATCTGGATAACTTAAATATGCAAACTGAGCTGCCAACATACCTTTGGAAACTTCCTCTGAAGACTTGTTGACACTCCACTCAATTGGAAGACGTTCGGATTTATTTCGCATTGCTCTATAATACTCCTCTTGCCCCAGCGGCACAGCCCCAAAGATCACAAAAGGCATATTTATGCCCCTCGACACGAGCTGAGAAACGCATTCCAAATACTCTTCAAGACCTTTGTTTGGACGGATCAAACCAAAGAAGAGCAAGCCATTTCGGCCAACGTTGTTCGTTGAGCCCGGATATGGAATATTACTCGAAATTGGAATAACTGTGCTCTTGCCAGCCACAAAGGGAAACAAATCGCGAACTTCCGCTAATTCATATTGATTAGTGAAAATGAGTTTCTTGGACGTAACAAAAAATGGAATCTCCGCAAGCTTACGAAGGAATTTAGATTGGCTGTATTCATGAATAGTAACCACAGAATTTCGCGCAAGCATCGAAACCCATTGCACGTTCATTTTTTTGCCAAAACCTTGAGCAGGATATTGAATGTGGCAAATAGTCTTCGGATCGCGTATCTTGCTTGCTATATGCTTATTAGTTTCGAGGTCAATCTGCCGAAAAACTTCGACTTCAAGACCCTTTGCTTCTAGAGCGTGAACGAGTTTTTCTGAATAATCCCCAACGCCACAAATATCCGGTGGGTAGCTTCCTGCAATCATCACAATTTTCATTGAGCGCCCCTAGTTCGCAAACCAATAAGGATGATACAACTTATACCGAGGATTTAACTTGCGCTCTCCAACTTGCCTAGCCGGATTTCCCCCCACAATTGCATTTGACGAAACATCTTTTGTAACAACAGACCCTGGGTAAATGACAGCATTTCGACCTATGGTTACACCGGGCATGATTAGCGCACCTGCATAAATAACTACGTAATCTTCGATACTGACAGGTCTACTTAAACCGGAAAAAAATGGATCATTCCCGTCATGCCCAGTCGTGTATATTTTTACATCATGCGCCACCGATACATGATCCCCTATCCGGATCGAATCTCTATTATCTAGATATACGCCCCTGTTTATGACACTATTCTTACCAATACACACTCTGCCCGCACTAAAAAGGCGTACTTTTCGATGCACGATCGAATCTTCTCCGATTCGAACTCCAGCGAATTTCAACGCCATCTTTCTCACAGTCCACATTGGACAATGATGGACGAAAAAATTCAGGCTAGCCAAACCAGCGTGCAAAACTTCCATTCTCGCACGCTTCACAAATGGAATAATTTTCAGCTTACGGGCAAAAGCATAGACCCATGCTCGGACCTTAACTTTGCCTAACTCCTTCGAGCCAACAAAGCCTTCTTGCGTCAAGGCTTTCCAATACTCTCTCTGTGCACGTAAGTAATGAGCATCACTTACGCCACCGAACTGCATAAAATTTTGCGCACTAGACTTCTGAAACGAAACGCCGAGTTTTAATGCTCGTAACAGCCACTCTGTATCTACCGCTATTTTGTACTCAATATTGAATTCACCTGTCTTACGATAGACGGAGGATGGGATGAAACAACTCGTGTGCATAAAGCCAAAACCAAGATGCACTTTCGATGCAGAAAACTCCTTGTCCACCTTATGTGTGACCTTCATGTCATCATCACACATAAAGGTTGTACCATAATTAATCGTATTGTCCCGGGCGCTGAGGACGTTTTTCTCTATAAAATCTGGCGCATACTCATCTCCAGCATTCAAAAGGCAAATATACTCACCTTTTGCAAACCGAAGCCCCTTATTCCAAGCATCACCGATTCCTCGATCTTTCTCGCTTACAAAAATATTTACGTGAGCTTTGTATTCTCTGACAATATCCGAAGTCTCGTCGGATGAACCACCATCGATAACAATATATTCAATATTCTTGTAAGTTTGAGCAAGGAGACTGTCGATTGTCCGACGTAAAACTTTTGAAGCATTAAAAGTTGCCGTAATAACCGTAACAAGCGGCATAGACATGGATAACAATCCTTCTAAAAAAGATTATAATAGCAGCATAATTCAGACATACAATTTCAAAGACTCTAAGATGAGAATCGCAAAATGCACAGTGTCAACCATGAGACAGAAAAGAATATTTAGTAATTTCCTGAGTCATCGCTCTTGAGCTAAACGCATCGTAGCAGTAGACAAAAAGATATACTCTTTCGATCTTTAGTCTTTATATTGACTATACACCAATGAAAATACTTCTGATAAACGCATATTTGAATCAAGGTGGCGCATCTAAATCCACCTATCGTCTTTTTGGCAAATTGAAAGAACGTCCTGATACGACGGTCAAACTATTCGTTACCAAAAGCAACATTGTCGAGCGCAATATTGTAGCTCCTTCAGGAAAATTTGCATCCCTTCTAGGAAATATTCGTTCGGCAGTTTCATCCCTAGTATATCGCCTTCTTTATAAACCTACCGGCATGTTTTCAGTTCCATGGATGGCAAATCGAGATTTAAAGAATGTGTTAACTGAATTTGCACCCGACGTAATTCACGTTAATTGGCTGGATAGCGCGACGTTGAGCTTGAATGATTTAGAAAAAAGTAAAATTCCGGTTATCTGGACAATGCATGATAGCTGGCTCATGACCGGCGGGTGTCATGTTCCTGACAAATGCGACCGTCATGCTTTCCAATGCGGACAGTGTCCAACTTTGAAATCTAAAAATAACTTCGACCTCAGCCGCCTGTTTTGGAAACAAAAAGCATCATTTTTTAAAAGGATGCAATCAGTGACTACGATTACTGCCCCAAGTAAATGGCTCTATCAGCAGGCAAAACAAAGCCCTCTTCTACCCAACCAAGCCATATACCATGTTCCCAATGGAATAGATCATACAATATTTAAACCTTTCGAAACTCACATTGCGCGAAGACTGCTAAATATTCCGGAAAACAAAAGCGTCATTACGATTGCTGGAGTTTCCATGTCGAGTGATAAAAATAAGGGCCTCGATCTCATCGAAGAATCTCTAAAGATATTAACTCCTGAATCTCGAAAGAATATCCTTATTCTGATTATCGGATCAGATCAGAAAGAGAGAACATCGACATTTTGCGGATTTTCAGCAATGCACATAGGCATGCTCCATGATGATGTTAGCATTGCCTTATATCTATCCGCCTCAGATGTGTTTTGCATTCCTTCACGTTCAGAGAACTTCCCCAATGCACTACTTGAAGCCCTTTCCTGTGGAATACCGTCGGTAGGATTCTCAGTTGGTGGCATTCCAGACATTATTCAGCATAAACAGAATGGATATCTCGCTAAACCATATTCTCCAGGCGAGTTCGCAGCGGGCATTGAATATTGCCTTGGCCTCAACAAGAGCAAAGATGATATCGCTCAAACAGTTTCACAATTTTCAATAGAAGCAGCAGTCACGAAATACCAAGATCTTTACTTGGATCTCATTAACAGAACTAGGGCCAGAACGTGAACTTCGCACCAGTTTTACTTTTTGTATACAATCGCGAGTGGCACACGAAACAAACGATTTCGGCGCTTCTAAAAAACCCGGAGGCTGTCCAAACGGCGTTATATATTTATTCCGATGGACCAAAAACGGACGCTGATCAACAACAGATTACAAGTCTTCGAAAGTACCTAAAAGAGCTGACCGGTTTTAAAAGCATAACTATTGTCGAACGTGAAAAAAACATCGGTCTTGCCGCGAACATTATTGATGGAGTAGGAACAGTTGTTTCAAGACATCGAAGAGTCATCGTTTTAGAAGATGATATTATTACCAGCACAAGTTTCCTTAAGTACATGAACGCAAGCCTCGATTATTTCCAAAACCGTCCAGAAGTAATGCATATCAGTGGATACATGTATCCGATCGATAAAAACGATTTACCTAACACATTCTTCTTACGTCTGGGGACCTGCTGGGGATGGGCGACATGGGACCGAGCCTGGAAATATTTCGAAAAAAATCCAGTTAAGCAAATAGGTCAACTCAACAAAGCGGAAGTATCTCGATTTAATCTTGATGATGCATATGATTTTCATGACCAATTGTTGTTGAATTATTGGGGGCGGATAAATACCTGGGCCATATTTTGGTATCATACCATTTATACAACGGGAGGCTTCTCTCTTCATCCAAAATATCCACTCACACAGAATATTGGATTTGATTCTTCCGGTACACATGGAACCGATACATCAAAATATGATGTCGAGCTCTGCGAAAAACTTATCTTCGACTTCCCGACTACCATTAGTGAAAACCAAAACGCTCGTTCACTTCTTAGCGCTTATTTCAAAAGGACAGAAAATCGTAGTCTGAAAATTACTATTAAAACTTGGATCAAAAAAAGACTCATACTTCTTGATCATTTTCTTAGACACAAAAGAGTTCAAAATGGTCTGGAATAGCATCGCTGAAAAATGGTACTCATCTAATGCAATGATTCTGACTCTTCATAGGGTAAGAAACCGTGATGCCGGGGGACTAGGCCCTAATGAGGCCATGACTATTTCACCGGGATTTCTTTCACAATTCATCATTGAGGCAAAACAAAAAGGCTTTTCATTTCATAGTTTGCACGAACTGGATGCCTTTCTCGCAAATGGAGAAATCGAAGACAAAAAACGCCTGTTCGTTACTATAGATGATGGCTACGATGACAACTATTTATTTGCCTGGAAAGTGTTTCGCGAAAAAAATGTGCCTTTCACAATTTATTTAACAACAGGTTTTCCGGACGGTACTGCTAAACTTTGGTGGTATGCACTGGAAACGATCCTACTTGAAAATCGAACTGTTGAATTTCTTGGCCAAACATACTCTACGGCCGATCGTGACCAGAAGCTATCCGCCTTTTTAGAAATCCGCACAGTCATTTTAAAATCAAGCCGCCCGACTATCGAAAAAATCATGGGCGATATGACCGCACAATACGGTGTCGATTGGGTTAAACTTTGCGCAACTCACTCCCTGGTCTGGGATCAAATTGTTGAAATGAGTTCTGATCCACTAGTTAATTTTGGCGTCCACACAGTCAGCCATCTTCCCTTGGCAAGATTGAATAACGAAGAGATACGTGACGAAATCAACTCATCAAAACTGAGACTCGAATCAAACATTATTCCACCAGTCCAGCATTTTGCCTATCCATTTGGAGGGCGACTAGAAGCGGATAAAAAAACGATCGATCTTGTTAGTACTCTGGGTTTCAAGTCGTGCGCCACGACGCGGACCGGAGTTTTGAAAAATGCGCATGCAAAAATACCACACGCGCTACCTCGACTAATGTTGACGGAAGGCGACACGACAGACACGCTTTCCAGACGCGCGCTACGGGCTAACAAATTTAATCGATTTGTTACTTATTAAGTGAGGAAAAAATGAACACAATTCTCAGCTTCAAATCAAAAATAAAACCTTATTTACGACGTCTTGTTTCACCTGCGACAAACTTTTCACCTTTATCAACGATACCGTTTGCTCGTGATTTTGGGTGTCATAGAGGAACTCCAATAGATAGATTTTATATTGAATATTTTTTGGAAAAATCAAAGACTCAGCTTCGTGGCAATGTACTCGAGGTTGCTGAAAATACCTATACAAAAAAATTCGCGCCCAACTCCAATTCTCTGATTCTTGCACCCTACGAAGATAAAAATGTTGATGTCGTCTGCGATTTAACAGCAACGGTCAGCCCCGCCTATCATCAAATTGCGGATTGCTTTATCTGCGTTCAAACTTTGAATTTTATCTACGAATATAAAGAAGCATTAAAAAACATCAAAAAACTAATGAAACCCAATGGAACAATTTTGATAACGGTCGCTAGCGTCTGCCAAATCAGTGAGTTCGATGCACAAAGATGGGGCGATTACTTCCGCTTTACTCCACAATCATTCACGAAACTACTCAATGAATCTTTTCCTCAAAGTAAAATATCAATCGAGTCATTTGGCAACATTCGCGCGGCAACGGGCCTTCTACACGGATTGGTAGTCGAGGACATCAACACGAATGATCTACTCTACAAAGATCCGATTTACCCTGTTGTTCTAACTGCTGTTGTGCAATTGTAAGGCATCGATTTCTCGAAAGGTTGATTAAATGATCGTCAGCATCTTCAAAAAAGTTTTCCGCCGCTTAAAGGACCCTTCCTACCTCTATTTCTATTGGCTGAAACTTCGTTATCGTAGAGCAAAACGAATGACTGCAATGACGCTTAATTCTCCAGATGGCTCATTTGCCGTATCTGATATTCAAAGCTTTATCTATCAATACAAAGAAATTTTTGTAGATCGTATATACGACTTTGAAAGTAAGTCTGCAAATCCGGTTATCGTCGATTGCGGTTCAAATATTGGTTTAAGTGTACGTTTCTTTAAATCTCTTTATAAAGACAGTACAATCTATGCAATTGAACCAGATCTTCACATCAATACTTTTCTGCGCCAAAATATCGACATAATTCCGACGAACAAAAACATCCACATAATTCCAAAGGCGGCTTGGAAAACGAATAGCTTCCTATCGTTTAAGAGCGATGGCGCCGATGGTGGAACGTTAGTTGGTGCGAATGCAGAAAATAAAATTGAATGCTTCGACTTTTCGGATTGGCTACTTCAGTTCGATAAAATTGACTTTATGAAGGTCGATATTGAAGGAGCAGAGTACGACGTACTCCTCCACTCCAAAGACCATCTCAATAAAGTTCAAAACCTATTCGTAGAATATCATTCATTCAAAAACAAACCTCAGGTACTTTCAGAGTTGTTGGACCTATTGAGGACTAATGGATTCAGGGTCTATCTTGACTGTCTCTCGCAACGGCAAAGCCCATTTAAAACTAAACCGCAAGACGGGCCAATGGACCTTCAATTAAATATATTTGCTTCTCGGATAGACCCTAACAGGATAAGCTGAAAACTTGTCGCAAATTTTGTCCAGTATCTTACTGGGAATTAACTTTAAAATAGATTTTAACGCAATTATTAAATACGAAACTTAAGAAAACTCAATGAGTCATAATGAAATACAAACAAAGTAGCAACAAGGAAGGAACACATGCGTCTAAAAACCAAAATTCTTAGGACGTTGAGTCCTTTTTTTCCATGGCTCGAAATTTACAAAAACAGAAACAATTCTTTTGCACAAGAAGGAGAAGACCTCCTCATTTTGGAAGCAATGAAGTATAAACGGAATGGTTTTTTTGTAGACGTCGGGGCACACCATCCATTTCGCTTTTCGAATACCTATGCTTTAAAAAGCTATGGATGGACGGGTATTAATATTGAGCCTAATCCTACGTTATATCAATATTTTTGCAAACTACGCCCCGATGATATTAATTTGAACTGCGGCATCTCAAATGCCACATCGAATAGTCTAACTTATTATGAGTTTGATGAGCCGGCACTAAATACATTCTCAAAAGAGACTTGCAAGAAAAGAATTTTAGAGGGCCACCAGTTGATTTCGGAAAAAACGGTTCCGGTCACAACTCTTTCCAAGATCTTCCAAAAACACGCGTCGGATCGAGAAATTGATTTATTAAGCGTTGACGTTGAAGGATTGGATTACGATGTGCTTACTACAAATAACTGGAGTACTGTAAATCCTAAATGTGTGTTGATTGAAGATCACGACTTTAGCTTTGATCGCTCGTCAAGGATCGACACATTTCTAGTATCACATGGCTACAAAGTAGTCGCCCGCACACTTCGAAACTCTTTATACGTTAAAGGTTACTCTCAGAAAAACGATTAAAAATGAAAATTCTATCATTCGTCTCTATCCTTCTAGCACGCTACCTACCAACAATAGACTCCTCCAAAGTACGATTCGAGCTGTCAAAGTATCCGACTATCCACAGTCATAATGGCCCTCTCGTTCTTTGTCAGGCAGTGGAAAGTTATACTTTTGTACTTAGAGTAATTCATTTCCTGATTGCTTACCGAAAAATAAAAAATCAAAATCTCCACATAGGCTGGATTGTTTTACGCAAGCCTCTAGGTGTTCGAAGCTATAGAAGTAAAATTAGATCAACGCTATTAGATAATAAATTTACAGATTTAATCTGGCTAAGTTTATATAAATCAATTGGCGGGAAAATCGCGATCCATCTTAACAAGGACACCAAGGCAATGACAAAAGCCTCAGTCCGAGCGCGAGAGACTCAGAATAGTCTTCATTCGAAAAGTGATCTGGTAAATTTTAGAATTGAAAATATACAAGTCGGCGATCTTGTATATGACACGTATTTACGCTTCAAACCTGCAGCAACTGTCGATATTTACGATCCATTCCTTGGCGAACTTCTTGAGTGGACATGGGACCTATACTTCCAGACAAAATCATATTTAGAAAACCACAAAGTTACGGCACTAGTAACATCCTATACCTCATACATTCACCATGGCTTAATTGCCCGAATGGCCCTTGAAAGATGTATTCCTGTTTACTCCCTCGGCGCACGCAATCAACTTGTTGTTCAACCCACCGTACAATTCCCGTTCCATGTGCGAAATTTTCATAACTATCGAGAACTACTAAAAGGTTCCGACATGAAAACAATTTGCGAAATTGGAACAGAACTAATCACGAGACGAATGACTGGAAAAATCGACCCAGCAACTTCTTATATGAAAAAATCAGCCTACAATACCGAAATAGCATCGAAAATTTTTCCAATTACAAATAAAAAACGCGCACTTGTAATGGGACATGATTTTTATGACAGCCCACACATATATGGATCTATGATTTTTGCCGATTTTTATGAGTGGATTGAGTTTGTGTTTACAGAAGCACGCAACAGCGAATACGATTTTTTTTACAAACCACACCCAAACGGTCTTCCAAATAATGTATTCATAACTAAGCACTTACGCAGTAAATATCCAAATATTCAGTTTATTGAAAAAGAAGTTTCAAATCTTCAAATACTCGAGGAAGGGATAGATATCGCATTCACCGTTTATGGAACGGTTTCACACGAGTTTGCATTTAAGGGAGTTCCCGTTGTCAGTGCTGGCGATAACCCCCACAATGCTTATAAGTTCAATATATGCGCCCGAACAAAAGAAGAGCTTGCCCAATATATTCACGGCTCAAAAAAACCGATACTCGACAATTCCGAAGTGCCCGAGTTTTGCTATGTTCATAACTATCGTCACTTAAATAACAGTTTGAGTTTTTTCCCATTTCTAGAGGGGAATCCATCGATGAGTAAAAGTTTTGAATTTGCATCATTGGACCGGCGAATTGACTCTATGGTTTCAGCCATCGAAAATTGCAACAAACTATGATAAAACTCGCTCTGGAAGGCGAGCACCGATAGGAAGAACTATATCCGCAAAGCCATAAACTGCTTCTTCATGAGTAATAAAAATAAGAATTCCATTTTTCATTTGAGCTCTCAAATTTGTTAAAATTAGAACTCTTGTTTCCTGATCCAGGGCACTTGTTGCCTCATCTAAAATCAACACATCAGGACGATGAAGAAGAGCCCGCGCAATTCCAAGACGTTGCCTCTGCCCACCGGACAGATTAGACCCTTGATAATTGAGCTTCGTGTCCAACTTGTCCTTTAAAGAGTTCACAAATTCAAACAATCCGACAAACTCTAACACTTTCCACAATTCCAGATCTTCAATCTCCAGTCCTAGAAGTAAGTTTTCTCTTATGCTTGTGGAAAATATTCGAACCTGTTGCTCAACTAGCATAATTCTACCACTGTCCATTCTGTAGTCGCCAGAAATGCCATTAATCGAAATTGAACCGCTTTGTGGACTCACTAATCCTAATATAATGTCAGCAAGTGTTGACTTACCAGATCCAGATGACCCAACAATTGCATAAACCTTACCCTTAATAAAATCGAAACTAAGATTATCTAAAACCAGGACATCATTGTTATAACCATATTTAATATTTACTAATGATATACGGTCGATGCTCGATAGAGAGTTTGCGCCAGAGAAGGGCGTTGGCTTATTGGGGTTTTCAATCAAATCGCTTATATCCCTCATTGCTCGAATATCCGTTAATAGTAGAGACGTAGAGGATACCAATTGACCAAGTGAAACAAAAATTCTAATCAAAACTACGATCGTCGCAAAAAATGATGACTCATTGAAAGCATCGCCCATTCGGGCCCCAGGCCAAACAATAATCGCACCACAGAAAAGCAATAATATCGCAGGCAAATTTTTCGCAGCACTTCTTAAGGCCTCAATTTCGAATAGCATACGAACATATAATGAAATTTGCTGGGCATAACTTCGTCGGACGAAAATCTGAGCTCCAAGCACACGTAATGAACGTAGGCTATTTAAAGCTTCGACAAAAGCGGTGTTTAATTCTCTCGATAATGCATTGGATTTTAGATTCATATTTAATACAAATCCAAAAATAAAGAAGATCAATATTGCACAAACCAAAATGAACAATATTGAACCCAAAAAAACTTTTTTGGAGAATATGAAAAGGACAAATAACCCGACCAAGGCACTTGCGGCGGCAACTAGACACTGAAGAGAAGTAAAAATTATTGTGCCACAACGAACCGTATCATCTCCACCTAAAGTGATGTAAAAACCAACGCTCCGTTTATAAACTTCAACCATAGGCTCATCGGAAACAATTCGACCAAAAACCTTTTCACTTAAAAAGCGATGAACTTGCCGACCTAACAAGTTCGCCCCCATCGACTGTCCGAAACCTACGAATAGTCGAACGAGCATTAACAGAAAAAATAGCCAAAGCCAAATTTGGCTCGATGGCAAATAACCAAACCATTCAACGATCTTACTCCAGAATGCAACGACAGTGCTATCTTTTGATTCTTGGATAGATGCAAGCGGAATCATTAAACTCGTCACGGCGTATTCCAAACCAAGCAATAGAATGGTAAGAAAAAGGACCAAGGAAAAAAGAGCAAAATTCCGTGCAACGAAAATATAAAAATCTAAGATTTGCCTAAATGTTCTTACAACGTTTTTCAATGTATTTTTCTCTATAGTCTAAATTAGCGCTAATACTATTAACATGAATTTATTTCCCCCGACATCACCCTACGATCAAGATGAACAAACCTCGCTATCTCACACTAACTTGTTAAGTACGTTTTTTAGCGTATCAATATTTTGTCCCTTATTGGCGAGGTAAGATTTCAATTCATTGGAACTATCGAGAAAAAGAATGGCTTCTTCATAAAATGAATATGCGCAATAAAATGCAAATAGAGCCATTTTGTAATCTACGTCCATACGTTCAATTATATCTCGTCTTTTGACAAAAACGGCGTCGCACTCATTTAAGAAAGTAAAGCCACCTCTTTTTGATTTGGATTCATTTAACCTCGGCGGAGCGTATATAGGATGCAAATGTAGCAACTCAAATCCTCTATTTTCTAGATAACTAGCAGCTTCCCAGAACTTTCCAGATCCTTTCATGACCGGTTGAGCAAGCAAAGTTGATTCCATTTCGATGCCGACGATACTGTTCATCAATAAATCATTCGCTCCTCTTAATATTGAGAGTTCTGTACCCTGCGTGTCCAATTTCACGATTGTTGGAATCTCAACTTCTTCAATAATATCAGTTAACTTCAATGTCTGAATGATCTGCTCTCTAACAGGAAAAAAATAATGAGAATTCACTCGATGTCCCATACTGGCTGCAATCACAGGCTCTAGCAAACTTGATCCACTATCGATGTTTGTAATATACAATGTCTGGTCACCACCCATCTCACTTAGGCCAGTAGTGCAAACCGAGAGATTGCTGGAATACCGCCAATTCTCCGTATATTTTAAGTTCTTCGTATTAGGCTCGACAGCAATCCACTTCACAAACTTCGACTTCAAAAAGGCAGGCCATTTCACATGAGGATGATATGAAGCACCCACGTCTACGCAACACATTGAAGGTAGAGTAGCGGAAATTAAACCCTCTAATACGTGCTGCGGCTTTCTTTCTTTAATGGAATTCTTCAATTTTGCAGGAATAATTTTTTTTATTAATTTAATCATTTTTGATAACCTTTTTTATCTTAGATTTGATAGTTCGAAGCAACTGTGGTTTTTCGTCAAAAATCACTTGTAAAGCCACCCTATCCCCAGACTCAATAAGGCCACCTCTATGAAATAATCGCGCGCCATCAAAAACAATAAATCGACCTGCAGAACCCGTTAAGAAAACTTCACGGGACACCATTGCACTTTCAATTTTGGAGTTAGGAAGAATATCCCAGCCAAGATGAGAATTAAAACGAATTTCTGGAGGAATCAGCATGAAGTGTTGACGAAACGATTCAGAGCTAATCGACTGGTGATAACTTCTTGTATAATAATTCTTTAGCGCCGATTCTTTTTCCAGTCCCACAGTGAGAACAACTCTACCGATAAGCTGTTGCAAAAAACCCAACTTCAAATTTTCATACAAGCCCGGATAACAACTTGTCGGGCCATTCTCCATTGAAACGTCACTAAGGTACACGATGGCTTTAGGATTGGCTATTGATTCATCAACGTGCGCGTACAGCGTTTTAGGAGGTCTCGGTAATCCAGAAAAGGTACTTTCCCACCATTTAGATTGAGGTATGCTAAGTTCATGTGCCACTCCCGCCACAACCATGTCTTTACCCATATAGGCGGAAACTGCAGCATTAATTCCACATCGATCGAAATCATAGTTTAGCAGGTCTATCATTTCCCTAATAGAACGATCTGAATTCACACTAAGATCTTCCCTAGTAAGCATTCCCCGTTTTACATTTTCTCGAAAGAAGTTTAAGTTTTGACTACCGATCTCATTAATTTTTTTGGTTGTACTCTTACCTAAACTTCCAAAAAAATAGCGATTTTCCTTCAATTGAGACGCTAGATGAAGGTTATCGAGGCTGCCAAAAGAAATTTTATGTTTATTGTTGTGCTTTCGATAACACTGCATTTCTTTTATAAGGAGGCGTGCGACCTTTGTGCCGAGCTCACTCCAAAACAATTGTTCATAAGAATCACGAGCCTGTTCTTTAAACGAATTAAAAATATTATTAATTCCGGAATGACATTTTTCTGCGAGCTTTAAAAATTCGCGTTCTGTGAGCATGTTTCCAAAATTTCTAATCGCAACATATGCCGTCTCAAATTTTTCTAGCTCTTCAGTATCAAGCTTCGAGCTTCCGCGTTCGTTCTGGAATGCAGGATGCTCATGATAATTTTGAATCAGATCCAATTGCCCAATACTCATAATCACCCTCCAAGAAAATCATGCGAATAACCAATCGAAACGTCGCATGCCGCTATATTTTTTTTTGCTCAACATGAGCATTTATTTGCACTAATTCCGGATGCAAATCCATAAGTTGGACTATCGCTTCCATCCCCATTTTATCTGCATCATACTCTTCAATCAAAACCTTAAGTAATTTCAAATCATCAGACTCATCTAAAGTAATTCGATAACCAGACTTGTCATCCTTATTCAAAATCTGAAGAAAACGAAATTTTTCACGATGACTTTTATAAAAGAAAGGAGTGACATGCTCACGCTCATACTCCTTGGTGTTGTGCAAATTTGCCAGATTAAGCATATCGACAGAAAACCACTCAAAATCAAAACCTCTAGGAAATGTTCTCTCAACAGTATTTGATAAGTATACGCAATTTCCTGACTGTCGAACCTCATTCATATAGAGTTCCAAGCCCCGCAATATCAATTTTGAATCAATAAGTGGACAATCAGAGGTCACTCTACAGACATGGCTTAAACCAAAATATTTTGCCGCTTGGGCATACCGCTCCAACACATTAGATTCGCTACCACGAAAACACTGGACATTAAGAGTTTTACAAATCTCTTCAATGCAATCATCTGTTTCATTTATTGTCGTTGCTACGATAATTGACCAAGGGTACCCTTTTAACCTACGTATTTGGTGCTCCAAAAAAGTCACTTCGTCAGCCTTGAGCAAAACCTTTCCTGGAAGTCTAGTGCTAGTCATTCGTGCTTGGGTAATTACACCGAATTCCATATGCTCCTCAAATCAATTGCTATAACAGCAAAAAGACTTTTTAAAATTCTTTTGTTCGCAGACCATCCCCACCCAAACCGAGGTGCATCTGCACGATCATTAATACTAATTTTAACCTGGGACAGCCTCACCCTCGATAAACACATCCTGATCATCATCTCAGTACCTGTCGAATTCACTGAATCGAACTGACCTAATTCCCGATAAAACCCTAATGAATATCCCTTCATTCCACACAGCGGATCTCTGACTCCGAACCTAATACGTGTGTAAAATGAAAAAAACATCTCTGCCAATCGTTGATAACTGGGACGAACACCTACAACAAGCTGCGCCCCTTTCTCAAACTCTTCAACAAATTTAGGAATAGCATCCGCAGGATGTTGTCCATCAGCATCGAATGTAATTGCCCACTCAATGCCATTACTAGCAACTGCAGCAAATCCCGAATTTAGTGCTTGATCATAACCCATATTAGTTTTTTGATTTACAACTACTGCACCCGCGTTTATCGCCAAAGCTGCTGTACTATCTTTACTGTTATCATTTACAACCACAACTTTGCCATAAACGGCAGCTGCTCTGACTGTGTCGTAAATGCTAGACGCTTCATTAAAAGCTGGAATTATAATTGCTACCGATGGAAACTTAGGATTCAAGGTCACCCCATGCAATATGTTGCCCTTTTACGATTTTATTCTTCAACTTTGAACCAATCACACGCTTCAATTCATAAGGAGGAATAGCCCCTTCAGGACAGGGCCTTAGACATTCAACATCATCTGACTTCAATATATGCCCCGAAGGAAGATCAGCCTTAACGCGTATGGATCGCCGCTGAAGCACAACAGTCTGCTTTTCATTTTCCTCAATAACTTTCGTTCCATCACCCAAAGCATATTCGAGTTCGCGAGTACGATGTACCATCTCACTCCAAGCTTTCGGATTTAGAGCAAATTTATGATCAGGACCAACTCTCTCATTGCTATCAGTGAAATGCTTTTCAACCACTCTTGCGCCAAGAGTGACAGCTCCCAGAACTGCGGCATGTCCGGGCGTGTGATCACTTAATCCTAAAATTACACTAGGATAGCGACGTGCGTACTCATTTAATACTCTTAGATTGATGTACTTAAAGTTTTCTAGGCTAGCGGTATAATTTGTGTTACATTGCATAAGAATAATATCTGGAGTTCTTTGCAAAAGCATTTTCATAACATTGTCGACCTCTAACTGGGTGGATGCACCTGTCGCCAAAAGTAGTGGCTTCTTTTTCGAAACCATTTTTTCAATAATTTCTGTCCAGGTAATATCACCAGATCCAATTTTATATGCTTCGACAAACCGATCAACCTCATCAACCAAATCCAGTGAGTACGGCGAAGTGAAAAAAGTAATTCCAGCCTTTACGCATGTTTCCTTAAGAATTCCCGTCCAGTCGGGGTTAAGGCTAGCATCCTTATAGACTTCAAAAACACTCTTATTCCATTTCGCTTGATGAGATTGTTGTGAACCTAGATTTTTAAACCCGAAATCGCTAACTATTGTCTCTGCGGCAAAATGTTGAAATTTTGCAACATCTGCGCCCGCTTCCTTAGCAAGATAAATCAAATCAATTGCTCGATTTAGATCGCCGTCATGATTAGCCGCTATGTCCGCAATGAAATAGGTAGGGTGGTCTAATCCAATTTTTCGCTCTTCAATCTGAATAACTTTACTTGGCTGATGCATCTAAATACTCCCTAATTATACTATGAATCTCATTTTCAATCTTCGGCAACGTTACACTACGAGTTTTTTCATACAACTTTACATCCATAACCATACTTGATGGCCTAGGAGTGGTAAAAGTTCCTTCGAAATAAGACTTGCCAACAATTGAATCGGTAGACAATCCAAGCCCAGTTAAAAACCTATTGGCAAACTCATACTTGCTTAGTGCTCCATTCGCACCTAAATTGTACAACCCAAAACGAGGCGACGAAACTTCTCGTTCTAACTCCCGACAAAGCGATCCTATAGAAATTGGATTAAAAAATTGGTCGCGGAAGATTGTTTGGCTAATAGATTCTTCGGATACTTTTACTAACCAGTCAGTCCATGATTTCTTTGTAGAAATAGATTTACCGACAAAGTTGGTTCTAAAAACTGTAGTTCGCGGATAACACAAACTACGCTCTTCTCCCCATTTTTTTGTTAACGCATAAATATTTCTCAACGTCACATCCGATTCTGTCGCCCCAACATTAGATTCGTATACATGATCTGTCGAAATCGATACTACCCGAATACCCGAGTCCAAATGGCTACATACCTCGCTTAGCAAACCTGGTAATTCAACATTCAACTTATAAGCTTCATCGGGTTTTAACTGACATCCATCGACGTCAGTCATTGCGATCAAATTCACAATTACATCTGGACGAGACAATTCTATCATTTTACGCAACGACAGTTTGTCTAATGGATTTCCTATTATTTCAGTGCCTCGCTCACGACTCTGCCCAATCACCCTATGGTTGTTTGATCGCAACTCGTTTACTAAGTGCGCACCAAGCAAACCTCGTGATCCTAGCACCAAGACAGTTTGACTCATAAAGCTACACTATAAAATTGGGATCAACGTGGAGTTTTACCAATCGTCTGACTTCTGTTTCGTCTAGCCAACTGTCATTAGTTCCCGAATTATATTTAAATCCCTCTGGCACTCTTTTAGCGTTAAATGTAGACACCCAATTCTCCAAAGACCAATTAGGAAGGGTAGGTAAAATGACGTAATATTTCCCGCAATCAAATGTATTCAATGCATCAGTCTCAGTTATCATTTCCTCATGCAATTTTTCACCAGGTCGAATACCTACAATTCGATGATCTATTTCAGGAGCTATCGAACGAGCGAGAGTCATAATATCATATGAAGGAATCTTAGGCACAAAGAGTTCCCCGCCCCACGAGTGTTCAATCGCATGCAAGACCATTTCAACACCCTCTTCAAGCGTAATATTGAATCGAGTCATTTCTTGATGGGTAATTGGCAAAGCTCCTTTTTTCCTTTGCCCGAGGAAAAACGGCACAACACTACCACGACTACCGAGCACATTTCCATATCGCACAACTGAGAATTTTAAATCTCTAGATCCCTTTATATTATTTGCCGCAATAAAAAGCTTATCTGAACACAACTTCGTTGCTCCGTACAAATTGATTGGAGCAGCAGCTTTGTCTGTCGAAAGTGCAACCACATTCTTTACTCCACAATCAAGCGCAGCATTGACGACGTTTTCTGCACCAAAAACATTCGTCTTGATACACTCCATCGGATTATACTCAGCTATCGGTACATGCTTAAGTGCCGCAGCATGAACAATTATATCAATCCCTTCACAGGCGCGCTTCACTCTTTCTCCGTCGCGAACATCACCAATGAAAAATCTTAATTGAGGATACTTTACCGGCGGAAACATTTGAGCCATTTCATATTGCTTCAACTCATCTCGCGAAAAAATCACAAGACGTTTGATATCCGGATACTTTGTCAAGACCATCTCGGTGAACTTTTTCCCAAACGAGCCTGTTCCACCCGTAATTAATATTTTTTTCCCATTGAGCATTATGAACCACCAAAAAAGTTAATTTTTTAGAGTAGGAAAATAACCTCATTGCAGATTTGTGTCCATAAATTGAATTTTCAAACAAGCATGTGAAGCATAGCGTAATTCGATACTGAAAAATCCATGTCTCAGACTAGCTGACGCGGTCGTCAATATCGAGATCTCGGACTCAAGAACCATATCCGCATCCAATAAAAACTTAGTTTTAAAATGGATAAATTTTGTTAGATGTATTTAAAAAAAATAGTGTACAGAAAGCTATTAGTGGCTACATTGGTAGCGAAATATAGTAACAAGGGACTGATTAAAATGAAAACCACGGCGGCCGACGAAGTTTACTTAAAATCGCGCAAAGAATTTTCTCAGAAGTATGGGGAGCGAGAGTTATGGTCCGTAATGGATCATTGGCCACTCTATGCAGGAATAAACAACCTAAGCCGCACCCTTTCAATTTATGAACTTTTAAAATCAACTTTGAACGTTCCTGGACACATTGCCGAGTTCGGGTCATGGAGAGGTGCAAATCTGCTTTTCATGGCGAAAGTCCTCAAGATTTTTAATTCCCACGGTTCAAAACAAGTTCACTGCTTTGACAGCTTCGAAGGGCTAACAGCGTTCTCTCCTCAAGATTATGAGGCGAACAAGTTACAAGGCAAGTACAAGGGGTCCCTTCAAGAATTGACTGATATCATCAAACTCTACGACCTTTGGGACGATATTATCATTCATAAGGGACTAATCGAGAACACCTTAGAAACCTTCGTTAAAGAACACCCTGCGACAAGCTTCTCTTTCATCTATTGTGATACTGATTTATATGATTCCACAAAAACTATTCTTAAGTACCTACATCCCCGCCTTATGAAAGGTGGCATGTTTGTCTTTGATGAATGGAATCATGATAAATTTCCGGGAGAAGGAGTTGCCGCAAATGAATTCCTCATGGAGTTTAGTGACTACTATGAACCAATCTCGATTCAGACAGCAAGACAGCCCTCTCTAGCGCTTAAAAAAATAAAAATGTAGTTTTCCTCCTTACGAAGCACATCACCGCAGCAGTCGTGTTGTGCTTTTCGTTTTTAGACTCGAGAACAGCAACCTCTTTTAGACATGGAATCGATTCAAGAATGAATATGCCTCTCTAACAAATACGTCGGGAAACCTTTTTGAGGTATAGTGAGATCCTATCGAAGCATTATTCCAATGATAAAGTCGGGTAAGTAATCCAAATAGATATCTTTCATCAATTTCAATTTCGCACCTAGGTGAAAAACTCGCTAAATCCGATGTCACACTAACACCCGAGTCTTTTGCGGTATTAAAAATATAGTACTTATTCGCTTGATTAACCAACTTGATAGCAAACCAAAAATCCTCCCTAACAGACGTGGATGCAATGGCTCTACTATAAGCGCTTTTAAGAAGAGGAAAAATAGGCAACGTATGCTCAACATACGGTCGAAGCTCGCATTCGTAATCATATCCACCAAAGGACATTTTATTAAAGTGTGTACGAATTTCATCGGGATCGTATACAGAAGTACGTACTGCCGAGCTCTCAAGAGTTTGCACATCTATAAATGCGTCACCCCCATCTGCAAGAACAACAGATAGATCGGGAAACCGTTCAGCAACCTCAACGGCATCACATACGCCACGACGATCATTTAGTGCGGAAAGGGGGCCTCCTAAAAAATACTGCCCCGCAAATGGAATTGCCTTCAACGGCTTCAACGCATTCAAATACTGGCTATACAATTCTAAAAATTGCCTTTTCTTTTTATCCTCGGCTCGTAGCCTCAATTCATCACTTTCAAAAAAATATGTTTGCGGATATGGACCAGCGCCACTATGCGGAATTAACGCAACATTTGGTCTCCCATGTGGACATTTTGCAAGCACTTCACTCACCTGTTGAGGATCAAATGGGTTGTCATTCATATTCACAACACTAAGATCATTTTGAACAACAACAAGAGCCGTATCAATATTATCAACTTCGTAAGATCGATTCTGCAAAATCGTAACTTCAGTACTACCAACTATCATACTGTTTACTACTTCTGGCTTAAATCCATCCGCCTTCATTTTCTGAAAAAGGTATGGTGGTGATGTTTCACCAACAATTATTTTAACCGAAGGATACACCTCAGTATATTTTTTTAAAAACTTTGCATCGTAATGGTCAGGATGAATATGTGAAATGTAAAGATAGTCGACTTCACCGATAACCGAAATTGGCTCTCTGACTGGAGGGTACTGATACCATGATCCGTCAAATGCGCCAGGGGTGAACCAAGGGTCACAACAAATTTTAATATCGCTTGTTTCAACTACAACACAAGCTGAATAAATATATCTTACTTTCATCGCCTATTCATTTCTCACCTCCCAACTTATGTTGGGAGAATGTATTACTTATCCTTGTTTAAATAACTCTCATAAGCAAACGAAAGACCATGTTTCAATTCAATCGAGTATTTCCAACCCATGCTTGAAAGCTTTGAAACATCCATTAATTTTCTAAATGTTCCGTCAGGCTTAGTTTCATCAAAAACAATCTTACCTTTGAATCCAACAACGTCTGAAACCAACTCAGCCAGTTCCCGAATCGTCACGTCATGCCCAACACCAATGTTGATCAACGGACACACAGATGGATTCGCAAGCTCCATAAATTTCTGATCCGACAACGTCATTAAGAACACACAAGCCGACGCCATATCAGTCGAGTTCATAAACTCACGACGCGGTTTCCCTGTTCCCCATACTTCGACTGTTGGAGATCCAGACTTCTTTGCCTCATCGAACTTGCGTAGTAAAGCAGGAATGACATGAGAATTGTTCAGATCAAAGTTGTCATTCGCCCCATACAAATTTGTAGGCATTGCGGCCAAATATTTCGTACCGTATTGTCTATTATATGACCAACACATCTCGATCCCAGCAATCTTAGCAATCGCATAAGGGCGATTTGTCGGCTCCAACGGACCAGTCAGAAGATACTCTTCCTTAATCGGTTGAGGGCTCTCTTTTGGATAAATGCAGGATGAGCCCAAGAACAAGAGACGCTTCACATTTGTCAGGTAAGACGAATGAATGACGTTCGACTGTATTTGCAAATTGTTATGAATGAACTCTGCTGGATAGGTGTTATTCGCAAGAATCCCACCCACTTTTGCTGCTGCCAAGAAAACATACTCAGGAAATTCTTGTTTGAAAAAATCCAACGTTTGACTTTGGTTCATCAAATCCAGCTCAGTATGCGTACGAAGAAGTAAATTGTGATATCCCTGCTCTTTCAATGACTGAACAAGGGCAGACCCCACCAATCCTCTATGACCGCAAACGAGTATTTTTGAATCTTTATTCATAGTACTTAAATGCCCTAAAACCAGAGTTATCAAGCAACTGATCTTTTTCAGCGAGCTTTAAATCTTCTTTCGCCATTTCAGCAACCAGCTCTTTGAAATGTGTTTTTGGAATCCATTTCAATTTCTCTTTGGCTTTATTTCCATCACCCAACAATGATTCAACTTCAGCTGGACGGAAGTAGCGCGGATCAACAGCAACAACGCAACGCCCTTGCTGATCAAACGCCTTCTCGTTGACGCCTTCACCTTTAAAGGTCAGCTCAATTCCAATTTCCTTCGCTGCCAAAGTGACGAACTCACGTACAGAGTGTTGTTCACCAGTCGCGACAACAAAGTCTTCTGGCTTTTCTTGTTGCAACATTAACCACATCGCTTCGACGTAGTCTTTGGCATGACCCCAGTCACGTTTGGCATCCATATTACCAAGATACAAACAGTCTTGAGTTCCCAGCTTAATACGAGCCAATGCTCGAGTGATTTTTCTTGTTACAAAGGTCTCGCCACGGATAGGGCTTTCATGGTTGAACAAAATTCCGTTACAAGCATAGATGCCATAAGATTCACGATAGTTCACCGTGATCCAATACGCATAAAGCTTTGCTACAGCATACGGACTGCGTGGATAAAATGGGGTTGTTTCTTTCTGAGGAACTTCCTGCACCAAGCCGTACAACTCAGAAGTTGAAGCTTGGTAAAAACGAGTCGTCTTTTCAAGTCCCAAGATACGAATCGCTTCAAGAATTCTCAATGCACCTAAGGCATCTGAGTTCGCCGTATACTCGGGTTCTTCGAATGAAACCGCCACATGCGACTGAGCCGCAAGATTGTAGATTTCATCAGGACGAACTTGCTGAATAATACGAAGTAAACTTGATGAGTCAGTCAAATCACCATGATGAAGAATAAATCGACGATTTGTCTCGTGTGGATCTTGATATAGGTGATCGATACGATCTGTATTGAATAAAGATGTTCTTCTTTTGACACCGTGGACTTCGTAGCCCTTTTTCAAAAGGAACTCAGCCAAATAGGCTCCGTCCTGTCCTGTTACTCCAGTAATTAACGCTTTTTTTACCATACTAAAACTTCACTTTCACTACGAACCGGAGATTGAACAGACTCTCCACGACCAACGCCGAAATATCTAAAACCTTCGGCTTGCAAATCTTGTGGAGAAAAAATGTTACGACCATCAACAATGATCGGATTCTTAAGTTGCTTTTTAAGCCATTTAAAATCGATCGAACGGAACTGTTTCCACTCTGTGCAAATAACCAATGCATCTGCACCAGCAACAGCCTCCTCACGAGAGCCCACGAGGATCAAATCTTTGCGTGCACCGTAAATGTGATGCGCTTCTCTCATCGCTTCTGGATCAAATGCACAAACTGTCGCACCTGCTTGCCATAATTCTTCCATCAAGATGCGGCTTGGAGCCTCACGCATATCATCGGTGTTGGGCTTAAACGCCAACCCCCAGATTGCGATTCTTTTTCCAGCAAGCTTTCCACCTAGAGCATGAAGCACCTTTGCAAAAAGAATTTCTTTTTGCTTGTGATTCACACTTTCAACAGCCCTGAGAATAGACATCTCATACTTGTTCTCTTCAGCTGTTTTAATAAGAGCCTGTACATCTTTCGGGAAACAAGACCCACCGTATCCACAACCAGAGTAAATAAAATGATAACCAATACGTGGATCAGAGCCGATACCAAGTCTTACCTGCTCAACATCGACTCCCAAACGTTCCGCGAGATTAGCGATTTCGTTCATAAAGCTAATACGAGTGGCAAGCATCGCATTGGCAGCGTACTTCGTGAGTTCTGCTGCGCGAACGTCCATAAACATTAACTTATCATGATTGCGGTTGTAGGGAGCGTACAGCTCTCTCATTTTTTGACGAACAGTTTCTGAATCCGTACCCACAACGATGCGGGCAGCTTTCGTAAAATCCTCTAATGCGGCGCCTTCTTTTAAAAATTCTGGATTAGAGCAAACATCAAAGTCAAAAGAAACAGATCTCTTATCAAGTTCAATACGAATTTCATTTTGAACTTTCTCGGCAGTTCCAACTGGAACGGTCGACTTATCTACAATGACTTTATATCCATTCATCGTCTGACCGATTGTTTTAGCGACCATTAGAACATATTTCAAATCTGCTGAACCATCCTCCCCCGGAGGAGTACCAACAGCAATAAAGATCACATCGGAATTTTCAACGGCACTTTTTGCCTCTGTTGTAAAAAACAATCGTTTTTCAAGAAAGTTAGTTTGAACCATGCTTTCTAAACCAGGCTCAAAAATAGGGATACTGCCAATCATCAAATTTTCTATTTTGCGCTGGTCAACATCAATACAAATTACTTCATGCCCGACATCCGCAAGGCATGCACCAGTAACCAAGCCAACATAGCCAGAGCCAAAAACCGCTATTTTCAAAATGTCATCCTTTTTTCCCAATCCGCCGCCGACTTGCAGATCAACTCCAGAGAATCATATTGAGGCTTCCAGCCAAGAACTGAGCTCGCCTTTTCAGAAGATGCTACCAAACTCGCAGGATCTCCCACCCGGCGTGTCGCCTCTTCTACGACAAAGTCAACGCCGGTGACCTTCTTCATCACGTCAATCACCTCACGAACTGAATACCCATGCCCATACCCGCAATTGATAGTTACACCTTTGTTACCTTTACTCAAATAATCCAAAGCCAAAACATGAACGTCCGCAAGGTCTTCCACATGAATATAGTCACGAACACAAGTGCCATCTGCTGTAGGATAATCCGTACCAAAGATATTCATTTTTCTTCTTTTTCCAACGGCAGCTTCTGAAGCGATTTTAACAAGATGAGTGGCATTCTTTGTACGCTGTCCATTTAACCCATCCGCACTTGCTCCAGCGACATTGAAGTATCTTAGAACTACGGTACGTATCCCATATGCAGCCTCACAATCACGAAGAATGGCCTCACTCATGAGTTTAGATCTTCCGTATGGATTAATGGGGTTGTTGGGTTGACTTTCAGAGATAAGCCCCTGCTGTCTCACATCGCCATACACAGCTGCAGTCGAAGAAAAAACAACATTATTGACTCCAGTTCTTCTACAAGCCGACATTAGTGATATGACGCCAATAGTGTTATTTTCGTAATACTCAATAGGCATTCCCACTGACTCTGAAACAATTAGTTTTGCAGCAAAATGAACGACTGCTTGGATTGCATTCTCAGTGATTGTTTTCTCAAGAAGATCTATGTCCCTAACATCTCCTTGAACAAACTTAACACCAGGACGAATAGCATCTCGAAATCCAGTTGAAAGATTATCGAATACGACCACTTCGTGACCGGCACAGAAAAGTTGATTTGTTGTGTGAGAGCCGATGTAACCCGCCCCCCCGGTAACAAGTATTTTCATAAGGCAAACATCATTTAAATTTCGCAAGGAAACGTCAAGCTCTTACGGAGAGCGAATTAACGCGTTCTGCTAGCAGTTTTCATTCTGAAAAAAAAGAGCATACTCTATTTTCTCGCTACTCAACGAAGGGATGCACTCTAAGATGGAACGTTCTACTGAATCTGGGCGCATTGAAACTGTCCTCCTCCACGACTGGTTGACCGGTTTTCGTGGTGGCGAGCGCGTTTTAGAGGCATTTTGCGATATTTTTCCAGAGAGTCCGCTCTACACGCTGATTCATGTTCCGAATACGACGAGCGAAAAAATCGAAAAAAGAAAAATCGTTGCCAGCTTTCTCAGCAAAATTCCGAAAATAGAATCGCACTATCGAAAATTTCTGCCACTTTTTCCGAGTGCTGCTGAATCATTGACCATACGTGAGAATCCTCGCCTTATTCTTTCTAGTTCTCACTGCGTCATCAAAGGCGTACAAAAACCAAAAGACTGCGTCCACATTTCATATATTCACAGCCCGATGCGCTATCTTTATGACCAATATGACAACTACTTTGGAAAACATGCTCCCCTGTACCAACAATGGGGTGGACGAACTTTTCGTAGCTACCTAACAAGTTGGGATCTTTCGAGCAACGATAACGTCGACTACATGGTCGCAAATTCCAAATTCGTACAAGAGCGAATCAAAAAATACTACCGCCGTGACAGTCACGTGATTCACCCATTCGTAGAACTTCAAGATTTCCGAGAACACGCAAAAAAAGATCTTCCCAAAAAAGATTACTACCTCATGGTCACGGCTTTTGCTCCAAACAAACGCGTGGACCTGGCGGTGGAAGTTTTCAATGAACTTGGTAAGCCACTTAAGATTATTGGATCAGGCCAACAAGATGCTTGGCTTCGCTCATTCGCAAAACCAAATATCGAATTCCTCGGAAACTTAAGCCGCGATCAAGTCATTCACCACATGCGTGAAGCTCGCGGATTTATTTTCCCGGGCGTAGAAGATTTCGGCATCACTCCTCTTGAGAGTCTTGCCGCAGGCACTCCGGTCATTGCTTTCAAAGCTGGAGGCGTCTTAGAGACACTCACAGAAGAAACTTCATTGTTTTTTACAGAACCAACAGCAAAATCCTTGAAAAATGCGGTCGAAAAGTTCGAGAATATTAACTTCGAACATGGAAGGCTCGTCGCTCGAGCAGAGGAATTCTCGAAAGAAGTTTTCCAAAGTCGAATTGAAGGATTTATTAATGACGTTGTTCCCCGCTAGTAATCTCAAAAATTTTCTCTCACCGCGTGAATATGCTTGGGGATTTGGTTTACTTTGTTTCTATTTTCTCTCTGTCCTCGCTTCTCAATCCGGAATGGACATGTCCCTTGGGGTTATGTTCCTGACGAGTGTCTATTGGTCTATCAAATACCAGAAAGCCAATTGGAGCTGGCCGCGCCTCGGTTTAAAGTGGCTCTGGGCAGTTTGGGTCGCCGTTATCGCGGGCGGCTTGCTTTTTAACCCTGTCAAAGGCGACTGGTCAGATTATTTTTTCGAGTTCCGTTGGATCATCGATTTTTATGTGATGATTCTTTTTTTCTCAGTTTTTAAAGACGATTCACGTCTGATTAAAGTTCTCAGCTTTATTCTGACAATCGCATCTGCTTGTGCTGTCGTATTTTATTTTATCGGCTTTAATCCCCTCTCTGAAACTTTGGCAGATCGCGCAGCCCATTTAGCTGATTGGAGCAGATGGCGGGCCGGCGGGCTTTACGATCATGCTATGCCTCTTGCCCATTCCTATGGTCCGATACTTTTAGTTTTTGTCGGTCTGCTATTGGTTCAGTGGGAAAAACGTAAAGAACTGCCAGTCTGGGTTTATTCAGCTGTGGCATTAACTGGCTTAACAGTTCTTCTAACACTGACTCGTGGTGTTTGGATTGGAGTGGCAACAGGCCTGGTTGTCATGGGATTTTTCATCAATCGTAAATTAGGTGCCTTGATTGTCGGTGGTCTTTTGGTGATCGGACTGACCATTTTTGCTTCATCTGAAACCATTCGCAATCGCGTGATGATCACAGTCAATATGACAAACCAAGGCGACCACGAACGCTTGACCCTCTGGCGCACCAACTGGGAGATGATCAAAGATCACCCACTGATTGGAACTGGATATGGTCAAAACAAAGCGCGCCTGCGTGAGTACTATGATCGACTCGGAATCGATAAAGGATATTTTGAAGGACACGCTCACAATCAATACATCCATTTTCTTGCGGGAACTGGCTTTGTCGGGCTGCTCTGTTATTTGATTTTTATTGGGTACGGCCTGCGTGCAAGTATAAAAACCTATAAACTTTCTGCGGCACTTTCGAAAACAAAAGGTCTTGCTTTAGGATGCATTGGAGCGCTGGTTAGTTTTTATGTTGGCTCTCTGACTGAAGCCAATTTCTCCATCGGAAAAAATCGCTACATGATTCTTTTTATCATGGCTTGGGGAGTTGCTCTTTATCTCCAAGAGCAAAAGAAAAAGTCTTAAGATCCCAGGTCGTTTTTTATTTTTGTCGTTGAAATACCTTCCGTTCGCGGAAGGTAGACCACTTCGCAATGCTCTTTTAGAAAATCGAATTTTCCAAGCCAATCATCGCCCATCACAAAAACATCGACTTCGTACTTTTTTACATCCGTGACTTTTTGCTCCCAGTTGTTTTCGGGAATCACAAGATCTACGAAGCGAACAGATTCCAGCAAAGTTTTACGTTCTTCGTAGGAGTGGTAAGCTTTCTTTCCTTTGATCGCATTAAAGTCGTCGGTCGACAAAGCGACAATCAAATAGTCTCCGAGAGCCTTCGCTCTTTTGAGAAGATTGATATGCCCAATGTGCAAAAGATCGAATGTCCCGTACGTCAAGATGCGCTTCATGCGTTTTATTTTCGTTAAATTTCGAACAAATGCACGCTGCCCGGCATCGTATCTTAGTGAAGGTTTACTTCGGCCTGATTAATGACAAAGCTATAGTTTTCTTCGCATGGATGAACTACTTTGCCATTAAGAAGCGCATTCACTCGCTTTCTCTCAGTCGCAAACGCATCATTTCCGGCTCGAACCTGCTCGAGATATTGAATGAACTCTGAATACGATTGAGCTTTCGGACCGGGAGAGAGATTTTCAAAGTCGACCAAGAATCCGACTTTTTCCTTATATTCCGCCAAATCATACGCGAAGAAAGTAATCGGACGATCTAAGAGCAAATAATCAACATAGATGCTTGAATAGTCCGTAATCACCATGTCGTATTCATGCAAGACGTCCATGATCTCAGGAACTAACTTTGAAGTCAGACTTTTTACTCGTCCGCCCTTAAAAGACTCCACATATTTGCTGTTCTCATAATACGGATGCAAGCGCAAATGCAGCTCACAGTCTAAGCGTTCAAGGTCCGCCGCAAGAGTTTCATGTTTAAAATCTGAAAACGGAAAGAGTTCCACTTCCCGGTAGTGACGCCATGTTGGTGCATAGAGAATTTTAAATGGACGCTTAGGAGTTTGTGAACTCACGTAAGGAATCAGCGGCTCTAATCGTGGCTGACTGTGCACCACAACTTTATTTGCTGAAACTCCCACAAACCGACGAATGGGTTCAATCATAAACTCAGACGTTGCAAGGAAGCAGGTGAAGTTCGTTCGAACCAAACGATAATAAAGGCGCTTATACCAAGTGATGGACTTTTCCGCCAAACCAATTGATTTAATCGGCACACCATGGCCTAAGTGATACACCAAACGACGCACAGATAAGAAAATTCCTCCAACCGGAGTTTCCATTGAAGATGTGACCCACACGCCGGCAAGCAAACAATAGATTTTATTGCGAAGACCGCGAGAAGAAATAAAATACGGCCCCACTTCCGCAATCAGTTTTTCGCGTTTGATATCGTCATCAACGACGAACTTACATTCCCATTCCGGTTGTTTTAAAAAATACTCGAAGAGATATTTGGAATTAAAGTTGTAAGAACGATTGTGAGTAGAATTAAAAATCACTCGCTTTTTCTTGCGCGGACCAAATACAAAAAATAGCGAAAGCACAAGACCAGAGGCCATGTGGTACATTCGCAAATAAGTGTATTTATTGAAATTCGACACGCCAAAACTATAACGAGTTTTAAAAGCCTTGTCACAAAAAGTTTAAAGCTGACAATTTTGACCGCACACAGAAATTTATTTATTAACGCCGCTTACTATTCTAGGTCGTAAACTCGTGCGCCGAGATTTTCGCTTTATTTTGCGAAGATGCAGTCACTCTTTGAGCCTTTGCAAACTCCACGATCAAATGCCCTTGCAACAAGATCTCCGGAGACACCGCAAGCTTGAAGCACTCCTTCACTCGCTCGGCAGCTTCTGCCCCCTGTTTACGCTTCATACGGCGATAAGAGGCCCACGAAAAATACGCAATGAAAGGGTAAAAAATTGGAAAGAGCATCAACGCCGTATAATTCACGCGGTTCGGATGCACTTTCACCAGATCAAATCCCGCAAGCTTTGCAAACAAGCGTAATCTTTGAATCCCGATCAAATTCACATGCCCAAAATAGATTTTATGCTTTTGCTCTGGAGAAAACCAAACGCTATCGACTTCGTTGGGAGGCATGATTTTTCCAAATAGTTCGCTCTCGTTTAAAAGGTAAGACATGCGAGCGCGCAAATTTGAATAGTTCGGCGTCGTTATAAGAAGGCGCCCCTTCGCACTTAAGACTCGATTGAATTCCTCAAAAACATGAAACTGATCCGAAACATGTTCAATCCCTTCCTGACAGAGCAAAAAATCAATGCTCTCGTCAGCAAAAGGCAACTCTTCGGCAAGATCCATATATTCACATTTTAAATTTTGAACGCGGAAAAATTCCGGGAAAAGGTCGCCAGCATGAACTTTGGCTCCAAGCTTTGCCATTTTATCCGAAGACACTCCGTTGCCCGCTGGCAGATCCAGAACCGTCTTGCCCGCAAAGAGCGACGCATGATCTTCAAGCCATTTGTTAACGTAGAACTTAATATCTTTTGAACCGAACAGAATCACTAGGCCCCCATTGATCTATCGCATAATGCGGGGTCCGAAGTATTAAAAGCAAGTTAACAAGGTGACATCGCGTGTGAGGCCAAAATAAAAATATTTATTCTTTATAAAGTGACCGCAGTTTAAAACCCAACACCAACACCCAAACTCCACGTCTGACGATTGAGCCCTTCACTCTGATAATCCTCAAACCCGGCGATCCCAATCAAATTCTCAGGCAAGATCAGGCGTGCCTGCAACGACGTCGAAGAGCTTTCAAAATTAAACCGTGTACGATCCACGGCGACGATCTCATAGGCTTCCCGACCCCGATCGTGACGAACGGAAACAGATCCCTTTTGCAACTGATAGGTCGCAACTGCATAGAGTCGACCGTAAGAATCTCCCAGCGGTTCGCTTTTCACAAAACGATTTCCCGCCTGCAGAATCAATCCCCAAGGCGAATACCAAACAACCTCACCTAAAATAAATTCTTCGTACGCAGATTCTTGATAGTTCGTTTTTCCCGCGCCCACGAACGTAATAATTTCGCGAGAATCCAGCCACTTGTATCCAGCTTGGGCTGAAATCTGCGACACTGGATACACAGGCGAGGAATCGCTCACAATTCCTCCACCTTGAAATATCCAGCGTTCTCCAAATGCGAGCGCCGCAAACGGAGAAAGCAACATGCCCTTCTCTCCAAAAACTTCGCGCTGAGAAAAATCAAATCCGACATCGATGCCCTCACGAAGCGGAGCGCGCACTCGCAATGCGGTCTCTGAGGCTTTGCTACTATTGGAATAGCTACCTTGAGAAAACCCCAATTCCACTCGGCGAGCTGGTTCAACATCGGCACGCACATGCAACGACATCATAAGAAGTACGAAAAAGATCAACAGCAATTTCATCATAAGCTCGTCTCCTCTTCGCGAAGAACAGACTCAAGAGATCCCGCAACAGGTTCTAAAATTTCAGGCATTTGAGAAGGGAGATTTAATCCACGCAAAACTTGCTCAAGACGGTGATTTTCCACGCGTAAAGTCTCTGCCATCTGCAGAGCTTGCACCAATTCGATTTCGGTTTCGCGCAAACGTCTTGCCAATGCAGGATTAAAAGCCGCTTCTTGCGCCATTGCGTCCGCCACATCTACGGATTGATGTTTATTGAATAGACGCAGAAAACTTCGCAGCACCTTATCCCCTCGCCGGAGTCGCTTGTCACTTGCAAGTCGATCGGAAACCGAATAGGAGACTTTTAGTGCAACATATTCGGGAATACGAACTAAAAATCTTCTCGCCGCAGCGAGCCTTCCGCTCCGTATTGCTGTCCCGAACGAACGTTCGAGATTGTTTGTTATTAACTGTGGTTTTCGAGTATTTGGCGATGTTCGCTCTTCCCCATGTTCAATTTATTTGGAGCTGGGCTCATCACTTTCTTTTGGGGCTCATTGAAATCCCTGGGCCACCACAATTCCCGAACCTGACCGTACGAATTGTCGCTTCAATAATCTCAGCGTGTCTGCTCTTTTTCCCGCGCTACTTTCCCGATAATTGGATTCCCTTGCGTTACTTTTTAAGGTTTTTAGGTTTTGTTCTGATCATGTGTGTGCTCTTTATTGATAGCATCAGCCTCTCAGCGGAAGACCTTTTGCAGTTTCAAAGAAACTCCATGCGCTACTCTTTGCTCTTAGCTCCGGGACTATTGGCAATTTCGCTTTACCTCATGCCCATTCACTTTGGTCGTAAGTTTCTGACAACTTTGTCGATGCTGATCTTTCTGTTTATTTTCACGCCTTTTCTCACAGCAAGTTCGTGGATCTTAATGAGTGAATTGAGTCTTCTGATCTTGCCTCTTTTATTTCTTGTCACCGGGCCCTTGCTCTTTTTTGCTTTCTACATGTGCTTTTTCTCCTGGGGCATGAGTGGAGAGCGGCGGTGATCGTTCTCAAAATTTTAGTTATCTTGAACTTTTTTATTCTCGGTCTTTACATGTGCCGACATGCGATCTTTGCTTTAAATCGCCTGTTCACTCGCCAGAAAAGAATTTATTTGGGAATTGAAGATGCTCCCCTTCCCAGTGTCGCCATCCTCGTTCCTGCGCATAACGAAGAAAGTGTTATCGCCGATTCATTGCAAGCCCTGATGCGTTTAGATTATCCGCAAGAGCTTTATCAAGTCTTTGCCGTTAACGACCGCTCCAAGGATCGCACAAAAGAAATTATTGACGGTATTGTCGCAAAATTTCCGGGTCGTATTATTCCCGTTCACCGTACAGGGGGAAAACCCGGGAAAGCTGCCGCCTTAAACGAAGTCTGTCAGACTTTAACTTGCGACGTGATTGTGATCTTTGATGCTGACTATTTACCAACACCATCGCTTCTTAAAAATCTTGTCAGTCCATTTTTAGATCCGGCCGTGGGCGGAGTTATGGGCCGCGTGGTTCCGCTCAATGTGAACAGCAATATCCTCACACGTATGTTAGATCTTGAACGCTCGGGTGGCTATCAAGTCGACCAACAAGCACGCATGAATATGGATCTCATTCCACAATTCGGTGGCACTGTCGGTGGCGCGCGGAAAAAAGCTCTGGACGATATTGGAGGATGGAATGATGACGTCCTTTCCGAAGACACAGATCTGACCTTGCGTTTATTCTTGAAAAACTGGAAAGTCGTCTATCAGAACACAGCTGAATGTTACGAAGAAGTTCCGGAAACCTGGACTGTGCGAATCAAACAAGTTCGAAGATGGGCCAAGGGCCACAACCATGTTTTTATCAATGAGACTTGGAATCTCCTAAGATCGAAGTTAGATTTCTGGAAAAAATTTGACGGCTTACTTTTGCTTGGGATCTATTTTCTTTCTCCTCTGTGTCTGGTGACGTGGATTCTAGCGCTGATTTTATTTTTCAAAGATGAAAGCACCATTGCCCTGATCAGTATTCACCTGATGCCACTTCTCATGTTTAGCAGCCTGGGGAATTTTGGACTGTATCTTGAAACTGCCGCGGCCGTCTGGCTGGATGGCTTTCGAGGTCGCATTCGCCTGCTCCCACTGGGACTGGTCTTTTTCTTTACCGGTTTAATCGTCATTTCTGATGCTCTTTTGCGCCAGATGTTTTGGGAGCTTCCTCTTAAAAAGAAAATGGTTTGGGATAAAACCACACGCTTTAGAAAAGGACCGACAACATGATTGTTCTTTTCTTAACTGCATTGCTTTTTATTCTGCCGTTCATTCCAACTTTGCTAGAGATTTTACACCCAAGCGACAATAAAGCGACGCCGATTTCTAAGTATCAGCTTAAGGATGTACGAAACACGCAGCAGGATTTTTTTTCGATTTTAAGTTTGCTTCTACAAAACGAAAAATGGCTCACTCTGGATTCGTCGGAGCTTGTTGCCATGAAAGACTCCCATCTTCGTGGCATCTACGCCTTACAAGATCTGAGAATTCTTCCCGGCTCGCACCCAGTCACAATAGCGGGCGAAAAGACATTGATCTGTGATAGCGGCTCGCAAATCTACGAGGCTCACGCGCGAGAGAAAATTATTGTTCAAGATAAAGCTGAAATTTTGTGGTGGGCAACAGCTCCTAAAATTGAATTGCGCACCGGCATTCATCAGCGAGGAAAATTAGAGGCCTCTGAACATCTGCAAGTGCTTGGCAATTGCATGTTTTCAAGTCTTAAATCTCCGAATATTGAAATTGGCAATTTCACCCGCTCCGCTTCGCCTCAGAAAATTCAACCAACAACGCAGAGGCAGATTTTTTTTAAAGAGTGGCGCAACCAAGATAAAACTCTAATCGGTGACTACATCATCGAAAATCATGCCCACCTTACTGCGAATACCACACTGCGCGGCAGTCTTAAGGTTGATGGCAATCTCACCATTGAACAAGGCTGTCACATTGAAGGCCACGTTTTTGTCGGAGGAAGTTTAATTTCCGAAGGTGATACGAAAATTTCAGGTGTTGTGATCGTTGAAAAGAATCTGAATTTAGGGCCTCAACACGAAATTGGTCATATCGAGGCCATTTGCACAGTTTCAGCAGACAAAATAACAATTCAGGGCCCGCAACTCATTCACGGCACCCTTCGCTGTTGGGAAGAAGCGAAGATTCAGCTTGGTTAAGCACTGTATTTCTTGGCGTATTGCTTTAAAACTTGCCGCATTAATCGCTGATATTTGCTTCCTGTTCTTTCCGCCTGGTCTTTAAAAAAATCCAAGGTCGATCCTTCAATTTCAATTGTGATTTTCACCCGATCATCCTCAGCAAAAAGAACTTCCGGAGGCGGAAGGAAATCGTCGACGCGCGTAATTTTTCCTATTGGCGCTTCAAACTTTGATTGTGAGTACGATTTTGACATAGGCTTATTTCTTTTTACTGATTTCTTTTTCATAGTACTTTTTCCATTTTCGCCATCGGCCTGCTCCGTAAATCCGAATTCTTTTATGATGAAGACGAAATCTGACAGTCAAAACATCATCTCCAACTCGACCGATACAAAAATATCGTGATTCAAATTGGCTATGCAATTCATCAAAAATAAAAATTCGCTCCGGATCTTCAAATACAAACCGAGCAGTCGAAAAATCAATTTCGTGTTTTTGGATATTGAGTTCTTCTTTTTGCTCGTCCCACTCGAAAGAGCCTCTTACAATGATAGTTTTTATCATAAACCCATACTTTTATACATATTTTTATGTGTAATATGGGTCTATTCAAAAATTGACGCAGGGTAATCCCTTAAAAGAGAAGGGGCTCGAAGGAAAAGACTTCCGACAATCGGAAATCTTGCTAAAAGGATCTACTTACTCAAACAAAGCGGAGAATCTGTCCCCGTAACTCCGTAGGTTTTAAAAACAGACTTCACTTGATCAAAAGTCGCTTGAACTTTGCCTCCACTTAACAAGACCAATGAAATGTAATTCTTCACTTCTTCACAGTTTGTGGCTTTAAAATCAAAAAGCTTTCTTCCGTCAGCTCCGTAGATCAGAACCGCGTTGTATGTCGGGCAATAAAATTGTGCCGTTAGGTTTTCTCTGCCTAAAACAGCAAAAGTAGAATCTCCACGAAACTCTGTAAATGTCATTTTAAACTCGGCAGCTTGAACGAAACTAGAAAAGAACAAAGCGGCAAGAAAAGCCATGTGGTCTCCTAAGATTGAAGTGCATGCTTAGGATAGTGCGAATGAGAAAAAGTCAGAACTACAATCCGGCCTCAATAGATCTAGGTCCAGCGCCGTCTATTTTAAAAATCCCTTCGCTCGATACCAAGAGAGGGTTTTCGTACAAATGCTATCTAGCCTTTCCTCTGCTTGCCAACCAAGCTCATGCAGAGCCTTATCTCCGCTCATCTCGCCATGTACAGAGGGCTTACCTTCTGGGACTTCTTCAGCCGGAAAGCCCAAGAGGTTTAAAAACTCACGCACACTCGCACGATTTGCACTAGAGGCCGGAAAATTCCAAGCACCGGAGGCACGTGGACCACTTTCCAGTAACGACTGCCCAAGAATCAGCAGTCCCCTAAGAGCATCATCAAGACCCAGCCAAGATCGCACGGCAAGGGGATTTCTGAGCTCCAGCTTTGCACCCGATTGAAGAGCTTGGACGGCTTGCCACATTAAACTTTCAGGCTCAAAATCGCCGCTGCCAATCGCAGCCCCCATTCGAGCCGTCGCCAGAGCTTTCTCATGCTTGTTGTACTTTTCCGGTTGAAAATAACTTTGCAAATAAGATTCCACCACAAGCTCAATACAAGCTTTCGCAGTTGCAGCAGGACTGCTCCCACCCAGCGCATCCAACTCATTATAGCTGTGTTCAGCGCGACGATAAATTTTATCAGAAGTTAAAAGAACAACGGCACGAACAGATTCACTAGCACGCACGCATTCAAGTAAATTTACCGTCCCCATTAGCTGAACATCAAAAGTCTCGCGCGGATCTTCTTTGGAGGACTTAAGACCACTGCCACCTAAAAGAGAAAAAATAATTTCGGGGCGATGAAATTCAATTTGTGATTTTAAAAGATCAAAATCTCGAACATCGCCCAGAGTGGACGACATTTGTGCTGCGATATTTTCAATTTCAAAAAAGCTGGGATTGGTCTTTGGCAAAAGTCCTAGGCCGCTGACCTGAGCACCTAAACCCTGTAAAACTTGCGCAAGATGGGCCCCACGAAAACCCGTGTGACCGAGAATAAAAACCTTGCGATCTTTCCAAAAACCCTGAGAAATCATAAGCGTAAATTAGGGACTCACGGATCATCCGTCAACCGCATTTTAAAACACATGTTGGCTTTTTCCTCAGCCCATCATATTGCCTTTATTATGAAACAACTCTTAGGTCTTTTCTTCACTCTCCCCCTCTTTGTCACGGCAGCGGAAAATCGAGATCTTCACTTTTCAACTTCATGTGATAGCACAAATGATGTGGCCATAATCTCGGTCATCGGAGATGTCCTGATTCACGATGCGATTTACAAATCCGTTGTTAATGGCTCTAAAGACTTCTCGCAAATCTGGCGTCGAAGTGTTCCTCTTTTTACCAAGGCTGACTTTGCAATCGCGAATCTGGAGGGTCCGGCCGCGATGGGTATTGATGTCAGCGGGCGTGACCATGGAGATGTCGGGTTTATCTACGACAAGGTCGTTTATTCCGGTACGAATTTTAGCTTTAACTACCATCCAAGAATTTTAAGTGATCTGGCAAAATCTGGTATTGATCTCATCACTCTTGCAAATAATCACAGCCTGGATCGCAAGGCCATCGGCATTGATCGAACGCTGGAGGCTGCTAACAAGATAGGCCTACCAACTGTGGGCACTCGTTCATCAAGCGATCGCAGCGGCAAGTTTTATAAAGTCGTGCGCATTCAGGATCTGGATCTTGCCGTGATCGGCTGCACCGAAATGACGAACGGCCATGCTGATACAAAAGAGCAGTTGTTGTTTTGCTATAAAGACGGAAAAGAAATCGAAAACACCATTAAAGAACTTCGCTCGCAAGTCGATGCCATTTTGGTTTATCCGCATTGGGGGCAGGAGTATAATAACTCGCCGGATTCATCTCAAAAAACCTACGCACGTAGATTCCTAGAGGCCGGGGCTACGGCCGTGATCGGTTCCCATCCGCACGTGTTGCAGCCTTGGGAAAAATACATCACGAAGGATGGACGTGAAACGTTGATTGCGTATTCATTGGGAAATTTCGTCGCTTATCAAAAAGGTCTTGAGAAAAAAACCGGTGTGGTGGTTTATTTAGGCCTTTCCCAATCAGCGAATCAAAAAGGCAAAGTCGTAGGAGCTCTTTACAGCCCGACTTACCGAGATGGAACTGAAGTTTTTCCGGTCAGTAAATCAAGTGATGCAGCCGAAGAAGCCAGCCGATATTTTGGAACTTTAAATCGACTGCCGGCAAATGAATCCGCACATGCTAAGATGTGCGGAAATAACTAAGCTCGCAAATTTTCTTCTAAACCCTGGGCGCGATGTTCAGGGTGCACCCATAGAGCAGTTTTCCCCTCATATTCCCAGAAAAATGCAACAGGATCCGTATCACAGATCGCCACACGCAACTGACCTTTGCCTTCGGTTGCTTTCATCTTTAACAGAGTCTGAGCCAAAGACTCTTTATTGAGATTTCCGCTCGTAGCTGACGGCAAGCAGTGCTCTTCATAGAGGCGAGCAAGCAAAGAAAGCTCAACAAGGTTATACATGCTATCACGGATCAAATATTTATCTTGGTGCAGGGTTTTCATACTCAAAAGACTATCTTGCCCGCTGAGGGCGAACAAACCTTTTTTACCGAATTCCGTATTGGGGTCTTGGAAAGTGCTGAAGGCCTAGGATTTCGCTTAAAACATTCGTCAAAACGAAGCTCGCATCCTTATTCGGACGCCCCGAAAGAGGATTGTCCGCTACGTAAAACTTGTTTTTAGAACGCACAATATAGGGAATCACTTCTCGGGTACGTGAATGTCTGATTTCAGCAACGGATTCAAACTTGTGCAAATCTGTGGCTAACAGTTCGATTTGTTCGGAATCCATCTGCTTAGAAAAAATCTGCCCTTTATAAAGGATGTCTTTAAAAAAAGCCTGCGGAGACTCCCACTGAGCGTCAGCATTGGCCATCCTTAAAAATCTCAGCCCCATGTGTTTTTCAAAAAGGTCTCCGAGCTGCCAGATATTATAACCAATCCAAATCACTTTTTGTTCGGTCTTAATATAGTCATCTAATAAAGCGCGGGGAATTTTATTGTCATAAAGAGAACCGATATAAAAATTAAGATGACATTTTTCAAAGTCATCGCTGCTGTAGTTTTCCACCGCGTGTAATTTTGTGGGAACAGATACAAATGACATGAGCAGAGATTTTAACTCTTTGGAAAATTTCTTATCCCCATGATCGTAAAAAATTTGAATGCAATTTTCAGTCTGATTTTTTTGTAACGATGAAAGTCCTTGCGTCGTTCCTACTACCAGTAAGACCGAAATAAATCCCAAAAATAGAGTGAAACGCTGACGCTTTCTCATGTCCTCAACGGTAGCGAATCCCCTTCAGCAAGAATACTTAAACTGATGTAAAGATAATCAAGTTGCCAAAGAATAATTCTCTCTCGTAAGTTGCTTCACATGAAAAACATTCTTGTTGTATTCGGAACTCGTCCTGAAGCTATTAAACTTGCTCCCTTCATTTTGAAAGCGCGTCAAGACAAGCGATTTAAAGTTCATGTTTGTTCAACCGGCCAACACCGAGAGATGTTAAAACCACTTCTCAGCTTTTTTGACATTGTGCCTGATTACGATCTCGATCTGATGAAGCCTGGACAAAGCCTCGTTGATATTTCAATGGGAGTGATGAAAGGTGTTCAAGATATTTTGTCAAAACACAAGATGGACGGAATTATCGTTCAAGGCGATACCACCAGCTGCTTTGTCGCGAGCATGGTGGGGTTTTATAATAAGGTTCCGGTTGCTCATGTTGAAGCAGGTCTTCGTTCAGGCGATATCTACTCCCCTTTTCCAGAAGAATTTAATCGCAAGGGCACAGGCCTTATTGCAAAACTTCACTTTGCACCGACAGAAGTATCGCGTAGAAATCTGATTCGTGAGCACTATCCAGAAAATTCCATATATGTGACTGGCAATACAGGAATCGATGCTTTATTGGCCGTCAAAAAACGTCTGCACGAAAATCCACAACTGCACCAAGAGTTTAGTTCCCGATATCGTTTTCTAAATCCCACTAAAAAACTGATTCTGGTCACTGTTCATCGCCGCGAATCTTTTGGCCAACCGATGGAAGAAATTATGAAGGGCCTTGTGGACCTTTCAAAACGTGAGGACCTGGAGATCTTAATTCCTTTACATATGAATCCGCAGGTGCGCAAAAGTGCTGAGAAAATATTTGGATCCCACGCTCTTTGGGCACAAAGTGATTCCCAACCTTCTGCAAGTAAGATCTGGCTTTGCGAACCGGTGGACTATGTTCCATTTGTTTATTTGATGGATCGTGCGCACATGATTATCACAGACTCAGGTGGCGTTCAGGAAGAAGCCCCGACACTGGGGAAGCCGATTTTAATTGCGCGCGAAAAAACCGAGCGTCCCGAGGCCATTACTGCGGGTACTTCAAAACTGATTCCGCTTGAGCAGAACTCATTCTATCAGACGGCCTGTGAAGTTCTTGATGTTACTTCGCTCTACAAACAAATGTCTCAAGCACAAAACCCCTTCGGTGATGGAAGCGCCTGCGCTAGAATTCTTGATGTGATGGCGGAATCTCTTTAAATATCTTGTTCTAAAACATGGCTCTTATTAGACTTAAGAGCCATGACAACTCGTATATTTCTTTTTCTGGCGGTCTTCTTTTCTGCGACATTCTCTTTTGCACAGGGCTTTGAACTTACGGCCGGTTTAACGCCTCCGAATCAGCAAAAAACAGTTCTTCGCTATTCGGGCTCTTTTTATGACAAAACAGATTTCCCCCAAGAACGCGCCAATATCACGCAACAGGGGTTGGCTTTTTCAACTCCCATATATCTGACGGAAGACTCAAGCATTGCATTTGCCGGTCGTGGCGACCAGTTGAAAGTAAACCCTGCGCAGGGTGGATTTTCAGAACTCTATGATATTGAGTTTGGTATGACTTATACAAAGCTCTTAGGAGAAAAGAAGCTTTGGGCTGTTACGGGCAGTTATGGCTCGGCAAGTGATAAACCATTCTATACACCTGACGTGAGCACAGTGGGTTTCACTTTCATGTATATGGAGCCTAAAGATGAAAAAAGCAGTTGGCTTTATTTAGTGAACTACTCCAACAACCGCCCGATTCTGAATAATATCCCGCTTCCGGGTTTTGCCTACTTCTACACACCTTCAAAAGAATTCCGCGCTGTTCTCGGCGTTCCATTTGCCTCTATATATTGGCAGTTTGTGGATAAATGGAGCTGGAACTTCTTTACGCTCTTTCCGTGGGTTATCAAAACCAGCATCAACTATTCTATTGCAGGCCCCATGCAAGCTTATTTCGGGCTCGATTTCTCACAAGAGACTTATTATATGTATGGGCGCGAGAACAAAGAGGACCGTCTCTTTTATGATGAGAAGAAATTCTTTGTGGGATTCAAATCCCCGATCAGCCAATACGTGATGGCAGATCTTGAAGCGGGCCACGCGTTTGATAGATCTTTTTTCGTTGCGGAAAACTATGAACGTGAGCCTTCCAATCCTTTGGAAATCGGGAACGCATTTTATCTAAAATTAAATTTGAGTGCTCGTTTCTAATTTTTGCGAGCAAAATTTTTATCACACAGTGATTGAATTTTTTTCTCGCAAACTTTCAGTTTATCTCTGTTGTTTAACTTCCGTTCAAAGTATGAAATTTATACTCCATACAGGCCCTAAATAGTGGATTTTAGGGCCAAAAATGGGGTTTACAGGTTGGCAAGCTGTTTGCTTTAGTTCCCGTCACAACAGTAATTTCATTGATGGGGAAATCATATGAGAATGTGGAATGGTTTAGTTAAGTCTGTCGTTATTTCAACGACACTTTGGTCACAACTTGCTTGGTCAATCAGCAAAGAAATGGAAGCTTTGGTGCGCATGGAGGTTCACTCCAATGCCGTTGCTACTCGTAGCAATCAATTTACTCGCATCGAGCATTTTGAAATTCCGTTGGAGTTGGTCGAGAAAGATATCGCTGAGCGTGCTAACAAAGGTTTTATTGATTCAATGATCTTTGAACGCGACGGCAAAAAATATGTTCGTTGGGTGATCAATCCTGAAGATACAAAATGGTATAAGGAAGTTGAAAAATTCCTTCTTCAAAACAATATTCAACCTGTTCGTAAAACACATTTCGTGGGTTACATGACAGCTTCTCGTTCGTATATCGTTGTTGATCCAAAAACTGGTGCTGAGTTCTCAATTAAAATGTCAACAGACCGTACTGGCGGTAACTGGAGAGACAAACAACAAACTTGGGACGACGCTAAGCAAATCCGTATGATGACGGATTTCGTAGATCAACAAGTTAAAACTCAACCAAAATTGAAAAACATCATCTTGCTTGATGAGCCAATGGCTTTTGGTATCAAATCTATCGACCAAGCTATGGTGATCCGTTCTTACGAAGCGCTTAAAGGTACAGGCAAACGTTATGTTCCGGGTTTCTCTATCATGCATGAAAACTTCGGTAAAAAATTAGCTCTCGCTAATGGCAACACTGACGTGGCGGCTTATTGGGAAAGAAACTACAACAGACCTCTAGCTCGCGCTCTTGCAGAGTTCTTTGCTTTGTCTGGTATGACGTACGATTCTCCACACTCTCAAAACTTCCTGGTGGAGCTTGATAGCAAAAATAAGCCAACGGGCAAAATCGTATTACGTGATTTCGGCGATACTTACTTGAATAAAGAATTCTTCCAAGCTGTAGGTCGTAACGACATCTTAACAGCTTGGGAGCAATCAAATATTAAGCAAGGTTACATCCCTGCAGCTGTGGGTATCCTTCACGGAAACAAAGCACCAAGCTGGATGGAAATGAACGCCACTTATGATATTCCAACGAAAGATTCTTATAACCAATGGGGTAAAGAGTTTTTCTTTGAGTTCGGTCAAGAAATCGAAAAGCAAACAGGTGTGAAACTGACAGCTTCAGCCCCACGCCGTAGTGGTAACTATGTTCAGTCAGCACTTTCAACTGCTGACGGTCCTGGCTTTGCTTTCTTGAACCTTGTGAAAAATGGTCAACAACGTGATCACGTTGCTGGCCTTTGTGCAAACCTGTTCTAATCTAAAGACTAAACCGACAACATTTCCCCGTTGTCGGATAAAACAACAAAGGCCTTACGAGCGTCATTCCACCTCGTGAGGCCTTTGCCTTTTCGAGATACAGATCTTACCTTTGCAATAAACGAGACATAGAACTTGAGTTAGATCATTGTAACGTTGCTTTTTTCAGTACTATCGTCTTGCTAAAGTAACCAAATACTCACCATAAATTTACAGAAAATTTCCAGAGAGAACAGAAAACTCGTCTCCATTTCTTCTCTAAGTAGCCGATAACTCATGTGATTGGTGCACACAGAGCGACAAGGGAACACTTTTTTGAGACGTCGACTGAACTTCTTATTTCTATTTCTAATTATGGCCTTCTCGTTGTCGGTCCATGGAAATCCATCTGGTATCAACATAGCGGGTAAGCTTTCATTAGCATCTGATGACTCTGCGGTCACATCTCCCGATGTTGATTTTCGCATAAAAATCTTAAGCCCCAATGGATGTCTTCTCTACACCGAGCGTTTTGATAACATCGATCTTTCTGCTACTGGTGGCGTCTTTAATTTTACACTTGGAAATGGTGTTGGCGTTACAAACGTTTACGATGCAGCACTCAATACGAAGGCCGCTCTTATCAAAGTTTTCTCAAACGAGTCACCGACTCTGACAACTCTTTCAAGTTATTCAACCGGCCCCTGCACGGCTGGCACCTATGATCCGCAAGATGGTGATGGTCGTCAGGTCGTCATTGAATTTGACCCGTCGGGTACCGCAACAACTTATACGGCGTTATCTCCTTTTCATCAGATCCGCTCTGTTCCTTACGCGATGTTAGCTGATATTTCGCTGAAAGCATTGGATTCAGACAAACTCGGTGGTGTTGCCGCTGCAAACTACGCTACCACTGCAAGTCTTGTGACCGCCGTTCCGGCAGCGGAAACAGATCCAACAGTCACGGCCGTTGCGAATTGTAACCCAGGTGACGTCTTAACAAAAACGGCTGGCTCTCTTGTCTGCACCATTCCAAGCGGAAGCTCCTATACTTTGCCAGCAGCTACAACCACGGTTTTAGGCGGAGTTAAAACGGGAGTCGCTGCAACGACGGGAATATCCGTTGCTGGTGACGGAACTATTTCAATTTCAAATGCCCTCCTGACTGATATAAGCACGGCAAAAACGGACATCACTGCGCTTCAAAATGGCAAAGTCGATAAATCCGCTATGGCCATTTGTGCGCTCAATGAAGTTCCGGTTTGGCAATCTCCAGCGGATAACTTTGTCTGTACGGATATTCAACTTGCTAATACCACACAAGTCACAGGTCTTGATGCTGCCCTTAACGGTAAATTAAGTCTGACTGGTGGAACGATGACTGGTGATATCGTGATGAGCGGTGCTGGCACCGATATCAACATGGGTAACAACATCATCTCAAATATTGGATTTTTGCATTTAGAAAATAAAACCGCAGATCCTGCATTCAGTGCCGGAAATAACGGTTACGTTTGGTACAACTCTTCTGACGGAAAAATTAAATTTAATGACGGTACAGCGATTCGCGAACTTGGTGTGAGCGGAGCTGGAGGTCCTCCTTCGGGTGCCGCTGGCGGTGACCTTGCCGGAACTTATCCGAACCCAACCCTTGCCGTCTTGGGCGCGGGTGGAACTGGAACCAAGGTAACCTACGATACAAAAGGTCGCATCACAGGAACTGCCGCTTTAGATGCTACCGATATCCCTGCTTTAGATGCTGCGAAAATCACGACTGGTAACTTTGATATTTCTCGAATCACAAGTGCTACAGGAACAAGTTATTTAACTTATAAACCTGCCAACGTGGCTTGCTCGAATAACGATGTGATGAAATGGGACAATGGCAACTCGCGCTGGACTTGCGGTACCGCGAGTGACATTGGTTCTATTACTTCGGTTGTAGCGGGAACAGGCGTCGATGTAAACACAGCCGCAGGTGCCGCAACTGTCAGTGTAGAAACTGAACTTGCAGGCCTTAACAGCCTTGCGACAAACGGTTACGTGCAAAGAACTGCGGCCGGAACTTATTCAACTACAACTGGCAATACATTGAATTCAAACTCCACAGTTGTGACACGCGATGGTTCTGGTGTCTCGGGATTTTCCGGTATCATACTTAATAATGGCTCTATGAATATCACGCAAGCAGCACCCGTTGCTGGTACAAGTTATGTTCTGACTTGGCCATCAGATGACGGCAATGCCAATCAAGTTCTCAAAACAGACGGGAATGGTCTTTTGAGTTGGGTCAATCAAACAGCCGCAGATAATTTAGGAAATCACACGGCCACTCAAAATATTCAATTAGGCTCAAACTGGCTCAGTGGTGATGGTGGCAATGAAGGTATCCAAGTGGACTCCAATGGCCAGATAGGTATAGGTACGGCGACACCAGCTTCTCCTCTGCATGTCTTGGCTACTGGCAATGGCGCAATCACTTTGCAAAAGTCTTCCAACGACAACAACAGTGCTGACGTTTATTCTTTCAAATCTCGTGGCACACCCTCTTCTCCGACGGCGGTACAAGCTGGCGACAGATTGATGGGGCTTTACGGGCTTGGTGCTTATTCCCCGACTCAATATTCAGCCAACGTGGGAGCTGTGCAAATCGTAGCAGCAGAAAATTTTACGGCGACCAATCAAGGTACAAAAGTTGATTTTGGTACGACTCCTATTGGTGGTACTGCTCGGCAAACCAGAATGACTGTTGATTCAACAGGGTATGTTGGAATTGGAACGACAGCTCCATCAGGTATTCTTGATGTTCAAGGTGGAGCAGCGGCAGCAAATACCGCGGGCACTCCCATTATATTGAAAGCACAAGATGCAACAGGCCCGGCTGGAGGCGTCGGTGGAAGTATTTATCTTACTCCCGGTGACGGGGCTGGTACTTGGCCAGGCGGTACTGTCCGTATTCAAACGACTGAAGGACAAACTGGTGCTCTGTCTGTGAATAACAACAGAACGAATAGCTACACTTCTACGTCGGCTTCGAGTTCAACTCCTTCCTTTGTATTGAATTTAGCGAATAACTACAGTGTGAATAGTAATTCTGCCCTGATGAATGGAGCTATAAGAAACTCCAGTGCGATTGATCAGGAAGGTTATTTGGGCTTTGTCTCCATAGCTGGAGCCGCCAACCACTCACCTGACTTTGTTTTGGGAATGCAAACCGGAGCAACTGATTATCAAGAACGATTGAGAATTCAGGGCTCAACAGGCAATGTCGGTATTGGCACTTCGGCTCCACTCACAACATTGCATGTATATAGCAGCCAATCAGCTGCTACAGCCCATCCAGACCGTGCAGGGTTTCTTTTAGAATCGGAAGGCACAAGCGTTGGTGGCCGTATAGCTTCTCGAGTTTACTCTGATACTGAGAGTCCATTGTTTGTAGCTTATCGTGCCCGTGGCGCGAAATCGGGTCCCTTATCACTTTTAACGGGCGATGTAATAACTGCCATATCGCCAGTTGGCTATGATGGATCTACTTGGCAAACCGGTGCACATATCCGTTTTCAGACTACTGAAAACTGGAATACGAGTTCTATTGGTTCCGCGATTGTGTTTCGTACTCCGGCTAATACAACGACCTCTGCGCTTGAGCGTATGCGTGTAGATCACAATGGTAATATCGGTATTGGGACAGCAGCTCCAGGCGCTTCTAGCATTTTAGATATCTCATCGACAACCAAAGGTGTTGTACTTCCCCGCATGACAAAGGCACAACGAGATGCAATCACGTCTCCTGTAGCCGGAATGGCAATCTATCAAACCGACAACACTCCAGGCCTACGAGTCTACAACGGCACCAACTGGATGCGCTTCACGGAAACCGCCGACTAACCTCGGAGGCACATTACTTTTTCTTTAATCACTCTGTTACTATTTAAGATGTCTTTTTAAGAACAAAAAGACAGATGTGCCCAGAAAAAGGCGACAAACAGACCTGAAGAAGCTTCCTAGCAACTTTTAGAGGAAGTTTCTTAGAGCTGTATATCGGCCCCAATATCGGTTGTAGAAACGGAACCTCATCTTTAAGTCCCTTCACGCCATCCATAAAATGCACATCTACTGGAACTAAGTTAAAAGTTTTAGCTGCATTCACTATTTTATCTGGATCTAAGACAAACTGATAAAACGATTTTTCCCAACCAATGGGTCTTGACCAGCTAGTGTATGCTGAAAACGCAGCTTTAATTTTACGAAGTGGGTTCATTGAAGGAACTGTCAGAAATAAATAACCGTCTACTTTTAGAATTCTTGCAGCTTCACCTAATGCAACCTCAAAGCCTTCTGGAAAATGCTCAATCACACCGAGAGACCAGCAACCATCAAAAGTTCTATCCGCGTAAGGCATGTGCCTTACATCACCTACAATACAGTTTAACTCTGGGTTACTAGTCTTGATTCTTTCAACAGTTTTAGAGGCCCAATCCAACCCAACAACTTTATAGCCATCTTGATTGAGAGTGTAGACTTTATCACCGACGCCGCAACCGGCTTCAAGAACATAAGAACCTTTTTTTAAATATTTACGAGTAATCTTGGATACAAACTCGTTGCGAACTTCTGTTTTAGCATTGTCCCAATGATAATCCCAATTTTCTTGCGAAGAAGAATTACCTAGGTAAACTAGGCGGCAGTTATCTTTATCGTAGTATTTATTAGCTAACTGGTTCTCAATATCCATTCTCTTCACCCTCTTGCTGCAAAGATCCTAATCAATCTACCACAAGAGTCAAGAATTCAACCCGCCCTAAATGCGGCCATAAACGGGGCTTTTCATCCATCTTAACCGAAGCGGCCGGTGATGTAGTTTTCGGTTCTTTGGTCTTTCGGGTTGGTGAAGATTTGGTCGCTGGCTCCGAATTCAATGAGGTCGCCCAAATACATAAATGCTGTGAAGTCAGAAACACGCGCTGCTTGGTGCAGACTGTGTGTGACGATCGCGATGGTGACGTCTTTGCGAAGTTCCTGGATCAATTCTTCAATATGACGTGTTGAAATCGGATCCAGTGCTGAGGTTGGTTCGTCGAGCAACAAAATCTCTGGCTCTGTTGCCAAGGCGCGCGCGATACACAAGCGTTGCTGTTGCCCACCTGACAAAGCTGTCGCCGAAGATCCCAAACGGTCTTTTACTTCGTTCCACAACCCAGCTTGTTGCAAAGATTTTTCCACACGCTCTTCGATAAAGCTTTTCTTTTTCACACCACGAACTTTCAAGCCGTAGGCAACGTTTTCAAAAATGCTTTTCGGAAATGGATTTGGTTTTTGGAAAACCATGCCGATGCGCATGCGCACTTCCATGGGGTCGATTTCTTTACTTAAGATATTTCTTTTATCTGGATAAAGGAGGATCTCGCCTTCATAGACGGCATTGGCATACAAATCATGCATACGATTGAAGCAGCGTAAAAGCGTCGTCTTACCGCAGCCAGATGGCCCAATAAGTGCTGTGACACGGTCTTCGTGAATAGGCAAAGTCACGCCCTTAAGGACTTTTTTCTCGCCATACGAAAACACTAAATTTTTAACTTCTGCACGTAACTTTAATTCCATACTCTCTTACCACTTCATACGCTTACGGAATCGCGAACGCAGATAAATTGCGCCACCGTTCATAATAAGCGTCATTATAAGCAAAACGATCCCCGTTGCGGCTGCATTGACGTGAAATTCAGCCTGAGGTCGAGACAACCAGTTAAACATTTGAATCGGCATCACAGTAAAGGGATCCATTAACCACTGTGCATTTAAATAAGGGAAATGACCGTCGACAGGTGATGTCGGTAAAAACGCGATAAATGTCAAAGCACCGATCGTGATCAGCGGAGCAGTCTCGCCAATGGCACGCGATAACGAAATAATCACGCCGGTCAGAATACCACCTGAAGAGTACGGCAATATATGATAGCGAATGGTTTGCCACTTGCTCGCTCCCATGGCGTAACTTGCTTCGCGAATGGTATTAGGAATGGAACGAATGGCTTCACGTGTTGTCACGATGATGATGGGAAGAACCAACAGACCCAATGTCAAACCCGCAGTCAAAATGCTTTGGCCAAGTTTTAATTTATAAACGAACAAACCAAGAGCCATCAAACCGTACGTGATCGAAGGAATCCCTGCCAAGTTGATGATATTCAGCTCAATAATTTGCGAGACCCAGTTTTTCTTAGCGTACTCCTCAAGGTAAACGCCAGCAGCCACTCCTAAAGGAATTGCGCAAAAGGCTGTTGTCACCATAATACAAAAAGATCCCACCCAAGCAGACAAAATCCCCGCTTTTTCAGGGAAACGTGATGGGAAGTTAGTGAAAAAATCCCAACTTAGACGAGGAACACCCGTCATCGCCAAATCCACGATCAAAGTCAGCAAGGTAACCAATGCAAACAACAAAGACAAAAGACCCACAAATGCAAAAATGAAATCCCATCTTTGGCGTTTGCGAATATTGGAGATAAGTTCTTGTTGAGACAGACTCATCTACTCTTTCTCCTGGAATTTCTTACGGAGCCAAAGGCCCACGATATTAAAGCACAATGTTAAGCACAGCAGACTTAAACCTGCGACATAAATTGATTGATAGCCAATGGATCCATGCGGAAGATCACCCAGACTCACCTGCACGATAAACGCAGTGATCGTCGCAGCAGGCTCTGTTGGATTAAAAGTCAGATTCGGCTGCATCCCGGCGGCAATTGCCACAACCATGGTTTCACCCAAGGCGCGGGAGATACCCAAAATATAAGCCGACGTAATTCCCGAAAATGCAGAAGGTATGACCACACGGAAAGCTGTTTGCAAACGCGAAGCCCCCACTGCAAATGAAGCCTCACGCAAGTGCGCAGGCACAGATCGCATGGCGTCTTCACTGAGACTGCTCACATAGGGAACAATCATCACACCAATTACAAGACCCGCGCTTAAAACGTTAAAGCCTGAAATTGAAGGAAAGATTTTCTGCAAAAGTGGTGTGACGAATAACAAAGCAAAATAGCCGTACACAACAGTCGGAACTGCTGCCAATAATTCCAAGACAGGTTTTAAAATTTCACGCAGTGAAGGACTGATGTATTCACTTAAGAACGCGGCCGCCACAGTTCCAAGTGGAATTGCAACAACGAGAGCGATTAATGTCGACAAGAACGTTCCGCAGAGAAGCGGCAAGATTCCGTAGTGCGCGTTTTCAAATAACGGCGTCCACTCAGTATCAGTTAAAAACTCTTTAAGACTGACATGCTCAAAAAAAGGCATGCTCTCAGTCACCAGAATACCAACGATTCCCACAGTGACCAAGACGGACGACGCCGCAGCCAAGAAAAGTACAATCTCAATGCACTTCTCTCTTAAACGACGCATCCGCCGAACAGGATGATCGGCGGATGTAAATTCTGAAAGCTTACGTAATTGATTTTTAGACACAGTTGAAACTACAACGATCCTTCTTTTTTCAGCAAGTCTTCGATTTTAATACCCACTTCAGAGTGGCCGCCGAAAACTGTGCCCAATTTGTTTTTCTTCACGTGATCTTGTGCCATCTCATATGCTTTTGCTGGCAAAGCCACATATTTCACTTGTGGAACAATTGTAGCTGAATTTTTCAAATAAAACTCTACGAATTCTTTCACTTCTGCTTTTTTCAAAGAAGCTTCGCTAACGTAGATAAAAATTGGACGAGAAAGTGGGAAGTAAGACCCCGCTTCCACTGTTTCGCGAGAAGGCAAAACCGCTTCGTTTTTCTTTGGAGCTTTGTCTCCACCCACGATGCCTACGACTTTTAGTTTCGCCTTATTTTCTTCATAGTACGCAAGCGGCACGTAACCAAGAGCGTTTTTGTCATTTGAAACGCCAGTTACAAGCGTGTTGTCGTCTTCACTTGCCGTGTAGTCACCGCGAGAAGATTTTGCCTTACCAACGATAGCTTCTGTGAAATAGTCAAAAGTTCCTGAGTCAGAACCCGCACCATAAAGTTTGAAGTTCTCTTTTGGCCAAGCTGGATTCACATCACTCCACTTCATGACTTTGCCTTGAGCTTCAGGAGCCCACATTTTTTTAAGCTCTTCAACAGTGATAGATTTAACCCATGTGTTTTTTGGATTCACCACAACTGCTGTTGCATCGTAAGCAATCGGGAGTTCAAGGAATTTGATACCTGCTTTACGGCAGTTCTCAAGTTCAGCAGATTGGATGGGACGAGAAGCATCTTGAACGTCTGTCTCGCCGCGGCAAAACTTTTTAAATCCGCCACCAGTACCTGAGATGCCTACTGTTACACGTACTTTACCTCTTTTTGAAGTTTGGAATTCCTCAGCCATCGCCTCAGTGATTGGGAATACGGTGCTAGACCCGTCAATTTTGATAACCGGAACTTGGGCATGAGCCACGTTCGCAGACGCAAATACCGTAAGAAGTAAATTCAATAGCATGGACGCTCCTTTTATGGATTGAAATCTAGCACCAAGAACTGGCAGAGTATTGTTAGGGTTTCTTTAGAATTTAAACGTTTCGCGTCAGGGATGGGCATTGAAAACGAAAAATTTCATGGATCAAGACAAGCTTTTGGAAAAAATCAATCGGTTGATCCCCAACTCCGTTTACATTTTTGACCTCGTGGAAAGCCAAATGGTTTGGTTTAACGAGCGCGTGCAAGAACTTTACGGCTATAGCGTGGAGGAATTACAGGCCTTAGGGGCTGAGTACTACGCGCAAACCATGCATCCTGACGATGTTGCAGTTTTAGCCGAAGCCGTGACCAAGGCCCGCCACATTAGTGACGGTGAAATTATAAGCCTGGAGTATCGCTTTAAAGACCGCTTAGGAAATTATCACTGGATCAAAGATCAAATCACAGCCTTTGCCCGCGGAGACGACGGACTGGTTCGCTATGTGCTCGGTGTCGCAACAGATGTCGATGATCGCAAGGCCTATGAAGAAACTTTAAAGAAAACTATCGACAAATTGAATCTATGCTTGGCGGCAGGAAAAATGGGAACCTGGGAGTGGGAAATTGAAAAAAATGTCCTGCACTGGGATACGCGAATGTACACCATCCATGGAATTCCCGTAGATCCTCGCCTATCTCCGGCGGTTGAAGTCAACCAACGCATGATCAAAGAAGATCTCGACATCGTAAATGAAAAAGTCAGCAAAGCCGTAGCAGAGCGCAGTGATTTTTATGTCACGTACCGTGTGAAATTTGATAACCAAGAAATTCACCACGTAAAATGCTATGGAAAATTCCTTTCAAGCCAAGACGATAAAAAAATGTACGGTGTCGCTTGGGATTCCACCGAAGAAATTTTAACAGAACAAGAAATCCAAGAAGCTCGCGCCAATATGATTTCCGCGGCAAAGATGGCTGCATTAGGTGAAATGTCAGCTGGTATCGCGCACGAAATTAACAATCCGCTGACAGTGATTCAGGCCCGCGCTTTTCAATTGGCACAAATGGCTGATAACAACAAATTAGACACTGAAAAAGTAAAGCAAGCGGCGGAAAGTATCAGTCGCACAGCCGATAAAATTGCGCGCATCATCCGTTCTCTGCGTTCCTTTGCGCGCGAGGGAACATTTGATCCGTACGAAGTTGTGTCCGTGAATCAAATCGTCGAAGAGACTTTGGAATTTTGTCGCACCCGCTTTTACAATCATGGAATTGAAATTGAGCTTGAACCCATTCCAGAAGATTTAGAAATTGAATGTCGCCTCGTGCAAATCGAGCAAGTTTTATTGAACTTGCTGAATAACTCTTTCGACGCCATTCAACAGCTTGAAGAAAAATGGATCCGCGTACGCGTTGCTTGTCAGGATAATATGATTGAGATCTATGTGATCGACTCGGGCCGAGGCATTCCTGAAGATATTCAGCAAAAAATGATGCTGCCATTTTTCACGACTAAAGAAGTTGGCAAAGGTACGGGCTTGGGCTTGAGTATTTCTTCCGGAATTATGAGAAGTCACAAGGGTGAGCTGTTCTTAGACCGACAAGCTGCTAACACGACATTTGTGATTCGTATGCCTCGCTGGCAAGCTGATAGCGCTGAGTAGTTTTAGGACTGACAGCGCGAACACACGCCAAAAAAATCAAGTCTGTGAGTGACTTGTTGATAACCCATCTTTTCAACCATTTTGATATGCGGATCTAAATCACAGATGTGCAAAGGTTCCACTCTTTGGCAGATTTTGCAGATCACGTGATGATGGTGGTGTCCCGATTCAAGAGCGAGCTCAAAACGAGCCACACCATCGCCAAATTCCAAACGCGAAACCAGGTCTGCTTCTTCGAATTTTTTGAGGATGCGATAAATTGTGACGAGATCCATTCCCGCAGATTTACCTTCAAATCTTTTGAAGATTTCATCAGCAGAAATCGGCTCTGGATGGTGCAAAAGAATTTTGAGAATTTGCTGCCTTTGCTGGGTCAGCTTCATCCCCGCACCGCGAACTCGCTCTTCAAGCGACTCCATATTCACATTTTTTCGTTCATGATGACACTTTGACACACCCACTAAATACCCAATTTCCCCAAAAGGTGCCAGAAGAAAAAGGCCCTTTTAAGGAGCCCTCATCTTTTTTAGCGATTCGAGACCGTAATAGGTGTAGCTCAGGGCGCTGAGGACTGGGACGAAAAAGAAGGCAAGTGGGATATAGTTCATCAATCCTAGCAGCATACCCAAAGCATAAAGCCCTTTAGATTCGTTTTTAAGCAGACGCTTGCGCTCATCTTGGCTAGCGTAGTCCTGAAGGACGTCGTACATAAAAACACGCTTATTCAGCCACGAGGTCAAAAATAACGGGACTAGAATTTGCCCGCCCGGGATCAACCATAAAGGTAAAGAAATCAGGAAATAAAACACAAAAAGAGCGGCTGAAAACAGAGCGTTCCAGATGCTGCCCGCGATGGTGCCTCCCCGCTTTTTTTCAAGCGTTCCGAAATCACGGTTGCCAACCCAAATCAAAACCAATGGCATCACAAAAATGGAAGTTAGCAAAACTGAGAGTAAATAAGAGAGTGGAATAAAAACTAGCAGTAAAAAAACCACCGCTATCCAGTAGCCCAGATCCGGCCAAGACTGCGCCCACTGCAAAATCCACAGACTGCTAAACCACGCACCCAGCCCTGTCGTCCATCCCGTCCAAAAGATAAAAAATAAAATCGCAAGACCGCCGACGGCAATCAGAGGCGGCATAAGGAGGAGAAACAACACTTTCGTGTTCACAAGAGCGGCAAAAGAGCGTCTGAAGGCATAAAAAATCTTATCCATACGCGATCATTTCTCGTTCTTTTCTTGGGAGCAAGCGATAAGACCAGATGCTACATGACATTAGTCGGATTTAGCTTTGCATCTGGTGCCATCCATGAGTATTGTGAACGCGAAATGTTAAACAGTGAGGACTTTATGAACAAAATCCCTTTTCAAACCGTGCAAAACTCGATCGATCTGATTTGTGGAATCAGTCAAGAGGGAGATCTTGAAAAAGCCTCTGAACATTTTTTTGACGTGCAGCCTGATCTTTCTGGTTTCTTTATGGAGTTCATCGAAGACATGAGCGAAAACGCTCAAGACTTGGGTTTCATGATGGCTCTAATTTTGAACAAAGCTTATGAGGACTCTTACCAAAAACTTCGCCCGATGACCGAAGACGAAGTTGTGGAACGCTTTGAAAGAAACGAAAAAACTTTTGAAGAATATTTGAACATCGACGACGACATGATCGCGAACTTGATGGAGCAATCTCAAACTCAAGGTGGACAACCTGAAATTTTGAACTACATCATCGAAGAGCTATTCATGTCTCCAGACCTTGAGCCTTCACTGGAAGCCAATGAACAGGTTCATTTGTTTATCGTCTGCAAATTCCTAACAGACTGCTTAAACGATCTTGCAAAAGAAAAAGCGCCTGAGACAATTCGTCACTAAGACGAAAAACTCCGGCGCTTGCACCGACTTTGCGCCGGAGACCTTATTTCTGACAGAATGGGAGCTTTTTAACTATCGAAGCAATCTGCGTGATTCGGTTGTACTTCCCTCCGCTCTTCAAAGTTGACCAGTAAGCATTTGTTTTCACCGTGATCAAACCTGAACGCGCTAACTGACGGGTCATAATTCCCACGCCACAATCAAGATTTTTATACGGATCAAAAATTGTCTTACGCGAATCCGTAGGCTTGAGCTTACGATCGACTTCCCAATCAAACTCACAGAACGGATAACCGCGCACGTCTTGATAAGACAGCTGTAAAAGTCCTTCCGAATAAACAGGTTGCTTGGTTACAGAATCTGTCCCCATGGTTGACTCATGAAAACGCATCGCCGGGTTGTAACTGCTTTCAAATTTTGAGACCGCTGAAAAGAGGGCCGCCCATACGTTGGCGCGTTGATCGTTATTTAATGAATCAAAGCGGGGGCAGAAAATATCCATATCATCTGCACCTTGTAAAAGCGTGTTCCACTTATTCAGGATGATGTTGTGTAAATACTCGGACCATTTTGCGCGCTCAGGTTTTGATGAGGTTTCCCAAGATAAAGCAATGCGCTGGTATCCATTGGAATTATCATCTGTGCCGTCACTTGGCTTTTCGTCACTGGGTTTATCTGGATTATTGGGAGCGGGATCTGCGATGTGATCGACGTTATCGCCGATTGAGCTCAGCGCTCTTCCGGCGCCACCGCGTGAACAAGAAGAGAGCACCATCGCAAGAGCTAAAAAAGCCACTGCTGCGACCTTATTAAGGTGAATACGTTGCACTAAGAACCTCCGTGTGGAACCTGCTAGAACAACGTCTGAATCGGCCTAAAGTTGGTAAATTTAATTCGTTTAAATTTCTTTCGAAAATGCAAGGTGAGAGTGTCTTTTACCATAGTCGAAAAGCCTCGCGCGGGAATATATTTTGATTTTTTTAGAGGAAAAATAGACCTTGGGGGCAGTTGAACATGAATACACTCAGAAACATGAGACTCAACATTTAAAAAAAGAGTTTTTGCTCTCTAAAACCAGGCTTTACAAACTAAGAAGGTGAAGACCAAAGACCTTCTCCATTTTTTTGAGCTTTTTATTATCCGCTTTCAAGACTGCAAAACATCGACTTGGGCAGCCTCGGTGGCATTTTATACGGCTCTATCACTTGCTCCTGTGCTGGTGATATTTCTCGCTCTCTCCCCGATGATTGATGAATCATTAAAGGCGACATTTATCAATGAGCTGCAACAACTTGTCGGTTCCACCGGGGCCAACGCTGTCGCCATGATTTTATCCAACGCGGAACAACGCATTGACTTGATGTCGATCTCAGGTCTTATCGGTGCCGTGACTTTGATGATATCAGCGAGTCTTGTTTTTGGGGAACTGCGCTCCGCTTTCAGCGAAATACTGCAAGCCTACCCTGCTCCGCCGACGGATCCGAGTTACTTCCATTATGTTTGGGTCTTTTTAAAAAGTCGCATCTTCCAAATGGGACTAGCACTGGGATTTGTTTTTATTTTAATCGCCTCCCTAATTGTCTCAACAACCATCTCGGCCCTCTTGCGTTTTGAACATTCCGCACTTGGCGAATTTTCATTTTTTATCAACGCAGCTATTTCATTTTTTCTTTATATCGGGATCTTTTTGGTGATCTTTCGCTTTTTACCACAGAGTCGAATTCCTTGGCGAGAAGCCACTGAGTCTTCTATTTTGACCTCGGCCTTATTTGTCATCGGAAAAGAGTTCGTCGGAAACTATTTAGCTAGCAGTTTTTTGAGTTCATCCTATGGTGCTGCCGGTTCGGTGATTATTTTACTGGCTTGGGTTTATTATTCGTCGTTGATTATTTTTGTAGGGGCGCATGTAAGTTACATCATGCAAACCATGAGAAGACGTGAGAGCGAACAAAAACCTTCGCTCCCACCTCCCGAGGATGAGATCTTCTATAGCTGATTTGGGTAAGACTGATGTTCAATTGGACGTTGCAAGAGTGCCAAATCTTCACTCAGAGCTTGGTCAACTTGTGTTTTATAGATTTCTTTGAGTGTTTCCATTGAGTCGGCGATTTTTTCTGCTTCTTCGTCAGAGAAAACTTTTTTGCCTTCTTTAAAGATAGGTCCCTCTTCCTCTTCGACGTGATGCTCGACAACTTCGCTTAAGACTTTAATTTTTGCTGCCCATTCTTCACTACGGAATGGCAAGCGAGACAGCTCGTTGAGCAAAAGGCGCATCACATGATGCTCTTCCTCGCCTTCCCAGGTATATTCCTCACCCTCTTTACTTTGCGCAAGCACCTTGAGGGGTTGATAGAATACCTCTTGTTCGGCTTTAGAATGAGCTGTCAGTTCGACTTTTAACTCATCAAAGAGTTCGGGAACTTCGGAAAGATCTCGTCCATCAAGCGCCTTTTGAATTCTTTTAAAGAGGTGATCGACATGTCGGTGATCTCGTCTGAGTAATTCATAGATCGTCATAGAGGCCTCCCATATGATTTATTTTACCGTGTCTGCTTGCGGCCTCTAACAATATGGAAAGAATTTTGAAAAATAACAGCAGCAAGAAACAAAAAAACCAAGACCTTGATCTGCGAATCTCCTTGCTAGAATACAGAAGCAGATGATGGGCTTGAAACGCGACATGCCCTCTCACAATTGCTATTCTTGGATTTATGAATCCAAAAAACTCATGGCATAAAGTCGGCGCAGTGCAGACCCTTGCGAAAAAACCACTTCAACAAATTGAAATCGCGAAAGTTAAAATTGCATTAAGTTATCGCGATGGAGAATTTCATGCCGTTTCGGGGGTTTGCAATCATGTCGGTGGACCGCTCGGCGACGGCACCATCGAAGGAGACTATATCGTCTGTCCGTGGCACTACTATAAGTTCCACTACAAGACCGGAGAAGGTGAACCCGGATATGAAAACGACAAGGTCGCAAGCTATCAACTAAAAGTTGAAAACGACACGCTGTGGATTGATCTCGTGCCCGTCACTCCCACCAATAAACTCTTTCATGAGCCCTTGCCGCTAGCTCGCAAACCCGAACGAGCTCCCGGCCCTCTGCGCATCGCTGGCATTTCAACGACAGTGATGGATTCTAAACATCCGCGCTATTCGACTTCGGAAGTTTTATTAGAGGCGGCCCTTAAACACGCGCAAGAAAAGTCTTATGATACGCATTTACTAAAACTACGTGACTTAAATTTTCGCCACTGTGAGGGGTTTTATTCTAAAAATGCTCACGCCTGCATTTGGCCCTGCTCTATCACGCAAATTGATCCCACAGATCAGCTCGATCAGGTTTATGAAGATTTAGTTCATTGGGCAGATGTGATTTTAATTTCCACGCCCATTCGTTGGGGCTCTGCCAGTTCGCTCTATTTTAAAATGGTCGAGCGGCTCAACTGCATTCAAAATCAAATCACCACACATAACAATCAACTGATTCATAATAAAGTCGCTGGGTTTATTATCACGGGAGGCCAGGACAACGTGCAGTCCGTGGCTGGGCATATGATGGGATTTTTTTCTGAACTGGGGTTTCACCTTCCACCATTTCCGTTTATTGCGCACTCACTTGGTTGGAGCATGGAGAACATGGAATACAATGTTCGTTACGTGCAAAGGAATGAAACACTCGCGGAAGCCGCCTGCGACCTCACTCAGCGCTGTGCTGATCTTGCCCATGCTCTTATTACGTCATCGTACCCCGATACGCTCGTAAATCGTGGTGGTCGCAAAGCCTTCAACACAGAAAAGCACGAAGACCTTTCTTAGCTTGTTGAAATATAAAAGGGCTGCGACAAAATCACAGCCCTTTTCCTTAGTCAGTTTATCGGGAATGACTAAGGGCATTCCCCCGCAACAGTGTCTGCAGACGTAAGGTACACAGCAACCTTACTCACATAGAGCACTGCCTCAATCTATTCATTCTTTAAATTATGCAGACCTGATGCCAACACCAGCTGCGAAATAAGACCAAGGCACATCACTTAGAACCCAATGCAAAGTCACGCCTTAGACAGGTCCAACTACTAAAATCCGGTATTCTATAGGAAAAAACCAAAGCGCCCATTCGTTGCACACTGCCTCGTTGATAGACGGCCCAAATCGCATTTGTTATTTTTTAAATGAAATGTAGAAGCTTCTGAAGGCGGCCATAATGGCGATAAGTTTTCGAAGACTTTTAACAGGATGCAATCAATCGCCATAAGTCTCGCTCTGTATTAGCTCAGGCGACCCATAAAACGCTTTCCTTTTTAAACCTGTATCCTGAGCATTGTACTTAAGGAGAAATTTTATGAAAACAGTGCTCATAGCTACATTTTTTCTACTTCTAAGCCTTCAAACTCATGCCGTTGAGGGAACTGACAAATCAAAAAAATCCTCTCCGTCCACGGCCCCCGAGTGGACATCTGTGCAACGTGAAAACATGGCCACCATGCATGAGAACATGGCAACTTGCTTAAGATCCAACAAATCGATGACTGACTGTCGCGCTGAGATGAAATCCTCTTGCCAGAAAATGGGCAAAGAAGGATGTCCGATGGGTGGTAAAGGTCCTCATGGCATGATGTGGACTGAGTAGCTTATTAAAAAATGCTTACTTCTATTTTTTGAAAGCGGCGACGATTGACTCAGCCGCTTCAAAGGAATTGAGAACTTTCAAAGCGTGCGAAAATTGGTGACGTTCGTTAAAGTTATGGCGAATGGCGATGCATTGACAGCCTGCTGCCTTTGCTGCCTGAACGCCCGCCTCGGAATCCTCAAAGACCAGAGCTTCATCAGCCGTGATCCCCAATTTCTGAAGAGCAACAAGATAGGCTTCAGGATCAGGTTTGTGTTTGCTTACATCTTGTTGTGTGATCACCAATGAAAAGTACTTGTCCAACGAAAGTTTTGAGAGGATCCCATCAACCATCCAGCTCGATGCCGAACTCACAACCGCCATTTGTAGGTTCAAGGACATTGCAAAATCCAAAAATCCCACAAGGTCGGACTTCATCTGAACCTTCTCAGAAATCAGCTTTTGGTAATGATTTCTAAAAATCGCATTGAATTCGGCCTCTGTAATTTGGGCACGAGCCTTTTCACAAAAGTGTTTAAGTACGTTTTCCCAACTTTGCCCCATCACTTCCTTATAGACGTCAGCAGATACGCTATAGCCTAGCTCTTGAAAAGCCATAGCAATTGCTTCGGCTTTTAGGGGTTCCGAATCAACGAGTGTTCCATCAAGATCAAACAGTAGCGCTTTGAGCATAGGGCAATAGACCATAATTTAATGTATTATACAATTTTAAGCTGTCAAAAAAATGCACATAAAATTTCAACTTCTATGAATAACTCAGACCATAATTCGCATCGTCTCACGATGGTCGATCTATATTGGAGATTAGCATTCCGCTTTCAATGGCAGCGAAACTTTCTATAATAAGACCTTATGCGATACATCCGACATCATGGACTCATCCTGGTTTTCATTTTGTGCTTCTCTTCCGTCGTTCTTGCTGAATGGACATCGAAGAACAGAGTGGAGCAAGGAATGACCGACAACGCCCTTTTATCTGATGCCAATAAAGAAAGTGATTTTTTTCTAGCTCTGGGTACGAAAAATAGTTTTTCGCTTCAGCAGCACACTTTAGGAGTGCGGCTTGGATATCGCGACTATAGCAAAGAGAACTCGAATGATCTTCTCAGCTGGGGACTCTTTGATCAGCTCAAATGCTTCACGGATAAAACCTGTCAAGCTGAGCTGCGAGGCCAAGAATACGTTTACGGAGAACCCATGTTAACGGACGATTCATTTAGCAATTATGGCGTACTTCTTTCTATGGAAAAGAACTACACCGTTTTTAAAAGGTTCTCACTCGACCTCAGCACAAGCTATGAAGCAAAAAATTACTATTCCCTCAATCGCCTCGATCACATTGTATCCGAAAACGCCGTTTTTGGATATGAGATGAATCCGACTCTCTATTTTGAAGCTGTAGGAGAAGTCGGTCTTGCCGTCTCTTCAAGCAGCGAGTACAGCTCCTTTTTCTTACTAATTTCGGGTTTAGCAGACTACCAGATGAACTCGAAATGGAGCCTCAGCGGAGAGATCGGGATCAAGCAAACTCAATTTTTCTCTCGAGATCTGACAACAGAAACTCAAGTCACACGAAGAAATGGACGCGTGATCACATCTCAAGACACGTCAAAAGAAAGATACTCGGCTGTCTTTATTAACTTCGACGCAAATTACGCGTTTTCGTCGAACATGACAGCGGGGGCTTCTCTGCAAAATTATCAGCAAAAATCATTAAGTGGTTACCAGGACTACAACGAAACAACTATTTTAGCTAAATTTCTCGTTAACTACTAACGAAGGAGTGTTATATGAACAAACGGGTTTTAATATTACTTGTTGCCTGCACGCTGGCCAATCCTCTCGCGGCTTATGCGCAAGAAGCGACTCCGCCGACAGAGCCTGTCGCCACAAACCCAGAATCTACTTCTGGTGACCACGCGGCTCTTAAAGAGAAATATGGTTTCACAGATGAGCAAATCCAAGCCATGAAAGATTCTAAAATCGCGGAATCTCAATTTAGTATGGTCGGAGCCCTGGCAAAAGAATCGGGAAAGCCAGTGGAAGAGATTTTGAAAATGCGCACGGAACAGAAAATGGGATGGGGCAAAATTGCCAAAGAACTGGGAGTTGAACCAAAAGTTCTAGGCCAATCTGTTTCTTCAATGCATCGTCAAGATGACCAAGAAGCAAAAAAAGAACGCAAAGAAGCACGCGAAGCAAGAAAGGAAGAGCGTAAGCAAAAACGTGACGAAAAAAAGCAGGCACGTCGCGATGAGCGAGCTCAGAAAAAAGAAAAAAAGGTCAACTAACCTAAAAAAAGCCCACTCTCGAGTGGGCTTTTTAGTTATTTCTCAAGGCAACCGCGTGGAGAAACAGCATTGGGATTATCGGTAAAATAAACCCACTTTGCGTTGTAGTTATCTGAAGTCAGGTAAACGACTTTATCAGCTCTCTTTATACTGCCCGTTTCATAAACCCAGCAATCCGCCTTACTAGAATCATCTGTCACATAAACCCATTGATCCGCGTGACGAGAATCTAAAGTTGTATGCACCCACTCCGCGCGCGCTAGGCTCGCGAAATTAAAGATCATAAAAACGAGAATGAGGGATTTCATAAAAACTCCAAAGGGACCTCACTATAGCGAGATTCCCTTCAGAAAGACACTGTCAGGATTTTGGACAGCATTTGTTTCAATTTGCCGCTAGAGGCCGGCGTCGGTGCCTTCTTCTTCCTCGGAGTTCCATTCTAGAAGAGACATTTCGGATGTTTTTGTCCAATCGACATGGACCTTATTCATGATACGAATCGACACTTCGTCACCTTCAATGGTCCAAAGAAGTGTGTCGCCTTTGGCGATTTTCAGAGCTTTACGAACTCGAGCCGGGATTGTCGTTTGGTTTTTTCTTGAGGCTTTTGAAGTGGCAGCTGTTTTACCCATAAGGTTGCTTGCTCCAATGTGCTACGTATTAAGGTCGCTCTTCTTTAAGAATAAGATCTTAAGAACGACCTGTCGAACACATTGCTGCAAAACGCAGCTCCCCAATCGCGAAGACTAGACGAAAGAATTAATTCTTACGGGCACACGCTCTTGTCGACTTCGCCGATGACGATGCGGATAAGAGGATGGCCGCCTTTAAACTGGGTCGATGATAAAACAGTCCAAGTTGTACCGTCGGTACTCACCCAGGCTTTTTGTTTGGCGTAATAGTTGTTCCATTCGTTTTGTATCACCGAATAGGTTTTTGTAACCGGATTATAAGCTGCAGGACCGGCTCCAGGCGCGTTCACCATCGTCGTTGGCGCCCAGGTGATACCATCCGTACTCGTGTACTTCTTGCCCCCAGCAAACGCAACGAACTGTGTTCCATTATATAACAATGGCGATGACCAGGTTGCATTGGCGACACTGTGAGCTTGATGAGTCGTCCAATTTTTTCCGCCATCCGTTGACCGAGCAACCAACCCAACTGTTGTTCCCAATGAAACTAATATCCCCGAAGAGCTTTCCGCAAAACTGGCTCCCCATGCAGTCTGAAAGCCAGGAACTGTTGCCCAACTCATACCACCATCAGAACTCATGGCCATTTGAATAGACTTATCGTCGCGACCCACGGCAAAAAGTTTTGTTGCCGTTTGTGACATGAGTGGAAGATTCATATCCCACTCAGAAAAACTTTTCGTACTCTTGACCCAAGTCGCTCCGTTGTCATTGGAGTAAGTCCAATCATTCCACAAAGAAAACACACGATTGCCGTTCGAGCCTAGGCCCCCCGCCCAATCACCTGTGCGAATAGTTTGCCAGTTATATCCATCAGCACTACGACGAATCGTGCCGTCATAACCCCAGCCATATTGGGTATAAAAATATCCATTCGCAAATGTAGCAACCCCGCCCATAGCTGAAACTGGCGTGTGATCACAATCAACGTTGTTTTCATAACAACGAACGGTCGCATTATCAGAACGATCGTAAATCCAGCTACGACCACCATCACACGAAAGTGTGGTGCGTGCTTGGTGACCGACCGCTAACATCGCTGACACCTTCCCGCTTGTTACCGGCGGTACAGTTGGCGAAGGCGACGGACTTGGTGAAGGTGATACTGTTGGAGACGGAGAAGGACTTGGCGAAGGTGATGGTGACGGTGAAACAGTTGGCGAAGGCGATGGCGACGGATTTGGCGTCGCACCCGATGAATTTTCTGTTGAAGGTTGTTCAATAGAAGCAACATCAAAGCCGCCGCTTGAGCAGTTTGTGAAAAAAAACAAGAAAGGCAAAAAACTCACTATGATGATGGCTTTCTTAAGACGACGCATGAAGTTTTTCCCCCTGAGAATGTTCATTAAGTGAGGATCTCAGTAATCGGTGAGTAGAATCGTGATTTCAATGGATGATCCGCTCTAAACCCGCCGTAGTAACCAAAGCCTTTTCCATCTGGAGTTGCAAAGGCATACTCAGCAGGCGGAACTCCCATCAATTGCAAGAGTGTGAGTAAGAAACAGTTGTAAGGAGTATTTAAGGCTTCCCACTTGTTATTTCCAAGAGGCATCAAAGTGTAACGGCCTGAGCGCAGGCGTCCCCCCATGCTTCCGATAAGAACCTGCTGATTATCAAGACCCATATGCGCATTGTCGCCGCCAAGATCTTGCAAGCCACCTGCGCATAACATCGCAGTGAGCATATTTTCGATATATGTCTTTCCAGTGTTCGCCTCTTGCACATCAAGTGGCGCAAGGAAACGATCGGCGATTAAGTTTGTGAAGTATCTCCACCAAACTTCGTAAGCCTGTTGTTGTTTTGCATTACCAACACCGCCATGCATAGCATCGTGCACATTTGTTCCTAAGCCACTGAGACCTGGGATCCACTGCGGATCATGACCTTCAAAAGCCATCACACCCACTTTAGTCAAACCGCACTTAAATGCTTGCGCAAGTAAATCCAAATAAAGAGCGTTGTACACCGCAGGATCAACAGGCGACCCTGGCGCATTGGGTTTTGTGCATGTCGGTGATGACGGTGGTACCGCCGCCGACAAGGATTTTTGTAAATCAGATATATAACCCATGTGTTGATCTAAACGAGCCTTATCGTCTGCTGAAATTCTGCGACTGTTTTTAAAGTCGGTATATGCACCAAAGACTCTATTTAAGATATTCGATTTAAGTTGATTGGTGTTATCAGCAGGTGTTGTCGTTCCACCGGTCAAGCCGCTGAATACTTCATTATAGAACTTTGTAAGTCCCGTCGAGTTGTATCCAGGAACAACTTGCACACTGCTCCCCACTTTTTGATAAAACAAACCACCCGCACCCAACAAATCCACGCGAATTGCTTTACGCACCGTCGCTGGAGTTGAATCCGGATACAAAGTTTTCGAAGCCTCAAGCACTGTATCAATTGTTGGATAAGCACCTTCGGAGTTTCGATCCATCGCCTGAGCTAATGGAAAATTCCCGTGTGAAGAACCAAACACAATGGAAGCATCAAGACCGCGAATGATTGAAAGCTGATCGGCATTCTTCAATGATTCATAGCGGGCGTTATTAAGCACTGTACTAAAGGCGCTTGTGGAACCTAGATTACGAAGCAAAACTTCTTTTGCTCCACTTGTTCCAATCGGTGTGACTGCTGCACTTTTTTGAGGCCACATAAGATTTAAGTTGTTGTGGTCAAACCAGAACATCATCAGTCTTCTTGGAGCTTCAGTCGATTGCGCAAAAGCCTCAACTGGCATCAAGCTTGGTAATAGAGGAAGCGCCAGCATGGTTTTTCCGGCACCAATTAAAAACTGACGGCGAGATTTTTTACAATAGTACATTGACATAACTTCCCCTTAGTTGTTCCAACGTCTGAATTCTGGTGACAGAACCAAGCTCTTAATCGCGCCCACGATTGAGCCTTGAGTGGCGTTGTTTCCGTACATTGTTTTTAAACTTTGATTCATTTGGCAGTTTGCTGTCGCATCAGCAGGCACGCGAGCTTCGAAGCGTTTTAAATGCTTCACAAAACACATCATCGCGCGATCGCTGTTTCCGAGATGCTCCACGAATTGACGAGGACCTGTCCCTGACAGCGCCGACTTACCGTTGATCTCTGAAGTGTTGTAACTAGAATCTACGGCGATTTGCCCAACTGCTGTTGAGTCCTTGTAAACCGTTTCAACCGTGCGATAACGACCGAAACTATCGAAGTTCTCAAGAGCATAACCAAGCTGATTGAATCGTCCGTGACATTGAGCGCACGAAGTTCCTGCAACCTCAGTTGTTTTTGCCGTTCTCAAACGAGTCGTGATGACTTCTTCAGTCACCACTGGCAATGACGTCGGAGCGCTTGGAGGTGGCAAACCAATATCCTGACACAGAACATGCTCGATCACGTGCAAACCACGTTTGATCGGAGATGCTGTGAAACCCGAACGTTTTGTCAGCATTGAAGCACGATTCAAGAAACCAGATCGTTCCATTGGCAGAGTATTTGTTGCGCTACTTAAACCGTAAATAGTTCCCAAGCGCGCGTCGGTTGCATTCGTATAACGCGACGTCATCACATCCAAAAAACTACCTGATTGATTGAGAACCACTTCAACGAAATAGTTATCAAGCTCAGCATTCATAACATCTGCTAAGCCAGTTGTGTTGATACCGCCGATAAATGCAGAATCGTACTGCAAGCGATCGTAAACATCATAGCCGTAAGACTCACGGAAAAAACGACGAATCATGTCTTTAGCTCCCGGGAGAGTTAAAAGACGATCAACTTGTTCACTGATAACAGTGTCATTCAAAATTTGACCACTATCCGCAAGAGCTTTTAAAGTCGCATCAGCTGGAGCTCCCGTTAAGAAGAACGCCATTTTCGTTGCAAGCTCGTGCGCCGTCAAACTGAGCACAGTCGAACCGCTCGCAATCGGAGTTCCTTTGTCATAAATTTTATAAATAAAGTCTGGCATGATCGCGATTGCAGCAACCGTCGATTTAAGCAAATCAGTTTTTGAAAGCGTGCTATCCCAGATGCGCGCGGCAACCGCATTACCCTCTGTCGTCGACAATTGACGACGGAAGGCACGGCTTCCCAACTCGCGAACAAAGGATTGATGACAAGCTTGAGTGACTGTCGCAGCACTTAAACACTGACTGGTGTTTGGATAGTTTTGCAAACCAGTCGTTGCACCTGACACCAACTCGCCTGCTCTGTAAGCGACGTTGAACAAAGCATTTGAAATAGGAGCTGTGATTAAAAGAGATTGTTCTTTTAATGTATCGCGATTTTCCGTTGCGACATCGGAAGGTAAAGCATCAATTGCTGACAAAAGAGTCGCATCGTTTTTGAGTGATGTTGAAAAACCATCGAGCAAAAGGAACAAGGCATTTTTAAACTCACGGTTCGTAAGTTTCACTAACGGTGTTTTTTGCATTTGCCCCGGAGTACAAGCAAACTCTTGGCGATTCTCTTCATTTGTTACTGGCGGAGGATTATTAACCGTTGGATTCAAAACTTGCGCAATCAACTCAATCTCTGCTTGCGTAAGACGAATCGCTCTCATCTCCATTTGGTTATTGATCGCTAAAGTGATTTGCGTTGCGGAACGTGTGCGCTTCGCTGAGGCCTCAACTGGTCCGTGACAGGAAGCACAGTTTTGGGTGTACAAAGCTTTACCGTCCAAAATCTGTTCACTGGTAGGTTCCGAGTCAGGTGTACGACTTGTTAACAAGGATGGAGAGACGCCTCCACAGTTTTGAAAAAAAAGAATAAGCGGAATCATGAGTATGCAAAGAGCACCACGTACAGAAAAGATTTTGGGTATGATATTTGTGATTCTCATCGTCTCCCCTTATCGGATCTCGCACTGCGTAATTTAAGTCTACTTCGGAACAACCCTTTTTTCTGGGCGAAAAATTTCCGGCTTTTACGAAACGCTGCACTTCCGCAGCGACGACATAAAATCCAAATAAGCTGTCGATGAATTCGCTATCACGACAAGTGTCGACTTCATCGTCAGTATCAGTCGTGTGCTGAAGCTTTCGGCGTCTCAAACTGCTGCATCAGAGCAGCGCTTTATAGCTCCAGCAGTGCGTTATAGTTAGTACCCCTATTAAATTCATTGAGAGTATCAAATTGATAACTTCTCGATGGACTGAACGACATCGATCTAAGGTGGTTTATGAATTTTCGCTTCGAAACTGCATCAAGACTGATTACCCCTCTCTTTGTGGCTGCATTCTTTCTTTACACTGCAAATGCTGAAGCAACGCTGCGGTCTTATGCACTGACTCGCCGACCGACAGTGGTCACCCTGACTTCGGGAACGAGTTGGACCGTCCCTGCTGGAGTAACAAAACTGTCTTCCGTCGAATGCTGGGGCGGCGGCGGTGGCGCTGCAGGCTCTTCTTGGGGCACAAGCTTTGGTGGCGGTGGTGGTGGCGCTTATGCGAAAAAAGTAAATCTCTCAGTCACCCCCGGTGCGAGCATCAGTTATTCGATTGGAGCTGGTGGCACTTCGCCGGCTTCAGGTCAGGGCGTTGATGGTGGCGATACATGGTTCGTCAATACCACCACGGTGCGAGCAAAAGGTGGCAAAGGTTCTGTTCAAGATAGCACAAACTGGTTAGGCGGAGCTGGTGGAGCAAGTGCCACGAGCATTGGCGACGTCGTTTTCGCTGGAGGTAATGGCGGCAATACACCTGCTGATACCTCTGGAGCTGGAGGTGGTGCATCCGGTTCCCCTGCTGGCGCTGGAGCGAATGGAACTGATACGACTGTTTCTGTTGCTGGTAACGGCGGCTCCGCAAATAAAGGCGGTGCTGGTGGAACTGGTGGAGCCAAGAGCGGAACCCCCGTCGCAGGTACTGATGGCACTTCTCACAAGTATGGTGGTGGCGGTGGCGGTGGTGGCGGTGCTCACTCCGGAACAGGAGCAGGTGCGATGGGCGGAGCTGGTGGCGTGCCCGGTGGCGGCGCTGGTTCCCACGGAGGAAACAATGGCGGCACCGCAGGCCCCGGTTCACGCAGTGGCGGCTCGGGTCAGATTGTTATCACCTACCGCAAATAGAACCAGAAAAAACTGGTAGTATTGCTTGTTTGCGGCAATTTTGCAGCATATTGGGTCACTTGCAGCGCATCTTAATTGACTCACCTCTAGGGTGCTGCAAAAAAGATCCCCATGTTGCGAAAATACCTTCTCCAAGAGTTCGAGCGTCGTACTCACGCCAATCCAAAGTATTCACTCCGAGCTTTCGCGAGAGACTTGGAAATTCACTCAGGAACACTGTCCAGTATTTTGAATGAACGCCGAGCAGTCGGAAGCAAAGTGCTGGCTCACATCATGAAGAAGCTGCCGCTTTCTGCGATGGAAAAAAAGAGGTTATTTTCCGAAATAATCACTCCACCCTCGAATGAGGCTGAAGTGGCTCCACCACTGATGCTAGATGAAGACGTTCTGAGCATCATCCAAGATTGGGAACACTACGCAATCTTAGCGTATCTGCAACTTCGTAAAGCCAAGCACGCCCCTGGCGATATCGCCAAAGCTCTGGGCCTGCAGCAGGCAAAAGTACTCCGCGCCCTTTCTAACTTAGAAAATGTGAATCTTATCGAAAGACAAGGTCACAACTTTAAGGTCACGCAGAAAAGCTTGGCGACGTCTCGTGGAATTCCAAGCCCTGCTTTGCGTGAAGCGCATCTTCAATACATTGATAAAGCCAAAAGTGCTTTGTCAGAATTCTCAGTTGAAGAACGCGATATCACGGGACGTACGATGGTGGTGTCTTCCAAAAATTTACCAAAAGCGAAAGAACTCATTCGACAATTCCGTCATGATCTTTCTGAACTTCTTGAACAAGGCGAAGCCGACGATGTGTATCGTCTGAACATTCAACTCTTCCCTCTTACTCACAAATCACCTCTGGAAAACTTAAAATGAAACTGATTTTTGCTCTCTTGATTCTTTCTTGTTTGGTAGCGCCTCAGTCTTACGCCGGTGGCGGCGGTTATGATCATGACAATGGCGGTGACATGTGCGAAAACCGCTTTACATCTGTTCGGGATGATTTGAAAACTTGGATTACTAAAGGCGGCTCAGCCGATCTTCGCCTTCCCCAAGACATCACACTTGAAAAATATAACAAAAGCATGCTTGAAAAAATTGAGACTGCAAAAGTCAGCTGCATTGATCAGCAGATTTTAGTTCGCGGTGTTGAAAAAACCTGCCGAAATTTTGCTGTAGCGGTAGATGGTTCGGTTCAAATTCAATGCAACCGCAATCAATTCATGTCGACCTCAGAGTCAGACCAATACGTTTTAGTTCATCATGAATACGCGGGCCTTGCTGGATTTGAAGTCAATACAAGCGAAGCCTCCAACTACGAGATCTCAAACCAAATCACCGGTTATCTTGAAAGTTCGATTGTTAAAAAGCTAGCCGTTAAAAAATCTGCGAGCAGCGCAAATGATCCTTTTAATCCAGCCAGCTGTATTGGACCGCAAATGTCCCTCGAAGAAGCTCGAAAATTGGGAAAACCAGCATACGGAGATACGCGAATTGCTGAGTTCAAAATTCACACACGCGTACGCCACTGCAATCACATCAGCGACTGTGATAAGTGGGAAGTTCAAAACAGCAATAACGTTAAACTTTACGATCGCAATCGCAATGGAACGTTTGCATTGATTCCTGACACCGGCCACATCAATCTCACTTTGAACGAGGAGGACGTTTCCGTCCATTTCTTAACTTTGCCTGGTGGCCCTGGTGTTTCGCGAGGCCTCTTCATTACCTGCGGTGCGATCCCAAGATTTGACGGCACTTGCACTCTGAGCACAATGACTCGAAACACGGGTCTTGAATATATCGGAGAAGCTTTTGGGGTGATCGGTGCCAGCTGTACTCGCCTCACCCTCACTCAGAAAAGATTTATTCTTTCCTCTTATGAGTGGATTGAGCAAGAACTCGTCTTAACAGCTAAATACTAATATCTATGGAAGCGGCGGTTTGTTAGCAGGATCCCAAGCGGCCGCTCCGGAATCGTAATTGATATAAGTGACAACACTGCCGACGTTCCATGAACTTAAGTCTTGATTAAATGTTATCGCCTGACTGAACATATCATCCATATTCGTCACGCTCGCCGTATTCCACGATGCAATATTTTGATTAAATAAAGTCGCACCAGCAAACATCAGACTCATATTTGTCACACTTGATGTATTCCATATACCACCAGCCTGTGTGTGAATCGGTTTATTGAAAGCCGTAGCTCCTGCAAACATGCTACTCATGTCTGTCACATTCCCCGTTTTCCAATTGGCTAACGATCCATTGAAAATCAAATTATTTCTGAACATTTCCCTTAGACTGGTCACACTGGAAGTATCCCAATCACCGATATCTTGATTGAATGCGGCTGCACCTTCAAACATTCCCATCATCGTCGTGACATTCGACGTGTCCCAACGACCACCCGTCGACGCGTTAATTGGCTGATTAAAGGCCAAAGACGTTCGGAACATCGACGACATATTGGTCACGCTCGAAGTCACCCAATTTCCGATCGGCTGATTGAACGAAGTCGTACTACTGAACATGCTATTCATATTGGTCACATTTGAAGTATTCCAACTGCCAAGAGGTTGGTTGAAGTCTCTGGCATCATAGAACATATAACTCATATCCGTGACACTGGACGTATCCCAGCTATTGATATCTTGATTGAAACTATCGGCATCGGCAAACATCGAACTAAAATCCGTCACACTTGAAACATCCCAACCACTCAGAGGCTTATTGAAGGCTGTGGCCCCTTGAAACATCGATTGCATATCAGTCACGTGAGATGTGTCCCAATGTGCAATATCGCCGTTAAATGCTTTTGCTCCCGAAAACATCGCTACTAAATTTGTGGCCACAGTCAAGTTGGGCGCATCAGGGGCAGAGATTTGGACATTCTCACAGCCAGCAAACATCATCTCCATCGTCGCCCAAACATTCGGTCCCCACTGTTTCACGTCGACGATTTTTAAACCATCACCAGCATCGTTGATCTTCATACTGGTGATCGTTCCGCGGATTTTGATGTCGTAAACTCCGGGAGTTGCGTAGGTGTGAATTTCACGGCCATCATTCACCCAACTCGCTTCATTAATGGTTGTGACAGCGGTTCCATCTCCCCAATCGATCGTAACATTTAAAGCCCACCACTGAGCGAAGGCGAGGCTCACTTGATTGTTGGCGGATGTACCCGCCTTTGTCGTGTCGAAAGTAGCAATAAATGAATTTCGCGCATTCGCATTCGCAGAAGGTCCAACAGCAGATGTCGGGGCACCCTTTGAATCTGTCGCGGAATTGGCAGCAACAGAAATATTCACGGTGCCATCGCCTGTGCAACCTGTGACGGTGACAGTTCGGGTGGCAGTTCCAGTACCTGTAACAACCGCAGAACAACCTGCTGAATCAGTGCCACCTAAGGTGATATCGGCGTCTGCTAACGTCACAGTCGAGACATCTGAGTAATGTACTGTATAGACGAAGTTTGCGGTGCTATCGCCAGAAGCAATAGCCGGTCCTGTGATTGATAACGTCGGCGTAGATGAAGCTTGAGTGCCTTTGAAGAGTTTGGTTTCTAATGTACAAGCGAGGAGATTAAGAATTCCCAAGAGAACTATGAAATGTCGTAACGAGGAACATACCAAATCTTTCATCACATTCATATCGGAGGAAGTCCTCGGTACTTAATCAAAGACTGGTTAAGGAGCATATAAAACGCTGCCCAAATGCAGCGTTTTCAGAATGCATTTTCCCCTCTGAAAAACGTGAGAATCCCTTGGTCGCTTATTGGTTTATGCCTAAATCGCGAAAATTTTTCTGATTTAAACAGAGCACCTACTTGGGAGACGATGAAATTTAAAGATGATTATTTCAGTTCACACATTCTTCATTGGATTTCCAACGAGTAAGAAAAAATATGATTTTCATCTGAAGACTTGGATCGATATGTCCCAGTCAAGCCTGTCCGTGTGCCAAGAACCAGCCATTACGCTGTTACGAAGTTAGCTAAACCTTTGTTATCGTTCCCTGCATGAAAACTATTAATATCGATAAAAAATATATTGGAAGAGATAGCGAACCAGATGAAATCGAAGTTGCCCAACAAAAGGGAAGTTATCTTTATTCTCGTCGAGGCAAAAAGTACGTCGATTTCGTTATGGGTTGGTGTGTGGGTAGTTTTGGCTGGGACAATGAGAACATAAAAAAGAAAATTCAAAATTTTAAGGGTCCTGATTATGTCTCTCCCCACCAACTCTATAAGCCCTGGGTGGAGTACGCCCGTGAATTAGAAAGTTTAGCGCCAAAAAAACTTAAGAAAAGTTTTCGTTCTACAGGCGGAACAGAATCTGTTGAAATTGCATTGCAAGCTGCAATGTCATTTACCGAGAGGCAAAAATTTATATCTTTAGAAGATGGCTACCACGGAGACTCCATCTGCACACGCAGTATTGGTTCACCGGAATACGGCAAATGGTATAAAAACCACTTCAGCGCTTACCGAATTAAACCTCCTCTTGACGAAAAATCAGCCGAGCGTGTTGCTTTACGCCTTAAGAAGCGAGATATCGCGGCTCTTATCATGGAGCCCGTGATTTGCAATCGCGGAGCTATGGTACCGAGCCAAAATTTTTTTGATATTATTCAAGAGGCCTGCAAAAAATCTGGGACAGTATTAATTATTGACGAAGTCGCTACGGGCTTTGGCCGAACTGGAAAAATGTTTGCCTGTGAGCACTTCCATCTCCAACCAGATATCCTGACTTTAGGAAAAGCCATCACCGGAGGTTTTGCTCCGATGGGTGCAGTCCTTATGAGTGACGAGCTTTCTCAGGCCATGCGATACGAGACAAGTTATTACTCAACCTATGGTTGGCATCCACGCAGTGTGGAGGCAGCTCTTGCGACACTTTCTTATTATTCCGAAAATCGGGATTTCCTTGAGACTAATACACAAGAAATGGGTCACTATATTGTCGATCAAATGTCTCAGATGGACTTCAAAGAAGAGCCCCGCTTTTCTTATCTTGGACTTGCCATCGGAGTCAGTTTCGAAGATGAAGACTACGGTGAAAAAATCGTTGATAAAGCCAAAGAAGAAGGACTTATTTTATCTGAAGGTGAACAAGGCTTTACGATGTTTCCTGCGTTGAACATCGATCTTGCCACCGTTGACGAGGGCTTGGAAATACTAAGACGGTCTCTCTAATTCGCTGGAAAAATTTGGAGCCACCTTCTTTTCAGTGTGAAAACTAACACCCACAGCTCCCTTCAAGCTTTTCATATCTATTTTGCCGCGTCCCATCTTTTGTGCTCACATCAACATCACATTTCTGCCAGATCGAAATACAACCTTCCTGGCTATCACAACCTTTGACCTCTTTTGTGAACTCATCACACATCAACACTAACTTATATCTATCATCGCCAACTGTTATCTTAAACTTTGCTTTGTTCGCACCGATTGCTTGCCGTTGGTATTTTTCAACGGTTTGCAATACCCTTAGTTTCCCTTCGATTTGAACGATATAGAAACCATTCGGATAACTCGTTTTAGCAAAGATCAAATCTCCAACCTGACAGCTACAACCGACGATATCGCCTTTATTTTTGTGGTTATTTACATCAACAACTTCAAGCTGAACTGGCTTTTCGTTATTAGATTCACGAACCGTTTTTGATACCTTAGCTACGACTGTCTCTGACTTTTCTTTTGCATTGAGACCAATTTCAGATTTTGCACTGACTGTCACACTGACTGCGTTTATCGCGATGAAAATAAGTACAATTATTTTCATATTAATCTCTCTTTTTCTAATCCTAACACTTTTCGCAAGCAACTCTTCTTCTCCATGTTCCCAACGGCCATCTTGGGTGTTTCATATTCATGCTCCGCTTATATAATAATAAGCCCTTCGTTCTAATGTGCAATCAATATCTTGTTTATACATTAGTTTGAATTGACTTGTCGGACTGCGAGGAAATATCAATCTGGATATCGAGGGATGCTGAAATAATAAGTGACTTGGCCTGCAGACAGATGACTTTTCAGCCCAAAAGCTGTAAAATTGGAAAAAACATAAATTAAAGGCAGATAAGGTGATTTTAACAACTTCCCGACTAGGAATATTCATTCTTCTCTTTGGTTTTTTTGCAGCAGCCAAGGCTGCTAATGTATTCACTGCTGACGAGCTCGGAAAAAAAGCTGGCAAAATATCTTCAAAAACAGAATTGATTTGGAACCGCACCGGATCCACTAGTTTCCGGCTATTCGAAAACAAATATTACTCGCTACTTCACCACAACTGTATTCAAATTAAAGCCGATGGTGGCGAAGAAGACGATCCAAAACTCTCCACAGCTATAGTTTTAGAGAGAACCAAAGCGTGTTTAAGTTACATCAAAGACAGTGACGTTAATTTTTTAGGAATTGAAGATTACAGCTTTCAAGGTTGGGCATCTCTAAATGAAGTCTATCAAACTGATGTGCCGTTATTCGAGCAAAAGATAAAAATAAATGGAATTGATGCTGTTTATTTTGGTGGTCTTCTCAACAGCACTATTGGTTCAGAAAAAAAGGTGGAACCTCAATACCGCTTTCAGATTTTCCTATTTTGCGACAAAAAGCCATTCCGTATTGGCGCCGTTTTACCTGCAGGAAAACCTTCGATCGAATTCGTAAATTCAAAAACATTCGAGTGGCCTGAGGACTTTAAATCCATAATCTCAAGCTTTAAGTGCAAAGATTTAAAAAAGTAGTTGTCGAGCGAATATTATTCAGTCCTTCAAAGCTTCACAGCGAGAAAATCAGGAATCTAACTCCCAAAGGAAATAAATGATTCATCGTAACATCCTATTTACGTTTTTTTTAATAAATTTAAGCATGGACGCCTCCGCTGAATGCGAGAGGCGCTCAGTGGAGTCTTTTACCGGCAAATTTAAACTAACAGAGATCGAGAAAGTTCAGACGCAATGTTTGTTTAATGAAAAAGGCCTCCCCTTGTCTGAGCAGCCTCTGTTTGTTGAGCAAAAAGGATGTATTTTAACTTGGGAACTAGTTCAAATAACCAAAGGAAAAGCTCCCGAAGAGAACAAGACAGCATCTTGGTTTTATAGCATTTATGACTCTGGCTCAAAGTGCAAAACTAAGATCGGTACGCTTGTTACTCAAAAGATTGAGTCTACAGACACGGAATGCTGCGGAGAGTTTGAAAGATCTTTGCATTCAAAAGCTCAAAATTGTTATCTACAACCAAAGATACATTTGGTCGCACAACCAACCGAAAAATATATCCGTTGTAGCTCTAAAGGTGGCAGCTGGAAAGTCGTTAACTAATTGGGATGATCTACTGATTGCTGGTGTTCGCATTGATTTCAGACTCGATTCACTTAATATTATCCCAGGTAAAACCGCGGTTATCGAGCCTTCGCCTTCACCTAACTAACACCCGCAACTTACCTCTAATTTCTCATATCGTTTTTTTCGTTTTCCATCTTTTGTGCTCACATCGATATCGCAAACCTCCCACGATTCCGTGCATCCCTCTTCACTCTCACATCCTTTAAACTCTTTAGTGAATTGATCACAACGAAGTGTGAGTTTATACTTATCGTCTTCAACAGTAATTCCAGAGGCCAACATGCCTCCATCAGGACTTAGCCGTAACACTCTATACACTCCGTCAATTTGAACTATATAATAGCCATATAAATAACTTGTTTTTGCAAAAAGGTATTCGCCAACTAAACAGCTACAACCCTTGAGATCTTCGTCATTCGGGGGACTAAGCTTTTTGCTTTCGAATAAGGAAAATTGCTGGCAGCCAAATCGCAGCGGTCACAAGTGAAATGAGAAGAATGTTTGATCCCCACTCCCCGCGTTCAAGACTTCCTTTTACTAGAAGGGCAAAAAACAAAAGATGTGGTAGATAAAAACAATAAAGAACAGAACGCCAGAATTTAACTTTAAGACCAACAATAGCAGAACAAACCGCAAGAAGGATTGCTTGCAGAACGAGAGGCGTCCAAGCAGCACTATTAAAAGCCATCGCAAAAAGAACAAAAGCAGATGCGCCACCTAGCAAGACCGCAAGAAAAAGCCAGAGAACTGACAGTCTCACCTTCGATCGCCACCAATGATCAATAGAACCTTCTTCTTTGTTCATTGAAACTATTGAAGCAGTTCGCGATAAAAAACGGAAGCACCTTCAAGGTGAAGACAATTGCGTACTTAAATTTTAAAAGGGAAAAAATTGGAGGTGACGAGCGGACTCGAACCGCTGTAGCAGCTTTTGCAGAGCTGAGCCTAGCCCCTCGGCCACATCACCCCATCGATCGAGGAAGAACCAAACTAGTACTTTTGGTCCTTAACGTCAATCACTATCCCTGTTATCCACCAAGTCGTTTTAGGGACTCAAATGGGAGGTAAGTCCACTTCAAAGCCTCCTCCACATGAGCCATTTCAAGAGTCACACTCTGATCTAAGTCAGCCAATGTCCTTGCGACTCGGAGCGTTGCGAGATCGCGACGGCGAGAGGGCAGTTCTTTCGGGAACAGTTCATTCATATAAAAACTCGGAACGTCGCGAACCAATTCTTCCAAGGTCCAACGAGCCGTCGGTTTTTTGTAGCGATCATCGGACAAAGCACGCTCTTCACGGAACACTCGAGCCCCCTCGAGTTTGCGCAAAATTTCCTGACCCGAAACAGTTCCGCCTGTGCTTTCCCGTTTTTGAGTAAAGAATGAAATCTGAAAACGATCGACCAAAGGTCCTGACAAACGCTCGCCATAGGAGCCGCATCTTTTAAGTGAACGCCCACAGATCACCTTTACACCCGGAACCCAATCCCCACATGGACACAAGTTCGTGGTCGCCACCGCTAAAGTTTCAGCCGGGTACTCATCAAAGTATCTCCCGCGACGAATGCGGATTTTGAACTCTTCCATCGGCTCGCGCAGAGCCTCTTGAGCACGTGGTTGGAATTCTAAAAGTTCATCCAATACTAGAACTCCTTTGTGTGCCCTAGTGATTTCACCTTTAAAAGGGGGCACACCCCCACCAATCAGACCGAGGGGTGTCGTTGAATGATGGGGCTGCACCAAAGGGCGCCAGCGAAGTTCCTTTTCACCAGCACCTTTGTTCATATTTCGAATTTGTTTCATGTCATCTTGGCTGGGCGAACTCAGCAAAGTTGTCAGAGTTTTTGCTATCGTACTTTTCCCAGAACCCGCGGGTCCGGCCAATAAAACCGAATGCTCCCCCAAAGCAACGACCTCTAAAAGTTTTGCCTGCCTCAAAGGAAAGTTTAAATCCAAACCGTAAGTAGGTCGTTCAATTGGGATTTCTCGATCAGATGCCGGCAAAATATGGGGTTCACGAGTATCTTGCAAAGTTCTGATAACGGCGCGATGAAAAGGAGCCTTCCCACCAAAACCAGCCCCAGTCCAGACCGTTACTGAAGCACTTGGATCAAACTCTTCAAGTAAGTCTTCAGGTTCATAAACTTCCCCACCTAAAGAAAGCTCCCCATAAACGAGCAATGGATCTGCACTCTCAGGCACCGGGATTTGTTGCGTCTCCCATAAAATCCCTAAAGCCACGGCCAGTTCCAAACCACGAGAGCTTTTCTTTAAGTGAGAAGGTCGAAGATTGACCAAGATTTGCTGTGCTTTCGGAAATTCAAACCCTTGAGCTCGAAGTGCACTTTTAATTCTGTGAATACTTTCTTTGATCCCCTGATCTGGGAGTCCAAGAAATTGAATTTGTGGAAGTCCCGGAACGAAGCTTAATTCCACTTCAACGGGAACGAGATTATGATGATCGCGGATCAAGGATTGTATTTTCATGCCCCACACGCAGGAGCAAAAAAAATCCCGTCGTGATCATTACGTTAATCGCGACGGGAGACTTTTAAAGACCGAAAGTCGGACTTTAAGTTTACTTCTCAACCTCTTGCAATTGGGAAAGAGGATGATGTTCTTCAATCGTACGAGTCATCGTATTGGTAGATACGTTGGTGTAGATCTGAGTCGTTTGAATGCTCGCGTGTCCAAGTAGCATTTGAATTGAACGCAGGTCTGCCCCACTTTCAAGCAAAGCTGTCGCACAGCCATGACGGAAGCGATGCGGATTCACAGGCTCTGAGAAACCTGCGCGTGCCGACCAAGCTGCCAGCCATCTCCAAACATCCACGCGAGATGGACGGTGACCACGATCATTGATCAAAATCGAAGGAGAGTTTTCTTTCACCAAAACCGGACGATGCTCTTTCAAATAAGTCGTCAATGCTTCGGCTAGTTTCTCAGTCAAAGGTACAAGACGTTCCTTGCTTCCTTTACCTAATACTTTAATCCAACGATCTGTCGCGTTGAAATCAACGATATTTAAAGAAATCAATTCAGAAACCCGGCAGCCCAAACCATATAGGAACAACAACGTCAGTTGGTTGCGTGCCGTTCTGACCGCGTCTTGTCCTTCGGCTGCATCAAAAAGCTGCTGGAATTCTTGAGGCGTTAAAACCTTTGGAAGTCCAACTTTCACCTTAGGAGGACGAAGATCACGAAGCTCGGGGCATTTCATTCCACGTGTTTCGCAAAACTTAAAGTAAGTGCGCAGCGAAGACACCACGCGGGCTTGTGAGCGCGTTGAGAGTTTTTGCTTTTTCATGAATTCGTAGAAGCCCGGGATTGTTTTACCCGTCTTGCTGTATTCAATGTAAAGTTCCAGGTCGCGGCGATAAGCCATCACCGTATTCTGGGAACGTCCTCGTACATTTTGCAGTTCATCAAAGAAGTCGATCCAAAGAGGTAATTCCATACAACCATTAGACCCAGACTTTAGACTAAGGGCAAGCAATAAAAAAAGCCTCCGTAATTTCTTACGAAGGCTTTGGTGTTTTTGATTTCTTTGTCAGTTTTTAGAAAAGATTGTCAGAGAAACGTGGGTCACATGGCATACCATTTACTTGCACGATCTTGATAATGCCCATCAAGCGCGTTGCTTGTTGGTGCATGATCCCTTGCACGATTTGGATGCGGATGTTTCCCGGAGTCAAAATCAAATCTGGAAGCTCCAAGATACCCATCGACATGCTACCAACCGAGTTGCTTGAAATTTGATAGTTGCCTGGAGGCAGTTGGCAACGACCACTTTGATCAACCAAAGGACCGTTCGCTACAAAGTTACCGCGGATTGCAACCGGACCTGAGTACATATTGCCTGGGTTGTTTGCGGGAGTCGCCCCCGAAGACATATATCTCATTCCGTTCCCGAATACTTGCATGTTTTGCAACTGAACCGTGCCTTGAGTATTTGCAGCACTGAATGTTGCAACTTGCATTGGGTATTGATTGATTTCTTGGCAACCTGCGCAGGCACCCATAACGCCAACACCGTATCCAACCGGAACATTGCTTCCTCCGTCGTCACCACATGCAACAAACGCAAAAGCCATAGATGCAGCTAGCACAAAGCGCACGAAAATCTCTTTTGAAAAACTGAAAGTTTTGTTTTTAAAGACTTCCATTTTCTCTCTCCTCTTAAGGTTAATTACATAAAACAAAAATAAAAAAACTTATCCTGTCACCAAGGCTGTTCAAAGCCGCTTTATTTGAAAGCAGCTGATAGAGATAGACCTGTGAAAGTTCCCAATTTACGGTAACCATCACCTGGTACCAACGAGCTCTTATTGCTCACCGCACCTGCTCGGCAATCATAAGGACCGTTGTAGATAAACCAGCACTTTCTGTATGGCGATTGTGTCGCATAAGATTGTGCGAAGTTTTTGTAGTAAATAGATCCTGTCACGTAACCACCACCTTGACCGTCACCTTGGTTCACAGCATTGTCGACGATAAGGATGATTGAACCGTAAGCATCTTGGAAGTAACCGCTGAATACAGATTTACCGCCAGACACATACCAGTAGTTGAAGTTTGCTTCCAAAGTACCGCTGTCTTTAAGATCGTAGTATTTTACGTTTCTGCCAGAGCCTGCACTGAAAGTAGCTTCATAGTTTTGACCTGCATCTGTGTAAGAGATTTTTACTGTACCCGCGTAACGCTTCTCTTCGATTTGAGTCAAATTCACTGTCACTTTATAGTTAGACGGATTGTTCAATGCATGCACAGCTACGTAGTTGCTGAACTCAGTAAATGATACTGGAGTGAACGCAGCTTGATTTGTGTAAGTACCAGAACCTGTGTTGCCACCATTATCTGGAGCGACAATGATTCCACCATCTGGAACTGTTCCTGTGCCGGAGTCTGATAGAGTCTCAAATGAATTGCTGGATCCGCATCCCACTCCGATGAGTGAAAATGCTGCTAGCAGAATCATCAGTTTAGAATTTAGAGTTTTCATATCAGCCTCTCTTTAAGAAGTTCGATTTACTTGGAACCTCTCACTAAGACTTCTTTGCGATGCTCGTGCCAATCGCGCAATGATTGTGTAACTCTTGGAAATGACGAAATAAAAGTGCCCATTCTCAAGCTGAAACAGCGGCATGTTTGTCGTCTAAGGTAACAGGGTGGGACGCAAAAGTGTCACTTTGTCTAATATTGAGATGACAAAAAGTTCGGCGAAATAAGAAATATTTAAGATTTTTCCTCAAGTTACCGAAACGGGATTTATATCAACGATATTAAGTTTAACACTTAGAGGAAGTATATGACCGTATCTGCTACAAACGCGATTATCTTGGGTGCCGTCTTTATGTTCGCTGCCCGAGTATTCATGGGTTTCTAAAACTGAAACATATCTAGCGGACTTGGGCCAAAGGATAATAGTGAGCAAGGATTTGCTTATAGTTATATCCTTTTTGGCCTAATGAGCGACTGCCCCATTGGCAGAGTCCCACGCCATGTCCAAATCCCCGTCCTTCGAATTGAAAACTCGCCTCGCCTTTATGCATATCAAAAAGAGTGCTCTTTAAATCCTGAAATCCCAATTTGGAACGAAATTCATTGGCGGCCAAAAGCTGACTGCTTCCGTTTGGCAAAACCAATTTCACAGATTTGACGCGATGACCTTGCTCTTGAATCAGCTGTAAATCTTGGATGGCTTGAACGCCCAAACGACGAGCCAGTTCTTCTCTATTCAAACTTAATTTCCATTGCGCACTAGGACTGGTTGGACAAGAGGCATCGGTTGTTGTTCCCGCGTTGACTCCATATTTCCATACTTCTTTTGCTGAAATGGTCTGCCCGCCGCAGTCCGCGTGGTAAAAAGCTTTTAAGACACGCTTGTTTGGACCATAGAGTTTAACACCTTTGGTTGCAGCGACAGCCACCATGGCTTTTTTGATTTTCGGATCTTGCGTATCTTCGCTCATCACGTGACGGAAGACTTGATCCAAAACAGTGCTTTCGAGGTGATAGTATTTATCTTTTCTTTCTTGTATAACCGCGAGCGCGTAAGAGCGAGCGGCGACTGCTTGAGCTTTCAATGTTTCAACGGGCCAGCCCAGCGGCATTTCACTTGCCAGTACTCCCACAATATAATCTTCAATCGACATCACGCCGACCACATCAACTTTGCCGGATTCCGTTTGAGTGAGGAGAATTTTTTCTGGTAGCGACTGCCCGTTGATTCGTAAGTTCGTCCCCTGCACCATTAAGAACTTTTCCGGGAACAGATGTTCACGCTCTTGATTGTTTAAACGAAGTGCCCAGAGCTTAAGATTATCTTTAGGAAGCAGACGGATTTCCGCCGCCATGGTTTGCGGAATAGCCACGGGCTGAAATGGCGAAGACAGAGTTTGAAAGCGAAGACCTAAACCTGAAACTTGAATCGAACCCGGAAGGGTTTGCAAACGAACGCGAACTTGGTCATTGGCTTCAATAAGGGAAGCTTGAACTTCTGGCAAAAAACTGATGAGAACGCAAAGAAACACCCCAGATGCAAAAATCCTTCTCACGCTTAAACCCGTCCCTGGCAAAATAAAAAAGGCAAAGCTTCGTGCCTTGCCTCTTTATTAAATCCAACTTGGGCCCAAGATAGAAGTCTAGTTTTTCTCCGTTAGCGCCAAGATCGGTTTTACCAACTCGATAGGAAGTGGGAACACGATCGTATTGGTCTTATCACCAGAAATTTCCGTGAGTGTTTGCAAGTAAGCGAGCTGGATAGCTGAAGGCGAACTTGAAAGTGTGTGGGACGCCTCAGCAAGCTTTTGCGCACGTTGCAACTCACCGTCTGCAGAAATAACTTTCGCACGACGCTCACGCTCAGCTTCCGCTTCACGCGCCATTGCACGCTGCATTTCTTTAGGAAGGTCGATTTGTTTTACTTCCACCATTGTGACCTTCACGCCCCAAGCTTCTGTGTGCTTATCAAGGATAGCCTGAAGTGCGGTATTGATTTTATCGCGATGCTCGAGCACGTCATCGAGCGGATACTGTCCCATCACAGAACGTAAAGTAGTTTGCGCCAACTGACTTGTTGCAAAGTAGTAGTCTTCAATTTTTGTGATCGCCTCAAGAGGTGAAATCACTTTGAAATAAACAACCGCATTTACTTGCATGCTCACGTTGTCTTTCGTGATCACGTCTTGTGGTTGCACATCCATCGTGATGGTACGAGTGTCGATTTTCACCATACGCTCAATAAATGGAATGAGGAGGATCAAACCAGGGCCGCGCACGCCAATCGCTTTACCTAAGCGCAAAACCACGCCACGTTCCCAATCATTCAGGATTTTCACCATTGAGCTTAAGATAATGCCCCCGATGACTAAACCAGCTATCATGAATTCCATATTTTTCTCCTTACTTAACCTTTTTCACATTCAAAGTGAGTCCCTGACGAGCGGTCACGTTCACGGCGTCACCTTCCTTCAAAGAATCTTCCGAAACAAATTGCCAAACTTCGCCCATGATTTGAATTTGACCAGCGTGGCCCGTCTCATTCACTTTCATCACGCGACCTTCGTATTTGAGCAAATCTGAGTCGGTATCACCGGATTTATGCCGTATCGTTTTCAGCGCCAAGTAACCAATTCCAAAGAAAAAAAGCGCCAGCACTGAAACAACTGAAATAATAAGTGGCAACGACAAGACATACCCCGATGTTTCACGATCAAATAAAAATAAACTGCCTACAAATACAGAAATTAAACCACCAACACCGAGAACACCAAAACTTGGCAAGAAAACTTCCAGAATGAGGAACACGATCCCCAAAATAATCAATGCCAGTCCTCCCCATGCAACATCCAATTTATGGAATGCCACCAAAGACAAGACCAAACCCATTCCACCGATAACACCTGGAGCAATTAATCCTGGATGCGTAATCTCCACATAAAGAAGCGCGATGCTTCCCATGAACAGCAAATAGGCAAATTCAGGATCGGCGATAAAACTTAAAACTTTTTGGCGAAGATCTGGCTCGAACTCAACAAGGGGGCCGACAACAACTTGACCTTGTTCTTTTTTATCTTGCAGAAGAACGGAAAGGCCTTTTGCTTTTGTTAAAAAATCTTGCTCATTACTTGCAAGAATATCAAGCGCCTTGATTTTGTGAGATTCTTCACTGCTCAATGCTTTGGCTTCTGTGATAATGTCGCGAGAAAATTCTAAGCTTCTTCCGCGAAGCTTGGTGACTCCTTCAAGCCAGCTCACAGTGTCGTTAATCATTTTCTTTCGAAGATCATCCGAAATCTGCTCGCCCGTACCCAAAATCGGAGTTGCAGCGCCAATATTTGTGGCGGTCACGCCACCATTCACGTGGCACGCTTGCAAAATAATCGCACCTGCACTGCCCGCATGTCCGCCACTTGGCGTGATCAAACAAAGATAAGGAATGGGAGAAGCCAGAATGCGCTCAACAATCAAGCGCGTGCTTTGCAAATGACCACCTGGCGTGTTCATGCGCACATACAAAGACTTGCAACCTTTTTCGAGAGCGCGTTTTTCCGCACGTTCAAGATAATCAAGAGTTGAAGCTGAAATCGCCCCTGTCACCGTCACGGCCATTGTGCAATCGGCTTTCGCAAATGAAAGTCCTACCAACAAGACACTGACGATTACAAGAAGGTGTTTCATAAGCTGAGCTCCTTCATTACTTTTTGCAGATCATTCCAAACAACTTTTTTAGCACCCGGATCTTCAAGCAAGTAAGCGGGGCTGTATGTTTCAATCCATTTCCCAGGACCTTTGAAAATCAATTCGCCAATGTCTTTCGGGAACGAACTAAAGACCACGACAACTTTACCTTCACATTTAGGGGCAAGCTCAGATGGCAATTGCGAACGATCTTCCACCGTACAATCGAGCTCCAGCATTTGAATATTCTGAAGCTTCATCGCCGATTTCATTTTGTCAAAAAGCTCACGCACATCTGGATTAAAGAGGCTTTCTTTAGGTTGAGTGAGAATATTCAGAAAAACCAATTCCGCATGCACAAGCTCGGCAGGCTCAAACGGACCTTGTGCTGAAATAAATTGCGCGGGTGTGACCTCGTGAGAAGGCGACATCAAAACAGTTTGAACACCGAGAACTTCTCGCAGGTAAGTGACGTAATCTTTCATGCCCGGCAGTCTACCCGATCTAAGTGACCTTTCCAAAGGATTTCAACCCTTTGGAGAAGCCAATAATCCCAAGACCACAAGCGGCAAAAAGCAAAGCCAACGAAGTAGAGCTCAAACGAGCAAACGCGCCCCACGTCACAGATCCTAACGCCATGCCTGCATAGAAAACCGCCAAGAAAACGCCAAGCATCGTCGCTTTTAAATGCGATTTCCCTGTGAGTTGCCGAGAATTCATGTTCATTAAAGTTGCAAGAACAAGCCAGCCAGTTCCTGCTAAAAACATAGCGATACAAATTTCAAAATAGTACTGGGCTCGTCCTAAGATAAATACGCCCAAGGCGTACACCACATAGGCCCCAGCTAACGAGCGATCGGTTTTCTGTGGTTGCATGATTTTATTCGACAGTACCGCACTTAAACACGCACCTAATCCGAAACATCCCAAAAGAGTGCCGTATTGCCACGAATTCAATCCCAACTCTAAACGCCCTCGCGTGGGATAAAGAGCCCACAACGAAGAAGCACAGAAAGTGACGCAGAAAATTTCTGCCCATAGTTTTAAATTGTGAAGCGAAAAAATAATTCCTAACTCTTCAGAGACCGACATTTCTTTCGGTGGTTTGACTTCTTCAAAAGTTTTTGGCACTGGCCACTTCCAGAAAAAGAAAATCAAACCTAGAAACGACAAGCTGTTCACAAGAAACGCACTCATTGGACCAAAACCGCTAAGAAGTCCTCCACCTACGGCAGGACCCAAGACGCGAGAAATATTAATACCCATGTAGTAAACAAGCACGGCCTGAGCCTGGGATTTACTCGGCACTAAATCAGTTAATACAGATTGAAAGGCCGGATTTGTAAGAGCGACCCCAATACCCATGATGAGTGACAAGCCAATCAAAGAAGCCTGCGTGATATTTTCCGACCAAACGAGATAAGCCAGCGCTGCAGCCGCGATAAACATTCCGGATTGCGCAAAGAGAAGAATTTTTCGGCGATGCCCGTGGTCTGCAATATATCCTGCTGGAATACTTAAAAACAGAATCGGCAAACTGCTGCTAAACGACAACAATGAAATGACCAACGGCGAGTGCGAAAGATGTGTCATCACCCAGCTTGCCGCGACATCTTGAATCCAAGTTCCGAGATTTGACAAGAATGCACAAATCCAAAAAGAGCGATAAACTGAATATGAGAAAGGAGACCAAACCGAGTCTTTCATTATGAAATAAACATACTATGAAAAGTCTTTGCGACCAATTTGTTCTTCTAGGAAAATTGAGATTATTCGACGGAGGTCATCTATGAAACTCATTTCAAGTCTGCTCTTAGGGGCTCTATTGATTTTCTCTTCCGCAAGTTTTGCTAAAAAAAGTCCCATGAACCTTGAGATATCTTCCGATGTGTTATCATCCCAAGGTAACAAGTATTACTCTTATCACTTTGGCCAAGTGCGAGTGAATTGGAGTGAGTGGGCCGATTTGTATTTACGAAATACGGGGAATGGTCCGCTCTATGTCCAAGGTGTTTACCTCCATGGCAGCTCCGCGTTTCGAGCTTGGTCGAACTGCCCCGCCTATTTATATCCCGGCCAATCCTGTCTGACCCGCGTAGAATTCCGCCCATGGTACGAGGGATACGATACAGCTCGCCTCCGATTTGCTCTCGCTGACGGAAACATCTACGTCGACCTCGGCGGCTGGGGTGTTCGATATTAGTGCGGGATTTTACCCCAAACGGCGTTTAATTTTTTGAAGGAATGTGCTCGCTTGTTCGATTTTGAAGAGGATTCCGCAGGTGAAATAAACGATGCCGTAGATTCCCAGTACAACGACGGCACGGATGATGATGTGTAGATGCGATGGTACGAACCATTTTCCTACTGCGAATGCCACTGTGGCGGCGATTAAGCCGGCGAGCCAAATTTTTGTTTGGAACATCAGACCCAATTCGGTTTTGCCGATACGTTTTTTCAAGGCGAGCTTTAACAGCGCGTATTCAAACCAACCCGCAACACCAGCAGAGACTGTCAAACCCACAGCTCCCCAGCGTGATTCGATGCCTAAAATTCCTGGCAAATAAAACGCCATAAAAATAGCCAAAGAAGTCGAAAGCACAACGCGCACAATAGCAAACTTTAGCGGCGTGCGCGGATCTTTCAGCGAATAAAATGTCGATGAATACAATCGGCCTTGAGTCGAAGCAAAAAGCCCCACGGCAGAACCCATTAGCACATACCAAACATATTGCGTGCTATATTCGTCAAAATGTCCCGTTTGAAAAAGTGCTCCCACAATAAAGTTTCCTAAAAAAACAAACGCCAAAACGGAAGGCACGATAAAAAACGCAATTTGCTGAAGGCCCTTTTGCAAACGTTCACGCAAATAAACATTTCTTTCTTCCACACTCCCCGTCGCCTGTGACATCGCCGGAAGTTCCGCTGCTGAAACACTCATACCAAAAAGACTGATCGGCAAAAGATACAAAGTCTGCGCGTAGGCAAGGGCCGAAACCGCACCTGTCGGCAAAAGACTCGCCAACATGTTGTCGATATAGGCTACGATTTGCACAACACCGCGAGAGAAAAGAGCCGGCACAAAGTTTTTAAGGATTGTCGGAACGCCTGCAACACGAACAGCCAATGACGGACGAACTTTTTTCGCCAAACGAAGAGCGGAAGGCAGTTGTACTAAAAACTGCAACAAACTTCCAACAACCAAGCCCCAAGAAGCTGTGATCGCAAGATCAAATTGAGTTTGCTTACTGCCCCACGCCACCAATGCGATGATGATCGATACGTTCCAAATGACCGGCGCCACGTAAGAAAGGAAAAATTTCTTATGCGAGTTTAAAATTCCCAAACACCACGCTGATAAAACAGCAAAGCCAGTCCCCGGGAAAAGAATTTGTACGATTTGAACCGTGAGATCTCTTTTGGCACCCGTAAAGCCGGGGGCAATCACGTCAATCAAGACAGGCGTCGCCCACACACCCAAAACCACCAAAATAGAGGTGAGCAAAAACATCAGGCTGCCAATAACAGAAGCCACGCGTGCCGCTTCTTCATCGTGCTTTTTAGCGAGCATTTCGGCGTACACAGGAATAAAGCTTGCCGACAACACGCCTTCACCTAAAAGATTTTGCAAGAAATTAGGAATTTTAAGAGCTGCTTTAAAGGCATCCCCGGCATCAGAGTTACCGAAGAAGTGGGCAAACACGCGCTCGCGAACAAGTCCCGCGATACGACTTAAAAAGATTCCGAGTCCCACTAAAAAAGCATGATTGCGCATAGCCGCCTATTCCTCGGCGGTCACTTCTTCCTCTTCGGTCTCATTGAGCTGTAAGAGAATACGCTCAGCTAAGACGCGATTAAAGCTTTTAAGTTTCGCAATTTCTTCAGGATCCGCCATCTTGATTTCATCAATAGAATTGAACTGAGTCAAAAGAAGTTTCTTTCTTTTCTCTCCGAGACCCACCACGTAATCAAGTTCACTCTCAAGCGAACTGCTCTCACGAAGTTTTCGATGGTACGTGATCGCAAAACGATGGGCTTCGTCACGAATGCCCGTCAAAATATACAAAGCCTCAGCATTGTTTTTAAACGTGACAGGGTTGGAACGTCCGGGAAGGAAGAAGCGCTCTTCCGTCGACTCCACTTCTTGCTTTTGGAAGTCACTTTCCGTGCGAGCCTTCGCCAACCCAACAACTGGGATGTCTTTGCGCCCGATTTCTTCCAAAATACGTACGGCCTGGGATAATTGCCCCTTACCACCGTCGATAACAATCAGCTGCGGGTCTTCATATTCCGTATGCTTGAAGCGGCGACTTAAAACCTCATACATCGAGGCAAAGTCATTGATCCCTTCAACGGTTCTGATCTTATAGCGACGATAGTGCTCTTTCGCGGGCACACCATCCTCAAAGACCACTTGTGACGCCACAGTTTCAGCGCCCTGAAAGGTGGAAATATCATAACACTCAATGCGACGAGGACGGTCTGGCAGGCCCAATTTCTCTTTGATTTCATCCAAACCACGAAGTTTTTCTTCGGATTTTGAAACATACTTCATGAAATGTGATTTGGCGTTTTCATGAGCCATATCCACAAGATTTCTGCCACGCTCATCGGTCGCAAAACGAACGCCCACTTTGTGCTCAGAGCGTTCTTTTAAAACTTCTTCCATTAATTTGGATAAATCCTGCCCCACATCTAATGGCAACAAAACATCATCCGGGATAAAGTTGTCTTCGTAATACTGATTAAGGAAATCAATCAGCCACTCACGCGGATCTTCCGCAGAATCATTTGGATCAAAGTGCGGCAAGAAGTGCGGACGCGTCCCGATCACACGACCGGCGCGCACGTGGACGGTTTCAATTAAACAGCCGCGCTCATCGCCATAAAAACCAACCGCATCAAGATCTTTTTCCGTGGTATCGTTGATGACAGCTTGTTTTTCTAAAATCGCTTTGACAGATTGAATGGAATCACGCAAACGAGCTGCAACTTCAAATTTCTCTTCATCCGCAGCCGCCATCATTTTTTCCGTCATGGCTTTGACGACTTTACGGCTTTGTCCTTTCAGGAAAAGCTTTGCACCTTCAACTTCGGCTTTGTATTCGTCTTGAGAAATATACTCCACACACGGAGCTGTACAACGACCAATTTGATACGTCATACAAGGACGACGACGGGTTTTAAACATCACATCCGTGCAGTCACGGATTTTAAATGTTCTATTTAAAAAGCGAATTGTTCCTTGAACTGCAAAGCCTGAAGTATAAGGCCCAAAATACATCGAGCCGTCTTTACGAACTTTACGTGCCAGATACAAACGTGGAAATTCATCACTCCAAGTCAGGCGAATATACGGATAAGCTTTATCGTCGCGCAGACGGATATTGTACTTAGGGCGGTGTTTTTTAATTAACGAAGCTTCCAGTAAAAAGGCTTCGACTTCTGTTTTAGTTAGAATGTATTCAACTTCAAGGATGTTTTGAACAAGCAATCGCGTTTTTGGAGAGTGATCTTTATTGTCTGTAAAATAACTGCGCACGCGATTACGCAAATTCTTGGCCTTACCGATATAGATAATCTTCTCGGTCACACCTTTCATCAAGTAAACCCCACTTTGCGTGGGGAACTCGCGAACTTTATCTTTCAGTTCGTCAAATTTACTTGAGGCCATCCTTGATCACCTCTGAACTTTCGGATTCCACTTCGCCGCTTCGAACATTCAATTCGACGATTTGCAATCGTTTGATTTCATCACGTACTTTCGCTGCTTCTTCAAATTCCAGATCAGCAGAAAATTTTTTCATCTTAGCACGAAGCTTTTCAATTTCTTTCTGCAATTTATCTGGCTCATGAGAAAATTTATTATAAGCCGCATTGGACTTCGCTTCCCCTTGCAAAGGAGACGCTGCCAAAGAACCGTCAAATACTTCGCCCAAACCTTCTTTGATACGTTTTTTCACGGACTGTGGCGTGATTCCATTTGCAGTGTTGTATTCAGATTGAATGCGACGACGACGCTCTGTTTCGTTCATCGCCTTTCTCATGCTGTCAGTGATGATATCACCATACAAAATAACCTGACCGTTCAAGTTACGTGCGGCACGACCAATGGTCTGAATTAACGAACGCTCAGAACGCAGGAAGCCCTCTTTATCGGCATCGGTGATCCCTACCAAGCTCACCTCAGGAATATCCAAACCTTCTCTTAAAAGGTTGATACCGACCAGAACGTCAAAGACACCCAAACGCAAATCGCGCAAAATTTCAGTCCGCTCCACAGTTTGAATATCGCTGTGCAGGTACTTCACTTTGATTCCAAGATTTTCGTAATACTCAGTCAAATCTTCAGCTGAGCGCTTGGTCAGCGTCGTAATCAAAACACGTTCGTTTCTTGAAATGCGCAGACGAATTTCTTTTAATAAATCGTCAACCTGATGCTTAACCGGACGCACTTCCACAACAGGATCTATCAATCCAGTCGGGCGAATGATTTGTTCAACGATAATACCTTCTGATTTTTCTAATTCATAATTACCAGGAGTCGCTGACACATAGACGACTTTATCCATCATGCGTTCAAACTCTTGGAAATTCAGCGGGCGATTGTCCAATGCTGATGGCAAACGGAAACCATGCTCGACCAGTGTGGACTTACGAGCGCGGTCGCCACGGTACATCCCCCCGATTTGCGGAATCGTCACATGCGACTCATCAATAAAAGTCACAAAGTCTTTCGGGAAGTACTCAAGCAAAGTCGGAGGCGGCTCACCCGGTCCACGACCCGTCATATGGCGCGAATAGTTCTCAATCCCCTGACAGAATCCCATTTGCTCCATCATCTCAATGTCGTAGTAGGTTCGTTGCTCCAAACGTTGAGCTTCTAAAACCTTCATGTCTTTATTGAGATCCACCAAGCGTTCACGCAGTTCATCCTGAATGGTTTTAATCGCACGCTTTAAATGATCATCACTGGTGACGTGATGGCTTCCTGGATAGATCCCGATTTGATCGAGTTCTTCCAGCACTTGTCCCGTCAATGGATCAATCCACGACAAGCGTTCGATAAAGTCGCCAAAGAATTCCACACGAATCGCACGCGCGTCTTCGTATGAAGGGAAAATTTCCACATTGTCCCCGCGAACACGGACAGTTCCACGATGGAAATCCACGTTGTTACGAGAATACTGAATTCGAATCAATTCACGCAGCAAATGATCCCGCTTCATTTCCGTATTGGAAACGACTTGGATCATCATACCTTCGTAGGCCTCTGGCGAACCCAAGCCGTAAATACAAGAAACGGAACTGACGATAATAACATCGCGACGATCAAATAAGGAACGTGTGGCCGAGTGGCGCATGCGATCGATTTGCTCATTAATCGCCGAGTCTTTTTCGATATAAGTATCCGTCGAAGGAATATAGGCTTCGGGTTGATAGTAATCGTAATAGCTGACAAAATACTCAACCGCATTGTGAGGGAAAAGTTCTTTAAACTCGGCATAGAGCTGAGCTGCCAGAGTTTTATTTGGCGCAAGCACAAGCGCGGGCTGATTCAGCTTTGCAATCGTGTGGGCCATTGAAAATGTTTTTCCTGAACCGGTAACTCCGAGTAAAGTTTGATGCTTCAAACCTGCAGCAAAGTTTTCAACCATTTGCTCAATGGCTTTTGGTTGATCTCCAGAAGGCTTAAACTCAGATACCAGTTGGAAGTTCTTTTTATACGAAGTGCTCATTCGTACAAGAATAGCATAGAAAAACAGCAAAAAGAAAGAGCCCGCTCGCATACTTCCTTTACTGCACAGTGACACGCGGTTTAAGTCTTGATTCTAGGCGGCCGTCGGATAGTTTTTCCTTATATGAAAATCTTCAAAATCGCGCTTCTTGGAATTGTGTCTGTTCTTGTGGCTTTGTCGCTTTATACGTACTTCTTTTTGCGAAATTCTCTCGCACCTTTAGATGGGAAACTGGCGCTCCCGGGCCTTTCAGGCGAAGTGCGCGTTGTGCGCGACACCTATGGTATTCCTCATATTTATGCGCAGAACAAAAAGGACGCGTACCGCGCTCTGGGTTATTTCATGGCCAGCGAACGCTTGTTCCAAATGGAAATCTCCCGTCGCATGACTCAAGGCGAGCTTGCCGAAGTTTTTGGTGATATCGCCCTTCCCAGCGACAAACTTTATCGCTCGTTAATGATTCGACCAGCGGTCGAGCGCATGCTCGCTCAGAAAAAATCAGAAGGCCGCTTGGATCAAAAAATGTGGGACGAGATGACGGCCTTCTACGAAGGCATGAACTATTACATTGCCAACGAGCCTCTACCTTATGAGCTGACGATGTTAAAAATTAAACCTCGCCCGTTCACAGCTGTGGACGCCTATATCATGACCGGGCATATGGCTTACAGCTTTGGCATTGCGATGAAGGCTGATACCTTGATGAGTGATCTTTCGAAAAAGATGTCGGCTTCCATGTTCCAAGATCTTCGTAACTATGTTCCGAAAACAGCACCGACCACAACAACAGCGTCTTATGAAACTTTGCGACCTCTCTTTGACGTGAGCAAAGATGCATTCTTCCCGGCTTTCGAAGGCAGCAATGCGTGGTTGATTGCCCCCAAACGTTCGCAATCAGGGAAAAGTATTTTTGCAAACGACCCGCATATTGGTTTTTCTCATCCTTCTGTTTGGGTCGAAGCGCATATTCACACTCCCGAGTTTGAACTGTATGGGCATTACCTGCCATTTATTCCCTATGCTCTACTTGGAAGTTCCCGCCATCATGCCTGGGGATTTACCATGTCGCTTTCTGATGACATGGATATTTACCAAGAAACCCTTGATCGTGACAAAAAAATGGCGATGTTCAAGAATGAATGGCTGCCGTATCGCGAGTGGCAGGAAAAAATCAAAGTTAAAGGCCAGCCTGATTTGATTCTTCCGATGATCGAAACCTCGCACGGCCCTCTTCTTGAACATGTGATACCAGGACAAACTTTAAGTTTGAAATGGGCCTTTCACCGTATTGAAAATGATCCTCTCTTTGCCCTCTACCAGATGGGTGAATCAAAAACTATGACCGAGTTTGAATCTGCCATTAAGACTGGAACAGCTCCTGGTTTAAATGTCATGTATGCCGATGCAGAAAATATCGCATGGTGGATTTTCGGAGATATCGCGATTAAGAAAAATCCAAACTCAGATATGGTTTTAAATGGCGCAACCGGTGAAGCTGAGTACGATCGCGTGCTGACTTGGGAAGAAAAGCCTCACCTGGTGAACCCAGAAAGCGGTTATATCGTCACCGCAAACTCACGTCCCCTTGGTTTACAAGAAGACATTCGCGGCGACTGGCAATCAGATGATCGCTTCCAAACGATTTCAAAATCCTTGGCAGAAAAAGATCAGTGGAACACTGAAGATGTCAAAGCTCTGCAAACTGAAAATCACAATCTACAAACCAAAGTGATCTTAGATAAGCTTTTAGAAAAACTAAACCTGGCTCCAGGGGAAGATGCAAAATACGCGGAAGCGCTAAAACTTTTGAAAGAGTGGAATCTTCATTCTGAAACTGACTCACTCGCAGCAAGCCTCTATCACCAATGGAACAACGAAAATGTCTTAATTTTGTTAAGCAAGTGGACAGCAGAAGAGCGTGAGAGATATTTATCACTTCCCTACTCGTGGGTCTTTTATGAGCGCGTGATAACGAATGATGCTTCGGATTGGTGGAAAGAACATCCTCAAAGCGAAACTATTACCGAAGGATTCCGTCGCGCAATGAACAAGTGGAAAATGCTTCCGCCATGGGGAAGTGTGCACACAATTGAGTATCAGCATCCGTTGGGTCGACTGAAACCTTTGGACAAAGTTTTCAATTTAGGTCCTTATCCAATGCCTGGCGCGTGGAATGAAATTAACAACAACAAGATGCATGGCATGGGAAATAACTTCCAAGTTGTTGCCGGCGCTTCTACCCGTCGTGTGATTGATTTTGCGCAACCTCAAAAAAGTTTTGGCATCAACCCGATTGGAATTTCGGGACATTTGCTTTCTCCGTTTTACAAAGACCAAGTGCAAATGTTTATCAACGGAAAGTACCGCTATCAGTTGATGGATGAAAAAGACATTCGTGCTGCACAAACTCACGAACTAACACTGTCTCCGCAATAAACTCGACTCCCTCGTCAGTCGGAAGACCAGAGATTTCTCTGATCTTGAGCAAAATGGCCGCTTCCTATTGCGGCCATTTCTTTATGCACCGAAAATAGACATATGAAGCAGAAACTCTTTTGCCTTTGGCTAGGAATTCTACTTTTCTCTTCGTCTGTATTTGCAGTCGACCCCGGCATACATCTTGTGACGTATCAATATTACGGCTTTCGCGTTGATGAAACAGACCAAGGCCTTCGTATGCGCCGACTGCTTGGCAAAATAAAAGACCTCGGCATCAAGACACTTATATTCAATTTTCGCGGGCGCATGGTGACTGGCAAAAGTTCTGACATTGATTCCATGACTCCGATGGAGTTTCGCAACCTTGAAGAATGGCACCTAAAAGAAACCATTCTCCTCGCCAAGCGGATGGGATTTAACGTTGCCATTCGTCCTATCCTTCTTGTCGTGGGACCGAATTGGGAATTTCCCTATGAAGAAAACGGAATCACCTGGTGGCACGGCAATATCAAACCTGAAAATCCGGCCGCGTGGTTCGAAAAATATTTCGCTTTTCATGAACGCTATATGCGAGTCGCAAAGGAGGCTGGGGTTTCTTGGTATTCCATTGGTGCTGAAATGCATTCCATGACATCCGGTTTTGGCGACAGAGACTCTCACTGGCGACACGGATTTCCTGAGGAGTGGGTCAAGTTTATTACTCGCGCTCGAGAACTCATGGGGCCGGGCGTGAAAATCACTTACGGCGCAAACTACACAGATCAATACATCTTAGAAGATGGCGTGCGCACCTGGGGCGGAGAATTTGCACAGTGGCGACATGATATCAGTTTCCTCGCTCGCACCCCCGAAGATATTCGCCATCAAAAAAACATGCGAGAACTTTGGAAATCATTAGATTTTATTGGTCTGGATTTTTATCGAGCCTTGGGAACTCTCAGAGACACATACCCGAAAGACTATAAAGAGCTCGTTGAAAAATTATCGGATTTTTCAGGCTCACATATGAATCACTTGTATGGAATGTGGCAGAATATCATTGAGATGACCGGTAGCTGGAGACCTCTTGCCCTTCAAGAAATCGGATACCGAAGTGTAGAGAAGTGCTTCGTTGCACCCTATCTCTATGAAGACGACAAAACTCCCATTAATTATATACATCAAGCTGCCGCATGGGATGCACTGTTGGGATCACTCACCTCACAGCGCTCGGATATGGCATGGATGAATGGCATCGGAATTTGGCAGGTCCTTGTCGACGACAATAGTGATGAAAATATCAACGGTGGCTTCTCACCTTTAGGAAAAGAAATTACCACAAAAACACTGCAGAAATATTTTCTGCTTTCTAACACAAACAACTGACAGACTTTTTCACTCTCAAAATTACCGTTGCGAAAGCCTTCTCACTTTACATCAGTTTAATTACTCATTTGCGGGATCCTTCGTTAGTTCTTGAATGCTAACGAAACGGATGAATATGACTTTATTTTCCAGCCTCGTCTTATGGATATTTTCTTCTAGCGCACAGGCCGCTTTTCATAACTCTCTTTATTCTGAGAGCACGTACTATGAAAGCTATGATGTGGTGACCGAGTCTCGCCTGAAAAGTCTTTTTATCTGGGAAGAAGGCGAAAACATGTCCGCCGGAGCTTATGTTGGGGCTTCCATTCAATATCAAACTCCCAATGCGCCACAGAAATATTATGACAATGCTTTGACACCGCAGGCGGGTCTGCAGTTTGGTTTTCTAAAAAAAATCACACTGCAACTTCAAGCTGGGTACCGCAATGTCATTGAGGAAAAATCCCAGGCCACTAGTGAATCTGAATGGGACCCGCGTGCAATCTTAAGTGCTGGGGATTTCCTGTACTGGAGCCCGAGCTCTCCCCTTTTTACCGAATATTATGGCGAGGCATCTTATGTGCCACGTCTTTCTTCAACTCCAGTTTCATCTGCTTGGTTGAAAGCAGGGATGCGCTATTCTCCCCTAAAGAATATTTATGCCGATCCTTATGCGGAAGGTTTTATTCGCGAAAGTCGCAGCCCTGATCTGGGACCTTCGATGACTCAATGGCGAGTTGGTGGTCGCTTGCTTTGGACCACCACTGAATGGAATGTCGCAGCCTTGCTCTATCACAACATCAATAGCAACGAAACCAGCAGTCCTATTGAAGGATTGTTTGTCGTTGGAGGAAATTTCTAATGGGAACGTTTCTGGAAATATTTGAAAATTTCTTTGTGCAGCTCACTTATATTGTCGTGATAGGGGCTTTTCTTTTCACGCTCGACGATCTCTTTATTGATTTTGTCGCATTCGTGCGTCGCCTTCGCCCAAAAAGAATCAACAAGGCTGAACTGACTCGCATGTCACGACTCCCGCAAAAAAGAATCGCCATTATGATCGCGAATTGGAAAGAGGCCGAAGTTATCGGCCCCATGATCCGCGGAAATATTCGCAATCTTAAATATGATAACTACACTTTCTTTTTAGGCGTTTACCCCAATGACACCGAAACCTGGCATGAAGCCCGCAAAGTCGAAACGCAATTCCCTGACAAAGTTCACGTCGTCGTAAACTCAAAGCCCGGACCGACATCAAAGGGCCAAATGCTTAACGAAATCGCTCGCCAGATTTTTGCATCTGAAACGGATGAGAGATCTCGCTATGACCTCTTTTTGATGCAGGATTCAGAGGATGTGCTTCATCCTTACTCTTTATCTTTGCTCAATGACTCCAGTCGTGACGCCGACTTTGTACAGATTCCAGTTTTTTCTTTTGAGGTACCCAAAACGTCTCTTATTGCGGGTATCTATATTGATGAGTTCAGTGAATCCCACACGAAGGATCTTTTAGTGCGACAAAGTCTGGGAGCCGCCATTCCATCAGCCGGGGTTGGAACACTGATCTCCCGCGAACTCATGAACACCATGATGCTGCATCAAGGTGGCGAGTTTTTAAAACACGATACACTGACTGAGGATTATCACCTCGGAATCATGACAAAGCCTTTGGGATTTAAAAGCAGTTTTGCTTGCGTGCAAATTGAGCAAGAAAACGGCGAAACTGAATTTATCGCGACACGCGAGTATTTCCCTGCGAAGTTCATGGCGAGCGTTCGTCAAAAGTCTCGCTGGACTTTAGGAATCGCCTATCAAGGTTTTCAAAACCTAAAATGGCAAGGTGATTGGATAGATCGTTATTTTCTGCTCCGCGACCGCCGCGCTCCGTTTAACAGTATTCTTGTTGTTTTATCACTGATTGTTATAATCGGTTTAAGTCTATTCGCGTGGCTTCGAGGCAGTACTCCCGTCGGTCTTGATCACGATCTCTTTATTGTTTTGATGTTCGCAAACACTCTCAATATGGGACTGCGACTTTATCAGAGGATGCGAGCGGTTTCGCGGGTTAATGGTTTATCCCAAGCCTTAATGGTGCCAGTGCGCTGGCTTGTCGCGAATGCCGTGAACGTCTGCGCGTCGTACCGCGCTCACAGCACCTACCAAACCAGTCTTCGCACCGGTGAACGCCCCGCATGGGTGAAAACCGATCATCAACTCCCGGCACACTTTGGCCGCGAACAAGAGGCTCAGACACAATGAGAAAAAAAGATCTCGCTATCGCCCTTTCTGCCATGCTTATACTCGCCATCGGAGTCGTATGGGGATCTTTTCTTAAATCAAGCCTTCATTGCATCAACATTTTCTATGATCAAACACTGGATAATTCCTATAGCGGCGGTCGCCAAGACTCGATCATGCTGCAAGGTCTTTTGATATACTTTCCTGAATACGCACAAATCATTCGACCCGTGGAAAGTTATCGCAGTGGAGATTTGGACCGCTGCCCAGTGAATTTTTATATCGGCAGTTATCGTGACAACCGCCTCCCTCAAGAATTTCTGCAAGACTATGTGAAAACCAAAAAGAACGTCGCATGGATTGGCTACAATATTTGGCAGCTCGGAGAAAACCTTCCCAAGTCTCTCGGTGTCGAATTCGTGGGAATCACTGTAGATGACGAAAAGCGCGGCCCTGCATTTTTTCGCGATATCATCTACAAAGGCGAGATTTATAAACGCACTTCTTTGTCTCGCAAATCCCAAGTCAGTGCGCCCCCAACGGAACAAGTGATTCTACGCCCGGTGGATCTCACCCGCACACAAATACTTGCTGAATCCAAACAACGGAGCTCCGAAGAAGTCATTCCCTACATCATTCGCACGAATAATTATTTTTATATTGCTGACATTCCCTTTTCTTATCGCGAGCGCAGTGATCGCTATCTTGTTTTTGTCGATTTGCTCTTCGATATTTTGGGAACTGAAGTACCTCGAAAAGATCTCTTCACACTCGTAAAACAAGATCGCCAATAAGAGTCATTTGTCACAAGTCGTCACGTGAAAACGCGCTAAATGAGTGTTTGGTAATCTTATGCGCCGTTTACACGAATACACCATTGCCAAATGGTAATTCTCATCGATAATGAGCCCCCTGATCGCCAAGAAGGGGTTCATCATGAAGTTCAAAATTCTTTTATCAGCATTGTTTCTAATTTTATCCGCATCTGTTTCTGTTCAGGCACAAGAAATTGGAGACGTTCAAGATGACGAAGTGTCATCTAACATGATGGATGAACTGAATCCCTATGATCCAAATATCGAAGAAATCCTGAACCAAATGGATCTCGATTATATGGAAGCAACAGGCGAAGCTCCATTTTTAGGTGATATCTTCAGCCAATCAAAATGCTATCGCGCTTCGTGCCCTGTTTGGCTTCAAGTCGTAAAGTCGCAACAAAAAGCCTACCTCTATCGCAATGGCAGCCTTGAAGCGACTTGGTATGTTTCAACAGGAGTTGCAGGTCATGGCACTCCGAACTTTGACACCAATCCAAATGGACGTATTTACGACAAATACACTTCTACAAAATATCCAGGTGGCGACTACAACGGGCTCGGCAATATGCCTTATGCGGTATTTATCAGTGGCGGATTCGCAGTTCATGGAACAGCAAAATCAAATTGGAAAAAATTAGGTCGTGCTGCTTCTCACGGTTGTATCCGCGTACACCCAGACAACGCCTATCACTTCAACCGCTTGGTACGCCAATACGGTATTCGCAACACTTGGATCACAGTTCAATAGAAGTAATTCAAAACATAAGCATAAAAAAAAGGAAGCTTGCTGCTTCCCTTTTTTTTTATTTTTAGATCACAAAAAAACTACTTCGCCACTTCCCAGTGAGTTCCTTCTGGAGTGTCACTCACAGAAATTCCCATCGCTGTTAGTTTTGCACGTAACTCATCCGACTTTGCGAAGTCTTTGGAATTTCGTGCCGCTGTTCTTTCAGCAACAACAGCTTCAACATCTTTACGATCCACTTTCATTTGCGCAAGCAAACGACTGTCGAGATCTTCAAGAAAAGCTTGAGCTGGTTGTTGGAACAAGCTCATCAAAGCACCCACGCGGTGAACGAAGTTACGATAAGCCAATGCCTTGCCTTGTATCGCCGGATTCACTTTCAAGCCACGACGGACTTGATTGTTAAATTGACGAGTGACTTCGAACAAAGACGCAAACACTTCTGGAGTGCCAAAATCATCATTCAAGGCATTCGCCACTTTATCCCAAGCTTCTTTCGTGATCTTTTCAAAACCCGCATCTGGCGTTGTCACCTCTGGAGTCAGATAGCTTTCCGCAACTGAAAGAGCGGAGTAAATACGAGCCAAACCCGTCACTGCGCGACCAATAGACTCGTCAGAGAAATCACTGATTGAACGATAATGCACAGTCAACATCATCCACTTGTAAACTTCAGCTGGATTCACATCGAGGAATTCACGCATTGAAACGATATTCCCCAAAGACTTTGACATCTTTTGAGAACCAAAGTTGATCATATTCCAATGCATCCAGTATTTAACAAACTGTTTGTGTGTGCAGCCTTCGCTTTGCGCAATTTCATTTTCATGATGCGGGAAAATCAAATCCATTCCCCCACCGTGAATGTCGATTTGATCACCAAAGATATCTTTGATCATTGCCGAGCACTCGATATGCCAACCCGGACGACCTGGTCCCCATGGAGAGGGCCATGAAATCTCGCCCGCTTTTGCAGATTTCCAAAGAGCGAAGTCCTCCGCATTTTGCTTCTTCTCATCGACATCAATGCGAGATCCCGCCTGTTGATCTTCGACTTTGCGACCACTCAATTTGCCGTAACCGTCAAATGAAGAAACGGAGTAGTTCACATCACCGTCTGCTTGATAGGCTTTTTTGTTTTCAATAAGTTTTGCAATCACCGCACGGATGCCATCCATGTGCTCAGTGACTTTTGGGTTAAAGTCATGAGGGCGAAGCCCCAAGGCTTTAAAATCTTTTTTATATTCTTCGATATACAATTCCGAAACATCACCAGCGGCTTTTCCCATTTCATTGGCACGGGCGATGATTTTATCATCAACATCGGTGAAATTCAGAGCGTATTGAACTTTATAGCCTGATTCTTCCAACCAGTTACGAACCAAATTGAAAAAGACCACACCACGGAAATTTCCCACATGCAGGAAGTTATAAACCGTTGGACCGCAGACATAGATTTTTACTTCGCCCGGTGTCAGCGGTTTAAAATCTTCGGTTTGGCGACTGAGCGTGCTGTAAATCTTAAGAGACATGTCTGCTTCCTACGTTATTAAACTTTTGCGAGCGCCGTTTCAGCGCGTGCAATCAATGATTTCTTCGTCATCAGTGGAATCAAGATTTTCAATTCCGCCCCATGAGGTTTACCAATCACGGCCACACGAATCGGCATGAAAAGGTTTTTACCTTTTGCACCTGTTTTGTTTTTCACTTCGTCTTGAATTTTCAAGAACTCTTCTTCCGTGAAAGTTTCAGTTGGATGAGCTGCAAGCAACTCTTTCCACGTCGTCAAAACTGCTTTTGTACTTTCCCATTTCAAAGCTTCTTCCGCTTCATCATGAATCACGTATGATTTGTCATTCAATGGACGATACAGCTCAATCGCATCAGCCAAAATTTCCATGTACGGCTTAAATACGTTCAAAGACTTATCTTGCCATGCTGGATCCTGAGGAAGTTCCATTTTCTCACGCGCAAAAAACGGTTGAATCAAATTCCAAAGCTCTGAATTTGGCAACGCACGCAGGTGCATTGCATTCACCCACTTGAATTTCACGCGGTCAAAAACCGCACCTGAAGCATTCAAACGAGAGATATCAAAATTTTTGATCATATCTGCGACGTCAAAAATCTCTTTGCCTTCAGGATGTGACCAACCCAAAAGCACAATGTAGTTCAAAACTGCAGACGCCAGGTAGCCTTCGTCTTTCAACTGACCACAAGCCACTGCCCCTTTACGTTTCGAAAGTTTTTGTCGGTCTTCATCCAAGATCAATGAGATGTGCCCAAACTCTGGGAGTGGGAATTTACAAGCTTCATAGATCATCATTTGGCGAAGCGTATTTGGCAGATGTTCCTCTGCGCGGAAGACATGTGTGATTTTCATCAAATGATCATCCACAACACAGCAGAAGTTATAAACAGGCATGCCATCTGAACGAAGCAGAACAAAGTCACCCACCATGTCGGATGGGAAGCGGACTTCGCCACGAACCAGGTCCGTGAACACATAATCTTTTTTCAGATGTTTTGTTTTAAAACGAACAACGCCTTTGTTGCCCGCCTTTAAATGCTCAAGTGCTTTTTCCAAAGACCAATCTTGATACGGAGAGTTCACATGCGGCGAACGACCCGCTGCCAAAGCTTCTGCACGTTGTGCTTCGATTTCAGCATCAGTCAGGAAGCAGTAATAGGCCGCACCGGCTTGAAGCATTTGATCGGCGTATTTTTTGTAGATCGCTTGGCGCTCACTTTGGCGATAAGGTCCGTTCGGACCGACGTCTTTCAACGTCACAGGGTCCACACCTTCATTCCAATTTAAGTTCAACCACACAAGGTCATCAACCACACCACGAAGAGATTCTTGCGTGGAGCGCGCTTCATCCGTGTCTTCGATACGAAGAATAAATTCGCCACCGTTCTTTTTCGCGAAGAGGTAATTATAAAGAGCCGTTCTTGCGCCACCCACGTGAAGATATCCCGTTGGCGAGGGAGCAAAACGAACACGAACATGCGGAGAAATTTGCGATGACATAGGAAACCCCGATAAAATAAAAAAGGCCTGGTCTTACGAACCAAGCCTGGATTTTATTACTATTTTCTATTCTGGTCAAAAAGGTTAACCAGTGATCCCGAAGATAGCCTTGATTTCCTCTTCCTTGAAGAGCTCCTCTTGGCCTGTTGCCAAAGTGAGTTCTTTTAGAAGAAGACCACGGGCATTATCAAGCATCTTGCGCTCGCCGAAAGAAAGCTCTTTATCGGCTTTCAAAAGGAACAAGTCGCGCAAAACTTCAGCAATCTCAAAAACCGAGCCGGTTTTGATCTTTTCCATGTACTCGCGATAGCGGCGGTTCCATGTTTGGTTGTCGATTTTGATTTCTTTTTCTTTCAAGATACCAACAACTTTTGTCGCGTCAGTTTTCGAGATAATAGGACGTAGGCCCGCTGACTTCACGTTCGTCGTCGGAACCATGATTTTTAGGCCAGAGTCGACAAGCTGCATGTTATAAAAAGTCACTTTTGAGCCCAACATTTCTTTAGTCTCAATAGCCACTACTTTTACAACACCGTAGCCTGGATATACGGCATTATCGCCGATATTAAACGTCTGCATCGAACCCCCTGGAATGCCCTATTTAAAAAGGACAGAGTTGGAACCTCGTCTGTTCTATCAAATTTGACACGAGTTATCAAACCAGAGCGGCGTGGCAGGAAATATTTTCAAGTATTTAACGTAAAAAAAGGGCCTGGTTTACACCAAGCCCTTCTTGAATAATTCTCGATATTTACAGCAATTACTTCGCGGTGAACGCGAGTGCGTAAGGCTGAGCGCCGTTACGGCCTTGTGGGATTTTATAACCCTTCACGATCAATTTGTAGTTTCCAGCTGGCAAGCCTGATTTTTCGATCATCTCAAGGTTGTTGATATGATCGTTCATGCTCAATGTTTGACCATTTGGAAGCACAAGAACCAAGTCCAAGTCATTTACAAGTGCAGCAGCTGCATTTGAAGAACCCGGAGCATCTGTCCAAACAAGGTTCGCGTAAAGTGAGCCGTTGTTTGAAAGTGTGAAATTGTAAACGTCTTCTTTACCTTGAGCGATACCGTTACGGTTGTCGATCAAAGTTGTGCGACCATCCAAGTTCAAGATCGCGCTCACATCAACACGGCCATAGCCTTCATCCGAGTTTGGACGACGAGTGAGGATCTCTTGACCACGAGCTGCACCGACTTCGCCGTATTGGCCAGGGTACATATCAACTGCCGTGTGGATCATCACAGCTTTCATCAAAGCCGCTGATGGATTTGTGACGCCTACTTTTTCAGCTAGGATTTGACGAGCAACCGCTGCAGCACCTGCTGTCAATGGAGTTGCCATCGAAGTACCACCTGACCAAGCGTAGTCTTTGTTGTACGCACCCCAAAGATCACTTGCGCCTGGAACTTGCGATTTTACGCTCAAGATGTTTGTTCCTGGTGCTACGATGTCTGGTTTTGTACGACCATCCAAAGTTGGACCACGAGAAGAGAACATCGCGATACCGTTTTCGTTGTCAGACACGTAAGAGCTGTAGATTGGTTCTGCTGACCATTCATCCTTAGCAGCTCTCAATTTGCTGATTGGAACTTGGATACCACCAGTTGACACTCTATTTTCAGAAGCACCAACAGTCAGAACGTTTTTCGCAGTTCCTGGAGATGCCATCGAGTTTTCATCAATGCGACCATCTTTGTTTTTATCTGTTCCGCTGTTACCAGCTGCGAACAAGATCAACATATCAGGATTTGCCCAGCTCCACTCGTCCACTTGAACAGCAAACGCATCGTAAGAACCGAATGTACGCGCACCACCCCAAGAATTTGTGTGAATACGAGCGCCATCGTTTTGCGCTTTTTGGAAAAGGTCTGCTAGTTTTGAAGGAACGCTAAGGTTCTTCAACATTGGAGACCACATACCTTCTGCAACCATTGTCGCCTCGTATGCGCCACCTTTAAGAAGTCCACCAGAAGCTGTTCCGCGACCCATCACGGATCCCGCAACGTGAGTTCCGTGCCCCATTGGATCGTCCCATGATTTAGAGAACATTCCGAATGGATATCCTGATTTCACGCCACCTTGGAAATCTTGATGAATTGTTGAGATATTTCCAGAATCCAAACCCGTATCAGCCATAGAAACGATTTGGTTACGACCTGTGAAGCCCGCTGCCCAAGCAGGGTCAAACTTCATTACCTTCGTACCAGATTCCATACCGCTAAGATCCGAGTAGTCGCCAGCTGCAGTTGTTGTTACTCCTGAAGTCAAAGAGTCATCCATTGTGAAGTGGAATGATTCGATTTCTGGAGTTGGTTGAATATGTTCAACACCTGTCAAAGCTGCGATTGAAGAAACCAATGCACGCGGAACAACCGCAACAACTGATTTCCCTTCAACAACTTGAAGTTCGACTTGAGAGTTCAAAGCTTCAATTTTTCTTGCAACAGACAAAGACTCAGAAGCTTTGAATGTTTTTACAACAACGCTTTGTACGTTTTGTGTATCAAAAACGCTGAAAGAACCAAATGCCGGGCTGATTTTGAAGTGTGCTTGGTAAGGCACAACTGCTTGTACAGTTGCCACGTTGTCTTTATGGAATTGAGTGAGATCTTTTGCAGTTCCGCGCACAACCAAAGCGTCGTCTGGCAAATAACCAAACACTTCGAATTTTGCAGCAAGTGCTTTCTTATCGCTCTCTGTGATCGCCTTTTTGAACTGAACGATGTATTCAGTCGCGATATCATTTTTCTGAGCCGCGAAATTTTGCACCCAACGAGTTGTGTCGATGCGACCTGCATTGAGTTTTAAAAGAGTTCCCGCTTGAGCTGTGCCCGCTACTAAAGCAGCACCCGCGACGAAGCATGTGATTCTTCCAAATTGAAACATGATTTATCCCCCCTACTGAGGACAAATCAGAGCATGACCAAGGTCCAGTCGCAATTAAATTAATTAAAGTTGATGCGCCATGACGGCTAGAGAGAGATTCCCTGCCATACGACCTTTAGAATTCATCCCGAATTCCATCTCTTGATTGTCGGGTGCAAATACTTGTGCACGCTCAGAAGATTTCTTCTGCCCACGCACACGTTTTGTCACAGTGACATCAATGTACAAACCATCTTTGCGATTCACTTGAGATCGACGTGTGTACAACTCAACCAGAGTTTCATTTTGACCGTCGTCAGAAAACTCACTGATAAAAGTTTTCTTTCCTGATTTAGTCACGGTATTGATAGAAATCGGCGCGCCACCTTTAAGACCCAATCGCATGTTCACTTTGAATTGATTTTTTTGAGGCTTGATTTGCGCCTGAGGCACTGCAGCAAATGATGCTTGAGAAAAAACTAAAACTGCTGTCGCTACAACGGAGAAAAACTTATTCATTCGACCACATCCTTGTGTTCCCAATTAGAATGACAAAAAATCTGGACGCACGCAACAAAGAAAAACCATGTTTTTATGATAGTTTTTTCTTCACGCAGGGATTTGAAGAAGCACGCGTATTAGGCTATTCCGGCGAGGGCGGCGGGGCCGTGTTCGCGGAGGAGTTCTTCGCGTAATCCTTGGTGTTCGGATTTTTTGAGTTGCGGGTCGATGCGGAGAACTTCGAAGGCGGCTTCGCGAGCTTGTTGGAGAATCGTCATATCGCGAACAAGATTTGCAAGCTTAAATCCTGAGAGACCGGATTGACGAGTGCCCATGAACTCACCCGGCCCACGCATTTCAAGATCGAATTCAGCAATTTTAAACCCATCCGTTGTTTTTTCCATCATCTCGGTTCTTTGGCGGCCTTCTTCGGAAACGGCATAGCCCATAATCAAAATACAGAATGATTTGTGCTCCCCTCGCCCAACACGACCACGCAGCTGATGCAGTTGTGACAAACCAAATCTCTCGGCGTGCTCGATGATCATAATATTGGCGTTTGGCACGTCGACACCGACTTCGATCACAGTTGTCGACACAAGAACTTGGATTTCATGGCGACGGAATGCATCCATCACCTGATCTTTTTCATCAGGCTTCATTTTCCCATGCAGCAAACCAAACTTCACATCCGGGAATTGGGTTTTGAGTTTTTCAAACTCAGTGACAGCATCCTTGAGATCGATTTTTTCGCTCTCTTCAACTAATGGATACACGATATAGGCCTGACGACCTTTTTTAAGTTGATCGAGCATAAACTGTAAAGCTTGCGATTTTTTGCTGTCGTAAATGGCGCGTGTCTGAATCGGACTACGCCCTGCTGGCATTTCATCGATAATGGACACGTCCAAATCGCCATAGACCGTCATCGCCAGTGTTCTTGGAATCGGCGTTGCTGTCATGACCAAGAAATGCGGAGACTGACCCTTGTTTTTCAGGACACCTCTTTGCTCAACACCAAAACGATGCTGTTCATCGATGATAACAAGGCCTAAGTTTGCAAACTTCACTTCGTCTTCGATAAGTGCATGCGTGCCAATGATCAGATCAATTTCACCGGCTTCTAATTTAGCCAGCAGTTCGCGTCGTTCAGAGGCTTTTGATTTCCCCACAAGCAAGCCTAAGCGCAGGCCCAGCGGCTCCAGGATTTTTTTGGCATTTTTAAAATGTTGTTCCGCGAGAATTTCTGTCGGCGCCATCAGACAAGACTGATATTTGCTCTCTGTCGCGAGCAACGCCGCCATAAAACTCACGAGCGTTTTTCCACTTCCCACATCTCCTTGCACCATGCGATGCATAGGATGGGGTTTGGCCAAGTCCGCTTGAATTTCCGCGTACACGCGCTTTTGCGCGCCAGTCACTTGGAACGGCAAAGATTGTTGAAGCTTTTCAACTAAAACACCTTTCGCCTTGATTTGCGGAGCACCTTCTTTTTTAAAACCCACTTTTTTGGAAGCGAGATACAGCTCCAGCCAAAAGAATTCCTCAAAAATAATTCTTCGTTGGGCTGCACTTTTAAACTCCATATACTCTTGTGCACGCTGTGGATCTGGATAATGCAAATCCTTGAGAGCCTCTTGACGAGACAAAAGCTGATACTTTTCACGCACCCATTTTGGAAAGGCTTCTTCAGGCCACTCACCTATTTGTGAAAACGCCAACCGCACAAGCTTCATGATTTTCGCTGTGGCCAGACCCTCGATCTCGGTATAAAGCGGAATCAGAGCATCTTTGTTCTCATCTTCAGGTTCGATATCACGAATGTCGGGATGATGGAACTCCAAGCGTCCGCGGTAGTCAGTGACCTTACCGACAACGCGAACTTCGGTGAAAGGTTTAAAGCGTTCAAAGTATCCTTTGTATGGGACACGAAAGTATTTGCAGTGTATTTGCCCGGAGGCATCCCTGACCAAAACATCGTACATTTTGCGAGACGATCGCCCCATATTGACACTGTGGACATTTACCACCGTGGCTTTGATACTCACGATATCATTCACTTTGAGACTTGAAATATTTCGAGCAGCCCTCTGGTCCTCATAGGCGCGCGGATAGAACTCAAAGAGATCCTGTAAGCTCTTAATACCCTTGCGCGTGAAGAGATCTCCGAGTTTGGGACCAACTCCCTTAAGGTACTGAATGTGAGTGTCTAGACGAAGGGCCATGGCGTTTGATTATTCAGGATTTTATTCCTAAGTCAACGTATCCATGGCAGAATTTTTATATGGAAAATTCTCGCTATTTTCGTATACGTTTGAGCACGATTCGCCCCGACAAAGTCACAACATTTGATATTTATTTGTACCTCGATCAGAAGTACATTTTGTATCTTCGCGCCGGTGACAGATTGTCAGATGGAAAAATCGGCCAACTTCACAGTCGCGATACCGGCGATTCTTTCTTTGTTCGCGAAGAAGACCGCCAAATCTATCGTGACTGGGTTCGCGAGGAAATGAATTCCGATCTTTTGAATCCTTTTGAAAAAGCCAAAATCTTGCGCGAGTCCTCTGTTGCGTTGATGGAAGATCTTTTTGAAAATCCAGATGTGAATAAAGCCTTGGATGAATCCCGCCCGATTATCACAGACTTTATCGATCTGATGGAGAAAGCTCCTGAAGCTATGGGCTTTATGATCTCTCTCTCTGGTCATGACTTTTACACATACAACCACTCTTTGGATGTCAGCATCTACTCTTTGGGACTAGGAAAAGCCTTGGGTTATAACGCCAAAGAATTGGAAGAACTGGGTGTAGGCTCCTTGTTTCACGATGTCGGCAAACGCAATGTCAGCCTAGATATTCTGTGCAAAAAAGGTGGATTGGATGAAGCCGAGTGGGAGCAAATGAAAATGCATCCGCAATATGGTTTGGTGATTTTAAATAATCATCCGAATATTAGCGATGCGGTTAAAGCAGCTTGCTTTGAACATCACGAATCTTGGGCAGGTAACGGATATCCGCAACAATTGATGGCTGACGAGATTCACCCGTTCGCACGTATTGTGGCCATCACCGACACCTACGATGCGATGACGACTCAACGTTCTTACAATGTGCCACTGAAGCCGCTTGATGCCGTCACTATGATGAAAGAAAAGCTCGCGGGTCGATATGATCCCGACATGCTAAAAGCGATGTATTCTGTTCTGTTTAAAATTAAAGCCGCTTAGATCTTAAAACCGACCTCTCTGGTCGGTTTTTTATTTCCTGTGAATTCCAGAAACTAAAAACCCACAACTCTTGAAGCTGTGGGTTTTAGTGTTTATTCATTTATCTTTGGAAAATTTTAATCAGCGTTTGATCCGAGGTTAATCCGTCTTAAGTTTTCTGACGGCGAATCGCTGACTCGAATTAATGAATGTTAGCTAAGCAAGATAGCAAAGATTTATTTTGTTCAGCGTCGATTTTGATATCGCCTGAATTTTTCCAGAGATTTGAGATCGAAAGAATAAGTCCTTTCATGTGAAGCTCCTTTCTTTTGTTGATTGCTTCATGGGCCTATAATAGCGTGAACCCAGATAAACCAAAAACGCATAAATAGAATTCCGACATGCGCGTTTTGCATAGCTCAATTTCAATACATTTTCATTGGCAACGACACCGCCCCTTTTTTTGCTCAAAGAGTAGACAACCTTTACTTTTTTTTAGTTTTTTGCAAAAGCCGAGATGCCTTTATTACGGGCTATGGTAGAACCATTTCCCATGGGATTTAACAAAACGATCGCTCTGATTTCTATCGCACTTCTTGGACTCTCTGCTTGCAGCTACACAATGGAAGAACTGGGAGCTTTTAAGACCGGTGGTCGTTTGCCGCGCGTTTTTGATGTGACTCAATTCTCTGATAAAGTCGTGACTTTTGAAGTCGTGACAGCGACGTCTTTAAGCTCTTGCTTGCAATGTCACACGACGGGATCTAAGAGCATGAACACCGCTGAGAAAGCTCTTGCCCTTCGTACCGAAATTTTAGATTCAGTTCAGTCCGGCAGCATGCCACCAAAATCCAGTGGCTATCGTCAACTCAATGAATGCGAAAAACAAATCCTCGAAACTTGGTACGAAGATCAAGTGGCTGTTCGCACTCCTACTCGAAAAGTCAAAGAACTCAGCCACTGTGGCAACATGGTTCCAGAAAAACCAAAAGACCCTACAGACTTTAGCAAGCTTGAACTGACTTTTGCGAATGTCACGAAAGAGATTCTTGCTCCGAAATGTCTGTCTTGCCATACCGAAGAAGCCGCCAAGAAAACTGTCTTGGAAACTTACACGGTCATCAAGGACCAAGGTCTTCTGGAAGCGACTGCGGAAGAAAGTCTGCTCTACAAAGTAACTGTCGCTGGCATGGCAAAAAGATTTATGCCTCCAAAGAACAAGGGCATTCCACCACTCACACCTCAAGAGTCTGACTTTTTAAAACGTTGGATCGATGCGGGTGCTCCTGAAACAGCTGTCAAAAACTAGCTTGTCTTCTAACAGATCCTCCATTGGAACTTAGTCACCAGGCCCAAACGAAATTAAGATAAGGGCATGGAAAAACAGCGGCTCCCATGGTGGACATGGGTTCTCCCTTTCGTCCTCTTTCATCTCGGCACGCGCGCGAGCCTTGCTTTTATGGTCAGCCCGGGTACATCCACCTTTTATTTTCCGATGGCGCTTGCCATCGTTATGGTGCAATGGTGGGGGCCCCGCGTCCTTATTGGTTTGTTTCTTAATTCTATTCTTTCTGCCAACCTCTGGGGCCTTGAGAGAATTGCCTTTTATCCGCTCTATGCGGTGCCGGAAACATTGGAAGTTTTGATTTCCTGGTTGCTCTTGCGTCAACGCTTGCGCGGAAAACCGTGGGATCCCTCGCCTCGCAATATTATTTTGTTCGGAATTTATGCGATCTTAATTCCTGCCATTATAATGGCCTTCATGCTGCAAGGAATTTTGTATTTCACAGGAGAAGCAACATCGTCGGATGTGTTTCGTGGCGCGATCAATGGTTTTATTGGCGACCTTTTAGGTGGCACGACAATTTCACTACCTCTCTTAATTGCGCTCTCTCCGTGGCTGGATCGCAAAGGTTGGTCTTTATTCAAAACCACGGCGTTTGAATTGAAGTGGAATTGGAAACTTCCCTTTCGCGAAAAAGTTTTTGTGGGTCTGGGATTTTTAGCTTCGATTTTTCTGACCGTTTTGGTTCCACTTTCCCAGAGCTGGTACTTGTTTGGTATTTTTTTGATGATGACGGCCATTTGGTATGGCTTGGAATTTGCGATTATCGTCAACACCTGGATTTTATTTTTAGCGATGTTGATTTCACCTTCCATCGGTGTTCCATGGCCGAATGATATTGAATCGCCGCAAATCACGGCGACATTACTCACGATTTGTTTCTGTGCGCTTGTCGCCGGCGCTGCCATTACGGCACATCGGTTGAAAATCGTGACGTTGCGAGAAACTGAGAACCAACTTAAAGCTGCAAAAGAACAAGCCGAAGATGCCTCTCAGGCAAAATCAGAATTCTTAGCTCGTATGAGTCACGAAATCCGCACACCTTTGAATTCTGTTTTAGGAATGCTTGAGCTTTTAAAAGAAACGCAGCTTACGCGGGAACAAGAACGTTATCTTACGCTTTTTAGTCATGCGGGCGAAAATCTGAAGGCCTTGATCAATGACTTGCTGGATTTTTCTAAAATTGAAGCCAAGGCCTTAACAGTTGAAAACGTCAGTTACAATATTCACTCCACCATCCGTAGTGTTTTTGAAATTTTACAAATCAAAGCGGAAGAAAAAGGACTGCGCTTTGAGTTGACAATTTCTCCGAATCTTCCGGTTCACCAATTCGGAGACCCCACTCGACTGCGCCAAGTTCTTTTCAATTTAATTGGAAATGCCTTGAAATTCACTGATGAGGGAGAAGTGCTCGTCGAAGCCTCCGTGGACTCTTCGGTGGCACCTCCGCAGTTATTAATTGAAATTCGTGATACAGGTATTGGCATACCACGCGAAAAACAAAAAAAACTTTTTAATCCTTTTTTTCAAGCCGACTCTACCACCACGCGGAAATATGGCGGCACGGGTTTAGGCTTGGTGATTTCAAAAAATCTCGTAGAAATTATGGGTGGGAATCTGGAGATGCGCAGCCTTTCGGGCCGCGGCACCACTTTCCGCATCACTCTTCCTCATCGTCCTGATCTGCACACGGAGGCCGAAGCAAAAGTCACACCTATGGCCACCTGGCCCGAAAGCCTTAACACTCGACGCTACCGCCTGCTTTTAGTTGATGACTCCGAAGACAACCGTGTTTTGATGATTCACTATCTAAAAAATTTACCGATTGATTGCGATGAAGCCGTCAATGGTCAAGAGGCCGTCGATAAATATAAGAAAAATACTTACGATCTTATTTTTATGGACATGCAGATGCCGATCTTAAGCGGATACAAGGCCACAGAGATGATTCGTCATACAGAGATTCAAGAAAATAGACCGCATATCCCAATTATTGCTTTGACTGCGACCGCCGTCGTCGAAGATCTGCACCGGGCCTTGCAAAGCGGATGCGATTCTTATGCTGTAAAACCAGTGAAAAAATCTGAGATCATCCAAATCTTGGTTCAAAGCCTTACAACAAAGTCGCCTGAAAATGTCGCGCGGAGGGAGCCCCCGCTGGACCTAATCTGAGCAATAAGAAGTTTGCGCGCACGACCTTTTTGCAAAAGATCCGCATAAAACTGATTTTCTTCTTCGGGAGTGGAAAACTGACAAATCACTTCAAAATCGTCTTCAACGGGACGAAGATAATCGATACTGCCTTTAGCAATCACAATATTTTCAGTCGCAATCTTTCTTGTACGAAGACCTGTCAAGACCAAGGCGTAAGCAGAAAGTACAGCGGCAGTATACAGGCTTCCACCAAAGGCCGTGCCCTTATGATTGAGATTCTTTTCTAGATCGGCTTTGATATGAATTTTCGCCGAAGACATTTCGACAAAATGAATCCCCAAGTGTTTAAACAAAGCGATCTTGGTCTCTAGGGTGTTTAGAATCTCTTGTTTCATAGAGTTTATTTTACAGTTCTCCACTGCTCAATGCCACCTGCAAAATTACGGGCATTTTTAAAACCGGCTTCGCGTAAAGCATAAGTCACAGCGGCGGAACGAACTCCGTGGTTGCTCATAATCAAAATAATTTGATCCTTGGAAATGCCTTTTGCCTGCAAAATACTTTCGATATCAGTGCGTGCAGATCCATTCCCGGCAAAGAAGCTCTTCCAATCCATATTTGTAATTACTGCCGTCACTTTTTTAGATTTGCTGATGTTTTCTTGTTGGAATTCTGATTTCGAGCGGACATCTAAAACCTGAACCGGTGACTTTGAATCGGTCACAAGGGTTTTGAATTCTTTCACATCAACGTAAAGACTCTCATCCACTTGCGGTTTCCAATATGGTTTATTTTCCACGGGCGGATTGGATTCGCGTGGATTGGCTTCGCGGAAATGATCATGATTCAGAGTCATGACGTTTTTCACACCTAAAACCTTCAGCGTCCAAGCAACGCGTCCCTCTTCACCTTGACCTCGCAAACCTTTACCAACGACAAGCACTTTGCGATCTGGATCAATTCCAATAAGCGACAATCGTCGCGCAATCGCAAAAAGATCATTTTGCAAAAGGCCGCGCACGTGGGCATCCGTTTGCGAGAAATCTTCCCAGCGTACATTGATAGCCGTTGGCATATGCATCAAGTTAAACTCAAAAGGTGATCTCACATCCAAAACAGCTGGATTGTCTTTTTTAAACTTATCTAAGGTGTTCTGATCACCACCTTGAACGGTTTCTTGCGAGAGCACTTTCGTCGGCTTTTGCTGACAGGAAATGACTAATAAAACAGAGAGTAAAACCAGTATATAACGCATTTAAACCTCGAATAACCGCAGGATACGACTTTATAAGCAAATTACAAGGCACTGAGCGGAAAACCCTATGGCTCAGATTTGTTAGGAATTCTTAGGCCTTTAGTAGACGGTTTTTCGCTAACTTGGCTGTAGAAACACGTTCCTAAGGAGGAATTATGAAATTGTCAGTATGGCCTATCGACAAAATGGCGGTCATCGCATTGACGTTGCTTTTAGTTGCGCAAGCTAAAGCGATCTCTATTAAAAACAACGGTGCGGTGTCTGAGATCACTGTTTTAGGTGTAACCTCTCGCGATGGTTACAATGGCTCAAAAACTGGAACAACCGTCGATGACTACTATCGCGTGCAAGTCATTGCGGCGAAAGATGATGCCGCTCTTTTTGTGGCCTCAAATGGTGAAATTCGCGGATCGAGCTTGGAACAGGCTTTGAAAGTTATTCGCGAAGTTCGCACGGATTTGAATCAGGTTTCTGATCTTGAATTAGCTCTGGAAATTGTGAACTTTTAGTTTTTTTGACAACTGATGCGCATTCTTGCGCATCAGTTTCTCTTTTTCTTTAGAGAAGCTTCATGACTTCTCTGACTTGGGTCAGTGTTTGATTGGCTTTTTCTCGGGCTTGTTCGCTGCCTTTAAAGCACAGTCTTAAAACTTCTTCGCGGTCTTTGGCGTAATCTTCGCGACGTTTGCGAATCGGTGCGATAAAGTCTTCAAGGATTCCAGTAAGTCTTTGCTTTAAAACTCCATCACCCAAACCTCCGCGGCGGTAATGATCTTTTAATTCCTCCACAGCGGCCTTGTCAGGGTCAAAAACGTCGAGGAATGCAAATACCACATTGCCTTCCACTTGCCCCGGGTCAGAAACCTTCAAGTGATTTGGATCCGTGTACATCTTTTGTACTTTGGCTTTAATCTCGTTGAAAGAATCAGAAAGCATGATCGCATTTCCTGCGGACTTACTCATTTTAAGTTTCCCATCAATGCCAATCAAACGCCCCACTGAACCTGTCAACGGCTTCACTTCTTTAAGGCAATTTGTTTTATAGAGAAAGTTAAATCTCCTGGCGATTTCATTTGTCTGCTCGATCATCGGATTTTGATCTTCACCGACAGGAACCAAATCTGTTTGAAAGGCCAAAATGTCAGCAGCTTGGCTTACGGGATACATCAGAAATCCCGCTGGTAAACTTTCTTCCATATTTTTTTGTTTGATTTCATCCTTCACAGTTGGATTGCGCATCAGGCGCGCAACTGTGACAAGATTTAAAAAATGCACCGTCAATTCATAAAGTTCTGGAACTTTCGATTGGATAAAAATCACATTTTTTTCAGGATCAATTCCCGCACCCAAGTAATCCAGTGCAACTTCTAAAATATTTGTGCGCACGCGATCGGGATTATCATAATTATCCGTCAATGCCTGCGTGTCAGCGATAATAAGATACTGTTGATATTCGTGCTGCAAACGAACGCGGTTTGCAAGTGAACCCACATAGTGCCCCAAATGCAATGGCCCTGTTGGACGGTCGCCTGTTAAAATAATTGGTTTCGCCATGGTGAAACTCCATAAAACTGAATTTGATTTAATTAAATACGATAAAAATCAGTCTGGCTAGCGAGAGCTAGCAATAAGAATAGGCAGGCTTGCGCCACCAGAGAGAAGTTTGAATGTGGAAAGAAAGAGTCTTTGCCATGGATACATTTTAGGGCCAGGCTTCGCATTCGTCAAGACCGCCTATTAAAGAATGGGAACCTTTGAGACACCTAAAACTTATAGGTCAAAACGAAATACTGCCCGACTCCACTGGTTTCTCCGCCGATTCCACCGTCTTTAAAGAGCGCCATATTCTGATAAACTTTTAATCCATATCCCACGGCGTATCGCTTCGTGTGCCAGTAAAGCCCGTTGTACCATCCCAAAGATGAACTTGTGCGATCAATATCATCGGCAATTTCGTTAGCTCCAAAAATATAGTCCAGGTATCCCTGATACACGACAGATCCTCCGTTTTGAAATTCATAAAAAGGCGTGTACCAGTTAAGAGAAAACATATATCCATCCCAGGTATCTTCATTAGCAGCGTCAAAGTTTTCGCGGATATAGCGAGCAAACAAATTGACACCAACAAGACCAAACCAAGGCACTTGCATGTCAGTCCCTAAGCCCACCAATTCTTCAAAAAGCGCGCGATCTGAGACGTAAAAGCGTGTGGCCAGATACCATTCTTTGATGGGTCCCAAGGACAGATCCTTTCCAAACATTTTATTCACCGAAAAACGCGGCTGAAACTTGAAAAACATATTGTCGCCTTCGTGAAGATCGCTATCAGATGAATCAAAAACATCAAAGACATCCAAAAAGCCATAAAGCTCCAAAATCCCAGAACGTCCCCCGAATTCCATTTCCAAATACGTATCATCCTGAAGACCGAAAGGAATTTTATTGCCAACACTTTTCATCAGATTAAATTGCAGCCAGCGAAAGTCAGAAGCGTGAATGTCAGAGGCGATTTCGTTGGTTTGGGCTTGGCATAAAACAGAGAACACCAGAATTAAACTTGCGAAGATTATTTTTCCCACTTTCTCTCCTTTTATTTCGGATAAAAGATTTGCTGCAACCGCCCTGATCTTTTGAGATCCGTCAGCGCCCGATTGAGTTCTTCAATTTTCAAACTTGATTTTTTTGAAACGGCACATTTAACTTCTAACGGGTCCACCTCAATAGGAGACCGTTGAATATTGACGTGCTTTTTTTGGTAATAGTTGTACTCGAGATTATTTAAAATGATGTAGGAGATCCGCTGGCTAATAAGCTTTTCCACATTTGCTGAACCCGACCCCGCATCTTCGCGGATGATACTTCCTTGTTCAAAGAATGACATCAACGACGGATACACAAAATGCAGTGAGGTCCCAAGACGTTTTCCTTTAAGGTCTTCAAGACTCAGCACTGTATCTTTACTGCCTTTCAGTCCGACCACATAGTTGATCTGTCGAAAAATAGGGACGCTCCAGTCATATTGTTTGGCATAATCTCCCGCCCACACCTCATTGTTGTAACAGACCAGTTCGATTTGTCCTTCTGCCAATCGCGCATCAAGACGTCCCCTTGGCAGCAAGACTATATTGATCGGGCGCTTGAGTTCTTTGGCAACGGCAAAACCAATATCAATAAAAAGACTTTCTTTAACTGCCGAGCCAGGGCCGTTATAATATAAGAGAAACGGCGGTGACTCATCCCAGTTCAGCCCGTAACTGAACGGAACGCCTACGGACTTTGGGTCGAGATACCTCTCATAAATTTTTTTGAAGACTTTTTTCTTGTTAAGGCGATCAATAGTTCGATTCAGCCGCTCTAGAGTCAATCCCGATTTTTTTGAGAGTGAACAGCGGATTTCGGTTTTTCCGAGAACAAACGAACTTCTTTGCAAAAAGGGATACGTGGCCTTGTAGTAATTAAATTCGATTTCACTCATGATCACATAATCGACACGGTCTGATAAAAGCTTGCGAAGGCTTATGGCTACTGACGGGGCATCTTCACGGGTAAGGACCTGATTTTTAAATAAGTTCTCAAGGTCTGAGTAAAAAAATCTTTCCACTGTGCCAATTTTGACGTTATTGATTTGATCGATCCAGGAAAATGGAATCTCTGTCTTACTCACTAAGACATTGGCGTAAGTGTAGAGGGGCTTGCTCCAGACCACTTCCTGGCTAAAACTCTGCCCCCAATCCAAACTGTTATGGCAGTTCAAATCAGCTCGACCCTCATTAAGCATCTTCGGAATACGCACACGTGGAATACCGACCATTTCGTAGTTCACTTGCAGATCATCGCCAATGGCAACCGCAACGTCGTAGATGAGTCCACCGGTCGCAATGGGTCTACTGACGTTATCAAATTGATAAAGAAGCGGAGGAGCATTGCTGGCATTAAAACCAAATACGATTTTCTCAGCCGCTTGCAACCCGATGCGTGCCTGCGGATCAGCAAAAAATAAAAAGAGAAGGGAGAGCAAAAGATATTTCACACCAATATTGTCCGACTCCCCTTCTGAGAGTCAAAAGACTCCCTCTGACTATGCAAAATGCTTGTACTGAGGACCCATTGAAGCGAGTCTTTTAGCTCGTTGGATGACTTTTGGCAGAGGCGTTCGAGTGCAGATCTTGGTGAAACTTCTCTAAAATCTGCTCCAGCCTTGTAAATACGAATTTTCCGTTTCGATTCGCATCCAGTCCTTTTTGCACGCCTTCAAGAATTGCAATATCTTGTCCGAGAATGATTTTTAAAAATTCAACTCTCTGTTGAATTTTCTCATTCTTTAAATCTGCTTCTCTGGGAACAATTGGAGTATAGCGGAACTTGGTTTCACCCGTCGTCTGTGGGACCAACGAAATCAAAGCCACATGATCATCATAAAAAAGTAAAAAACTGCTGGGGAAAATAAAATACATCACTTGCGCCCATCCCAAAACCGGAATCTCCCCCGCAGGTTGCTTCAACGGAACTACGATGCGGCAGTTTTCGTTATATGAATCGGCAAGACTCAGATTTGGAAACTGCAACTGCGACAAATACGGCGCATGGGCATGAGCAAAGTGATAAACTTCTAAAAAAGCCTCAACCCCCACTTTCCAGTTGAATGGAGCAAGGAAACTCATCTCAGGCATTGCGTGCTGGGGATTTAAACCGATTTCATCGGAATCTTTATGGAGCTGATGAAAACTTTCTTCGAAAATATTCTCTTGAGAATGAGGACTCAGAACCACCCAGATCATTCCGGCCTTTTCGTAGGATTTCAATTCCTGCAAACGAAACGCCGATGTCGTGTGTTTGGAAAAACACTGATGACTTGAGGGAACTTCTAGGAGTTCTCCCTCTAATGAATAAGACCAGCCATGAAACGGACAAACTAATTTTTGACAGTCTTTCTTTGTACCCTCAGAAGCTAGGAGCGCTCCCCGATGACGACAAGTATTGATAAAAACGCGAATGTCTTGTTCATTTCTGACTGCAACAATTGGAACGCCGGCAAGTTCGCCAGCAAACACATCGCCGGTCTTTTTAATTTTGTCAGAAGCAACAAATGGAAGGGGACGCTTCCGGATTACTTCAAGTTCTCTTTGAAACAAAGTGGAATCGCGATAATCGGCTAGCGCGATAGAGGTGACCTTTTCCCCCAGCTCCACAGTTTCATTTTTCATATGCTCAAGAGTTATTTCGCGAATCTGTTTAAGTGTTCTCATAAAACCCTCACACCTTTCCCGCAAAATCCGAAAAGCACGTGGCTTCTTCTCTGAAGCAATATCCGATAAGATTCGGGTGACGCAAAACTTCTTTTTGCAATTCACTTTCGATAGGTTGCTTGAGGATTGTGATCAAAAATGCATACGCTGTCGCATCAAGTGTCGTGAATTCCTCACCTAGGAAATAAGTTTTTTCCGCTAGGAAAGTTGCAAGGGCCTGAATCTCTCGTTTTCCAAGTTCATACACTTCGGACTGTGAGTGGCGTCCCAGCCCTTGTTGATAGGCCTGCTTTTGTAAACGACTTCTTAGGAAATGTAAAAATGGCATTCCAATCAGAGGAGGAAAGAGGGAGACGAAATCACGCTTTAGAACTTCCCACCCCACAGGATCAATCCAGCGACTATAGAGCAAAATAAAATAAAGATGCTCCTCGATCATTCGCTGAAAAGCTAAGGACTGCGCCTCGAGATGTGGGTCTTGTTTTGCTTCCGCGCTTTGTTTTTTCTGCAGATGTTGTAAAATAAAACTCGAATCAGGAATGGTCAGATTTCCATCGCGAATAAATGGCATTTTCCCCTTAGGACCGCGCGCGGGATTTTTCTCTACCACTGTCTGATAGGGAATATTTTGCTTGCGCAGGTACATTTCCACTTTAATGCAAAATGGGCTTAAACTTGGCAGTCCCCAGATTGCAGGATATTGATGCAGATGAATCATGGGCTTCTCCTCAAAATCGTCGCGATAAAGCATTGAATATTCACAAGGTCCACAACACGTCCTTCCAGATGAAGTACTTTTAGAAATTTCCGATGTATTGCACGAGACTGCTGGCATTGCCGCAAATAATTGAGCAAATATCTTTTAGTAAAACTGTCTCTTGTATCAGACCCCATTTTCGATAAAAGAAATGGCACTCGAATTTTTGCTATAAGATCGGAATGAAATTGGCGTGACGAAAAGGAACTTTTCTTTAGCAACTGACGCAGGAGTTCTGCCTGCAACAAGGCCGATGTCATCCCCTGCCCGAAAACTGGATTGAGGGAACAAACAACATCGCCCATCGCAATCAAGTTCGTAGGAAATTTCGAGATGCGATCCAATCGCCGGAGGTGCATGTTTGGTTTAAAAAACACAGAGACTTTTGTTAAAGGATTTGCATCGGCCAGAATGTGTGAAGCCACCCCGCCAGGAACTTTTTGGGCATGGGTTTTATACTCAACAAGATTTGCCTGAAGTGATTCCTGACGGTTGTGCTCAATCAGGGTTGCAACTGTTCGGCCCTGCTCGATCGGTGAGATCACGGCCCCTAAAGCATCATTTGGTGGCAAAAACTGATAGTAGTACTGCTTCATGCCCCGGAATTTTAATGAATCCGTTGCAAAAGTTGCGGACCGATAAGTGATATCAACAGGGAAAACATCGGTATGTTCCGCTATTGGAAGGTCCGGCAAAAGCTGCTTTAACGGAAAATATGCGCCACCGGCGAGCACGATCAAATCTCCTTCATAATAAGATTGATCACGGCAAAAAACTCGCGCCACCTTCTCGCCTGCAAATTCAAAACCTGTCACTTCCGTTTTCACAAAAGATACATTCGTAATGTTTGAAACCAGGTCATAAATTTGACTCTCAAGAAAAGGTCGACTGAACATACGTGTTTGAACTGTTGACCGGTAACGGGGAAACCTCCCCAGGCGATTTTCCCAGGCGGTATCCTCCGACCAATCGATAATGGGACAGGAATGCTCATCATAGCGCTGTTCAATTCCCGGAAACAAATCAGTCAAAATTTTCTGACCGCGTTTGAGGAGTACATGCAGGTGAGCCCCCTGCGGCACCCCGGCTCTGGGGATATTTGCTCCCATCTGAGAGTCTTTTTCTAAAACGAGAACCGAATCCATAGACTCGGAAAGAACTCGTGCCGCTAAAAGCCCCGCGATACCACCGCCTATAACAACCGCCCGCCGTGACTTCATATACGCCCCTCCAAAGCTGCATGCAGGCGATGTAGCTCCTCAAGTCCCTCTGCATACGATTGAGTGGAAAAGGTATGAAGCGAATGACTTCGAATTTCTGTAGCCTTGGCGCTAAATTCTTCTAGTAATTTTTTTCGGTAAGATTCAGGGTCTTTGGAAATAAGGATCTCATTTGTTGAATCACCCTCGGAAAGTTCGCGATTGAAAGTAAATACAAGATTACTAATGCGTCCTAGTCTTTGCCCCAGATGTAAAACCTCTCGAGCTTTTCCCAGTTCCTCTAGATGCAAACCAGAACTTGCCATAAGATCAATTGTTCCTGCTGCAACAATTCCCATATTATGAGAACCCAAGGTTCGAGACTCTTCTAGATTGCATATTGCTGGAAATGAAGACATGAGTTCTGAATACTTATTACAAGAGTAAAATTGCTCTATATCGAACCGCAGAGCCGCAACTAATACACGATAATGTGGGAATTCTCTAAGAAGTGCCGTGAGTTCTAAAAACAAATAGCGTCCTAATTCAAAAACGACTTTCTCTTTTTCGTTCAAGTGAACGGCTGCAAGGCGATCTTCCTCAACATTCAGAGTATAGAGCTCTTTTAAGAGCTCCGAGTTACGATGCTCTGGATGGTCAGCAAGATCGTCATACAAGGTCACAATCATTCCTAAATGAACTTTGGCAAGAATTGCCAAATCCTGAAAATCCTCGGCGACAGAACTCAAAGTCGTCGCACGATATCCAGTAGGTAAAAAATGTCGGAACAAGACCTCAGGACGAATCGCCGAAGAAGCCCTGTAGGTCGCAATGAGAGCATCTAAACTCTCAGAAAAAGAGAGTCCTCTAGGGTGAAGCATGAAAATCTCCCTTTCTGCGCAACAATTGAAGATCCTGCTGAGCCAACGGGTGAAGAGTTATTAGCGGTTCTGACTGAATAGTGGCTGAGGACTCCACGATACGAAATCTTTCACAGACTTTTTTTAGAACAATGGCCGCTTCAAAATAGGCAAGCCTTTCTCCAACGCAGGACTTCCCGCCTGCCCCGAATGGGATAAATGCCAGAGGATGCTTGAGCTTGTTGTGAAAACGCTCGGGATAAAAATCATCAGGTCGCTCAAAGTAATCCGAGTGCCTGTGGAGTTCTGTGATTCCGATAATAACTTGATCCGACTTCATAACAGGAATTCCCAATAGATCGTCGTCTCGAGTGGCCTCCCGAGCCAACATATATGCTGGCGGAAACAAGCGAAGACTTTCTTTATAGATAGCCAAAGTCATTTCTTCGTCACCGTTGGCAATAAATTCTTGATATTGAGGATGGCGCGCCAACAGCAGGAAGGTAAAAGCCAGCGAAGCTGCTGTTGTTTCATGACCAGCAAAAAGAAAAGTCATGCAATGATCAATCATGTTCTCATCCGCATCAAATGCTTTTGGGACGCCGGCATTTTTGTTTAAATGCTTCGTGATGAGATCGCGAATTTCCTTTTGCAGATTTTTAATTTCACGGTTTTTAAATGTGGGAATAGCAAGAGGGACTGGAACCAAGGCTCTCATTCGCAAACCACAAAGATGGTTCAGTCGCAGGAATTTTTTTCCTATTTGCTCGGCGAGTTCCGGGGAACGAATACCTAAAAATATAGTCAATGCCGTTTGTAAAATCAGCGACATCATCTCCTCGGTCACGTCAATAGACGAGTGACCTTCCACCTTATTCAAAAAATCGTCACAGTAAGATTCAATAATAGTCCGTGCGTCCGCTAAGCCCGCGCTATTAAACATGGAGCGAGATTTCAGTCGCCCTTCCTGTGATTCTTTACCTGCCAGCTGCACGAGACCTTTTTTACCTGTAACCGGCTGGATACGATCAAAAACAGTCCGATTTTGAACATAGACATCAGATCTTTTAATTAAAATCTCTTGAGCTCGCTCCGGATCAAAAACGAATACAAAGCGTTTAGGGCCCATTCGAACGGTATGAACCTTTTCACCCGCGATATTTTGCATGAACTGCAAGGGCTCAGACATAAACTCGGTTAAATTCGAAAATGCTTGAATGGCCTTCATCGTTCCTCCTGAAGAAGATTCCTCTGGAACGTAGACCATAAAACCATTGAATATAATTTCATTATACGATATGATCGTTAACCAATGGATACTAATCGAATCCGCTATTTTTTATCCCTCGTTCGAACTGGCAGTGTGACCAAGGCGGCTGAGCTTCATCATATCAGCCCCCCTGCCCTCTCAAAGGCGATCAAAGTCTTTGAATCGGAACTGAATGAGAAATTGATTGTTCCGGATGGTCGCGGGATTTTATTGACAGATCGTGCCCGCGCTCTTGCTCCCGCATTGGAAGAGATCATCAGTAAGCTTGATGGCATCGTCGAGAAAACGGATTTAGCGGCCGATGCTTCGGAAGAAAACAAGCCTCTCCGCATTTCTACTTTCGAAGTTTTTTCAACTCATTTTATGGAACGTGTTTTAAGCGGCACCTTTGAAAATCGAACTTGCTATATTCACGAACTCACTCCGGGCCTGATGGAGCAATCTGTAGCCAATCGTGACTCTGACTTTGCCTTTACCTACATTCCCATTCCCCACCCAGAGTTGGATCACCTGCGTGTGCAATCAATTGAAATGGGAATTTATGGCCTGAAAGGCAAATTCAATCACACTGCTGAAGAAGAGCGACCTTTCGCAATTCCCACAACTCCAATTGAGGGCTCACCAAACAAGGTGCGTGGACTTGATGGCTGGCCTGACGATGCCTTCCCCCGCTTGATTCGCTATCGAGTTGGAATGTTAGAAACGGCTTTAGGTCTTTGTCGCAGAGGCCTTGCCGTGGCCTACATTCCGAAATTCATTGCTAAACTTCATAACGAGATTGTGAAACCAGAATTTGCTTTGGAAGAAAAATCGTTGCCGAAAAAATTTCCGACGCGAAAAGAATATGTCTATTTGGTTAAGCGCAAGACAGACCTTGAGGACGATGTTGCGAAGAAATTAGGAGCATCGCTCAGACGCCTGTGCTCGACGAGCTAACTTGTTAAGCGGCTCCTTCGTTGAGCATGATGGCTTCTGTACGACTGATCGGTTTTAAGCCAAATGTTGTTATGGCTTCGCTGGCCACAATGACGTACTCACCGGTTTTATTCATTCGTTTGAGCACGTTTTTAATCCGTGAACTTACATCCGCCAAAGTTTCTCCATCGGTGCGATAAAGCCCCGTCGGCAATCTCCAGTAAGATTTGTTTTTAGATAGAAAGAAGCGATAAAACTTAACGGCCGTTAGATTGACATACAACAACTTGGATTCTTCTGGAGAGATATTGTGAACGTCCAGACGAACATAGAACGTCGCCATTTAAATGCCCCCTGCTCTTATGGCAAAGATACGATGAGGCGCATGGAATTTCACGGGCTAAGTCACTTCACGAAGATTCTAAGAGACCAAGGTACTGAGGACAAAATTGTCGCCCATATAAATAACGATGCGCATCTGCCTTGCCTCCTCCCAAATCCATCTGTCAGACTTTTCCCATAGTAAATTCTAACTTTCAAACTTGAGGACTCAGTATGAACAATGTCAGCTTCAGCTTTAAAAATAAAAATGCCGTCGTTACGGGTGGTGCTGCAGGAATTGGTTTTCAAATCACGACGAGTTTCCTAGAAGCTGGCGGTAACGTCGCTGTATGGGATTACTCAGAGCAAGCCTTGCAATCAGCAAAAGATCAATTGTCCAAATTCGGTTCTCAAGTTCAATTCGTTCAAGTGGATATTGGCAATCGTGATTCAGTCGCGAAAGCGGCCTCGTCACTTCCATGGGCTGTTGATATCTTGGTGAACAATGCAGGCATCACGCGTGACAAATCGTTTGCAAAAATGACTGCTGACGAATGGGATGCGGTTATCTCAACAAACCTAACAGGCCTTTTTAACGTCACAAAAGGTTTACTTGAAAAGTTCAACGCAGCATCTGCACATAAACGCATTATCAGTATTTCTTCTGTTGTAGGCCTGTACGGAAACTTCGGACAACTCAACTATGCAGCGGCCAAAGCTGGTGTTATCGGCATGACAAAAACTTGGGGTAAAGAACTAGGTCGTAAAGGCTTCACTGCTAACGCCATCGCCCCCGGCTTTATCGCAACAGCGATGACAAAAGCGATGCCAAAAGAAGCGATCGATGCGATGGCAGCAAAAATACCAGTTGCTCGCTTGGGAGACACATCTGATATCGCAAATGCGGTTCTTTTCCTAGCCAGCGAACAAGCCGCGTACATCAACGGCGCTACTCTCAGCGTAGATGGCGGAATCGTTCTTTAATTAAAGCTCAGAAGGTAAAGCGAATGTTCCGTCTTCCCGCGGAGGGAACGGAATAACTCGCAAAACAGAGTCAAGATTCACAGGCCCGTAGATATGAGGATAGAGCTCATGAAGATTATAAAGATCTTCATACTTCACACGAGCTTTCAAACGCTCTTCAGAAATCTCCCGATAAGCGCGGAGGCGTACCTGTAAGGTACGTTGGAGCGATAAGCGGCCCCGACAACGCAGTCGAATGGCCGCTTTTCATCAACCGCTATTTAGTGATTCTCATCGTCGGGAAGAAGATGATATCGCGAATCGACGGGCGATCCGTCAGAAGCATCACGATACGCTCAACTCCAAGCCCCACACCACCTGTTGGCGGCATGCCGGCATCGATTGCCAACAAGAAGTCTTCATCCATTGGATGCGCTTCTTCGTCTTCACCACGAGCGGCTTCTTGTTCTTTCAAACGTGCCAATTGATCTTCAGGATCGTTCAACTCTGAATAAGAATTTCCGATTTCCATGCAAGCTGCAAAAGGCTCAAAGCGCTCAACCAAGCGACCATCTTTGCGGTGGATCTTCGTCAGCGGAGAAATCTCGACTGGATGATCCATAACCATCGTTGGTTGCCACAAATGTTGTTCTGCTGTCAGTTCGAAAAGTTCCATGATCATCTCGCCACGTTTGTAAGGATTGTGCTCCTTAGATCCGTGCTTTTTGATCGCTTGGAAAATTTCGTCGTCAGTTGCCTTTTCTGGATCAATGCCAGCGTACTCACGTACACCGTCATAAACCGTCAAACGGCGCCAAGGCGGAGTGAAATCGATCTCTTTGCCTTGGTAAGTCACCTTCATTGAACCGTGCACCGACTTCACCAAGTGAGCAACAAGTTCTTCGAACTGTTTCATTTGGTAGTTGTAGTCTGTGTAAGCTTCGTAGAACTCAAGCAAAGCGAACTCTGGATTGTGAGTTCTGTCGATACCTTCGTTACGGAAGTTTTTAGAAATCTCGTAAACTTTTTCAAAGCCACCTACGATGAGGCGTTTCAAATAAAGCTCTGGAGAAATACGCATGTAAAGCTTCATATCCAAAGCACGGTGATGAGTCGTGAACGGATGAGCAGCCGCACCACCGTAAAGTGGTTGCAAGGTTGGCGTTTCAACTTCCATAAATCCACGATCGTCCAAGAATCTTCTGATTTCTTTGATGATCTTTGAGCGCGTTTCGAAAACCTTACGTGACTCTGGATCTGTCATCAAATCCAAGTGTCTGTGACGGTATTTGATTTCTACGTCTTGTACGCCGTGGAATTTCTCTGGAAGTGGTTCAATTGATTTCGTCAAAATTTGGAAAGTTTTAACGTAAATTGAGAATTCACCTTTTTGTGATTTGAAAACAAAACCCTCAACCCCGACGATATCGCCAAGATCGACAAGCTCAAACGAAGCTTTGTCTTGTTCAGACAACTCTTCTGTTTTCACATACATTTGCACAGTGCCTGTTTGATCTTGCACGTTGAAAAAACTAGCTTTTCCCATTGCACGCAAAGTCATCAAGCGACCTGCAAAACGGAAAACCGCTTCAGGCTTTTTCTCACCCGCCGCCAAGCCGTCAGCATACTTGTTCACAACTTCAGCGATCTTTGATTTGTTGTCGAAAGAATACGGATAAGGATTAATACCCTTCTCACGAAGGGCTTGTAGTTTACGTCTTTTCTCTGCTCTTAGCGGATTTTCTTGAATACTCATAAATTACAGTTTTTTCCCTGCGAAAGTTTCCATTACGTTATGAAGCAATTGAATCGCTTCTTTCTTTGGACGTTGGAAAGCATTACGACCCATGATTGAACCGAAAGCTCCACCTTGTGCCAATTCAGAAACTTCTTTCATCAACTCATCCGTGCCTTTTGCTTCGCCACCAGAGAAGATCACGATGCGTTTACCTGCAAAACAAGCTTGAACAACGTGACGGATACGATCCGACAATGTCGCAACTTTGATACCTTGTTCTTGGTAAACTTTTGCCGCAGCCGCCTGTTCGATGTGTGCGCTTGGTGGTTTTACTTTGATGATGTGCGCGCCCAATTGAGCTGCGATGTGAGCCGCATATGCGATCACGTCGATAGCGGTTTCGCCGTCTTTAGAAAGTTGTTCACCGCGAGCATAGGACCAGATGATCACAACAAGACCGGCTTCTTTCGCCTTGCGAGCCGCTTCCGCGATCTCTTCGTACATGTGTTTACGTTCCGCAGAGCCTGGGTAGATTGTGAAACCAATACCCACACAGCCCAATCTCAAAGCATCATCGATATGTGACGTCAACGCAGAGATAGGAGCTTTGTTACCAAAAAGAGTGTCAGAGTTGTTGATCTTCAAGATCAACGGGATCTCACCTGCATACTCACGAGCAATCGCTTCGATCGCACCAAGTGGAGCAGCGTAGGCGTTGCAACCTGATTCAATCGCCAATTCAACGTGGTAAGCGGGATCGTACCCATCTGGATTTTTTGCAAATGAACGAGCCGGACCATGTTCAAAACCTTGGTCGACAGGAAGAATGACGAGCTTACCAGTGCCAGCTAGCTTACCGTGGTTCAACATGCGAGCTAAATTCGTAAGAACGCCCGGATTGTCGGATCCATACCAGTTTAAAATCTCTCTAACTCTTGGTGTCATCAAAGTCTCCTGAATGTGGGCCTTCACGCCCTTTTAGTTGCCTATTCAAATCTGCCTGTTTTTCGTGTATACTGGGGCCCATTTCTGAATCCCTAGAGGATGGAAATTTATTGAGTTTTTAAGCTTTAATCAAGTGCGTCTCGCTGATTAACACGCTTGGCATAAAAGACTTCTTCCGATAGTGTGCGGACGCGAACCGAGGTTTCTATGAACAAAGTCAGTTACGAAATCACCCCAAACCCTGCGACAATGAAGTTTTTGCTTCACCGTTCTGTAACAGAAGAGGGTTTTGACTGCCCAACGGCCCAAGATGCCGAGAGATCCCCACTTGCGTCGAAAATTTTCGGGTTCCCTTGGACGAGTTCGGTGTACGTGGGTTCTGACTTTATCACAGTGACAAAACAAGATTGGGTTGATTGGGAGCTTTTGGCTCACCCTCTTAGTGGTTTGATCCAAGAACACTTGGATTCAAATGAACCCGTGGTTGTCGATTTCACTCCAGTTGTGGAAGACGAAAACGACACTCCGATCGTTCGCAATATCAAATCAGTTCTCAATCGCGAAATCCGCCCAGCTGTTGCTTTAGACGGCGGCGATATCGTGTTTTACAAATACGAAGACAACATTCTTTATATCCGTATGAAGGGTGCTTGCTCTGGATGTCCGAGTTCACAAGTTACACTCAAACAAGGCATCGAGGCCCGTATGGTGGAACTGTTCCCGGAGATCAAAGAAGTTGTCGCAGTCTAAACTCGTTCACGAAACTAAACTTCTCGCCAAACTCTCAGGTCCTATTGTTGTCGGTCAAGTGGGTCAAAATCTGATCAATCTGGCTGATACGATCATGGTGGGAGCTTTGGGGGCCGTCGCATTAAGTGCTTCTGCGTTTGCGGGAAGTGTTTTTGTTATCGCACTTATTGCGGGAATGGGAATTCTTTCTCCCGTCACCGCACTCATTGCTAAGATGCAGGGGCAAGAAGACTACCCTTACGGCGGCGTGCTTTTACGCCACAGTTTGATAGTCACCTTGATCACCTCAGCCATTTTGACTGGAGTGCTTTACGCCCTCCTACCAAACTTATCTATTTTCGGGCAAACACCTGAGGTTTTGGAAAATTCTTTGAAGTTTTTCGAAATCATCACATGGTCCCTCCTCCCAAGCTTGATCTACCAGTGCTACAAACAATTTTCCGACGGAATTGGAAAAACCAAGGTCGGAATGTTTGTGATGCTCTTTGGGGTCTTGGCAAATATCCTCGGCAACTATGCTTTGATTTACGGGAACTGGGGCGCACCGAAGCTTGGCCTTGAAGGTGCTGGGTATTCCACGCTTATTTCACGTATTTTGATGGCCGCTGCCATGGTTTCGTACATCCATTTCAATCCGCGTTTTACTAAATATCTGCAAGAGCGTTGGACTCATAAGATGGATCATACTCTGCTGAGAAATATGTTCCGCCTGGGAATTCCTAACGGCATGACCTATCTTTTTGAAGTCGGCGCGTTTTCCTCGGCTGCGATCATGATGGGGTGGTTTGGTTCAATGCCTCTTGCGGCCCACCAAATCACCATCAGTATGGCGAGCGTCACATTCTTGATTTCTGTTGGTATCGGTATCGCTTCCAGCATTCGTGTGGGCTATGAAATCGGTCGAGGCGATGCGGCCTGGGCTCGTTATGCAGGCTTTACTTCAATGAAAGTTGTCGCGATTTATTCCACGATCTGTGCCGTTGCGATTTTGTTATTACGAAATTGGATTCCGACTCTTTATGTAAGCGACGTTAATGTGATTGAACTCGCAGCGATGCTCTTTATCGTCGTTGGTATTTTCCAGATTTTTGATGGCTTGCAAGCTGTTGCAATCGGTGCTTTGCGTGGTCTTAGTGATACAGCTTGGCCGAGTGTTTTTGCTTTTGTTTCTTATTGGATCATTGGCCTACCAAGTGGCTATCTTCTCGCTTTCCATTTGGGTTGGGGACCTATCGGAATTTGGATCGGGCTCCTTTTTGGTTTAGTCTGTGTTTCGGTCTTACTGACTTGGAGATTTGAAATCCTCAGCGCCCGTTACCTCGGAACACATGAAAAAACTTGATGCGCCCGGGGTAAGGCCTTGTTAGTCTTATCCCCATGATTCATCCGCATCTCTTTCAAGTACTCGCATTTTTAGGTTCATCCATTTTACTCGTCTCCGTTTGTCAAAAATTGGGATTGGGTAGTATTCTGGGTTATTTGGCAGCTGGCATTCTGATCGGGCCTCAGGGCCTCGGGATGATTTTGGATTATCGCTACACGCAAAATTTTGCGGAGTTTGGCGTGGTCTTCCTTCTATTCATGATCGGCCTAGAACTGCAGCCTCGAAAGCTTTGGGCGCTTCGTCGCACTTTGATCGGTTTTGGTGGGTTGCAAGTTCTTCTTTGTACGGCGGCATTTGCTCTTATCGCCAGAGGCTTTGATCTTTCTTGGCCTTCCAGCTTCGTGATTGGGTTTGCACTGTCATTATCTTCAACTGCATTTGCTGTACAGTCCCTGAGTGAGCGTAAAGTTCTAAACACGGAATTCGGTCGATCCTCATTTGCAATTCTGCTAATGCAAGACGTATTCGCCATCCCTGCCCTTGCGATCATCCCTACGCTTGGACTTAAAACAACCGCAACAGCAGCCACACACACAAACTGGGCTGGAGCTGTTGCAATTATCATTGGTCTCGCGATCTTTAGTAAAACTTTGATGGGCCCTTTCCTGCGCCAAGTTGCTTCGTTCCGCAGCCGTGAACTTTTCACCGGTGTGACTTTGTTTATTGTGATTGGCGTTGCCTACTCGATGGAAGAAGTGGGCCTCTCGATGGCACTCGGTGCTTTCTTAGGTGGGGTATTTTTATCAGAGTCGGAATACCGTCACGAACTTGAAGCCGATCTGGATCCATTCAAAGGTATCTTGATGGGTCTTTTCTTTGTGTCCGTGGGCATGGGATTGAACCTGGATCTTTTGATTCGGCAACCGTTATTAGTTCTGGGCGCCACCATTGGTTACATGATTGTGAAATCAGCATTGCTCTTTGCTGTTGGTCGTATCATGCGTTTGGCCTCAGATCCTTCACGCAACTTGGCTGCTTATATTTCTCAAGGTGGGGAATTCGCGTTTGTTCTTTTTGGCGTGGGACTCACTTCACGTATCTTACCGGCGGAAACGACACAGTTTTTGACAATGGTTGTGACCCTCTCCATGGTGCTTAGTCCATTTATCATTGTTGCAAACGACAAATTCGACGCTTACCTTTCACGCAAACGTCAGCGAACAGCTGAATATGACAGCTTCGAAGATGCGAACAACAAAATCGTCATTGCGGGATTTGGTCGCTTTGGTCAGATCTTTGGTCGTCTTTTACGTGCGCAGAATATCGGCTTTACAGCTATTGATCATGATTCGGAGCAAATTGAACTGCTTCGTCGTTTTGGAAACAAGGTTTACTACGGAGATGCTTCTCGTAAAGAAATTCTCGAAGCTGCCGGAATGAAAGACGCCAAACACTTTATTCTGGCTGTTGATGATATGGAAACAGCGACCAGCATTGCACGCACGGTCCGCGCCAACTTTCCCCATGTAAAAATCTATGCCCGCGCTCGCAATCGTCAGCATACTTTTGATTTGATGGATCTTGGAGTCACTCATATTCGTCGTGAAACTTTGGATTCAAGCCTCACCCTCACCCAAGAACTTTTGGTAGAGTTGGGTCATCCGCAAGCGCGCGCTCATTCTATTATCGAAAGATTCAGAAAACATGACGAGTTGATGTTGGCTGAACAATACAAAGTTCGTCATGACCAAAAAGACTTTATCAATGTGTCCCGCTTGGGCACTCAACAGCTGGCGCAAGTACTTAAAGAAGATCTAGAAAAAACCTACATCGATACCAAGGATCTGCAGCAATGAGTGATAAAGACAAACTCCCAATGACGATGGCAATTCGGGAGTTGCAGGACCATCATGTCGAGATCACGCATCACCTTTTTCCTTATCTCGAAAAAGGTGGCACCGCTCACTCGTCTTCACAGCTGGGAGTCCCTGAACACGCGGTCATCAAAACCCTAATCATGGAAACCGACAGTAAAGATCCTCTCGTGATTCTTATGCACGGAGATATGCAAGTCTCAACGAAACAGATGGCTCGTCATATGGGAGTGAAAACCGTCTCACCTTGCAAGCCCGAGGTGGCGGATCGTCATTCAGGATATCAAATTGGTGGAACCTCTCCCTTCGGCACGAAAAGAAAAATGCCCGTCTTTATGGAGAAAACCATTTTGGATCTTGAGAAGATTTATATCAACGGCGGCAAACGCGGCTATTTAGTCGGCATGAAGCCTAGTGAGATTATTCGAGTTTTAAATCCAGAACTTGTCGAAGTTGGTATCAAGGGCTAGGAGATCCCTTGCCTCTTAACAAGGAAGCCGCTCGTAATTTGGGCGATCCTTAAAGCCACGTTATTCTACGTTCATGGCACAACAAATCGAAAAATCAATAGTAATAGAATCTCCGGCAACAACTGTATGGAACATCCTCACCGATCCTCATCTGTCGAAAGAATGGATCCAAGAATGGTGGCCCGAATTTATGAGCCTCGAATCCAATTGGATGACTGGCGAACCGGTTGTTTGGAAAGTCCATGATGGCTTGGTTGCCGCCAAAGGCACTGTCACTCACGTCGAACCCTTTAAAAAATTAGAATTTAGTTTTCGCGTGAGTGATCCCAGCTTCGTTGAGATTAACGAAAACATCACCTATCGGCTGGAGAGCACAAAAAATCTAACGCGACTTTTCGTCGTGGTGGGAGAGTTTGGTGATAGCCCCGATCAGGTCGAATCCTATGCCGACGCTTTAGAAAGCTGGAATAGATCTTTACCAAAAATCAAAGAACTTGCAGAAAGACACCTTCACTAACGAAGGTGTTGTAAAAACCACTGCGTGATTTCTTCAGGGGCTTCATCAAGCCATTGATGGCGCGCGAAGGTATCAACCAAAACCTTGGTTTCAACCCCTTCATCTTCAAGGCGGTGCAAGTAGGAATACATCGTTGTGATCGGCACGACATGATCCAGCATCCCGTGCAAAAATAATGTCGGTGGATGATTTGCTGGAAGTGCATCTGGAACAAAACACATCGGGCCGCCACAAGTCGCATATGAAGCCGACTCAATCGCAAGAGCTTTAAAAACTCCTGGGAATGAAACCGCCATGCGGCTTGTGTGATATCCACCACTTGAAATTCCTGTGGCGAAAAGTTGATTCATATTGAGTTTGCCGAACTCTCCGGCATTCATGGCTCTTAGAAGCTCTTGGATAAAATAGAAGTCTTCAGAAGTGTCGTAATCCATACCGATGATATTCGTCATCCAAGCAAGCTTTTCCGTTGCTGGAGGCGCAATCACCGCAAAACCATTATCCATTAGATTTTGAATCAAACGGATCTCGTTAAAACCACCAAATGGCATCATTTGACGGCGAGAGAACTCAACCGGAAAAAATGTTCCTTGATATAAAACTACCGTTGGCCAACCACCTTTTGGTGCTCGTCCTTGTGGGATTCCATATTTAACTTTTCTTTTAAAGATAGGACCTTGAACTTCAACGACCGAATACGGGCATTCAATACGATCCAAAAGACCCGTATCCATCACGCAACCAGAACGCCCCTCTTGAGCTTCCGCTGCATTTATCATCGCAAACATTAACAAGAGAAAAACTATGAGTTCCTTCATTCCTTAAACCCCATCGGTCAACCCGACACCAACATACATCTCTTGCACACCATGTACCAGTAGGCCCTAGGACATTATGTCCCTACTTCAATAAGTCGGGACAGCGTTTTCTAGTCCAGGGCCGGGATTTAACAGGAAATTATTTAATAAAAGGAAGCTTGCCCCATTCGATAGCAGACGTAAATGCCTTCATCATACCAGGGCTTCTTTTTTCACCATTGATATAGATCTCTTGTGAAGACTCAGTCCCAATTACCACTATACGAATCGCGCCACGTGTTGTTTGCAAATCAAATAGAGTCTGCATTTGGCCCTTTTGAGTTGCCGTATCCATTTTCACGTTGAAGGAAATCGGACCACGAATATAGTCGTTCTGCAAAAGGTCGACTTGCAAAGTGCCAGTTCCTGCAACGTCCGCTTTTAGATTCAAAGATTGATTCGCAAGTGTCGCTTCAACAGTTCCACTGCTCGCCATTTCCATGTTAAAACGCGCGCCTTGCAAAGAATTCTGCCAAGATCTGCTTTCAATTGTTTGGCTGCGTGACTCTGTATTTTCAACAAATGAAACGATGCGAACTGAATTTGAACCAAGAGGTTCAATGGAACGAATTGTATTTTTTGAATTCGCCCTTTTATTCATCAACGTTGGACAAGCGGCTCTGTCGAAAATTCCCATCGTGCCCACAGTTGTACTGACAGCACCTACCTTGAACTCTTGATCGCCTGTTGTTTGTGATTCTGCATCTTGAATCACGCAGTTTTGTTGAATCATGCTGATGTTCTGGCGGCCCGTTGCGCTTAAGCGATTTTTCGCTTCTTCGCGTTGTTCGTGGGTAACAGCTTCCGTCTGCGCACCAGAAAGAATGTCATTAAAAACCACCTGGTCAGCCGGCAAAAAACTTTGTGAGTTATTCATGAGCTGCGCATAGTACTGAAGATCGGCTTCAGATACAGCATTCGCCGGCTTCATTCCCGGTTTCAAATCCGGCATTCCGCCGCCGCCCTTACTGTTACCGCCCCCGTCGGAGCAAGCCATCAAAGCAAAAACCAATGCACCTAACAACACATTTACGCTCTTCATGAATCCCTCCATCTTGTCATGTCTTAATTAGACGAATGGGTGATGATTCGAGTCAACATGAAGGCGGCTATCTTGACACGCCAGCTTGCGGCCAGCTGTCCAGCAAAAAACGATATGCCTAACGATTAATTAAGGCTTGCTGTCGGAATCTCGATCGTGTGGAAATCTGATTTTGATGGGCTTGGTGTACTCTTCGTGAGTGACCATTTCAAACCACGTGCGAATGAATTTTTCCGCTGATACGCGGGCTTCTTCTCTGACGACTTCTCGGTTGGCAATGGCTTTCTCAATTAAAAGCCCGGGCAAATCTTCAGCCATTTTTTCTAATGCCCGCTCTTCGTTTCGCAAGACACTTCCCTGCTCCACTGTGAACTTGAGCTTCGCGATATCCACCGCAGGCGTACTGCTTCCCAACTCAGGAACTCGCACAACCAGAGTGTCTCCGACGATATGAAACTTCCATGGCGCCGATAGGCTGATGAAGTAGTTATATTCGACCGGTGCTTCCGCTTTCAGAATCATTGTCGGCAGATCAAACCACAAAGCTGTCGCATTCGATGTTCGCTCAATAGATTCAATTTCTTGAAGTTTCGCGACGTAAAGACTCTGACGGCCCGTCAGTTTGATCGCATAACTTTGAAAGCGATCCTCGATATCTTCTGTGAATAGCTCTGGGAAAGATTTATTCAGACTGCGATGGGTAAACAGATGCACCCCATAGAAGACAACTCCCCCCATGATGACACCTGCGATGAAAATCTTGATGCTCGAAACCCACTTCAGCATAAACACTTATCGGCGAATCCTGATCGAGAGATAAATCTCATTTTGATACAATCCCGAGGGTGTTCTGGACTGATTTACGCACTTTGTTTTCCGAAAAGAAGAATATGAAGATCTTCATCTCTCTGATCGTCACGTTATTATCCTTTTCGGCCCTGGCCAAAGAAACACGTACTGTCTGCACGATCACTATCAACTCGGATGATGAAAAGAAGATTTTCCAATCAAAAATCAAAGACAAAAATGTTCAATTCGTAGAATTGGTAGATACGAACAATCGCAATTGGATGGAGGACGCCTGTGCTTCTCAGACAAAATGCGATACACTTATCGTTTCGGGTCATTTTGGCGGTGCGTTTTTTGGCGATACGAAAGAAAGACTTTCCTTAGAAACTCTCGAAAAACTTTCTTGTTCGAAAACATGTGAAGGTATCTTACGTCATCCTAAAGAGGTCTATCTTTTTGGATGCAATACACTTGCGGATAAGTCTCAGGATCGCCGTACTCCCGCGGAATATCGTCGCGTCCTCATCAACGATGGCATCGCTCCCGATGTCGCTGATCGCATTGTGACAGCTCGGTATAGTCCCCTTGGAGATTCATTTAAATCCCGCATGCAAAAAGTTTTCGCTGGAATCCCCCAAATTTATGGTTTTGACTCTGTGGGGCCATCTGGAAAAACAGTACGACCTTTTCTGAATAGGTATGTGACTTCCGTTGGACAAAATTACAGCAAGAGACTTGAAGACCTAGAAGCTCAAAAAGTGATGTCCACCATTCAAGGAATCAATGACCTAAGCCAGAATTTCGCTGGCCCATGGAATGCAGCCTTAGCGGGCACAGCTGCAGCCGCCTGCTCTGGAGCAGCACCCGGATTCAAAAAGGAATGTGCCCTATCAGACCCAAAGCTCTCAACAGCAGAAAAACTGATAGTCACTAAGGAACTTCTCAACTCTGATGAACGTCTCAGCTACATGGGGACTATTGAAAGCTATCTGCGCGAACTCAACTTCAGTCGCCTGACGGAAACTGAAAAATCCATTCTTGCAGAAATCTCAAAAAATGAATTAGCAAAAAAAGACCTTCGCGCAGCCGCCGATTCACTCACCGATAGTCCCACTTTGCAACTTTCGTTGGTGAACTTAGGGCAAAAACTGAATTGGTATTCTGCTGGTGAAGTTGAAAAGAAAGTTAATGCCGTGATTGGCACGGCAATGGCAAAGGGACCAACATTTGAGACCCGCGATTTTCTTTGTTCGTTGAATACAGATATTCCTCTCACGACAAAAATGGTTCCCAGTTCCTTTTTTGGGAATGAAGCTGGCCACCGCGCACTAGGTTGCATGGGTGTTGGAGATGCAGAAATTCAAAGAAAACTTGCAGAATATATATTACTTGATGACAGCAAATCAGATAATAAAGGCGTTCGCGAAGAGGCGGCACAAGCCCTACGCAACGCCCATGACGTCCCTGCCGATGTATATAAAAAACTTCGCGGACTTACCTCCAGCAAAGACGCCTATACTCGCACCATCGGAACTCGCGCAATTGCAGAAGTCGGTCCACATTCAACTGCAGATGAAGAGCTTCTGCTCACACTTACAACTGACAATGATCGTGACGTTCGCGGAGCCGCCTATCAAGCCCTCGCCGACTTTAAAAATCTAAGTCAAAAAACGCTTGCTGAAATCGAAAAAAATCTTGAGACCGAAGATATGCTTCACGACACTCGCGACTACTTCCGCACTTTGATTAAATCTAGAAAATAAAAAAGCCCCGACATTTCTGCCGAGGCTTTAGTGGTTTTTGGAAATTCAGATAACTATTGACCCAAGATGTAAGCGAACATCAATGGAGCGCAGATTGTTGCGTCTGACTCTACGATGTAGCTTGGAGTCGATGGAGCCAATTTACCCCACGTGATTTTTTCATTCGGAATCGCACCAGAGTACGAACCGTACGAAGTTGTCGAGTCAGAGATTTGGCAGAAGTATGACCACAATGGAACATCTTCGTGACCCAAGTCTTGCTCAAGCATTGGAACTACGCAAATTGGGAAGTCACCGGCGATACCACCACCGATTTGGAAGAAACCAACTTCTGATTTCTTCGCAGTCGCCATGTACCACTCCGCCCATGAAGTCATGTACTGGATACCACCTTTTACAGTGTGCACATTTTTGATGTCGCCTTTAATGCAGTGACCAGCAAAGATGTTACCCAAAGTTGAGTCTTCCCAACCTGGAACAACCATTGGCAAGTTCTTCTCAGCAGCAGCTAGCAACCAAGAATTTTTTGGATCGATTTGGTAGTACTGCTCCAACTTTCCAGAAAGAAGAATTTTGTACATGAATTCGTGTGGGAAGTAAGACTCACCTTTTTTGTCAGCTTCTTGCCAGTATTCAAGAACAACGTTCTCGATACGACGGATCGCTTCTTCTTCAGGGATGCACGTGTCAGTCACACGGTTCAAATGTTTTTCAAGAAGGCGTTGTTCGTCTTCTTTCGTCAAATCACGGTAGTTCGGGATGCGCTCGTAGTGATTGTGCGCAACCAAGTTGAACACGTCTTCTTCAAGGTTCGCACCTGTGCAAGAGATCGCATGAACTTTACCTTGGCGGATCATTTCAGCCAAAGAAAGACCAAGTTCTGCAGTCGACATCGCACCAGCAAGAGTGACAAGCATTTTGCCACCTTTATCAACGTGCGTTTTGTAACCAATAGCAGCGTCTTTCAAAGCCGCAGCGTTAAAGTGACGATAGTGATGATCGATGAACTTAGAAATAGGTCCCATCATAGCTCCTTCATAGCGATGTAAAGCACCGCAAGGTATCAAATTTAACTTAAAACTCAATAGGTATTTTTAATTACGCGGCCTTAGTCTTCTTACGCTCTTTCCACCAATGGCGGAACGTAAGACCTACAACTGTGAAGCCGACAAGAATAATGAAAAAAACGATGGCAAACCAAGCAGCTACGATCATTTTGCCTCCGCCTTCACGCTGTTTGCGATCTCTTGAACGATGTGCGACGCCATAGCTAAGCCGAAAGCACCTGTTACGAAACTCGCAGTTCCCCAGATCACATTTCGAGCGTCACAGCCATGAAGTTTGTTTTGGCTGCCTTGTGGGCAAACACATTTAAAGCCTTTTCCGCCATCGTATTTCAATTCCACTGGATCAATTGGAAACTCATCCGAAAAGATGCATGGAATGCCGAAAGTTTTTTGAGGAAAGTCGTATTTTTGACGCAAAATTTTGCGTACTTGATGCGCCATCGGATCCATGTGCGTATCTGCCAAATCGGCTTTTTTGATACGAAGAGGATCCATTTTTCCACCTGAACCACCTGACGTGATCACTTTCAAACCACGCTCGCGACAAGTCGCCAGCAAGTGAGCTTTCGCCGTCAAATTATCAATCGCATCGACGATATAATCAGGCTTCAAAGACAACATGCTCTCTGAATTTTCAGCGTTATAAAACTCCGGAATAGAATCAATTGTCGCTTGGGGATTGATCTTGCGCAGGCGTTCCGTCATCACCTCTGCTTTTTTACGTCCCACCAAACCTTGCAAAGCATGCAATTGGCGATTCGCATTTGTGATACAGATTTCGTCGTAATCTACGATGGTGATTTTACCAACTCCAGAACGAGCCAAAGATTCCGCCGCCCACGACCCCACGCCACCGATACCGATGACCATCACGTGAGAATTGAACAACTTTTTCATCACGTCATCGCCGACCAAACGGCCCATGCGATCAAAACGACGATGCAAAACGTAGTTATTTTCTTCTGGTTGTGGAAGAGAGTTTGTTTCTGGGGTTTCCATAGGTCTCCGTCAAATCACGACCCAAAAGATTCCGGCGCGGTCCCCTGGGCAAAAAGTCGTTTAAAATTCTCAGTAGTGATATCTAAAATCTCCAGAGGATCAAGAGATTTCAGCTCCCCTATAGTTCTTGCCACCTCCCAAATGCTTTCAGGAGGATTTAGGCCCCCTTTATATGCCGGAGGAGCCTGATCTGGGGTATCACTTTCAACAAGAAGCTTTTCAAGGGGAATTTCGCGAACGGCTTGGCGTAATCTTTCGTTGTCAGGACGACACAGAGGCCCGCCCACTGACAGATAGAGACCACGACGCAAGAAGTCCTCAGCCTTGCCCCAGCTTCCGTTGAACGAGTGTACCATGCCTTTTTGCTTGGGAAGCCCCCACAAGTCCATGATCCTGAGGCTTTCCTCATGGGCCTGCACAAGATGAAGCACAACGGGTTTAGACGACATCTGCGCCAGCTCCAATTGCTGCTCAAAGACCGTCATTTGCTTATCGCGGGTGTCTTTCATGATGTGAGGACGGAAATCAAGGCCGAGCTCCCCAAGTGCCAAAGCATCCGGCAGCTCTCGAGCCAATAAATCCAAAGCTTCCTCACACTCTTCAAGTTCATGATCAATCACCCAATAAGGATGAAGGCCAAAACAAAGACCAATATGCTGAGGAAAACGAGCTTTCAAGGCGCGTTGTCGTCCCCAATCTTCAGGGCTGACTCCACCTTGCATAAAAAAGTGAATGCCCTTGCTACGAGCATCTTCAATGACGGCACTATCTTGACCTTCCCAACGGGGATCGGCCAAGTGACCATGAGCATCTATCCATTTTCCAAACGCGACCATAGACCTGCAAGATCCCATAAAAACCCGACTCGAACAAGTTCACATTTGAGCCGATAGAGGACTTGGCTAAATACATGTGGAAGGAAGTCACTGAATGAAAAAGACGAGCTTACGTTTGGGTTTTGACGTCACAATGGAAAAAGGTTCGACTTGGAAACCATTGAAGGTTCAATTTTGGAATCAAGAAACAAATTTTTCAAAATTCACACCGACAGAGCCCTTTAAATACATGGCTGACGCATTGACGGGCTTGTCTTTGATCAAATTGAATCACTATATCAAGAGCCCAGTTGCAAATCCTCGTATGGATTACAACTTCACATGTGAAGCATTCCGCTCTTTAGATCCACACATTGAGCTTTACGAGCGCTCCCAACCTCGCATCCGTGCTTTGCAATCACATATTGCCGTTGTTCCTCCGACAGTGTGCGCGCAATTCGAAGAACTTTTTAACGAAGCTTTTGAAACAGCGATCAAACCTTGGGGTGTAGATCTAACGGCTCTGGGGCCTTTGCTTGATACTTTCTCTTGGCTAGAAAATAAAATCGGCTCGCCATTGCTTTATAATTTCGGTTTGAATTTCTCAAAACCGTTTATGGATAAGTTGCACTGTGTGTTTTCATTCCTGTATCACTTGCGCAGCCTGGTGGCGATTGACCACAATGCGCACCAAGAAGATCACTCGCATGAAGGTCTTAAAGTCGATGCGATCACGGATTATTTGCCACGCGCCGAATACGTTGTGAACGATGCTCTTTTGTACTGGAATTTCAAAAAATTAGCGCAACCTTTTGCTTCCAACCCGTCTGATACGCGTGTCGACAGATTGTTTGTGCAACCGTTTGAGAAAGCCTTCCACAAGTACTCTCACAACGCTTGTCACCTAATAGACAATCTTCCGCAAACCTTCATTAAGTCGATGACGCCAGTGGAATTGGAAGAAGCCTTGTACTTGGTGCAAATGGATTGGTTGCTAGGCTCACCAGCCGGTTTGATGTTTAAAATCCGCGAAGAGATTTTTGCATTGAGCAGCGGTTACGAAAAGATCTTCTGGAAAGACGTGGAACCAGAATTCCACACCAAACCAGTAGCTCTTCACATCTGCTGTGAATTGACTGAAGACTTGGTCTTTGATCATAAAGCGGCTTAGTTTTTAAAAGATTTTAGATACAAAAAAACTCCTGGGTGACCCTCAGGAGTTTTTGCTTTTTTAGAGACTCACGTTTCGTGTGACCCATTTTTTGTGGATTCTTTTCACCACAAAGTACAGAACGATCACAGCAAATACCGCCAGGACGACCAGTTTAAACTGGCGCAGTTTATTAAGGATCGGTTCACCGTAATGAGCGAGGAGATAAATTTGCGTTGGAACGCTGATCGCCGCTGCAATACCGTCGATGACCAAAAATTTCCAAACTGGAAACTTCATCACACCGCAAACCAAATGGCCTGGGAAACGAAGTCCTGGAGTGAAACGGAAAATACCGCAAGCATAAGCACCGTATTTATGAGTCCACTCTTCGACTTTTTTCATCATGTCAGCTGGGAATAGGCGCTGAACACGCGGATGATAAAGAATTTTACGCCCAAAGAATCGCCCTAAAACGTATATCAGCGTGTCACTGACGACGACGGCTACAAAGGCAATAATGGCGGCGGTATGAACATTGACAACGGGAGCACCTGGGTATGGCGGAGGGAAATGGTCAGGATTTGCCCCCATAAATGCCAAGATGCCTACGCTGATCAGCGTGACTTCTTCCGGCAATGGGAAACCCACGGCCGATAACATCATCATTCCGATAAGCGCCGCATAGACGATCCCAGGCTGGTAAGCAAACTGAGACATCCACTGAAAAATGGGCTCTTGTGCAAATTCCAAAACTCACTACTCCTAGAGCTGACTACTATGGACGAAACGGACCCACTTGAACACAGATGTCACACCATGCTATGGGTAGTTTCTATCACAGGAAATAGTATGCAGAGCGCAAGAGGATTTGAATACGGTGTTCGACATATAATAAGCCCTCAGTCGGGATTATTATGTGATGTTTTATTAGGCATTCTTGACATTGATCGAACGCAAATCGAATTTCTCTTACAATTAGGTTGCATCTACGTTAAAGGCCAACGCGAAATTCAAAATATCTTTATCGAAAAAGAAGACTATCTAAGAGTCCATACCAAACCCCGTCGCTTTTTGGCCGATGATGGACTTTGGAAAACGCGGATCGTCTTTCAAAATTCGGATTTTGTCGTTGTTAAAAAAATCTCGGGCTTACCCGTTCATGCCTCTGTCGACAATTTAAAAGAAAACGTTCAAGCCTATGTTGAAAAGGCCATTGGCCAAAAAGTTCTACTGACTCATCGTTTGGATGTTCCCACGCGCGGACTGATCGTTTACGCAAAAACAGAACAGTTCCAATCGGCATTTAATAAACTCTTGATCGAGCGTGGCATGAATAAAATCTATCGCGCACTTGTCCATGGCGAAAAAATTCCGTTGGGATTGGTCACGCATTATATGGAGCCTTCTCCCCGCGCACCGAAAACCGTTTCGACGGAAGCAAAAACTGACTGGCAAGAATGCCAGCTGGAAGTTCTAAATTATCGTCTGTGGGAACCGGGGATTTCAGAAGTGCGCATTAAACTGATCACAGGTCGTACACATCAAATCCGCGCGCAGATGTCAGCTTTAGGATATCCAATTGTGGGAGATGTTTCTTACGGCGCTGCTCGCCAGTGGCTTGAGGACCGTATTGAATTGGAAGCAGCGGAGTTATCATTTACAAATCCACTCTCAGGTGAAATTCATCACTTTCGAGCGGACGAAGACAATTATCTTATAGATTGAAAAGGAAAACGTTCGTCAGCAAAGTGAATGACGTGTTTTCTGGTTGCCAGTAAGCAACGTCCTTACCTTTAAAGCTGTTCAGTGTCGTTTCGTTTTGGAAACCCACTGTGAAGTTCCATCCACGCATTGGTCTTACTTCAAGGCCAAGCCCTGCAACGAATTTCGTCATGTGGCTCGAATCAATATCATTTGAAACTGAACCATAATACCAAGTTTCATCAAAACCCGCTCTTGGTTTCAAGGCAAAGTACTGATTGATATCGGCAACAAGCTCTAAGTAATGCTCAAGTTCAAACTGCTTTGTCGCCGAAATCGGTGACTTCACATAAAGACCATCATCACCAATCGCAGTTGTTTCGTTGAAGTAAGCTGAGTTCTGCTGAACAAACATGCCTGGCTTGATCACCCACGTGATCGAAGAAAAACGTGTGAAGTTGTAGTCTACAAATAACTCACCACGAATACGAGTGATCATGCCTGAGTCCTTCGACATCTGACTTGTCGGCGCATAAACCTTAATCGCACCAGAAAGATCGATAGGTCCCAGATAACCAAGATCATAGAAAGACATCGCAACGAAGACGTCTTGAAGGTCTCCACGAGCGCTCACGTATTCGCCGTATGGATCGACACCTTCAGTTTGGTAAGTGAATGGCAGGCGCAAAGAGACTTTGCGATCTTGATCCAATTTGTAGTTCAAGGAGAAGTAGTTGTAACCACCGAAAGAACGTTGGTCTTTAGGTTCGGCTCTTCCAAATGTCATATTGTCGACAGATGAAATCGAAAAGAAACTTGTGCTCCATTTGCCGCTTGAAGAATCACCGAGCGACATGACCATCGCCTGTTCACGATCTTGAGCAAACGCCCCACAGCTGATCAAAAAAGTACCTAAAACTGCGAGAACTTGAGCTTTCATTTGCATTGGCGACTCCCTAGGAAAACGATGACGGACTTTACTATGGCACCCCGCATTCAGCAATAGGGAAAATCAAGACATCCCGAGTCTCAACTGAAACCTAAAAATCTTTCGACTTGAGTCATCACCAGACTCCCCTTACAACAAAGGTCATGAAAATATTTCTGCCTGTCCAAAAATTAGTCACTGCCCTTTTAATCTCTGTCTCCCTTATTGGTTGTGCCGTCAGCTTCGAGAAAAAGAAGTGGGATCTGCCGCCGAAAGCTGATGACGAAATCTCTGTGATGTCATTCAACGTCGAAAATCTTTTCGATACGGTTCACGATGCAGATCGCGAAGACTACGCTTACATGCCAGTGGCAGTGAAAAACGCCAGCCCTGAAATTCAAAAAGCATGTCGCGAAAAAAATGACAATGCCTATCGTCGTGGTGAATGCCTTAACAATGATTGGACAGAGGAAAAACTAGCGAAGAAAATGCGCAATCTGACTGATGTCGTTTTGGGTGTCGATGGCAAAGGCCCGGACGTTTTGATGTTGATCGAGGTTGAGAATCTCAACGTTTTGAACATCTGGAATAACGACTATCTTCAAAAGGCAGGATATAAAACTGTTGTCTTGATTGAAGGCCCTGACAAACGCGGGATCGACGTCGGCTTTATGTCGCGCTTTCCAGTAGTTGGCAAACCAGTCTTGCATCAAATCCCTTGGGAACCAAAAAACGAAGAAGACAAAGAGTGGATGTTCCGCTCTCGTAATATTCTTGAAGTGACCGTGAAAGCTCCCAATGGCGATCCATTGACTTTGTTCGTGGCCCACTTCCCTTCTCAATCAAACCCGACATATTGGCGTGAGCAGGCTTCTCGCTTCCTCGCAAAACTTGTCGCAGATAAAGGACCTGATGCCATGGTTGTGGCTGCTGGTGACTTGAACATCACGCACGAAGAAGAGGAAAAAGAACACTTCTTCCGCGACATCATGGGTAAATCGGGCGCGATCTCGCACTTTGTGGGTTGCAAGGAATGTAAAGGCACGCACAACTATCGCGGTTCGTGGTCGTACTTAGATGCACAGATCTATTCAAAAGCCCTTTTGTCGGATGGATCTGGCAGCTACAAAATGGAGCCGGGCACTATTGATGTGATCCGCTACAATCCAATTCACCTTAAAAAAGGTAAATATCCAAACCGTTGGGACAGTGACAAGGAAACTGGCGTTTCCGATCACTTTCCACTCTATGTTCGTTTGAAACAAAGAAGTGCGGCGAAGAATCCAGTGAAGGATGAAGCTCCAGCAAAAGCCGAAAAGCCTGCGAAGAAAAAGAAGAAATAACAAAAAAAACCCACATCGATTTCGACGTGGGTTTTTTATTTTCTTTTTTCCTTTCGGAATCAGAAATTACAAGCTCTCTGCTCTTTTCATAACAAGGTAAGCCACTTCTTTATCAGAAAGTGATTCAGAACCTTGAACTTGAGCTTTCGCCAAGAACTTACGTTCTACGTTCATTGCTTGTTGCAATTGAGCTGTTGGCTCACCACCAACTGCCAAGTACTCAGCAGCGTCGCTGTCTGCGTTCATATAAACTGCATACGTGCGATCGTTAGAGATTTCAGACAAGAACAATGCAGAAGTAGACAACAATAAACCCGCCAAAACACCTTCTTCGAAGTTGTCGTCGTGGTGATGACGTGGTGGTGGTGGACGGTGGTAACCGCCGCGACCGTATCCGCCGCCATGGTGGCCACGGTATGCGAATGCTGTGCTTGCTACAGAAACTGCGATCATTGAAAGAAGTACTGTTTTCATCATTTTAGAACCTCCTACGATTCACTAAAAAATTCATATTTTCTTTAACTGCATTTAATTCTTGAGTCATCTCAGGAAACTGACGCAAAAGCTCTTCGCGGTACTGAGCCCCCCAAACGGAAGTATCTTGGTATCGCTTTGTCACTTCTTCATCAGAGATCATCTCATTAGCAAGAGGAATGCCATATCCAGTGGTGGCATATTGCCACGGCAGACGCGTTTGCGATGCTGCGACGAGTTTTTCGATGGCCTCTGCTAAGCGCGGATTTGCCCCTTGTTCACTCTGTAAAGTGCGTGAAAGGAGATTTTGTAACGCACGGTTCACTACGGATAAAACATACTTTTCTACCGCATAGGCCGCACCAATTTCGTCAAAGTCATTCATAGATTCGTAAACTTGTCGGCGATCTGCAGCCGCTGAATATTTCGCCAAATCTGTAATGTCTTTATGATTTGGGAAATCGCGATGTATTTTAGCAAACACCTCATCAAGGATTACTTTTTGACTCGGATAATAGAAATTCTGCGCGCGAGCTTGTTTTTTATTTTCGACGACCTTCACGTCGATCAAACCAAATCGCGACAGATTCGTGTAAACACCCAGCGGGCTGATAGCAGAGCTATCTTGATAGGGATGATTTTTAGGTAAAACGGCACGCACCAATTGATCGGCTTCCGTCGCGCAGTTATTGCTTAGAAATTTATAGTTCCCCGTATAGCTCCAAAAGTGTTCAAGTGTGGTCTCTAAGAAATGCTTTTTTTGTTGCTCAGTAAATTGAATTGGCAAACTGATCAGTTCACGCCATTGGCCGCGCGTGTACTCTTCGACGATTTCGTTCATCGAAAAAGTCATCAACTGTGAAGGATATTTACCCATCAATCCATCCCAGTAATTTACAATCACATCGTCAATGCTGGCACGATAGCTCAGCACCACGTGGCTTGCAAAGTCGCTTAAGCATTCAGGCCCGACAGTTTCTCTATCAGGAGCGCAGATCACCAAGCGGATCATGGAGTGGCCCCAACGGCTGGCAATCTCTTCGCCTTTGGCGGCAAATAAGAAATGCACTTGATAGACTTTTGCCGGATCGATATCGATCTTCCAACCACCTGCACTCGTGTAGAGGTACTGAGTTTGCTTGCAAGATCCCGACGGGAACGGTTTGGATTTTGTGATCTGCTCAAAGAACGTATTGAAAGCTGGACGACGGCACGCATAGCTTGAGTCCAGCAAGAACTGTGTAAAGTTCAAAGCAAAGTGCTCATGTACGTTTGTAAGTTCATTGTAATTGCCTACACGTCCTAAGAGTTCATTTTTGCTTTCTTGACGAAGACCCTTGTAATCAGAAAGAGAACGATAATTGAGTCCATCGGAAATTTTGTATTTCGCTTTCAGATAGTAGCTGCAAATTGCAGAAGGCGGGATTTCGAACTGGTTTTTTTCAGGAGGATATTGATTTTCACACTTTTGAATCTCGCGCTGATCGACTTTGTTGTTCCAATACTCTGCGGATTGATCAAATAAGTGCGCGACTTCATGAATAATGGCGGCAACGGCGATATCCTTAACAGACGTCGCACCACAATTGGCATTTTTTTCGAGCGCTGTGACAAGTTCAGGATTGACCAAGATTCTTTTACGAGCCGTGATAACATCTGAGCGAACCAATTTGTCGAAAGCTAAATTCTTATTGCAAACCTCAACCGGTGAAACGCCAAAGCGCTCCACAGCGATCGTGTAAGTCCCGTTCAGCGTGTTTTTAACGAGCACTGGGAGTTTGCTCTCAACTTCCATCACAACGGATTTAAAAGAGGATCCCACGCCCTTCGTTTGCAACGAAAATCCATGGGCAGCAGTCACGCCACATAATGCAGCTGCGATGAGGGCGAACTGAGCAAGTTTGAATGTTTTCATCCGAACATCCTTCCCGAAGGAGCAACAAAATGGCGCCAGATTATTGAGTGGCACCAAGCATCTCATCGATAATACGTTTCAAGTGACCAGGTCGTCCGGCCTCAATACCACTTAAACTGGTTTCCGCTAAAAATCTTAAAGTGGGTTCTTTTTGCTTCTGCAAAACTCGGCGCAGGTCGCTCGCAATTTCCGGGTGCTTTTCAGCCCTGATATCCAGGCCTTCAATAGCGCTCACACGAATCGACATTTCAAAAGTTCTTTGGGCGGACCCCACAGAATGCGGATCTTGAAGATTTTCGAAGGATGGAAGCTCGCTTGCCGCCAGGGCTGATAAAGTCACAAGAGCCTGAGGCGAATCGGATTGAGTCAAAAGATAAAGAGCTGCCTGGCGATCTTCCATTCGGCCTTCGGTGTTGAGCAATTGATTTTGCAGGCTTTTAAGATCGCGATCTGAAAGATTCTGAACAGCGTCTTGCAATGACTTTTCCGTTTGCAAATCGCGCTCGGACTCACCCATTTGCTGACGAACTTTGGCCAGGGTATTTTGCAGGGTTTCGCTGGTTTCTTGGGAATAGAACATATCCATGGTCTCTTTAGGCAACAGCGTTCCTGAGGCCTTGATGATCTGCGGATTGATAGTTGGAGATGTGCTTAAGAAATAGCCAGTCACCGCAGCCAAAAGGCCAACAGCGAGAGCGGCAGACAATGTCCAAATCTTGAAGCTTTTCGTTCCCATTGGCCAGGAGCATAGCAAAGTCGGTGCTGGCCAATAATGATTAGGAAGCATTAGAAGTGACTGACCATGAAGGTCTTACAGGGCTGGCCTCATTTGAGGCACCTAGAAGCTCTCAAGCTTCATAGACCTAAAAGGTCTCTAATTTTTTAGACCAGTAATAAGGGGCAAAAACCTTACGGAACGGGACCTGAGGAAGCCCCAGAGGGGCCATCCAAGAGCGGTTAGAAAGAATAAGAGCCTTCCCTGTGAGAGTCACCGCGATTTCCCCTTGGCCCGGCAAAGGCCCCAGACTCACCAGATTCTGAACCGTCAGGCTCTTTTTGAGATCTGAATTCTTCATCTTTTGGAAGTCCTTCCAATACATCGGAAGCGGATAGAGGTCACCTTCGGCAGTGGCGATATAAAGAATATCTTTTTGCACCATCACCGAATTACTAGTCGACAAAAACTGCCGTGGTTGAATATCTCCAAGAGACAGTTCTTTATCGGGATCAGCATCAGCACCACAAATGATTTTCGTTTTAAAAAGCAAGCACGAGTAATCCCCGCTATAGGACACGTCGACAAGCTCTGTGCGATCTTGCGCGGAATAATTTGAGCGAAAACTTTGCGCGTATTCCCCCGCTGTTTCAACAAAACCCAATCCATAGACGAAGCTTTTGACCTGTGCTGAAGCGCTATCAAAAAAAGTCGGCAGCGACGTCCGCGTCGTCAAGATGCTGTCAGCTGGAACTTGCATGATCACTTGGCTTTGCTCACCATCGTAGAAATAGACATCCCCATCTGCCGCCTGCAAAAGAGCGCCGGTTTTCATATCCAATGGCAGCTTATTAAAACGCTCCAGCAAACTGACCACCGCGCGCGACCGGGCTTGCAGTTTTACGACCGGATTTGAAGAAGGAGAAATCGCCAGGCGCGCCTCAAATAAAGTTCCTACAGCATAAGACCCACGGTAATCGTGATAGTCTTTGTCACAGGCAAAACCGCCACCAATGGCCATCGTTCCATGCTGGCAGCGAGAATGAGGATAGCCCTCAATGTGACGAGATTCATGAATCAAAGTACTCGCCATCGTCAGCATGTCGAAGATATTCAGATAGGGACATACGTGCAAAGTGTTCTCTTCATCTGAGAGCACATAAGCCATCGTCGTCGTGCCACAACGAGACTCGCCAACAGAATCAAAAACCACCGTCTTGATTCGTGCAGCAAAATATGAATACGGATTACTATCTTGAAGTTCTAAGTCCAATTCAGCAGGAATTTTTTCTGCGGGAGTGTCTTTGATAAACAAAATCGCCTGAGCAAATTTGCGCAGGATATTTTTGCTGTCGCAGGCATCGAACTTGAGATTTGAATCTTCGCTTTTGACTGTGAAAATGCTGAAAACTTCGTTCTGAACACGGTCTGTGTCCAAGCAATTGCCGCCTGCCCAAGAGACTTCAAAAGCAAATATAGTAATAGCGGCGCAAAGGAGCGTTTTAAGCATTCGCGCGTGATATCAAAAATTAAACAGGGATACAAGAAAAGCGTTAATTTTTTGAAAAGAAGGGAACCGAGAATAATTCCCTTCTGAAGGAAGTTTCGACGACAGTCGAAGAACTAATAAACGAGCAAGCGAGAAAGATCGACAGTTGGACGGCTGCCACATTGGCCCGCCACTGTCTTAAAACTTGAACCTACAACTTCCGCCTGGCTGTTTTTGTACGAAAGAACTTTCTTTGTTTTGTCAGTTAAGATCACAGAGTCGCCTGTCAAAGAATAGCAACCATCGGCAACGCTCACCACGTGGTTCTCACCAGCCGTTTTCACGGAGTTTTTGCGACCGTTGTTGAGTTTCCAAGAAATCTCATGAGTGGCTTTAAGAACCTTCACATTGTTTGTGCGAAGAGACTCACGATCCACAGTCAAAACGATGTTGAGGTTATGAACATACCAGCTCTTGTTATCTGGAAACTTCACATTGCGCTGGTTGATACCGGCTTCAGTTTCCAAACTGATTTGCAAGGTGTCTGCTTCCAATGATTCAACTGTCACAGAGTAGTTTTTCTCAAAAACCTGAACAACGTCATAGTTTGCCACATTTGAAGTGTATTGTCGGAGGTCGTTCCCTTGGACTTTGACGATTTCATTACTGATATCGCCAGCAGCTTTGGCGCTGACAACGTATTTTTTCTTATCAACAGAAGTGTATGTTCCGAAATTTCCGTCGTAAGCAGCTGCTTTTTTATTTGCTACTAGTTCAACAGAACCGTCTTCACGTGTTTCACTCACCGTGAAACCCGAAGCCGTGGCGTCGTCAACACCCAAAGCCACGCGTGCCATTTGAATGGCTTCAACTTCTTTTTCAACTGTGAACGCGGCAAGTGCGAAAAAGCCAGGAGCACGTTGCTGGTCGTTCTTTTGATTTTTCTTATTGTTGGTACGAACATTACCTACGCGCGGATCTGTGATTTTAGAATCCGATGGCTGGCAGGCAGTGAGGACCGAAGTGAGAGCGAATAGGCTTGTCAAAAGAAGTGCGGCTTTTTTCATGGCCTGCAATCTATCGTAGATGGGGCCTATATTCCAGCTCCGACCCAGAACGCATAAAAAATCTAACGCAATCCTAAAAATTTACAGGGCCGAGAGAACCGTCCAAAGGCAGCGAATTCCGCCATTGTTGATTTTAATCTCTTTGGCGACCTTATAGCCCATCGGAGCCACCGTCAGGGGGTACTTTTCAGGGAAAAGAATACCTAGCTTTTGAGGCTTCCCAAACTTACAGAAACGCTCCGCTAGATCGTTTATTTTGATCCCGCTCCCCGCTTTTTCCAGGCGCTCCCCATAGGGCGGATTAACCACCATCCAGGAAGGACCTGAAGCTGGCTCAAGTTCTTTCAGGCTATCACTGATCGCCACATCAAGGTCCGCCGCCGCGAAAGACTTCTTTTGATAGCCCGCGAGTTGCTTTTCCACTTCAGCAAAATTTTCTTTTACTACAGAAAGCATTTCTGGATTCACATCGCGTCCTTTAAATCCCGCGAATGGAATCTGCGTTGGCATTTGATAATTGAGCGCGAATGAATTTGAGAGGAACAATTTCGGTGCGCGTTTCCATTCTTGAAATGCATACGGACGTTGAAATTGCCCTGCAAAAAGAGCGCGCCCTTCCGTGAGGAAAGTTCCAGCGCCCATCATCGGATCATACAAGGTAATTTTAGCAAGATCTTCCGCTGCTTCATTCTCAATCATCGACTTGATAAGTCCTGCTGCCAAAGTTTCTCTGAGTGGCGCTTCACCTTTAAGAACACTCCAACCACGTTTGTGCAAATGTTCACCTGTGGTGTCCAAACTGATCGTGCAATTGTCGTCATCCATGCGGATATAGATTTTTGCGCAAGGCTTTGGACCTTTGGCTCCTTTAAAGATTTCATCAAGGGCTTGGCGTGCGGATTCTTCGAGGCGCTTTTCATTGTTCAGGCGACTTTTTTGAGCTGCGACTTCGAATGCCACATTTCCGTGCTGAAGAAAATCAATCCACGGGAGAGATCTCATTTTTTGATAGAACTTTGGCAGATCGCGCGCTTTAAAAGCGGCCATACGGAATAAAATCCTATTAGCCGTTTTCAAAAAGAAATTCAGTTGCACGCCAGTGAACATATCAGCTTGAAATTCCAAACCACCCAAGTCGATAAAGACTTCAGGAAAGGGCAGATCGTGCTTTTGCGCGTTTTTCGCCAGCAAATAAGGCCAAACAGCCTTCATGTCTTTGAGAGTTTGTTCTTCAAAGCCAATCGGTGTGGAAATAAAAAATGTATTCACTAGAATCTCCAGTAAGCGTCGAACGTAAAGAAGTAACCGTCTGTCGGAGACAGAATCATCGAAGAAATATCGACGGTGTTAAGAGAAACGCTGGCGTGAAACTTATCCCAAATTTTGAGATACGTTAAGTATCCCCCGACAGCTTTCTTTTCAAAGTTGTAGCTGGGTCCAGCCAAAACGCGGTCCCAGTTCGAGCGAATATACTCATAACCCGACTGCAAACTGCTCGTACCCAGGGATTTGATGGCTGTGGAGTCTTCGGCGTCCTCAAAACTTAAAAGTGCAATGGTGATAAAAGTATGGCCTACGACTGTGTCAGAAGAAATCGAGTCCCAATAAAAGTTGAAGTTGAGACTGGATGAGTCCTTATCTTGAACTTTCGCAAAACTGAGACCGCCGGAGAAAATATTGGAATTGTTTTGCCAGAAACGTGATTTAAAGTACGCATTGCCCGATTGAATAAAATATCCCGGTACCCACGTTCCGATCGTCAACCAATCGCGAACGCCGTAAGAGACCTGCGCAATATAGTTTACAAAATATTCTTTTTCCCACAAGGTCTCTGCCGTCTCACCGACTGCGATACCTTGAGTGAAGAGAGGTTTGTACTTTGACGAAATCGTAGCGCCTCTGTGACGAATCAACAAATCCGTTGTCCCCAGATACTTTTCATTTTCGGATTCAAGATTCAGTTGGAAGAGTTGGTCGCCGATCTGAACGAAATTCAAGCGCGACTGTCTTTGCAATTCGCAGGTCAGTTCAATCGTTCCGTCGAGTTGACGCTCAATGTGACGGACTTCAACGAAGGCTACAATCCCGATACCTTCAGTTTGCGATTCCACCGGCAGTATTTGTCCCACATACCAATTGTCGGAAACGCTTAAGGCCTTCACTGTTTTGTTATCAACGATCATGTCGAGACGGGCGCGGGCTCTGCCATCAAGAAAGTCGTCTGGAGCTTTTTTACCGGCCACACCCGCAGGCTCACGATAGATGATAGGAACATCATCATTTTCCATTGCCATTGCCCAAAAAGGCAGCATTAAAATAAAAACTAGCAGGTGTCTGAACATTGCTAGTTTTTTTAATAAGCTTAAGACAACTATTCAACTCTTTTTATTTGAGTTGCTCTTTAAGAGTTCCAAAAAGGCGAATAATTTCAAGCCGCTGAACTTCGCCCATACCCCACATTTTATCCCATTTAAAGCTGACGATCTCTTTAACTCCCGGAATCTTTCCGTAATACAGCAAATAGGCAAATCCATCGGTCAAATGAGACTCAGACGTATCTGGTTTGATCGTTTTAAGGAACGACATAAATCGCGGCGCCGCAGCTTGGATTTCTTCGAGCGAAAGTTGATCGTTGCCATCGACATCAAATGTCATCAAGACACTTTCAACATAGTGAAGAATAGTCACCATCGTGCGTATGTTGGCAGTTTCAATCAGACCTTCTTGCTGATCCGGAGTTACTGAGGCCGCCTTAAGATATGAATAAAACAACTCCCACTGCTCAGGGGTGAGGTTTTCCACATACTTTGCCATTTTCGGAAGATTGTTGAAAAGGCTGTTGAACTGAGTTCTCATCACCGTCTTAAAACAAGCTTCGACTAAGAATGGTTTTCCAAAAAGATCGATCTTATCCGTTCCGCACTTTTCAAGCTCTGCAGCATGAGCAGCATCCGCTGAACTTAAAAGCCCGGCACTGAAAAGCACGCTGATAAATTCAAAAGTTTCGCGCGCACTCATCTTATCGTCGCCGTTTCCGGAGAACGTAAAGAAATTAGCTTCCATAAAGCTGCGACCGCCCGAACTCAGAGCTGTGGAGCGTGGGTCAAAGGCTTTTAAATCAAGTCCCAAATTGTAGAAGTCTTCATACCAATCGATAAGGCCTTGCTTTTTCATGCTGGCAGCCATCATACGATCTTGAACGTCGTCACCATATCCAAAGAGCAAAAAGCGCGACAACGTACGCATGAAATTCAACTTCGTCATCCCCTTCCATGTGTAATTCCATTCCTCGGGATGAGGCGAGACAAATAAACGACCTCGCTCGGAAAAATTGGTAAGCGGGTTCCCCATTAAAATTTCACCGAAATCCTGCCATGATTTTTTCAAAGCAATTTGCTCAACCGGATCAGATGTCAGGCCTTTCTCAATGGCTTGTTTTGAATCATAGCTCTTATAAAATTCGAGCAAAGTTTTTTGCGTGACTGTCGGCTGCGCACTTGTCAGTGTCGTATCGATAAATGACTGTGCCAGTCTCCAGACAGAAATTTCGCGACGAAGCGCTGCTAAGTGTTTTTTCTCAAGCCCGACGAGACCACGAGAATCATGCTTACGACCCGGCTCCAGAATTTTAATCAGAACCCAGCGATATGTTTCCTTCAACGAACTCGCACGCAAAGACCACGTCGACCGTTTCATCACTTGATCAATAAGAGTATCAATGTCTTCAAGCGGAATGCGCCCTGTCGTTTTCATTTGATGAGAACGAGCAATCAGATCCATAGTTTGATTTACGAACAACGTCATTTGACGGAGCTCTGATTGTTTTTCAAACTTTACGTCCCCAATGACATAGCTGTACTTTAAAACAAGCTCATATAAATCTAAAAAGCTATCAAGTCCCTCTTTCCACTGAGTCAAACTTGAAATTTGCGCTCTCTGACCGATCAGAACATTTTTAACGGACTCGATAAGTGGAATCCATTCGGCATACGCTTCATACGGAGCAAACGGCTCCGAGCCGCGAATGAATTCCGAGAATCCCGTAAGTGCCTTTTTCCAATCTTCAAAACTGTAATCAGATTTTGCGAACTGTGTTTTTTCTAAAATGCGGTGCAAACTTTTACGAAGCTGTTCAATACCTGTCGACGTTGCTTCCCACTGAGTCTCATTTTTTTCTGCCTGATTTAACAGCGTGCGAATATGAGGAGCCACCAGAACCGACTCATCTCTGACAGTGGCCAAAATATCGATCAGCATTGAGATTTCGGTTTTTGTGATATAGCGAGCAGATCCACCCAGCAGAGCCCGCTTGATTTTCATCAACTCGCTTGCAAACTGAGGCGTCACATTGTTTTCTTTTAAGAAGTACTTTCCAAAAAAACGACGCATTTCTTCCATTGTATAAGCGTCTTGCAGGGAACCATAAGTTTTTTGCTGGAAGTAAGTTAACGAATCACGCAAGCAATCATAGCTTCCGCGAATTTGTGACTCTGTAGCTTCACCGACAGTGAAGGCTTTTAAATTTTTAGGTAAAATACGAAGGCAGGCAAAACGAGAATCGGAAAGCTCAATAACTTGGGCTTCACGCTTTTTACCCTCTAAGAACTCGGTACATCCCGACAACGTCGACACGCAAATAAGAGCTGAGATCCAAGCCTTAAAAGACATAGCCAGCTCCTATCATCAAACGATCATTGTTCTCAAACTGAGCAATTTCAGTCTGGCTCTGAGCTGAAGTTGTCGATTCTCCCGCTTTCACCAATTGAGCTTCGGCCATCAAGGACCAAAGCCCCGACAAACGGAATCGTGCATTCAAGCGAATCAGCTGGAAGCTATCAGAGTCAGGGACTGTGTAGCTGACCTTCGCAATCAGACGACGAGCCTTGGCGAAACTCCAATTTGAAAGCAATGAAACTTGATTGGCTTGACGGAACGGATAGCGAGCCATCAATGGGGCACGCCCCGCACTTGCTAAATCACCCACTTCACTGACTTCGCCACCATAAATGTCCAAACGTTGATAGTTGAAGGCCCAGCGTCCAAAGTCCCATTCAAAGAATGGCGAAATCAACGCCGCATCTGAATAAACCGGATGAGTCCATTCAGGTTTAAAGACATTGTCGGTCATCGGGCGCTCAAAAATCCCGCTGACTCCCACCCGCATTCTTTTGAATTTATAACTCATATCTGCCCCAGCTAATGAGTGATAAAACACTTGCGGTTGAAGCTTAACATTTCCTTTGAGCTGCGCGAGATCCAGATTGCCTTGATATCCCACGGCCAATTGATTGATGGGTTTATAAATATAACTTAGCTGTGCACGAAACCCACGCGGGTCACCGAAAGAAACCTTACCACCGAATGAGTTTTGCAAAACGACTTGAGACTCATTAGGTCTTTCAAATTCATATTCAATTGCTGTGGCCTCTTGCCAAATACGAATGCTATCCGGGGGACGACGGAACCACGGATTGCCCTTGACGAATTCGCCATTTTCAATCTCGAAACTGGGGCCTTGGTCAGGAACATAAAAAGGTGAAGCAAATAAAACCGCAGTTAAATTGGGGCGATCCAATTGCCAGAAAATTCCTGTCAGACCTTGGCGTTCCGGAGCCAATGGATTCCACTTGAACAACGGCTCCCACACACCCAATTCCCATTGCGCATCAAGCTCGCTCCAAAGCATTTTCTTACGACCGACATAAAAGGAAATCGACTCGCTTTGGCGGTTTTCAACATAAAATTCTGGAATATTGAGATAATTCAAAAGCGGAGCTCCAATTGCCACGCCTGCTGAAACATCGACTTTCAGAGGTTGTTCGGAAAAGGAATCCGTCTTAAGTTGGGCGCCCACAAATTGATAATTGGTTTTTTGCGTAGCTTCAAATGTCGGGCTAATAAAGGAGTCTGAAAAGGCACGCATTTCCGTGGTTATTTGCGCCCAGGCAAAAGAAGTCCATAGCATCCCCAGGGATACCCAAATGGCCTTTTTTAAAATCGACGCACACCTTACAGACAACGAGCCTCCGGTAGGCACACACGTGCCCATGGTCTAACTCATCAAGGTATGTGCCATGAGGACCGGCCCTATAAAAGAGTTCACCTTGCAAATATTTAAACAAGTGACCTTTTTCGGCGTCTTTGCTAGACTTCCTTCGATGCCCAAAATGACTGAAAAAACTGCTAAAATTTTAATCATTCGCTTCTCCGCTTTTGGAGATGTGGTGCAAAGCTTGAGCTTGCCTTCCGCACTCGCTCAAACTTTCCCAGGGGCAGAAATTCACTGGATCACTCGCCAAGACATGGCGCCGCTGCTACAAAATCATCCCCATATTTCTCGCATTTGGCAGCTGGATCGCAAAAAAGGCATGAAGGGATTGATCGCACTTTGCAAAGAGATGCGCCAAGAAAACTTCACGCATATCTATGATGCTCATAATAACACTCGTTCACGCGTGATTTCGTTGATGCTTCGTCCTTTGGGAATGTTCGGCATGGGGCCGCAATTCATACGTCGCTCCATTCGTCGTTGGAAAAGATTTTTGCTCTTCCGTTTACGTGTGAATACCTTTGAAATGCCTTTCTCTGGACAACGTGATTTGCTGGAGCCACTGCAGCCTTGGGGAGTTTCAAAGCTTCCTCCGCCAGCTCCGCAGATTTTTCTTTCTCCTGAAAGTGTCGAAAAAGCGCGCGAAGTTTTGGGTTCTTATGAGGGCGCAATTGCTCTGGCTCCTTCTGCGGCGTACTTTTTAAAACGCTGGCCGAAAGAATACTGGAAAGAATTGATCCTTATTTTTCCGAATGAGAAATTTGTGTTGCTTGGTGGCCCAGAAGATTCATTTCTTGAGGACATTCGTTCAGCGGCTCCGGATCGCGTTTTAAATTTAGCAGGAAAATGCTCTCTTGCTGTAAGCAGTGGCGTGGTTTCCTTGTCGCGTCTTTTGGTTGTGAACGACACAGGTCTTTTGCACGTGGCTGAGCAACTAGGGAAACGAACGATTGCTTTGATGGGACCGGCTCCCTTTGGTTTTCCGTGCCGTCCTTCAACGAAGGTAATGGAAATCAATTTACCTTGCCGTCCTTGCTCGAAGCATGGCCAAGGACCTTGCGTGAACAAAGCGCGCTTTCATCAGTGCCTCGTTGACATCACTCCAGGACAAGTGGCGATTCAAATTAAAGCCTTACAGGGAAAAAGCTTGTGAGAAAGTTGATCTATTTCCTCTACACTTGGATGATTGTTCCAGGAGTTTTACTTTTACTTCAAGCTCTGCGACCCCTTCTCTCTGGCAAATTGCGCGAGATGATCGAAGACAAAAACAAAGCTTTTTATAAAATTAAAAAAACTCATGGCGAAGAAGAACTCGCTGCGGCTCGTCCTTTGTGGATTCACGCGGCCAGCGGTGAAATTGAATACGCTCGTCCTGTGATTCGCGAGTTTAAAAAGAATCATCCCGAAATTCCGGTCATGGTGACTTACTCTTCTCCCTCGGCGAAAAAGATCCTTGAAGGCTTGCATGATGTGGATTTGTGGGCAGCACTTCCCTGGGACATCGATGGGTCTTTACGTGCGTTTATTCACAAATGGAATCCGCGTGCGCTGCTTTTCTCTCGTACCGATGTATGGCCAACTCTTGCGGCCGTGGCGAAAAGTGAAGGACTGCCAAGTTTACTCTTCTCTGCAACTTTTGCCGACAACTCGTCACGCCTCAAAGGAGCGACTCGTTATTTAACGGCACATTCGCTGGATCAATTAAGTCAAATTCACTGTGTATCGGATGAGGACCGCGTGAACTTAGCGCGACTGCAGCTACAAACCACAGTTGCCGTCACCGGGGATACGCGCTTTGACCAGGTCTTTCATCGTTTGGAAAATCCCAAAGAACTTAAAAATTCTTTGATGCCGAAGCCTGAAGATTTTGTCTTTATCGCGGGTTCGACTTGGCCTGAAGACGAAGAGTTTTTGATTCCTGCCATCGAGAAACTTAAAAACAAAAATATCAAAGTGATTTTAGCTCCCCATGAAATTGGCGCGACTCACCTGGATCAGTTAAAGACTCAAATCAGTAAAGCTGGGATGAAGTACTTGTTGTACTCTGAAGCGGAAACTTGGCCGGACGGCGAAGTGCTGATTATTGATCGCATTGGTATTTTGGCAGAGCTTTACACGTGGGCCGATATGGCCTTTATTGGGGGCTCGTTTAAAAAACAAGTGCACAGCGTGATGGAAGCATTGGCAGCAGGTTTACCAGTCATGGTAGGTCCTCAGCATCGTAACAACCGTGAAGCTTTGTTCTATCAAAAGAAAAACTACTCAGCCGGGATGATTGTGCAAGTGGTTCACAACTCAAATGACATCGCGGTTTTAGTGGAACGCATGCGCAAACAAATGCCACAGATTCCACAGATCAAAGAAGAAATTCGCCTGGAGATTGGAAGAAATAAAAATTCCACTCACCGTATTTTGACGGCGCTCGAACAGCTTCTCGGAAATTAGTAGTTTCGCTTACAGACCGCAATACAGCCTTCAGCATCAACTTCAGACTGACCTTTTTGACCGCCAACGACTGTGGCATCGAAGTCAGCATACTCGAAACGCGTGCCTTTTTTGCAGTCTTTGATATCGCGGTCTTCTTTAAGCCAACCAACATACTCTGTCGTCTCATAGTTGGTTCTTTGAGTGATTCGACAACCCATATAGCAATGAGCTCTTTTGTCATTCCCGAGGGACTGCGCGACTGATTGTTCATTCTTGTAAACACCGTAAGCGGCGTATAGATCGAACAATCCTGGATGCCTTGGCTCTCGACTCAACCAGTCTGCCACAGTCGACTGATACACTTCTTCCGATGCAAAAATCTTGTTCGTGCGAGGGTTGATCTCACTTGAAAAACACGTCTGGGCAAAAGCTTGTTGGGTCATCAAAAATGTCGCAAAAAGAAGGCTCAAATTTTTCATAAAGAAGCTTATAACATAAGCAGCGCAAAGCTCCGAGATGTCCTCCTTTTTGACACATCTTTTTTTCAAAGAATTCGGTAGGAACAAAAAACGGAACTCCAAATATTGTCACCTGTTAAAAATCTGTAAGCTAAAACGCATATCTTCGCTATGGACCCCTTTTTTTCGCGCATGGAACTTGAAATACCGCCGGTAGGAACTACGGGGTTTAGATGAAGAATTTTGGGATCTATATACTGAGTATATCTCTCCTTTTGGCGGCAAACGCTCAAGGACAGGTCCAATCTGCGATGTCTCTAAAAGAGACAGAGCGCTCTTCATTTTTGGGAGAATGGAAGGTCGGCCTTAGCGGTACAGACAACCACGACGAACGCAGCCAATCCAAGAAAGTTGATTTCCGCCTCGATCTGAAAGCCAAGTACCACCTGACAAGTTATTTGTTATTGGATGTACAGCCCGCATTCCGCCTACAAAGCGGTCAAACGCAATCTGTGGATGGCGCTGACTCCGCTGAAAACAAACTGCTTTTAAACCAAGCTGCGATGGATTTCCAACCATCTAAGTATTTTAAATTTATGGCAGGAGCTTTAAATCAACGCTCCCTGCACAATCAACTTTTGCTAGATAAAATCGCCTTCCCTGCAGCCCGCGCAGAGACAATGTTTAATTCAACTCAAGTTGAGTCTGGATTTGCTCTTGAGACAGCCATCCCCACTTCTACTTCGATGAGCGCAAACACAAGTGAGCTTGAGCCAACACCTACATTTAATACGGCATCTGCAAGCCTCAACTGGCTTCCTTCAAAACGCGCTTTCTGGAAGAACAGAGCCGGTTTTTTCAGTTTTAAAAACCTCCCATCCGCGGTTGCGCAAAAATCGCAATTCTTGGGTAATGGCGTGAACTCAATCTCCGAAGCTGATTATAAATTTAAATATGAATACGAAGGTCTTGAGGCTTCAACTGAGATCTCAATCCCCGTTTTGAATCGCCTGACTCTGCTTGCCGGGGCTGATTACACGCAAAACCAAAAAGCTCCGACAGATCTTAATGCGGCAAGCTTCTATTGGGGTGGCGCTGAACTTTTTGTAAACCGTAATTTCTCTGTGCAGGTAACGGGGGGACGTTTTGCTATCGCTCCCGATTCAGCGGTGGCCTACTTCAGCACCCTTGAAACGAACCGCGTCGGTTATTCAGTTGAGAGTATTTTTAAATTTCAAAGAGAGCGTTTTAACCTCAGTGTGAAATTCCAGGATGCTGAAACTATGTACCAGTCGGACACTCAATCACGCGAACAAACTCTGCAACTTAAGTTGGAGACCTCTTATGCAAACATTTAAGAGATTCTCCCTTAATATTATCGCTTTGACAGCGGCTCTTACGCTGGCTGCCTGCGACCTTTCAGGTCCTCAAGGCGCTCGCCCCGATGCCGAAAATGAAGGTGAATTGTCGATTCAAGGCGAAAACACCGGAGATAAACCAAATTTAGGTCCAAGCACTTTTTCTGTGGAATTTGCGCCGAGCAAGTCTTCTATGTTGGAGTCTCGCACGACAGGAGCTTTCCAGTTACCGACTGCGAAAGTCTACAATCTTGTCGCTTGCTTAAAGGACACGGCATACAACAAAACGATCCAAGGTCATAAATTTAAGATCAAAGAATTGAATCAAGAAACACGCACGGATTCAGCGGGTTGCTTGAGCTGGAAAGAAAACATTCAGTATAATTACCTTGCGGATTCAAAATACGTCCGTATTGATCGTCATATTATTGGCACAGGCCTTCACAACGGCACTCGCCGCGTCTCTTTTGCGATCAACCCATGGTCCCATGGTGAAACTTTACCTTCTGTACTGGAAATCAAAGCTAACAGCGAAATTCCACAATTAGTGGAAAGTGCAGAAGCCGTTCAGCAAGCCCTAAAAGGCCGTCCTCGCCCCCTTTGGGTTGAAGAAGGTCGTTTATTTATGACCGAACAACGTATGACGGCAAAAGGTGTTGAGCTCAATGCAGAATTCCGCGCTTCACCAAGTATTATGTTATCAAAAATGAACGGTGAAGTTTATCAACGCCCTCTCACTTCAGGTAGCTTCAAAGCGCGCATGAAGTTGATTCACGTGTATGTTCATAACAACAAAGAAATTCGTCGCTCTTTAGGCGAATCTGCATTTGAAGATATCCGCATGAGCAATGCCAGCTTGGCGATCAAACAAACCATTGCTCTGCCAGCGATACCAACTCGCGGTCAAATCTATTTGGGTCTGCAGCTCGTACCTGTTGATGGTCCAGAGGGTCTATCAGCATTTGATGGTATTTACATGCTGGGCGAATACGACACGATCAAAGGAACTTCGATCTTGAAGGTTTCGACGTTAGTTGCACAGACGAAGAACTTCCAGATTGCCAACTATTTGAATGCGGAAAATCCAACTGTCACTCAAGACGAAGATCACAACGACAAGGACTTGGATTCAGATGCTTACCAAAAACCAAAAATCGAATTCGGTTACATCCGCTATCTGAGCTTCACGATGGGGCCTGAAAGCCTTTCAACTCGTACGATGAATATCAAACTTCAAGCGTGCTTGAAAAATGGTATCGATCAGAAGATCGTGCGTTCTCATACATTTAAAATTACTAAGTTTCGTCAGAAAGACTCTGACAAAACTGAAACTGTCATTGATAAAACAGATAACAACTCGTGCATCAATTGGAACGAAACTATCACGTATAAGGCTTTCGAATGCCGTCACTTCATCAGAGGCGCGGTTCGTATCGAAAACACAGATTTAGGTACAGATGAGAAGCATGAGATTGCTATTAACCCTTGGGAACCAGCCGACCTTGTTCGTGACTTGCGCACAGAGCAAGATCCAAAAGCATTGACTTACAGCTGCTCTGAAAAAGAAACCAGCGTGCCAACGCAAATGCAAATTGATAGCTACACTTACAGCACGCAAGGTTATGACTACAAAGTCGATGATCTTTTGAACCTCACGGTTTACAAAAAAGTCCGCTTCCGTATTGAACCGCGTCTTGTGAACTACTCTAGTACATCAGCAGGTCGTGGTGATACACCTCAAAAATTGCGTGATGGTATTTACCTTCTTAAAACGGCAGTTTTAAGAAATGTTGATTACGATCCAAGTAAAACATTGGTTTCGTTCAACCAAAACCTCGTCAACGTCGTAGGGGGTCTGGTTGCGCAAGAAATCACGTTCCCGGTAAAAGACCTTGCCGAACTGGGCAACCGCAACAACATCTTGATTGAAGTGTATCCAGTCAATGAAAGCAAAGTCACATTGGTCGACGGTCAATTGCCGAAAAAATTATCATTGGCGGAAGCTGATGCTTTGATTGATCGCGGTGATATGCTGATTCAACCTTTTATTGGTTCGATCACTCTCAACATGGATGAAACAGGCCGTAACTTGAGCATGTTTGACCAAAAAGCTGTGAGTTCCTACTTTGTAAAAGGCTACGCACCGAAGTCGCCACTTCAAAGCGTCATCACTCAGCTGGTTGAACAATCTAAAGAAGTGCGCAAAGCTGCAAAAGCAGCTCAAGCCGCGAAAGCTTCTACGGCTGTCTATGCTAAAGAAAACAACTTGGATTTGATCAACCTGAGTCAGGTTGAAGACGCTCAACCAATGGCGAAACTTTTTGGCCAGCAAGATGTTGTCGAAAGATTGGTTTTAACCAAAGCCGATCTTCAAGAGGTGATCAACACGGGTAAAGTCAATAATCTGACGGCGCAGAAGTTCTGTAACTTTTGGGCGAAAGATTATATGGCAAAAATGTACGCTGATAAGGGCGGCGCCTTGATGTCAGACATGACGATGCATTTGGCGATCGAGTGTTTCAATGCTTCAAAACGTGATCCATCTCGCTTCTTCCAGACGGAAAAACGCCTGCAAATCAAAAAAGTCGCAGGATCTCAGCATGTGCGTGGTTTGAACTATGGTGTGACAGTGGGTACGACTTTCAACCTTAATACATCTCATGCGACTTACGTGGGTGTTTCGAAATCATGGGCAACAAAAGTAGGCCTTGGTTACAAGTTCCTGGATTTGTTCTCTTTGGGTAGCGACTACTCGTACACATTGTCGTGGTCGCAATCCGATGGTAACTCGACTCAAAACGGAATCTCGGTGAATGGCTCAACAACTTTGGCTGTTCAACAAAACATCGTGAAATTGAAAGTCGATAGCTATGAGCAGTGCGCGGTTGTTCGTTTGAACCCTCGCCTCTTTATGGCTTCAACAAAGAGAAACTATATCGGGACCTTGAATCCTCGCCTGACAGAGCAAGAAACAGTGGCTGCGGCAACTCGTGGTTTGTATCTGTGTGAAGGCATCGTTCGCAATCAGCCAGTTCAGTTGACTGAGAACTACTACTTCTTGGTTCAAGACCAAACAAGTGGCCAACAGCAAGACGTGGGTGATGCGAGAAACAGAACATTCTTGATGGCACTTCGTTCAACAAATGATTTCGATCGTTTTATGCTTGCGATGAAGGGCCAACTGAAAATGCCTGCTGATGCCACGACAAAAGACAATGCGCAAGAGATGTCAGCGAAAATGATGATGAATCTTTTTGATTTGCCGGCATCTTCGTATCCAGGAATGTACCTCGTACAATAACGTTCTACAGGCCCAATTCCGTTTTTAAAAATTCCAAACTGCGAGTCCCGAACCAAGAAAAGGACTCGCCATTGACGATCGCACCTTCAAGGCCTTCGGATTTTAGCTCTGCGATTTTTTTCTGAAATGGAAAAGGCTCTGATGAGAAAAGCAAAAGTGCTTTTTTAAACTCTGTCACTTCATCTAAAACGGGATACTTCTCCCCCGCTGGGAACTCAACGACCTTCGCGCCCAATTTTTCTAAAACAGAACCGATGTATGTTTCACGGCTGACTGCCATCCACGGTTTTTTCCAAATCAGATACAAAACCTCTTCGTACTCTTGAGAAGGTGTCTTCACCCACTCCATAAATCCGGGAATGCGTTTTGGATCCCACTTCGGAACAGGTGCTTCTAAAATATCCAGAGCTGTGACCGCCAATTCCATTAATTGTGGATTGCGAAACTCTTCCCCCAGACGCACCAGCTCTTTTTGTAATGTTTCAAGAGAGTTCACATGCGTTGCAAGATAGGGAGCAGGACATTCTTCTGCCATTTCGAGAGGATTTTCTTCCTGATCCAGAAGGACCAAATCAGGTTTGATATCAACCACCAAATCCCAGTTGACGTCTTTAGTTCCACCGACGATGGGAATATTTGTAATCATTTTTGGCGGATGAATGCAAAAACGTGTACGGCCCACCACTTGAATTCCTGCTTTCAAGAGTGTCTCTGTCCACGATGGCACCATGCTAACTATTCTCATTCATCTCCCCCGGTGAATTCAGAGACTATCTACTGAGTCATCTAGAGTCAAAACTTGACCGAAATCCATACGCAGATACTATGTCCGCTTATAACTGAGGTGAATTTATGACGCAACTTTTCCCACTTCGTGAAAAACCAGCTTTGGCTCCTTACAAAAAGGGCGATGTTCTCGTGCTTTTTGGTGAACTCTTCTCACGTGGATATGCCAACGGTTTAGTTGAAGAAGCGGAACGCCGTGGAATGACAATTGTGCGTGCGACTGTGGGTCGTCGCGAAAAAGATGGCTCTCTTCGTGCTTTGACTGCCGAAGAAACTGCCAATATCCCAAAACCATTTATCAATGTGCCACTTGAAGCAGGCTACGATCTTGAAGCAGATTCTCATGGTGTGACACCTTGTGATCAAATGAAAGATGCGGGCTTGAAAGATTGGGAACAAACGAAATTGAATCCTGAATCATTGAAAGAGTCGCGCGCGAAAGGAACAGCTCGTTTCCGCAAAAATACAGAGTTGTTCTTGAAAGAACTTGAGCAACATATTCCCGCGGGTGCGAATGTTTTATTTGCTCACCTCATGGCAGGTGGTGTTCCTCGTGCCAAAATCTTGATGCCTTTGTTGAACCGTGCGTTCAAAGGTCGTGGTGATCGCTATCTTCCTTCAAAAGCGCTCTTTGATTCATCTATCGGTCAATTTTGCTTGGATAACTTCATGGCGGTGACTGCTGAAACCTTCCACCATTTACTTGATCTATCTGCGCCATTGCGTCAAAAATTGGAAGCTTCGGGCAGCCATGTTTCTTACACAGCTTACGGCTATCACGGGACAGAAGTGCTCATTCGTGGTCAATACAAATGGCAAACATACACGCCTTATTTCCAAGGTTGGGCAAAGATGGCTCTCGAAGACATCTCGAAAGACTACTTCAAAAAAGGCGTGAACTGCTGTGTTTACAATTGCCCTGAGATCTTGACGAACTCAAGCTCGATCTTTCAAGGAGTTGAAGTATCACTTTACCCATTGCTCGCAGCTATTCAAAAAGACGGGGCTGATAAAAATCATGCAGCCGCAGTTTTGAAAGAGTGCAAAGATCTTTTGAAAGACGATGTCACATTCGAGCAAATTATTAAATTCACAGACGACTACCTCACTAACGATCTGACTCTTGAATTTAGTAAGTATGAATTGTGGCCACAAAATTCAGCTCAGCACCAAATGGAATACATGCTAAACAGTTCAGATCATCTATTCAGCTTGCACAAAGATGAGAAGAACTTGATCACGGCGGTTTTGTCGGAAGTTGTGTTTAAATCATGTGGTTACGTCATGTTGCACGACTCTTGGAAACCAAAATCACCAGTGGCTTGGATCAACCACGACATTGTTGCTCGTTGCATGTAAGGGTCTATGTCAGTTCAAGCGGGAGAGTCCTGGAATTACGATCGATTTAATTTTCACGGCCTCTCGCTGTCGGGAATCCGCACAGCCATTTCAATGCCTGATTTTTCGCTCAGTTTTGATGTGGCTCAAGGATATCCGTATCTCCTAAACCTCAAGCATTACTTTATCACTCACGGCCATCTCGACCATGCCGCTGGAGTTCCTTATATCATTTCGCAAAAAGCGATGAACTCCCAACCGACGGCAAACTTCTATATGCCGACCTCGTTAGTTGAACCTCTCGATCAAATTATGAAGATCTGGGAAAAAATCGAAGGTCATGAGTACAAGTACAACTTTATCCCCGTCAAAGCCGATGACGAGTTCGAACTCAATGCCCAACATTTTGTAAAGGCCTTCCCAACTACACATCGAATCGAGTCTTTTGGATATACGCTTTTTGAAACCAACAAAAAGCTCAAGCCGGAATATTTAGGCCTCGCCAAAGAAGACATCATCGACATGAAAAAGCGTGGAATCGACATCCATGACATTCATCAAACTCCGTTAGTAAGTTTTACTGGCGATACACAGATTGAGTTTTTGGATTCTCGCCCCTGGGTTCGTAAATCCAAAATACTCTTTATGGAGGCGACTTATTTGGACGATACCAAAGGTATTGATCATGCCCGCCAGTGGGGACACACCCATATCAATGAAATTATTCCGCGCTTAAAAGATATTGAGAGCGAGCAGATTGTCTTTATTCATGCTTCAAGCCGCTATTCGACAGCAGCGGCTTTGCAATTGATTGCAGAACGCGTCCCTCGTGAGTTCCATGAACGCGTTGTTTTGTATCCCGGACGTTAGAACAAATCGTTCAAGCTCATCCAGATTTTACGACTTTTCATCTTTTTGTTCTTAAAGTACTCAATCCAGTCTTGAGAACTTCTTTTCGGCCAGTTTTCTGCCAAATTTGCGACGAAAATCATCGCGCTGTAGCCTTGGCCCATTTCTTTTGGCGGGCGCAAAGCCGTCAACATTTCAGGTCCGTAGAATCCTGTTGGCAAAAGGCGCTCACGCTCTCCCAATTCACCAATGATCAAAGCATCATGAACTTGACCGAAAACAGTGCGGCTCAATGGGCTTGAGCTTTCTTTGTCCTTTGGCGTGCCCGCTGCTGCGACTACAACCATTCCAGCCATCGCGCGTTTATTAAGCAACTCGACTAGTTTTTTGTTCTCTTCATTTGCCTTCAAGTTGAAATCAAAAAACGCCATATTTGTGTCTGATGGGATAGATTCGATTTTTTCAACCAACTCTTCCATATCCACAGAACCGTCATCTTTGTACGGAGTGTAGTTCACAAGTTCGCAGTTTTTGCAGGCGCTTGCGTTTTGCTGGAATGCAGGTTTCACACGTTTTTCAAAGTCCTCAGAACTTCCAAGTCCAAAATAGACAATCGAAACCTTTGCTGTAGGCAAAGCGGCATTTGCTGATTTCGCAACTCCCCAACCGAAAAATACCAATAGGAACGCGATAAATGTTTTAACATTCAAGTTTGCTGTGTTCTTCATCATCATGTCATAAGTTTGCACCCCTTGATGCTTTGCTGTCGACTTTTTTAAGAAATTATTGAACAATGCAGCAATTATGGACAATTGGACCCGCAGCCAGATTTTTCATTCAGGAAATGACTTTTTTACGTCCCTGCGGGCGGACATCGTTGCCGCACAAAAAAGCATCACACTCGAAAGTTATATCTTCGCTCTCGATCGTCTGACGGAACCTCTGCTGAAAGATTTGGAAGAAGCCCGCCAGCGCGGATGCACTGTTAAAATCATCGTTGATGGCTTTGGCGCTTACGAAAACATTCCAGCTCTGGATCGAATTTGCGAAAAAGCTGGGATTGAGCTTCGAGTTTTTCATCCACTTCCCTACCCACTGCTATGGTTTCGAAAAATGTCTTTCCTAACTGAGGGACGCACGCTTTTTCTATTTCGCCGCGTGAATCGACGCAATCACCGCAAAATCGTGGTCATTGACGAAAAAGTCGCCTATTTGGGAAGCATTAATTTTATTGAAAATCATTGTGCTTCAATTGTCGGCGACAAAGCTTGGCGCGATACGGGTGTGCGACTGGAAGGCCCCCTAGTACGCCAGCTGTCGTTAGCGTTTCAAGTCACCTATCTGCGCACGCATTACCGAGGTATCTTGTCGTGGATGAATAGTTGGAAGTGGCACCCCCCCCAACGTTCTCCTGCACTCTATTTAAATACGACAAAAAATATGCGCAAAAATCTCTACAAAGATATTTTGCGCCGTCTGAATCATGCGCAACATCGCATTTACATCACGACGGCTTATTTTTTACCAAAGCGCGCACTTCTGCGTGTCCTATTAAAGGCCGCACGACGTGGAGTGGATGTTCAGATCTTGATTCCAGGCAAATCCGATGTACCACTGGTAAAATGGGCGGCTTTTTACATTGTTCGTTTCTTGTTGAAAAGACGTATTCCAATGTATGAATACCAAAAAAGCATTCTGCATGCGAAAACGATGATCGTGGACGATGATGTGTACATTGGATCTTTCAACCTCAATCATCGAAGTATCATGCATGACTTAGAGGTTATTGCTCGTTTAGATGACCCCAAAAGTCTCTATGATATGCTCCAACAATGGCATCAGGACATCAAGGACTCGAAATCCGTTTCAGAAAAGGACTTTCGTGCTCCATCTTGGATCGCTCGATTGATCTACTGGGTCGCATTCCGTCTACGCTATATGCTGTAAAGTAAAAATATTGACCGAAGGGTTGTTTATTACGATCCTTATCATATGAAGACCTACGTCAAAGTTGCAATTACTGGTGGCCCTTCTGGGGGAAAAACGACTCTTATCGAAGCTCTGAAAAAAGAACTCGGCCAAAAGTGCGCCGTGGTTCCAGAAGCTGCGAGTATTTTATATCGTGGTGGTTTCCCACGCTATAAAGAAGCAAACTCTGTCATTCATGCGCAAAAAGCGATCTACTACACGCAAAAGGAACTGGAAGATCTTATCTGTCATGTCAGTCAGAAATCTTTGATCGTCTGTGATCGTGGATCTGTCGATGCCGTTGCCTATTGGCCCGAGAGTCCCGTGGATTTTTACAGCTCGCTTAAAACGACTCCCGCTGCTGAATTGGGACGTTATGACTGGGTTATTCATTTGGATACGGCCTCTTTGGATTTCTATGATTCCAGCAATCCGATTCGCACCGAGACTTTCCAAGAAGCTTGGGATTTGAATACTCGAATTAAAAATGCTTGGGAACAACATCCCCGCCGTATCGTGATCACGCACAATGCGGACTTTCTTTCTAAAATGACCACTTCGTTAGCTGTTATCAAAGCGATTCTTGCTCACAAGAGTGCTGACGATATCAAGAAGGAACTATTGACATGAAATTTGTAAGCCTTCTCATTCTGTCTCTTACTCTGACGTTGCCAGTGCTCGCGCAAACGAAGGGCCCGAAACTCAAACCCCTTTTGTTCCAAGCGGATAAAAATAATCTACAGGTACTGCCACAGCGTTTCGAATATTCTTTGATCGACGAAGATCGCTTGAAGGTCGGTAATATTTTGATCGACACCACGCAGGTGACATTTCAGTTGGAACCAGTTCCTCAACGCAAAGGTCAATACCGCCTGCACTTCACTTGGCCTGCAGGCTTATTGAAAAAAGGCGAACTGGCGATCAAGAACAATTCAGGCAAAGCCATTTTTACCTCTGAAATTTCTCCTGACAATTCTAAAATTTCCAAAGTCGCAGCCAGCGAAGATGAGCCGGAACTGCAATTGGACGTTGCAGAGTTTACCAGCGAGACAATCGATAAAAGTCTTGTCGATGACATGAAGTATTTCCCCTTCATGACGTTCTGTATTTATCGTGAGAGCGAAGAAACTCGTATCTACCTTTGTTCCAAAGAACTTTATTTGACAGCACAAGGCGATCAAATGGTGATCAAGCCGCGTTCTGCTTCCAAGAAAACAGCTTTGGTTGAAATCAACGGCAAAGTCGTAGGCAACCAAGGTATGATCTATTTGAACGACAGCACTGAGAACGTGTCGTTCAAAACGCAAACGCAAACGGGTTCTTTCCTTGAAATTGATACGCGCATGAAAGCTGTTGATTTCAAAGATGCTGTTTTATCTCCCGATGAAAAACGTGTGATCTTGACGGCATCCGGTGCTGAGCCTGTTGATGAAAGCAAAGTAAAAAAGATTTCTGAGACCGACTGGCAAGTTGATTTATCTCGCGGCCGCCCTTTGATCTATCTAAAAGGCGAAGGCGATATTCCGATGCGCCAAGAATTCTATATTCGCGGCAAATTGCCACAGGAAAAAGATCGCCCTTACCTGTCAGCTAAATCGATTCAAAAAACTTATTCTTCCACTTTGAGTTTCTCAGGTGTGAGCCCCGAAGGCGTCCAAACCAAAGCGTACGACAAAGATCCCGCAGCAGAACTTCAACCCACAAAGAAGAATCAGTTCCTATGGACCTTGCGTGATATCGAACCGGGTGAACAACGTCGTTATTTAACGGTACAATCTGGTGAAGATAGCTTCTTGGTGGGTTACGATATTTCCCGTGGTCTGCCGATGGCTTTGGGTATCAGCGGTCGCTACTACACTCCTTCTGGTTTGATGTATGCAAATTTGGATTTCCAATGGTGGTTTGAAAACTTCATTGGTATGAATTCCGAGCCCTTCCGCTTTCACTGGGGCGTGCAACTGGAAAGAAATCAACTTCTGTCTAAACAAGACGGCGAAGCAAATGCAGACCTGACAACAGTTGAGCTCTTGTGGCGCGCCCAAGCCGGATTCTTCTTGCAAGACGAGACTTGGGGGTTAAGCCTTCCTTATCAAATGATTGCCGCTGAAGAAGCCAATGGCAGCGCTTATGGTATCGGCGCATTCTGGTATAAAAAAGCTCCGACATCATTGGCGTCTTATATGAACTGGAACGAATACAAGTTGCAGTATTTCTTAGGCTCCACAGGAGACTTCAAGGTGTCTTCAGCTTACGTGCTCAGTGCAAAAGCTTATAAGAACCTGAGCAAGAACTGGAACCTTCGCTATGGTTTGCTATTGAGCCAGTATAAATTTGATCCTGCAGCTGAAAAAGAAGACATGCAAATCGGCCTTGATGCCGGCGTCCTTTGGCAGTTCTAAATTGACCATTCCTCGTCTGGCGGCCGACCACCTTATGGCCGTCAGACATTTTCTATCTATCTATCTATCTATCTATCTATCTATCTATCTATCTATCTATCTATCTATCTATCTATCTATCTATCTATCTATCTATCTATCTATCTATCTATCTATCTATCTATCTATCTATCTATCTATTTACAATCATAGCGACGGCGCTCCGCTTGCGCTGGGCATTAGTTGATTCTATTCCCTTCGGGGTGGCGTTCTTCGTCAGTAGAAAAGATATGAGGGATTCCTTCCTTCCTTCCTTCCTTCCTTCCTTCCTTCCTTCCTTCCTTCCTTCCTTCCTTCCTTCCTTCCTTCCTTCCTTCCTTCCTTCCTTCCTTCCTTCCTTCCTTCCTTCCTTTCTTCCTTTCTTCCTTTCTTTCTACATCACAGCGACGGCGCTCCGCTTGCGCTTGGCATCAGGCAATTGTTTGGTGTAGCGCTCTTCGTTCAGCAGAAACAGTTTTGCGATCTTCCGCCATCCTTGAGCAGGCTGTTTGCCGACCATCATGGTCGGCAAAAGGTATAGTGGGTTCAGTTTGTTTTCATTAATCTAAGCTCGGTCGTTTCTTGGTAATCCTCATAAGAATTGCAACTGACTTTCCTGACGGTATTTGTACCTATTGTGATTGGCACAAAGGACTTGAAGATTCGAAAGGGCATGACTCCCGTTCGCCCACTGAGATGTTTTATGATCGACCTGCAAGGCAAAAGTACTTCCGCAGATCTTCCCTGTTTTTAAATCACGATATTGACAGCATTGATCCCGATTCAGCACTTCTTTCTTTGTCTTGGGTGTGAGCGTTTTATTGACTCTTTCAAGAGAAGCTGACGCCTTCTGTTCTTCTTCCTTTTGAATGTTGCTAGAGTTTGCCTGTCTGCTATTTGTGTGAGTTTTTCCTGCCAAATAGGTATCTGCCAAAATCTCCACAACTGAAGCCAAAGAGAAATCCATTCTCTCTTGTTGTATTTTATGGGCAGCAAGATCTTGGCATTTTTGAATCTTTTCGTACTGTTCTCTCGTAAGTGTAAACTCGACACGAACCGATTCGTCTTTTTGCATTTTCTTAACATCGTATTCTTTAACCTTGATATCCAAAATCTGCGCCAGTTCTTTTTGGGTTTCCATGCTTGTCTTTCCAGAAATTCTAGCCACCAGTTCAGACTTCACCAAAGCCGTTACTTTCTCTCCAGAGACTCGCTCTTTCTCTTTTACCGCACGAGTGAGTTCTTCAATCTTTGTGATATCGATTGATCCATTTTTGATATTTTCAACCAAAGTCGGCACTTGTTTTAAAAGGTTTGCGGCTTCTATTCTTCTGTAAGCGGCTCTTTCGGAATAACCGAATACTTTAACAAGATAATCTTTTAGAGAGCCATACCCACGAGCCAAATGAAGTTCTCGACGAGACACTTCTTTTATGTGCTCAAGAATAATATGCAAAATTCCTCGCTCTTGTTTCACATGCATATCAAGACTCTTTTCAAGTTCAGCATCGCTAAGAGTAATTAGTTTTTTCATAAGAACCTCCGAGTTGAGATTCTTATATCACGGGATTTTTGAATGATTTTTTCTTCTCCGAAAGAAAAAGAAATAAGAGCTAATTAAACACTCTAATCTTGCATCCATTGCGAGATTTACCTGCAAAACTATTTTTTAGCGATCACATTGATAATCATTCAATGGAGCGAATTTGCGAAAGAAGAAAAACTCGTCAATAAATTTTATTGTTACAAATTAGTTTTGTTGCAATGAGCAAGCGGAGCGCCGACATCCGCCCGAACGAAAATTAGAAAATTAGAAAATTAGAAAATTAGAAAATTAGAAAATTAGAAAATT
>NZ_JBLEQP010000004.1:0-5368 GCF_047345725.1 Bdellovibrio sp. HCB2-146
TTCGCTCTTTGAAAACTGAATAGCTAGAAGAAATAGATTTTTGGGCTCTTAGTTTAATAAGTAATTATTAAACACAATTTCAAAAATAAATTCGAACAAACACAGCGTAAGCTAGTTGTTTGCTTGAGAACAGAATTATAACTGGAGAGTTTGATTCTGGCTCAGAACAAACGCTGGCGGCGTGCCTAATACATGCAAGTCGAACGGGGAAAGCTTTCGGGTGAGTACTAGTGGCGCACGGGTGAGTAACGCGTGGATAATCTGCCTTGAAGAGGGGGATAACCAGTCGAAAGATTGGCTAATACCGCATAAGACCACAGGAACTGAGGTTCTAGAGGTCAAAGGTTTTTCGCTTCAAGATGAGTCCGCGTAAGATTAGCTAGTTGGTGAGGTAACGGCTCACCAAGGCGACGATCTTTAACTGGTCTGAGAGGATGATCAGTCACACTGGAACTGAGACACGGTCCAGACTCCTACGGGAGGCAGCAGTAGGGAATATTGCACAATGGAGGAAACTCTGATGCAGCGACGCCGCGTGAGTGATGAAGGCCTTCGGGTCGTAAAGCTCTGTCGCAGGGGAATAACACAATGAAGGTACCCTGTAAGAAAGGATCGGCTAACTTCGTGCCAGCAGCCGCGGTAAGACGAGGGATCCTAGCGTTGTTCGGAATCATTGGGCGTAAAGCGGGTGCAGGTGGCTATGTAAGTCAGGTGTGAAAGCCTGGGGCTTAACCCCAGAAGTGCATTTGATACTGCGTAGCTTGAGTGCTGGAGAGGTTACTAGAATTCTTGGTGTAGTGGTGAAATACGTAGATATCAAGAGGAATACCGGAGGCGAAGGCGGGTAACTGGCCAAGCACTGACACTCAGACCCGAAAGCGTGGGGATCAAACAGGATTAGATACCCTGGTAGTCCACGCCGTAAACGATGGATACTTGTTGTTGGAGGTATTGACCCCTTCAGTGACGAAGCTAACGCGTTAAGTATCCCGCCTGGGGAGTACGGTCGCAAGATTAAAACTCAAAGAAATTGACGGGGGCCCGCACAAGCGGTGGAGCATGTGGTTTAATTCGATGCAACGCGAAGAACCTTACCTAGGCTTGACATGTACTGGAAGATTGGCGGAAACGTCGTCGCCCGCAAGGGTCGGTACACAGGTGCTGCATGGCTGTCGTCAGCTCGTGTCGTGAGATGTTGGGTTAAGTCCCGCAACGAGCGCAACCCCTGCATTTAGTTGCCAGCATTCAGTTGGGCACTCTAGATGGACTGCCGGTGTTAAACCGGAGGAAGGTGGGGATGACGTCAAGTCCTCATGGCCCTTATGCCTAGGGCTACACACGTGCTACAATGGTAGTCACAAACTGAAGCGAAGTCGCGAGACGGAGCTAATCGGAGAAAAGCTATCTAAGTTCAGATTGATCTCTGCAACTCGAGATCATGAAGTTGGAATCGCTAGTAATCGCGGATCAGAATGCCGCGGTGAATACGTTCCCGGGCCTTGTACACACCGCCCGTCACACCATGAAAGTCGGCTGTACCAGAAGTCGCTGCGCTAACCGCAAGGAGGCAGGCGCCCAAGGTATGGTCGATGATTGGGGTGAAGTCGTAACAAGGTAGCCGTAGGGGAACCTGCGGCTGGATCACCTCCTTTCTAAGGATTATCCGGTCGATCTTCATCAAGACTTGATCTTGATAAGTCAAAACGACCCAATCTTAGGTCAACGCTTCTCTACCCGAGATAGCGTGAGTCCCAAAAATCTTTTCTAGCTGTTTAGTTTTGAGAGAGTGAATCTCTTGATGCATCTAACTTGGGCCAGTAGCTCAGTTGGTTAGAGCACACGCTTGATAAGCGTGGGGTCGGAAGTTCGAGTCTTCCCTGGCCCACCAACTCTGAAGTTGGACTGTTAGAGCGCGAGAGTATTTACCTGAACAATTTTTTGTTCTTTGACAATTGAATAGATTGATTTAGTTGATTTTTAGCGAGGTTAGTTCCATTTTTTTAAGCTACAAAGGGCTTACGGTGGATGCCTTGGCACTAAGAAGCGATGAAGGACGTGGTAAGCTGCGATAAGCTTCGGGGAGTGGCACACACACTTTGATCCGGAGATGTCCGAATGGGGAAACCCACCAATTATTGGTACCTTTCAGTGAATACATAGCTGTCAGGAGCGAACGAGGGGAAGTGAAACATCTCAGTACCCTCAGGAAGAGAAATCAAATCCGAGATTACCCCAGTAGTGGCGAGCGAACGGGTAAGAGCCTAAACCTTGTTCATTAATTTGAATGAGGGGTCGTGGGACCACAATGTGCGACTCGAGAAGTTAGAATAACAGTCTGGAAAGTCTGGCAAGACAGGGTGATAGCCCCGTGTTCGAAAACTTCAGAAGCGCTAGTGGCATCCCGAGTACCACAAGACACGTGAAATCTTGTGGGAATCTAGGAGGACCACCTTCTAAGGCTAAATATTCCTTAGTGACCGATAGAGAACAAGTACCGTGAGGGAAAGGTGAAAAGAACCCCGAGAGGGGAGTGAAATAGAACCTGAAACCGTAAGTCTACAAGCAGTTAGAGCGCTTTATATGCGCGATAGCGTACCTTTTGCATAATGAGTCAGCGAGTTATGTTTGCAAGCGAGATTAAGCCGTTGTAGGTGGAGTCGTAGCGAAAGCGAGTCTGAATAGGGCGTTTAGTTTGCAGGCATAGACCCGAAACCCGGTGATCTAATCATGGACAGGCTGAAGCGAGGGTAACACCTCGTGGAGGGCCGAACAAGTTGAGGTTGAAAACTCTTTTGATGATCTGTGATTAGGGGTGAAAGGCCAATCAAACTGGGTGATAGCTGGTTCTCCCCGAAATATATTTAGGTATAGCGTCGAGTAAAAAGTATCGTGGAGGTAGAGCACTGAATGGGCTAGGGGTCTTTACCGGATTACCAAACCCAAATAAACTCCGAATGCCACAGATATGTTCCTCGGCAGGCAGACTCAGGGTGATAAGGTCATGAGTCGAGAGGGAAAGAGCCCAGACCAACAGCTAAGGTCCCTAAATGCACGCTCAGTGGAGAACGTTGTGGAGTTACTTTGACAACTAGGAGGTTGGCTTAGAAGCAGCAATCCTTTAAAGAAAGCGTAATAGCTCACTAGTCTAGTGACTCTGCGCGGAAGATACAACGGGGCTAAGCGTGTTACCGAAGCTTTGGATTAAAGTATTTTATATTTTAGTGGTAGGGGAGCGTTCTAGTATAGGATGAAGGTTGACCGGTAGGACAGCTGGACGAACTAGAAGTGATCATGCTGACATAAGTAGCGTTGAACTCGGGTGAAAAACCCGGGCGCCGAAAACTCAAGGATTCCTGGGCAAGGATAATCCTCCCAGGGTTAGTCGAGACCTAAGATGAGGCCAATTGGCGTAATCGATGGCAAAACGGTTAATATTCCGTTACCTAGCAAATTGTGTTTAAGGAATGACGGTGTAGGATATCACAGCCCATTATTGGATTTGGGTGTAAGCATGTAGGAGGATCAGTAGGCAAATCCGCTGGTCATAACTCTGAGGTGTGAATGCGAGGGACTTGTCCCGGAAGTGTGAAAAGCCATGCATCCAAGAAAAGTTTCGTAAATTTAGATTTGTTAGCTCGTACCGTAAACCGACTCAGGTGAGTGGGGTGAATATCCTAAGGCGATGGGGTGAACTTTGGTCAAGGAACTCGGCAACTTAACACCGTAACTTCGGGAAAAGGTGTGCCCGCGAGAGTGTAAGGATTTACTCCCCAAGCTTTTTCGGGTCGCAGAGAAATGGGAGTAGCGACTGTTTATCAAAAACACAGGCATGTGCAAAGTCTCAAGACGAAGTATACATGCTGACGCCTGCCCGGTGCTGGAAGGTTAAAAGGATTAGTTAGCGTAAGCGAAGCTGAGAATTGAAGCCCCAGTAAACGGCGGCCGTAACTATAACGGTCCTAAGGTAGCGAAATTCCTTGTCGGGTAAGTTCCGACCTGCACGAATGGCGTAACGACTTCTCCGGTGTCTCGACCAAATGCCTCGCGAAATTGAATTCTCGGTGAAAATGCCGAGTACCCGCAGAAAGACGGAAAGACCCCGTGAACCTTTACTGTAGCTTGGCAGTGATTTTAGAGTTGGCATGTGTAGGATAGGTGGGAGACTTTGAAGCCAGGTCGCTAGACTTGGTGGAGTCAACCTTGAAATACCACCCTTGGCAACTTTGAAATCTAACCTGCTCCTCTTATCGAGGAGAGGGACACTGTCTGGTGGGCAGTTTGACTGGGGCGGTCGCCTCCCAAAAAGTAACGGAGGCGCGCGATGGTCCCCTCAGCCTGATTGGAAACCAGGCGTCGAGTGCATTGGCATAAGGGGGCTTGACTGCGAGACCTACAAGTCGAGCAGGTGCGAAAGCAGGCCAAAGTGATCCGGTGGTCCCGCGTGGAAGGGCCATCGCTCAACGGATAAAAGGTACTCCGGGGATAACAGGCTTATTCCATCCAAGAGTCCATATCGACGATGGAGTTTGGCACCTCGATGTCGGCTCATCACATCCTGGGGCTGGAGCAGGTCCCAAGGGTTTAGCTGTTCGCTAATTAAAGTGGTACGCGAGCTGGGTTCAGAACGTCGTGAGACAGTTTGGTCCTTATCTTCTGTGGGCGTATGAGATTTGAGCAGACCTGTCCTTAGTACGAGAGGACCGGGATGGACGAACCTCTGGTGTTCCTGTTGTCGCGCCAGCGGCAATGCAGGGTAGCTATGTTCGGAACTGATAACCGCTGAAAGCATCTAAGCGGGAAGCAGACTGCGAGATTAGATCTCACTGGGGCTTCGGCCCCCTAAAGACTCCTCGGAGACTACGAGGTTGATAGGCAGAAGGTGTAAGTGTAGTAATACATTCAGCTGATCTGTACTAATAGGTCGTGAGGCTTTTTTAAAAATTTTCTTCTCAACATAGTTGACGAAGATTTCGTCTCAGAGACTTCCCTAACGGGAACGAGAGACTAGCTCTCTGAATAAGTAAGAGAGTGATAAATGCGAACTAACCAGTAATCGCTAAAAATCAATTAAATCTAAATCTATTCGATTGTTAATAAGTAACTTCTCCATTTGTATTGGAAGTAAGTTGCAGAACAAGCATCAAGACTGTATAAGTCTTGTGTACTTTGAAATAAACATTTTTGCTGGTGTTTATAGCAGAGGGGCCACACCTGATCCCATTCCGAACTCAGAAGTTAAGTCCTCTTGCGGCGATGGTATTGCATGGGCAACCATGTGGGAGAGTAGCACGATGCCAGCTCTTTTTTTCTAACCCAGGTAACGGAAGTTATCTGGGTTTTTTTGTTTCTGCACACTGAAGGAAACCCT